>NZ_JAVFVT010000099.1 GCF_030929555.1 Paenibacillus sp. LHD-117 | reverse complement strand
GTGGCGATGGCGGAGGGGAACCACGCGTTCCCATACCGAACACGACCGTTAAGCCCTCCAGCGCCAATGGTACTTGGACCGCAGGGTCCTGGGAGAGTAGGACGTCGCCAAGCGGGTATATCTGAGATGTAGGCTCCGTCGTCTCTCCCACTGGGAGAGTATCGGAAACTTCATCGAAGAAAACTCAAAGCAGCATATGCGATATCTAATGAAGTTTCCGATGCCGACCTTGAAGCAATTCAGGAAGTCGAGTCATCAGGTGCGGAATGGACGTCGCAAAGCGGGTGTGAAAACCCAAAAATTGCACCTTGAAAACTGGATAACGAAAGAAAATTGCTGAAACATCCTTTAGCTGTTTTAAACTAGCAGCGAGCTGGTTTCGCAAAAGCGAGCCAAGCCGTTGAAGTTAAGCGAAGTTTATTGAAGATTGAGATGCATCTTGTTCTTTTGTTCCAACCATTGGTTATCTAATCAAGGAACAAACGAACAAAGCAGCGCAAGCT
>NZ_JAVFVT010000098.1 GCF_030929555.1 Paenibacillus sp. LHD-117 | reverse complement strand
TGCAAGCCTTATTTCCGCATACTGGCCCAAGATTCTCTCCATGACCATGTGGCCGGTTTATTCAAGCATAAATTCTCACAATTACCGGTTAATCTCATGAACTGCATAAGTCATGTATGCCTGTACGCACATGCAATACTTGAAAAATATACCCTTTTATTACAATCCACTAACCATGCAAAAGTCCCAAAATTATTAGATACCACCATGTTTTACTCCGAATACCTTACCTTCGTTTTCGCAAATCTCGGTAGATAGCGTACCATAAGCTTGAATTGGAACGAGTACGGAAGTGGCCACGATGTTCGAGACAGGTCAAATCGAGCATCTGCTGGCCGCGATCGACAACATCGTCAACGGCGAAGTTAACCTGCCGCCGGGCGAACAGAAGAAGATTTTTGAACGGATTCGCGAGGTCGGCAAAGGGTATACGATCATCGGCACGAAATATACGTACAACGCCCGTAATCAGCTCGTCCATCTCGAAAATGCGATTCGCTACGAGGAGTATGAC
>NZ_JAVFVT010000097.1 GCF_030929555.1 Paenibacillus sp. LHD-117 | reverse complement strand
GTTAATGACTCTGTTGTTTACATCGAACGTCTAGAGCACCAACTAAGCAAATTTAACTTCCGATCTACTATTGAAGCGGTCGCCCTTGATTCAGGCTACTGGACCCCTTATGTTTGCCACAAAACATCGAAGCTAGAAATTATGGCGGTAATTCCAGATCGGCAGTCTCGAGATTATGGGGTTTTCCCAAAAGATCATTTCACGTATGATGCTCAAAAAAATGTTTATGTCTGCCCTGGCAACCAAGAGCTAACCTACCGAACGACTAACCGTAAAGGGCTTAGAGATTATCGATCGAATCCCGAAATATGCGCGCAATGCCCTCTCTTGTCATCATGCACGAACAATAAATCAAGCCAACGGACCATTCAACGTCATGTTTGGGAAGAGGGCAAGGAGCGAGTAACAGCCAATCGGGAATCCGATACGGGCAAAGCCATATATAAATTTCGAAGCCAGACGATTGAGCGAAGTTTCGCGGACGCCAAAGTGCTCCACGGACTTCGCTATTGCCGGTTTCGGGGAAGAGACAA
>NZ_JAVFVT010000096.1 GCF_030929555.1 Paenibacillus sp. LHD-117 | reverse complement strand
CCTGAATTACGAAAGTATCACCTTATAAAAATATAAAAAAGTGCTCTAATCTTTGGTAGAATGGTGTTTGTCGAGAACATCACCAACCAAGGAAGGAGCACCCTTAAAGTGAAGTCTACCACAAAAATCACCCGCATGAAAACGGAATTTTCTATGAGAAATGCTACAAATTTTGCAGGCAGTAAAGTGTTCCTAGCCTTTCTCGAAACGATTGGCTTGAGTCGGGCTTTTCAAACCCTCGGCCTTTCAAAAGCGGCCAACGCTTTGTTCTCTACACATCTCATCCTTCAGTATCTTGTTATCGGCTGGCTGCTCGGCTGCGAACGCCTCTTTCATTTTAAATCGCTTGGACAAGATGCCCTAATCCGCCATGCACTAGGCGGTCGTCTGCCTCATCATAGCCTCCTTAACAAGGAGTTGATCCGCTTCGGCAAGTCGCATATGGAATTCGCGCCGAAGCTAAGAGAGCTTAATCTCGACATCATTAATCCTGTACTTCCTGATCATCCTATTCTCGACTTTGATTCCACCGTAGAAACCGTAT
>NZ_JAVFVT010000095.1 GCF_030929555.1 Paenibacillus sp. LHD-117 | reverse complement strand
CCAACCGGCTATGAAACGCAACGCTGGATCGAATCGATGGGAGCCAGCTGTACCGTCATTGCGCCTTCACTCATGCCTAAACGCCCCGGGGACCATGTCAAAACGGATCGGCGTGATGCTGAGCAGCTAGCCCGTCTGTTTCGCGCAGGCGAGTTGACCGCCGTTCATGTCCCCACGCGCGATGACGAAGCATTGCGTGATCTCGTTCGTTCCCGCGAGGCGGCCAAAGAAGATGCGCACCGCGCGCGCCAACGAATTCTCAAATTTCTTTTACGTCATCAGATCCATCCGCCAGACACGATCAAGTGACGCTGGACCAAGAAGTACCGCGTATGGCTGGCTGCGCTCACCTTCGAGCATGCGGCGATGCAAGTCGTGTTTACGGAGATGCTGCATGCGCTTGAGGAGGTCGAGCACCGCATAGGTCGTTTGGAGAATGCGCTTCTTGAGCAAGCCACGACGGGAGCGAAAGCTTCTGTTATCCAGCTTCTTCAATCCCTGCGTGGCGTTGCGCGCCTAACCGCCATCACCATTGCCGCGGAAATTGG
>NZ_JAVFVT010000094.1 GCF_030929555.1 Paenibacillus sp. LHD-117 | reverse complement strand
CCAACCGGCTATGAAACGCAACGCTGGATCGAATCGATGGGAGCCAGCTGTACCGTCATTGCGCCTTCACTCATGCCTAAACGCCCCGGGGACCATGTCAAAACGGATCGGCGTGATGCGGAGCAGCTAGCCCGTCTGTTTCGCGCAGGCGAGTTGACCGCCGTTCATGTCCCCACGCGCGATGACGAAGCGTTGCGTGATCTCGTTCGTTCCCGCGAGGCGGCCAAAGAAGATGCGCACCGCGCGCGCCAACGAATTCTCAAATTTCTTTTGCGTCATCAGATCCATCCGCCAGACACGATCAAGCGACGCTGGACCAAGAAGTACCGCGTATGGCTGGCTGCGCTCACCTTCGAGCATGCGGCGATGCAAGTCGTGTTTATGGAGATGCTGCATGCGCTTGAGGAAGTCGAGCACCGCATAGGTCGGTTGGAGAATGCGCTTCTTGAGCAAGCCACGACGGGAGCGAAAGCTTCTGTTATCCAGCTTCTTCAATCCCTGCGTGGCGTTGCGCGCCTAACCGCCATCACCATTGCCGCGGAAATTGG
>NZ_JAVFVT010000093.1 GCF_030929555.1 Paenibacillus sp. LHD-117 | reverse complement strand
GGGTAACCCGCAAGGGAGCCAGCCGCCGAAGGTGGGGTAGATGATTGGGGTGAAGTCGTAACAAGGTAGCCGTATCGGAAGGTGCGGCTGGATCACCTCCTTTCTAAGGATATACCCGAACCCGATGAGGTTCGGATAGGAAGCATCGCTTCCAAAGCAGTAACTCTCAGGCAGGAAGTTGCTCGCTCGTTGTCAGTTTTGAAAGACTAATCCTCTTTCACAAGCGTAATTATACCCGAGGGCCTTTAGCTCAGCTGGTTAGAGCGCACCCCTGATAAGGGTGAGGTCGGTGGTTCGAGTCCACTAAGGCCCACCATTATCAACACTTGAGTGTTGATCCCATTACGGGGCCATAGCTCAGCTGGGAGAGCGCCTGCCTTGCAAGCAGGAGGTCAGCGGTTCGATCCCGCTTGGCTCCACCAAAAAACTTCAATGTTGCGTCTTTTCTGAAGCGATTCAGGAAGCGCGGCAGCGAAAAACACTTGCACCTTGAAAACTGGATAACGAAAGTAAATTGCTGAAACATCCTTTAGCTGTTTTAAACTAGCAGCGAGCTGGTTTTGCGAAAGCGAGCCAAG
>NZ_JAVFVT010000092.1 GCF_030929555.1 Paenibacillus sp. LHD-117 | reverse complement strand
TTTGACGAATTGTAATATGAAGTGCGACACCTAGAAAAACAAAAGGCCCATGCAGGCTTCGTGTAAAATGGAAGTTACCACACCACCATTTTGTACAGGAGAAACCAACATGAGCTACTCCCATCTTAACATAATTGAACGAGGACAACTAGAAGCGCTGCATCGATTGGGCTGGTCATGCCGCAAGATTGGGCATGAGCTAGGTCGACATCCTTCTACTATCGCACGAGAACTGGCACGTAGCGACAGTAAGAAGAACGGGACTTATGCTGCTAGCTCTGCCCAAGAAGCGTCCCATGAACGGAGAGCTACTAGCGTGCCTGTCGGCAAATATACCAAGGCACTTGCCGAAGAACTCAATCTGAAGCTGCAGGAGACCTGGTCCCCTGAGCAGATCGCCGAGAAGCGTCGTACCGAAGGGAAACCTTTCGTGTGCTTCAAGACGATCTACAGATGGCTATACGGGGGGCGCCTCGCAGCGGGAGCCAACGTATTGCGACATAAGGGAAAACGTCAGAAGCCGATGGAAACACGTGGTCGCTTCCTCGTCGGTACGCCGATCAGCAAGCGACCGAAAGAAGTCCGTAAGCGTA
>NZ_JAVFVT010000090.1 GCF_030929555.1 Paenibacillus sp. LHD-117 | reverse complement strand
TAACGGTGTAAGCTAGAAGCAGAAGCGATGGAGGGGATTTTTTAATGCAACGCAGACGATTTTCAGTGGAAATGAAGAACCAGATTATTCAAGAGGCCAAGGAGGTCGGGAACGCTTCCCAGGTCGCCCGTCGTCATAGCATCGACCCTAAGATTCTCTATCGGTGGATGAAGGCAGCGCAGCATACCGACTGGAAGCAGGCAGATCCGGCAAACAAGGTTGTGGCGACGTACACGCCATCCCCGCAGGAGTTTCGGACGCTTGAGGGGGAGAACCGCCAGCTCAAGGAACTTCTGGGCGAGAAGGATCTTGAGATTGCTGTCCTGCGAGACTTGCTAAAAAAGCAGGACCCAGCTTATCGGACAAGATTGAGATAGCCGACAAGTGGATACAGCTGGGTTACGCGGGTAGCCGCATTCTAAAGATTGTCGGGGTAAGCGAGCAGATCTACTATCATCGTAAGAAACGTGCTGCACAGTTGCAGAAGGAGGTCGTGCAAAAGAAGGCTGTTGTAGGACGCCCTGTACCTGGACAGTCGATGACGCAGGAGGGCAGGCCGGTCAGCGATGAACAGATCTCGGAATGGCTCTCAGAAGCTGTGAGCAGCGATGAGGAAGTCGTGTATGGCTACCGAAAGCTCACCGTATTCCTGCGCCGAACCTACTTGCTCGTGATTAACAAGAAGAAAGTGTATCGCTTGCTGAAGGCCATGGATCTGCTTCATCCACAGCGGCGGAAGAACGTTTCGTTCCCGCGGAAGCTGGCCAGCAACCGAACCCTTACAGCGTCGAATGAGCTGTGGGAGATGGATATCAAATATGG
>NZ_JAVFVT010000089.1 GCF_030929555.1 Paenibacillus sp. LHD-117 | reverse complement strand
CTATTAAGCCCCCTAATCAAGTTGGAGAGATAGCAGGGAAATAAGGTACAATCTTGATGAAGGGGGCGGGGATGATGAGACAACGGAACAATGCGTTCAAAGAGGTACGATATAAGGCAGCGCAAGAGGCGCTTGCTGGCATCAAGGTAGGGGTGCTTGCCCGGAAGTATGAGGTGGCGCCGAAAACCATTCGCAACTGGGTCAAGGAATTCCAGGAAACGTTTGGTGAGGATGCGGTCCCTACGATCGATGAGCGATTGGATGATGCGAGACGCTTAGCCGAAATGGAAGAGCAGTACAACCACGCCCTGAAAGCCCTCGGTGAGAAGGAACTTGAGAACAAGGTTCTGCGTGAACTCGTAAAAAAGATCACCCCTGCCTCGACGACCGACTTGACGTTGCACAAACGTTCATCGAGCAGGGAAATGCGGTAGCCACCATACTGGCCCTAACCGAAGTCGCGTCATCCACATACTATGAGCGAAAGCAACGCCGGTATCATCCTGCGGGGCAAACGATGGAGACACCACGCAGAGGCAGACCCGTAACAACGCACGCCTATACCCGCTCAGGTAAGGTCGTCAGCGACGTCCAGATTGAGGAGTGGCTCATGGAACTAGTCGCTGGCGAGGAGCATGTTTACGGCTATCTGTTGCTAACCGAATGCCTGCGACACCAGTACGACCTGGTAATCAACAAGAAGAAAACGTATCGCCTTTGCAAGAAGCTAGGGATCCTTCATCCGCAGCGTCGAAAGAAAATGCATTATCCACGCCGTTTGGCGCGGAATGCAACCGTAACGGGCTCCAACCAACAATGGCAGCTCGATATTAAGTATGG
>NZ_JAVFVT010000088.1 GCF_030929555.1 Paenibacillus sp. LHD-117 | reverse complement strand
TTCCGTTGCTATGAACGTTTTAGTCAAGCCCTTGCATTTTGCACCACCAAAACACTAGGCGCGGGAGCAAATAAGCGAGCGACGGTCGGCACGCTGCTATCCGTGGGTTGGTTACCACATTCAATGCCTTCGTCAAGGAGAGCGATTACCAGCTAGAAACGCACGTTCGGTTTTTCAACCTAGTGCAAACGGAACACGTACATTCTCTCCTAAACCTTCGTTTGCCCCCGGGCCTAATGTTCCGGTGGTATTCTTACGGTGTGTGCGAAGCGTTCTTTCACAGAATAAACCCTTATTACAGCTTTTCGTGCGACTTTGTAGAAAACAACTAACCTACTTTGGGCTGCTTCTCAGCATGCGAGAGCTCGCCTTGTTCCGCGACTCGAGCAACTGCCCAAATGAACCCAACTAGTTCTCGGGCAACGGCCCCAATGGCTACGTTTTTGTGTTTACTCTTTCCGAAGACGAGACGGCGGTATTTTGTGTGTAATCTTTCTTGCGCTTTCCAGGATAACAACTGTACAGCTGCAGGCAAACCTTCTAATCGCTTAGCTAATTCGCCTTTGACGGCTGGTCGGTGGCGGTAGCTCCATGCCGACTCCACCAACGTACGACGTAAGTGACTGTTCCCCGCCTTGGTCATAGAGCCCCGGCGCGTGGTCTGACCAGACGAATACTCGCGAGGAACGAGACCTAAGTAGGCCATGAGTTGTGCGGGAGAGCGAAACCGCTCGAACGTCCCAATTTCCGCGGCAATGGTGATGGCGGTTAGGCGCGCAACGCCACGCAGGGATTGAAGAAGCTGGATAACAGAAGCTTTCGCTCCCGTCGTGGCTTGCTCAAGAAGCGCATTCTCCAA
>NZ_JAVFVT010000087.1 GCF_030929555.1 Paenibacillus sp. LHD-117 | reverse complement strand
TTCGGAAATCCCCGGATCAAAGCCTGCTTACGGCTCCCCGAGGCGGTATCGTTGTTCGCCACGTCCTTCTTCGGCTCCTGGTGCCTAGGCATCCTCCGTGCGCTCTTACTAGCTTAACCAACGCTGCGTTTATTGAGCTTGCGCTGCTTTGTTCGTTTGTTCCTTGATTAGATAACCAATGGTTGGAACAAAAGAACAAGATGCATCTCAATCTTCAATAAACTTCGCTTAACTTCAACGGCTTGGCTCGCTTTCGCGAAACCAGCTCGCTGCTAGTTTAAAACAGCTAAAGGATGTTTCAGCAATTTGCATATTTTCTCATCGTCTTGCGACGATTACGAAAAATGCTTACTTTCGTTATCCAGTTTTCAAGGTGCAATTTCCCGCGCTTTTGCGACAGGAACTATATATTATCATGCGAATCCGACAATTTCAACACTCAAATGTTGGAAATATATTCGGTTTTTCGCAAAATAATAAGGTGCTTTCGCACCCGCTCGGCGTTGACTATTCTGTACCGGTTGAATCATGACTTATACGATCAAGATCGACATCGGAAACTTCATAAATCTACGCTTCGCTGTTAGGTGTTACTTGCTGCTTTACGACGTCCATTCCGCACCGATTGATCGAACTTCTCGAATTGCTTCGAGGTCGGCATCGGAAACTTCATTAATAATCGCATAAGCATCATTGAGTTTTCTTCGATGGAGTTTCCGATACTCTCCCACGGGAGAGACAACGGAGCCTACATCTTGGAATACCCGCTTGGCGACGTCCTACTCTCCCAGGACCCTGCGGTCCAAGTACCATTGGCGCTGGAGGGCTTAACGGTCGTGTTCGGTATGGGAACGCGTGGTTCCCCTCCGCCATCGCCACCAAACGGATAGTGTTTTTCGATGATTACGCTTCCCGAATCTCTTCAGAAAATAC
>NZ_JAVFVT010000086.1 GCF_030929555.1 Paenibacillus sp. LHD-117 | reverse complement strand
CTGATCCGAATGGAGCACTGCTTCCGAGACGTCTCTTTTTCTTGTCCACTGTTCAAAAGTGTCGAGCACAAGTTTAACGTCGTTGCGTTCAGATAACTGCCAAGCCACGATCTCATTGTTGAAGAGATCTTGAATGACTGATAGGTAGTGAAAGTTAGTGCCATCGGAAATATATGTAATATCGGTGACCATTTTCTGCTGTGGCGCTGTGGCATGAAATTGGCGCTTCAATCGGTTAGGATACACAACAGACGGTGTATAATTGGATTGTTTTCGTTTCTTGCGAATGACCGATTGAATCGCCATGTCTTTCATCAGTCGCCACACTTTCTTGTGATTGACGAGATGGCCGGCTTCCCACAAAGCTGTCATCATTCGGGGGTACCCGAAGTAAGGATGCGCGAAATGAATGGCCATCATATGTTCTTTAATTTCATAATCTTTCAATTGCTTCTCGCTACGCAGATGCTTCGTGGCTCGCCATTTGTAGTAGCTGGCTCTTGGTATTCCTGCAATGGTTAACAGGCGTGTAACGCCGTGTAGATGGCGTAGCCCTTCGATTACTCCATAGTTGTCTCGCTGACTGAGGGTTTCTCCTTTGCTAGATTTGGATACCGCTTTTTTAAGTAGTCCACCTGCGCTTTCAAATAATCTCGCTCTTCCTCTACAGTGTCAAAGACGGTACGTGGGCGTCCTTTAAGTGGATTAGATATCCCTTTGCGTACATCGAATGCCTCCCCTTCCCGCCATTTCTTCACCCACACTTTTAATTGGGTGCAATGTCTGATTGCCAACCTTGCTGCTACTACTTTATAGCTCATCGACCCCTCAATGTATTCTTTCACAGCTGCTAACTTGAAATCCTCCGTATACTGTTGAAACGTTTGTCCCTTTTTAGCCATACAAAAATCCCCTCCAAGTTCACTCGTTCCTTATGATAACATAAGGTTTTTTTCAGAGTGTCTACTTAAAGGGGATAATATCA
>NZ_JAVFVT010000085.1 GCF_030929555.1 Paenibacillus sp. LHD-117 | reverse complement strand
AACCTAAATTTCGAAAGCCCATAATATCAAGCAACTCGAATAGGGCGATCAGGAAACTACAACCAGTTATGGGTGGGGTGTTGTAGCAAATGCCCGTCTAATCGCGGTATTAGCAGACACCAGCCCCCTCCCCACTCGAAGGGGCAACGACATTTCCAAGACTAATTTTGGGATTATCGATCATTCCAATAAAATACTTTTTCGTTCCATTTGAAGCCACGACCACCGATTTTGGAACGATTCCGCCAGCTTCAAGGTGAATTGACGGCCGCTTCGTACCAGCACGCCAGCACAGTGGATGAATTCCCGTCGAAACCGCCCAATCGTAAAGGAACGATGAAGCGGATCACAACATTGAAACTTGAAGCGCTCGAACAGATTGTACGCCAGCAACTTCAGCAAAAGATCAATCTCATTGGCTGCAAAAGACTGTGTCGGAATACGGTGAATCGCAAAACCGTTCTTTCCTTCCTTGATGTAGTTCTCCATGCAGCAGCGTTGGTTGTAGAATCGCCAGACGTCAATGGCCTCCCACGCCTCGGTGGTGACCATCGCTTCATACTGCCAAAACAGGTCCAGTTCGAGCTGAGGATGATCGTTATCGTATCGCTGCATTTTCCGAATAACAGCCACGCGGCGTGTCTTGTCCCAGGTTGTCGCTTTGTAGTACAAGACGATCCCCTCGATGATCCAATCCTCATCGACGAAGCGTGTCCAGTGCTCGCACGAGCTCACTTGATCGGCAAGACGGTTTGTCCATTTTAATTTCCCGACATAACCAATTTGGCGCGATTCCCAATAGTGATAGAAGTCCTCGCCGCCGAAGCCTTTGTCGAACCGAACATAGCGAACTTCTCGTGCATTCAACAGTTCCAGCGTTTGCTCGGCGAACGGGAGCACATCCGTGGAACTGCTTGTATTGCCTGAGCGCAGCATGGCATTCACCAGCAATCGCGATTGACCTTCATACACGAGAAGAGGGTGATAGCTCTTGCGCCCTCGCTTATGGCTGTTGACGCCAACAGCCGCGCCTTGCTGATGACCA
>NZ_JAVFVT010000083.1 GCF_030929555.1 Paenibacillus sp. LHD-117 | reverse complement strand
ACTAAGGAGTGAAAGTCTCCAGTACACCGCAGGTGGCGGAAGTACATAGCCGACACATAGTGCTTAGTCCGTGAGGATAGGTGCGGAGGATGTGAAGGCAAATCCCGGAACAGGCGGCATAACCATGTTGGCTGGCGGAGCCGGATGACCCTGCAAAAAGAGGGGAAGTCCAATACCACCAATGGCTCCGGAAGTTAAGAGGACTGGATTCGGGAGAAAGTGGAGTGACGTGACCCAAGGAGAGCTCATCGTCCCCGCATAAGGCGGTAACCCTGGTTCAAGATCGGGAGGATCAAGACAAGGCTACGGTTGGTGAGCAGTCAGAGGTAGGGATAGTAGTGAGAAAGTTTGCCAGAAAGGCCGCAAAGGCAAACGAATCGGCATGAGATTGCCGGTGCGAGCAACGACCCAAAAGGCGATGACTCGGCGCGAAGCCCGAACCGGTGGAAGAAGAGAGATTGTGGGAAGCCATGTGCCAGGCAGGAGCCGGTGAGCTAAGATGTGCGTAGAACCGGGGAATGAACAGAAGGAGAAGCCGTCTGGGGCGAGTACCGACAGGAAAGTGGAGATTGCCGAAGGGCTACGAGCTACGGAACTGGAAGGGAAGGGGAACGAGCATGGACGAACAAGGGAAGAGCAATGTCTCTCGTGAAGTTGCAAAGCAAGGAGAACGCAAATGGTATAGCCTAATCGACAAGATCTGGGCGAAGCCAAACCTGGAGGAAGCCTTTAAGGAGGTCAAGCGCAACCGTGGGGCAGCAGGGGTCGATCGGATGACCATCAAGGCGTACGAATCGCAGCTGGAACACCATCTAGAAGTGGTTCAGCAGACGCTCAAACAGAAGACATACCGGCCGAAGCCGGTAAAACGCGTCTACATCCCGAAAGCAGATGGAACGCAGAGACCGCTGGGTATTCCTACCGTGGGAGACCGAGTCGTACAAGCGGCGGTAAAACGCATATTGGAACCAATCTTCGAAGCGAAATTTATGGAATGTAGCTATGGTTTTCGTCCGGGAAGAAATGCGCACATGGCACTGGAAAAGATCCGAGCGGATTTGAACGACGGGTACCGTTACGTGATCGACGCCGACTTGAAATCGTACTTTGACACCATCCCGCA
>NZ_JAVFVT010000082.1 GCF_030929555.1 Paenibacillus sp. LHD-117 | reverse complement strand
AAGGGGCAAGCCCCTTGGTTTGGGCTAATCCGCGTTCGCTCGCCGCTACTGACGGAATCACTTTTGTTTTCTCTTCCTCGGGGTACTTAGATGTTTCAGTTCCCCCGGTATGCCTCTACTTGACCTATGTATTCAGTCAAGAGTAACTGGACATTACTCCAGCTGGGTTTCCCCATTCGGAAATCCCCGGATCAAAGCCTGCTTACGGCTCCCCGAGGCGGTATCGTTGTTCGCCACGTCCTTCTTCGGCTCCTGGTGCCTAGGCATCCTCCGTGCGCTCTTACTAGCTTAACCTAGTCGCTCCGGTTGATTCGGCTTGTGCTGCTTTGTTCGTTTGTTCCTTGATTAGATAACCAATGGTTGGAACAAAAGAACAAGATGCATCCCAATCTCGAACAACCTTCGCTTACAACAACGGCTTGGCTCGCTTTCGCAAAACCAGCTCGCTGCTAGTTTAAAACAGCTAAAGGATGTTTCAGCAATTTACTTTCGTTATCCAGTTTTCAAGGTGCAAGTGTTTTTCGCTGCCGCGCTTCCCGAATCGCTTCAGAAAAGACGCAACATTGAAGTTTTTGGTGGAGCCAAGCGGGATCGAACCGCTGACCTCCTGCTTGCAAGGCAGGCGCTCTCCCAGCTGAGCTATGGCCCCGTAATGGGACATCGACTCATCAGTCGATAATGGTGGGCCTTAGTGGACTCGAACCACCGACCTCACCCTTATCAGGGGTGCGCTCTAACCAGCTGAGCTAAAGGCCCTCGGGTATTTGATTGTTGGCTTACCTGCTTGTCGACGTCCATTCCGCACCGATTGATCCAACTTCCCGAATCGCTTCGAGGTCGGCATCGGAAACTTCATTTCATATCGCATAAGCATCATTGAGTTTTCTTCGATGGAGTTTCCGATACTCTCCCAGGGGGAGAGGCTACGGAGCCTGCATCTTGGAATACCCGCTTGGCGACGTCCTACTCTCCCAGGACCCTGCGGTCCAAGTACCATCGGCGCTGGAGGGCTTAACGGTCGTGTTCGGTATGGGAACGCGTGGTTCCCCTCCGCCATCGCCACCAAACGGATAGTGTTTTTCGATGATTACGCTTCCCGAATCTCTTCAGAAAATACGCAACCATGCTTTTGAAAGAATTGATCTTTCAAAACTGACAACGAGCGAGCAACTTCCTGCCTGAGAGTTACTGCTTTGGAAGCGATGCTTCCTATCCGATCTTCATCGGAGTTTCGGGAGCATATGCTTCCGATGTGCGTTTCCTTCAGAAACGCTTAAATCCTTAGAAAGGAGGTGATCCAGCCGCACCTTCCGATACGGCTACCTTGTTACGACTTCACCCCAATCATCTACCCCACCTTCGGCGGCTGGCTCCCTTGCGGGTTACCCCACCGACT
>NZ_JAVFVT010000081.1 GCF_030929555.1 Paenibacillus sp. LHD-117 | reverse complement strand
GCTTGCAAAACGGCGTGCCTCTATGTCAAAATCGATGTAGATTCGCTTTAAACCCTTGTGGTTTCTTGTGCGAACCTGGCAACGAGTGTGGAAGAGACCGCGAACCATTTCGCCGTGGGTGTGGCTCTCATCACTCGTTTTTTCTTTGTTTACTTGCCATAAAGCATAGGCAAGTAACGTTTCCGCAGCAAAAAGTAACTCCATATGCGCGTGCTGGTGTGCTTCGGATGTAGAGTGGCACTTTTCAAAGCCAAGTTCTTGCTTGGCTGCGCGGAAAAACACTTCAATTCGCCAGCGCTTCCCGTATACTTCAAGCGCTTTCTTTGGCGCATCATGTCGGTTGCTAATGATCAAATACGCCCCTCTGTAGGTTGCCGGTTCATCTTGGGCGTCTTCCCTTTCTTCAACGATTTCCTCGTCTTCTTTAAGGCGCATGGCGACAACGGCAGCGATTGGAACGAATCGTTGTTTCGTTACGGGCTGTCCTTTTCGTCCTTCGGCAAGATAAGGCATTTTCATATAGACATCGGACACAGCTATGGCAGACAGACCGTTGCCCGATGCAGATAAGCGCTTGTATCCCTCCTGAATAAGCTGTCGCGCTGTAACAGGCACATACCGGTCACGACGTTCGGGGACCGTAATCTTTCGGTACAGTGCGGTATTGCGTTTGGCTTTGGTTACCCAGTCAAAGGAATGCTCTTGCAAGAAAACGAAAAAGTCTTTGCATAAATACCATCGGTCCATCGCTACCCAGAGGCGGCAAGTGACCGACTCACGCAGCATGAGCAGCATTTGTCTGGCTAAATCAAACTTGGTTAAGCCAGACTCATCGTCAGACACTTTGCGCCAAGCACGGTAGAACAACGGATATTCAAGTCCATTTCGGAGCACCGCCTGCAGGACAACGAGGTTCATGCACCAACTGTATGTTTTGGTTGAAGAGTCCATGAGCCAACACAGAAACGGTAATTTCTTCGCATAGGGATGAGCGCTATGCGTATCGTCGAGATTAATAACATCGCCTTCCTGAAGCGCGGTTTCCCGTTCTTCTTGAAGCCTTGCAACACGCTTTTTCCCAAACGTCAGCCATGCATGGGGAACTGTGAAGAATCGGCTGAGCGTATATTGTGCGAGTTTGTAAGGTTTAAACATGAGTTCTAGTAGAGCATCTTTGCCAGCCAGTTCGCTCATTTGTACAACCGATGAGCATCCAGAGATCAATCCAATGATGTACATAAAGCAAAGCATCCATGACGGAGCTCCGCTTCGTTTGAATATCCCGGATTGTGTCAAGAGCAATGAAAAGTCGAACTTTTCCCAAAGCGATCGCAAAATCGGCGCTCCTGCGCATTCGCCTTGTGAAAGCTTACGAAATCGTGGATTTTCAAGGGTTTGTTTCACCAAAATCACCTATTATCTCGAAAGATATACCCGTTAGAAAAGGTATTCTTCGCGA
>NZ_JAVFVT010000080.1 GCF_030929555.1 Paenibacillus sp. LHD-117 | reverse complement strand
ACGTCAGTCTGTCTAACAATTATTAAAGATCCTCGTTTTCGGGCATGAAAATGGAAGACCTTTGTCGAATCTCTGTATTTAAGGAGATGAGCGCATATGCCCTTTATCGAAGGTGAAGATAGATATCAAATTCATTTATTGCCAAATACGTTGGACGATTTTGTAGAAGAAGAAAATTCTGTTCGAGTAATTGATGCTTACGTCGATAGCTTGACCCTAGAAGAATTGGGGTTTCAGGTGTATTCGGGCTCCAAAGCGGGGCAAAAACCTTACCGCCGGGAAGAGCTTCTCAAGCTCTATCTTTACTGCTATATGAATGGTATCCGTTCCTCTCGCAAGATGGAAACCGAGACGAAAAGAAATATTGAACTGATGTGGCTCATTGGTAAGCTCCAGCCGGACCACGGCACTTTATCTGCTTTTATGAAGAGTAATCAAACGGCCATAAAAAAGCTGTTTAAAGAATTCACCTTAATGTTAAAAGGTTTCGGGTTAATCGATGGTCAACTTGTCGCGATTGACGGCACAAAATTAAAGGCCGACTGCTCTAAAAAGAAACACTTTAATGACAACATTATCAGTAAAAAACTTGAGTATATCGATGAAAAAATCGATTCATATTTGCGCGACTTTTTAACAGAAGACAATCGCCTGAAAAAACAGGAAATCACGGAAAAGTTAGAGGTCTATCAAGAGAGAATGCACGAGCTGCAGGTAATGAAACAAGAACTCAAGGAAACAGGCGAAAACCAGCTTTGCGTTACCGATCCTGATGCCAAATCAATGAAAAATAACGGGAAGCATGAAGTTTGTTTCAATGTTCAAACTGCGGTGGACAGCAAGTATAAATTGATCGTGGACTGTGATACGGTCAATGATGTCAACGATCAAGGGCAGCTGTCCAATATGGCAAAGAAAACAAGGCAAGTTTTCCATGGTCAAAAAACAACAATTTTGGCCGATACAGGCTATTATAACTTTCTTGAAATCATAGACGTTGTCGACGAAAGCACCGAACTCTTAATTAAGCCGCAGAAGGGAAAGAAAAACAAAGTAGAAAGCGGATTTGATAAAGAGAACTTTGAATATGACGCCATAAACGATAGATATATTTGCCCACTGGGTTATGAATTACCTTTCAAATGGAATGGAAAACAAGATGGAAAAGAGTACAGACGTTACACTTGCGAAGCCTTTGGTATTTGCGGACAGAAGGATCTTTGCACGACTGCCAAAGGCGGAAGGTCGGTAACCAGGCTGAAAGACGAAGAAGTGATCGAACGGATTGCAGAAAATACGCGTAGTCAAAGTAAGCTTTATAAGCAAAGAGCGGCAATTGTTGAGCACCCCTTCGGGACGATAAAACGTCACTGGGGCTATACATATTTTTTAACTCGAGGATTGGCATCAGTAGGCACTGAGACCAATCTAATTTGTCTTGCCTATAATCTCAAGAGAATGATCAAAATACAGGGAGTGAAGGAGCTCATACGTCTCTTCAGAAACCCAGCTCGTTCGAAATCAAAAATGTACGACGTTTATTTGAGTAAACTTGCATAAACCTACCTTTTAAGGCGTACTAAGCAATCAATTGTTAGACAGACTGACGT
>NZ_JAVFVT010000079.1 GCF_030929555.1 Paenibacillus sp. LHD-117 | reverse complement strand
TTTTTGAACGGATTCGCGAGGTCGGCAAAGGGTATACGATCATCGGCACGAAATATACGTACAACGCCCGTAATCAGCTCGTCCATCTCGAAAATGCGATTCGCTACGAGGAGTATGACTATACGTATGACGACGCCGGCAACATGCTCACGAACGGTCGCAGTCAATACGAGTGGAACGTACTCGGGCAGTTGAGGAAAGTGACATTCCCGGACGGTTTTGGCGAGAAATATGCCTACGACATGTTGGGACGCCGCGTCAGCAAGACGCAGTTCAATCATGCGGGATCGACGCAAGAAGTCACCCAGTATACCTACAAGGGCGATACATGGGCGATCACGGAAGAACTCGACGCTAAGGGCAATGTGACCAAGTCGTATACGTATGACGCCAATGACCGGCCGCTAACCATTACGATGGAAGGTCAAACGTTCTGGTACGTCTACAACGGTCACGGTGACGTGGTGGCGCTGACGGATAAGGACGGCAAGGTTGCGGCCCGATACGAATACGATGCATGGGGTCTCGTCACGCGCATGTACAACGGGCTAGGTGAGCGTGTTCGCGAAGGCATCGGCTGGATCGGCGACCTTGGCACTGGCAACGGCAGTCCCGGCTCCGTTCAAGGTCCGGAAGACGAGAGCGGAAATACCGATCCTGACTACCATCCAGGCAACGGTAACGGCAAAGGAAACGGAAAGAATGTTACCGAGGGCACGCAAGGAGCGGAAGCTGTTGAAGCAACATCGACTGTAGATGGTGAATTGACTGCACTTCTTGCGGAAGTCGATATCGAGCCGACTGATGATCTTACAACCGAGCTGGTGAAAGAAAATCCATATCGCTATGCCGGATACTATTGGGATCGGAAGACGCAATATTACTACTTGCAAGCCCGGTATTATGACCCTCGTCTTGCCCGGTTTATATCCGAGGATACGTATGAGGGCGAGATCCATACACCGCTGAGTTTGAATCAGTATGTGTATGTGGAGAATAATCCGCTTTCGTTTTCGGATCCGACAGGTCATTATGCAACAGTAACAGCCGGTGTCGGTGGCAATAGTGATTTTTACTTTAATCTTGGCCGGTATAGAAACAAGTATGCCCTTACTCTATTTCTTGATGACATCAGTAAGGCCAGGAATGCAGGCCGGAGCAATCAGGTCTATTGGACAATTCGAAGTGACTGGGGAACGCAATTTAAGACGCGCCATATTATTAGCGAGGATAAAAATAACAATCAATTCAGGTATTTATTTGAACTTTCAACTTTGACGAGAGAATACAAGTATGAGAATAATGTCGGAAATGCGAGATGGGCTACTTTTCAGTTTTTGGATGAACTCGACCCTTATATCGATATTTTAAATGAGGGTAAAGTGGCTTATAAGAAAGCTTTTCAAAATGTTATTAATTTTATGATTGTTGATGATATCAATACTATTATTGATCCTAGTTCGCCGCTCTATGAAAAGGCTCTTGCGTTAGCTGGTTTCATTCCTGTAGGTAAGATCATAAAAAACGGGCAGCTCATAATAAAGTTTAAAAATAAAAGCGGGGGGACCGTCGATCGAGCTGTTGATGTAAATGATACAAATTTAAAAAATACTGA
>NZ_JAVFVT010000078.1 GCF_030929555.1 Paenibacillus sp. LHD-117 | reverse complement strand
TGATATGCTCCCCATACGGTAGACAGGTGAAATAATAAAACCTGTTTACTGTAGGGGGAGCATTTTCTATGCCTAGAAATAAACTGAACGCTTTAGAAAAATTAGCTATTCTTCAAGAGATTGAAGCTGGTCATATTGGAGTGAGAGCAGCTGTTAAGAAGTATGGCTTCGCCATGTCTACGCTTGCGAATTGGCAACGTCGGTATCGGTTATACGGTTACGAAGGATTAGAGATCCGCACACACAATCATAGTTATTCCGAAGAGCTTAAGCATCAAGCGGTTAAGGATTATCTAAACGGGGGGTTGTCGCAGAACCAAGTCATAGATAAGTACAAGATCGCTAGTCGAGCGGCTCTCTTCAATTGGATTAAGAAGTATAATGGTCATAGCAGCTTAAAAGCCTATTCAGGGGGAACAACAGCTATGACCAAGGGACGCAAGACAACATGGCAGGAGAGGATCGACATCGTCCTGTACTGCCTTGCGATTGGACAAGACTACACGAAGTCAGCAAAGCAGTTCCAGGTTTCTTACCAGCAAGTGTACGGATGGGTGAGAAAGTATGCAGAAGGCGGCCAGGATGCTTTACAGGATGGTAGAGGGCGTACCAAGGCGCCTGAGGAGTTAACCGAAGTCGATGAGCAAAAGCTCGCGATGAAGAAGCTGGAGTACGAAAATGAGCGACTCAGGGCGGAGAATGCTTTCTTAAAAAAGTTACAGGAGTTGGAAAGGAGGCGTCTTTAAGCCAACATCGGCAGGAGAACGTCTATCTTGCCATACAAGCCGTTGGGCAGACGGAGTCGCTTCCTATTCGGCTTCTGTGTGAAATTGCAGGTGTTTCTAGATCAAGCTACTACAAATGGCTGAAACATAAGCCTAGTCTGCGTCAATTAGAAAATGAAGAGCTGACAGCGGTTATGATGTCAATATATGAAAAAGTAGAAGGTATCTTTGGCTACCGTCAACTCACCCTACATATGCGCAGAGAGACCCAAAAAAAGATTAACCCTAAACGCGTACAACGCCTGATGGAGCGCAAAGGAATCCAATCGGTTATCCGTAGAAAGAAAAAGAAATATGAACGTTCTACGCCGCAGCAGGTAGCCGAGAATGTATTGAACCGTGAGTTTCAAGCGGAGGCACCAAACGAGAAGTGGCTAACGGACGTAACGGAATTCAAGTATGGCCATAGTCAGAAAGCGTATTTAAGCGCGATTCTCGATCTTCATGATAAATCGATCGTTTCTTATGTGTTAGGACATTCCAATAATAATCCTCTTGTATTTGAGACGTTGGAATTGGCCTTAACATCCGTATCTGAGAGCAAGCCGTTGCTTCATAGCGACCGTGGTTTTCAGTATACCTCTCTAAAGTTTAAGGAAATGCTTGATGAGGCTAAGCTCAAGCAGAGCATGTCTCGCGTTGGTTGCTGCATTGATAACGGCCCCATGGAGTCCTTCTGGGGGACTTTGAAATGCGAGAAGTATTATTTGCATACCTACCAAACCTTTGAGCAACTAAAGAGCGACATTGAAGACTACATTCACTTTTACAATTACGAACGATTACAGACAAAATTAAACGGCCTTAGTCCAATGGAATTCAGAACCAAGGCCGCTTAACGACTTTTATTTTTTGTACTGTCTACTTGACGGGGTGCAGTTCA
>NZ_JAVFVT010000077.1 GCF_030929555.1 Paenibacillus sp. LHD-117 | reverse complement strand
TTCATTCCTGTAGGTAAGATCATAAAAAACGGGCAGCTCATAATAAAGTTTAAAAATAAAAGCGGGGGGACCGTCGATCGAGCTGTTGATGTAAATGATACAAATTTAAAAAATACTGAGTTTCTGCCATGCAATTGCTTCACTGCAGGGACTAAGGTTCTAACAGACGAAGGGGAGAAAAATATCGAAGACATTGAAGTCGGAGATATGGTTCTTGCTAAGGATGAGAATAACCCGGATGGAGAATTGGCTTACAAGGAAGTCACGAACCTTTACCGCAACCAACGTGATGATATAATTAAGCTATACGTTGGGGAGCAGGTCATCGAGACGACCGACAACCATCCGTTTTGGGTGGAAGGTAAAGGGTGGGTCTTCGCTGATGAACTTCAAATTGGCGATAAACTCCAAAAGGCTGATGGAAGCAACCTGACGATTGATAAGGTTGAGTTTGTAAAGCTTGATGAGCCAGTCACGGTTTACAACTTCACGGTTGCAGACTTCCATACGTATTATGTAACGGATATTGAGATTTGGGTGCATAATACGAATTGTTTTGATGCGGCAGAATTTGAAAAGCGAATCTCTAGTATGAATGTCAATGAAAGGGTAGCAACTGTTAGAACTACTGCGGCAGATATCGCTTCACAAAGAGGTTGGACGAAAGATTCAAAATTAACTAGAATTAACGGTCGTGATGTCTATTACGATTCATCTAGTGGGAACTACTACGCATTAGATACTCAACATGGACGGTTTGAAGTTGTGAACAAGCGAGGTAAGCATCAAGGTGAGGTTAATTTTAACCTTGACCCAACTAAGGCGGCGGACACAAAAGGTGGCCACGACCTAATTATGAAGTAGGTGTAAAACTAGATGAATAATTTAGTTAGGGAAGTTGTGGAAAGTTTTTATCATCAAGAAGACAAATTAAGATATCTATTAAAATGTCAAAGAACGATTGAACTTCCCAGTGAGTTAATTATTTTTCTAAATAATAACAATATCAAACTGCAACCTCATAATACTGGGGATGTATGGCCATCAAGTAAATGGACTTTTGGCCATGAGGATTATTGCAAAGGTGAGTTTAGGGTGAGTTTTTCAAGTTTATTGATGGTTTCTAAACTCGCTTCGCTATACTATCTTCATCATGAGTTCCAAGTAGACAACAAAGACGAGCAGAAGATGAGCCCAACCTTGGATGGTTTCGATGAGCAACCGTACACTCGGACACAGGCTGAACTTGAATCCATTATCAAGCAGTCATTCAAGAAGTTAGGTTATGAACAATTATCCTATAAAGAAATGAATGAAGTCTTGCAAGGAATTCACTTTGGTGATGACGTGGGCTTTTTTGGACCGCAGGTTACAGTCGAATATGCATTATTCCATGACGTATTGGAAATTTGTCCTGACTAATGAAAGGGCCTTGGGGGGATTATACCTCCAAGGTCTTTTGTTTTTCCCTACCCAGTGCCGAATGAATCAGGAGGCAAGTCCCGAAAAGACTTAACCCTCATCACCCCCGTATAATTCCCCTAATATGCCTCATGACTTATGCAGTTCATTCCAAGTGATGGAAACCGATTAATAGTCATAGAAATGTAAGCTAAAAAACGGAAAACCCCTTGACTTTTGGAAATCACCCCAATAATCGCGAAGAATAC
>NZ_JAVFVT010000076.1 GCF_030929555.1 Paenibacillus sp. LHD-117 | reverse complement strand
AGGGGCTGTCCCATAAGGTCAATTCATTGACCTGAGGGCTAGCCCCGTTTTTGTCTAAAGAAATAACAAAAAGAAATCGTTTCTTGGTAAAATGGAAGTGCGACCCACCATTTACGAAAGGAACGATTTCTTTGTACATTCAATATACCATGGACCAACTTCATCTGCCAATGGACTTGGAGGACGACATTCCTCCTCGTCACCTTGTTCGCGTTGTCAATGATGCGGTAAACCGCTTGGACAATGGAATCTTTACCACCGCCTACCCTGGCGGAGGGCGTGACAGCTACCATCCTAAAATGCTAACGAAAGTCATCATATACGCCTACACGCAGCGCATCTACTCTTCTCGTCAAATCGCAAAAGCCATCCGTGAGAATATTATGTTCATGTGGATTGCGGGCAGACAACGCCCCGACTTCCGTACCATCAATCGTTTCCGCTCTGAACGTATGAAAGATGTTTTGGAAACCATCTTCACGAGTGTGCTTCAGTTTCTAGCCGAGGAGAATTACGTCAATCTCGATCATTACTTTGTCGACGGCACCAAGTTTGAAGCGAACGCAAATCGGTACACGTTTGTTTGGGGTAAAGCGGTCGTGAAACAGAAGGCGAAGTTGCAAGAAAAAGTACAGACGCTGTTTGCAGCAATCGAACAATCCGAGCAGCAAGAAGAGCGCGAACAAGCGGGAAAAGACCTCATGGAGCTCGGCGAGGCATCGACTTTGACCAGCGAAAAGCTGGAGGCCGCCGTTCAGCAATTGGAAGCGAAGCTGGAGGCTCAGCCGAAGGACAAGCCTTTGAAGAAAGCGGTACGTGCGCTTCGAAAAGACTTGCTGCCGCGTTTGCAAAAATACGAGACCCAGCAAGAGATCCTCGGAGATCGTAACAGCTTCAGTAAGACCGATCCCGATGCCACCTTCATGCGAATGAAAGAAGATCACATGCGCAATGGACAACTTAAGCCTGGCTACAACGTGCAGATCGGAACGGAAAACCAGTTCATTATCGGCTACAGCTTACATCAGCGCCCGACGGACACACGTTGCCTAAAGCCTCATTTGGAGAAGATCAAAGCTGCTCTCGGCAAGCTGCCGAAAACGGTTATTGCGGATGCGGGCTACGGCGGAGAAGAAAACTACGCATACTTGGAAAGTGAACAGCTAGAAGCAATCGTGAAGTATAGTACGTACCATAAGGAAAAGTCGAAGAAGTGGCAGCAAGATATCAGCAAGCTAGACAACTGGCAGTACGACGAAGCTGAAGATACTTGGACGTGTGCGGCTGGACGTAAACTGCTGTTTCGCTATGAATCAAAGGAAACGACGGAAAGCGGCTATGAAATACGGAGACGTCACTACCGGAGCATAAGTTGTGAAGGTTGTCCGTTCAAAGAGGCGTGTACAAAGGCACAAGGAAATCGAGAAATCACTGTGAGTCTGAAGTATCTACAATACAAGCAGCAAGCACGAGAAAAGCTCCAAAGCGAGGAAGGGTACGCGTTATCGGTTCGGCGGATGATTGAACCAGAGAGCGTATTTGGACAAATAAAGAACAACCGGGGATACCGGCGTTTTCTGCTTCGAGGCCTGCCGAAGGTAAGCCTTGAGGTCGGGTGGCTTTCACTCGCCCACAATTTGCTCAAGAAAGCGACAATAAGCCAAAAGCCAAAAATGGCGGCGCAGGGATAACCT
>NZ_JAVFVT010000075.1 GCF_030929555.1 Paenibacillus sp. LHD-117 | reverse complement strand
TAGGATAAGCCCTCGACCGATTAGTATTCGTCAGCTCCACACATTGCTGTGCTTCCACCCCGAACCTATCAACCTCGTCGTCTTCAAGGGGTCTTACATACTGGGAAATCTCATCTTGAGGGGGGCTTCACGCTTAGATGCTTTCAGCGCTTATCCCGTCCGTACTTGGCTACCCAGCGGTGCTCCTGGCGGAACAACTGGTACACCAGCGGTACGTCCATCCCGGTCCTCTCGTACTAAGGACAGCTCCTCTCAAATTTCCTACGCCCGCGACAGATAGGGACCGAACTGTCTCACGACGTTCTGAACCCAGCTCGCGTACCGCTTTAATGGGCGAACAGCCCAACCCTTGGGACCTACTTCAGCCCCAGGATGCGATGAGCCGACATCGAGGTGCCAAACCTCCCCGTCGATGTGGACTCTTGGGGGAGATAAGCCTGTTATCCCCAGGGTAGCTTTTATCCGTTGAGCGATGGCCCTTCCATTCGGTACCACCGGATCACTAAGCCCGACTTTCGTCCCTGCTCGACTTGTAGGTCTCGCAGTCAAGCTCCCTTATGCCTTTGCACTCTTCGAATGATTTCCAACCATTCTGAGGGAACCTTTGGGCGCCTCCGTTACATTTTAGGAGGCGACCGCCCCAGTCAAACTGCCCGCCTGACACGGTCCCCGCACCGGTTTCACGGTGCCAGGTTAGAACTCCGATACGATCAGGGTGGTATCCCAACGGCGCCTCCACCGAAGCTGGCGCTCCGGCTTCCTAGGCTCCCACCTATCCTGTACAGATCGTACCAAAGTCCAATATCAAGCTGCAGTAAAGCTCCATGGGGTCTTTCCGTCTTGTCGCGGGTAACCTGCATCTTCACAGGTATTAAAATTTCACCGGATCTCTCGTTGAGACAGCGCCCAAGTCGTTACGCCATTCGTGCGGGTCAGAATTTACCTGACAAGGAATTTCGCTACCTTAGGACCGTTATAGTTACGGCCGCCGTTTACTGGGGCTTCGGTTCACAGCTTCGGGTTGCCCCTAACCGCTCCCCTTAACCTTCCAGCACCGGGCAGGCGTCAGCCCGTATACTTCGCCTTACGGCTTCGCACAGACCTGTGTTTTTGCTAAACAGTCGCTTGGGCCTTTTCACTGCGGCCCCCTCGGGCTATTCACCCTACCGAGGCACCCCTTCTCCCGAAGTTACGGGGTCATTTTGCCGAGTTCCTTAACGAGAGTTCTTCCGCGCGCCTTAGCATGCTCTGCTCGCCTACCTGTGTCGGTTTGCGGTACGGGCACCTAGATCTAACTAGAGGCTTTTCTCGACAGCCGGAGTACATGACCTTCGCTACTGCAATTTTCGCTCCCCATCACAGCCCAGCCTAACAGTCGGCGGATTTGCCTACCGACTAGCCTCACTGCTTGGACGGGCTATTCCATCAGCCCGCGTCACTGCCCTTCTGTGTCACCCCATTGCTCAAACAATCTTCGGTGGTACAGGAATATCAACCTGTTGTCCTTCCACTACGCCTTTCGGCCTCGCGTTAGGTCCCGACTTACCCTGAGCGGACGAGCCTTCCTCAGGAACCCTTAGGCTTTCGGCGGACAAGATTCTCACTTGTCTTTTCGTTACTCATACCGGCATTCTCACTCGTATACCGTCCACCAGTCCTTACGGTCTGACTTCAACCTATATACGACGCTCCCCTACCCAAGT
>NZ_JAVFVT010000074.1 GCF_030929555.1 Paenibacillus sp. LHD-117 | reverse complement strand
TGTCTGCTAATACCGCGATTAGACGGGCATTTGCTACAACACCCCACCCATAACTGGTTGTAGTTTCCTGATCGCCCTATTCGAGTTGCTTGATATTATGGGCTTTCGAAATTTAGGTTGAAGGCAAATACGTCGAACCAGGTATAATGAACAAATTTTTCAGACAAGAAATATATCCTTCAAGTGGCTCAAACGATAATATTGAATTTTCATTGAGCACAGGAAAGGTCTTACACTTTTTCTTAATTGGGAAGGTGTGGATTACTTATAAATTTGAGGGTAAAGATAGCGTTACGAAAAAATCCATGTATGGATCACATGCTCCAATGACTTTGATATTGAAATTATCAAATGGAAAATGGAAGATAATAAATAAATTTGAAAGACCATAATGAATAATATTGATTGTAGAGACAGAAAGAAAGAGGAGTAATAATGGACAAACGAATTAGTATGTTCCTATTCATTGTATTAGCGACTTTAATATCAGGTTGTTCACAAGATAAAAAAGATGTTATTCAAGGCTCCTGGGTAGCGAATCAAGCAGATCAAATAGTTGGAACAGAAGAAGAGTTGACACTTTATAATTTCATTGAGTTTTCAGAAAATGAAGTGACATTCAGAAATTTCGTTTATGAAATCGAGAATGAGAAGACGGTTAGGAAATTTTCTGAAACTAATATTAAAGCAGATTATGAATTGAATAAAGAGAATAAAATAACGATAAATGATGAAGTTTATGAAATTGAATTAAAGAAAACTGAAATGACATTAAAGAACGAAAACATTGAAATACACTATATTAAAGAAGAATAAAATTATTGTGTGTGAGGAGGTCAGGGGGGCGAAAATATCCCATACCAACATATTCACGCATCGATCACTCACCTTCGGTTCGGCAGGAGATGTTGGCAGAGGAGCTCAGACAATATCCGACTTTGCAAGCTATGAAGGAACAATAGGAAGGGATGGAAGGTTTGACGAATCCTTTTGATTGTATTACGGAGTTTATGTTTTTTGAAACTGGAATCGAACCTTCTGAAGTCATATTAATTCCTGGTGGGAGTCATCCGCAATTAATGAAAAAAGCAGCTGAATTGTATCATCGGGGATTAGCACCGTATATCCTCCCGTCGGGAGGCCAATCACCTAAGATTAGTTCAACTGAATGGGAATTTCTGCGAGCTGTCGGCATAAGTCTTGGTGTTCCTGAAAATGCAATACTAAGGGAAGACAAGGCAACTAATACATTTGAGAACGCAAGATATTCTTGGTTGGAACTTCAACAACAAGGCATTAGATTAAGGAAGGCAATATTAGTATGCAAGTCTTATCATGCAAGACGTGCTCTACTTACATACCAAGTTGAGTTTCCTCTAAATATTGAATTTTTTGTAAGCCCAGTGACAGATAAGACTGGTACTACAAGTGATAATTGGTATCTTGATGAACATAAAATAAACAGAGTCATGAACGAGCTAACAAAGGTAGGGCAATATTTTAAACAACATATTCCGAAGTGGGTAAACAAATAAATCTTAAATGGCTGAAGTAATTACAATGGCCTGAATGAGGTGACAGTAAAATTGGTATATCTGTTCGTCTTTATTGCTTTTTTGATACTAAATTACCTTCATGACTTATGCAGTTCATTCCAAGTGATGGAAACCGATTAATAGTCATAGAAATGTAAGCTAAAAAACGGAAAACCCCTTGACTTTTGGAAATCACCCCAATAATCGCGAAGAATA
>NZ_JAVFVT010000073.1 GCF_030929555.1 Paenibacillus sp. LHD-117 | reverse complement strand
CAAAGCTCCAAATAACGAGAAAGTAAACTCTTCAGCCCTTTCGCTTCCCAGTAGGAAGTCGGAAGGGCATTGTTTGTGTTTCGAGACATTTCCCATGCCCCTCGCCGCGAATTTGCCATGACGAAACAAGCCCTTTCTGGAACGCCGAGCGCACGCAGTTCGCGGATTCGGGTACGTACCCGTTTCCACTGTTTCCAAAGACACATACGTAGTCTGCGGCGAATCCATTGGTCTAATTTCTCGCAATGACTTTTGGCGGATGCTAGCCGGAAATAACCCATCCAGCCGATGAGGTAGCGGTTGAGCCCGGCGATGCGCGTTTCCATAGATACCGAGCGTGTACGGTTCGTCAGTTCCTTCACCTTCTCTTTGAAACGTGAGATGGTCTGGGGCGCTAAACGAATCGTCGCTTTCTTGTCTCTCAGGAAGCTAAAGCCGAGGAACTTACGGTTCCATGGTCGGTCTACCGCACTTTTCTCTCGATTCACTTTCAGTTTTAACTTTCCTTCCACGAAGCTTGTTACCGAATCCATGACACGTTCTCCCGCACGTTTACTGGCAATGAAGATGTTGCAGTCGTCCGCGTAGCGGACAAACCGCAATCCTCGTTTGGTCAGCTCTTTATCCAAGTCGTCCAGCAGAATATTCGCTAGAAGTGGGCTCAGTGGTCCGCCTTGCGGCGTACCTTCTCCCGTTTTCTCGAACACCCTGTTCACCATGACCCCTGCGTTTAGGTAAGCACGGATGAGCTTCAAGACACGCTTGTCCGTCACTTTCCGTGCTACCCTTGCCATAAGCATGTCGTGGTTCACTCGGTCAAAGAACTTCGCTAAGTCCATATCTACGACCCATCGAAAGCCTTCTTGGATGTAGTGCTGGGCTTGCTTTACCGCGTCATGCGCTCGCTTCCCAGGGCGAAAGCCGTAGCTATGCCTCGAGAAGTCCGCGTCGAAGATCGGGTTCATCACTTGTAGAAGGGCTTGTTGGAGGAAGCGGTCCATAACGGTCGGGATGCCGAGCAGCCTCACCCCACCTCCGGGTTTGGGGATTTCCACCCGTTTGACGGGCATGGGTCTGTAGGTTCCTGCGAGAAGTTCGGTCTTCACCGTTTCCCAGTGGGTTTTCAGGTAAGCTTGTAGATTCGCTACCGTTACACTGTCCACGCCGGGAGCTCCTCCGTTCTGTACCACTCGCTTGTAGGCGAGCCTGAGGTTGTCTCCTCTGAGCATTCGCTCCAGCAAGTCGTTATTCGCTTCGCGAGAGGAAGGGGCGATTTGTGCCGACGAAGAACTCGGCGCTCCGGCATACCCTGACGGCTTCACCGCTTCTCTTTGCCGCGAGCTCTCTTGCGAGATTTTCTGCTGTCTTTGCTCTTCATGCGAACGCATCGGTTTCCTCTCTCCTTTCGGTTCAGCCCTTCCGGTTTCCGGCGTCCCGTACTCCCGTACTATGGCCTCTGCTGACTCCTGCGGATTCAGCGCGGCTTCTCAGCCGCGGTTACGAAGTGACTTCGCGTATCCCACAGGCCTCCCCAGATAAGAACGTCATCTTTCTGCCCGCAACCACTGGAGTCTACAGGGAAAGCCTTTGGCGACTTTGGATTTCGTTGTGTTATGGCAACTCATCCGACTAACCCTGCCTCAAATCCAGTTCGTATACCTTGGCTCGTGCATTTGCCTCCAGCTTCCTTCAGATTCTACCTCGCGATAGACACCCTTGCTCTTGGCTAACGGTAGGCGTTCGCCAGCCCCCGTTCGGGACTCTCACCCTAGAGATGACGCCCATGCTGGGCGTACAT
>NZ_JAVFVT010000072.1 GCF_030929555.1 Paenibacillus sp. LHD-117 | reverse complement strand
CGCGCGTGCCCAGCTAAGCACGCATCTTCTAGCCGGTGAAAGTCCGGTCGCGGGAGGGGCCAAGCCCCCGCGTAGCTTGGATACTTACGTATGGCGAAATCTGTGCGTAAAAGCGTATCGACGTAAAATTCTGTCAGAGACAGAGTGAGCAACACACCAGGCCGTAACATGAAGTGAATCCTGCCGCGTCGTCAAAAAGGCCCCGCAAGAGGGAAAAGAGGAAGCCGAGTCTCGGCGCACTGGACGAAGGCCATGGAAGCTGCTAGGAACTTGGAGCGGCAGCGAAGAATCCTCCGGCGTAGAGGGAGCGGCATGGTATGAAAGAAGATGCAGTGAACTGGGGAGACCCTCCCCTGCACGAGAAAAAAAATCGTAAAGAGGCGCTCTATAAGCCTGAGAGGTGAAATGAGTTGTTTGCAGGAAGGGAGTCCGAGGGGCTCATAGTACCGAGGAACCGCAGGACAACATAACCTGTGGGAGGGAAGGAGCCCTGCTTTGTTCACGTTTCTTAAGGAGGTACGAGTCAGTGAATGCCAATCGGCTAACAACACCAAAGGAAAACGTTCAACAACTCCAAGAGAAACTAAGTCATGCGGCCAAGGAAAGCAAGAAGCGTAGATTCCACGCCCTATATGACAAGGTCTACCGGATGGACATCTTGTGGGAAGCATGGCGCAAGGTGCGAGCAAATAAAGGTTCGGCTGGCATCGACGGCGAAACGCTGTCGGACATTGAGAAACAAGGGGAATACCTCTTCTTGCTTGAATGCCATCGGCTTCTAAAAGAGGGGCGCTACCACCCACAGCCTGTTCGGCGGCACTACATCCCGAAGAAAAACGGGAAGCAACGGCCGCTTGGCATACCGACCGTCCGAGATCGCGTCATACAGATGGCAACAAAACTGATCATGGAACCGATCTTTGAAGCAGATTTTCAGGAATCCTCGTTTGGATTCCGTCCGAAGCGAAGCGCGAAGGGGGCACTTGACCGAATCCGGAAGGCATGCAACCGCAAAGGGAATTGGGTGATCGACGTCGACATCCAAGGCTACTTCGACAACATTAACCAAGAGAAACTCATGAAGCTGGTTGAAATGCGGATCAGCGACAGACGTATCTTGAAGCTAGTTCAGAAGTGGTTACGAGCGGGAGTGATGGAAGAAGGAACGGTAAGGCGCTCAGATTTGGGAACGCCGCAAGGCGGGGTTATTTCTCCGCTACTTGCAAACATTTACCTAAACTACTTCGACATCCTGTGGGAACGGCATGGCAGCGGACACGGGGAACTGACGCGTTACGTGGATGACTTCGTGGTCGTATGCAAGACGAGAAAGGACGCAGACCGCGCGTACGAAATCATTCGTACGATCATGGAGCGCCTTGAACTCACCTTGCATCCGACCAAAACGCGCATCGTCGGACTATGGACAGGAGAAGAAGGCTTCGACTTTCTCGGTATGCATCATCGCAAGACGAAAGCTGAAACCTCTAAAGGAAAAGTGTACTACACCACGCAGCAATGGCTGACTCGGAAAGCGGAAGAACGCATCCGGGAAGTCGTGAAGAACCGTCTGGCACCGCCAAGTATGCGACACAAGTCAATTCTTGAGCACGTGGACTGGCTGAATCCCAAAATACAAGGCTGGCGGAATTATTACTACACCGCCTACAGCCAACTGAAGATGGCGAAGCTGGACTGGTACATCCTACAGAGGCTTGCGAGATGGTATGCAAAGAAGCGGCAACGCTCGCGATGGATAAGTTCCATCGGCGAGGTTAAGTTTATGTCCAAACAGTGTGGGCTCAAAACGCTCTTGTAATCTGCATGCACATGATAGACGAACATCGGAAAGCCGTATGAGGGAAAACCTCACGT
>NZ_JAVFVT010000071.1 GCF_030929555.1 Paenibacillus sp. LHD-117 | reverse complement strand
GTACGCCCAGCTAGCAAATTCCATTAATGGAACAAGTTACTTGAGCATGTTTGGAATGCATGTCGGAAATTTTTTTTTTACAGACATGCCCTTCTTCTGCTGTGAGAAGAAGTGAGTCGAAGCGGCGGTGACTTGCCGACACTGGCAAGGTGACGTAGTCCGCGGAAAACGGGGCTTGCGGCGAAACGGTTACGCCAAGATGAGTCTCTAGGCTGAGCATGGGAAGGTTGAGGAACACGAACCTATTAAACCGCATCTGAGGGTTGAAATGTCACCCCTGCCTACACCGTTTAACAGGCAGGTCGCGGACTGAACTTCCGTTAGCCGTATTGGCGGAATTCACGAAAGTCGGTTGAATATGTATGTTTATCGGCTAGGAATCACGAAGAGTGCACAGCTAGATCATGATGTCCGCGACGACTTGCAGAAAGCAAGGATAAAGACTGCGATAGGCAGCCTAACCCATGTGTAGAGTCCAACATGTGAACTGGGGAAAGTCTGCATTGATGCCAAGGGAGTGTGTTCCCCGATGCTATGCAGAATGACGGAGCCTCCGTAGTAGTCCGAGGCCGGGAAAGCCGGTTACATGGCAAAGGGAGGCAGTTTAAGTGGTTTACTTGGCTCATTAACTGACTTTAGTGAGGTGAAGACCTTTGATAATCAGTGAAATGCAAAGCAAACTGGCGACATGGTCAACAGAAAATAAGGAACGCAAGTTCGATCGAGTAATTAGATTAATTGCTGACAGGTCTTGGCTAAGTGAAGCTGCTCGTATCACCCTCGCTTCGAGTGGAGCTCGAACACCGGGCGTTGATGGCGTAAACAAGCGCAAGATGGAAGAAAGACTTGATCTTGAACTAGAAATGTTACGCTATGAATTACTGACTGGAAATTACTGTCCGCAACCTGCTCGACGGGTGTACATCCCCAAAGCGAATGGCAAACTCAGACCGCTAGGCATTCCCTGTCTTCGAGATCGTATCGTACAAAGGGCAATGTTGATGGTGATGGAACCGATATGGGAAAGTGATTTCCATCCAGTATCCTATGGTTTCAGACCGGCGCGAAGCGTTCATCATGCAATTCGAACTGTCAAAATGCAATTGCAAGATGGAAACGAACAAACAAATGCAACCGCCGGTCGCTGGGTCATTGAAGGTGACTTGGCAAGCTACTTCGATACTGTTCATCATCGGTTACTCATGAAGGCTGTTCGTAAACGCATCTCTGATCAGAGGTTCCTTTCCTTACTGTGGAAGATGATCAAAGCAGGATGCGTTGACCGTGGTTTATTTCGCGCCTCAAGCGAAGGAGTTCCGCAAGGCGGCGTCATATCGCCGCTACTATCCAATATTATGTTACACGAATTTGATCAATGGATGGAAGCGAAATTTCTGAGTAAGAAGGTGCGGAAAGATCGCTGGGCATGGAACTTCGGCATTCAGAATGAGCGTCCTATCGCGCTACGTGAAAATCGACAATGGAAACCTGCAATCTCTTACTGTCGCTATGCTGACGACTTTATAGTTGTCGTCAAAGGGACTAAAGCGCATGCAGAAGAAGTGCGGGAATTATGTCGGGAATTTCTCGAAGATACGTTGAAACTCACGTTAAATATGGAAAAGACACATATTACGCACGTGAACGATGGCTTTACTTTTCTCGGTCACCGCATTATTCGCAAACGAGGATCCCGAGGACGAATGCGCCCTGTCTCATCCATACCATGGGAGAAATACCGCCGTTTCACTGAGAAGCTAGTCAAGCAACTGTCAGGTAATTACAGCATGAACAGAATGGATCTAGTTGAAAGCCTTAACCGACAACTTGCAGGATGGGCAAATTTCTACCAATATACCGACCATACTGCGACGATATTCAGCAAAGTAGACCGCACAGTATTTTGGAAACTTGGATACTGGCTCGCACGGAAGTACAAGCGTAGTTTCCGAACGTTAATGCGAGAATATGTCCGATCACCAGAAAAGGGCAAGGCCAAAATCTGGGTACTGCAAGGTCAAAACAGTCGGGGATTCTATGGAGAGCTGGCACTGAGAAGGCTGATAACCAGCCGAAAAAGCTGGTTCACATGGCGAAATCCGAACGAAAACCTGTACATTCTACGTTCCGAGAAACGTCGAACAATTGAATCCTATTATGACCAAGTCGCCTTTGCTTTAAGCAACACTTAAATGGAGAGCCGGATGCGCTGAGAGGTGCATGTCCGGTTCGGGAAGGAGAGGCAGGGAAATAGCTCGACTACGCCCTGTCTCTTACTTCACG
>NZ_JAVFVT010000070.1 GCF_030929555.1 Paenibacillus sp. LHD-117 | reverse complement strand
CTGCTAATACCGCGATTAGACGGGCATTTGCTACAACACCCCACCCATAACTGGTTGTAGTTTCCTGATCGCCCTATTCGAGTTGCTTGATATTATGGGCTTTCGAAATTTAGGTTTAAGGAAAAATTCTTAATAAATTGTAGGACTTCTGGTATGTTGTCTTCAGAAGATAGTGTTCCTTTGTAATAAATAAAGAGCCCCATTCTATAGCCCTCCAAAAAAATCAATTAGTATTGCAACGATTTCTTCTAACGTTTAAGTGTTCACGAGTTCCGACGAATGTCGAATTTGTCCGGCAGCCGCTCATGCTTACAAAGTTAACTACATTGCAAAACTAGCCACACGTTATTAAAATTCTTTTCTCTTAAATCATCTTCATGGATCCAAAAAAAAATTCTCCCAACATCCCCCCACATCATTCCAATATCTTCTTCAGAATCAATTTGTAATAGTAACTTCCAGGATTCTGCTCCTGACTCTAATAACTTTCTTTTAGGATCTTCATAGCAAGTCGAATCTCCGCAATAAAGCCCGTTCGAAGCAAGTTGACATTCTAATTGCATCTCGCCTTGAATCTGATCCGGGTGACCAAGAAATCTGTGTATTGTTCCATTTGAATCATTATGCTCGAATACTTTCTCTGACAACTCAAAATACAAGTCACTTTCGTGTTCAACTAAGTTTAACTGATCTATTGAAATTGATTCCCAAGAAGGCAAAGTTGTTTGTAAAGAAAAATCCACTTTACAAGTTCCAAAACCACCTTCTTGAATTAATTCTTCAGGCAATTCTTTTCTTTCAAGTCTATCGAGGTTTTCATTGTAGATTACCTTCCATCTACCTCGATCATTAGGATCAAATCCCCAAGGTTGTTCTAAAGAATCATAAAAGAAACTAAGCAATCCAGCAGAAGGCAATTCATACAGTCTAAGTTCAACTTCTTCTAAATTAACTTGAGCAATAAAACTAAGAATTTTGCCGTTTTCATTGGGCCAGTGAATATATGAAGGCAAATCTGGTTTACCCCCTATTTTTGAGCTGCCAAGAGGAATGTTCTCTTCTTCAGTAATTATTGCAGTCATTCTATTTGAATAAGATAAATTATTCATCAGATCTTTATTTATTCTTGTTAAACCGCTGCTTTCAATAATCTCTATAACTTTCTTATCCTTCTGCATAGATATTCCTCCATAATATATTTCCTTTAGGCCGCCAAGCGAATATGGTGTCAGGTGAAGTTCATACCCTCATGAATCCACTAAAAGATCATCCCGATAAATACAAACATGATATTCATTAAAAAATGCATTATGATAACAGGCAATAAACCACGGGACCTTATAGCAACTCCGCCCATTATCATCCCAAATATCGAGAAAGCAACACACAAAATCCAAGGAATGCCTAATGAGTAGTGATAGAAACCAAATCCTATACTTGTAACAACAAGTCCAAATTTCTCACCCAAATCACTTACAATCCTGCTAAGTATATATCCTCTCCATAATATTTCTTCTAATATGGAATTGACTATTGAAAATACTAATGCGTACACCAGCAATAAAACAATGTCCTGTTGTTTAAAATCAATAATAAAACCAAATGAAACAACAATCATACTTGAAAAAATAATTAAAAATCTCCAAATCGGATCCTTAAATACTCCTCTCCAAATAAAAGGAAAGTAGATCGTATTTCTAAAAGATCCAATCGAAAGAAAACTTATTTCCGGTTTCTTTATATAATTCAATATAAAAAACGGAAGTATAAATCCAAAAAGACTCAATCTGGATAAAATCACTCCCCACTCATCGGGTAAAGACCAACGATAAACAATCGTTTGTAAAAAATCTGAAAAACAATAGCCAATTATGTAGAGAAGACTCGTAAAATAAATGTCCTTAGTAGTGAGTGTTTTATTCAATTTAAGGGTTAAAAATAATGACGCTAATATTAATCCAATATACCACGGCATAATCTGAATTAAGATAACAGTTGCAATAAACGCAAGTACGGAAAATTGTTTTAAATAATGTGACAAAAGGTCTTCTCCTTCACGTTTTTATTTCGTTTTTCAACACGTAATTGGCCTGGATGGTTTATTCCCTTCTAAGTCGAACAGGAATAAAAACCCACCTCGGCGGTCAACCTGGAGGTGGGTTTTTATTTCTTCTTGTAGTTATTTGAGATGTATAACATAATCGTCAACCGCCTCTACTTTCATGGCCTCACCTCCTTTCGAAGGGAAACCATACCCACCTAAGATTCAATTGTCTTCCTTATTGTACCATCATCTACCACTAACCTCTCTATTTATCCGATCATTTTTTTATTTGACGAATTGTAATATGAAGTGCGACACCTAGAAAAACAAAAGGCCCATGCAGGCTTCGTGTAAAATGGAAGTTACCACACCACCATTTTGTACAGGAGAAACCAACATGAGCTACT
>NZ_JAVFVT010000069.1 GCF_030929555.1 Paenibacillus sp. LHD-117 | reverse complement strand
TTTTACAATTACGAACGATTACAGACAAAATTAAACGGCCTTAGTCCAATGGAATTCAGAACCAAGGCCGCTTAACGACTTTTATTTTTTGTACTGTCTACTTGACGGGGTGCAGTTCAGGTCATCCCTGTACCGCCATTTCTGGTTTTTGGTCGATTGCCGCCTTCTTAATTTGAAATCCGAGTCGCTTCCGTCGGTGAGACTTGCAGCGCCTTGCGTGCCGGCACAAAAGAAAAGGCGAGGGATAAAGCGAGAGCGGCACAGAAGTAAATCAAAAGCTTCAAGAACGGAAGGGAGAGAGAGTCGGCCTCGCTTAACTCGGAAATGGTGTTGAAGGAAACAAAGCTCACGGAAGCGCCAACCGCAAACCCGAGGGCAAGCCCAAGGCTTCCTAAAATGAAACCTTCGAGCATCAGACTGAGCAGCACGGTATCAGGACGCATGCCTATCGCGCGCAATACGCCGATCTGGCGGCTGCGCTGGCGGATCAGACGGTACATGACCACGATCAGGCCGATCATTCCGATGCCGAGAGCCGCAATGTTGAAGGTTTGCAGCATATTGCTGATAAAGATACCCTGGCGGTAATATCCGATTTCGGACTCAACGATGTTCGTTACCGGGTATATGTTTTGCAGAGACAGCAGATGTTTGATTCTCTCTATAGATTCATTGTCTGCTTGTTCTCCCAGCTTGATAAAGACGGTGCTGTGGATTTCGGATTTGCTCTTTGCTAATTCCTCCAGCACATTCGGATTCGTCCAAATGCCATAGGATTCCGGATCGTAGCCGCTAAGTCCGGCTATGGCTATGACTGTCTTGTTGACGGTACGGTCCCCGACTTGAATCGGGATTAATTCCCCGACCCCGTATGAACGCACATCTGTCGCAACGATGACAACCTCGTCATTGTGGATAATCTCGCGCCAAGCTTCACGATCGCTTGCATACTTGCTGTCCCTGACTAGGAGGGGGATATCGTTCGATTCAGCGAAGCTGGAATCGATTCCGTTTATTTTAATTTCGTATTGCCCCCACTCCCCCCACGATTTTTTCCATAACAACTGCTGAACGGCAGAGAGCTGGAACGGTGCGATTCGTTCGTATTCGTCTGATGCCTCCATATGCCGGACTATCGATTCCGTATCTAGAGGCCGCCAATCCCTTGCCGCCAAATCATGGCCGCCGGTGAGCACGATGGGATTGTCTTCGCTCATGTACTGCCTCATCGTATTGCTGTAGAGGATAAAGAAGCTGATAAAGCAAGATATGGCAATAAACATAAACAAGATCAGTCCGGTTCGAAGCGGATTCGTATTCAGGTTGCGAAAGGCAAGGCGAATAATAAGCGACGCCGCCGCTGTATTGCGGAACATATACAAGATGCCTCTCCCGATCAATGGCAGCAGCCGGGCTGTAATAAATGCCAGAAGCGGAATCGAAAGAAAGAGGATGGCGATGATGACGGGAATCTGATCATCGGTAATCCATTCTTTTCGGATATCCGGCACGGCAAACAGAATGGTAAAGGACATCATGATCAGACATGATAAGATGAACAGCCAGGAATTTCGTATCGCTTGCTTCTTATTCGTTTGCCTCATAGGCTGAACCGGTTGAATGGCCTCGACAATAGACAGCTTTACCGTTTTCCTGGCAATGAACAAGACGCATAGGAAGATGATGAGCAGGCCAAAGGACAAGCTGGATAAGGCTAGGACGGGATCGACCGTTAAGTGAGACATTAAGTTCAGAAACGATTCACCGATTATCATGGGTGCAATCTGCTTCAACAATATATAAGCAAGCATCCAGCCTATTGCGACACCGATCATACCGGAGAAAATGCCGTATAACAGCCCTTCGAGCATAAGCAATCTCCAGATATCGGACTTGCCCAAGCCGATTGCGCGGAGGATGCCCATTTCATTCCTTCGCTCCTCGGCGATCAATCTGAAAATATTCGTAACCAGGACGATTCCGATAAGGATGGCATTCAAACTAGCGATACCAATGAGAATCGTAAGAAATCCGATAGCGTCCTTACTCGTTGAAGTATAATTCTCAAGGACCGGCTCCCCGATCCATTCGGATGGCGGCCGGTTCGTAGTCAGGAGATTCGTGTACGTTGGGCCGTCTATGCCAGCAAGAGATCTGGCCGTATCCAAAGCTACGATAGCCGTAGCATGCGCCCGGAATATGCCGGGATAGCCGGTTAACCCGCGCTCCTGTAAGACGCCGCTTACCCGCAGCCTGTGCTCGCGGTTCGAGGCGTCCACAACGTACACCGCGTCTCCGGTTCGTGCTTTAAGAACGGCCGCGGCACGCGAAGACAAGAGCACTTCATCCCGCTGAGGTTCGCTGCTAAGCAGCTTACTTAAGGAAGAATCGAAACGGATCGCTTCGGCTGTGTCTACTCCAATCGTATTGATATAAGGGGAGTGCCGCTTGATCTCTCCTTTGCCGTTCTTGGTCATATAGGTCGCAGGCAGATTTACAATGGGAAGCGACGGGCCGTCAATCTTTTGACGAATCTGCTGGATCGTCTGGAAGTCAAAGAAGGTGCTGGCGGCAGCGGGTTGGTTTCGAGAAGGAATGTCGTAAGCAATCGGACCATAATAATTCTCGGTCTCCGACTCCGCTGTACGGGTCAAGGTCGCATTCGCGATCAGCGTCATGGAGATAAGAGCCGTGCTAATGGCCAGGCCGATTATCGTAAGCAACGTCGATCGTCTCTGGTTCCGTATGCTTCGCCAGGCCAATCTGCGCAGATGGGAATAACGCAGGAGAAGATAACCCAAATAAACGGATAGCGCAGCTCCGATCGCGCTCATGATAAGAAGGAACATGATTATACGCTCCTTCCGCGATTCGCCCGGTTCTGAATCACATGACCGCTGTCCATGAATAAGGTCCGATGGGAATATTGAGCGACATCCGGATTGTGGGTGACAATAATGAATGTGATCTTTTCCGTTCGATTCAAGTGCTCAATCAGATCCATCACCATAGTCGTAGTCCTCGAATCTAGGGCGCCCGTCGGCTCATCTGCCCAGACAATAAGCGGTTGGTTGACGATTGCCCTAGCAATGGCAACCCGCTGCTGTTGTCCGCCCGACAGCTCAGATGGAAGATGGCCGGAACGATCATGCAGCCCAACTCTAGATAACGCTTCAAGCGCCTTCTCCCGCGCAAGCTTTGGCTTCATTCCCAAGCTTAGTAACGGCAGTTCGACATTCTCGGCCGCTGTCAGCACGGGAATTAAATTGTACGCCTGAAAGACGAATCCCATATGCCCGGCCCGATAGGCATCGCGGCTTCTGCTTTTCAATTCGGTCTGCTCGACGCCGTCGATCCGGATGCTGCCTTGATCGATCGTGTCTAGTCCCGACACGCAATTGAGCAGCGTGGTCTTCCCGCAGCCGGAGGGCCCCATAATAGAGATCATCTCCCCCTTTGCGACTTCGAAGGAAACCCCCTTTAATGCTTCAACTCGATAATCCCCGTAAGGATATACCTTCCATAGGTTCTGGACTGTCAATTGGGGTAGTGCGGGATTCATAGCATTCACTCCATTCTTAACGAACTAATGCTTCGCGGTGGATGCTAGCATTTCCGTTAATTCTATCAAGGAGATATCAATTTTGTAGCGGGAAAATCCATAGAAAATGCGTGTTTCATCAGTCGCTGCGGCTACGGATTCGGAGGATAGACAGGCAGCGAGACAGTGAAGACCGTCCCAACGCCCGGCTCGCTTTCGACATAAATCGTTCCGCCGTGTACCTCTACGAACTGCTTGGCGATGGCGAGGCCAAGGCCAGTTCCCCCTGATGCCCGGTTTCGCGAGCCTTCTACGCGGTAAAAGCGCTTAAAGATGTAGGGCAGGCTTTCGGGTGCGATACCAGGCCCGTTATCCGAGACGGTTACGACCATTTGCCCATCGAGGTAGGTATAACGAACGTCGACCTGTCCCCCTTCGGGCGTATACCGGACGGCATTGCCGAGCAGGTTGATGAACACTTGCTTGATCCGAAGAGTATCGCCGTACAATTCGCGGTCACCTTCGCCCTCGAGGTGAAGGGTGATCGATTTGGCCTCCGCTTCAATCTCCAGAATCGATACAATTTCTTCGAGATTGGAGCCGAATGGGGTCCATGACCTATCGAGCGACAGCTTCCCGGCTTCGGCCAAATTCAAATCCTGCATGTCCTGAATCAGCCTGGACATACGCTTCGTCTCATCCAGCAGAGGAAGGAGGTGATCCCGGTCCAATTCGATTCCCCCCGATAGAATCGTTTCCAGATGTCCGCGCAATATGGCGATAGGCGTTCGCAGTTCATGCGCCACATCGGCGACGAGCCGATTGCGGATATCTTCTCCTTCCGTTAATTGCGTCTTCAGCTTATTGACGGATTGCGCGATTTCATAGATTTCATCGCGCGACCCCGCCGTTTCGACGTAACTTGAAGTTCGGTGCGTGATCGCGTTCTGCGACTGCCCTGCAAGCACCTCTAATCTTCTGCAGAAGGTAATCGCGAGCAAATAGGAGAATCCCGCAATCGCGCATACCGCAACGAACGAGACGGCGAGTTGCCTCCCGGTACTGCCGCTGCCTACTGCAAATTCGGTTATCGTTTGATTCGATAATAGAAAGATAACGACACCAAAAGCGAAGAAGGTCAAGAAGAGCTTCATCCGCATCTTCATGAGGGATCGCCAAACTTATAGCCTACGCCGTGTACGGTCACGATCAGCTTAGGGTTCGAGAAATCATGCTCCAGCTTCTTGCGCAGGTTGCGGATATGGGTATCGATCGACCGTTCATAGCCGGAATATTCTTCGCCTAAAGCGATTTCCAGCAGGTCCAGACGGCTGTATACTCTACCCGGGTGCTGGGCGAGCGTAAGGAGCAGCTTGAATTCGGTAGGGGTAACGGTGATCGCTTGCTGGTCGAGGTAAACCGTATGCTTCGGCAAATCGATGGACAGCCTTCCTCTCGTCAGCGTTCGCGGCTCATCCTCGGAATCAGTTGAAGACTGCGCATGGATATGTTGTTTTCGGCGGAGCACGACCCTGATCCGGACTTCCAGCTCTCGAAGCGAGAACGGCTTGGTAATGTAATCGTCCGCCCCGATTTCCAGTCCAAGCACTTTATCGATCTCTTCGGTTTTGGCGGTTAGGAAGATGACCGGCACATCGGAGAACCTGCGCAGCCGTCTGCATACATCTAGGCCGTTCATGCCGGGCATCATCCAATCCAGCAGAATCAAGTCGAAGGCGGGAGATTCCTCCAATTCCTGAAGCGCCTCCGCGCCGCTGTGGACCTGCTTAACCGAATAGCCTTCATTCGTTAAATACGAAGCGATGAAGCTAGTCATTTGTTCCTCGTCATCAACGACCAATACGCGAATGGCCTTCTCTTGATGCTGCATGGTATACCTTCTTTCTCGAAATGGTCTATATCACCAATCATAACCGCACCTTTCGAGGTTGAGGAGTATTTTTTTTCGCTGCTCACATGATCTTCGCAATTTTTTGACAGGGTCTCGATAAGAACTTCGAATCGTTCCTGTAACATTCGTTTTCGGATGAACAAATAACGAATGGTTGGAGGAAGCAGTAATGACAGACAAACGGTTTAGCTTGAAACAGATGGTGGCGGTGTTTTTGTGCGGCTCGTTATTTTTCTCGGGGGTTGCAATGGCACAGCCTACGACGATTACGGCGGGATTCGAGAAGCTGCGGTTTATGGTGACGGGCGAGGATCGATCCTCGGCGGACGGCATGTACAACAACCAAGGAAGCAAGGTACCGGAATCGATCCTGTACAAGGGGACGACCTACGTGCCAATCCGCAAAGTGAGCGAGATGCTGAATATGCCGGTGCAATGGGAAGGCAGTACAAAAACGGTATGGATCGGCGCTGTAGAGGTGGAGGTCAGAGACGCGACGGGCGGCGTGATCGGCCAAGCGACGCTATCGCAAGGCGAGAACGGGGTGAATGTTCATTTCGTAGCTTCCGGGCTGACGCCGGGCAAGCATGGCTTCCATCTGCACGAGAAGCCGATTGAGGGCAACGACTTCGCAACGGCGGGAGGACATTTCAACCCGCACGGCAAGCAGCACGGGCATCACAATGCCGGGGGTCATCACCTAGGCGATCTGCACAATCTGACGGTGCAAGAGGACGGTACAGTCAGTACGGATCTAGTCGTTGAAGGCGCAACGATGGAGAAAGGGAAAGAAACTTCCGTATGGGGCAAGTCGCTTGTTATCCATGCGAAGGAAGATGATGGTAAGACAGATCCGTCCGGCAACTCCGGCGACCGGATTGCGGGCGGGAACATCGTAGAGGCTGCGGAGTAATCCAAACCGCCGGATAGAGGGGAGAATGATTTTGAAGAAAATATGGGCTGTATTAATCGTGACGTTGATCTCCGGAATGGTAAGTATCCATGCCTGGGCTAATAACGGCTATCAGAAAATCGGCATTGAAGTGGACGGCAAATCGCTGGGTGTCGAAGCTTATTTGGTAGACGGCAGAACGATGGTGCCGATGCGCGCCATTTTCGAGAAATTGCAATCGAAAGTCAGTTGGGACGAGAAAACCCGGACGGTTACAGCTGTGAAAGATGCTACAACCGTTAAGCTCACCATTGATGCCGCAACCGCTCATGTAAATGCGCAGGCGGTGACGCTCGACGTTCCTCCGATGCTTTTGCAAGGAAAGACCTATGTTCCGCTCCGGTTTGTATCCGAGGCGCTGGGCGCGGAGGTGGGATATGACGCGAAACGCAAAGTCGCATCCGTCAACACGATGGCGGGCGCGGGCGGTCATGATCATCACTCCGAACAACCGCTGGCAGCAGAGCCTTTTGTCGTGAAAGGGTACGTAACGGACAGACAAGGAACACCAATGGAAGGCGTTGAAATTATTGCGGATAATCAGCTGGCCCGCGATAGCTACCAGACGGCGTATACCGACGAGAACGGGTATTATCAGATCGATCTGCCGGAATTGAATACGACATGGAATATGATCAGCTATTACGAGCATGAATTCGAAGGAAAGGTGCATGCCTTTAATCTCACTTCCGCCACGGATCGTCCGTTCGGAGCGAATAAAGGTGCCGTAAGGGATTTTGTCTGGGAAGATATTCACGGCAGGGTAGTCATCGATATCTACGACTATCCGGATAATGAGAATTGGCCAGAATTTTCCCTTGATGATGTGGAATTGACGTTAACTCCTCTCACGCCATTGATTGACGGCAGCAAAGGCGAGGTGATCACGGGAATGAGCGTGTTCCACCCGGATGGGGCTGGTCTGCAATCCGTACCGATTGCCAAATATGAGATTACGGCCAGATGGGTGCCGGACGGGATGGAGCCGATCCCGCTGCTTGTCGCAGAATACTCCTCGGACAAATATACGGAATCCGTCATCACCGCGGATTTCGAAGATATTTATGGAACAACGAAACGGGTTGCGATAAGGGTAGCCTTTCCGTAAGGACCTCAACAAAAGGAACGGAATGAACCTCCAAGTCCACTAAAAGAGTGGGGTTGGAGGTTTTTTGTGCGCTTGGCAGCGCACTCTACTAAGGAGTGAAAGTCTCCAGTACACCGCAGGTGGCGGAAGTACATAGCCGACACATAGTGCTTAGTCCGTGAGGATAGGTGCGGAGGAT
>NZ_JAVFVT010000068.1 GCF_030929555.1 Paenibacillus sp. LHD-117 | reverse complement strand
CGACTCACTTCTTCTCACAGCAGAAGAAGGGCATGTCTGTAAAAAAAAAATTTCCGACATGCATTCCAAACATGCTCAAGTAACTTGTTCCATTAATGGAATTTGCTAGCTGGGCGTACCATATTTGATATCCATCTCCCACAGCTCATTCGACGCTGTAAGGGTTCGGTTGCTGGCCAGCTTCCGCGGGAACGAAACGTTCTTCCGCCGCTGTGGATGAAGCAGATCCATCACTCTCGTGTAATGAGTATCAGATGAAAAAAGACTGCCGGGAGTTCGGCTCATCATGAATAGACAGACAACTAGAGCAAAACCCCGTAACCCCGTAATTATAGTGAGGCCACTGAAGAACTTACGTTTTTCTTCGGCATTCCCTGGCGAGGTTTTAAAAAAGACATCCACTCCCTTTTTTTCGGGAGTAGGATGTCTTTTTCGTGTTCTAAGTGGGGTTTATTTACCTGCGTTTCAATCCATCAGTTTCAATATCCGCTTAAGATTTACTGCGAATATAGTCATGGCGTCTTGCATTTCCATACCAAGCAGACCCGAGGATGTGGCTACATCATACCCGTGTCCATGTTTGAGTTCGCTGTTCTTTGCTTCAATTTTGTAGCGTTCCCTAGATTTTTCTTTGAAGGATTCCGTCTCTTGGAATGCCATCTGTTCCGTGTGTTCATCAGATTTAATACTGACGGTGTAGCTTTTGCTTTTTGCGCCTTCTTTGTAACAACCTTCTTTTAGTGGACATCGCTTGCATTTCTCGATGTCAAAATAATAGGTATCAGTCTGGTTTTTGCCGACGTCTTTCTTGCCTTGCCGAGCCTTACGGTTGACCATATGACCAGCCGGGCATACGTACATGCCGGCATCTTTGTTGAACAAAAATTCGTCCTCTTTCTTGCGTCCGCCTTGTGTAATGAGCGGATTGAGCTTGGCTACCAGTTCAATCTCATTTTTCTTCGTGTACGAAATGTTATCTTTTTCGGAATAAGCGGTATCTCCAATGACGCTTTTGACCTGCACGCCGGCTGCCTTGCTTTTTTCGATGAGCGTCTGCAATTGTTTGCCGTCATTCTTCTCGCCCGTTGTAATGACAGCTGCTGTAATAATGCGTTCCTCGGTTATCGCCAGATGTCTTTTGTATCCAAAGAAAGCGGAATCTGCGCTTTTATGACCGACTCGCGCATCCGGATCCGCCGCCAGGCGAAGTTGTTCAACGTCATCGGCTACGGTTTCTTTCAGCAGGTTGAGAGGCTCTAGAATTTTCGGCACTTGTGCGATCCCGGATTCGGTTTCGATGAAGGCGATGAGTTTCTGGCAATACTTAATCTCGTCTCCGAGTTCGTTGGTTGCGTTCTTTGATGGCATTTTAGATTTAACCGACTCGTCCATCGAGTAAATGGCTTTTCGTAATTTTCGCGCACGATCTTGTAGAATTTCTTGCGGCGACTTCTGGTTGTAACGCGCTTTCGTATGCGTAGCGTCAACGATGATAGAGTTGCTCTTCAAGATTTTCTGCTCGATAGCAAGGGCTACCGTTTTACCAATGAGCATGTCCAACAGGTTGATGTCTTTCAACCGCAGCTTGCGGAATTTGGTCAGAGAGCTCGGATCGATGACTGGGTCCTCTGGCGCCATGCCGAGGAAGTATTTGAAAGACAGGTCGTACTTCGAGCGCTCGACAATGTCGACATCAGATAATTCAAAGATGGCTTTCAGCAGCAAATATTTAAACATGCGAACGGGATCAATGGCGTTACGTCCATTGTCCAAACAATATATTGCTTCCAGTTCCTCATATTTGAAGGTGAAGTCCACCAGTTCGTTGATTTGACGAAGCATATTGTCCTTCGGTACGACGATGTCATACAGTGCCGCGTAAGGACTTAATGTTTGTTGTTGCCGAATCATCCGCTCTCACCCGCTTTTTGAGATGACTCTATTATAAAGCAAAAAAGGTACAGCCTCTTTAATTTTCTTGAAGGACTGTACCTTTTTCTAAGAGACGGACTTTTTCAGTGGCCTCAATTATAGTTACGGGGTATTTTTGTATTCTGAAGCTGATACCGTTTGAATCTTTTGAATCTTGGCGAAAAGGTCAGATTTATTCGAAAACGAATGAGTTAAATCAGAAAGAGTTATTGCCCTCCATTACGGCCTCGTTCACCCGCTTGCGGTAGTCACTAGGGCTCATCCCAGTGAAGGATCGAAACTGCTTCGTGAAGTAGAAGGGACTCATGAACCCGACGTCCGCTGCAATTTCGGCGATGGGGCGGTCACTGAACTTAAGCAGTTTCTCCGCATGGCGTAAGCGCATGGACATCAATGTCCCGAGCACGGAGTCTCCCACTTGTTCGCGGAAAAGATGGGATAAACGGGAAGGGGATAAGCTGACCTCGCGCGCAAGCGATGGCAGGGTATGGGGCTCCTTCATCCGCTCCCCGAATATTCGGAGCACCTGATGGATTCTAGAATCGGTCTCCCGCATCCGTTGCGCGCGATTCCACTGGTTGACAGCCAACAGAGCTTCTTCCAGCGCGTTGAGCGACAATTCTCCCGAATAGGCCTCAAAGCCCCGGTTATCCCGAATCATCCTCTGAAAACAACCGACGATTCTGTCCCTCAGCCACTGCTGCTCGATCGTTATACGAATGAAGCCTTTGGCCGTCTCCGCAAAACCTAGCCACTCCGTCCACGCCGGGCGGGGAAGAAAATGCGCCCATATGAACTCCCACCGTTCGCCCATTGTCGCATAGTCATGCTCGGTGCCCGGTTTTATGATCGTCAAATCTCCCTCCCTAACGGGATACGTCTTCGAGTCGACGATGAATCTTCCTTGACCGGAAATCGTAAAGGTGAATTGCCAGTCTTCAGTGCCTCGAGGACGTAAAACGCGGTAATTTTCCAGCTTGTCGAAGTGATCGCAAATAAACAATCCTGGTAAAGTAGGCGAATCGATTTTAGCATAATCGTTATGGTATTCAGCCATCGTATTCATTCCTTTCATGACAACTCTATTTTATTATAAATCCATGGAGATTGAGATTCCATTTATAAATCACGCGGAGGTGCCCAGAATGATTACAGCAGCAGAAAAGGCAATGTTTGAAGGGAATGGTTACTTAATCGTTAAAGGAGTGTTCGGCGCGGAGGAAGTCGAGATGCTGAGAGACCACTTCATGAGGATGCACGCGAATGGGCCGATTCCGGGGCATTTCGAACCTGCAACGGAAGAAGAAGCGAATGGCGACATTCTGAAAATGTATCCTCGTATCATGCATCCGCACGTTTATGACGACGTTTCCATGAAATACATGCTGGATTCCCGCGTGCACGTTGTCCTGAAGCAGTTGTTCGGCGAAGAAGCTATGGCGGCGCAAAGCATGCTCTACTTCAAACCGCCCGGCGCGAAGGGGCAGGCGCTGCACCAGGATAACTTCTATCTAAGAGTGGAGCCGGGTACCTGCATTGCGGCATGGACGGCCCTTGACCGGTCCGATGAAGAAAACGGCGGGCTGTTCATCGTCCCCGGTTCACAAAATAGCGATATTTTGTGTCCGCATACAGCAGATCCCAACGTCTCGTTCTCGAGGGATGAGGTTGATGTGCCGGAAGGTTTAACGCCGGTTGCTGCAATTCTGGAGCCCGGAGACGTCATGTTCTTCAATGGCAGCGTCATCCATGGGTCTTACCCGAACATGTCGAAGGACCGTTTCCGACGTTCGTTCATTTGCCATTACGTGGGAGAGTCGACGACCAAAATCCATCATTGGTATAGTCGTACGTGGTACGAGGACGGGACTACCGTAAAGCTCGAGCAAACCGACTGGGGTGGACCGTGCGGAACGGAGTTCGACAATCTGGAGAGCGTTCACTAACATGCTGCAAACCGCCGCAAACGTCCGGATTCCCGGTCGACTGCGGCGGTTTGCATTATTCCATCATAATAAGGACTCCCCAGCGATCGATTTCAAGCTGCTGGCCGCCTGAGATTTGGCGGCCCGATAGCAATTCTTCTCCAGAAGCGTGAGGATAGTTGAATGAAACCGGATGTTCCGAGTAATTGAAATAATAACGGATGCGACGGTCTTCCGAATTGATCCCCGATTTGACGATGACAGGGAATGCAAGCTCCTGATCCGTCCCCCACAAGCCGGCCTCTTGAACAGCGTTCTTCAATACACGATTGACAACAGCGGCACTTGTCATGCATCCGATATAGAAAGCGCAGCCCTGTCCGTAACGATTGCGGGTAATCGCCGCGTATTTCCCCCAATGCGGATGATCGTAATAGGCAAGCACTTCAGCCGTCGTCGGCGTGAGAAGCTCCATCCAGGAGCTAACCGTATTCGCTTGCTGCCCGACTGCAAAGGGATCATCTTTCAACGAAACATTTTTCGGTTCAACGAACATGCTGTAATTCACGCCGCAAGCCTCATGAATAATGCCCGGCTGATTCGTTGTGCGGACCTTTACGAACTCGCTCGTGAATCCGCTCTTGAAGGAATAGACGACATTACCGCCATTCTTGACGAAGGCGTTTAACCGCTCCAATGCCTCGTCGGAAACGGCATACAAAGCCGGAACGACGATTAACCGATAATCATCTAGCCGTTCGCAGGATGGCTGAATAAAGTCACATTCCACATTCATCTTATACAATTCGTCGTACATCCAACGGACCACGTCATTGTAGGTTTTGCCATCCGGCAGCTTGAACCATCCAATCGCCGTCAACGCTTCATTGCTCACCATGACCGCTGCTCGGTTGCGTTTGCGCAAGTTAACAAGGTGCTTGCCCAACCTGTCGAAATCCTTCCCGATTGTCTTAGCTTCATCGTACACCGGATTTGGTTTGAAATCGTGGCTGAGCAATCCTTTCCAGTAGGTTTCCGCCGAATTATGAATGGAATGCCAATGCCAATAGGCGACCATATTCGCTCCGGATGCGAGATGGCTGAACGCTTGAAGCCGCAGCTGGCCCGGATACGGCGTCCAGTGCGGAAACGCCTGCGCTTGCGTCTCTACGACGAGGTAGTTTTGTCTTTTCAGCGAACGCGCGATATCGCCGCCGAATGATATTTCGATTCCCGTCAGGTCATCTTGTGACGGGTGATAAATATCCACGCCCACAATATCAAACGGATCCGACGCTGCAAAATGATCCACCGAAGGCTGAACGCCATATGAGTACCCGCGCCATTCGAAGTCAAAGTTCTGCGTGACAAATTGGCCCGGACGTTTGTATTCGTTTACGATGGATACTTGCCAGGCGAGAAAATCCGTCGTGAGTTTTCTCTGGAACTTGGCAAACTCGGCCCCCAGACTTCCGTTGATTGTCCCGATAACGGAAGGGAAATCTTCCCAACTGTTGATTCGATTGCTCCAGTAATCCAGCCCGAACAGCTGATTGATGTTATCCAGCGACTTGAAGGTATCCCGCATATACTTCACGAACTGAAGCTGAACATTGGGACCCGCCGTTTCATAATGCTTCGTCTCGTTATCTGTCTGGTAACCGATGACAGCCGGGTGATCTTTGACATGCCCGATCAGCTTGCGGATCATCCGCTCGGCGTAGAACAGATAGGCGGGATTCGTGATGTCCATATTCTGACGCGAGCCGTAAAGTCCTGGTCCTCTTGCTGTAACAGCCAGAACGTCGGGGTGCTCTTTCACCATCCATGTCGGGACGGCGTACGTAGGCGTTCCGACGATAACGTGAATGTCCGCACGGTGCATGGCGTCCAGCACCCTGTTGACGGAAGAGAAATCGAACTCGCCGTTCTGCGGTTCATGAGTGCTCCAAGTCGACTCGGCAATGCGAACCACATTGATGCCGGCTTCCTTCATCATGCGTATATCTTCATCAAGCCTCTCATAAGGCATATATTCGTCATAATAGGCGACCCCGTATAATAATTTTTCCATAGCCGAACTCCTTTTTTTCTCAAATTCTAACTTCAAAATTATAGTATAGAACACAAAACGGTAACAATAGGTTTAAGTGACCTTCTATTAACGTTTATGTGACATAAAATGACTGCAGTGAGAGATAGTGATCGATGAAGAAATAGAATCGAACAAACTCTTTGGCTAAATGTCCAAAGGGTTTTTCGTTGTAGTCATGGATGAAAATGTCACAATAACGGCAAGTGAGTCACTTCAGCTTATATTCAGTGCCCATATTACTTTCTATAATTGAGAGAACAACAAGAAACATAATCACTACGGGAGATGGTTCAGTTCATTCCATTTCACCCATAAGCGAGAGGTGCCTGCATGAAAGCAAAACAGCCTGGGAATCGTCGAAAAAATCAAATGATATTTCTAGGGACCACTGTATTCGTGTGTTTAATTGCTTTTGCCGTGATCGCATCTGTCGGGATTCAAGATGATCAGGCAACTGTTCTCGTCATTAACGGTGAGGAGGTTTCTGCAGAAGAGTACAGGAAGTTGCTGGATGAGAATAGGGCGTACACATTCAGCTATTTTAAAAAAAATTACGGAGTGGATCATTCATCTGATTTCTGGGAGAGCCGTTATGGGAACGAAAAGCCCATTGATGTGATTAGAAAGAAAACGTTTGAAGATCTTGTCAGACTCAAGGTACAGCAGATCTTGGCCAAACAAAAGGGGGTGGTTAAGGACATTAGCTATTCCAGATTTTTGAGTATTTTAGAAGAAGAAAACAGCAGGAGAAAAGAAGCCGTTCAAAAGGGGCAGGTGATATATGGTCCGGAGCAATATCGCGAAAGAGATTATTATCGCACGACCTTCGACAATCTAAAATATGAACTGAAGAAAAAATTGCTGGAAGAACAACCTTTCCAGGAAACCGAACTGAAGCAGTATTATACGGAGAATCTAGAATCCCTCTTTAAAAAACAAGATTCGATACAAATTAGAAAGATCTATATTCCCCACTCCAGCGAGGGTGAGTTAAGCGAAAGTGATGCACAAGTAAAGATGGAAGAATTGAAGCAATCCATTCAATCGGCCGGCGATTTCGATCAAGTATGCGAATCTTTGAAAACAGACGATTCAGAAGATACGAACCTCATGTTCTGTGAGGAACAGGAATTCACTGAGATGACGGCCCGATCAGATACGATGAGAGCAGGCCTTTTATTAGGACAAGCACAAGAGTTGGAAGTTGGGCAGGTCAGTGAAGTGTTTGAGGAAAATGATGTTTTATACATCATCAAGTGTTTGGAAAAGGAGGTGGGGCGGAAGACAGGGTACGAAGAGGCAAAGGGGAGAATCCAATTGATCTTAATGGATCTCAAGTATGAGGAAATCGTGAATCAATTGGTGAAGCAAGCAAGCATTCAGTTTATGCCGGAGTATGATGGAATCGTTCCCAAGTAATGCGGAGTTTAATAGGTGACAAAATTGAAATGATGATCAAACCGGGAGGGAAAGGTAGATGAAGTCGGTTATCAAGAAGCTCGCGCTTGTATGCACATCTGTCTTGTTGATGCAAATGCTCATTTGGACTGCGCCAGTGAGAGAAGCGGCAGCTGCTGAAGCTGTAGGCACAACCTACTATGTTGACTCTGCAAACGGAGATGACGCCAACAGCGGGACAAGCGAAGCGATAGCATGGAAAACGCTGGAGAAAGTGAATGGAACTATATTTGCTCCAGGCGATCAAATATTATTCAAGTCAGGCGGTTCTTGGACGGGAACGCTTCATCCGCAAGGATCGGGTAGCGCTGAGAATGTAATTACGATCGACAAATATGGCGGGGAAGACAAGCCGATCATTGACGGAGGAGGAGCGGAAACGGCTGTATCCTTGCATAACCAGGAATATTGGACCATTCAAAACCTGGAAATTATAAATGATGGCGAGGCTGAACAAAAGAGAAACGGTGTTTCGTTACGAAGCAACGGCGGCAAAGGAATCATGCACAACATTACGTTAAGGAATCTGGAGATCCATCATATCAAAGGCAATTCAGACCGGGCAAATCAGTTTTTTAACGCAGCCATTTACGTGTACAGTGACGAGAATCTTGAGGGAGATTCTGTTACACCTGTTTCCTACTTTGATGGATTGTTGATTGAGAACAATCATATTCACGATATAACGGTAACCGGGATCTATACAGATGCGAGCCATAATTCTCATGAAGGTGATCCGGAAACATGGCATAAGAATGTCGTCGTGAGAAATAACGTTATTCAAAACACCGGCAATGACGGGATCGTCATCGGCTTTGCCAATAGTCCTCTCATTGAATACAATACGGTATTTGAAATAGCAAATAATGCTCCTAAACCGGAATGGTGTGCCGGGATCTGGGTGTTCGCGGCTAAAGATGCCGTTATTCAGTTCAATGAATCGGCGTATGCAGCTTATACAGGCGATTCGGAAGGCTACGACGTCGATATCTACAGTCCGGGCACACATTATGTGCAATATAACTACAGTCATGATAATACAGGCGGTTTTATGCTTACGATGCCTGAAACGAATGCGAGTAAAATCATAATCAGGTACAACATCAGCCAGAATGATAATCGCAATAACATTTCTAATGCTACAATTTCACTCGGTTGGCCCAATGAATATGTATATAACAATGTGTTTTATAACGATATTCCGGGTCAAGGTATAACTGTCAGGAACACGGAAAAAACGTATTATAACAACAATATTTTTTACACTGGAGTAGATTATACATATCCTTCCAGGGCAAAATTCGATAACAATTTGTATTTTGGACATGAGGCAACTGTGTTCGATGAGCACAAGATCACAGAAGACCCGAAATTCGTGAACCCAGGCAGCGGCGGGGATGGTCGGGATACGGTGGGAGGATACCAGCTTCAGGCGGGATCCCCGGCCATTAACGCAGGAAAATGGATTTTCAACAATGGCGGCAAGGACTACTGGGGCAATCCATTATATAACGGCGCTCCTGACATCGGCGCTCACGAATACCATGGCGAAATCTTCGAACCTGTTGAACCGCCGATCGAGGAGCCTGTTGAAGAAGAACCGACAATTCCGGGTCAGCAGACTATATTTACTTACCAAATTCCGGCTCAATTTCATAATAACGGCGTATACGAACTGGGAACAAGATTTCGAGTGAACACAGAAGGCAAGATTTATGCGATCAAAGCGTACACGGACATTGCGGAGAAAGGCGACCATATCGCGCGAATCTGGAAATCGGATGGAACGCTTGTCTGGGGGCCGTATACTTGGAATATTACCGGCGGAACAGATGAAGGCTGGAAAACCTTATGGCTCGATGAACCATTGGAACTGGAAGTCAATACGGATTATACGGTGTCAGTATCCAACAGTTCGGATGATCAAATTTATCCTGTAACTGCAAGTTTCTTCAACGAGCCGATGCAAAACGGAAATCTCCTTACTTATAAGGGCAGCGGGGTATACTCCGAGACGCTTGGAACGATGCCTACTAAGGTTTATGGCAACGGAAGTTTCTTCAGAGACGTCCTATTCGTACCGAATGTCCTTCCTGAACCTGAAAATCCGGAAGAAACCGGCATCGCAGATGAGTTGGAGAACACATCCAAGATGCATGAGGTTATGGGAACGATCCAGCAACAGACGTTAGGTGCTGCGGAATTCTTTGGAGATACAAGCGCATTTAGCGGTTCAGATGCTTCCATCATCTACAAGTCAGCATCCCAGGACATTAAATCTTTGGAAGTAACCGCCTATTTATTCAAGTGGATCGAGGACAACGGTTGGAAGCCTAGAGATTTGACGTTCGAAACCTCTGTTACCGGGGCAGCGGATTCGTATACGACTTTGGAGACCCAAAGAACGCTGACTGAGAATCCTGTCAAGACGGATTTTCCAAGAGTCGTGTACACGGCAAACGAATTGCCCGCGGGCACGAAATATGTGAAGGTCATATTGCCTAGACATAATGAAGGTTATGAGTGGGCGACTATGCTGGGCAGAGTCAATTTGGAATACGAGTTAACAGCAGCAGGCATTGAGGATGAGTTGGAGAACACTTCCAAGACGCATGAGGTTATAGGAACGATCCAGCAACAGGCGTTAGATGCTGCGGAATTCTTTGGAGATACAAGCGCATTTAGCGGATCAGATGCTTCCATCATCTACAAGTCAGCATCCCAGGACATTAAATCATTAGAAGTAACCGCCTATTTATTCAAGTGGATCGAGGACAACGGATGGAGTCCTAGAGACTTGACGTTCGCAACCTCCGTTACCGGGGCAGTGGATTCGTATACGATTTTGGAGACCCAAAGAACGCTGACTGAGAATCCTGTCAAGACGGATTTTCCAAGAGTCGTGTATATAGCAAACCAATTGCCTGCGGGTACGAAATATGTGAAGGTCATATTGCCTAAACATAATGCAGGTTATGAGTGGGCGACTATGCTGGGCAGAGTCAATTTGGGCTTCACAGAAGCAACAGGACCGACGCCGACCGAACCGGATCCAATCGTGCCGAAGAATATTGAAATCTTCAAAGCGGCATCTCCCATCCATATAGATGGAGTGTTGGATATGCAATGGCCGCAAAACCCGGCGATTGTACTGGATGGCCATCATATTGCGCAAGGAAATCCGAGGCTGGGGATCTCTGCGGAATACAAATTTGCATGGGATGCGGATCATTTGTATGTGTTCGCTCATGTCAATGATATAACGCCAAGGATGAATCCGAATGCAGGATTCAACGTATGGAACGGTGATGCCATCGAGTTCTTCTTTGGTCCCTCCCACCTGGAACAAGGAGGACCGATCCTCGTGAATAATGACAGCCAAGTCATCTTGAGCGCTGGGGATCACGATGGGGTCCTTCAATACTACTGGTACAGTTACGATACCCAAGTTCCTGTCGTTATGGCTGTGAAGAAAGACGAAGACGAAAAAGGTTATTCTATTGAAGCATCGATTCCTTTGCAAGACATAAATATTTTGGATCCTGAAGCGGGTACGAAGTTTCTCTTTGACTTCGCATTGGACGAAGGCGACGGAGAATATAGAGCCTCGCAATTTGTTTGGAGCTCCGACAAATCTGTCTATCAAGTAAGAGATAACTGGGGTACAGCGGTGTTGAAAGATGCGCCAGTAATCACGATCGGCGATTACATCACGACTCCGACGAACCAAGATATTACGGTCACTGCAAGCACGAATGAAGGCACGCTGAACGCAGTTAGCCATACGTTCACGGAGAACGGCAGCTTTGACTTTGTTGCAACTTACAATGGAATCAGCACTACTGTGACGGTAACGATCGATAACATCGATAAAACGGCGCCCGTCATCGACATCGTTTCTCCGACGAATGGAACATACATTTTGAACCAAAACGTAGTAGCAAACTGGACCGCTTCCGATACGGGATCGGGGGTCCAAACAGTATCGGCTGACAAGTTGAACGGCGAAAAAATCAATACAAACACCGCTGGAACCCATACTTTCACATTGACTGCATCCGACTATGCAGGAAATACAACTACGAAAGTCGTGACCTACAAAGTTGTTTATGATTTTTCAGGCTTCCTTCAGCCGATTAACAGCGATGTAAGCAGCGTCTTCAAACAGGGCAGCACAGTTCCGGTTAAATTTCAATTAAAAGATGCAAACGGTGCCTATATTACAAATGCTTCTGCAAAAATTTATATTGCAAAAAACACCGGAAATGTTATCGGATCAGATTTTGAAGCTGTTTCGACAAGTACCAATTCAACAGGCAATGAATTTAGGCTCGCTGGCAACAAGTATATTTTTAATCTATCTACCAAAAATCTAGAAGTAGGTACGTATAGAATAAAAATAGAAATCATTACAGGAAATATCGTTGATACAAAGGAAGTGACTATTACCTTGAGGTAAACCAGAAATAGAATAAGATGTAAAATGGTTGAGCAGAGCGTTACGCTGCTCAACCATTTTACGTTATCTAGACCTCCGACGCCAAAAGGACCTAGAGATCGATGAAGATGTCATAAAATCGGCAAATGAGTCACCTAAGCTTATAGTAAGCAGTTGTCTTTCTTTCTATAATAAAAATAGCAACATAAAGCATGTTTGCTTCTAAAAAGCAGAAGGTTGTGCAAGCGCTTCCAACAAAAGGGAGATGTTGAATGTATTGTTGCATTTCGGATTGGCGTTAAAAAAATAATTCGAAAGGTGGTAATGAACGGTGAGTATAAATTTCAAGAAACACACCTCCCTATTTACAGTGATCTGCATGTTTTTTACGATGGTGCTCGTATTAAGCCCCATCTCCACTGTAAGCGCAGCCAATACCACGTATTATGTGGATTCGGTAGCCGGAAATGACAGTAATAACGGTACTTCTACTTCAACACCTTGGAAAACATTAAGTAAAGTAAATGCTACTGCTTTTGGAGCTGGCGACAAAATTTTATTTAAATACAATAGTACATGGACTGGACAGCTCAAAGTTACTTCCAGTGGCGCTAGTGGAAACCCGATCACCATTGGATCGTACGGCGGAACATCAAGCAAACCGATTATTGCCGGTTCTGCCACAGGAACCGAATTGCTGTCCGACCCGGGATTTGAGAATGCAACGTCCGGGTGGTCAGTGAATTCGCCGTTCTCGATCAATACAGCAGCAGCAAATGCACGTACTGGAACCAAATCGTTGAAGCTGGTAGCTGCAGGTGGATGGGCCAATACCTATCCAACAAGTGCAGTATCTGTAAATACGAATACAACTTATACCTTCTCTGCTTACATCAAAGGCAGCGGAACTGTCATGTTGCGCGTCTATGATAGCGCTTGGTCAACCGTTCTTTCCTCACAGAATTTCACTGCGACTTCCAGCTGGACTCAGGTAAGCGTATCGGTTGCCAGCGGTGCCAATACATCCTTAAATCCTTTGTTCACCGATTCGACCGGCGGCGGTGGCACGATATACATTGATGATGCGTCGTTCCTGGGTTCTACGGAAGCTCCCGTTCTTCTGGATAATGTCAGCTATGTGACGGTGGATGGCCTTGAGGTGACCAATGACGCGGCAAGTGAAGGATTCAGAAGCGGAATAAAAATTACTTCCAACTCCGGCAGCGGAACCAAGTACGGGATTACGATCAAAAACAACAATATCCATAACATCAAAGGATATTCCACCTCAACTGACGGTAAGCAGTATTTTAATGCAGGCATTTTTATGAAACCAAACACGCATTTTGACGGTGTTACCATTGATAATAATTATATACATGACTCGTCAGTAATGGGTTTTTATGATAACGCTCCTGCCGGCAGCAGAATGTACAATGTTCTCATCCAAAACAACACTGTGGAGAATACCTCCGCCCACGGTATTAATATTCAGAATGGAGAAGCCCCCCTCATCCAGTACAACAGAGTGATCAACGCGGGTGTTAATGCCGTTGATAGTGTGGCTGTTGATGGCATATATCCGATTGCCACCAACAACGCAACCATGCAGTATAATTATGTCGAAGGCACCAAAAGGGTATTGTATGATGGATATCCGTGGGATTTCGACTTTGAGATGGGCGGAACGAATGTATTTCAATATAACTACAGCCGTAATAATGAGGGTGGATTTATCCTTTATGTAACTCAAAGTCTGACACCAGCTCCAACTCTTATTGCGAGGTACAACATCAGCCAAAATGACGGCACAAACCCAGATTACTATCAAGGTTATTTTTCCTTAGGCAAAGAAGTTCCCATCTATTTCTACAATAACGTGTTCTACCAAAGTCCCGCTAATTCAACCGGGTTCCTTATGGGGTGGAGTGGGTTTGCGGATGCGGACAAGAAAGGTGACTTCAAAAATAATGTATTCTACACTAGCTCCACTACAACTGCATATACCACTTATGCGGGAACCAACAGGCCATTCAGCAATAATAGTTTCTATGGCCACACGCCTACTAATCCCGGTTCCAATTATATAACTGCGGATCCGAAATTTGTGAATGCGGGAAGCGGCGGAACCGACATTAATTCAGTAAGCGGGTATAAATTGCAGGCAAGTTCTCCTCTTATAAATGCAGGTTTAAGTATTGCAAGCAATGGTGGTAAAGATTACTGGGGGGGTACGCTATATAATGGAACTGCGGATATAGGAGCACATGAATACGGAGCGGCCAGTAGTAGTACAACGATCCCGCAATCACAGATGACCGCTACCGCAACAAGCCAGCAAGGGGGTTACGAGGCGAGCAAGGCCATAGATGGCAACAATGCGACCTTCTGGCATAATCAGTGGAGTCCCGCGACTACTCTTCCACAATCCATTACTCTGAATCTTGGCGGTAGCTATAATGTCACAAAACTCCGCTATTTGCCTCGCCAGGATGGTAATCCTAATGGAAATATAACAAACTATACGATCTATGTAAGCACAAATGGTACTACCTTTACACAAGTTGCTAGTGGAACTTGGCCAGACGGCTGGGATTTTACGGAAAAATCGGTAACGATTACAGGCACTGGGGTCAGTTATGTCAGGTTAACGGCAACCGCAGGATATGGTGGCGCATATGCGGGTGCTGCGGAAATCAATATTGAACGCCAATAGCTAAGAGAAAGGTAAAATTCAAGAGGCTGTTCGAAATGAACAGCCCCTCTTGTTTGTGCGCCCAGCATGGGCGCTATCTCTAGGGTTCAAGTCCCGAATGGTGAAGGCAGTAGTAGCCATAGCTTAAGGCAAGGGTGTCCATCGTGAGGTGGAATCTGAAGGAAGCCGGCGGCAAATCTCCGGCCTGAGGAACACGAGCTTCATATAAGGCTAGCGTACGTTGGATGAGACTGCAAAACAAGTCAAAGTCCGTACTGCCGAAGGCGTATGAGAGTAAATGAAGCAGGTAGATGGAGAGGAAGATAGCGTTCTTACCTGGGGAGATCTGCAGGGAAAGCGGCGTCTAAGCTGTAAGCGTACTTGTGAAGGTACGTTGAACCTGCAGAAGTCAGCAGACGCCATAGTACGCGAGCGGCTGCAGCCGCTCACGGAAGGGCCGAACATGGAATAGGAATGGAACAACTTGGCGTTCGAGGATGAGCGACGAAAGCAGACAATCCGAAAGGACTTATCTGAGGAAAGTAGCGGTGAATACGCAAGGGTACTCAGAAGGGCACAGTTCATCAGCGGCACAAAGGGAAGAACCATTCACGCAAGGGAGTGTATCGAAGGATGATCGAGGAAGTGCTGTCACGAGACAATATGCTGTCGGCGCTAGCAAGGGTCGAGGCGAATAAAGGAAGCCACGGAGTAGATGGCATGTCGGTAAAAGACTTACGCAGACACATCGTACAAAACTGGCAAACCATTCGCGAAAGCATCAAGAGCGGAACCTATGAACCGAGTCCAGTCCGTCGGGTCGAAATCCCGAAACCGAACGGGGGAACTCGCCTCTTAGGGATTCCGACCGTGACAGACCGCCTCATCCAGCAAGCGATCACGCAAGTATTAACGCCTGTATTTGACCCGGCGTTTTCTGAACATAGTTATGGATTTCGTCCACAAAGACGAGGACATGATGCGGTGAGGAAAGCGCGTACGTACATGCAAGAGGGACACCGCATGGTGGTAGACATCGATCTGGAGAAATTCTTTGACCGAATCCACCACGACCGCCTAATGGCAAAGCTGGCGGAACGAGTAACAGACAAAACGGTGCTGAAACTCATTCGCGCATACCTGCAGGCGGGTGTAATGGAAGGCGGACTTGTCCAAGCGACAACAGAAGGAGCGCCGCAAGGGGGACCACTTAGCCCGTTATTATCGAATATCGTGTTAGACGAATTGGATAAGGAACTGGAAAAGAGAAACCTCCGCTTCGTGAGATATGCCGATGACTGTAACGTTTATGTGAAAACGTGGAAGGCAGGACATCGCGTGATGAAATCCGTTACCGCATTTATCGAAGGGAAACTGAAGCTGAAGGTCAATCGAGAGAAAAGTGCGGTAGACCGTCCCTGGAAACGTAAGTTTCTAGGGTTTACGTTCAGTTGGGATAAGAAGAATCCACGAGTAAAGATCGCAAACCCATCTCTAGAGCGAGTAAAACCTCTCGCAGTAGACCGATCCCGATCGAAATACGGATAAAAGAGCTAAATCAATATCTTACGGGCTGGTGCGGTTATTACGCTCTGACGGATACCAAAAGTGTATTCCAAGAGTTAGACAAATGGACAAGAAGAAGGCTTCGAATGTGTGTCTGGAAGCAATGGAAGCAACCAAAGACAAGAATTAGAAAACTGATGTCGTTTGGCGTCCCAAAACAAAAGGCGTACGAAGGGGTAATTCGAGGAAGAAATACTGGCGCATAGCAAGCAGTCCGATTCTTGACCGAACATTAGATAACCAATACTGGTCATCTCTTGGTCTAAGAAGCTTAATGGACAGATACAACCAATTGCGGAATAGGACATGAACCGCCGTATACCGAACGGTACGTCAGTCTGTCTAACAATTGATTGCTTAGTACGCCTTAAAAGGTAGGTTTATGCAAGTTTACTCAAATAAACGTCGTACATTTTTGATTTCGAACGAGCTGGGTTTCTGAAGAGA
>NZ_JAVFVT010000067.1 GCF_030929555.1 Paenibacillus sp. LHD-117 | reverse complement strand
GCCTTATATCGTACCTCTTTGAACGCATTGTTCCGTTGTCTCATCATCCCCGCCCCCTTCATCAAGATTGTACCTTATTTCCCTGCTATCTCTCCAACTTGATTAGGGGGCTTAATAGTAACGTCCGCCGCTTCCGTTAGCATCCATCCATGAATAATCAAAACGTAGCGATTTCCAGGACCGTTTACTAGTCGTAATTCGGCAGCAGCTCCTCGGCGGCGCCGCTGCCGTAAACCATCGCACCAGTATGACGACAAGCGCCCAGCCTAAAAACAATGGCCGAAAGCCACTGCTCCGGCAGACGACATGCGCCGCCAAACTAATCGGCACCGACCGAACTTTCCGATAATGTTTCCTTCTCCAGCCATATATCCTTAAAATCGATCCATCCGAGCGAATTGACTCCCACGCCCTTAATGTTAGGGTTGTAGAACGTATTCAGCTTCTTATGGAGCAAAAAGCTGACATGCGCTTCCTCTCGAAGGCGCCCTTCGATATCCATCAGCTGCGTCCACCGCTCCTCCTCGGTCCGGCAGGCAAGCGCGGCGTCGATTTTCTCTTTCACCCACGCCAGAAGCTCCGAATCGAGCTGCTCGCGCATGAAGTTGCCCGACTGCTCGAACAGCTCGATCATGCACACTTCATCCTCGGCGAACACGACGCAATAAAGCATGCAGTCGAAATTGCGGAGCACATCCGGTTCCCGGACGGTGAGCCATGTCTCGACTTGAACCTCGATCACGATGCCATAGGCGGCAAGCTCCCGCTGCAGCCATCTGGCATCCTGCTCATGAATGCCATAAACGCCGATTCGGATCGGCTCTCCCTTATAGCCGGATTCCTTAAGCAAGGCGGCGGCCCGCTCGCAATCGGCATGGAACGCCATGCCGTACAAGTCTTCGTTCGGGAAAAATCCCCATGCAGGATAAATCCGGTCCTCGCCAAGCTCCTCGATCATCCGGCTTCGGTTGATCAGGAGGTCGACCGCCTTCCGGAACGCGAACGACTTCTGCGGACCTGGCTTCCCTAAGTTCCAAGTAAGCAAGCTGCAGCCGTTGCACACGTACTCGATCCGCTTCCAGCCCTGCTCCGGTTCGATGTCCTTCAAATCATGGTCGACGAGCAGCTGCTCCCAGCTCTTCGTGAACATCGCGGAGCTTTCCGGCAGCACCGCGATCATGATGCCGTCGAGATGCGCGCGTCCCTGGAAATACTGAGGGTTCGCTTCCATCGTGAACCGATCCTGCTTCCAATCCACGAACCGGAACGGTCCCGTGCCGATCGGATGGGTCCAGAACCGTTCGTCCTGCCGGACCAGCTCGTGGGGCACGATCGACAATGCGGATGCGCACAGGAAGCGGAGGAACAGCCAATTCGGTTTATCCAGCTTGATCACGACGGTCCTGACGCCCCGCTTCTCCACTTCCGCGACGGAGCGGACGTACCAGCCCGAAGCCGTGCTGCCCTTCAGCCTCTCCAGCGAATAGACGACATCCTCCGCAACCAGCTCTCTCCCGTGATGAAACAACACGCCCTTTCGAAGATGGAACGTCCATTCCTTCCCGGCGGCGTCGACCTCCCACGCATGGGCGAGCGAAGGCATGATGCGCCCTGCATCCCGATCGAATACGACAAGGGTGTTGAACAACTGCTTCACCATATGGGCGCTGAAGGCGTAATACAAATTTTTGGTATCGAGCGTAATGATCGGCCGGTAGACCGGCAGCCGGAGCATGTCGACTTCGGCTTCGCCCTCCTGCGCGATCTGGTATCCGAAGTGACCATTCATCCATTCCACGAAATGCTGGCGGACCGACGTCCCTTCGCCATATGTCTGGATCAACTCGAAGGCATATTGGTACTCGCCCTTCATCGCGTAATGCTCCGCAAGCTCCATCAGCTTCTTGCCTTTGTCGATCAGGAACGTCATCTTCGACCGGTTGCCCCGCCCGCGGCCCGCGCTCCATTCGATCATGCCGTCCTCTTCGAGCTTGCGAACAATCAGCTTCACGTTGCGGGTTGTGCAAAACAGCTTGTCGGCCAGCTCCTCCAGCGATACCTCGATTGGAATGCCCGTTCCTTCGGCGTCGGCATAACTGGCGTACAGCGTCAAATACCGCTCGTCGTTCACCATCCGTTATCAACTCCTTCTAGAGGTTGTTCAAAAAGTCCACTTTTGATCACGATGCATACCAGGTAGCTTAATCGACATCGAATCTTGAACTCAGCCGGAACAAGCGTATGCTTACGAAGTATGTTTCCTCCGGAAACATTGCAGGTGCTCACGTAGCTTCCACTACGCTCCGCTCCTCATTTCCTAGCTTCATCCAACCTTCTACAGCGTTTTTGAAAAAAAACGCAGCATCGGAAGCATAAGCTCATGTGCTGAAAACTGAACTTTTTGAACTCGCACATCTAAGCGATTATGGCAAAAAGAGAAAAGGGGAAATTAATTAAGATGATTATACACTTTTTGTACCCTTTTCGTCAGCGCATAATAAAGACAACAAATTTAAAAAAGAAACACGAGGAGGACTGAACGTGCTTATGGAATATTATGTGGGAGAGCAGTTGAGGCAGGATTGGGAGACGGATTGGGAGAGCAGGGACCGAAGGGGTGAATTCGTGACGGCTGAGCGGGAACCGAAACAATCGTGGATGGAGAAGCTGCGCGCATATAAGGCACGCTTCGGTTCATCCTATACACCGTGGAGGTGATATCGATGTCGGGAAGAAACAGTAAGCCCGAGAATACCGGGCCGGCGGGAAGCCCGTCACGCCTGGACCAATTCGGCGACAAGCTGGCGAACGAATCGGGAACGAAGCCGATGAAGAGCGGCAAAAGCAATAACGGCAAAAGCTGCTAACAAGGGTTCCATCTTCGGCAGCAAAGAAATAAATCAGCCCTTCCCGAAGGAAGGGCTGATTTGCTTCGCGAATAAAACTCGCGACTAGACGTATCTTGCAATGACGTTGTTCAGCAACGAGGCGACGTATTGCGGACCTTGCGCGAGATCGGAATCCCTCACGATGACTTTCACGAAGCTTTCGTCCATGTCCATCGCTTCGGCGAACATGCCGAACAGGTTCGTCGCGCGGCGGTCGATCTGCAGCAGCAGCTCAAGCTCGCTTCCGCGATTGCGCAGGATCACCAGCTCAAGCTCATCCAGTCTGCCTCGGTATGCGCCGGAGTAAGGCACCCACTCGAATTCCTGGACGAACGGCGAGGAATCTCCGAGGCGCGGAGCATATACCGTCTCCGCCTGGCGCAGCTTGAAGCCGAGCGATTCGATCGCTTGCAGCACGACATTCATGGCCGCCGTCGGTACGACCTCGATACGGTCGTTGTCCGTCGGATCAACGGCCGAGCGGATATCCGCCGTCGTTTTGATCCACACCGGCGTTCTGCCGATGGAGAGCGGCGTGTTCGGCGCCAGATAAAAGCTGAAGCCGATCTCCTTGTTTTCGTTCGCGCGCACCGTGATCGGCGGAGCGACTCGCACTTTGCCAAGCTCCACGTTTTGCTGCATCTTGCTATCGTTCACTTCCTTGATGTAGTAAGTCATGATGGATAAATCAATGCCTTCGATCTGCTGCTCGACCGAGCCGCCTTGAATGCGGACGACGCCGCGCACTTCTTCTCCGGGACAGTAGGATGTCTTCTCCAGAAGCGTATCCACCTTCGCCGACCCGATTCCAACACTTGCCATCATACGGTTAAACAATGACATTGAACACTCTCCTCCTCGTTTCATATCCACTTACTACGATACATGGGGAAAAAGGTATCAACAACATCATAACAAAATTTTACGGCTCGCGGGCAAAAAGAAAGAGCCGGCGACAATCGCTCGGCTCTCCCGTTCAAACAATCGCCGCCTTCGTTACTCGGCCAGCAGAAGATAAATCACTTTCGCGCTTTCGGCGCGGGTTGCCAGACCTTGCGGATCAAATAGATCGTTTCCTTTGCCTTCAAGGAAACCAAGCTGAACAGCCGCCTCGACGGCGTCTCTCGCCCAGCTTCCGATGGCGGATCCGTCCGCGAAGGAGAGATTCTCGAGGTCTTCCGCCGGCTTGCCGTTACTCGCCTCATAGGCCCGCATGAGCATGACGGCCATCTCTTCGCGCGTAATCGCGTCGTTCGGCGCGAAATTCGTTGCCGACTTGCCCTTCACGATGCCGGCTTCCGCTGCCGCTGTTACGGCATCCGCATACCAAGCGCTTCCGTCTACGTCGGCGAATGCCGACGGGCCGGACGGCTTCAAGTTCAGCCCGCGGGCGATCAGCGCCGCGAACTCGGCGCGTGTAACGCTGCGACTCGGTTCATAATGGTCGTCGGTTGTACCTGTTACGATATGCCGAGCGGCCAATGCCTTAATGAACGGTTCCGCCCAGTGGGATGCGGGAACATCAACAAATGTTTTGTCGTATTCGAGCACCGCGTAAGCGGAGAAGTGATGAATCTCCGCCGTCATCGTGCCGTCTTCATTCAGCGTGCCTCCGACGTACTCAAGCTGCCCGTCGTCCGCGAGGTAATACACGCCTGCGAGTTGCTCATTCGCGGAAGCATCGAGCACGAACGTTAGCGTTAGCGGCTGATCGAACTCGCTCAGCACGCCGATTTCCTTGCCGCTCGCGTCAACGAGCGCAAGACGGAAATCATAGATATCCGAGATTGCGTTCAAGCCCGCTTGCAGCCCATCCCCAGCTTGTTCAAGCAGCTGCTCTCGCGCGCCTTCGACCAAAGGCTCCATCTTCAGGATGATCGTTCCACCGCTTACCGCGCCGAATCGGCTGGCGAGCTCGCCAATCACCTCGCCCGGAACGCGAATCCAAGCATCCCCTTGCTTAATGTCCAACGTCTTGCCGCCGAGCAGCTCGCCCGCGTTGATCGGCAGCGCTACTTGCGGCTTGCCTTGCGCGTCCAGCTTCACTCCGTCGACGCCGGCACTTGCCCCGATCGCATCCTTCAATTGCTGGACGCTTACCGCTTTGGTTCGTCCGTCATCCGGTTGAACGACGGTCCCTCCGCCGCCGCCATCGGCTCCGCCTTCCTTTGTAATCGCAAGCTTGATCGTTTTGGTCGCTTGCCCTGCGCGCCCTTGGTCGGTGTACCAAGGTAGCGCCAGTGTCTCTGCGCTCGGTTCGATATGGAGCATGAACTCGTTGAGACCGGCTTTCAGAGGAATATCTTCGACTAGCACGTTGCCTGCCGCATCCATATCCGCAGGGTCGATCGGCTTTTCATTAATGGTGAAGTCGACGCCGTACGGCACGTTCGCTTTTAGCGTAAACGTATCCTCTTGCGTCGAGAACGCGATGTCGTCTCCATAGGAGATTCGCGGCATCGTCACGATCATCGGCATATCCACCCAGCGAAGAACGTAATCGTCCACGACCATCGTATTGTTGCCCTGATTACGGATCGTCAGCTGCATGTTCGTGTCCGTCGAGGAATACGCATAGTTGCCGGCATCCTCCGTGTCGTTCGCCTTGCGGCTGTGCGAAGTCAGCGCCTCGGTCGGCCACGTTCCGCGCGTATATTTGTATTGGATCGATTTGCCCGCCATCATCTTGAAGCTGTATTCCACAACGTCGCGGGACGTCGCTCCGCTCGGCACGTTCAGCTTATTGCCTGACGAGTTCCAGCCATTGAAGTCGCCCGCCACGTAAATATCGTCCTGGACCGGCGTATAACCCGGCAGATGGACGCGCAGCTTCACGTCGACCATAACCAGCTTAGGCGTAACCGATTGCTCGCCGGAGTATGCGCGATTGTAAGAGCTGTCCACGGCAGCCACCTTATACGTATAATCCGTATCGTTGCTGACGGTGAAGTCGACATAAGAGAAGGCCGTCTTCTCGGCGACCGCGATCCGTACGAAATCGCCGTCCGCTTTATTACGATAAATTTCGAACTGATGAACGGTCGTCTCGCCTTCATCTTCCGTCCAATTCAACTGCACGCGGCTCGACTCGGTCGTAATGTTCGCGAGAACGGGCGCCGCCGGCGGCGTCGTGTCGTTCGCGTCCGCAAGGACGCTGACGCTTTCAGACTCCGATTCGGAGAAGGTCTCTCCGTTATCCGTGGACACCTTGGCGAAATAGCCGTATTCGCCCGCTTCGATCGGCTCGAACGTTGCCCAGTATATTTTTTGTTGGCCGTCCTGAGTGTCTTGTTTGTATCGTAGCTTCGTATCCGCTGCGTACTCGAGGGAAGAGCCCGCTTTGTAATAAACCAGGCGCGCGATCAGATTCGGCGCTTCCTTGCCTGCGTATGCATCATCGTCCGTGAGCCCAGGGATGCCGATCGTCACCTGAATCTCCGATGTTTTGTTGCCTGCCCCGAGTGTAACCTGGGTCGATGGCAGCGTGATCGCTACCGAGCCTACGGGGAAGGACGGGGTAGCCGACGCGTAGTCGCTAAGCGGGCTTTCTCCGCTCGCGGTAACGGCCGTCACAGTATAATAATACTTCTTGCCGTTCTCGACGTCGGTATCCGACCATGTCAAACCATTCGCTTCGCCGGCAAACGTTAACGCGCCGCCTTCGATCGCTGCCCGGTACACGTTATATCTGGTCGCGCCTTCGACCTGTTCCCAAGCAAGCACAACTTCGCCGTTGCCGCCGGTCGCGCTGACCTGCTGCACCTTCGGAACCGTTACAAGCTCGGTAGTCGACGACATCATGAGTCCGCTCATCGCTTTGACCGTGAGCAAGATACGGCCGTCCTCGACCGTACCCAGCGAATCGCTGCCTAGCCTATCCACCAGCGTCAATCCTGCCGGCAGGAAACCCGCTACGTCAACCTGAATCGTCGCGTCTTCCGTGCCGCGGTTCACCGCGACTAGACCTGCCTCGCTCTCCGTCTTGCGCACATAGGCGATGACGTTGCCTTGGCTGTAAACCATTTTCAGCTCGCCCGTGCGGAATGCTTCGTTCTCTTCGCGGGCGGCAGTCGCTTTCACGTACGCATCGAACAGCCCTGCGTAACGGCCAACCCCCGAATATTCGCCTTCAGTGACCTTGACGCGTTCCCAAGGGAACGTGCGGCGGGAATCCGGATCCTTCGTTCCCGCAAGACCTACCTCATCGCCGTAATAGATGGTCGGCGCGCCCGGATAACCCATTTGGAAGATCGCCGTCAACGCCTGCAGCTTCAGCGCCTTGTACGTCGCCTCCGGCGCGATCGCGAGATGCTCCTCTTCCCATTCCGGCTTGTCGTACTTCGTGATGGAACGGATCGTATCATGGGATCCCACCAGGTTCAGCATGACCTCCCAAGCTTCTGCCGGATAGTCTTCGCGGATCGATTCGAGCGCTTCATTCAATTGATTCGCGTTACCGCTGAGCATAAAGCTTTGCAGCGCGCCTCGGAACCGGTAGTTCATGACGGAATCGAACTGGTCACCGAGCAGGAAGCGCGTGGCGACGCCCCACTCTTCGCCGAGGACGATCGGGTCCGGAATTGAGTTGCCGTTCACGTCCTTGCGGCCCGCGGTCGACTTCGCCGCTTTGCGGAATTGCTGCCAAGTGCCGGCGGATACGTCCGGCGCGACGTCGAGGCGCCACCCGTTCGCCCCCATCCATTCCCATCGCTGGGAGCCCGCGTATTGCATTTGTTCGCTTGCTTCTTCATCGCTTAATCCCGTCAAATCATGGCCGATGACGAGATCACGGTACCCCGGCACGTTCCACTCGTGGTTGCCCTCGAGCGCATCGTCGTCGCCAACCGCCGCCGCGGGCGCATCGACGACCGGAAGGGAATCGTAACCCCACCAGCCTTCGTATTTGTAGTGGCCTTCGACTTTCGCGTTTTCCACCGTAAACCAAGTCGTGAAATCAAAATCTTCCGGATACGCGTAATTCGTTCCCGTGGCCGGATTAATCTGAGCCGTGAAAGCGTCGATCGTCTGCTGCTTGGCGTCGGCGAGCGTCGCGCCCTGATCGTTCACCTTGTCGTATACCTTCGCCCAGAACTCGTACGCGCCGATCTCCGGATATTTGCCATAGCGGTCGAAATAGATGGAGTCGTCGCCGACATGATTGAACACGCCGTCCATGATCAGCATAATCCCAAGATCGCGCGCTTGCTTCGCGAATTCGGTGAACACGCGGTCCGACGCGACGCGCGTCGCTTCGTAATCCAGTCCGGACTTCGGATCGCCCGGCGTATTATACACCGGTTCGCCGAACATCGGATCCAGATGGTGGTAGTCCGTGGCGTCGTATTTATGGTTCGAAGCCGCCCAAGCGACCGGGTTCATGTAGATGACGTTCACGCCGATCGATTTCAAATAATCCAGCTTCTTCGAAATGCCTTGAATGTCGCCTCCGTAAAATTCGTTCGTCCATAGGCCGTCGGATGTCGCGTTGGGGAAATAAGGCTGCTGCTCCGGCTTCGTGCGGTCCGGGTTCTCCGGCACCTCGGCCCAGTCGCCCTCGACTTGGTCTGGCGTTGGGTCATTCGTTACGCCGCCGTCGAAGTATTGGAGCTCGTACCCGTTATTGGACGTCAGCTCCCGGCCCGGGGCCGCCGCTCCTCCGCGATAGCCGTCCGCCGTTTTGGCGCGGTTGTTCGATTCCTCCCCGTCGAAGAACCGATCCGGGAAGATTTGATACACGACGGCGTTTTTCATCCAATCCGGCGTTTGGAAATCCGCCTTGTACACGGTCAGCTCGTAGGGAAGCACCCCGTCGTCCGCCGTCGTTCCCGTGCCTCCCCGCGAGCCGTCGTCGCCGTATTCCAGCTTCGCCGTTCCGTCGATCAGAATAAATTTGTAGCCCCATACGCCGATTCCCTGAAATGCGGTCGAAGGAATCGTCGTCTCCCAGAAATCCTTTCCGTCGAAGGACGTTGCCTTCCGCATATCGAACGCGGAAGCAAGGCCTTGCGGATTGCTTAGCTCGACGCGAACCACTTGGGCGTCGCCCGCTTCTGTCTCGATCCGGAGCGTCAGATCCTCCGCTGCTTCCTTGATGGCGCCGAACGGCTTCTTGTAAGTAACCGAGCGGCTGTTGAACGTTACCTTATCGCGACGGATCATGCCGTCGAACTGGCTGTCCGCCGGCTTGTAGTCCGTGGACATCGTACGTTCGGTAAGCTTGGTCGTGATCGTGACATCCGCGGGATCGATCGTTTGCAGGACGAAGTTGTCGTTGCCATTGCCGTAATTGTTCGCATCCCAGCTGCCGCCTTGCACGACCTTCATCTCGTAACGCCCGGCCGGCAGCGTACGCTGCAGCTTATAGACCGAACCGTCGAAGTTGTAATCGACGAAGAACTGCTCGGCCTCATTCGGACTCCAGGCCGTCTCGCCGAATACGGACTGAATGCTGCCGACCAGTCTCGGCCATACCGCTTGGCTTAGCGCCGGAACGTACTGGACGGCGCCCGAAACGTCCGGCAGGCTGATGCGCGCCTGTCCCAGCTCGTCGTTCACGTAAAAATTGACTTTCGTCGCTTCCGTCAAATCGAAGCTCATGTTGTTGCCGCCGTTGGAGTATCCGTCCCATGTGCCTTGGCGGACGATCTTGAACTCGTGGCGTCCGGCAGCCAGCACGGCCGAATAAACGTAATATTCGCCGACGAGATGTTTCATTTGCGTAGCCGTCGATTCGTTGTCCCAGCCCTGGAAGGAGCCGACAACGACCCATTTGTTGCTGCCGCCCGGCTGCTCCTCGAACGTATCGGCCACAATGCCGGATGTGTCAGCGCTTACATATGCCGGAGCCGTAACTGCTCCGATCGTTTGAATAACCATCGCAAATACCAAAATAAGTGCCCAAAGGCGCGTATTCTTTTTACCTCGTAAAATTCCGTTCATGCGCGTGCCTCCTTATTGAATGTTAAAGCCGGTTGCTAACGTTGCGAATTCAATGCGGTTTTTGTGCTGTTGCGGTGATGTTGCTCAGGTGCTGTTGCTTAGGTGCTGTTTGTTGCTTAGGTGCTGTTGCTTAGGTGCTGTTGCTTAGGTGCTGTTGCTTAGGTGCTGTTGCTTAGGTGCTGTTGCTTAGGTGCTGTTGCTTAGGTGCTGTTGCTTAGGTGCTGTTGCTTAGGTGCTGTAATTACTGCATTATTTGTGCAATCGTTTGCACAAATAGATGCTTCCCTCCTTCATTAAACCAAGTCAGTGCTCTAATCTTATTATGAAAACGCTTTACAATCAATATATTCCACAAAAAAAATACGAAACCCGCTTTTTCGTAGATCAAATAAGCCGTTGGAAGCATGTCAAATCCCTTAATGTGTGCAAACGATTGCAAAATTCGTCGATTTCTGACTTCCGCCATCGCGAGGAATGCAAATGGGGCTGTCTCAAAAGTAAACACTTTTAGGGACAGCTTTTCTTCGTCTAAATGCGGCTCATCAGGCCGAACGTGTACGAAAAACCATACACACGACACCGTTTCGGGGCGCAACGGGACGAACGTGTACGACAAACCATACACACGACACCCATTCGCGGCACAACGGGACGAACGTGTACGAAAAACCATACACACGACACCCATTCGTGGCACAACGGGGCGAACGTGTACGAAAAACCATACACACGACACCTATTCGGGGCGCAACGGGACGAATATGCACGAAAAACCATACACACGACACCCATTCGCGCCGCAACGGGACGAATGTGAATAAAACCACGTAAGGCTGTTCTCGTCAAAGCGGGAAGACCTACTTTATAGACAGCCCCATAAGAAATTGCCCGTTCGCTAATGGAACTTTCCGCAGTTCATATAAACCGCTCGAGCACGCCATCGATCTGATCCTTCGGCACTAAATCCGACGGCCGCCGCACAGTGAACGCGTTGAGCGCGTTTGTCTTATGCACGACGACGACGAAATTCCGTCCCGGCATCAGCTCATGTCTCAGACGGATGGCGTCGTGATGAGTGCGAAGCGGATATTTTTTGCCTGCGATAAATTCTTCCGTTTTGAAAACAAGCGCGTAAAAAGAAGGCGACGGATAGCCGATGGTCGCCAGCCGATGCCGAACGGAATCGTAAATATAACCTTGCTTCGTAACGATCGCTTGCGTCCCCGGCTTCAGAACGCGGCCGCGAAGCCGTTCCATGTAATCCTTCGAAAACATGTTATCGGAATCGAGCCGAACGGAATAGGTAAGCGCGGAATCCCGGATCGCTTCCGTCGCGATGGCTCTAGCGCCCGTCGCGGGCACGAACCGGATATGCGGCGGCAGCGCCTCGTAGCGGGCTAACGCTTCCTGAATAATCGGCTCCGTCTCGTCCTTGTACAGGAATAAAGCCGTGAAGTCGCTGCTGGTCTGCTTGCGCAAACATTGGGCCGTATACTTCATCGTAATGTCCATGCGGTAATTAATCCATTTCGGATCATAGATCTGCTTGCTGTACTCCCTGTTGTTAAAAGGGATTTCCAGAATAATGCTGATGTCCTTCATTGCCGGCACCCGCCTCTCGCGATAAAGTTTATGAAACTTGTTTCGTATAGCATATTCGCTAGAGTGGGATGAGGCTTGGACGAACGGCATGCGGGATGCGGACGGATCCATAAGCCGACCGAGCTTTCCCGGCCGATGCCGCTTCGTTTATAATTTTTGAAGAGGAAGAGGCGGAGGAGACGATATCCATTGAAGATTATATTGCTATATATCGAGGACGACAAAGAAATCGGGCAGCTCGTCGCGGATCATCTGCGCGAGCAGCAATACGAGGTGAAGTGGCTCGCAAGCGGTGAACATGCCTTGCAGGAAGCGGAAGGCTGCAGCCTGATTATTCTGGATGTCATGCTGCCGGGGCTGGACGGCTTCACGATGGGGCAAAGGTTGAAGAAATCGGCGCCCGACGTCCCCATTCTGATGTTGTCGGCCCGCACGTCGATCGACGACAAGCTGCAGGGCTTGCGGTTCGCCGACGACTATTTGACTAAACCGTTCCATCCCGACGAATTGACCGCCCGGATCGAAGTGCTGTTGCGACGCAGCGGGAAACGCTCCAATGAACCGACGGAGGTCAAACATTTGCTCGTCTACGAAGCGGAGAACCGGGTCGTCCATGCGGAAAGCGGAGAAGAAATCGCGCTTAGCGGGAAGCAGTTTCATATTTTCATGTACCTGATTCGGCATCTGGGACAAATTCTGACGAAGGAGCAAATCTACGAAGCCGTCTGGAACGAGCCTTATTTGGAAGGAGACAAAACGTTGATGGTGCATATTCGTTATCTTCGCGAAAAAATCGAAAAGGATCCGGCCAGTCCCGAAATTATCGAGACGATTCGAGGTTTGGGTTACCGGGTGCGGAGATGAACGGGAGCGGAAAACGGAAATGGAACACAAACGTCCCAGGTGCAAAATGAGGTGCACCCCTTAGAATAGACATTGGAAAAACCCCTGGTTATTCCGATGAATTCTAGGGGGTGTATTTTTTATGGCGAATAAAGGACAGAAGTTTAAGTCATATACAGAGGAAGACAAGAAGGAGGCGATTCGCTTACATATTGAGGAGAAATGGACATACAGACAAATAACCGAACACTTAGGGATTCAAGATAAGGATAGAGTTAAAAAGTGGATGCGTAGGTACAGGGAACTTGGTGAGTTTGGACTGTTGGATCAACGAGGACGTCGGGAACAGTATATAGACCAGGACCGACATGTGAAGCAGCTCAAACGGGAGAACGAAGCCTTAAAAAAGTGTTTGAAAATATGGAAACAGGAGGTGCACAAGGCAAGTACCATATCATTCAGTTAGCCGCGGAACAGTATCCCATTAAGGAGCTCTGCAGCCTCTTAGGCGTATCTAGAAGCGGATATTACAGCTATTTAAATCGGCTAGTTAACGACAAGGACCATGAAACGAAAGAGCGAATCAAATCCATATACGAGCAGAGAAACGGAACATACGGATACCGAAGAATAGAGGATGAGCTTGAACGTCAATATGGTGAAAAGGTGAATCACAAGCGAGTACTACGTCTCATGCAACAACTTGGCTTGAAGGCTGTTATTCGAAGGAAGCGCAACTATCGCAACTCCTATCAAGTAGCAGAAGCAGACGGCCGCGTCGCAGATAATTTGCTGAAGCGTGACTTCACTGCGGACAAGCCGAATCAGAAGTGGGTTACCGATGTGACTCAGTATCGTGTAGAGGATGAACGGCTATATCTGTCGGCTATCAAGGATCTGGGCAGCTCCGAGATCGTCGCATATCACATTAGCAATTGCAATGACAATGAGCTGGTTCTAAAGACGTTTAAAGACGCATTTGAAGCGCAAAAGGACGCGACTGGTCAAATAGCCGGATTGATCGTTCATAGCGATCAAGGCTTCCAGTACACGTCCCATGCATACCACGACATGCTGCCTACGGTTGGCGCCCAAATCAGCATGTCCAGACGCGGCAATTGTTTAGACAACGCCGCCATGGAGAGCTTCTTCTCGCATCTCAAAGCGGAAGCGCTCTACCCTTATAATATCCGCTCGTTGGACGAGGCACAACGAAGAATAGAGGAATTTATACATTTTTATAACCATGAAAGGATTCAAAGAAAATTAAACAAGCTGACGCCGGTAGAGTACCGACGCCAGCTTTCAGCCTAGGGCTTTTTTCAATGTCTACAAAATGGGGGCTTGACCAAAAAAGACGCGGTGGTTTCTTCCGAAATCGCTGAAAGGGCAATATTTGCTGATCGTGATCGCCGCCTTCCTGTTTATTCCCGTCATCCTCCCCATTGCCAGCGTTTCGTATTCCATCGTCCAATGGATATCGGGCAACGATATAGTCGACGACACCAAGTACGGCGGCACGACCGCCGTCCGAACGATGTGGCATGCCGAAGCGGCGAAAATGGATGGGTTGTCCGTTGACGAAATCGACGCCGCCTTATTGGAGTTGAAACGGCAATATCCCGAAGCCACCATGTTCTGGGTCGACGGCGAAGGCGTGACGCGCCGGCAGCTTCCGCCGCAATCGGATATTCCGGCGAAGTGGACGCCCAGGGAGGCGATCCGCTTCATGAAGGCGAGCGTCGGCAGCGACCCGTATACCGTCGTCGCTTTCCTCGGAAAGGACAATGCCGGTCCTGGGTTCATGACGCTTCGAATGCCACGGGACATCCTTTCCCCCGGGAGCCCGATCGGCGCCGGGACGCCCTATTACATCGCGTTTATTTTCGTCATGTTCGCCTTTTTCGTCGCGATGTCGCTCCTCTTCTTCCGCCATATCCGCAGGCGGCTTCTTCGCCTGCAGTCCGCGATGGCGCTGCAGGACGAGCACGGTATCCCGATGCCGATCGGAGTAAGGCGCGAGGACGAAATCGGCGCGCTCGAGCTCGCTTTCAACGGCATGGTCGTCCAGCTGCGCGACAGCCGCAAGCGCCAAGCCGAGGAAGAGGAGCTGCGCAAATCGTTGATCGCCAATCTGTCGCATGATCTTCGGACGCCGCTTACGATTATGAACGGGCATTTGCATCAATTGCAGGGGGAGCGTTTGTCCGAGCATGGCCGCCAATCGTTATCGGTTATGCAGGCCAAGTCGGAAGGGCTTGGCGAGCTGATCGACAACTTACTGGCGTACACGCTCATGACCGGCGGTCGTTACCGGCTTGCTTGCGAGGAGACCGACGTCATGCGGCTCGCCCGCGAATCCGCGGCGGGCTGGTATCCCGTCTGGGAACGCGAAGGCTTGGAGGTCGAGGTCGATCTTCCCCATGAATCCATGATCTGGAGCGTCGATAGGGCCGCCTTCCAGCGCATGCTGGACAACCTATTCCAGAACGTCGTCCGCCACGCCGGGAACGGCGGGTATATCGGCTTAACGCTGGCGGAGAGAGCCGGGCGCACAAGCCTCGTCGTTGCCGACCGCGGCAATGGCATGAAGGCCGGCTCGCCCGGAAGCGGAGCCGGCATCGGCCTCGCCATCGTGGACTATCTTGCCGAGAGCATGTCCGGGAAACCGAAAGCTCCGAGGCGGGAACGCGGGTTTATCTTTACGAGCGGGCCGAGACGTCAAGGCGCGCGCAATAAAGCCGGAGCGGCGAGTGAACGCCGTCCCGGCTTTTTTTTAAACGAAATTTAAACTTCGCCCGCCTTTCCTTTAACCTAGGGACGTTATTCTGGTTCTCGAGGTGATCAGCGTGAAGGAATGGATTATTGAGACGAGAGGTCTCAGCAAGAGGTACAAGGGGCGCTATGCGGTGTCCAATCTGAACTTGAAAATCGCGAAGGGCGAAATATACGGCTTCCTCGGACCCAACGGCGCAGGCAAAACGACGACCATTCGCATGCTGCTCGGACTGATCAAACCGTCCGGCGGCAGCATTCAAATGTTCGGCCGATCGCTGGTGAAGGAGCGTCTGCCGATTCTGCGGAAGGTCGGCTCGCTCGTCGAATACCCTTCGAACTACGGCCACTTGACCGCGGTGCAGAACTTGGAGGCCATCCGCCGCATCATTGACGCGCCGCGAAGCCGGATCGATGAAACGCTCGCTATCGTCGGACTGACGAAGGAGGCGAAACGTCCGGTCAAAGGCTATTCGCTTGGCATGAAGCAGCGATTAGGCATCGCGAGCGCGCTCCTCGGCAATCCGGAGCTGCTTATTCTGGACGAACCGACGAACGGACTCGATCCGTCCGGCATTTTGGAGATTCGCGAATTGATCAAGGATATGCCTAGGCAATACGGCATTACCGTCCTGATCTCCAGCCACTTGCTCAGCGAGGTGGAGCAGATGGCCAGCGTCGTCGGGATCATCCGCCGCGGGGAATTGGTGTTCCAGGACACGATCGAAAGCTTGCAGGAGCAATCCCGAAGCGCCGTGACGATCCGCGTGTCGGAAGCGCAGGACGCGCTGCGTCTGCTTCACGGACACGGCATTCCCGCGGCGTTCGGCATGCAGGAGTCGTCTCTGGCGTTGGAAGCCGGCGACGACCGGTCCGTGGCCGAAGCCGTTCGGGAGCTCATCCTGTCGGGTCACTCCGTCTACCGGGTCGAAGAAAACCGGAAGTCGCTCGAGGAGCTGTTCCTCGAAATCGTCGGGGAGGACGGAAGCCTATGATCGGCAAAGCGATAAGAGCCGACTTGCTGAAGATCAAAGGCAAAGGAATCTGGTTTCTGACGTTCCTCGCGCCAATCGGCTTGATCGCCATGCAGGCGCTGAATTACGGTCTCCGGTACGATCATATGATGAAGGCGTACGCGGACGATCCATGGGGAAATCTGCTCGAAAACATTTTGATGTTCGTCCCGATCGCGCTTATGATGGGCATTACGATTCTGAGCTCCATGCTAGCTAACGTGGAGCATCACACGAGCGCATGGAAGCAGCTCCTGGCGCTGCCGATTTCGCGGTATGCGGTGTTCGGCGCCAAATTCGCGATCGTCGCGATGCTGCTTGCCGTTTCGTGCGCGATGCTGGCGATCCGCACCTTCGCGCTCGGGGTCGCGCTGGGGTTCGACCCGTCGGACTTCCCTTCCTTGGACGTCGCGAAGCTTGCTTCGTATCCGTACTTGGCTTCCTGGACGGTTCTCGCGCCGGTGCTATGGATGTGCGTGACCTACCGCAACCAATCCTTGCCGATTACGATCGGCATCGTCGCGGCGCTGCTGTCGATTTTCCCCATCTCGGAATGGGTGCCCATCAGTTGGCCGCTCGCTTCCTACAAGGCGACGCATGGCGAAACATTCGTCTTCGCCGGCCTGGCGTGCGGAATCGCCATTCTTCTGCCGACCGCCGTCCACTTCAATCGAAAGGATGTGAGCTGACGATGCGGATTAAAGCATTTAGGGGACTTATGGCCGCGGAGCGGCTAAAGCTAAGCCGCTCCTTGATCTGGCTGCTCGTACCCGTTAGTCCGCTGATCGCCCTGATCATCGGAGCCATGTCGAATCTGACGGAGGTTTCAGTACAAGATAATCGGCTGCAATGGCAAGATCGACATTTGGTGATTTGAGCGAGTCGACAATGCTTTTGAACTGAACGGCAGCGATCATGCCACCTTGGAATTCTTCCGGATTCTCAATAGCGATATCAGAGATATACCGGTAGATACGATGACGGTTCGTCGCCACAAATCCAAGCCGGCCATCGGTATGGTACAGATTGACCGCGGTGATCGTAGGCATGTTTTCGTCAGATCCAGCAAATCTGGATGCAAGCGCCCCTTTCCGAAGCATGTCAAGCGGGCAACTAAGAAAACTCGTGTTTCCGGGTTGCGGCAGTTCGGGATATTGTTCCGAACTAAGTGCTTTGAGATTGGCCCGGCCACGTTCACCATAGTTAACCGTGACGTTCGCGTCTTTCTGCGTGAATGACAGTTCCCCATCAGGCATCCGTTTCACGAGCTCGATAACCTCTTTGGCATTCAGGCAGTAGCTCCCATCCTCGCCAGATTCGTTGGTCACCCGAAGAAATTGAAGAACTGCTTGCTTCGGTAGATCCATAGCTGTGATGAAAAGCGTTTCTCCCCTCAGATCAAATTTGAGGCACTGCAGAAGCGGGATCGCACTGGATCTAGGAACAATCTTGGCGCATAACACCAACGCGTCCAACAACTCATTACGTTCCACGCTAAATGCGGCTGCTCCCATCGCAATCGATCCAAGTTGCTTCTCGCTCTTCTCCGCTGCCGTCATATTCTTCGTTTTGGTTGTTGTAGCCATTCTAATTTCCTCCCTGTTTTTGCACGCAAAAAACCACGGAAAATGAAAAAAAACATACTTTAGGTATGTTTTATCAATTCTCTGTGGCAGTTACCGGTTAGACCCCCTAAATCCGGAGACTTGCCCATGTAGAGAAGGTTTCTTGCAGTATTACTTTAAATATCGCAAGTTTTCGTCCATTTTCTTGGCTACACAACTCGGTTGTATGGTT
>NZ_JAVFVT010000066.1 GCF_030929555.1 Paenibacillus sp. LHD-117 | reverse complement strand
TTGCAAGCCTTATTTCCGCATACTGGCCCAAGATTCTCTCCATGACCATGTGGCCGGTTTATTCAAGCATAAATTCTCACAATTACCGGTTAATCTCATGAACTGCATAAGTCATGTCTTTGTTATTTTGATACAAAGTATTACAAAAGTTAAATTCACAAATATTGTAGCTGGTACAGTAGCTACTCTGGCAAGGCCAGTGTAAGGAAAGAATTCGATTAGTAAATAAATGCTTACAAATGTAGGTGTTAAGGCTAATAAGAGAGTTAACAACGTCTTAATCATTTGGTTTTCTCCTTATTTAAATTTCTGGAAAAACCCCGCTATTCTTCATTCTCCCCATATTCGCTGAACCTATGATACCATCCATCTTCTGTAAATAATTCCCCATTTAAGCCATCACTTAGTTCTGCAAGGTTTTGACCATTTACTTCAATTATTACTCCATCTTCTTCTTCATTTTGTAACCTAAATAAAAAATCGTGAATTCCAGTATCCAAACTAGAAACTAGGGCCCTTCTGATAATATTTATTTGATCCTCGTTAAATATTTTCAAATCGTTTTGTAGATTTTGCAGAGATGGGGCTTTCCATTTCCCTTCGATAAGTTTATCAAAATAACTGATAGAACTATCTCTCAAGTCTTTCATTACTAATTTACCAAACTTATCAAGAGCATTCTCATCGCTCATATCATTTAAGCTCCTTATGCGATTTATATTTTTTACTGCTCTCGTTCATTCAGCTTCCCAGCTACTGAATCAGCTACGTCGAACCCTTTTATTCATTCCATACAGGATAATTCATTCATGTTCTAGTACATAATTAATGAATTCGGTTTTTGCATTTGTATATGCTTCCCTATCATGTTTGTTTTCCGCCGCTAGCTTCATTTTTAGTTCAGCGTATTGTATTGCCAAGATCGGCCGTTCACGAAGTTTATCCCTAAAACTAATTTGTCGTTCCCAACGCCCTTCATCCTCTAACATCAAATGAAAATGACATTCTCGCTTATCATCCTTGACCTTGACGAAAAACCTTCTCCACTCATGTCCGTCCAAACTTGGAGGAACATAATTCCAATTATACCTTCTTAATTTTGCAACGATTTCGTCTAAATCAGTATAGGATTGAATTTTGGCTATTATATCGATAATCGGTTTTGCAGGTAGATTCGGTACAGAAGTGCTCCCAATATGATTAATATCACTTACTCCAAATTGAGCAAGATGGACTCTTAAATGATTGACCTCATGCAATCCTTTCGCTAACCATGCAGGATCAGGAGACTCGATTTCAACGGGTTCAATGGCCCAAACTGGCCAGTTATTTTTATGGTTTGCTTCCATGCAGTAACCCTCCAAAATTGAAGTCGGATACTAATGTATAGGCGAAGTTGATTCATTTTTGAGCTGCTATCAGTTCCTCTAATGGTTTGACGATATTCCTAAATCCTTTATTTGTTATACCATATCCTTCAGTTTCTAATTCTAGAAATCCCAACTTAATTCTAAGTTTTTCTATAGAATTATCTTCAGTCGAATGATTTGATAAATCCTTCTTCAAAATCAATAATCGATTTAACAAATATACTTTGCGGATAGATTGTGCCTGTCGATTTGATAAATTGTCAATTAATTCGATTGATGGTGAACCTCTTTGACCAACTACCATTAGTGAATAAGATCTATCATCATTTATATGTAATACTGAGTGATAACCTGAGTACCCGTTATTGATTTCATATTCTATTTCTAGGTCGCAAATACTGAAGTATATCAATAACGAGGTTAGAAATAATAACAGAGATAATAAAAAAATAATTTGTTTCGTTCTGGGTTTTAATTGATTTTTCATCAATTCACCTTCAGTTAATTATTTTCTCTATGTTTTGCCAGTGATGGATCATATGAAGTTGTGTTATACGAGTGAAGAAACGCTCTACCTTCTTTTGTAATAAAAAATCTTATCCCATTCTGTCTAACAGATTGGTCAACAAATTTATCCCTTATTAATTCATTAATTAAGCCGTTAATAATGGACTCATTTATTTCTGTTTGCTTGATCAAACCCTTTATTGATCTAAATGAAAATCTACTATCCGACAAACACTTTAGAACTTTAACTCTGCCTGAATCATCAGGATTAAAAACAAGATTATCTATAATTCCGTTCTCTGTTATTGATTCATTTACTTTAGATTCATTTTCGGTCTCCTTTTCAGCCAAAACATCGACATCTTTCTTTACTTCTTTAACTTCTTCCTTAACTTCATTTAATTCGGACAGAACTTTATCTGACAAAGACTGAATGAATCGTTTTGAAGAAATAGATGCAATAAGACAAAACCCAATGAATACTAATAACTTATTGTTATCCGTCTCACTTTCTTTAAGTAAACTACTTGAAATTGTATTTAGAAATAATGGGACGAGCATGGACGCAGAAATTCCAATAAATATGGATTTATATAAATTGCGATTTTTAAAAAAAGACTCATTCTTTTTAAGTTCAAACATGTAGCTAACTAATCCACCAATTGTTCCAGCTAAAACAATAAGAATCATTAAAATTCCAAAGTGGCTCATTTGGGTTGCTCCTTTATTATGATTAATAATTACTTATTTTCAAATCATGACGAAGCCCTTTCTCATTGAGCCAATTTACTAATCGTTTTTGTATTCTTTTTCGTTCTTCAATTGTCAATTCTTCTACTTTATATTTCTTGGGATTATACCTTTTACTTAAGTGTTCTATCTCACCGAATACCAGTACATCTAAGTAATCTACACCAGGCATTTCAATAGCAATTGGTAGTACATTGGTGTTTTCAACAAAATAAATATATCCTGACCTTCCATGAGAAACCCAATGAAATCCAGAACAATTTAGATCAATTTTATCTTTTTTTATAGATTTAAAAATAATCTTATCTAAATCCAAATTCATTTTCCTGCATCACCTAATTTCATTTCTTATCAACCCCAAATACCAATTGGATAAAATTCCAACGACTTCAAAATTGACTATACCATGGCTTAAGTACCATGCATAGAAGCAAAGTGAATCGCTCGTCCCACTGTTTACTTATAAAACAAAAAGGTACCCATACGCTAAACACTTTTCAAAGTGTCCAGAGTACGGGTACCCGTTTTATCGTTGCTTTTCAGCTATTGACGACAATATCGTTTTATTAAACGCCCGTGAACAGAATACTGATGTCCTCGTTGCCGTTTTTCGTCTGCCATCCGTTGAAGCCGGCTGCGTCGGTAATGCCCGGCTTGAACGTCAGGACGTATACTTTGCCCGGCGTCATGTCCTTGGCCAGCTTCAGCGTCACCTCGGTGACGACTGCGCCCGTATTGTTTAATTCGTCGTGGGAGATGCCGATGGCGTCCCCTCCCTGTTCCTTCACCGCGAAGTATGGCTCGTTGACGTTTTTCACCGGCTCGCTGAACACGACTTTAATCGTCGTCCGGTTCAAGACGATCACTTGTTTCGCGTAAGAAATCTCGTTGACTGCTATGGTTCCCGCGAACGCGGTTTCGTTCGCAGCGTCCTGCGAGAGGAGTGAGGCCACGCCCGTGATTCTAGCCGTGTACACATGACCGGCACGGAACAAGTTAGGGTTCGCTTCAGCTCCCGTACGGAATTGGACGGTGACGACCCGATCCGTGCCCGGCTTACGGACGGCGTATTTGCTCCAGCCGGACATCGAGACGTTGGCTCCGTTGTCTTTCAGAATCGTCGCCGCTAACGATCCGACATCCTCGTCCCTGATCGCTCTGTCGAACGTGATTTCAATGGTGTTCTCGTTAACCGCGGCTATGCTCTGTAGCTTCACCGGCAGAACCGGATTGGAGATGCCCCCGAACAGAAGGCCCGTTTTCGTATCCATCACGTTGCCGGCAAGGTCGGGGATGCCGGACACGGACAGGCTGTACAAGGTTTTGTCTTGTTGGGCGGAGGTTCGAAGCGTGACTACACGTCCCTCGTTGTCTACGGTTGCCGATACGATTGCCAGACCGTTGATGCTGTACCGGCCTGTCTGAGCGGCAATATCCCGATTCATTTTCTCGCTGAATTTGACGGTCAATGATGCATCCTCGTTCACCCTAAATTCCGCATCGATGATCGTTGGCTTCGTCGCGTCATTACTGCCGACGATGGACAAATCCGACCGCGTGTCCATGACGTTGCCGGCGAGATCCTTGATGTTCTTGACGGTCAGCCAGTACCGGGCGTTGTCCGACTGGTTCGACGTGGAGAACGTGACCTGCCTCTTATCCGAAGAGAGTTGCAGCGTCGTTAGCTTCAAACCGCCGGAGAACGAGTAGTTGGCCGGATTCGTAGCCGTCCCATGATCGACCGGCTCCGAGAACGTCAGGACGTACAAGCGCGGCGCTAACCGATCGAGCGCGGTGATTATTGGCTTCGACATGTCCGATCTCGGCGAAACGTACGCCCATGATTGGCCGTCGATGGTCAAGTAATGCGTGCGGTTCTCGAACTGGATGCCGGTCGTGAGCAGGACCTGCAACCCGTCTCCGCTGATTGTCGTGACGATGATCGGCACAACGTTGCCGAGATCGTCCCGCAGAGAGAATCGTCCAATATCCGCCGAATCGGTCTTCGCCTTCAAGTTCACGCGGACCATCTGAACGTTCACTCCTTCGACCGACCTCACGTCAAGCGTGCTGGTCGAACCCGAGTAAACCGCGTATACAGCCTCCACGAGTACGCCTCGCGTGGCGTCCACCGTGTAATCGTTCCGCGGGGCGATCCAAGCTTTGCTAAGGGCGGTTCCAACGGCCGCCTTGGCCCAAGCCGATACTTTGCCCGTGAAGCCGATGTTCGGGTTGACTGGGATGTTGTTGACTTTCACCATCACCACGGCCAGCTCTTCGACCTTCACCGGTGCTGTCGGCGCGAACCGGTTATCTCCCTTGCCGACCATGAGACCCGCGCTCCGGACCGCTTGGACCGCTTCGAACGACCAGCGCGTCTTCAGCACATCTGCGAATTTGGGCGCGGTATTGGAACGCGGCAATTCAAGGAGCTTGTAGAGCACGGTAGCGAACTGCTCTCGGGTCATCGATTCGTTCAGACGGGAGGAACCGTCCTCGAAGCCGGACATGATTCCTTTCTGCTTCAGCACTTGGAACTTCTCTTCCGTCGTGAGCGTCGCCGCTCCCGCGATCGGGACGGAGAGTCCGAGCAGCAACGTTAACGCGAGCAATGCCAGGGCGATTTTCCTCATCTTGCAGGCCTCCTATTGGATTTCTGCCGGCTCCGCGGAGTTACTAATGGCTCTCGGTCCAGCGAGTGTATCTCTTAAACGCCGTACCGGAGGAAAATGTTTCTGTTCGAGGCTGTCTCATCCAAAACTAGTCACGGTTCGAGCAAACTTCCTAAAATCCGCCTCAAGCCTACTCCTACAAGGTACCTTGGAGCTTGCCGGACATCGTTTTCCTAGAGAGCCTAGAGAGCCGAAGCTCTTTTCCCCAAAACTATATTCCTTGACACGTATATTCCTCATGACGTATATTTAAAGCATGAACGAAATCTTATTCGCGCTCTCCGAGCCCACCCGATTACGAATTGTAGAGCTGCTGCGCGACGGCCCCCTTCCCGTGGGCGAAATCGTGCATCGGCTCGAACTGAATCAGCCGCAAGTGTCCAAACATCTTCGCGTGCTCGGCGATACCGGGCTCGTCGAGATGCAGCCCGACGCCAATCGGCGGATCTACAAGCTCCGAGCGAAGCCGCTTCAAGAGCTCGACGCCTGGATAGGCTCCTTCCGCCGAATCTGGGACGAACGGCTGGATCGACTGGAGGATTATCTGGACATGTTGCAAGAGAAAGATACCGACAACAACGCCAAAGATTAACTTTCGAACGAAAGACGATCGCGCTATTTTTACAAAACTACTATTTCGAGGTTGGAGGAATCGAACATGGCAACGACTGAAGCAAAACTGGAGATCATCCGTACGATTAACGCGCCGCGCGAGTTGGTGTTTAAAGTATGGACGGAAGAGGAGCATTTGAAACATTGGTGGGGCCCGACGGGCATGGCGATTCATGTAGCGAAGCTGGATCTTCGCCCGGGCGGCATCTTCCATTACAGCATGACCAGCCCGGACGGCCATAAAATGTGGGGCAAGTTCATTTTCCAGGAAATCGTCGCGCCGGAGAAAATCGTTTTCATCAACTGCTTCTCCGACGAAGAAGGCAACACGATCCCTGCTCCGTTCGGTCCGGAGTTCGCGAATTTCCCGAAAGAAGTGTTAAACGTCGTGACTTTGACCGAAGAGAACGGCCGAACGACGCTTACGCTTCGCGGCGGCCCTCACCATGCAACGGCTGAGGAGCACGAATTCTACAGAAGCATGTTCGAGTCCATGCAGCAAGGCTTCGACGGCACCTTCGATCAACTCGAAAAATACGTGGCGCAAATAAAATAACATCGAACGGGCATACTAACCTCAGATTGAAAAAAGGCCGTGACGGCTGCCATCAAGGCTGCTGTCACGGCCCTTTCCCGTTAAAGTTATGAAATCGCCACGGCTTCCAAGGCAAACGCTACGGCCGCATCCGCGTGAATGCGCGTCGTATCGAACATCGGAACCGTTACGTCCTCCTGCTTCAGCAGCAGCGGAATTTCCGTGCAACCGAGAATGACGCCCTCGGCCCCTCTAGCCCGAAGCCGGTCGATAATCCGCAAATATTCCGCTTTGGAAGCCGGCTTCAGCTCCCCCTTGCACAGCTCGTCGAAAATAATATCATGCACGCGGATACGGTCCGTCTCATCCGGAATGATGGCTTCGATGCCATGCTCGCACAGCCGGTCCGTGTAGAAACTTTGCTCCATCGTGTAACGCGTGCCGAGCAGCCCGACTTTGGATATCCCGGTCCGCTTAATCGACTCCACGGTCGTGTCCACAATATGCAGCAGCGGAATACGAACCGCCTGCTGCACTTCGCTTGCGACGACATGCATCGTGTTCGTGCAGATGAGGATCGTGTCGCAGCCTCCCGCCTCCAGCTTCCTGGCAGCATCCGCAAGCAGCATTGCCGCTTGCTTCCACTCCCCCGCCTTCTGCATTCGCACTACCTCCTCGAAATTGCAGGAATAGAGCATACATTTGGCCGAACTCAATCCGCCCAACTCCGCTTTCACGCCCTGATTGATATATCTGTAATAGTCGGTCGTCGACTCCCAGCTAAGTCCTCCGATTAATCCGATTGTCTTCATATGCGTCCACGCACGCTCCTTTCGTTGCTGACAGCATAACATGGTATACTGGTATCAAATAAGATCCAGGTTTGAGTGATCTGAATAGTACCAGTTCCACTGGCCACATGGAGAGGAGCGCGGCATCCCTGTTATGGTTCCCCGTCGATCGCGCGAGCTCGATCTCGCTGACGATTCAAGTGTATGAACAAGTAAGACGGCGCATTTTGCAAAATGAACTGAACGAAGGCGAACGCCTTCCCTCAAGCCGGGAATTGGCCTCCTCCGTCGGCGTATCCCGCAATATCGTGCTTGAAGTGTACGATCGCCTGCTGGCCGAGGGGTACCTGGAGGTACGGCCCCAATCCGGAACGTATGTTGCGGCCGGCTCCCATATCCTGTCGGAGGCGGCACAGGACAGGCTCGGCGAAGCCGTTGCCGCGATCGGCCGACCGAGCCCTCTGGTCGACACGATCGACTTCCGCGCCGCGCATCCGGCGGCGGATTATTTTCCCCGCGCGGTCTGGGGAAGGCTCGCGAGAGAGGTCTGCATGGACACACCGGAACGCGCCTTCGGCTATGCCAAGCCTGAGGGGACGGCCGAGCTGCGCCATGTGCTGGCCCGTTACCTGCTGCAAGCGCGCGGCGTACGCTGCCATCCGGATCAAATCGTCGTCACGTCGGGCGCGACGCAAGCGCTCCACCTGGTCACCGAGCTGCTGGCCAAGGACAAGCAAGCCCGCATCGCCGTCGAAGACCCCGTGACCGACGAGATGCGAACCATTTTCTCCTACGCCGGTGCCGATCTGTTGCCAGTGCCGGTCGACGACAAAGGGATTTTGCCGGAGAAGCTGCCCGAACTCGACAGGCCCGACTTCGTCTTCGTCATTCCTTCCCATCAGTTTCCGCTCGGCGGCACGCTGCCGATCCAGCGACGCATTCAGTTGATCGAATACGCGCGGCGGATGGACTGCTGCATCGTCGAAGACGATTACGACAGCGAATTTACATACGAAGGCGTGCCTGTCCACTCCCTTCAGGGGCTGGATCCCGAACGGGTCATCTACGTAGGGACATTCAGCAAAATTTTATCGCCCGCGCTTCGCATCGGCTACGCCGTCCTGCCGGTTCGGTACGTCGAGGCTTATCGGCGCCTGAAGTGGTTTGCCGACCGCCATACGTCCACACTCGAGCAGCTTATTCTCGCACGCTTCATGGAGGAAGGATATTTCGATCGCCATATCCGCCGCATGAGGAAGATCTACCGAAAGCGCCGGGAGACGCTTGTCTCCGGCTTGCGCAAGCATTTGCCAGAGGCGCATATCCTTGGCGAATCCGCCGGCATGCATTTGGTCGTGGAGTTCTCCGATATTCGGTTCACGGACAAGTTGATGGAGCGAATCCGCGTGGAGGGCGTTCAAGTATACGCGGTGGAGCATTACGTCTTGGTCAAAGGGCGGCATGAGCACCAGATCGTCATGGGATACGGGGGGCTACCGCCGGAGGCTATTCTAGAGGGCGTGGCCAGACTCGCGAAGGCGATACGGCCGGATCGACCACCTTCACTCTAACGGACGCCAGCGACGCTATTGAATCAAAATGAGGCCTCTTTGGAATCTAACGGACCCAGATACCGCTATTTCGCGTTCATACTGGGTTTGAAGCTGCTAATCGGGCAAATAACGTCGCTACGGACCGTTACGTTTTTAAAAGCTCTATTTTACCCCAAATAGCGGCGCTGGTGTCCGTTAGAACCGGGATGAAGGCGGCTCGGCTCTAGTTCGGCACATCTACCTCATCCACTGGGCAGTTAGAATCGAGATGCAAGCGGCTCGGCTCTAGTTCGGCACAACTACCTCCGCCACTAGGGCCTTTAGAGCTGGGATGCAGCGCTCGGCTTCTACCGGCGTCAAAAAAAACAACAAGCTCAGCCGCTGGGGCATCAAGCTTGTTGTTTGATCGGGATCAGTCGATGACCTTACTTGTACAGCACCTTGTCCACGTTGTACTTCGCTCTGTGCGTATTCAGGATGTACGTCTCGTAAATTTCCCGGTCGACGGGATTTTCGTTAACGTAAACCTCGATCCGGACAACCTCGTCGCGATGGTTTTTCATCACGGATACCGAATCTTCGAAGTGTTTTTTGATGCGCGGTCTCAGTTTCCGGGCTTTACCGACGAACAGCAGCTCGTCCTTGTCGTTGAAGAACGTAAAGAATCCGCCCTTATCCCGCGGAATCAGGTGAAAATCGGTAAATCCGTAGATATGGCTGAGTTGAGGATTCTCTTGCTTGGCAATCGTTACGTCCGGCTCCGGTATGGTTATGCTAATCACGATCCATCACTTCCTCTGTTCATTTAAGATACAATACTACCATAAGAAGGCTGCAATGTTTAGCGAAACCTCGATTCGCGCCTCGCCCATGCTCCCATTGGATCGCCAATGCAAGCCTTTTGTAGTAAGATGGAACGATCCTGCGAGACGATAATGAGGTGTCCGATATGTCCATTAGTTTCTCCAAATCCGTAATAAGCCGACTACAAAGGGAGATCCCCGCGCTAGAAGCGGAAATCAAAGCCCTTCTCCAAAAGAAGAAGCAAGCCGAAACTACTTTAAAGCAGTTGCAAAGGGATAGCAAAAAAAGCGCATCGCCCAGCGATCTGAACAATAAGTTATCCCGAATCAACAAGCTGAACAAAGAACTTGCGGAATTCACCAAAAAACAAACCGAGCTAGCCAAAGACTTAACAACGAAGAAGTCGGAGCTGGCGAAATATCAAACGTAGCATCGGCCGCCAACGACAAGACCAGACGAGCCGCCCGAAACCCATTGCCAAATCAGGCGCCCCGTTCTATACTCGAATTAATCAATTTAATTCCGATAAGAAAAGTTGGTGCATCGATGAAAGAAGTACCGATTCCTTACGTCAGAAGCAACCAAGCAGGCATCGTCCTGTCGCTTGCGGCATTCTTCACAACGCAGTCCGTCTGGATCATCGGGGCATTGTTCCTCATTCAGGCGATCGGGCTGCTGTTCGGGCCGAGGGGCAATCTATTCATCCGGATCGCGCGCCCGTTCCTGGGCAAGCTCGTCGCCCGGGGAAAGACCGAGGCCGCCGAGCTGCAGCGCTTCAACAATTCGCTGGCCGTCCTTTTCCTTACCTTGTCCTTGATCAGCTTGCTTCTCGGCTGGAGCGCGGCGGGCAACGTCTTCGCCGCCATGATGGGCGCCGCGGCGCTGGCTGCACTGCTCGGCTATTGCATCGGCTGCATGATGTACTTTCAATACAAGCAGTTCCGCGCGCGGCGATTGCAACGCCGATAACCCAAAGAAGCGCCGACCGTTAGCGATAACGGCCGGCGCTTCTTCCTTTTGTCCGCGGTTCGCGGCATCGATTATATTCTGCACCGCGTTCGACCTACTGTTCGCGAATGCCAGTCGAACTCCGCTTTAATCGTCTTCCCGGCGACGGGCAGGCTTGATGCTTTGCGGGAAGTTAAACACGTTGCGCGGGTCGTATTTGGCTTTGATTTCTCTTAATCTCGGGTAGTTGCTTCCATAATAGACAGCTCCGTAGTCCTTGATCCCTTGGTCCGGCACATTGATGTAGGAGCCGTAAATATAAGGCTGCAGCTTCTTGCGCGCCCAGTTTGCAAGCTCGATATTATATTCGGCTTCGGAAGGGTCGATCCAAGAGCTGTTCCACTCCACGTAATATTGCGCGTCCCTCCAGAAGAAAGCCGTATCCGACGGATCAAGATTGTTAATCGCTCCCCCCCAGTTCAGGAAGAAGAAGCCGGACTGGTCGTTTTGCGCCTTCTCCAGAAACTTGCGCATGATGCGAAGGGCATCGTCCGGCAATGGCCGATCCGCATAGGCGGAAGAAAATTGAAAGCTGATCTGTTGGGTTAACACAGGATCCGGAGGCAGCAAGAAGTCGACGACCTGCGTATACGGCAGAGACCGGATGACCGTACTTTGCGGTTGCCCCGTGTTTAACAGCGGTGCCAGCAGCCGGGTGGCCGTTGCCTTGCTGCCCAAATATACGCCCGTTGCCTTCGCATTCCCGCCGTTCCTTTGTCCAACTTCCAGATAAGTCCCCAGTCTGGAGCTTACGCCGGGAGCCCATCGCTGCCATTCGCGCGTCACCTCTTCGAATTGCTCCCAAGGCCATTGAATTTGGAACACCGTCGCGGTGGAAGGAGCGCGCACAACCTGGAATTTGTAACGCGTATAGATGCCGAAGTTTCCTCCGCCGCCCCCTCTCGATGCCCACAAAAGATCCGAATTGCGATTGGAATCGGCCTGAATGACATTGCCGCTCGCATCCACCATTTCCACGCCGATCAGATTGTCGGAAGCGATCCCGATCGTCCTTTGGAGCGGACCGATCCCGCCTCCCAGCGCAATGCCGCCTACTCCTACGGTCGGGCTGTCTCCGAAAGGAAACAAATATCCTTGTCGCGCAAGCGTCTTCACGATTCGTCCGATCGTGTTCCCCGTCCCGACGATTACGGTGCCTTGTCTCCGGTTCAGCTCGATGGAGCGGATTTCGCTGACGTCGATGACGATTCCGCCATCCACCTGGGAGAGATCTCCGGCAAGCGCATGTCTTCCGCTCCTCGCCCTGATCGGCACGCCGTTCGCTTCCGCCCATCTGACGGCGTTGGATACATCTCTCGCGTTCCGGGCGAACACAAATACTTTGGGGTGGCGATCCGTGCTGGGATTCCAATTTTTGCGGGCCGTCTCATAGCCGGGATCGCCTTGGAAGATGACCCGTCCGGTCAGACGCGCTCTGTTATTCACTCACATCAGCTCCTTCGTTCGAATGACCCTACATTCTATGAGCCGAACGGCTTGAGAGAGTGGACGATTATCCGGGATAGCAATGTTAGCGAATGCGAAAAAAGTGAAAGCGAGGAACCGAGCAAAGTAATAGTATTCGCCCGCAGCCTGAATTTATAATGGCGAAAAGAGGACGCGTATTCCAAAATGGGCACCGTGCGGCGTCAGCTCTGTTCATCTAGAGAGGAGGGTCATGCAACTCATTCATTTGATGAGCACCAAATTGCATGCGCTTACAAAACTATAAAACGATGGAAGAAGGTTACTCATGAAACGAAAAAGCTTCCTCAATTTTGGCGTGCTGCTAACAGCGATTATCATTAGTTCGATCTTCCTCGCGTACCATGCGGCCGCGGCTGCCGAGTTCCGCTCGAACGTGCCCGGCTACGTCCCGATAACTGGCACTTGGTCCGAGCAGGCCGGAGTTGGACTGAAAGGCGTCAGTGCCAGCGCTGCCAATGCGCTCAGCATGACGAAATCGGCGAGCGAAACGAATTTTACGCTCGAAGCGGATGTGACAGTAGATGCCTCCACTCCCTACGGCGTCGGCTCGCTCGTCTTTCTGGCGGCTGAGGACGGCAGCAAAGGTTACGCGTTAAGTGTCGATCCGAATCTGGACCGGCTCCGGCTGTTCGATCTGGCAACCGGCACAACCGTCGGCACGCCGTACGCCGCAACGCTGAATCCGGGTTCCTCCTATCGTCTGAAGGTTACGGCGGACGGATCCGCGCTTAAAGTCTATTTAGGCGGCTCGCTTGCGATTTCCGTAAGCGATACCAAGTATGCCAAAGGCAATTACGGGTTTAACGTCTTCAACGGAACGGCCTATTTTCAAAATGTAACCGCTTACGATCTCCATACGAATTTGACGGGCTGGACGGCTTCTTCCGGTACGTGGGCTCCGACTTCGCAAGGGCTGCGCGCTTCGGCTGCCAGCGGCCAGAACGGCTACTTTATGGCCGGCACAAGCGCGGACAACTTCATGTACGAAGCCGACGTTCTCGTTGAAAGCACGCATGCCCTCGCCACATTGTTGTTCCGTTCCGACGCAGCCGGCACGCAGGCCTATGGGCTGCAGGTTGACGCCAATTTGAACCGGCTTCGTTTGTTCAAGACGAGCGGCAATGTCACCCTCGCAACCAAAACGTTAACGATCGATACCGGGAAAGTGTATCAAATACGGATCAAAGCGGAAGGCAGCCTGATCAAGGTTTACTTTCAGCAGGCGGGCTCGCAAATCTCGACCGGCTACACGCCGGCCATCGAGATAACGGATGCCAGCTTTGCTTCCGGCAAGCTGGGTCTTGGCGTCTTCAACGGCAGCGTCAAGTTCCAGAATATCCGGATCGGCGATCTGAACACGAACCTGTTCGGCTGGACAACCGCGGGCGGCGCCTGGACGCCGGATCTTGCCGGCGTGAAAGCCGTCAGTGCCGGTACGGTCAATACGTTCCACATGGCGGAGAACATATCGTCCGATTTCGTGCTGGAGGGCAATCTGAAGGTGGATGCCGCCTCCCCATTCGGAACCGCGGCGCTCGTCTTCCGCGGGAATGCGCAGGGGACCTCCGGGTACGTAGTGAATATTGACCCCAACTTGGATCAAGTACGCCTGTTCAATGCCAACGGCGGAAATACGATAGCCTCGGCGAGCCGCGCGATCGATCCGGGCAAGACGTACCATTTGGAGATTGAGGCCGTCGGCTCAAGCATCAAAGTTTATCTTGACGGCAATTCCGCTCCGGTCATCACGGTCACCGATACCCAATATGCGAGCGGACGAATCGGCATGAACGCCTACAATGGCACGGCTTACTTCCAGGATGTATACGTCACCGACTCTGGCGATTGGTACAGTGAGCCTTATCGACCGCAGTACCATTTCACGTCGCCGCGTAACGCGGTTGCCGACCCTAACGGGCTGGTCTTTTATCAAGGGGAATATCATCTGTTCCATCAAGAAGGCGGCAAGTGGGCGCATGCGGTAAGCACGGATCTGACCCACTGGAAGAACCTCCCTATCGCGATACCGTGGAATGACATGGGACATGCTTGGTCCGGCGCGGCGATCGTCGATGCAAATGACGTTTCCAGGCTGTTCGGCGGCGGCTCCGGTCTGCTCGCCTACTACACGTCCTTTAATCCGGACAAGACGAAAGGCAATCAAAAAATCGGCCTCGCCTACAGCAAGGACAAGGGACGCACATGGTCCTTCTATGGCAGCGGCGCCGTCGTCGAAAATCCGGGCGGGCCAAACGGCGGATGGGACTTCCGCGACCCGAAAGTGGTATGGGACGGCGACCATTCGAAGTGGGTCATGGTCGTCTCCGGCGGCGACCATATCCGATTCTATACATCGACGAACCTGATCAATTGGACGTATGCCAGCTCCTTCGGCTACGGCGAATACTTGCACGGCGGCATATGGGAATGTCCGGATCTGTTCCAGCTTCCGGTGGACGGCAATCCGGCGAACAAGAAGTGGGTTCTGACGATCAGCACCGGTGCGGACCGGCAGACGGACGGCTCCGCTTCGGAATATTTTGTCGGCAGCTTCGACGGGACTACGTTCACAAGCGACAATCCTGCCGGGACGGTCCTTCGCAGCGAGCGGGGCAAAGATATGTACGCCGCGGTCTCCTTCTCCGACATTCCCGCCGCGGACGGCCGCCGCATCCAGCTCGGGTGGATGACGAACTGGGACTATCCGTTCAGCTACCCGACCGGACCGTGGAAGGGGCAGCTTTCCATACCGCGCGTCCTCTCGCTAAAGAACTTTACAGGCGAAGGCATTCGGCTCATGCAGGCGCCGGTGGCCGAGCTGCAGGCGCTGCGCGGAACGGGCGCTTCCTTCAGCAACGTGACCGTCTCCCCTTCGACGCCGAATCTGCTGGCGAATTTCTCGGGCACCGCCTACGAAATCGTCGGCGAATTCGAAATACCGGCATCAGGCAGTGCCGCGGAATTCGGTTTCCGGCTTCGTGAATTGGGCGACCAGAAGACGTATGTCGGCTACAAGCCTGGTTTGTACCAGATGTTCGTCAACCGGACCGATGCCGGGAAGGATGATTTCACAACCTATTTCTCCGGCTGGCAAGACGCGACGATCGCGCCGGTGAACAACCGGATCAAGCTGCATATGTTCGTCGACCAATCCTCGGTCGAAGTGTTCGGGAACGACGGCAAGGCGGTGTTCTCGGGCGTCATCCTGCCGGGCGATGCGAGAGACGGCCTCTCCTTCTACTCGAACGGCGGCAATGTGAAGGTCGTGTCGCTTCAGGTGTATCCGCTTGCCAATACGTGGCGCGGCGAGCCGTCCTCCGGCACGTCTCCGCAGAAGGTTGTCATGGATCGTACGCGTTTGGACTTGGCGCCGGGGGCGACCGAGCCGCTTTACGTCTCCGTTCTGCCGCGGACCGCATCCAACAAAAATGTGACGTGGAGCTCCAGCAATCCGGCTATCGCGACCGTATCGGCGGCGGATTCCCGAAGCGCGAACGTGACGGGAATCGCGCGCGGACGGGCGGTCATTACGGCCACGACGCAAGCCGGAGGGATCGTCGGCCGAACCGTCGTCGAGGTAGGAGGAGCTTTCAACACGAACCTCACAGGTTTCTTGCAGCCCGTGACGGGTCGGTGGTATGCAGCTGCAGACGGCATTGCGGGCGTCTTTGATCAGGATACAAACTACATCTCGACGGTTGCGGCCGACAACTTCACCTATGAGTCAGACATGCGTCTTGACGCCTCGGGCGGAGCCGGATCCCTGCTATTCCGTTCGAACGCGGATGGTTCCAGCGGATATTACTTCAACGTGGATCCGAATTTGCGGATGATCCGCCTGTTCTACAAGCTGAACGGAAGCTTCAGCGCCAACCAGATGCTGGCCAGCGTTCCGGCCTTTATCCAGGCGGGCAGAACCTACCATGTCAAGATCGTCGCCAGCGGACCGGATATAAAGATTTATTTCGATCACGCGGCGTCGCCTGCCATTCATGTTATCGACAGCACCTTCGCCAGCGGGTATTTCGGACTTAACGCCTTCGGAGGCGTCGCTTCCTATCAAAATGTATATTGGTGGCCGGAATTAACGAACGCCGCCGTCTACCGATTGATCAACACGGGCAGCGGCAAGGCACTTGACGCGGCCGGAACAGCCGATGGCGCCAATGTTCAAATTTGGTCATATCTAGGGAACGACAACCAAAAGTGGACGTTAACGACGAATGCGGACGGCACTTTCACGCTCACGTCGGCAGCCAGCGGCAAGGCGCTTGACGCGTCGGGAACCGGGGACGGCGCTAACGTTCAGATATGGCAGAACCTAGGGAATGCCAATCAAAAGTGGATCATCGCACCGAACAGCGACGGCACATTCGAGATTAAGGCGGCGAACAGCGGCAAAGCGCTTGATGTCGCAGGCGGCGGGACCGCCGACGGCACGAACGTGCAAATCTATTCGAGCAACGGAACGTCCGCGCAGAAATGGCAGCTGATAAAGTCGTAGTCAAAACGGTCCGAGCCTATAGCTGAACATTAAACTTTACAGACGGTTCGTTGAAGTTTATCCTATTTACTTAAAGGCGATTCCCAAACAAACCTTAGCATTTGCTTGAATGTTGTACGATAAGGAGGAAAGAGATCTTTAATTGGAGGTTGGTCATCTTGTCAACAAACCGGAACGGAACGGCAATCCCTATCTTCCCTTGCAGGTCCATCGACGAGCAGCTTAGTTTCTATCAAGCATTGGGTTTTGAAGTGACTTATAGGCAGGCCAAACCTAACCTCTATGCTTGCGTCCGCCATCGTATAGCGGAATTGCATTTTTTTGTCCTGAAACAATTAGAGCCATCCAACTCCTACAGCATGTGTTACGTAAGCGTTCCTGATGTGGACGCCGTTTATAAGGAATTTTGCGAAAATCTAAAACGGACCTATCAAAAGGTCCCTTCCAAAGGTTTCCCGAGAATAACTAAACTCAACAATCTTGCGGAAGATCGAAGGTTTAACCTTATCGATCCTGCCGGCAATCGCTTGCTGATCGGTCAGAAACACGCCGCTTCCGCGCCAATGCAAATAGAACAGACCGTTGCCGGGAACGCTTCGAAGTTTGCGAACGCATTCGACACGGCCTACCGGTTGGCCTATGCCAAAGACGAGCTCGCGGACGCAGCCAAAGTACTGGATCTTGTTCTCGGCAAAAACGAAGAAGCATCGGAAACGCTTCTTTTCAAAGCTTTTGTTTTGCGTGCCGACATCGCCGTCTCCATGGACGAGTTTCCTGTCGCAAAAGCTTTTGCGAATAAAGCGGATCGGTTATCGTTAACCGAACAAGCACTTGAAGAGGTGCCGGAGGCGGCCGAAAGATTAGATGAAGTAAAGGCGGCACTACTTCTTTATTTTTCCGAACGGCTTGATAGAAGTGACGAACGTCACCAAGACTAGCTTGATGGCAACCCAATCGTATTTGACGAGTGATCCGCCTCGTAAGCAGTCCGGGATAGGGAACGACTTTCGTCGTTTTTGTTACCTATGAAGGGATCACAAACAGAAAAGGCCGTGATTGTCACCCGAGCGGGGGACAGTCACGGCTATGTTCGTCTGAACACATTGCGCTCGCCTTTACATAACGAGTAGAACGATCCCGAAAAAACGTTGCCGCGGCGGTCGCCCATAGACGCTAACGGAAGCAGCAGCCGCTATTCGGCTGATTTTGTTCGATTTGAATAGCTAACGGAATCACCGGCCCTTATTATGTCTATCCACCTCAAAAAATGCCTTTTTTCAATCGAATAAGAGCGCTGAGTTCCGTTAGATCTCTAAACGAGGTCAAAAATGCATAATAAGAGCGCCGAGTTCCGTTGCTATGAACGTTTTAGTCAAGCCCTTGCATTTTGCACCACCAAAACACTAGGCGCGGGAGCAAATAAGCGAGCGACGGTCGGCACGCTGCTATCCGTGGGTTGGTTACC
>NZ_JAVFVT010000065.1 GCF_030929555.1 Paenibacillus sp. LHD-117 | reverse complement strand
TGCCTTATATCGTACCTCTTTGAACGCATTGTTCCGTTGTCTCATCATCCCCGCCCCCTTCATCAAGATTGTACCTTATTTCCCTGCTATCTCTCCAACTTGATTAGGGGGCTTAATAGTTACGTGCCCAATATGAATGTGTCCGGTCCGGACGCTCCTTCACCTGCCGAAAATAAAACGGCTTTGAAAATTTAAGTTACTCGTAATGCACCTATTTTAGCATGATTATCCAATCACTTTCATGGGTCCACGCGGCGTTATTGCGAATGTTATCCGGATTGGCTGAGCTAACGAGCGTCGTTGGAATCCGATGATTGGAAGTCGAATACTGGACAGCCAGCTTGGCAATGTCATAGCCCCTGCTTGCACACAACTCGGCAGCTTGTTTGCAAATCGCCTGCAATTCCGCGCTGGCGGGATGCCATTCAGGGATGTTACGCATGCTGAGCAGCCCCATCGACAGAGGAGAAGCGTTGACGAGTCCAATGCCCTTCTCTTCTAGCATAGGAAGTAACCCGAGAAGTGCGGTATCATTCAACGAATAATGACAGTAAGAAATAATCACGTCCATCTGAACGCGAGGGAGTATCTTTTCGAACAATTGCATCGGAAGGCCGCATCGGCTTTGGTCGATAGAAGAAACTTCTCTCGCGGAATCTCCTTGATCGCTTTACCGAGTACTGACTCAGCTTTCGTTAATCCGTAGTAGGGAGAAACATCGATGTAATTGATGCCCGAATCGATGGCCACATGTACCGTTTGAATAGCTTCCGCTTCATTCGTCTCCCGGAATACCGATCCGAGTGAGGATGCACCGAAGCTAAGCACGGATACGTCTAGCCCAGTTTGGCCTAGCTTGCGATAGTTCATTATAGAATCACTCCGTCTTTGAAAATAGCGATCTCGCGGAACCCGTTTGTCTCGTTGTTTGTCCGTACATCACCCGAAGCCAGGTCCAATAGTCGGTTCCACAACTCGTCCGTTAGTTTATCCATGCTTTGACCTTCTAGCAGCCTTCCCGCATCGAAGTCGATCCAATTTTTCTTGCGCTGCGCAAGCTCGCTATTCGTGGAGATCTTAACCGTAGGCACAGGACCTCCGAACGGTGTCCCCCTTCCCGTCGTGAACAATACGATATGCGCCCAGACAACGCCGTAACCGATACCAAATCATTATCTGGCGCTTCCAGCAGATTAAGTCCTGACTTACGCACTCTCTCGCCATAAGGAACAACGTCAGTTATGGTTGCATGTCCGCCCTTCTGGGTGCAGCCAAGCGATTTCTCCTCTAACGTGCTGATTCCCCCGTCCTTGTTGCCCGGCGAAGGATTCTCGTAAATCTCTTGATCGTGCCGGATGAAATAATGTTTGAAATCGTTTATCAGCGATACGATCTGTCCGAACACCTCTTCGTCAGCAGCCCGGAGAATCGTCTCCGCGCCAAACATTTCCGGAACTTCGGTTAGGATCGCTGTGCCACCGGATGCGACCAAACGATCGGATACCGAACCAACGAGAGGATTCGCCGTTATGCCCGACAAGCCGTCCGAACCCCCGTATTTCAATCCTAGTTTCAGTTTCGATACGGAGATGGGCTCCCTATGGACTCTGCATATTCAATTAGCTCCTCAATGAGCGAAAGTCCGACCTCGAGTTCGTCCTCCACTTCCTGCGACTTCATAAATTTGATCCGCCGCGGATCGAATTTCCCGATAACTTCACTGAACGACTCTATCTGGTTGTTCTCGCACCCAAGTCCCACGATGAGCACACCCGCCCATTTGGATGGTTGACTAAGGAAGCGAGAAGCTTCTGGTATGCATCTCGTCTTCCGGATAGGGTAACGTCGGAATAATATGCTCGGTCACCGCCTCACTAACATAAGCGCTTAATAACGGGTGTTCCATCAGCTCTCGCGCGTGATCAACCCCATGAATCAGCCCCAGCGGAGTCATCAGCGTATGCGCTCCGTTGAGAATGCGGACCTTTCGCTGCTGATAAGGCTAAGGTCTGACACCCAGAGAACGTTCAGCCCCGCTTTCTGGAACGGAAGAATGGAATTAAGCTCCTGTTCGGCTTCTATCGCTCACAGATGATAAGGCTCCGCTGTGTTCAGCAGCTCGTCCTTGTACCCCCATTCCTCGAACCAAGTCTCCGCCTGCTCCTTGTCCGGATACCCTGTGACGATCCGATCGACAAGCGAATTAAGGAAGCGGTTATGTTGAAGCACCCACTCCTGGAACGACTCCGGCAGCTCCCAATCCTCTGCGTACTTACGAACAGCATTCCGAAGCGTATCCCCATTCCTATCGAGCAGTTCACAGGGGAGAAGCAGCAGTCCCGATCCGCGGCCCCGCTAAATTTCAAGTACCTCTTGTATAGCAAATAAGCAATTTTCCCCGGGAAAGACAAGATTGGGTTTCCTTTTACTAATGGCTCGGGACAATAAACGAGACCGGCTTCTGTCGTGTTCGATACGACAAACCGTAAATCCGGACTTTCGGCAAGTTCAACTAATCTAGCCCAGTCCTTATAAGGATCGAATGCCTGCGAGAACACAGAAATGATGTTTTTGCGCTTCACGCGAATCCCGTTCTCCATTCCTCGTGTGACTAACGTATATAAGCCATCCTGACCGGCTAAAGCCTCGATCTTTGGCTTGCCTGACGGCCGAGGCTGCGTAACCGCTAGGCTACCGTCCCTTGATTGCGGCACTCCTGAATCATCCAATCGAAGAAACCACGTAGGAAGTTGCCTTCACCGATTTGCAGAACTGTTACCGGGCTGTCGCAAACGGCGTCTAGTCGACTCTTATTGGCCTCGCTAAGGGAAGTTCGATTTAGGGCTTTCATAACTTGTAGAACTTCTTAGCGTTTTCTCCGAATAACCGTTCGCGGTCATACTCACTCCAAGACTCTGGCAAAGACTTCTCAAGCACATCCACAACTTCGTCATAGCTTGCAGCCAGCAGGCATACGGGCCAATCGCTACCGAATAAGACATTCTCTGGGCCGTACAGCTCGAGAACTTGACGGATATAATCGGTAAAATGGGTTTGTTCCCACTCCTGATGATCCGCTTCAGTCACCATCCCCGACAGTTTGCAATAATAAATATTCGCGTGCTTCGAAATAGCCTTCATATGGCTGAGCCAAGGCTCCATTAATCCTTCTGCTATCCTTGGCTTGGCAATATGGTTGATGATGCCGCGCAAGCCCGGCACTTCTTCGAGCAGCTTTACTAACGACTCAAGTTGATGCGAAAGAACTAGCAAATCTACCGGAATATCCTCATTGGCATACGAACTAAGCACTTCCATGAAGTGCGGAGCCAATAGACTGCTCGCATCCGGCATATCCTGAATCATGATTCGGAATCCGACGAATTTACGATGCATGCGAAACCGTTCGTAATGATCCCGAAGAGAGGCATCGAATAAGTCCAGCCAGCCAACGACGCCAAGGATGGAATCCGACCGTTCCGCAAGAGTCAGCAAATATTCGGTTTCTTCGAGCGTAGGCGCCGCTTGTACGACGATAGTCCCCTCCATGTTGTGTGCATTCAAATGAGATTCCAAGTCTGACGGCAAAAAATCCCGATATAAAACGGGCAATTCTGGCGTGATCCATCTGTAATCCCCTCTTTCGATTTTCCAATAATGTTGGTGGGCATCAATTCGCATTTACAAACATTCCAATTGATCTATTACTTTCGTATGGTAAGACCCTACCATGACAGCTGCTTCTCCGGAATTTGCGAACTGCCCGACGAGATAGACCTCGTTATCGCCCTCGCGTAGCCATGACCGCCATAGATAAAACCTGTTTTGATAGCCTCCGGGATAATATTTTCCGATCATCATTCCATTCACATAAATCAACGTAAAGTCATGAACATGGTTCAATTCGAGATACAAGGGACGGACAAGTGCAGCATCGTCGCGGTAATTGAATTTACTCTTGACGATCCGCAGCATGCGGTCTCCTGTCTCCAAGAATTGCAAGGAGCTCTTTCGCCACGTTCCGATCTTGCCGCAAACCGCGTCGTGAATCCCTTTCTCCAGAGGAGTAAATGCAGCATCTCCGTCTATCGCTTCCTTATAATAGGAGACACTGGCCGGTTGACGGACGCCTCCTTTGCGCGGTCCGATCGTACATCGCAGCATCACTTCATTGGACTCGTTGAAGCGAACCAGAGGGGTAATGTCAAAATATTTAGGCCTATTTTCATAACCCCACACGCTCCACCCCTGCCAAATCGCCGCCACTCGTTCCCCATTCACGTAAAGCGAATATATCAGATCTGCGTCCCGGATTTCCAACAGCACTTTAGAACCCGCTAATGATGAATCCGCATAGAAAACCGCGCGGTTCAGCACTTCGCCGGAACCGCTGAAATCGACGTTGCCGTCGGACAGCTTGACTCCGCTCGATTCGATATGAAAGGCGCTCCAACCTTCCGATTCGCCGGAGATCCGATGCATATCGAGTCCGATTTGCTTGGCAAAGCCATCGTCGTGGAAAGAAAGCAATTGGTCTTGATGAGCGAAAAACCGATCCTTACCCTCTGCATCGAACAACATTTTCTGTTCCCATCTCACCATTTCCTCGCTGTGAAGCAGACCGGTATAGAAAGGCAGCATCATGCCGCTTAACGCGGGATCCATCGCCATATCTTTGTCCATACCTGTGGAAAAGCAGCGCAAAGTCAGGCGGTTCAACCCGATCTTTACATTCGAAAGCTCCATCTGCATAGAACGTCGGCCGGACACGACATATTCGCCGTTGATATATAAATCGAAAAAATCATTCACTTCGGGAATGAGCAGCGTACGGTTCTCTTCAGAGCTATGAAATACGCCGTCGTATACCCCATACCCGCATTCGACATGGCCCATGCGCTCAAAAGGTACGCCGAACCTGGCCGATCTATCCGGTTGCGGCCTTCCTAGCGCTTGCCCTTCCCAATCCGAGCAAATGTCCCAATCCGTAATCGGGATGACGGACAGCACGGATTCAGAAGTATCGGGAGCAACGTACTCCGACTGACGGACGGATGCATCTTCGCCGCGAATCCACGTTAACGAATGGCGCTTTCCGTTTTCCGCCTCAACTCGTATACGTCCCAATTCATCCATAGACGACATATCCGCATAATACAAATCGGATACGAGAATGTCCCGGCTTTTCTCTCTTTCCGGCCCAAACCATGTCCGCAAAGCCCGTTCGCGGGAAATCACGAGAATGCGTAAATCACGCGCCTGGAACACTTGATCCGTTGCTGAATGAGTAAAGGAAAACGTCTGGGGCGCACCGTCCATAGAAAAGACCATCCGATTTTCGATGCCCTCGTCATCGAACACGACCCACAGCTTCGTATCCCGATAAAGCGTCTCTGCGGTCGAATGGATCAATTTCAGTCCCTCACCTGCCTGAATGTGTATCGGATACATGCGTGTTTCCAATGGTTGCAAGGTGACGAAAGCATCGCTGATTTGCAAGGAAGGACTTCGCCAGGTGAATGAGCAAGTCTGTTCCGATGCATTGCTGAACCCGATAAGAACCCCGTCTGCGAGATCTTCCCGCCCTCTGATCACCGTAATAATCGATGATGGAACGCCTTCCAGGACGGCTGCTGTTTCCTCGTCGCTCCAGATCACAGGGTCCTGAAGCAGGATCTGTTCGAAGGAAAGGTATTGGGCATGGGTGTTTTTATAACGATAGAATAACTCTCCGATTTCACCCCACTCTTCGATGGGCGCTTCATTAAAATAACGGTTAGGGAATAATTTAGCCGGCTGCATCCCGGGGTCCGTTCCGCCGGAAAACATGAAATAGTTCACTCCGGCGCATCCGTGCAAAAATGTCAATTTCGACAAGCTCTCCAGCCAAACTCGGGGCAGATACCCCATTATCGTTACGTCAGTGCTGAAAGCCGTATTGAACCATCCGGCTTCAAATTCCTGGCTGTACATCGGCTTGCCCGGATTGGCAAGCCGATGATCGTGCATATGGGGGACAACGGACCTCAACGATTCCGGGGACGGAGCCAAGTAATAATCGAACGCCCCAAGAATCCCTTCTTCAGGGTAGTAAACATGATTATTGAATACGATCGGAACCTGAATGCCGAGTTGCCGGACTTTATCCGCCAAAGCCATCAAATACGGCTTATTGCCGCACCCAAATTCATTCTCGACCTGCCATAAGATCGCACTGCCCCCGTGGGTAATTTGACAGTTATTTAACAATGGGGTAACGGTGTCCAGCCAACGGTTCAAGTATTCCATATACAATGGATCGGTCGTCCGCGTGCGTACCTTTTCCGACCAGATCCAGCCCGGAAAGCCTCCGCCGGAAACTTCATTGCAAACGTATCCGCTAGGCTTGAGAATGCTATAAAGATGGTGGCGGCGGATCAACTCCTCGAACTTGACGATATCCAGATTTCCTTCAAAATCGAACGTTCCTTTTTTCTTTTCATGCAAGCCCCACACAACATAGGTACTGACGCAATTCAGGAGCGCGGCCTTCGATTTGGTGATCCGCTCCTCCCATTCAAGCGGATCGTTCTTGTAGTATTGCGTTTCCCCGGACAAAATTAACTTACGTTGGCCTTGAATGTGAAAAAACGGACCGTTGATGATGACGGCTTCATTTGTCATGTTTTCTACCATATCTGCGTCTCCTTTATGCTCTTGCTATGCGATATCATAAGCGGTTGTAATTCGCAGCTGTGTTCTCAACTGTTCCACGGTTAACGACTCCGAAATCGTATCTTTAAGAACTTGAATTTCACGCGGACTTCCCGCTGACAAGTGGAAATAATTGTCGCTGAAACGGCATTCGGCTTTCTGTAACTCCAGCCCGACAAAGCCTGCATAATGGCGGCTCTCCAGCTTGATAACAAATCGATCCGGCGTTTCAGTAACTTCAAAATCAATTTGGGGGTCCAGGTAGTCGAAATGCTTCGGTTTGGCAAATATGAGGCTGCTATTACTGACGATTTCACCATCTTTCATAAACTCATATTCCAAATAAACTATTCTTTGATTGTCCCCGGTTATATCATCGCTGAAATCGAGAGAGGTGCAGAGCTTCGCACCAAGGGACTCGACCGATACTTTCACTTTACCGCTTCTCAAGACGGAGGATTTGTGGTCGCGCAGCTTCCATTCGATGATGCCTGAAGCCGGCCCAAGCGAATCATTGGTCAAGTGAAGCTTTACCTGAGCCCCCTCCTCGCAGGCAGATAACAATATCGGCGCGTAAAACCGTCTTGCGTAGTAGTGCAAAGCCTTCCAACGTCCGAACGAATCGATGCTTGACCAGGACGCTGCCGGCCAACAGTCGTTTAGCTGCCAATAGATCGATCCCATACAGCGGCCGCGGTTGCGCCTCCAATGCTCGACCCCGTATTTGATGGCCTCTGCTTGCAAAATTTGAGAGGTATAAGCAAGTAATTCTAAACTTTTCGGATATTTAAATTGATCGGACAAATAGGTTAAAATTTTTCCGTTCCCCGAACCGTCCTTCTGATGCTTCTCCATGATGTACGAGAAAATATTGCGGTCTTCCGGAAGCGTAAAACTTTCAATCGTCTTCATGCCGGGGAAAGATTGAAAACCAAACTCCGAACAGAAACGAAAGAAATACTTCCGATAATCGGTAAACGGCTTTAATCGGCCCCATACTTCCCAATAATGTACATCCCCGCGGTGTTCGTCGTTCGGCTTGTCAAAGCTTCCCCCGCTTGAAGGAGAAGCAACCCAGTAGAACGTTTGCGGATCGTACTCTTTCACCACCTGAGGAAGCAACACTTCGAACTGCTTAATATAATCAGTACGCAACTGCGGTGTTTTCGGGATGTCCCATTCTTCCCATCCCCACTCCATTTCATTGTTGCCGCACCACAAGCCCAAGCTGGCATGATGGCGAATGCGCTTCACGTTATCGATCGCCTCATGGCGGATATTTGCCGCAAATTCATCGGTCATCCGATATATCCCGCAAGCAAACATCAAATCCTGCCAAACGATCAGTCCATATCGGTCGCACAAATCATAAAAGTAATCTTCCGGATAAACGCCCCCGCCCCAAACACGGATACAATTATAGTTGGCGTCCATGCACTGTTTGAGCAGCTTCTCCGTACGCTCGGCGTTGCATCGGCTTAATAAATTATCTTCCGGAATGTAGTTCGCACCCTGGGCAAAAATAGAAATTCCGTTAACTTCAAATTCAAACGATTCTCCCCATTGATCTTTCTCTCTCTTCACTGTCAACGTGCGAAGGCCAATACGATAGGTTTGCCGATCAAGAACATCGCCTTCATAGTCCAAGACTACTTCAACTTTGTACAAGGGTTGTTCGCCATAAAGATTAGGCCACCATAACTGCGGATTTTCGATTGGGAACACCATTAAACCATGATCGTTAATCCCCGTTAACCACTGCTCCGTTTCAAAGCCGCTGCCTTCCGGTCCGGTCACCTTAACGTTCACCTCAACCGGTTGTTGGGTGAAACAAATTGTGTTAACATTCACCGAAAGCGTAACAAGTCTCGTCTCTGAATGGACTTCATGCTGCTGCGTTAGGTGTACATCCTTTAACTTGGCCGTCTTGCTCCCTTGGATACCGATGTTTCGCCAAATTCCCGCGTCAGGAAGTTTCGGTCCCCAATCCCAACCGAACATGTAGTGGCCTTTCCGAAGGTGAGGGAAACCGGCAACAGCATGATCAGGACTCCAAATCGGATCCTCTTTGTGCTTCTGCTGTATATATTTCAGCGGGGAAGAAAATACGAAATGAATCGTATTGCTGCCCTCTTGAAGCCGCTTTTTCACGTCAAACTCGTAGGTGCGGTGCATGTTATTCGTGTGGGCAACCGTCTGTCCGTTAATCCGAATTTCAGCTAAGGTATCCAGACCTTTACAGCTTAGTACAACTTCATCGCAGGCCAGCAATTCTCCGTCGACATCAAAATGTCTGAAATACTCGTAGTCTTCCATCGATAACGCAAGAGCGCTGTCCTCATGATCCCGATAATACGGGTCCTTCATTTGACCGGCACGAAGTAAATCGCTGTAAACTGAACCCGGTACAACCGCCTCGATCCATTCCGAATGCTTTTTGTTTTTCATCTGCCACTTGCCGTTTAAATCGATTATCCTTTTCATGTTATGCTTCCTCCGACTTTCAACGTTCAACTTTCAGCACGACCGCGCTGGACGTCCGATATTTGCCGCCCCGATAGGCGCAGAATAGGTAGTCCGGACGGTCGGCCCGCATAAGCAACTGGGGACGCTCCAGCCTTCCTTGACGATCCAAATCGGGCATCGGCTCGTCGAAATAACTCGGCGCGTCTAAATACGCAATGCTAGCCAATCCCCAGTCTATTCCATCCGCAGACTCCATATACAAGCCGTACTCGTGGTTAAACAAACCCATGTCGCGCATGATTACTTTATAACGTCCATCCTCATACCATACATAAGCATCTTCGCTCTGGATTTGTTCGCCGTAGGACGAAAAATCGATAACCGGGTTATGCGCAAATTTGGTATAAGGTCCTGTCAGGCTGTCCGATTCGGCATAGCCGTATTTCCGGTTGCCGTTAAACTTCATCGCCGTAGCCGTATCCCATGCCTTGTAGTAAATTCTATACTTTCCTTCCGGTGTCACCGCAAAGGCTGGGTTGGACGTGCAGAAATCGTCCCATGAAGGCTCGGCTCCCACAGCAATGATCGGCTCGGCTCCGACCCTTGCCCACGGCCCGTCCAAGCTATCCGCGACAGCCATTCCTACGCGCTTGGAATTTAATAATTTATGAAAATACGGCAAATATTCCTCTTGCTCCATCAGCCCTATCTGCTCCAGCGTCACCCCTAGCTCCGAACCGTTCGAGCCCATGTACAGCATGACGTACCGATCGCCCACCTGATATACGGTAGGATTATGGATAGACCACGAATCCCAATGCGTTCCCCCTCTGCCTCGCAAGGCTACGTCAACGAAAGTATAAGGACCTTCGGGGGTGTCGGCGACCGCATGGGCGACCTCGCAGGCGGCTACCCATCCCAGGTGATCGTATTTGTTCAGCCAGCGTGAGTAAAACACGTGCACCCTTCCATCAAGTCCGTATATCGGCGAGCAGCACCATACATTATAGTCCGGATCCTCCAATATGCGACCTACAGGCTTCAGACTACGCATAAAATCTGATTTGCGAAATTCGAGTATTTGATCTGTCATTTTATCTGCACTCCTCCGTTCATCATGGGGTTTGAGAAAAGGTCGCTTGTCGATAGAATCGTTTGTACCGCATAACGATTCTATCGAGGCGACCCTTGACTGAAGAATCCTATTACTTGTTATTTGCTTGTAACCCAAGCATCCAGCTGCTTTTGTTTTTCGGCTAAAATTTTATCCGAGCCGACGGTTTTCAATTTGTCAATCAGCTTCGGAAGATAAACGTTTGGATCCAGGGCGCCGACATTCAAACCATATTCGAACTCCGGCAATACGTTAACGTATGCGCCAATTTCATTCTTGACCGCATCCGTAGTGAAGCTGAAGCCCAGTGACTTCGACGCCTCGCTGGTATCGTTAAACACTTTGAAGTTCTCATACTTGTTCGGATCTTCGTTCTTCCAGAGGTAAGCGTTGAATTGGTTGCCCATCAACCAAGCGGCGCCCGGATTGTAACCGGATGTAGACGCATCAATGCCGGCCGGGAAATCAATGATATTGTCGGATACTTTGACATAATGCTTGCCTTCGATACCAAAATCGATCAAGTTGATTAATGTTTTATCCGTATACAGAAGATTAAGGAACTGCATGACCCGCTCCGGATTTTTGGAAGTTCTGGAGATGGACAGCATCACGCCTTGGGCATCGGTTGTCATAACGATCGGCTTCGTCATGATGACCTGAACCCATTCCTGGCCCAGTGAAGCCGAAACTTCGGCATCTTTGCCAGGCTTCAGCAGATCTACATAGCTAAACACTTGACCGGCTTTCAGAGGGCCCTGAAAATCCGTAATCGTCGCTGCATCTTTATTGATATACCCGGCTTTGAACCACTTGTGGGACAAATCCATGACTTCTTTCGTTCGGGGGTCCTGATACTTATCAATGACTTTGAGTTCTTCGGTCGTGCGATCCAGAACTGCACCCTTTCCGTCACCTAGGTCTGTAAAGTACAAATTGTCAGCGATTTTAGAGAGCAAATTCAAGTCCTTATTGACAAAGAGCGGATAGATACCCGATTCATTCTTTTTAATCACTTCATATATCGGTTCCAAGTCCTGAAGCGTTTTCACTTTGCTGAGGTCGAACTGGTATTTGTCCACCAGATCCTTGCGGAACAATAATCCTGCTGCGCTGGCCATCTCTTTATTGGTCGGCATTCCGTAGGTTTTGCCACCAACGAGACCTCCGTTCAACAGGCTTGGATGCATAATGCTTACGGCTTCCTTCGCATATTTATCCATCAAATCGTTCAGCGGGATGATCGATCCTTGTTGAATCTTGGTCAAATAGTTGTCCCAATAGAAGGTCGATACGAGATCGAATTCTTCGCCTGAAGCCATTTTCAAGTTTATTTTGTCCTGCCAGCTGCCCCATTCGATGACCTCCATATCCAGCGTAACATTGAGTTTGTCTTTTAAATACTTGCTGACTTCCTCATTGACCAACGCCTGATCCTTTGGTGCGGCGCCGCCGGGGACAAACATTTTAATCGTGTACGGCTCAAGCGGTTCCGGTGTTGGCTCCGGCGCACTCGTTTCTTCAGGAGCTGCACTAGCACTAGCATTGTTGCCCGTGTCTTCTGGTGCCTGTTTTTTAGAACAAGCTGATAAACCCATGAAACTGGAAATAATCATAACGAGCGCCAATACAATTAACTTCCTTGTACTTTTCATTGTGAGCCTCCCTATAAGATGTGTAATATATGCTAAACCAGCTTTGCTGGATATAGCCTAACCTTTAACTGCGCCGATCGTCAGACCCTTCACGAAATATTTCTGAAAGAAAGGGTAGGCTAGCACGATGGGACCCATCCCTAGTATCGCCATGGCCATACGTGCGGTCTCATTCGGAAGCTTGGAGATGTCTCCCTTGACCAATGAAGAACCATTAACGGATGTCAGGAACTGCAAACTCCTCATGACCTTGTACATCAAATATTGCAAACTTACCGGTTCTCTCGAAACGAAAACGAGGCTGTTGAACCAGTCGTTCCAATATCCGAGTGTATAGAACAGCCCGATGGTGCCCAGCACCGGAAGCGACAACGGCAGCACAATCCGGAAGAAAATACCCAACTCGCTTACTCCGTCTATGCTGGCCGATTCTATAATGGAAGGGTGTATGGTCGTTGTAAAGAAGGTCCTCATGACGATGACAAAAAAGGCATTCATCAACAATCCCGGTATAATGAGCGCTAAGATGGATTCCCTCAAATCGAAGAGGTTTGTATAAACAAGATACCAAGGCACAAGACCGCCGTTGAACAGCATGGTGAAGAAGATAAAGAATGAAAAAAAATGCCGGAAGGAGAAGCTTGAGCGCGAAATGGGATAAGCATACAATGCCGTCATGAACAATCCAGCTAGGCTTCCGACTATTGTAACAACGACGGTTACTCCATAAGCCCTCAATATTTGCGTTGCATTCCGCCAAAGGTACTGATACGCATCCAAGCTGAATTTCGATGGAAACAAGCTGTAGCCTTCCAACGTGACAGTCCGTTGCTCCGTAAATGAAACCGCCAGAACGATCAGAACTGGGAGCAAACAAATGCAAGCGTATATCATGAAAAATAAAATAATCAGCAAGTTGGCAGCAGGCGAAATGGAATTCATTGAACTGACTTTCTTGTCTTGTTTAGCCGTTTCCATGTTGACACTCCCATCTTCACATTAGATTAACGCATTCTCTTTGTTGATTTTCCGGACTAACAGGTTTGCCCCCAGCACAAGCAGGAGTCCTACAAAGGACTGATACAGCCCCGCAGCAGCCGACATCCCAATATTGCCCATCTCTAAAAGCGCCCTGTATACATAAGTGTCTATGACATTCGTTGTGGAATAAAGAGCTCCTGCATCCATAGGAACCTGATAGAACAAGCCGAAGTCCGAGTAAAAAATCCGGCCGATGGCCAGCAGCGTCAAAATGACGATGACAGGCATAATCAAGGGAATGGTGATCGACTTGACTTGCTGCCATTTGCTGGCTCCATCGATAACAGCTGCCTCGTAGTATTCGTTGTCGATGCCGATGATGGCAGCCAGGAAGATGACGCTTAGGTACCCGACATTTTTCCACAGGTTGACAAGCGGCAAAATATATATCCATAGATCAGGCCGACTGTAGAAATCCACTGCATCAAAGCCCAGGGGTACAAGAACATGTTTATTGATATATCCAAACTCGCCGTTCATTAATGCATATCCGAGATACCCCACTAGAATCATGGACAAGAAATAGGGAAGAAATATCACACTTTGAAAAAATTTCGCCAGAAACCGCCTCTTCATTTCGTTTAGCATTACGGCAAATGCTATGGCGACAACTGTATTCAGCACAATGAATACCGCATTGTAGAGAACGGTGTTTCTCGTAATCAGCCAAGAATCGATGCTATGAAACAAAAATTCGAAGTTTTTGAAACCAACCCAATCGCTGCCCAGAATCCCTTTGGCATAGTTAATGTCTTTAAAGGCAATTATGATGCCGAACATCGGAATGTAATTGTTTACAATCAGGTATAGAGTTCCTGGAAGCAACAATAGCAGCAGCATCTTGTCTTTTTTCAAATTCTTGATAAATCTTGATTGCAGCATGTCTTCCCTCCCCTAAAGTGTTTATGTTTCATGTTCTTTACTTAATTATAGAAAGTAATACGAGCACCGACTATATACTGAAGTGACTCACTTGCCGTTTTTGTGACATTTTTCTTCCATGACTTTTACACAAAAAAACCCTTTGGACATTTAGTCAAAGAGTTTATCAATTCTTTCTAGGTCAACTGCTGGTAACGCTTTCGATATTCCTGAGGTGAAATGCCTACCTGCTTCTTGAACATCTTTCCAAAGTGGGATACGTTGTCATAACCGATCGATTCGCAAATATCGTTTATTCTCATATTGGACTCGGTCAGCATGATTTTACTCTGATCCATCTTCTCGTGAATGATATAATCGAGGAGCGATTGGCCGGTTTCCTTCTTGAACAGCCTTGACAAATAAGCGGAGTTCAAATAAACATAAGCGGCGATGTCCATGCGAGTCACGTCTTTCAGGTGTCCACGGATATATTGTTTGACCTTTCCGATTACGACTGAGCTTTCCTTTTCGTGGCTGTGTATAAATTCTATGGCCATCCCAATGATGCGGGTCGCCCATTTCCTCAAATGACCCAGCGAACGAATGGCTTCTATCCGGTCTGCCCCCCTTTTGGAACCGAGCAGTTCTTGAACAGACCAGCCTTTTTTGTGCGCAACGTGATAGATCAGATGCAGAAGGGAGTAGTACAGCGATTCAAGCGCTTCCGCATTAACGGTGTTATTGTCCAGCTCAGCGAACATATCATCGATCCGGCTCAGCAGTTCTTCCTTCTTGCCCATTTCCAACAGACCCGCCCACTCCGACCATTCGATTAGTAACGTTACCCTCTGCGAAAGCGGCGGTAGATTCTGACTCTGATCATCCTTCTGGAAACGGATAACCTTCGTATGGGTGACGTTGTTATGCTCCATCTCGATCAGCAAATGGTACGTCTGGGTTATTTGATCAATGGGAACTGCTTCGCCGACATAACAAGAGAGACTGCAGAAAAAATAATGTGAACATGCTTCCAAATATTTTTGGCAGATCGCGCTCAATTCCTCCCGGGAAGGCGCTTTGTCCCCTTGCACATACATCACTATCAAATTAAACCCATTTTGATCCTGAATGACAGCTCCTTGGAAGTTATGCAGGAATAGTTCTGCCGCCGCATTGCGCAGCACGTATTCCATAATGTCTTCATCACGCTGCGTGATCTCCTTGAGCCACTGCTCTACACTCAGAAGTATAAGCAAGATTCGTGAATCTTTCATTAACGGCAGTTGGTAGGAATCATGAAGCTCACTTATGTTCTGCGTTGAAGGATAGATGCGTTCCGATAAAACATCCTGCCAGAAATGCTCATGCAGTACAGGTCGTTTCGCGATCCACAGCTTTGAATTCGTTTTATATGTTTCGTTAAAATCCCTCATTTCCCGATTGATCTTCACTTGGTCCAGCGCCCTATTGACTACCTGAAGCAGCTGCTCGTGCTTAACCGGCTTCAGCAGATATTCAAAGCTGCCCACATGAATCGCCTGCTGGGCATAGGTAAAATTGGCATGGCCTGTCAGAAAGATGGTCACGACCCATGGATACATCTTATTCAACCATTCGGCCAGTTCCAACCCATTGCTGCCAGGCATATCGATATCGCATAAGAGGATATCGATCGGAATCCTGCTCAGCAGCTCCTTGGCCTCATCCACATCGCCCGCGCCATAAGCCCCGTTGAATCCGTGTGCAGTCCAATCAATGCCTTGCAAAATCGCTTGTACGGCAAACACTTCATCATCAACTACGAGTAAGTTAAACATAGGTGCTCCCCTTTATTCCAATTGGGTTGGAATTCTCATACGAACGATAGCCCCGTTCTCTGTTCCATTGGAGAATTCAATGTCAATTTTATCACCGAATTTCATGCGCAATCGATTCTGCACGTTCCATATGCCGAGACTTTGATCGCCGATGCCAAGCGCAGATTGACCGCTTTGCAGTTGCTTGAGCTTATCAGACGGAAAGCCCTTACCATTGTCGCTGATCAAGACAACATAATAGGTCGAATCCTCCTTGTCAGCTTGAACAATAATGTTAATGTGAAACCCTTTCTTGCCTTTATCCATTCCGTGGATGATCGCATTTTCAACAAACGGTTGAATCATCAAAGGCAGCACACCGCAAGACTCATAATGATCCGGAAGCAAAATAGAGAAAGTCAACTTTTCCGGAAATCGCAGCTGCTGGATTTCCAAATAATTACGAATATGTCCAAGCTCCTCCGACAAGAGAATCGATTCCCGGTGCGACCGGGTGATAAAGCGGAAGTAGTCTGCTAAATGCTCCGTCATCTTCTGAACAAGATCATTTTTTTTGAGCACCGACAAGCTGTATATGATATTAAGCGAATTTAAATAGAAATGCGGATTAATTTGCGTCTGCAGATGTTTGAACTCAGCTTCCTGTTTCTTGATCATTTCCTCATAGACGCTAATCTTCAAATGTCGGATTTGCGACACCATATGGTTAAAAGCATCAATCATGAACGTAAATTCTTTGGATTTGTCCCCCTTTAGCTGCACATTCCAATCCCCCTGAGTAATTCGCCTCATCCCTCGAATGAGCTCATGCATCGGCTTCAACAACACCTGCTTTAGAAAGAGAGAATAGAACAAGAGAATGACAATCCCGCCGAACGGAATAATAAAAATGACTTTCTGGAAATAGACTAGCTTCTGCAATAACTCCCTTTCCGGAATGGATGCAACCAGCATGATCGGCGCCCATTGGAACTGCTTGTCGACCAGCAAATAGTTCAAACCATTGGTCTTATTCGTAAACACCTGATAGTTGTTTCCCCTATTATTGAACATACTTCGAATCATACTTATATTATCCATAGAAACCGGAACGGCCGTCAAAGATGTGCCGTCCATACCAAAGAGTACCGATTCATAGTTATTTTTCATATCCAGCGAAAGCGGAGGCAACAAGTTATTCACATGAATAAGCGCGCCAACGTAAACGTTCTGCGTAGCCTGAACAGTACGAACCAGATAGGAGTGGCCATCCTTTTGAAAAATCTGCCACCTTTGAAGATGAACCTTTGCTGCTGAATCCACAAAAAAAGCCCGCAATATATTTGTATGTTTCTGTACTTTCTCATACGGCAGCACGTTTACGATGAAATCATCGTTGCTGACGGAATAGGCAAAAAACGTCTCAACCTTATTGAACAAGCTGAGGTTATCATTAAACTCGTTTAGAATCCTTTGTTTCGTCAAGAAGTACTCGCCGCTGTCTTGCGAATAGATAGCCAACTCCGTTAAATTCGAATAGGTGGAATCCGAAGAGATCAGCCGAAGCAAATAGCTGCTGATTTCCTCCATGGATTGGTCCATTTCCTTCACGTGCTGTGAAAGGAATTCGTTCGTCGATTGCGAAACTTCCTCACGCACTACCTTCATGGCAATAAAGTTGTTGTAGAATAAGAAGAGCACCAAGGGGGCAATAATGAGAACGAATCCCAGGTTCAGCTTAAATCGGAGTGCTGTTTTTCGATACATAAACCTTCCCTCTTCGGCTGAATGTTATCTATGTTAGTCTATCATGAAAACGCAATTTTTATCTCATTCTAACCTTATTCACATTTTCTTCAATAACTTCTACCGTAGCCTCCTTAACCGACTGATTAATAAATGCTTCATATTTGATATCCCTCAAAACATTTTTCATCGTTTCTTTTACTTCCTTTAATGGTTTATAGTCCCTTTCGCGTTTGTCCATATACTTATAAATACCTATCCTATCGGTATCTTCAACAATGTCAGATACCTGACCTACACGGAGGTTTTCTATATCTTTCAGCCAATCTTGACCTTTAATGAACTCTTCTTTCGTTTTAAAGTCGCCTAAAACTTTTTCCACCGCGGTTACCGTTTCGTCCTTATTATGAACCAATTCGTCATAGATCTCGTCAAATGATTCTCCGGCATCCATCCTTTTTTTGATTGTCTCAAGTTTAATTATAGCAGCATCATCCTGCTTTTTCTTCTTATCTGCTTTATTGGTGAAAGTTATCATGATGGCTCTTACTGTCTTAAGGTCTTCCAATTTATACAACTCATCTTTCTTGCTTGCATAATAATCTTCATAATCCTGATCCGTGAGTTTAAAATCGTTTTTTAACTTTTCCTTTAAATCCGTACTGATATTGCGAATATTCTCTTCTACATAGGTAGCTTCCTCATAGGTAATCGGCCCATAAATAACCCCCTTATTCTTCACTGTCTCCTTCCTTCTTTCATTCTCTTTTTTCATATTATCCAGCAATGTATGATAGCTAATGTCATTGATAATGCCAGCCTTTTTCCCGATCAATTGCTGAATCTTTCTTTTCACACTTCTTTCCAATGCTTGTTTTTTAATCATTTCTATTGGCGTTTCTCCGCCATGCGCAGTTGTCCAAAAGTCTTCGCTGTCCAGGGCACCATATTTGATTCTGAAATAATCATAAATAGAACTTCTTTGCGCATTTAAATCATGCAGAAGCTCACCATAGGCAATTGGTTCTCCATTGACTACAGCGACTGGATCATAGATTCCAAGCTCGCTGCCATGATTAGCAGACTTCATGAAATACGTCGCTCCTGTCCATACCACAATTAATAACACGGCTAAACCAGTCAAAATAAATATTACTTTTTTGCGCATTTTATACTCCTTTCGTTAAATCGAGTAGCAGGGGGCGGCTAGCCCCCGAGCTCTCACACCACCGTACGTCAGTCTGTCTAACAATTATTAAAGATCCTCGTTTTCGGGCATGAAAATGGAAGACCTTTGTCGAATCTCTGTATTTAAGGAGATGAGCGCATATGCCCTTTATCGAAGGTGAAGA
>NZ_JAVFVT010000064.1 GCF_030929555.1 Paenibacillus sp. LHD-117 | reverse complement strand
TTCATTCCTGTAGGTAAGATCATAAAAAACGGGCAGCTCATAATAAAGTTTAAAAATAAAAGCGGGGGGACCGTCGATCGAGCTGTTGATGTAAATGATACAAATTTAAAAAATACTGAATTTCTGCCATGCAATTGTTTCACTGCAGGGACTAAGGTTCTAACAGACGAAGGGGAGAAGAATATCGAAGACATTGAAGTCGGAGATATGGTTCTCGCCAAGAATGAAGAGACTGGTGAACAGGCTTACAAGGAAGTCACGCATCTGTATCGAAATGATAAGGAGATCACCTATGAACTTACGGTAGGCGATCAAATGATCGAAACAACCGAAAATCATCCGTTTTGGGTTGAAGGAAAAGGTTGGGTACTCGCGGCTGATTTACAGGTGGGGGATAAGCTACAACAAAGTAACGGGAATACCTTGAAAATCGACAAAATCAACAAAGTAATACATGATGAGTTGGTTAAGGTATATAATTTTACGGTTGCTGATTTCCATACGTACTATGTAAGCAGTTTAGGAATATGGGTTCATAATATTTCGTGTGCGGAGATAAACTGGAAAGGATTTAGTAGCGGACAGTTAAAAGAGCATTATGAAAAGCATGTAATTAAACAGAATGAGTTTGGTAACATTACTCAAAATGAGTATCTCAAACTTGCAAAAGGATTTGCGGCTGAAACAAATTCTACTTTCAAAGAACAGGTAGTGGGAAATTTTTTAGTAAAATATGATCCTTCTACTGGCCGTGTACTTGTCGGCCATATTAAAGATCGACAAATTAGAACGTTTTATAAAGACGATGGTAGAGATGACGATCCATTCCAAGCCGCAATTGATCTCGCAAAATCACTCGGTGGCGGTTAATAAGTGAGGTGAAAAAATGAATCGAGATGAAGCAATAGCTATTATCTTAAAATCAATAATTGAAGATTTATCTAAGGAAGAACGGGAAGAAATCCTAACTGGCTGGTGGGGGATAGACCAAGACGATCCCGAATTTGATAAGTTGCCGGAAACATTGCAATCGGAGATACTACAATATGATGAACCTCAGAAAGATGCAATGGATGAAGTCTATAATGCACTATTATTTGAAGCTTTAAGAAAAAAGTATCTTGGGGTCAAAAATGAGTATCTATCAAGGAAAGTGTCAGTAATACTACAATTTAATCAGGAGGTTGAGGGTTTACAGGAAGAACTTTATAGTTGTCAGTGTTGCGAATTTAAGACACTTCCCACAAAAGGAGAGTACTTTATCTGCCCAGTATGCTTTTGGGAAGATGACGGAAATGTTGATCCGAATTATTACAGTTCACCGAACAAAATGACTCTTGCTCAGGCTCGTGATAACTTTATTAAATTGGGTGCTATGGATGAGTCTTCGATACGATTTCTTACGTCAGATAGACTTGAGATGTTTAGTAAATAAATGAAAATGTAACACTTGTTCAGCCTTGAGGGATAACTCCTTCAAGGCTTTCTTTTTAACCCACCCAGTGCCGAATGATTCGGGCGGCGCATGCCGAAAGAACTTAACCTTCATCACCTCCATATGATATTTCTCCGAAATAGCTGTAGGCACATATAAAATGCTTGAGAATATAACCCTCTTATCTTAATCTGCATCTCTGACATAGTCTTAAAATGGTCAGATACCACCGTATTTGGATTCTAAAACCTTACCTTCGCTTTCTCCCAGTTTCTCCAAAGGTAATAAATGTGCAAGAATCCATGCCTGTTCTAAGACGAAGCCGCAACTTTGGACTGAGGTAGTCCGACCACCAAGGACGAGAATAACCCTGACGGAGTATTGGCTTACAAAGAAGTAACGGCTTTATATCGCAACCAACGTGATGATATTATTAAGTTGCATGTTGGAGAGCAAGTCCTCGAGACGACAGACAACCACCCGTTTTGGGTTGAAGGTAAAGGGTGGGTCTTCGCTGGTGAACTTCAAGCAGGCGATAAACTTCAAAAGGCTGACGGAAGCAATCTGACGATTGACAAGGTAGAGTTTGTTAAACTGGATGAGCCAGTAACGGTGTACAACTTCACGGTAGCAGACTATCACACGTATTATGTGACGGATATTGGGATTTGGGTGCATAATACGAATTGTCCTACAAAGGCACAACCTCATGTTGTTGTAAATGCATTGTCAGATTTTCAGAGCAGTCAAATGAAGTTTGGTAGTCATACTTTCCTGTTTGATAAGTCTGGGATGAAACATATTCTAGAGCGACACCATCCGAATTACTGGGATGGCTCTGTTAAGGCACAACAATCGTTTTTTGGTGCAAGCATGTCAATTGATGATATTACGAGTGCTATTAAATCAGTTATGTCCCAAAACAGGGACACCCTTGCGAGCAAGGGAACTAAAGGGATGTATCAAATTACAGGCACTTACAACGGCAAGGATTATGTCCTTGGGTTAAACAATGGACGTATAGGTCAATTTTATTCTCCATAAGGGTGGTACGATGTTCCAAGTTGATTCATATTTAATGAAACCACAGTGTAATGTTACTGATTTAAGAGATGTAGTTAATAATCCTCAAAACTATTTTGTTGAAATCAATGATTCGACAGGCTTAAAAGCAATCTACAAGAACCTTGATTTCCAGTATCTTAATGGAGCAATTTGTCTAAAGTATTACGGCGAAAGTATGTTGGATATGAGGTATTGGGATTTGATTGACCAATTATGGGCGTACATTATGAATCTAATTGATGATGTACTTCAAAAAGGTGAAGGAAGTGTATATTTCCCTGACCAACCCGTCAAAATAATTCTTCGTCTAACATCAAAAGAGTTACTGCTATTCTCAGTTGAAGGTAGTGAAATTTCCAATTTCGTGCTACCTAAAAGTGATTTTCTAATTGCATTAGTTCAAGGTGCAGAACAGTTTTTTACCTGCATGACTAATACGTATGGTTCTGATTGTGATTATTCTTATGAGTTAGAAAGAATAGACAGATTAAAACAGGAACTACAATAGCATAACTGACCTTGGGGGCGACAAATCCTCAAGGTCTTTCTTTTACCCCACCCAGTACCGAATGAATCGGGCTGCACGTCCCGAAAGAACTTAACCCTCATCATCACCGTATGATATTCCCCTCTGTACGCACATACAATGCTTGAAAAATATAACCTTTTACCACAATTTTATAATTAGCAAAAGCCACAATATTGTCATATATTGTTAGATAACACCATGCTTTACTCCGAACAACTTATCTTCGTTTTCTCTCGGATATTCTGAAAATTAACATTCCGCAATTATCGCAATAGTTTAAAGGCAAATCTCGATAGATAGGTTGAACAGGTCAGTTGCCGCACTTATATAGACACATGCACCGACTACAAATAGTGAGGGTGCAAAATGATAATTTTGCTCTGCAATTACCTGGGCATTTGCTCCGATTGTTACTGTTCAAGAACACTCTGGTAACGTGCCAGTTGACATATACAGGTAAGGCAACGTGAAGGCTAGCCACCTTGCCCTCTAATTATAGACGGAAATTCGTTTAAAAAATTTCCGGTGGGGGCTGAACAAGGAAGGTGTGAAGGTATCAATTGACCGTATTGTAGTGGACTTTATAACGAGTAGATTGTCAAGAATTTTGTGTGTAAACGAATTGATGGAGATATAATAGACATATCAACAGCAGAAGCAAGGGCGATTGTTGATGATTATTATTTTGAGGATAATGGATTTAAGTTTAAATGGGGGAAAAAGTAATTAGATGACTATTCGCTCTGTACGTATCATCGGACTAATAGTGTTACTGATATTCGTTCTGTTATCAGTAATATTCTTTGTAAGAAAGGACGACTCAACTGTGAAGACTGTTGAAATTATTGACATTATGATTGATAGAATTCAACACAATGAAAGGTTTAGTAAAAAGGATGTCAATAAAATCAATAAGTATTTTGACCGTGATAACAAAGAACTGGACGTAATTAATACTAAGCTTTCAAAGATTTATGTGAAATATCTGCTAGATAAGCCAGACTTAAATGGAGAAGACATACAACAAATAGTAGATAAATTGAAACTTTTGAAATCAGAGATTAAGTAATTCATTTAACCACATGCGAGAAAGCCTCCATGTGGTTTTCTTTTTTTCTTGATAGCCCCCACCCAGTGCCGAATGAATCGGGCGATTGAATCAAAATATGCTTAACCCATGTAATACCCGTGTGATGATAGGTAAAACAGGTGCTTCCTGCAAAAGGTGTGGTTCAATCCTCACTGATGACGGTTGGGAGACATTCGGAGAGGTTTCAATTCCGTTCATTAAGGTCAAAGCTGCTTTAGAGTCAGTACTGAATTTCCATCAGTACACTCCAAAAGATATGTGGGCGACAGACGATGTAGAATGCTATTACTCATACAGTGATGAATCTAGCATTATTGAGGTTCAGATTGGCTCGGGAGTAAAAAACGAAGAAGTTTATGAAATCTCAGTAAGATTTGCGGTATGTAATCCGGTGGGCACATTTGAAAAGACATTAGAAATATGTAGAAGATTAGCACTCAAACTTGATATGAATGTATTAGATATGAAATTGCATGAGGTTCTAGATTTTGGAAATGAACTTCAATTGATGAAAAGTAAAAAAAAGTTCGAAGAAAAGAAAGAGAAGTTTATTTCGACATTTGACTTACCAATCGGTACAATATCAAAACCGTTAAATTGCGCAGAGGTTTTCGATGTACTTAAAGGTAAGTAATAACACTCTGAGGGGGAAACCTCTCAGGGTCTTTCTTTACCCCCACCTAGTGCCGAATGAATTGGGCAGCACACTCCGATACTCTATTGACAGAGGTACAGATATAACAGCCCGAAGTGGCTTGCAGGAAAGGGGAGATCTCAGCCGAAGACTCTCCTTTGGGCTATTGCACAAGCTGATCTATGAATTGATGAAGCTGGTGGAGCACAAGGCCGTTCATCCGGTCGAGCTGCTGCAAACCTTGTTCGCTCTCCAGCCATTCGCGCCTCAGCATGGCGTTATGCTTAAAATAAAGCGCTCCGCCGTTCTCGGACACGCCGAATGCGCCGAGCGGAAGCGTAAGATTGAGGGCGGCGCAGGCATGAAGCAAGGACTCGTAACTTGCCGGAGCGGTCTTGTCCCGCAGTACGGCGAATGTCTGCATCAGATAGACGCCTTCCTTCTCCGCTTCCTCCAAGCCGGGGATGAAGCTGATCTCAAGAAGCAGCGAATCGTTCCGGGAGCCGATCTCCTCGAATCGAATCAAGAGCGATGCATAGGGGGCATCCTCGTCCGGATCGGCCAACTTCGCGGTAATCCCATGGCTGCCGTAATAGTCGAGCAATCTTGTTAATACGGAGTAAGCGAATGATGATGAGTCTGTCATGGCGATGCTCCTCTACGTATGCAGTTTTTTGGCGATCAAGTCTTTGCCCGGCGTTTTCTTCGACTTGTCGACCTTCAGACCGATGCTCTCGATAATTTGGCGACTCTCTTTGTCATCGCCCTTCACGCCGCTTTCGAACAGCATGCCGGCCAGATCGGTGACGAGCTGACTGTAGCATTGTCCCACGCTATTGAAGCCGTTCTTCTCGAGCAGCGCCTGGCGGACTTTATCCTTGGCGATGCCTTTGTTCTCGGGCAGCGCGGCCGCCTCATCGACTTTAAGCGCTTTGTCGACGAACGATTCTTTCCTCTTGTACTTCTTGTAAAATTTCACGATCGCGGCGACCCCGCCCAGAATGGCGCCGAGCGCGATAAGGATCGGTCCCGCCGGAGAAGCGGCCGCTGCAATCAGCAAAGCCCCGCCCGCGACCATCATTGCGCCTTTGGCCGCCGTCATGCCGCTCTTGGATTTGTTCATCTCTTGGGTGGATTTCCCTAGGCTAGCCGCGAGCCGTTGTTGCTCGGCAAGAGGTCCGCCTCCGCTCGCTGCCAGCTGCTCTTCAAGCTTGCCGAGCTTCTTCGCGTTGCGGCCGCTCTCGATATACCCGGCGGCACCTCCGACCATGTATGCCGCGCCTCCCACGATCGCGCCGGCGCCCGCCGCGACGGTAGCGGCGCCGTTCGCTGCCATGCCGGCAACCGCCCGGGACGCTGTTGACCGAGCCGGCGGAGAACCTGGCAAGGTCGGCGATGCCGCCTGCGCCTTCGCCCGCGACGAGCTGCGCTTTGCCGCCCGCGCTGAGCGCGCCGTCATAGTTCTGGGTCGCGTTATAGATCTGCGAAACCGACGCGACGCCGCTTAGTCCGGCTGCGATCGGAGCGGAAGCGAGCGCCGTGCCGGTGGCGCCGCCCGCGCCCAGCGTCTGGCTGATCGTAGCCGAACCGGACACGCCTCCGGCCGTGCTGGACGTGCCAATCGCCGCATAGCTGGCGTAATCGCGGTCCTGATCGGCGTTATAGTTGGTCGTATCCATCTTCTTGGCTTGCCGGCTAATCTCGGAGAACTTGTCCCAGTCGACCGACTTGGAAATAATGCCGGTCAGCATCGTCTTCTTAACGGCATCGACCGTGATATTCCGGGCTTTGCCCGCCATCGCGCGAATGGCGCCCATCTTCTGCTCCGGATTCAGGGAATCGAAGAAGCTGAACAAATCGACTTTTTTGGAGGCTCTCGCTTGCTCCTTCAGCCAGCCGTACACCTCGGAATAACCGCCTTTGCCCTGCAGATTGGACGGGATCTTGGGCGTCGGGATCGAGGTCGGCTCCGCGCTTGCAGGTGTAGCACTGGCAGGCGTAGCACTGGCAGATGTAGCGCTGGCAGGTATAGCACTAGCAGGCGTAGCACTAGCAGGCGTAGCACTAGCGGGTGTAGCGCTGGCAGGCACCGTGGAAGCCACGGTTGAAGGTACCGCGGAAGCCGCGCTTGAAGGTGCGCCGGTAGATTGAAAGAGGTTGCTGGCGCGTATGCCTTGCCGCTGGATCGGGGCCTTCGATCTGGATGCCGCCGAAGCACGATCGCGGAACAGCTGAAGGACCGCTTGGTTGCCCCCGGCCCGCTGCAATTGAATGACGTCCGCGGGCGTCATGTTACCATGTCTGAGATTCGGCAATGCGAGTCCCGGCGCCGACTCTGGGGCGCTGGAAGCGCGCCCGGCAGGAGCGGGCGAAGCGGTAGATTTGGGTTGCTGCGAGAGATTGGCTGGTTCTGGCATCGGCTCCACCTTCGGCTCAATGATAATCGAACATTCCGTACGAAATAGACAGAATCATCGTACCATATTCCTATGGCTTTAGCACCACTCATTTTGGACGAAATCAACAGATTTCGATATCATTGGAAAGGCCGGGAATCCTCGATTCGGAGATTCCCGGCCTTAGATGTTTCGGATCATTTTACCAGTCGTTTGCGGTCATAGGAGATTCCGCACGAACATTGATGAGGACCGAATAACGCGTGATAGGAGGGAGGGAACTCGCGATTGACGCGCCGCACCTCTCGGGCGAACTCTCTGCTATCCTTCGGAACCTTGCCCAACTTGTCGGCTTTGGCTTGCGTATCGATATGCGCCCCGGGCGGAACGAAGCGGTCGGGCGCAATTCGAACGCCGTTCATGACGATGGCATCCATGGAAATGTAGGAGCCCCGTCCTACGCTCGCGTTAAAGACAATCGCTTTGAAGCCGACGAATACGTTATCCCCCACGAAACAAGGTCCGTGGATAATCGCCCCGTGGGCGACCGACACCCCCTTGCCGATGTAAATCGAGTACCGTTTGTTCCCTACGCGAATACGTTCATTGGCTAATCCGTGCAAGATGGAACCGTCTTGGATATTCGAGTTGGGACCAATATAGAACGGCGTCCCTTCGTCCGCCCGGAGGGTGGCGCTGGGAGCGATAAAAACATCCTTGTCGATGGTCACATCCCCGATCACGCTGGTGAACGGGCTAAAAAGGCCGTCCGATCGATGGCGGGGAACTGTTCGACGGGATTAAACGACGTGATTGGATTGGGACTAATGAAGCGGGCAAATACATTAATGGGCCCTTTTGGTAGATGATTGGTGCTCTTAAGCACGGCATTACGCTTAATCGAGGGCCTCCAAGGCTTAGGGTCATTCCCCATGGTTGATTCTCCTCGCGAACAGATTTTATGCCTTTCGAAATAAACTATTCAACGTATAGGTGAATACCACAAAATCATGAAGGATTAATTTTGAAGCGGACTAACGCCAAGTCAAGGAGAGAATGGCGGGCTATTCACTATTCTCGGAATCTAGCAAAAGCATAATTATTATAGAAGTAGGATTAGCCCTAGCATCTTCCGCAAACAACGCATTTAATATAATAACTAAACTAGAAAGGAGTGATAAATATGTCAGGTAAATTAACTGAGCTTATCGAAAACGGCGGGTTCGAAGCGGGTGTTCTAGCCCCTTGGACGGTCGTAGCCGGCACGGTTGTCGCCACGAGCGCGGCAAGAGCGCATTCCGGTGATTTCGTCGCATCCATTGGTCCAAATGCGATTCTTAGGCAAGTGATTCGAAGAGGATTGACGGATGAAAAAGTATATCGGTTATCCGGTGCTTTATCGGACAACGGCTCAGGAAGTATTGATATTCCGGAAAATCCTACAACGTTGGTCCGATTCCAGTTCATTAACGAAGATGGGGATATTCTTGAGACGTTTACGAAAAAATTTAACAGGTTAACGATACCAGAGAATACGGAAGGCAATTATCGGGTGTTCAATTTATTGGCCAAATCGCCGGATAAGACCGTAGGCGCAATCGTTAGCATTGAAACCGCCGCAGATGGGCTTCAGAATAATACGATCTTCGCAGACGATTTTTCGCTCATTCAGGAAAACGATAATTAACATGCATGAATGGGATTTGACGACGTGACAGCCGGAGTTCCTTGACGAGGGTTCTGACTATTAGGCCCCTTAATCGGATTTGAGTCTAGCACACTTAACGGTGTAAGCTAGAAGCAGAAGCGATGGAGGGGATTTTTTATACAACGCAGACGATTTTCAGTGGAAATGAAGAACCAGATTATTCAAGAGGCCAAGAAGGTCGGGAACGCTTCCCAGTTCGCCCGTCGTCATAGCATTGACCCTAAGATTCTCTATCGCCGTTCGACGGGATTAAACGACGTGATTGGATTGGGACTAATGAAGCGGGCAAATACATTGATGGGCCCCTTTGGAAGACGATTGGTGCTCTTAAGCACGGCGTTACGCTTAATCGAGGGCTTCCAAGGCTTAGGGTTATTCCCCATGGTTGATTCTCCTCGCGAACTGTTTTTTTATGCCTTCCAAATAAACTATTCAAGATCTAGGTGAATGCCACAGTTTCATGATCTTATCCGACGACTGGCGGGCGTTTCGAAAGGCCCGAATTAGCTCGTAATAGCGGTGCCATGGTCCGTTAGGGGTGAATGGGTAGTTAATTTTTTATTTTATCCATTTTATTTTAGGAAGCTTAATAGAAAAGATAAGCATTGAAATCGGACAAGACATGTCAGGTTGCGAACGGACGATTCCACTTTGAATATGGGGTAATGCTGGAAATTAGCTAGTGTAATAGTTATTTACTGTAGGCGTAAATAAACATAACGATACAAAACAGTCAAATAGAGCGGGCCGTTTCCTATCTTTTGCGCCTGGCCGCTAGTCCTCACAGGCGGGCGGCGAGGTCATTTCGCGTTCGCTCGAGCCGATTTTCCGAACCATCCTGCCTGGGCATTCCGAGGGCCCTTATTCCGCTGAACATATGCGTTTTTCATGCAAACGTGCCAAACTATTTTCCAGTTTTTTTGCTGTTCGCAGTTCAATAATCGCGACTGCATCGGAGGTGCCAGAGCCGTTAGTTAACCAATCCGGCACCGGAGGAATTCGAACGTATGTTCCAATTCTATCATGTTAGCTTACTTGCGGTTTGCACTATCTAAATATTAGTTTGCATTATTTCGATGAATTATTTAAAATAAATCGATATTATGATCGAAAATCGGTCCGTTATCGATTCTATCGACAAATTCTAGCAAAGGCCCGTTAGTTCCGTGTTTGTACGGCCATACGCGGAAGCAGAGGACTTTGTCTATATTTTAGGAGGCGTAAAAATGGAAATTGTGAAAGTGGGCATCGTAGGGTACGGCAACCTGGGCAAAGGCGTCGAAAAGGCGATTTCGCAAAATCCGGACATGGAGCTGGTGGCGATTTTCACCCGTAGAGAGCCGGAACAACTGGCATCGGGCAGCGCTAAGTTCGAGCACATCTCGGCGGCCGAGCAGTACATAGGCAAGATCGACGTCATGATCCTTTGCGGCGGATCGGCGACCGACCTTCCAGAGCAGACCCCGTTTATGGCGAGTATGTTCAACACCGTGGACAGCTTCGACACGCATGCCGAGATCCCGGCGTTTTTCGATCGGGTTCATGCTTTAGCGAAGCAAAGCGGTAAACTAAGCGTTATTTCGACCGGCTGGGATCCGGGTCTATTCTCGCTGAACCGGCTGCTGGCGCAAGCCATCCTGCCGCAAGGAACGGACTACACGTTCTGGGGCAAAGGCGTCAGCCAAGGACATTCGGATGCCATCCGCCGAGTGGCTGGCGTGAAAGCCGGCGTGCAGTACACGGTTCCCGTCCAATCGGTCATCGAGCGCATCCGCGCGGGAGAGACACCGGAGCTGGCGACGCGCGAGAAACATCTTCGCGAATGTTTCGTCGTTGCGGAAGCAGGCGCGGACAAGGACGCCATTCGGGAGACGATCGTTTCGATGCCGAACTACTTCTCCGATTACGACACGACGGTTACCTTCATCACCGAGGAGCAATTGAAGGCCGAGCATCAGGGCATGCCTCACGGCGGTTTCGTCATCCGCAGCGGCATAACCGGGGAAGGCACGAAACAAATCATCGAGTTCGGCTTGAAGCTGGAGAGCAATCCGGAATTTACGGCGAGCGTGCTCGTCGCTTACGCAAGAGCGGTTAACCGAATGAGCGGGGAAGGGCAGACCGGCGCCAAAACCGTGTTCGACGTTCCGTTCTCTTATTTGTCGCCGAAATCGGGCGAAGAGCTTCGCCGCGAATTGTTGTAAGCTGCATTTGCACAAGTCCAAACCCTATACATAAGCGCAAACGATGTGTATCGTATACATTTCATTCCCCGTCGTTTCGCGAAGAAGGAGCGTCCACCGAAGTGAATGATCTATTGGTTAAGCCGCTATCGGCAAAGGCATACGTGCAATCGGTTTACGAGACGGTGATCAGCCGCAACCAAGGCGAGAAGGAATTTTTCCAGGCGGTAAAAGAAATATTGGATTCGCTCATTCCGGTCCTCGAAGCGAACCCGCATTATATCGAGCACAGCATCCTGGAGCGGATCACCGAGCCGGAGCGGGTCGTCTCGTTCCGTGTGCCTTGGGTCGACGATAACGGCAAGGCGCAAGTAAACCGCGGCTTCCGCGTGCAGTTCAACAGCGCGCTCGGGCCGTACAAAGGCGGCCTGCGCTTCCATCCTTCGGTCAACGCGAGCATTATTAAATTTCTCGGCTTCGAGCAAATTTTCAAAAACTCGCTGACCGGCCAACCGATCGGCGGCGGAAAGGGCGGCTCCGACTTCGATCCGAAGGGGAAATCGGAGCAAGAGATCATGCGCTTTACGCAAAGCTTCATGACGGAGCTCTATCGTTACATTGGACCGGACATGGACGTGCCCGCCGGCGACATCGGCGTAGGAGCGCGCGAGATCGGCTATATGTTCGGTCAATATAAACGGATTAGAAGCGGCAACGAAGCTGGCGTTCTGACCGGCAAGGGCCTGCAATACGGCGGAAGCCTCGCCCGCAAAGAAGCGACGGGCTACGGCTGCGTTTACTTCGTGAACGAGATGCTGCAAGCGAAAGGTTTAAGCCTCGAGGGTACCACGGTCGTCGTATCCGGTTCCGGCAACGTGTCGATCTACGCCATCGAGAAGCTGCAGCAGCTGGGCGCGAAGGTCGTGGCCTGCAGCGATTCGAACGGCTATGTTCATGATCCGGAGGGTATTGATCTGGCGCTTCTGAAGCGGTTGAAGGAAGTAGAGCGCAAGCGGATCGGCGAATACGTCCAGTTCCGCCCGAACGCGGTTTATACGCCGGGCTGCGAAGGCATTTGGTCCATTCCTTGCGAGATCGCCCTTCCTTGCGCGACGCAGAACGAGATCGACGAGCAAGCTGCTGCCACATTGGTCGCGAACGGCGTCATCGCGGTCGGCGAAGGCGCGAACATGCCGTCCACGTTGGCCGCGATCGACGTCTTCCTGAACAACAACGTGTTGTTCGGGCCGGCGAAAGCCGCGAATGCCGGCGGCGTGTCCGTGTCGGCGCTGGAGATGGCGCAGAACAGCATGCGCCTGTCATGGACGTTCGAGGAAGTCGATGCGAAGCTGCATGACATTATGCGGGGCATCTACCGCAACAGCGAAGCGGAAGCGGCCAAATACGGCCACCCGGGCAACCTGGTCGTCGGAGCGAACATTGCCGGTTTTGTCCGCGTCGCGGACGCGATGATCGCGCAAGGAGTCGTTTAAACGCGGCGAATAGAAATGGGGGACCGATACCGTTTTGGATTCGACAAGCTGAAGAGATGGGTGGAACTTTGCGACAACAAAGGAATCCGATACTTTGAGTTTTCTCACCTCTTTACGCAGTGGGGTGCAAAACATGCCCCGAAAATCGTAGCAACGGAAGATGGGGAGTTGTTTTCGGATGGGAAACGGATGCCTTCGGAGAGGAATATCAAAACTTTTTGTCTCAGTTTTTGCCCGAATTAATCCGTTTCATCCGGGAGCATGCTCTCGTGTCCAGGAGTTACTTCCATATATCGGACGAACCGCAGCATCATCAATTGGATGCCTACCGGACTGCCAAGGATTCGGTCATGAAATACTTGCAAGGGTTCCCGATTATCGACGCGTTGTCCGATTACGATTTTTTCGGAAGGGCGTCGTGCTTCGTCCGATCCCTTCAAACGACCACATCGGTCCTTTTTTGGAGAACAAAGTGCCTGATTTGTGGACTTATTATTGCTGTGCGCAATATAAAGAAGTGTCTAACCGGTTTTTCAGCATGCCTTCCGGCCGCAACCGGATCATCGGCAGCCAGCTCTATAAATTCGATATCGCCGGGTTTCTGCACTGGGGCTTCAACTGGTGGTCTACCTTTCTATCGAGGAAACCGATTAATCCTTATCTAGTGACGGATGCCGATTTTGTTATATTTCGGGTGACGCTTTTCTAGTGTATCCAGGCGAAGACGGCCGTCCGGTCAGCTCCATCCGGTTCGCTTCTTTCGAAAAGGGAGCAGGTCAATCAAAAAATCAAGGAATTTTTGGATACGCAAAGAAAATGGTTTACCTCCGGTCATGGAATTTGATAAAATAAAGCAATAACGAAATGCAGCGAAGAGAAGAGTAGATAAATGGATTCTTTGGCAGAGAGCCCCGGCAGCTGGGAAGGGGCAAAGAAGACGTTATCGAAAAAAGGCTCAGAGCAGCGCGCCGGAACCTGTTGAAGCCAATGGGGGGTGGTGTGCCAGGAGCTCCTGTTACAGAGCTAGAGTATACGCGCGGCCCGAGGGCCATGCCGTACTCGAAGAGGCGCATTATGGCGACATAAGCGCGAATCCGGGTGGTACCGCGAGAATCCAATCTCGTCCCTGAGACTGACATCAGTCTTGGGGGCGGGATTTTTTTATTTTCGAATTCGATTCAGGAGGAGATCTTATGACACAATTACTGAAAGCAGGCATCGTCGGAGGAACGGGAATGGTAGGGCAGCGGTTCGTACAGCTGCTGAATGGGCATCCTTGGTTTAAAGTAACGGCCATCGCGGCCAGCGCGGGTTCGGCGGGCAAGACGTACGAGCAAGCCGTGCAAGGCAGATGGAAGCTCGACACGCCGATTCCGGAGGACGTCAAATCCATCGTCGTGCAAGACGCATCGAAGGTCGAAGAGGTCGCAGCGGGCGTGGACTTTATCTTCTGCGCGGTAGATATGAAGAAGGATGAAATCAAGGCGCTTGAAGAGGCATACGCCAAGACGGGAACGCCAGTCGTCTCGAACAACTCCGCTCACCGCTGGACAGCCGACGTGCCGATGGTCATTCCGGAAATCAATCCGGGCCACCTCGACGTGATCGCCGCGCAGCGCAAGCGCCTGGGCACTTCGACGGGCTTTATCGCCGTTAAACCGAACTGCTCGATTCAGAGCTACGTGCCGATGCTGAACGCGTTGAAGGAATTCGGGCCGAAGACGGTCGTCGCTTCGACGTACCAAGCGATCTCCGGCGCCGGCAAAAACTTTACCGACTGGCCGGAAATGCTCGACAACGTCATTCCGTACATCGGCGGCGAAGAAGAGAAAAGCGAGCAAGAGCCGCTGCGCATCTGGGGCAGCGTGGAGGACGGCGCAATCGTGAAAGCAAGCGAGCCGCATATTACGACGCAGTGCATCCGCGTTCCGGTCACAGACGGCCACCTGGCTACGGTATTCGTCTCCTTCAAGAACAAACCTTCGAAGGAAGAGATTCTTGAGCGATGGAGCAGCTTTGCGGGCAGACCGCAGGAGCTCGGATTGCCAAGCGCGCCGAAGCAATTCATTACGTACTTCGAGGAAGAGAACCGGCCGCAGACGGGGCTGGACCGCGATATCGAAGGCGGCATGGGCGTATCCGCGGGCCGCTTGCGCGAGGATTCCCTGTACGATTACAAATTCGTGGGCCTTTCGCACAACACGCTGCGCGGAGCAGCGGGCGGCGCGGTGCTCATCGCCGAGCTGCTGAAAGCGGAAGGATATATTACGGCGAAGCAGGATCAATAAGTAGTGGGTTATATTTTACTTCTGCTCGCGACGCTCGCTTGGAGCTTCGTCGGGGTGCTGGTCAAGATGGCGTCCGAGATGGTGGACAGTTCGATCATTTCTTTCGCGCGATTTTTTTTCGGCGTTTTGTTTCTAGGTCTCTTCCTGTACATGAGGGACGGCAAGTTTAAGCTTAGCTTGGGGTTAAAATGGATTTGGATCGGCGCGCTCGGGAAAGCCGTCAATTATATTTTCGAGAATATCGCGTTAATGATCGGCTATTCTTATGGCAATCTGCTCGTCCAGCCGGTTCAGACCGTTGTGCTGCTGGTTGCGGCGGGGCTGCTGTTCAAGGAGAAGGTGTCGGCGCGCGGCTGGGTAGCAGCGGCATTCTGCGTGGCCGGCGTCATCGTCGTCGGCTGGAACGGCACTCCGCTTGACGAGCTTGCAAGGGGAAGCGGACTAACGACGCTGCTGTTCACGCTCGCGGGAATCGGCGCCGCCGTTCACGTATTAAGCCAGCGCATGCTGCTGAAGAAAATGGAGAACGGCAACATGAACCTCTCCGTTTTCTTCGCGAGCACATTGATCGTTTCGGCGCCGCTCCCGTTTCAGTCGCAAGAGTTCATCGGTCCGTCGACGCCATGGGCGTGGGGAGCATTGGTCCTTCTCGGCGTCATCACGGGACTCAGCTTCTTCTGGTTCGCGGAAGCGATCAAGCGGGTACCGTTCGCGGTTGTCGCCATTGTCGGCAACAGCACCGTTTTGTTTATGCTGCTATGGTCCTATCTGTTTTTCCAAGAACCGATGACCGTCTATTTGTTAGCCGGAACGCTTATATTCTTGGCGGGTCTTCTGCTCCTGAATTTTCCGATGAAGCGCCCGCAGCGCAAGCGATCGGAATCCGTTGCGGTTACCGATTGATGGTCATAGTGAGAACGTTCCGCTGACCAGAAGCCCGAAGCAGGCGGCGTTCAGCAGGAACGTGACGCCGGCGCCGATGAGCAGGCCTTGCACGATGCCGCTTCGTTTGCTGAAGATCGCGAGCGCGGGCAGCAAATAAACGAGCTGCGCGATGCCGATGAAGAAAAAGGCGATCGGAAGCAAGAAGAGCAGCAAGTGCAGGACGGCAAGCAGCCCGATTCCGAGCCACACTTGCTTCATGTGGCCGGGCGGCTTGCCCGGAGGCGGAGGCGGGGGTGACGCGTTAGAAGGTTGTTGGTTCTCCTCGTTACTCGTTCCACTCATGAACTTTTCCTCCCGGTCGCATGTCGAATTCGGCTCTCAGCTCGGCCAGCTTCTTCTCTTTATCGCCGCGATAAAACATATTATAGGTATCAAAAGGGATGATCCGTCCATCGGGATGCGCGATGTGCACGCAGGACTTCTTGACGGAGCGCACGTCGAAATTGTACGGGTCCAAAAACTGCATGATGATGACGCGGAATACGTTATCATAGCTAATGTTGTCCGGCACGGCGACCATCGGCAGGCAGCAGAGCAGGTTTTTCAGCGAAAGCGCCGATGAGGTCGGGGAATGGGCGGTCGAGAACAGCTCGAAAATTTTCGATTTCAGCGTCTGGTCCTGCTCGAACACGATCGTGTTGCGCCCGCCCTCCAGCAGGATTTGGGGATCCATGAGGCCGGTAAGCGGCAGCACTTCGCCGCCTAGCTTCAGGGCGTAGCCCATCGCCAAACAGTCGGGATGGCACGGCACCGGTATGATGTCCTCCGCCCGGAATACGCCCGATTGGTCGATGATGCCTTGCCGCACTTCGCTAAGGGTCAGCCGATCCTTCGCCGGATCGAAGTCTTCCAATCGTCCGGCCGCTTGGATTGGCTGGAAGGTGACGCCGCGCACGGCCGGTTGCTTGAGGCCAAACTGAATAATGTCGCCGATCTCGACGTCGTTCAGCCCTTTCTTGAGCGTAACGACCAGCGTGGTGGAGATGTTGAATTCGTTCAAATGCTCCAGCGCCCTGCGGCGAACATCGCGCAGATCGACGCCGCGCAGCTCGCGTAAAGCCTCCTCCTGGAAGCTGTCGAACTGCAGGTAGATTTCGAAGCCGGGCATATATTCGGCTAACCGCTTCGCGAAGCTCCGATCCTGGGCGATTCGGAGCCCGTTGGTGTTGACCATAATATGTTTGATCGGTCTGCTCTTGGCGAGGTCCAGTATTTCGAAAAACTGCGGATGGATGGTAGGCTCGCCCCCGCTAATTTGCACGATATCTGGCTCGCCTTCATTACGGACGATGGCATCGAGCATGAACTCGATCTGCTCCAGCGAGCGCCACGAATCTTTGTGCGGGGAGGATTCCGCGTAACAGATCGGACATTGCAGATTGCAGCGTTCGGTCACTTCGAGCAGCGTCAAGCAGCTATGCTGCTCATGGTCGGGGCATAATCCGCAATCGTAAGGACAGCCATAACGAATCGGCGTGTTCCAGTGCTGAGGCATTTCCGCAGGCTTCAGGAATTCGCGGCATTTCTTATAATAAGCGGCGTCGCTCGCGATCAGTACTTTTTCCCGCCCGTGCTGTCCGCAATACTTGAGCAAAAATACTTGATCGTCCTCGATAATGACCTTCGCTTCCACCTTGCGCAAACAGGTCGAACAGATGCTGTTCGTCAGCTCGTAGAAAATGTAGGGCCTGTTTTTCGTCGTCATCGTTACATTTCCCCCCTATGCGAATGTTGCGGCCGCCTAAGCCACTTGCGAATCAACAAGACGTAGTAGATCAGGCCAATGAAGCAGGCCAGTTGGATGTTGTTCAGCCCGAGATAGGAATGCGGCGTAGGTTTGATAAAATCGACCGCGAAACGGAACAGCAGATACCCCGTCATGAATAGCTGGAAGATCGCGCCGTCCGGCAACGCGGAGCGCCGCTTTAAGCGGTAGAGCAATCCGCCGAGCAGCAGCAAAAACGCGATTTCATAGAGCTGGGTCGGATGCCTGGAGATGCCGTCGCCGAAATCGACGCCCGTCACCCAAGACGTGGCTGTGCCGTAGGTGTGATCGCCCAGCCCGGTCATAAAGCAGCCGACTCGCCCGATGACCATGCCAACGACGATCGGCAGCGCCATATCGTCGCCCGTAGAACGGGTAATGCCGACGCGTTTCTTCATCCACTCCACGCCGATCAGTCCGCCCAGCAGTCCGCCCACGATCGTCTTGCCCTCCATAAGATAGGCGTAGCTGTTCCAGTTCTCGATGGTCCTCACGGGGTCTTCCAGCCAATACAACAGCTTGGATCCGATCGCGGCTCCAAGAATGGCCCCGACAATGACCCACATACCCTGCGCGATCGGAAGCTTGTCTTTGCTGCGGGTAAGAAGGTATACCCGGAAGCCGATAAAATAAGCGAGCGCTTCGAACACCGTATGCGGATGAAGCCTTGCAAAACCGAGATCGATCCAGACGGGGAAGGTCATCGTTTTCTCCTGTTTCCTGAGATGGGTTTATTTGCTATACATTCGCTGGGGGCGGCGGATAATCCTTTATGTGCCTTTTCCACACATCAATTTCACATCGGTGCTGTTAGGATAGAGGTGAAAAGGGGGAGTCTCGGAATGAAATCGAGGAATCGAAACATGAATAACCAGAAGGTGTTGTACGAAGAGCTGATGCCGGCGGAATTTGTGGAACGGATTAACGATTGCCCTATCGCGTACCTTCCGCTTGGAACGCTGGAATGGCATGGCTATCATCTTCCGTTAGGTTCGGACGACTTGCAGTCGAAGGGCTTTTTTACGGAGCTCGCGAAAAGTATAGGAGGCATCGTTCTGCCGATGTTATTCCTCGGGCCGGAAGTTAACGTAAATAAAGACGGCTTCGACTACGTCGGAATAGACCATTACAGCTTCGAGGACGGTTACCCTCAGCAATTAGAGGGCACCGCGTACTATATCGAAGAAGAATTGTTCGTGAAGGTGCTGGAAGCAACGTTATGGAATCTCTCGCGGGCGGGCTTCAAGATCGTCGTCGCGCATGGGCATGGGCCTTCGAACGTGACCTTCGGCAAGTGCATCGAGAAATTCGAGAAACAATTCGGATTGAAGCTTTTCGAGCTTTGGGACATCGGCGGAACCGGCAACCAAGGCATTCAGACCGACCATGCGGCGTTTAACGAGACCTCGCTGGTGTTGGGGCTTTATCCGGAGCTTGCCGACATGGATAGGCTGCAGGAGGATGCGGATATGATCGGGATTTGGGGGCTCGACCCGCGCGGAACCGCTTCGGAAGAAGAGGGGAGAACGATCATAAGCAATAAAGTGACTGTCGTCGGAAACAGGCTGAAAGAAGAGCTTTCGAAGCTGAAGTGGGCGAAGAGGGAAATGAAGTATTCGAATATGAAGAAGCTGTACAACGAGTAGAAGATCGCTCTGATTATTAGCGTGACCCTTTGGAGTTAGACGATTTAGTGGACGCGATGATCTAGCTATGATGAACGTAAAAACAGCCCCGTATGTGCTTCACGTCGTAGGTTAAAAATGGGAAGTAAGAACACAACCATTTTCAGAGCTACATAGCAAAAGGAGCTGTTACT
>NZ_JAVFVT010000063.1 GCF_030929555.1 Paenibacillus sp. LHD-117 | reverse complement strand
GCATAGTAACAGCTCCTTTTGCTATGTAGCTCTGAAAATGGTTGTGTTCTTACTTCCCATTTTTAACCTACGACGTGAAGCACATACGGGGCTGTTTTTACGTTCATCATAGCTAGATTTCTAAATTGGCTCATAATCGCATATTAAGAGCGCTGATTTCCGTTAGATCATCGAATGGTTACTGTCATTTCGGAGCGATCTACTACAATCTTTATCATCGCTCGCCCCCGCAACGATTCATGCCGTTAATGAAAAAAGCTCTATCGAGGCCACTCGACGATGAGCGACCTTCAGCTTTGCAAAGCAAAGCATTTTCGTAAGCATACGGTAAGTTTTATCGCCAATAAGAATTTACCCTTCCGTAAGAATCGGAAACTTATAAATTCTTATGTGGTCAAAAAATCCACTCCCGACTGAAAGGAGTTTTTCCATTCTCATGTCCATTCAACGACCCATGTCCAATCAACTCTACCAAGAAGCGCTGCAGCATATCGTCGGCGGCGTCAATAGCCCGTCCCGTTCGTTCAAAGCCGTAGGCGGAGGAGCCCCCGTCTTCATGAAACGCGCCGAAGGCGCCTACTTCTGGGATGTGGACGATAACCGCTACATCGACTACTTGGCGGCTTACGGACCGATCATTACGGGCCATGCCCATCCCCATATTACGGAAGCCATCGTGACGGCTGCGCGGAACGGCATTTTGTACGGAACGCCGACCGAGCTAGAGATCAAGCTTGCCCGCATGCTGAAGGAGGCCATCCCGTCGATGGACAAGGTCCGATTCGTCAACTCGGGCACGGAAGCCGTCATGACAACGATTCGCGTCGCAAGAGCCTATACGAAACGCAACAAAATCATCAAATTCGCGGGATGTTACCACGGCCACTCCGATCTTGTCCTCGTTGCGGCAGGTTCCGGTCCCTCCACGCTGGGAATACCGGACAGCGCTGGTATCCCGACCAGCATTGCCCATGAGGTCATTACCGTGCCGTTCAACAACTTGGATGCGCTGAAGGAAGCGCTCGAACGTTGGGGAGACGACACCGCTGCCGTCATGGTCGAGCCGATCGTCGGCAACTTCGGCATGGTCATGCCGCACGAAGGGTTCCTTGAAGGGTTGTGCAAGCTGACGCGCGAAGCCGGCGCCCTCGTCATCTACGACGAAGTCATCAGCGCCTTCCGGTTCCATTACGGCTCGACTCAGACGTATAGCGTCTTCCCGGACCGGCAGGCGATCGAACCCGACTTGACCGCGCTCGGCAAAATCATCGGCGGCGGACTGCCGATCGGCGCCTACGGCGGACGCCGCGAACTCATGGAGCAAGTCGCTCCGCTCGGACCGGCCTACCAGGCGGGCACGATGGCCGGCAACCCTGCTTCCATCTCCGCCGGCATCGCCTGCTTGGAAGTGCTGCAGGAAGCCGGCATTTACGACCGCATGGACGCGCTCGCGACGAAACTGGCCGCAGGACTTGCGGATGCTGCCAAAGCGAACGGCGTGCCGCTTACGATCAATCGGATCCGTGGTTCATTCTCGGCCCACTTCTGCGATCATCCCGTGACAAACTACGACGAGGCGCAAGATACGGACGGCGAACGATTCGGCGCCTTCTTCCGGCTGATGCTGGACCAAGGCATCAACCTGGCTCCGTCCAAGTACGAGGCATGGTTCCTGACGACCGCGCATACGGAAGCCGACATCGACGAAACGATCGAGGCCGCTCGCAAGGCGATGGCCAAACTGTAAGGACATAAAGAGCAAAGCGGCGCAAAATACGCTGCATGATTTCCGAAACGGGGGAGGAGAAATCGAGGATGAAGATACAGGAACGATTGAAGACGATCATGGAGCAACTGGACTGCCGGGGCGAACCGGCCCTGTTGTCCCCTACCAACGTTTGGCATGCAGGACTGGATGACGAGATCGCCGAGCTTGGCCGTACCCATCCGTCCACAGACGCGGACAAATCGCGGATCGCCCTAATGGCCGGCTTGCATTTGCTTAACGACAGCTTGGACCGCTCCCATTCCTATGCTCAGCAGATCGAAGACGATGCAACGGGGTGCTATTGGCACGCCATCATGCACCGGATGGAGCAAGACTTCTGGAACAGCAAATACTGGTTCCGCCAAGCGGGACGCCATCCCGTAAAAGAGCGGACCCGGCTCGCCGTCTCGGTATGGCTCAAGGATCAGCCCGGCCTGAACGTGCTGCCAGCCGGCGCAATCGTTAACATCCTGAAGCAATTCCGGAATGACGGGAGCTGGAACTGCGACGAATTCGTCGATTTGATTTCCCTGCAGGAATCGGGCAAAGGTTCGGACGAAACCCACCGCCTCTTGCAGGGGTTGCAGCGGATAGAATTGGCGGAGCTGTTCCGTTACACCCTCGATGCGGCGAATTAAACGAATCGATCACCGGTCTTCAAATACATGATTAAAGCGGCAAAAAAACGGCAGCCGATCGACTCGAATTCACATTCGATAGATTGGCTGCCGTTCGCGCTCTTTATTCCGGATAATCCATTCGGACAAGCCGATCCTCCGATTCGGAAGACTTGCCTCCGCGCCCGTCGAGATTGTTGGTGACGAAATAGAGTTTATCCTGGACCAGCTTCAAATCGCGAATCCGCCCTTCCCCCTCATGGATGACCTCCATTTTCCCCGTCGCAGGCGTATACCTGTAAATCGCTTCTCCGCGCAGCGTCGCAATGACGAGCCTTCCTTCGCCGTCCACGATCGTTCCCGAAGGCGCGATGGCCGGATCTCCCGTGTGGTAAATTGGGGTAACCATGTCCTGTTTCTTCTGATCGCCGTATATAGCCGACCAGCCGTAATTGTTCCCGGGAGCGATGACGTTGATTTCGTCATGTCCGCCGGGATTGCCCGAAGGACCATGCTCCGTGCTGTACATTTGGCCGTCTTCCGTCCACGCGATCCCCTGCGGATTCCGATGGCCGTACGAGTAGACATACGAGTTCGGGAAAGGGTTGTCCGAAGGAATTTGGCCGGTAAGCGTCATCCGAATGATCTTCCCCGCCAGACTGTTCGTGTCTTGGGCATCGCTCCTGCCTTGGGCATCGCCCGTCGTCGCATAGAGCATGCCGTCCGGGCCTATCGCCAGCCTGCCTCCGTTATGGGTCGAATTGCCGGGAATGCCCTCCAGCAGCGCTTGCTGCTCGGCCCAATCGGCTCCCTCCTGCTTGAGCAAGACGATCCGGTTTAGCGTCTTCCCGTCTTTCTCGTACGTATGGTAGGCGAAGGCTTCCTTCGACTCTTCGAAATCAGGCGCCAGGACAAATCCCAGTAGGCCTCCTTCACCCTCGTGCAGAACCGCTTCCGATAACCTGACGTTCTGGCGCGTTTGATTGCCGCCGCCGATTCGGACGATATTCCCTTCCCTCTCCGTGACGTAGAAGTCGTTGCCGGCAATCGCGATCGACCACGGTATGCGCAAATTCTCGGCGATGACGGCATAAGGCTCGCCGGATTCGGACTGCCCGGAATCCTCGCCCGCCGCTGGTTTTTCCGTAGCCGCTTGAGTAGGTTCGGGCGAGACTGCCACCGTCGATTTCGGAGCGGAAGTTGCCTCGTTCCTATTGTTGCCGTCCCCGCTGCAGGCCGATAACAACGCGAAACAAAGGATCGCCGCCAACGTCCCTGTTTGTTTTCCCGTCATGGTTCATACCTCCCGATCAAGTATAAAAGGCATTAAAAAGGAATAAGGACAACAATACGCCTCCGCGTTCCTGTTGTCCTCCGTCATTTGTCTTTCTTTATTCGGCCGCATCCGCATTGGCAAGGGCGTCCAGCAGCTCGCCGTGAATGAGTCCGTTGGTTGCGGCAACGTTCCTTACGGCCAGCGTGTAAGGATTGCCTTTCGTATCCGTCATTTGGCCGCCCGATTCCTGGACCAGAAGCGCGCCTGCCGCGATATCCCAGCTGTTTAGGCCGATTTCCCAGAAGCCGCTGAGACGGCCTGCCGCGACGTAAGCCAGATGCAGAGCCGCCGATCCGGCGATTCTAAGATTGCGGACTCCCGGCGCGACGCTTTGGATGCCTTTCAAGTTAAGCGGCAACGCGTAATGATGGTCGGCCGGCAATCCGGTCGCGATCAGGCTGCCCCGCAGCGTTTCTTCGCCGGAGACGCCCATCTTCTTGCCATGCACGTAAGCGCCCTTCCCCTTCTCCGCCACGAACAATTCGTCCTTCATCGGATCGTAGATAACTCCCACGATCACTTCGCCGCGATAGGCGAGTGCAATGGACACGCAGAAAAAAGGGAAGCCGTGTACGTAGTTCGTCGTGCCGTCGATCGGATCGACGATCCACAAATATTCCGCGTCGCTCATCTCTGCAAGCGCTTGCGAGGAAGCTTCCGGTCCGGGTTCGACTCCCTCTTCACCCAGGAACGAATGGTGAGGGAAGTGCGTGCCTATCAAATTACGAATAAGCCTTTCGGAGCCCTTGTCCACCTCGGTGACGAGATCATGTGCCGAATATTTGAGTTCGAGGTTGGAGAAGCCGCCAAGCTTCGTCATGATCCATTCCCCTGCTTTGGCGGCGCAGTTGATCGCGACCGCCGTAAAGCTTTTGCCTCCTATGACAGAGCCGTTAGTGCCGTCGTTCAAGACTATCACTCTCCCAGCTTTTAAAAGATGTTCAACTTGATCATAAATAAAGATTATTGTACAAGTTCTTCTCATCTTATTGCAATACGCACGCAGCCCGTGACGGGTTTCGGATGAATCGATCCTTTGCCTCCCGTTATAACGCCCGTATCCCCTCGACGATCAGCTGAATCGCCAGCGCCAACAAGGTCATGCGCAGCAGCCATAATAATTTGTTGCCGCTCAACCGAATGGCGATCCGCGCGCCAAGCTTGCCCCCGATCCAAGCCCCCGGGACAAGCGCCGCGACGAGAAGCCAATCTGTCTCCCCTAGCGCGACATGCATGCCGCTCCCCAGAACGGAAGAGAGGAAGATGACGAACATCGACGTTGCCGTCGCGACATGAGGCGGGAACCGGTACAGCAGCACCATCATGGGCACGAATAACGAACCTCCGCCTATTCCGAACAATCCGGAGATCAATCCGACGCCAATGCCGATCGCGAGGGCGGACCAAATGCCATAACTGTACGTATGTACAGTACCCTCTGCGTCCGTAATCGTTCGTTTGATCGGCCATTCTTTCGCAAACGGTTTCATATATTCCCGCCCAATCAATAGACCTGCAAGAAGCAGCATCAACGTTCCGAACAAGAGCTGGAACGCCCCCGCTTTCATGAGCCCCGTAAGCGCGGAGCCGAGTATCGCCGCAGGGCCGCTGGTGATGAAGAAAAGCAGCCCGCTACGGTAGTCGACGATTCCTCTCTTCGTATAGCTCATCGTGGAAGCGAGCGCCGTAACGACCAGGACGGTCAATGAAATGCCTACGGCCGTCGCATGGTCGATCGGCTCTCCGATTAGCCTTGGAGCGAATAACAGAAGTCCCGGCACGATGATGATCCCGCCGCCGAGGCCTACGATGCTGCCGAACATAGCTGCGGCTACGCCCAGCAGCATTAACAAAATCCACTCCATGACGAACGATCACCCGTACCTTTCCGTCGTTCAACAAGCAGCCGGAACCGGTTACGCCGGAGCGATCTCCACGATTCCTCCGTCCAGCACCGTAGCCAATGCCGCGAATCCGAATCTGACGATCATCGTTTACCCGCGCTCCCCGAAGAACATTTCGTATGCCAATGCGGTCTGTATCCTTGCTTCTTCTTCCGTCAGCTTGCGCACGAGCTCCATCTCCACTTGGGTCACTTCTTCGCCTTGGAAATTGATTTCCGCGATCGATGCCAGAATCCGGACGATCGCGATCGCATCGTTGGTTGGCGTATACGCGATGACCTTCTGGCCGGTCGGGAATACGCGGAACCCGCTTTTCACCATTTTGCCCTTCCCGTATTCCAACAATTCGTACAGCTCTTGCTCTGACTTGAACTTGCAGACCGAATTAAACTCCGTTCCGAACCCCATCAAGATTCCTCCTCAATCCTCATTATCGCATAATATATGTAAAAGAGCTTGTCCCTCTTCGATGCAGACAGCCGAGACGCAGGAAGCGCCCCGGCTGCAGCCCTTTATTCCAAAACGCTTTACTGAAGCGACTCGCCCGTAAAGTCGATCCGCTGCTTCGCCGCATGACGTTCTTTCGCCAGCTCGATCAACGTATCGAGCAATTGCTTATACGGCAGTCCGGATTCGCGCCACATGAGCGGGTACATGCTGAACGGCGTGAAGCCCGGCAGCGTGTTGACTTCGTTGATGAACAGCTTATTGTCTTCCTTGCGGAGGAAGAAGTCTACGCGCGACAAGCCGGAGCCGTCAATCGCGAGAAACGCGCGAACCGCCAAATCGCGGACCGTGTCCGCGATATCTTCAGGAAGCTCGGCTGGGATGATCATCGTCGATTTGCCGTCGATATATTTTGCCTTATAATCGTAAAATTCATTAGAAGGCGCGATTTCGCCAGGAACCGAGGCCCTCGGCTCGTCGTTGCCTAACACGCTGACTTCGATCTCGCGCGCATCGACGAACTCTTCTACGATCACCTTCCGGTCGAACCGAAGCGCGTAATTGACGGCCTCGATCAGCTCCTCACGGTTTCTCGCCTTGGACACGCCGACGCTGGAGCCGAGGTTGGCCGGCTTGACGAAACATGGATAACCGAGCGACACTTCGCATTCCATGATGAAATAAGAAGCATCCTTCTCCCATTGCGTGCGATTAAAATATCGGAAGACGCATTGCGGCAAACCTTCCTGCGCGAATACTTTCTTCATCGTGATCTTGTCCATCCCCACGGCGGATGCAAGCACGCCCGCGCCTACGTAAGGAATGTTCGCCATCTCGAACAAACCTTGAATCGTACCGTCTTCCCCGAACGTTCCGTGCAGCAGAGGGAACATGACGTCGACAGGCGCTTCTGCGGCCTGGTCCTCTCCCGCGACCGCCACATCGGATTTGCCGCTAATCTGCGCCTTCGGCAAGACTGCCGACTGGCTTCCGGACGCCGTTCCGGCATCCAGCGCGTCGAAGAGCGGCGCGAGAGAACCGCTGGACGAGCCGATCCCGCCGTCCGAGAACCGCAGCGACTCAACCGAATCCGGCGGCGCCAGCAGCGCGGACCCGCTTTTCCATTCCCCTTGCTTCGTAATATAGAAAGGTTTGATTTCGTATTTTCCGTAATCGAATTCGCGCATGACGGCGAATGCCGTCTGAAGAGATACCTCGTGCTCTCCGGATTTCCCCCCGTATACAAGACCTACTCTTACTTTGCTCCCCATGGCATATCCTCCGGTACGTTTTTATTTCAGTTGGGCTGAGCCTAGCCGATCCACCGTTCAATCTCTATTCGGCAGCAACGTGACTGACGTTTGCTTCCTTCATGGACTAAAACATGTCTGAGATATGAAAAAAACGGTATTTGGTCGCGGGTGTCCAGGCATAAGAATCCCGGTAATCCCAGTAACGGTGCCGGCTGGCGACCGTGTTGGCGTTCACGAGCGGCTGGCCCGCGGAATCGAAGGCGATTACGATGGTACTGTGCTGGAATCGTCCGTCGCCGTTCCAATCGTACGTGATGACGTCGCCGAGCTGAAGCTCTCCTGCCGTCGGAACTGTCACGGCACGGAGGCCGGACTTTCGTGCGGCCGCTAGGTACGTCGTCATCGAATTGGAGACAGCCCAGCTATAGCTCCACCATTCTTGGCCTTTGTTCCGGCCTTTGTACCACCATCCGCTGCCCCTTCTACCAGTATAGTTCATCGTCGCATTGCCTGCAAAGATGCATTGGGATACGTAATTGGTGCAATTCACCTCGAATAGCTCGTATGCGGGGTTGCCCGCGTTCCACCATCGGTCCGCGTAAGCCGCAGCCAAATCCCTCCTGTAACGAATAGCGCTTGGCCGGAGTTTGAATCCGGGCATTAGGTCATAATTTAAGTAAGGCATGGACGGAGATATCTCGTCGGCATCCGGGGAAGCTTCCTGATCCTCCTGCCATTCATGAACGGACGCCCCGTATTTCGGCCTGCGCTCGGCGATGACGGGCTCGATTTGAAGCACTTGCCAAGCCTCGTCCTCGAGCCGGAGCCAGAGGCGTTCGAATTCGTAACGTTCCTCCATATAAAACAGTCCCGCTTGCTCCATCCTGCGTTTCACATGGAGCCGCAGCAGCACCGACACTTCGCCGGCCGACTCGTTGACGCGGACAAGCTCCGCCTTCGTCTCGCTGCCCGCGGGAATCGCTCCCCGAAGCAAATCGCGATCGCGAAGGCGATCCATTCTTCGGGCGAAGCGTTCCCCATGCACCGGGTCCGAGACGAAATCGGACAGTACCCGGGCATGCTGATCCGTCTCCGCCTGATTAAACAATCGGACATAACGATGCACCGCCGCCTTCCAGTCTTTCTTGCCTGTCGGCGGCTGCCGGACAAGACCGGATGACTGCAGCAGCGCGCTCAGCTTCGGCTCTTGCCCCCGACCCCGCTCTTGCTCTGGCGCTTTGCTCTTGCGTTCGGATAAAGGCTCTGGCTCCGGCTCCGGCTTCGGCTTCCGGTTCGGAGCGACGGCCGAAGCGGCGGCCGTCTGCGGCGGTTTGCCGAAGCGCTTCTGCCGCTGGTTGAACGCATCGCGGCTGCTTGTTCTCGACATCGCGATCCCTCCTGGCGTTTTTTTTCGAATCGGGACGGACTTGGGGACGCTGGTCCCGCCCCGCGGGCTATGGCATGGCATGGAACGACTGGTTCATTATATGATGCGTTCCGCGGAATCATGTGATTTCTTCCCAGCGCCGGCTTGCACAAATTCGTTATTTCGGGCGGAGAAAAGGTCATAATTGGACTTTACGTATACCCCGTTTTGAAGCTATACTAGAGACATAAGGTTTTTGAAATTGTGTTTCATACAATGAAACAACAACTACGATCAGAAGAGGAGAATAGCGATGTCCAAACAAAATCAATATTCTGTTCGCACGACGCTTGAATCGGGCGGCAATTCGTACGCCTACTACCGCCTTGGCGGTCTGGAAGAGCAAGGCCTTGGTGATATCTCCAAGCTTCCGTTCTCCATTAAAGTACTGCTGGAGGCGGCTGTCCGCCAATTCGACGGACGCGGTATTACTCCCGAACACGTAAAGCAGCTGGCAAACTGGGCGAACGGCCGCGAAGACAAAGAAATTCCGTTCATTCCCGCTCGTATCGTCCTTCAGGATTTCACGGGCGTTCCGGTCGTCGTCGACCTTGCGGCTATGCGCGACACCGTGAAGAAAGCCGGCGGAGATCCGAAGCAAATCAATCCGCTTGTGCCGGTCGATCTCGTTATCGACCACTCCATCATGGTAGACGCGTTCGGCAGCCCCGAGGCGCTTGAGTACAACACAAAAGTGGAATTCGAGCGCAACGAAGAACGTTACCGGTTCCTGCGCTGGGCCCAAACGGCGTTCGACAACTTCCGCGCGGTTCCTCCCGGCACGGGTATCGTTCACCAAGTTAACCTGGAGTACCTGGCATCCGTTGCCGCTACGAAGACGGTTGACGGCGAGACGGTCGTATACCCGGACTCCTTGGTAGGTACCGACTCCCATACGACGATGATCAACGGTCTCGGCGTAGTAGGCTGGGGCGTTGGCGGCATCGAGGCGGAAGCCGGCATGCTGGGTCAACCTTTGTACTTCGTTATGCCTGAAGTTATCGGCTTTAAGCTGACTGGCAGCTTGGCGGAAGGCTCCACGGCGACCGACCTTGCACTTACCGTTACACAAATACTGCGCAAAAAAGGCGTTGTCGGCAAGTTCGTCGAGTTCTTCGGTCCTGGACTATCCAACATCAGCCTGGCTGACCGCGCAACGGTTGCCAACATGGCACCGGAATACGGCGCGACGATCGGTTTCTTCCCAGTCGACAGCGAGACGCTCGACTTCATGCGCCAAACCGGCCGCAAGGAAGAGCAAATTCAGCTGGTCGAAGCTTATTACAAAGCGCAAGACATGTTCCGCACGGACTCGACTCCGGACCCTGTGTTCACCGACGTCATCGAGCTGGACCTGTCCACGATCGTTCCTTCCCTCGCGGGACCGAAACGTCCGCAAGACCGCGTCGAGCTGACATCGATGAAGGAAGCGTTCAACAGCATCATCCGCACGCCGATCGACAAAGGCGGCTACGGCCTGTCCGACGAGAAAATCGAGCAAGTGGTTCCCGTTCAGCACAATGACGGCGTCCAATCCAAAATGGGCACTGGAGCGGTCGTCATCGCGGCAATCACGAGCTGCACGAATACGTCTAACCCTAGCGTAATGCTTGGCGCGGGCCTCGTCGCGAAAAAAGCGGTCGAGCGCGGCCTGACGAAGCCGGCTTACGTGAAGAGCTCGCTGACGCCGGGTTCCCTGGTCGTTACCGAGTACCTGAAGAAAGCGAATCTGCTTGAATCGCTCGAAGCGCTGGGCTTCCACGTAGCAGGTTACGGCTGCGCGACTTGCATCGGCAACTCCGGCCCGCTTCCGGACGAAGTGAGCAAAGCGATCGCCGACAACGATATGACGGTAGCCGCCGTTCTCTCCGGTAACCGTAACTTCGAAGGACGCGTGCATGCGCAGGTCAAAGCCAACTACCTGGCATCGCCTCCATTGGTTGTCGCGTACGCGCTTGCTGGCACGGTCAACATCGATCTTGCCAACGAGCCGATCGGCCACGACCAAGACGGCCAGCCGGTATTCCTGAAGGACATTTGGCCAACGAACGCGGAGATCAAGGAAGCTGTCGCGACGGCTCTTAATCCGCAAATGTTCAATGACAAATACGAGAATGTCTTTACGCAGAATGAGCGTTGGAACGCGATCGACGTGCCGCAAGGCGAAAGCTACGAGTGGGATTCGAAGTCGACGTACATCCAGAACCCGCCGTTCTTCGAAAATCTGGGCTCCGATCTGTCCGACATCGCGGACATTCCTTCGGCCAGCGTGCTTGCGCTCATGGGCGACTCCGTTACGACGGACCATATCTCCCCTGCGGGCAACATCACGGTTAACAGCCCGGGCGGCAAATACTTGATCGACAACGGCGTAGAGCGCAAAGACTTTAACTCCTACGGCTCCCGCCGCGGCAACCACGAAGTGATGATGCGCGGCACGTTCGCGAACATCCGCATTCGTAACCAAGTAGCGCCAGGCACGGAAGGCGGCGTAACGACTTACCTCCCTACCGGCGAAGTGATGTCGATCTACGACGCATCCATGAAATATCAAGCCGAAGACAAAAATCTCGTCGTCATCGCAGGCAAAGAGTACGGAACGGGCAGCTCCCGCGACTGGGCGGCCAAAGGAACCTACCTGCTTGGCGTGAAAGCCGTCATCGCCGAAAGCTTCGAGCGTATCCACCGCTCCAATCTGGTCGGCATGGGCGTTCTCCCGCTTCAGTTCCAAGAAGGCCAAAGCTGGAAGACGCTTGGCATTACGGGACGCGAAACGTTCGATATTACGGGCTTGTCCAACGATGTGAAGCCAGGTCAGACGGTAAACGTGAACGCAACCCGCGAAGACGGCACGACGTTCGAATTCCCGGCGATCGTACGTCTGGACTCCCTCGTCGACGTCGATTACTACCGTAACGGCGGCATCCTGCAAACGGTGCTTCGCCAAATGATCGCGAACATGAACTAACGAATCGCCAAGAAAAAGATAAAGGCCTATGCGCACCTGCGCATAGGCCTTTCTTCATATTGATTCGATACATTTCGTACATCAAATTATTTGCTCATCGTTCCCATTCGCTTGGCCGCTTCCATCATGACCGGCGCGTATTCGCGCATCGTCTCCAGCGTCATGCGGCTCGCTGGGCCCGAAACGGATAGCGCCGCGGCAAGGCCTCCGGCGCGGTCGAAGATCGGCGAAGACAAAGCTGCGGCTCCCGCTTCGCGTTCTTCGAAGCTTGTGGCGTAGCCTTGCGACGTTACTTCCTGCAGCTGAAGCCTGTATTGCTGCATATCGATGGACGACGGCCATTCCGGCGACTCCAAAATGCTCGCTTGCACGGCCTCCTTGGAATACGCGATCAGCACCTTGCTCGATGCCCCCGCGTACAGAGGCAGCCTTATGCCGATCGGCGCTACGCGCCGGACCGGCTGGTTGCTTTGCACCGCCTGAATCCGAATACGCTCCGATCCGTCCCTCACGTAGATGCTGACCGTCTCGCCCAGCTGATCCCGCAAACGTACCATCTCCGGCAGCCAGATCGTCGCTTGATCGTCGGAGCCCGATAAGTTCGCGGATAGCTCCCATACGCGCAGTCCCAGGTGATACCGATCGGTCGACTGGTCGCGCTCGATGAAGCCCTTCTCCTCCAGCGTCGCAAGCATGCGATGCACGGTGCTCTTATGCAAGCCGACATGCTCGGCGATTTCCGTCATTGCCCAATCGGTTCTTAGCGTGAAGCATAACAATATATCCAGCGCCCGGTCAACGGCCCTGACCGTCGATTTCCCTTCCTCCACGTTCGCGCACCTCCTTCGAGTCCCATTCGGACTACTATTACGACTAACTGGCATTATGACTAAAGAGTTTCATTATCCGAAACCCGATTCCATATTGGATGAAATCCATTCTCATTAAGTATACATGAACCGCTCCGCGATCGTAAAGAAAAATGAAACATTACAAAACGATTACAACCCGTTAACATCCGGCTAACAATCATCCGACACCGATTGACAGGCTTCCCCCGCGGAACTACGATAAAAGGACTAGAACAATTGTAACGCTTACATGATCGATAGACCTGCCAAAGGGGGCGCATGACGATGAACCTGTCTATTGGAACTCCGCAACCGCTCGAGAGCGTCGGACTTAGCGCCGTCCCTCAAGCCTTGCCCCTCCCGCCGTTCCTAAGAACCAACATTGCCGCTCAGCGGCGCAAACATAAATGGATCGCAACGATCGCCTCCATGGTCGCGATGTGCTTCATCGCCGTTATTATTTTTCACGGTTATGTCGCTTGGATGCTCGCTTATCCCTATGTTGCCCCGCTCTCTTCCAATCCGCAAGAGGCGATCGGAGTCGATTACGAGGAAGTCGTATTCCCTAGCAACAGCGGCGACACGACCGTCAGCGGCTGGTACGTTCCAGCGATCACGGAGGATGGCTCCTCCGCCCCGTCGAACCGCACCGTCGTTTTCAGCCATGGCTACGGCGCGAATCGCGAGGAGAGCTGGGTGCCGATGTACGAATTAACGGAGCTGCTGCATGACTTGCGATACAACGTTCTGTTATTCGACTACGGATACGCGTCCGAACAATACAAAGCTCCCGCAACGGGGGGCCGCGAAGAGTCGCAGCAGTTGCTCGCCTCGGTTAATTATGCCCGTTCCCGCGGCGCCGAGGATATCGTCGTCTGGGGCTTCTCGATGGGTGCCGGCACAGCCCTTCAAACCGCTCTCGTCACGGACGAGATCGACGCCATGATCTTGGATAGCTTGTTCGTCCCTAGCTCGGAGGCGCTATTCGACAACCTGAACCAATTCGTGGAGCTGCCTCGATTCCCTTCGCTACCGCTCATCGAATCGATGATCCCGCTCTGGACAGGCACAGATTTCGGTTCGATTCCGGCCGACCAAGTCGTCCAGCATGCATACGACATGCCGATCTACGTCATCCATGGCACGGAGGATGCCAAGGCATCGTTCGAAACGGCGGAGACGATCGCAACGAACCAAGCGAACGTATTGTCGCGTTCATGGATCGTGGAAGACGGCCAGCATGAACTGCTCTTCCGCAAACATCCGACCGAATATATAGGACGTACGGCTTTATTCCTAAGCCAAGTGGATTCTGCAATCGCTTCTGATCGTGAACTGCTTCAATAACCTTGTCCATGGGAACGACGAAGAAGGAGCAAGGACGCCTGCCCCGCGGTAACCGCGGTTCATGGCTTCCTTGCTCCTATTTGGTTCCTTATTGCTTAAGCAACGCCAGAAACTCCGAACGAAGCTGCGGACTAGACCGGAATTCGCCTCGAACCGCGGATGTCACCGTCTTGCTGCCCGGCTTCTTCACGCCTCTCGCGCACATGCATAAATGTTCGCCTTCCACGACGACCATTACGCCATGTGGAGATAGCTCCTGCTCCAAAATATCCGCGATTTGCGTCGTGATGCGCTCCTGCACCTGAAGTCTCCGCGTAATCGCCTCGACAAGTCTTGCCAGCTTGCTGAGACCAGCGATCTTGCCGCTCGGAATGTATCCGATATGAGCTTTGCCGAAGAACGGAGCCATATGATGCTCGCACTGGCTGTAGTAGATAATATCCCTGACGATGACAAGCTCTTCATGCTGCTCATCGAACGTCACGCCGAGCACTTCGCGCGGATCGACTTCGTAACCCGCGAATATTTCCTCATACATCCGCGTTACGCGCGCCGGCGTCTCTAGCAGCCCTTCCCGTTCGACGTCTTCGCCGACCAGCTTCAAAATTTCCTTCACATGGTGTTCGATCTGCTCCCGGTTGCTCGTCACCTTCGAATTGACGTAATCCTTCCGTCCCGCCATTCGTCACCGCTCCTTCCGGTTCTACCTTTACCCCCTATTTGCGGGGTAACTTTTGGTTTTTCATCATATTTTGGGCACGCGACATTTGTTGTTTGTTTAAGTTATATCCCATTTGTTTCGCCATCTTCTGTATCATCTCGGGGTCATTCTGCATCCGCTCGATCTGCCTGCGGAGATAGAAGACGCCGACGATAAAACCGCCGACCGCGCCGACGATCAACGTTACGATCGGGATTACGATATTGTACCATTCCATTTAGGGCCACCTGCACCTTTCCGTCAACTATCCAAAATTGCAAACCTAACATCCCTGTATCATAGCATGTCCATGCTTGCCGCGCAACGAATCCTAAGCCTTCTGGCACGTCAATTCGTTTCCAATTCCAGCAGAGCCGTCTTCGCAGCCAAGCCGCCGCCGAAACCGACCATTCGGCCATCCGCTCCGATGACCCGGTGGCAAGGGGTCATGATCGGAATCGGATTTTTGTTGTTCGCGCCGCCAACCGCCCGAACCGCTGCCGGCTTGCCGATTGCTTCCGCGATCTGCTTGTAGGATCGGGTCTCGCCGTAAGGGATCTGCCTTAGCGCTTCCCACACCCGAAGCTGGAACTCCGTTCCGTGCATTTGCAGCGGCACATCGAACGCTCGGAGCTCCCCCGCAAAATAACGCTCGAGCTGTCGCTCCGCTTCGGCCAGAATCGGATGGCTCCTCGCCGATGCAACCTCGATGTCCGCCTCGGCCGCATTCAAGCGTTGTTTCGCCCATTGCATTAACCCGGCTTCGTTGTCGATCAGGCTTCCAAACTCGAGATGGCAGATCGCATATTCCGTCGCCATGATCGCGAGCGGTCCGATGGGGCTGCTTATTTCCGATATCGCCAGCTTAAGTGTGCTCATTTTCTTCGCCTCGCTTCTCTCTCTCGGAATCTCCGCCTAAAGCGATTGCCTCCCGGCGCTCTTGAATCGCGCTGAGCGCGGCCAAAACCGCAGAGCCGGCTTCTTCATCCTGCTCGGACCTTGACGCCTGTCTGAGCGCTTCCTCGGCCTGCTCGCCGCCGATTCTTCCCAGCGACCAGGCTGCCGTTCCGCGAAGCACCGGTCTAGGGTCTTCGGTCAGTACATGAATAAGCTCCGGCACGGCGCTCGTTTCCTTAAAGTTGCCTAGGGCAATAACCGCGTTTCGCTGAATCGGCTTTCTCCCTCTCCATGCCGAGGAAGTGTGTCCGTATCGCGCCTTGAATTCCTTGTTCCCCATGCGCAGCAGCGGAATAAGAAGCGGTTTCGCGAGCTCCGGATCCGGCTGCAGTTCCGGCTGTGTCGTCCAGTTTTTGCCACGATTCTCGGGGCAGACGATCTGGCATGTGTCGCAGCCGTACAGGCGGTTGCCGATCTTCCGCATGAATTCGTCCGACACCATGCCCTTCGTCTGCGTAACGAACGAAATGCACCGCTGCGCATCCAATTGACCTGGGCCTACGATCGCTCCGGTCGGGCATGCGTCGATGCATTTGGTGCAGGAGCCGCAGCCCTCCGTCACCGGTTCGTCCGGCGGCAGGGGCAGATTCGTGATCATCTCGCCCAAGTAGATCCAAGAACCGAGCTCTGGCGAAATAATGGAGCAGTTTTTGGCGCTCCAGCCGAGCCCTGCCCTCTCCGCGACGGCGCGGTCCGATAACGCGCCCGTGTCGACCATGCTTTCCGCCCGCAGCTTCGGCACGCGCTCGCGCAGCCAAGTCTCCAGCTTCGCGAGACGGTCGCGCAGCACCTTGTGATAGTCTTCGCCCCAGGCGGACCGGGACATGATACCCCTTCTCGCGCCCGGTTCGGACTTCGGCGGGTCGACCAGCTTGGATGGATAGGCAACGGCTATCGCGATTATGCTCTTCGGCTTGTCGAAGAGCAGCGACGGGTCCGTTCGCCGGTCCAGATCCGGCTCTTCGAAGCCCGATTCGTGCCCCAGCTCGCGATGCCGGATCAACCTTTCCTTCAATGTGACGAACGGATCCGCGGACGCGATGCCGATCGCGTCTATGCCAAGGCTGCGCGCCGCTGCTTTCATCTCTTCTTTGAGCTTTTGCCACTTGTCCGCCATCGCCTATAACCGCTTGATCGCTTCGCGCGCCAATTCGTCGCAGCGATTATTCCATTCATTGTCGCTATGGCCCTTTACCTTCACGTATTCCACGTTGTGCTTACCCATAAGCGCCCATAATTGCTTCCACAGGTCTTGATTCTCGACCGGGTCCTTCTTGCTGTTCTTCCAGCCGTTCCGCAGCCAGCCATGAATCCAGCCCTTCTGGAAGCAGTTGACGACATAGGCGGAGTCGCTGTACACCTTTACCGTACACGGCTCCTTAAGCAATTGGAGTCCTTCGATGACCGCCTGGATTTCCATCCGGTTGTTGGTGGTCGCCTTCTCGCCTCCGGAGATTTCCTTCTTGTGGGCGCCATAGAACAGAACGGCACCCCATCCTCCCGGACCGGGGTTGCCCGAACACGCGCCGTCCGTATAAATCATGACATCCTTCATCCGTACACCCCACCCTCTCCGCAAAATGATTATAACAGCCTAATCTGATCGATCGGCCACAGAATGACGTCCGCGCGTCCGATAATCCGCTCCTCGGGCACGGCATGGAACGATCGGCTGTCAAGGCTTGCCCTCTCGTGCCGATTATCGCCCATGACGAAGTAATGCCCTTCCTGAATCACTTCCGGTCCGTAATCTATATCCTCGATCGGCGAATCCGTATAGGGCTCGTCCACCTGTTCGCCGTTGCGGTACAGCTTCCGGCCGGTTATCTCGATCCGGTCCCCCGGTACGCCGACGATTCTCTTCACCAGGAATCGCTCGTTGTCGCCGACGCCGAATGGGTCTTCCAAGATGACGATTTCTCCCCGCTTCGGCTTTTCGAGCAAATAAACGATCTTGTTGACGAACAGCCACTCATCCTGTTTCAGCGTGGGTTCCATCGATTGCCCGTCGACCGTGGATAAATTAAAGACGTAATAATGTAAGATCAGTACGAGTCCCAAAGCGATGACGATCGTTTTCAGCCAATCCTTCAGCTCTTGGCGCAGCCTCATTCCTCCGCCTCTCCGAACAGCGCAAGCCAATTCTCGAAATAACGATTCACGATATCGTCCTGGAACGGAGCGCCGTTCTTCTCGATTCGCGCGAGCAAGGCGTTCAGGCCGTCTCTTACTTTGTCCTCGACATGCCGCGGGTAATGGTAGATCAGCTTATGCTGCTCGTATTCGTCCTGATCGACGATATACCGGCTGCCGTCCGCCATGCGGATGACGTCGAGGTCGTAATCGATATACGTTAGAACCCCGCCTTGCAAATAGGGCGGCGACGCCACGTTGCAATAATAGCGGACCCCTCCGGTCTCGAGCAGCGCAACGACATTAAACCACTCGCCGGGGATAAAAAAAGAAACGGCCGGAACCCTGCTGATCCACTGCTTGCCATCGGATTCCTGGATCGGCGTCTGCCTGTTGATGAGCACGATCATCGATTCTTTCCGATGCTCCTCGGTAAGCGCACCGCCCGGCACGATCCAATTCTGCTGCCACAGCCGATGGATATGACCATTATGCTTGAAGCTCTTGATCACGCATTGTTCATAGGTTTCCATGCTGCTTATGCTCCTCAATATGCTTATAGTAATAAGAAAAGCATATCCGAGCGCCAATTGCAACGGCGATGCAGATATGCCCCTAAACGATCGAACGGAATGACTCTCTATTTAACCGGCGACGATGCTAAGCTTCTGGAACGAACGGAAGAAATCCGCCGTTTCATATCCCATGGATTCATATAGCGGCAGCACGGGTTCGTTATGTTCGTCGGCGGTTATCAAAATCTTGCTGACTCCGCGCTGTTCGAACCGCCCGCGAAGCGACGATACGAGCGCTCTGCCGATGCCGTTGCGCTGATGATCCGTGGAAACCGCGATCCGATAATAATACCCTTTGTTATTATCGATCGTTCCGATAATCATGCCTACAACTTCCGAATCTTTGACAGCGACCAGTACTAGCTCGCTATCCCATGACAATTGGCGAGCAAATGCTTCCATCGTTTGCTCATAACATTCCTCGGTTAGTACTTCCTCAAGCAATGCAGTAAGTGGTTTGTAATCGGCCAACTGGAAGGAACGTACGTTCATACCTTAACACCTTCTATACCTTGTCATAGTAATAGTACTTGTCTATCATACGACGAATAACGGCGAAATCCTACTAAAATATTTGAAATTCTTTAAAAAAACTATATAAATCGCCCATTATCGACTGAAAACGCTTTATATTAAGCGCTTTCATTAATTTCTGCTATTAAAATCAATTATTTACGCAAAATAATGATCTTCTTTCGCATAAATTCCGGAACGGCGTGATACCCTATTGCTGGCCGTCGACTGCCGTTTGAGCGCAGTTAATCCGCCGATCGGCGAAAACCAACCTATCGAGAAGACTTTATCAACAACAATGTTGATTTATTCATTCCGATAGGGGATAATGGATTTGATTCGAAACTACATAAATTTAGGAGGAAATTATTAATGGCACATCAACTTCCTGCTTTGCCTTATCCGCACAATGCGCTTGAGCCTCACATTGACGCAACAACAATGGAAATCCACCATGGACGTCACCATAACGCTTATGTAACGAACTTGAACGCTGCTCTGGAGTCCGCTCCGGAACTGCAAGAGAAATCGATCGAAGCGTTGATCGCCGACCTGGCAAGCGTTCCTGAAGCCATCCGCACGGCTGTTCGCAACAACGGCGGCGGCCATGCCAACCACAGCCTGTTCTGGGAAACGATCGGCCCTAACGCCGGCGGAGCTCCGACTGGCGCGCTTGCATCCGCAATCGAGAGCGAGCTTGGCGGATTCGACACGTTCAAAGCCGACTTCGCTAAAGCGGCAGCTACACGTTTCGGCAGCGGCTGGGCGTTCCTTGCGGTTGCGAACGGCAAGCTGAAAGTATACAGCCTGCCTAACCAAGACAGCCCGATCATGGAAGGCGAGACGCCGATCCTTGGCCTGGACGTTTGGGAGCACGCTTACTACCTGAACTACCAAAACAAACGCCCTGATTACATCGCAGCGTTCTGGAACGTTGTGAACTGGGACGAAGTGGGCAAACGTTACGAAGCAGCGGTTAAGTAATACGCGTTTCGGCCATACTATTAACGCCAACCTTCCGGACAACCGGCGGTTGGCGTTTTTTATGGAACGCTTGTTGCATCTCTTGTGATGCTAGATCCCCCGGCAACGTCCCTACGCCTATTCTTCAATGGCCTCCTGACGGCCCAGTTCGGAGTGTATTCATCAACCGTCGAACTACTCCGTCCCTGCAGTTTGTGTAACGATTTCAATATGTGATGCTCTAGTAGAACGATCCTAAAAAACCGTTGCCATTGCGGTTGTTCTTCAATGCTAACGGAAGTGGATGACGCTATTCGGCTCATTTTATTAGATTTGAATTTCTAACGGAAATATGAGGCCTTATTTATGTTTCTCAGCCTGAAAAACGCCATTTTTAAGCAGAATAAGAGCGCTGATTTCCGTTAGATATCCATTTAGGCTCATAATCACCTAATAGGAGCGCTGATTTCCGTTGCTATGAACGTTTTAGTCAAGCCCTTGCATTTTGCACCACCAAAACACTAGGCGCGGGAGCAAATAAGCGAGCGACGGTCGGCACGCTGCTATCCGTGGGTTGGTTACCACA
>NZ_JAVFVT010000062.1 GCF_030929555.1 Paenibacillus sp. LHD-117 | reverse complement strand
TCTTGAAGAATAGCTAATTTTTCTAAAGCGTTCAGTTTATTTCTAGGCATAGAAAATGCTCCCCCTACAGTAAACAGGTTTTATTATTTCACCTGTCTACCGTATGGGGAGCATATCAACCCTCCCTGATACCGCCATTTCTTTATTTTTGACGTTCTTTCATCTTCTAATCCCCAATCAGTCCGGCCATATCCATCAATCGTCTAAGAATGACCGCCGTTTCCGCCCTGCTGGCTGGTTTATCCGGGTTTAACCGATTGTTATCCGTTCCTTGAATAAGATTGTTCTCTACTGCCCATACCATAGCGGATTTTGCCCAATCCGATATTGATTCGCTATCTTCGAAACGATGAAGCACATCCGCTTTATCCGACGCCTTAGACGGATTACCCATCGCCCGGTACAAAATGACTGCCAATTCCTCGCGGCTAATCTCGTCATTCGGTCTGAACCGTCCGCCGTCGCCCTGCACAATACCAGCCTCAGCGGCTGCTTCAATGTAGGAGAAGTACCAAGCATCTAATGCAACATCCAAGAAAGTACCTACGTTTGAATGAGTTGCGGTTGCTTCGGCATTCGACCATTCCTTTATCCCCATGATCATCTTCACGACTTCCGCGCGGCTTACAAACCTCGCCGGAACAAAAAGTTGCTCGCTTACGCCGCTGATTACATGTCTGGAAGCCAATATTTCCACGTCATCCGCTGCCCAATGCCCAGCCATGTCTTGAAACGACCGGTTATAATAGAACACCGCATAAATCCCCATCGAATCGATGGCGGCCGTCACCATGCTCTTCTCAGACTGGATAAGCCCTCCACGGTAAATCCAGACCGAATCGTCTGCGTCCCACTCATACAATCCGAGCTTACGGCGTTCTTTGCCCTGCATCTCTTTGGCATGATAGCGAATACCCAGCTTAATCGGCTTCTGCGGCTTGGAATCCGCGCCATCCCATTGGATGACGGAACTCATTAACGTCATAAATCTACCGCTCGCCAGGTAGTCGGACAGCTTCTTCACCTGAAGAGTTTGTTCAGATGTCCACGCCTTCTTGGGAACCGTCACTTCAATCTCTCCACCGAATCCCGCATATTGCTTCGCATCGTCGCCGACCCTTACCTCCCAAACGGAATCGGATGGCTGTCCTGGAACCGGTCCAGGGCCGGGACCAGGGCCGGGGCCGGGGCCGGGATCAGGATCTCCGCCTCCCGGCTGCGAGGTCTTCGTCTCCGCATCGACCTGCATGGTCTCCGAGCCCAAGAAGTGTTCATCTTCCGCTCTGAGTCGAACGGTATATGCCGTATCTTTCTCCAGCTCTTCTATCGTCAATGTCTCGTTGCCCTTCTCGACATACCGGCGCGACCATGCATCCGAAGAATCCTTCTTCTTCCAGAACACGACCACATGACGCAAATCCAAATCGGCCGGATCCTGCCACTTCAGCGTCAAATCTTGTTCACCCGATGAAATATTAACGCCCTGAACCTTCGCAGGCCCTGTGGTGTCGGCTATCAGCTCTTCGACTTGGAGCGTCTTGGCCTCAGCCGTCAATCCGGCAGATTCAATGCCCGCTTCATTTACAGTTGCAACCCGCACTTCGTATTCCGTATCGTTCTTTAGATCCGTGATGAGATGCGACTGTATACCCCTAGCTAACTGTGCAGGGCCTTGAAATGCTGTATCGCCCTTTTCCTTCCAGTAGACGTTCAACGATTCGGCTTCAGGCAGATTCGTTTCCTGCCAGAGCAGCTCCAGCATGCCCCTTCCCGGAATGACCCCAAGCTTCTCCGCCCCCTCGCCCGGCGGCGTATCGGCTGCTTCAATAACGATCTGGCGTTCATAATCGGCATCCATAGCCACTCTCGCATAACTGATTACCGTTTCCGAGATCGATATTCGATAGGTTCGACCGACTTGAAGCGGCTCTGCCGGAATGAACCTAAACTTCAAAGCCAACGGATCGCCGTCCGTTCCGTTCTCTTCATTAATTGACTCGACCGTTCCGGCAATTTGCTCGCCGCGCTCATTAAACAGAGTCACTGCATCCGTTGCAAGGGAGGCAGCCCGCATTGGCTTGCTGAAGATGAAGTGGATCGCTTCGCCGCCGCGGAAACTATATGCGCCCGTAACGGCTGGCGACTGATACGAGACCATCGGAATATTAACGTCGAAGTGCGGCGGCAGCACCTGAAGCTCCGCGCTTCGGGTCGACTGATAGCCTTCTTTCTCGTACAGCACCTGCCACAGTCCTTCAGGCACATCCCATCCATACCGTCCCTCTTGATTCGTCTTTTGCGGGTTGACTTGCCCGTACCATTCTGAATCCCAGTTATGCCAGATACCCGTTTCCGAATCTTTGTAAGAGACCGTGGCGGTAACCCCTTCCAGACGGTTGGACGGCATACCTTCATACACATAACCGCTTGGATCGTAAATCATGACGATATCTATATCCGGCTTTTCCTCTCTTTGAGGCTCCTCCTCTTGTTCCCTCTCTTCTTCCTCCTCATCGCAGCGGGGCAGAACGCCGCCGCCAGCCATGCCGTCGCGCCACTTCTGCTCTGCTTCGAATTCCTTCTTCATCCTGTCTAAACTTGCTTCCCAATCATCCTTAATCATATCCCCCAGCGCCGTATAGGCCGTACCAAGGACGAGCTGGCCTCCGCCGGGAACTGCCATTGTCAATGCACCAGTCACCAATCCTAATCCAGTAAGGGCATATTTCATAATTAACCCTTCCTTGGCTCTTTCGTAGGTTTGATTTACCTGATCCTTAAACATCTCACGCGTTGGACCATGACATTCCGCATAGACCTGTTTGTTGAAATCGAGGAGCTTATCCGCGAACTGGACAAACTCATTGCCGTCCATTACGTAGTCCTTCAGATCGTTTAAAGTCCCAAGCTTATCTAACATGGGATCAAAGAAAACCGCTACGTTCACGAGATGGTCTGTGGCATCCTTGATCACAACTCCTTCACGGGAAAGCTCCTTGCGCTGTACACCGCTTAATGCGCTGACGGGAACGATGCCTTGGACGCTCCATAATCCCGAGTTAACGTTCATGTCCAACTTGAAACCGGTATAAGACGGGATCCCCGTATACGTCGATGAAGGCAACGCTCTTGAAGGTACGACCTTCATGTAGCTCCTGCCGTAAATCACATGCCCGCCAATGCTTAGCTTCAGGAAAGGAGAATAGGTCCCCTCATCATCGGGTGTCAGCGCTTTTCTAATCGCTTCGTTCAGTTCGCTTTCATCTGCGATCTCATACGTCCCATTACGGAATTCATCAGGCATTTCTGCCTTCATGTCGCTCCATTCCTGTTCATCCGGCGTCTCTCTTGGCCCTAACGGTTCGGGTGCAATGTCGTAATCCACAGAAAATGCGCCGGTCGGGAAAGTGTCTCTCGCATTAAGGGTGACGAGGAACTCCCCCGTCGATTCCAGATAGTTCGCTACTCCATCAATAGATCCGAAATTCACGCGGACATTCGAAATCCTCTCTGGCTGGTCAAATTTCAACCGGATATGGAAAAAGTTTTGGAAGGGTCTAGTCGCGTAAGGAAATCGAAGGACACCGCCCTTCAGCTCAAATGTTTGCGGATTTTGACCTGCCTGATAGAATGTAAACTGCTTAAGCTGCGGGTAATTTTCATCCACTTCCACTCGTTGCAAATTGGAGTGAGCTACCCCGTTATCTGTATACGCGGCAGCCGACAGTACATAGGCACGTCCCTTCCTCCATAACGAAGCCTCCTGATGATCCGGAAGCTCAACATCCGCCGACCAGATGCCATTCGGGGATGCAACCGCCGCAGCCGCCAGCTTGCCGTCTACGAAAACGGATATGTTATGATTCGCAGGCGCCTTGCCGCTGACATAGATCGTTGATTTCTTCGAGTAGGCGGGGGCGTTCAAGGAAATACCGGATGCCGACAATACGACACCTCCAATCGCTTCCTCTCTCATCAAGCTGCCGAAGGTCGGCCGATAGCGGATGGATAATCCGGTCTCCGCTTCACCGGCAAACTGCTCGCTCAAGCGAAGCTGATAACGAAGCGTCCCCGATTGCCCCGCATCGATTGCACCCAGCTGGATTTCATAAGTAAAACCGTTAATAACAGCAGGAGTTACCGATTGGCCATCAAGAACAACGCTTTCTCGAACTAGAGAAGCTCCAGCCGGAACATATATACGAAGTGCGCCATCAAGCAGCACCGGAGCTTCAGCTATAACCGGTCTTTGATAAGTGCCTCTCATCGTGACGATGGAACTTGGATTGAAATTGGTTGTCAGCGCTTCGACGACATTATTTGGTTTTCCTGCGAATAATTCTGAAGCTGCTCCGTAGCTCTGAAGCGGAACTCGGGTAATGCGCCCCTGCTGCGCTTCGATATCTGTTGTTATTATCCTTTGTCCATCCCAATTCTGACTGAAGCTGAGCATATATTTGCCGCTTTGAGATAAGCTGATTTCATAATTGCCATCTTTGTCGGTATTGAAATCTCCAATGTATCTCTTCTCGCCGTTTTCTTCATACCGATACAATCGGTTTAAGGTTGTTCCTCCTTCTCCTTTGACGATGCCAACCAATCTCGCCTGCTCCTCGAACTGGAGCGTGATATCCGTTGTTCCCTCAGAGGCTAGAACGACATCCGTACATTTTTCGTCAAAATTGATGGAAGATCCCCCAGCGCATACCTTAATGGTTTCCCCGGGCGCAGCCTGTACCGGAACGCCCTGCCATTTCAAATAGTAGGTAGAATTCATGAAAGTAGAATCAACGGGTTGGTCATTGCGCAATACCTTCAGATCATAGTTGGTGTAAGCAAAATACGTATCGTGAATGGGCAATTCTTGCAATCCCCGATCCAGGTTTTTAACTAGAAGGCGCGGCTTAACGACCGAAACGCTATTCACATGGACATCATATGTGGTATCCGGACTAACCATTACGGAGTCCATGCCGTTTCCGGCATAATAAGGAACGGATTCGGACTGCGCAAAAACCTCGTAGAAACCATTGCTCCAAAGCTGAACAGAATAGCGTCCTTCTGAATCAGAGATTGCGGTTACATTAGGCAGACTCTTTTTATAAAAAAGGATTTTTACGTTCGGCACCGGTTCCCCGTGCTCATTCAGAACCCTTCCCGTTACGGTAGGATTATTAGACTGGTCCAGAAAAAAAGCCGCTTCATTTTCACCAGCATGCAATACGATTTTCAGAAAACCAAATTCATCGTGAGGCATTCCATGTCCAATCTGCGCGGCTGAGACATATACCGTTTCGTCAGCAAAATAGGAGCCTTGCGTCTCTACAATTCCTTGCGAGTCCGTCAACCGCTCTTCCACAACTTTGTTATCTTCATTGCGGAAGATAATCCGAACTCCTTCGACGCCTACATCCTCCTCATTTGTTAAGCGGGCTGTGATCTTGCTTCTTTCCTTGATGGGCAACGTCATATTTGCCGTTTTTCCACTGTTAACCGCAATAGCTGAGCTTTCCCCAATCAATCGGCTATTCTCATCCATTAATTGGACCGTGTAATCGCCCGCTGGACCCAAGGACACCATATAATTTGTTCTTCTATCCACAACCACCTGCGTTCCTTGAGAAAGGCTGTTGCTCCAAATCAATAGTCTCCATTGTCCAGGCAGATCGCTGATGCTTGGGAGATTGACCTCCAGCGCTCCCGTTATACCAACAGGAAGCCGAATCGCGCTTTTCTCTCCGGTACGATCTTCCGGATCCGTGATTGCCGCCGTGATGGATGACACTTCCGTTACTCCGGTATCGATCGGGAATGTTCCCCTATAAACTCCCGGCTCAGCCTGCTCTATCAGCGTAACATCAGCCTGAGTAGTCTCCACCGTTACTTGGTCGTCTGCATAACGCTTATAGGATACAGTCGCCTTTGCCGTTCCGCCTGCTGCTCCTTTCGCGGTAATCGTAATGGTTTCTCCCAGCTTCACCTGTCCTCGCAGCGTTCCTGAGGCCTGCCATTCTACGCTCTTGATCGGATCCTCTTGTTCGTCGTCTGGAGGAATCCAACCGCAGGTCGTTACGCATTGCATCATGGCATGATTTCGGAAAAAGCCGAAGTCGTCGCGAGCGGCCGTGTATTTGCCGCTGTATACAACCGTTGATCCGTTATCATTCATCATACCCGCAGCAAAGGAGGCGGGATGATTAAGCCTCCTATTCTCACCGGTTGAGATATTCTTCCATACTAATCCCTCAGAGCTAAACGTGTTGTTCATTTGCGGCAGCAAATCGCGATATTCAGCAAGTACCGTACTGCCATCCCCGCTAATCTGAGGATTCGTATACATGACGGAGCTGCTCGCCTGCAGCACGCTGGTTGCGGCGCCGGTCGAACGGTCCCATATATAGATGCTGCCTTCCTTATGGAAAGCGATGCGCCTCCCGTCATTGCTCATGCTCGGATGATCGGCTTCCAACTCGATCGTGACCGCGTCTTCCGAGCTGCCTGTTTCCAGGTCATAGACAATAATCTTCTCGGAGGGACCGTCGCTCGGTAACAAGGAATAGGCAGCATACCTTCCGTTTCGTGAAAGGATCGGTTCACTTAATAGCAAAGCATCCGTTGGAACCGGCAAATGTTGAATTTCGTTAACCCCACTCTCGTACAAATAAAGTTTCGTCTGTAGATCAATTCCTTCTGCGTCAAGGTTCGTAGCAAAGGATCGGAAGAGCACACGACCTGCGTCACTGCTGATGGTAGGATTCCAGCTGGAACCGTTTCCTTCGGTCACATTGACCAGGACATTGGGATTTGACTTCCGATTCAGGAGATAAATGTCCCGCTCATTTGATGGCGAAATGGCGGTAAATGCCATAAAGCTGCCATCGTTGTTGATGGATATCTGCCTAATATTAGAAACCGAGGGGTAACCCGTCTGAGCAAGCGGGGCTTCTATCGTACCCGCAGCAAGGTCTCGCACATACAGCGTTCCTTGGTCCGCGTCTCCGGCACCTTCCACCAAATTCGTGGACGTAGAAGCGAAGGCCGCGATATTCCCGTTACCGCTGACTGCAACCTGATCCTTTTGTACATAGCCGTCGCCGAGAACGCCCGAAGCGTTCTTACTAAGAAGCTGCTCCTCTTCCCAAGGCGTCCCGGCATAGATAACGAGCGGCTCCGATCTTCCTCCGTTGTCGTCTACCGCATAAACCTCATATACATTTTTGCTATGCTCCGGCACGCTTCGATCATGGAATTCCAGCGTCTCCGAGCTTCCGGCAAGCTCTCCGTTGCGATAGATTTCGTAGGCTAAGCCTGCGCCGGTCAATCCGCTCCAGTAGAGCACGATCTCATTGTGGGCGGGAGAAATCCAACTGCCGTTGGTCGGCGGATCGACCATGTCGCTTTCCAGCGCCTTGCTATCAGGATCCATCGTCTGAATTTCGCCTAGAGGCTGATTAACCGTCATCATCCCTCCGTCGGTTGTCTGATCGTCAACCAATGGGAAGACAAGATCCGGTGATGCCAATACATCACTGCCGAACACAGAACTGCCGGGAGGCCATAATGACAATAATAAAGCCGCAATCAAAACAACCGCTATTGGCCTCCTCCTCATCCATCCATTCAATTTACCTTCACCTCGACTCTTTCATTGAAATTTCAATTGCCCTTCGAATGGTACACTTCGTTTTTGAAATTCTAACCAAGTTTTTAAAGGTATTTTGCGAATATCTTGCGAAGAAAGGCTAGGCGAGGAATCACTCTCGGGCTCCATCGGAGAAAAAACTCGGCGACCGCTCCCCGATGGAATACCGAGAAGCGATCGCCGCTTACTTTGTTCACCAGCGATATTGACCGCATGACTTAACCTTTGCTGCCGCTTCTGCTTTAAACCCGGTTTTGGTAAGATCTTTCATAATCTCACGAGGATCAGCCTTTATTGTGCTTTTCGTAGGATCTACCAGATCAATCGTTGCTCCGGCTGCAGAGATTTTACCGGTTAGTTTCGCTGATGCGCAGCCTCCATCCAATAACCGGTCCTTCATCTCAACGCCAGCCTTAAAAGTAATAGGTCCAATTTGCGCCTTTCCTGCTACCTCCAGCCCGATCTCATTTTTCGATAGATCCTCGAATGGGGAAACCTCAACCCCGGCTCCGGCTCCAAGCCCCAGTTCGCCGCACACGGAGAAGCCCTCGTCCGATAAGCACACCTTCACTCCTCCGCCGACGCCGCCATAGGCGCTTCCGCCGACACAGAACAGACCGCATGGGTCTCTCAGCATGATTGGATTATTATTGACATAACCGTACAGATTGGCCTGCTGCGCATCGAAGTACAGCGGATCGGGAGACGTCCATCTTCCCGCGTTTGCGTCGTAATCCCGCTTCCCGAATCGGATCAGCCCCGTGGCCGCATCGGCCAAACCGCCTGCGTAGCCAATGGCAAGTTCAAAGGCGGGATTGGAATCGGCAAGGAGAACGCCGTAGCTGTCGTACTTCAGCGTCTTTACGATGTTCCCTGATTCAACGACGATCATAAGCGGTGTGTTTACGCTGTCGGATACAACATAATACCTTTGATCACCCTGCTCCAGCGCAATCAAGACGCCCGCTTCATCATAGTAGTAGGTTGTAACCGCCCCATCCGGATCGACAACCGCGCTGAGCTGCAGGGGATCAAGCGGATTGCCGTACAGGTAAACGGTACTTTCCCCATGACTGCTCTCGCGTGCAACCCGTCTTCCAAGCGCGTCGTACGTGTAGGTATAGCTGGTTTGTTCAACCGTTGCCGAAAGCAGTTCGCCGCGTTCTCCGTACACGAACGTATCCTCGCCTCTTCCGGTCACATTGCCGTCTTCGTCATACGAATAAGGCACCTCGCCCACCATTTGAAGCCGATCGTAGCTTCCGTACACGCTCGTTTCCACACCGCGATCCGTAGCATCACGACTTACTCGATTTCGGTTCGAGTCGTAGGAATAGGTTTCGGCTTGGATTATTTCCCCGTCTGGACCTGTTGTGGTCACTTTGGTTAATTGCGCATTCGTGTCGTACTCATACTTCGTAACCGATGTTCCTTCGGCGCTGACAACCGTCTTGCTTTCGATAAGATTGCGGTCGTTGTACATATACTCGACACGATAAACCTCGGAGCCTTTCAGCGAATAGGATTGCCCGGCAATCCTTCCAAACTCATCATAGCTAGGCGTGATGGTGAAAGTCCCGTCCGTAACCTCGCTTGTCAAACGAGACGGATTATCGTGCTTATACTGGAACGGACCCCATGACGAAAGGTCATGGTTCTCATCCCAATCAAGCTCTATCTCATATGACGTAGGTCCATTAACCTTTGATGTAACTGTGGCTTGAATGTCAATCAGCCTGCCTAAATGATCGTATTGATAGCTGAACACGCCGTTCGCTTTTCCAGACCAGACTGCCGACTCAACGTTAGAACCGGTATACGTAAAATCAATCGATTGCTTAGCTCCCGTCAAAGCGGCGGTACTCTCGACCTTAGCCACTTGGTCGGTATTGCCTTGGTACGTGAACAAACGGGATATGCTGGAATCCGACAGCTCACTGAGTCGCCCCGCTTCATCCGTACCGTACGTCACTTTGCGCCCGCTGGCCAGTGTCGTTTCCTTCAAGCTTCCGTCCACATTACGCTCGATTTGCAAGCTGTTCGCGGAGCCTTCCGGCTGGAATCCGATTAGCAAATTGTTAACGTCGTATTGCTGTTGGTACGTGGTGCCATCCGGCATCGTAACGGCAACCAGATTTCCGTTCTTGTCATAAGATTTCAAATACGTCGATCCGCCCGGAATGGTAATGGACACCACGCGGTCCGCTTCGTCATACGTATACCCCGTCGCATTGCCCTTCTCATCCTCCACGCGAATGAGCCGGTTTCGTTCATCATACGTGTAGGTTAACACATGCTCACCTTGACGCTTCTCCGACAACCGTCCTTTGTTATCGTACGTGTGATGGAGCGGCTCAACACCAGGATATTCTTCTCTGATTACTCTGCCCGCTGAATCGAGCACTGTCGTCTTGGCTATTTGCCCGTCTGCGCTTGTTTCCGTGTACGTTCTCGCCCCAGCATCGTACGTGACGGAATGAGAGACGCCGTCGGTTGTAAAAGTAGCCGAGTAGTGGTTAACGCTAAGCGGATCGTTCGGATTCGCCAAATCAACCGTATAGGCTTCCGAATAGGTTGATGTTTGCCCATCCGCTCCGGTCACCTGCGTCTCCGCAATCATCGGAAGGACATCTCTCCAACGCGGGTCGGGCGTGGTGCGAACGGATAACTTCGTACCATCTTCATAGACGGTTTCGGTCGTGCGCGACGATGTTGTCCGCAATTGTGTCTGGGCACCGGAAGGCTCCGTCGTAATCACTTCTACTCCGGAAGCAGACCTTCTTGTCTCGTAGCGGGTCGTTAGTCCTTTTTCATCCGTGAAGCGCACCTCAAAGCCGTTCGCGCTTACTTCCCGCTCAAGCGTCTTCTCGCCGCCGTTCGGCGTCGTTGCCCGAATGAGCAGCCCCTCCGCATCATAGGCATACTGCTTGGAGTATCCCATGGGGTCGGTAAATTTCATAAGCAGCCCCTTGTCATCGTATTCCGCGGCATAGGATTCCCCTGCCGGGTTGACGATCTCAACAAGACCGCTATCGTTAACTGTTAACACGGTGCGCTGTCCTCCCGGCGCAATGATTGCCGTAGGTTTTCCCTCAGAATCCCTCTCTACAACGGTCACATTGCCATTCGTATCCGTAATCGTGGATAAGCGCCCCTCTGCGTCGTAACCAAACTTATGAATCATTGCTCCCGTAATCGAATGACGACTAGACAGATGATGACCCGTTTCGGTGTCGAACTCGTGGAACAACAAGCCGTCGCTTGCAGGAAACCCGAAGGTATGCTCCGGCCTGATCCGGTATAATTGCCATCTGTCGTGGTCCGGAAGGGCCCAGTTACTAACTTCTAACAGAAGCTCGCCCGAAGAGCTAACTGACTTCACAACCATACTTACTTTACCGAATTTACCGTCTCCATCCATATCGATGTATGGTTCATCGTCGTGCCAAGGCAATTCTCCATCCACCGCTTTAATCTCATCCTTGATTTGTTCGATGATATAATCCGCATATTGCTCGATAATGCCGGTAGGGGTAACCCGGTACAATAATTGCTGGTCGACCTCATAGAAGTACACATAACCCTTGGAATCAACAGCCATGGCATGGGCACGGAACCTTGCGTCTTCCGCTCGAATGCCGTCCCAAATCTGTTTCGGCCCTTCCGTTACTGTCCCCGCTACATTTACAACCGTACCGTCCGGCTTCAACATCCGAATGCGGGTGTAGGTGCCTATTCTCGTGTTCAGATTATTAGAATCGAGCATATAAAGATTGCCGTCAGGGCCCCTATCAATTTCGTCAATCGTTCCAATCGTAGCCGGAACGGCAGGCCCTTCATCCAAGCCGAAGCGATCTAAGCGCTTGGGCAGCCGGATCCCCATTGTCGTAACGGTTTGGTCCCCTTCTATCTTGTATAATGCATGCATATCAATAAAATATTTTGTTCCGTCATTTCCAAGCTCTAAGTGATTGGGAGTTTCCAAATCCGCTTCCATAGCAAGCGTACCGTTTGGAATCGGTTCATACTGGTCGTTATAAGCGTTCACTTTTCCGGCGACATGATCAACAGCATACGGAAACTCATAGGCTTCGCTCAAATCCTTGCTGTATATATACCCGTTGCTTGCCGCGAAATATACTTTGCCTTCTTCGTCAAAATTCGGCTCGGGCACATGCTCCATTGCCCAATTGCTTGTGTACAGTCGCTCAAGGGAGCCGTCTTCATTTAATTTGAATATTTCCGCATGATAACTAGAGTCGGACGTTTTGTTCATAAAAGATAAGTACGTCTCACCGCCCGGGCCATGCGTTGCGCCTCTTAACTCGTATTCAGAGCCCAATTGGAATTCCCCGTCTACTCCTCTATAGTTGACATTCTCCATGACAAGCGTATCCTCGTATCGTTTCACCGATCCGTCGCCTTGGTAAAGCGTCTGTCCAGAGTGGTTGTACGCATGATGCGCGCTGAGACTCCAGCCGGCAATGCCAAGCTCTTCGAAAGGATTGGCGACAGCATCCAGCACACCGCGATGGGTACTATAGACACTTGCATAACCTTGCTTTCGATCAATCCCCCCTTTCTCCCGAGTTGCGGGAAGCCTAGCCCATAGAGAATCGAAGCTTGAATAATCTTGAGACTGATACAGTATAGGATAACGGAATCCAATCTTAACGAGATAAGGCTGGGATGTATTCACGGTCCGCCCGTAAGCATCCTTCCCATCCCATACAAATTCGTAAGAAATATTTTCCCCCGGCTCGAAATATTCCTTGAAGTGCCGTCCTGCGATGGTGATCTCAACATCGATTCCAAGCAACGAAGCAGGGATTTCGTCACCTGTGACCGGAATGTCGATTTTGCGCTTAAATTCGTAGCCTTCAGAAAGGCGGCTGTAATAATGCAGCGATAAGTCAGTGCCCACGATCGGAACCGCTTGCCCTAAACTCTGTTCTTGGCAGCCGATGATGGATCCCGATTTTTTACATGAATCCTTATCCAACGATTGTTGCCGTTGAAATTTTTTTCGATTGTTGCTTACGTTTTCTTCTACATTCTCATCCGGCATCTGCACATCGTCAGGCAAAGCAATCGGCTTATTCAAATCAGCCGGCGTGAAATGGTCGAGCGGCGTGCGCCATAAGGTTTTTCCAGCCTCATATAATTGCCCAAGCTTTATTCGCTCTTCCAGTGTAAACCCAAAAGCTGCAAGCTGTTCTTCCGTATCGGGGTTGCCGTCGCCATCGGTATCGATCTGAGCAATGCCTTCCAGAATAGAAACGATCTGAATGACGACCCCGTTATCCATTCCCACCCATTTGCCCGTCTGAAGATCGTAGTAAGCGGCCGGAATGCCCTCCCCAACCTCATATTCAATGAAATTATCCACATAAAAATGTACCGGCTTATTAAACTCTACTCCGGTTGCGCCTGCCGCAATCGCTTCGTCGACAGACAGCTCGACGGCATACGTGTACGCGACGAAAGATGGCAGCTCGCCCGGCATTTGATTCATGCCGTTCTCGCCGACCGTATACTCCGTAGCGCGAACGTTCATTGTCGCAAGAGGCACTCGATTTCCGTTAGGCAAAGTCATCGTTGCTTCCGTACCAGGCTCGAACAGCAACGTCGCCTGTCTGGTCCCTTCTTCATCGGTAACAGGCGTTCCTTGCGCTACTTGAATGTTTGCATCATTAATCAAATCGATTTCTGTCACCTGAGTATCCAAACCTAGCATGACCACATCCGGCATCGTGCTGAAGTCTTCCCAGTACGCTTCCACCTTCCGCTGAACGGGAAGGAATCCCGCCTTCCGATACTCAATGGTCCAATTCGTTCCGCCGTTAACCACCATGTCGAACGTTCCATCCGTCCGCGTCAGCGTCTGACCGAACTCCGGATGATTCAGCACCGTAATCTGTACGCCATCCAGCGGCTGCCCATCCTTATTGAACACCGTCCCCCTTAGAACGGAGGGCCGGTTCTCCTCGATCGTCCCGGGCTGTACTCCGGTTTGCAACGGGCTTTCCCCGCTGTAGATAAAGGCGAATCGATCATGAAACGCCGTTTCCCCGGTTAACGATACCTCGGAAGCGACATCAAGCGGACTTGGAGGCAGCTCCGGCGGAACGGGGATGCCTGAAATGACAACCGCCTTCTCCGATTCGTTGCCGCTGTTGTCTATTGATGATAATGCGAAGAAATAACTTGCCCCGTTAGAAAGTCCCGTTACGGAGTACTTAGACACCTTCGGAATTTCCTTTGCTGCCCCCCAAGCTACACCGTCATGAGAGATGTATAACCTGTATCCGGCTAAGTCAGGCTCGAACAACTCTTCCCACTGCAGCGTGACCGCGGTGTCATTCGATAAAGCCATAAGCCCGTAAGGGATTTCCGGAGCTATATGGTCGCTTGGAGCAGCGACTTCAACCTTAACCGTGCCTGATCGCGCCGACTCTCCGCCGAGGACATCTTGAGCTTTCACCGCGAAAGTATAAGTCTTCCCTGCAGGAAGCGCCCTAAGCTGATACTTGGCGCCGCTGTCCACAAAGATATCGTGGTCCAGATAGTGCGTGGTCCAGGTTTGCCCGTCATCCTCGGATACCTCTATCATGTAAGAGTAAGCATCCGAGCTCGCCGTCCATTGGAGCAGCACGCTGCCGTCTACCGATGTTCCAGTCAAGCCTGAAGGCGTAGTCAACGGTTTGGGCATGGCATAAATCGTATTCGATTTGTCGGACTCGATTCCAGAGTCATCGACATAACTGATCGCAAAGCCGTACGTCTTGCCATTCATGAGACCGGACTGTTCGTGGGTGGGCCAAGCCGGCTGAAGCGTCACGTCGTTCCATGTCGTCCCGCGATCCTCCGTCATGTAAACTTTGTACCCTGTTGCTCCCCGAATCCCTGGCCACCACAATAACACTTTTTCATTTAACGCTTCCACCCCACTGATGAAAGGCGCGGCTCCTTCCAGTGGAGTTCCCGACACAGGCGTCGCCCGTTCCGATTCGTTGCCGCTTGTGTCCACCGCAGCAACGGTGAATAGATAGTCGGTTCCATTGGTTAACTCTCCAAAATAATACGAGGTTTCCAAACGCGCATCTATATTGTCCCATGTGGTTCCGCCGTCGGCAGAGATATAAAGCCGGTACATCTCTAGATCATTATCGATGGATGGAGTCCACGTAATACCGATGACAGAATTGCCCACTTTGTCTATTGAAACCTGACTTGGAGGAGCAGGCGCTTCTGCATCCCGCGGTACAAACTGCACCGCGTCGGATCTGCCGGATTGCCTTCCTTTACGATCGTAGGCGATGACGCTTGCCGTGTATTCAACCCCGTTCTGAAGATCGGTATAGGTATATGAGGTGTGGTTCCCTGCATCCTTCTTCTCGAACCATGAGTTACCATAATCGGTCGACAAGTAGACGTAGTACCCGGCCGTACCTGCGTCCGGTACAGCCGTCCAGATTAGCTTCGCCTGGGAATCCCCCGCTTCGGCAGTTGGCTTAGCCGGTCGGCTGGGAGGCGTTTTTTGGTCGTAAGGCACTGCGCTGAAGGCAGCTGATTTAATCGACTCGTTGTCGTCCAAATCATACGAGGAGACCGAGAACATGTACGCTTGGTCATTCTCAAGTCCTTCTACGGCAAAGGAAGTCGCTGCGCCCGCATCCTTCGCAGGTCCCCAAGTAGCGCCATTGTCTACCGATACATATACGTTATAGCCCTTCAGATCGTTATTGCTTACAGCTGCCCACTGTAAATCGACCTTCTCGCTGCTTGCAACTCCCGTCAACCGGGTCGGAGCATACGAGGAAAGTTTGCTCGCCACCGGCGCGATTGGGGTTGCATCGACAGTCCGCGACTTCGCCGATTCGTTGCCACTCTTATCGATGGCGGACACAGAGAAGGTATACGTAGTTGCGTTCGTCAATCCATTTACCGTGTAGGTTGTTCCTTTCCCTGCGTTGCTGCCCACGTCCCATGAGGCTCCCCCGTCCAGCGAGGTGTACACCTTATAGGCTTCCAAATCGTTATCGGCGACAGGCGACCATTGTAGGGTTACCGATGCATTCCCTGCGGTTGCCACAATGCCGGTTGGAACGGCAGGCGGAGTCCGATCGGGATTACCGCTTCCCCCTCCCGGGCCGCCGGTACCTGGTCCTCCGCCTCCAGGCCCTCCAGTGCCAGGCCCGTTTCCGCCTCCGCCATTGCTTGGGCCTGGAATACGGGGATCTGCTAATGACAAGGTCTGCAAAGTAAGCGCGCTTCCCCCGGACGGGGACTTGATCGTTCCAGTAAAGTCATATACGTTGCACTTGCATTTTTCTGTTTTTGGGTTTGATTGATCCAATAAGCGGAGACTTGCCGGTACAGCGTTCCCTACGAACGACCCCCACAGATCACCTGCTCCGTTCGTTACGCGAATGATTTCAGGGTCGTCTACTATTTTTAAAGCGTAGTCTCTTTCAGGTAAAACATGCAGAGTGTAATGACCATTCTTATCGGTTACGGCAAAAAAGGTCGGATTCGTTGTCACCGCAAGAACCGCCCCAGCCTTGGGTGCTCCGTTAATGTCGTTAACCTTCCCCTGGATGATGGCGGCTTTCTTGGCTATTAATTCTATGAAATTGTTTTCTTTCTTCGTGTCAACGGACAAATTCCCGAGCAAGTCGCCCTTCAGCACGTTTATTTCATAAGCAGCCTCAGGCAATAATACGATAAAGTCGCCGTTATCTCCCGTCTTCCCCCGGGCCAACACGGATTTTTTCGTATTTTCGTGGATGATCAGGTTAGCTCCGTTCAGCTTTCGGCCGCTATCGTCCACGGCTTTCACGTAGACCAGCTGCAACCCTTTGTTTTCGATTCTTTTCCAAAACCGATACAAAATCACCGCTGCCTCTGCGCGTGAAATTTGTTTATCTCCACGGAACAGACCATCGGGGTATCCCTTCATGATTCCGGTCGCAGTCACGGATGCAACGGCATGTTGCGCCCAGTCCGGGATCGTTTCCCTATCGCGAAATTCCGTTGTCTTGCTGGCATCCTTCTCTTGCATGACGAAAGCAAGAATCGTTGCAGACGCTGCGCGGCTTAACATCCCCTTCGGTTTAGCCGCATCCTGCGGCAAAGAACCCAGGAGCATATTTTGAATACCCCGTTTTTGTTCATCCGAAAGCGATATGTCAGTTGTCAGCGAAACGATCCGCTCGGCCATAAATACAAATTGTTCCGTCATAACGGACTTGTTCGGCCGGAATGTGCCGTCTTCGTAACCTTTAATAATTCCGGCGTTTACCATCTCTTTGATTTCATTCTGCGCCCACGACGGTAGTACTTCTGGGGGCTTCTCCGAAGCCGCCATCGCTGGAGTAAAGGACTGAAGCAAAAATGATACGAAAACCAACCACACCACACAAACGTTAAACCTACTTCGCCTCATAACGGCACCTCCATCATTTCGCAAAGAAAACCTTACCTTCGAATGGTACACTCCGTTTTTGAAGTTCTTACCAAGTTTTTGCCGGTATTTTGCGAATATCGTGTGAAGAAAAGGGGTTTAAACGCTTAGCTGTTTAGGGGCTATGGACAAGATCATCGGCGGTGTGTCGGAGGAGGTATCAAGATCGGCCTATTATTGATCGGAGCGTTTCATTACTCGTAGGCATTCCTGTTCGAAACGAACATTCCTTTCGGAATCGCGTTTTTTCTCACAGGCAACATCGCGATGCTGGCGGGAGCATACATGCTTATGATCAAACTGAGGAAGGCGAGGACGACCGCTCGAGAGCGATTGACCATACCGATGCTCAAATATATGAACGACCTCTTACTCTCATTTCGTACTTACTTCGCCAGACAAGCCACGTTCGAGTGGTTTGTCGTGATCATCGTCGGTTTCATGCTGCGTTCCGACCATCTCGGCGTGACGACTGTCTTTCGGGATCTTGCCTTGAACAGCCGCTGCTACGAGACCATGCTTCACATTTTTCGTTCGTCCGCTTGGTCACTCGAATCGTTACGTCTGACTTGGCTCCACGTGGTCCGCCGGACGACCCCGCTGCTGGTTGTACAGGATCGAGTCGTGCTAGGCCAAGGCTAACGCCGTTGCTTACGTTCGTCCCGCCGCCAAGAAGCCTGGACGAGGCCGGTCTCCGAAAAAAGGCAACGAGGTCAAGTTGAAGGACTGTTTAACCTCTCGCGCTGCTGATTTCCAAACCGCCACGGTTGTCTTGTACGGTAAAGAAGAGACTGTTCAGTTCCTGTGTCTTGATCTGCTCTGGGGTCAGGGGCTCTATCAGGAACTCCGCTTCGTGCTGGTCGTGTGCAAGGGGCACTGCTCCATTCTTGTGAGTACCGATCCGACACTGGCTGCGACGGACATCATTCACATATACAGCTACCGCTTCAGGATCGAGTGTACGTTTCGGGAAATGAAACAAGTGATCGGTGCCTTTAGTTACCGCTTCTGGAGCAAATTCCATGCCGAAGCTGAATCGGTACTTGAAAAAGGGAGAAGCCCATCCGCTGGAACAAGTGAAAGACGAACAAGATCAACATCGGATTGGCTTGACCCTTCAGGCGATAGAAGGATTCGTCATGTGCCAATGCATCGCCATAGGGCTCCTGCAACTAATCGCTTTACGATTCCGGTCGTATCCCTGCTTTATTCTTTCGTTATCTGCGAACACCTTCTCATGCCGTTGCATCGGAGGCCACGGTTGCCGATTATTAACGCCAGTTTATTTTTCGCATGTTTGCTCAAAACCGGCATTTATCCATAACGAAAATAATCCGCTCGAAGCAAACTTCGGCTGATATTGCCGATTCGTTGGCTTCTTAGACTTGAGAACTTTTTACTGACCAGTAAATATAAAGAAAAGGATGACCGCCATGGGATTGGTGGTCATCCTTCAATCTCTTGCATGTTGCTATACGATTGCCCTCTTGGCCACCGGTACCATCGCCGGAGGCAGCTTTTCCTTTAGCCGCCAGACGAAGCTGATGGATTCGTTCTTCTGTTTCCTACATTAACTTTCTGAGCATAATAAATTGATCCAACTAACCCATATCTGTATGCGAGAACATGCGGTCGTTAAATGATCATATTAGTTGAATAAAGCCCTTGATTTACAAGGGTTTTATCAATGGCATATTGTTCTGTTTGTTTTAGTTTTGTTGCATTGTTGACGATGTTCGTCAACAAGCAATAAAACTAATTATCTATTGAAAACATAATTTAACTAGACCGCTTGATCAGGTAATGATTCGTCCGCATCATTTAATTTCCCATGTAGTTTCTCTCCGATAGTTTTTATAACATCTTGTGCGTATGAGTTAAATTCTTCTATAAACATATCTGCATAATATGATTCCAGAGCTTCCATCGCTCCAATCTTACTCTTGAACGGCTTGGTAAACTTTTTCTTACATTTATCAATTATCATTTCGGAAAATTCACATTCAATTACCCCAGGATTAGCTGCTTCAATTTGATTTAACAATCGTATTTTCTCAAACATAATATTATTACCTAGACTTTGATTTAGTTCTTTACTAATAAAAATAAAATTAAAAATTGAATTTGTATATTTCTTCTTTATATCCGAAGGATACTTGTAGGAGGTAGTATCGCCAGTTGTGGTAAATCCTCCACTCTCATTGATAATAAAATGTTCAGTACTGAATTTATTGCTGTCAGAAATATAGGTTTTTAGATCTTCGGTTTTTCCGTTTACTATTTTTACGAAGTTGTTCTTAATTTCAAAAAAATTATAAATAGTTGCTAAGGACTTACATCGAAACATATGATTATCAGCATCGTCAGAACTTACGAGCTTATATTGTGCAGTAATTCTAGATTTAGATATTTTACTACGTGAAAAATAACTTTGTGAATGTTCGACAGCTTTAGTGTACCAATCTCTATCTTTGACAACTCCTAAAACCTTTTTTATGTCCTTCTCACCTTCGAAAACTGTAAACAAAACAGCCAGTAAATACATACCGTAGATCTTCCTGTAATCTTTCTTAGATTTATCTGTTTGATCAAATAGTATCTCTATTACGTATTTCATTATCAGTATTCTAGGTACAACGTTTTTATCTCGCATTATTTTTTTAATAAAATTATGAATTATAGTTACCTCTACTTGCTCTAAATTTTTAAAGAGATTCTTAAAATCCTGACTGGGTGACTCATTTTTAAGAATATCCAGGATAATGTCTATAAATTTGTTTATATTTCTTAAACTAAGTAACATGTAATTTTTGTTTTCAATTACTTTAATTAAATGCTCCCCAGCATAGTGTTTTTCACCATTAAAGTCGACTTCATTAATTGTAAAATCCTCTTTAAAATGAATATCTGTATATTTCGAATTTTTATACAGATCACAATATAAATAATGTTCAAGTAGTTTTGTCGTTGGGTAGTCCGTTAATTTATTCAATTTAAATGAGCCAATTTTAAATATCTTCCATTCATCTCTTATGTTTTTCCCAGAGTCTAGACTAAAAAGATATCCCTTAAATATATCTTCAGTATCTAACTTTACGCCTTTAAGGTTGACATCCATAAAATAATTAATGCTACTAGAATTATCTGTATCATTTGTGTTAACGATTAAATTAATCTGGCTCCCCCTAATATTTGATAAAATGGTTCTGCAATTACGAGCAGTTTGCAAGGCATGAATTTGATCAAACACATTCCATAATTCGATATAGCGATCGCGTTGATTGAATACATCCGAGGTCTCGATAAGTGTATTATCATCCTCCCCCAAATCGCGTAAGTTAAAATTATTGTCCCTCAGTATTCCAAACTTATCGAAGTTCGCCATTTCCAGCTCACATGTCTGAAAAATGTCTAGCTCTTCATGGAACTTACTTTTAATATATTGTATAACCATTGTTAGCGTAGTAATTCTTTGCTGACCATCAATAACCTCGTATTCAAGTGGAGTTCGTCTGTTTAGAATTATATTCCCAAGAAACTTGACACCTACATTAATATCAGAAATCAATTCAATTACGTTTTCTTTCTTCCATCGTATTTCTCTTTGGTAATCAGGGATTATATATTTCCTTCTTTCTGAAAGCGTAAAAACCTTTTTCTCTTCATCTCCAAGATCAATCTTAATCATTGCTGTCTCTGTTTTAAAGAAATCCCCTATGCTTAAAACTGTTCCAAATATTCTAGCCATCACACAACCTCGCTTCCTTAATCCGCAATTACTTTAACACTTCAACCTTATATTTATTCGACATTTTCTGTCAACCCCTTCCTTGGATGATTGAACACTTCTGTAAGTGTGATATAAAAATATAAATAATCCCTTAAACATATAGTTTCGGTTCAACCCCTGAATTCTTGAGTCTAGGACACTTAACGCACGTGCTCCTCAGTATTGCTTAAAATTGCTCAGACTTTCACGATTAAAGGCTCCACTTCACCAGTCGCCGCGGCAACACGGTACTGCTCGGGCGCTA
>NZ_JAVFVT010000061.1 GCF_030929555.1 Paenibacillus sp. LHD-117 | reverse complement strand
TTTATTTTTATAACTATCAACGGTTTCAAGCTAAACTTAAACAACGCGCACCGATTGAATATCGGCACGCGCTGGCAGCATAGCTTTTTTCATCTGTCTACTTGACGGGGGTATATCCAAATCGGCGGCCTTTTTATATTACAGAGCAATAGAGGAGTTAAGAGACAACCAATGTCCTTATTTTATTATATAGCCGCGAATCGCGAGCTTCCTATGGGTTCCTTCGGCAAGAATGGAACTGTCATGACGCTGCAAGATTACGTAGCTAACGTAAACCCAGCGGCCGCAGAGCAACCCTTTATGCGAACGCTGCTGAAGAAGTATCCGCAAGGGGAGAGGTTCATGGAGGTTTACGAAACGGAGGAAGATGCGGCGGGTTTATACGTAACCGATCTGATTCCCGGGCAAGACGCATCGCGCGTATTCCGGTATCCGAACGTGTACCAAGTGAACCCTGAAGGAGGCTCATTTACGCTGAATGACGAGATGAGAACATCTCAACCCGATTTATACCGGAATAGTTACAAATGTCTAACGGTGTTATTCGATTATTTGCATAGTAATTTGGCGATTGGCGAAGAGGCAGAGTTGTATGCTTGCTGGGCTGAAGGACTCGAGAGATTCCAGGATGAGCCTAGAAAGGAACTCGATCTCGAGATAGAGTTATCTACTTTTCAATTGAATCATGGGTTCGAGTGGCAAGTAAGGCAGTATATACGCGTAACAAGGTGAGCAAATTTCGAATGACAAAAACAGACGCCGATGCGCCCGCAGTAGGTCCGCGAAACGAACCTACAGCTCCCGCAGGCGCTGATGCGCTTGCTGTAGGTCCGCAAAACGAACCTACAGCCCCCGCAGGTGCCAATCCGCTTGCTGTAGGTCCGCGAAACGTACCTACAGCCCCCGCAGGCGCCGATGCATCCGCTGTAGGTCCGCGAAACGAACCTACAGCTCCCGCAGGCGCTGATGCGCTTGCTGTAGGTCCGCGAAACGTATCTACAGCCCACGCAGGTGCCAATCCGCTTGCTGTAGGTCCGCGAAACGTACCTACAGCCCCCGCAGTCGCCGATGCATCCGCTGTAGGTACGCGAAACGTACCTACAGCTCCCGAGTGTACTTTACTCCGCCGCCTTCGGAGCAGCCGTAATCATCCACGAAATGCCGAATTTGTCCGTTAATTCACCGTAATAGACGCCGAAGGGCTGCATCTCGATCGGATATTTGACCCGTCCGCCGACCGCGATCTTGGCGAACGCAGCGCTTGCTTCCGGCTCGGAATCGTATTCCAAGGCGAGGGAGATGTCGGTTCCTTGGGTAACCGGTTCGATGGCGTCCGCCATGAAGATGGCATGACCGCCCGCTACCACGACGCATAAGTGCATGACTTTATCCTTCAGCTCGCTGCCTGTGCCCATCAATTCCCCGTGCGTGCTGACGGACATGATTTGTCCTCCGAACGATTCCGCGTAGAAGGCGGCTTGGCTTCTCGCATCCTCATCCAATACTCTCATTTACACAAACCTTGCTTTCCGCAAGCAGGAACATTTTCAGGTTCAGGCCGTCTATAATTGAAACGACTATGAAAGGCAGAGGTGATCCTCATGAAACGTTTCTTGAAGCTAACGTTGCTCGTGCCGGTGCTCATAGCGCTGCTTAGCGCATGCGGAACGGGCAAGGAAACGCCGTCCGGGCAGCCTTCCGCGACGATGCATCCTTCCGTGGCGGAGAAGATGGCCGAGCCGAAGCTTGTGTACAAAGACGACAGGTTCGAAATGAAGCTGAACATCGACAAGACGGATTATAAGGCGGGAGAACCGATCGTCTATTCCGCGTCGCTCACCTATATCGGGGAAGAGGAGTCTTTTACGGTTTGGGGGTCTAGCAGCGCCAAGGTTGTGTTCACGTTGACGGACGGCAAAGGGTTCGACATGGAAGGCGCAAGCACGGATGATTTGGTTCCGATGGAGATGACCCGCGGCGAGGCCATGGAGTTCCCGTTCGTGAAGAGCGGGGGTTATGGTTCGGAGGACCCGGACGCCGCGTTCTGGAAAACCTTCTATTCGGAGAAGGAGCTGCTGCTTCCGCCTGGGACCTATGTGATATCCGCGATTTGCAACTTCTCTCTGTCGCAAGAAGTAGTGGTGGATAGCCGCTACGACGGCGAGGTGCATACGACCGTTACGGTATCGGAATGATCTGTGTGAGAACAGCTTGTTCCTCCGCGGTTAAAGGGGTCAGGGGATCGCGAACATGGCCGGAGGTCATCCCTTGTTTGGCGAAGACATGTTGGATGACCCTGATCCAACCGATGGCGCCGAGCGTCTCCAAGCTTGTGTGAATTTGTGCAAGTTCCCGATTAGCATGTTCCGTGTTTCCTGCGCGCAATAGCTCCGTTATCCGCATCATCTCGCGCGGAAACAGATTGCCGGCCACGCTCGTCAGACCGTCATAGCCCATAGCGGAATATTCCGCGATCGTAAGATCGTAGCCGGATAATACTTGGAAGCTTGAACCCAAGCGAGTTTTGACGCGCCGCACATGCTCGGGGCTGCCGGTTTCCTTAAGCGCATTGATTTGCGGAAATTGATTAACGAGTTGAAATAACGTATCCGTTTCCAGGTTGAAGCCCGTTCGGACGGGATTGTTGTAGAGCATGATCGGCAGCGACGTTGCCGAGCAAACCGCTTCCGCATATAACGCGGCTTCCCGTTGGCTGGGGCGGACATAGGGCGGGAACCCGAGCATGATGCCCGCGTATCCGGCCAGCTGGGCCTGCTCGGCAAGCCTGATCGCGTCCCGCGTACGTATCGCAGCGACGCCGGCATACAGCGGCATGTGTTCCGGCGCGGCGTCTTTGACGGTCCGGTAGAGAAGGATTCTTTCGTCCACGGTCAGCGAATGCTGTTGGCCGGTGGAGCCGCAGACTAGCAGCGCCGGAACTTCATGTTCCGCGTAATAGCGCACCAGCCGATGAATGGCGTTGGCATCCACCTCGTCTTCTTGGCTGAATGGCGTAATCATGGCGACGCTGAACGGCAGGAATGGTTGAATAGTCATCGGAACCCTCCTTCTTTTCCTACATTGTAACTCATTGCGGACATGATGCCACAATAGTTAGAACGCAACAATAACCGTCGAGGGTTTCTCGACGGTTATTGTCGATATTGTCGTTCGCCATTCGTCGTTAAATATAGAAGCAACGATTCTAGCATGATAAAAGGAGAGTTTTCGCATGCAAACGGTTATTTCGAAGGACGGCACGAAGATCGCGTATGACAAAACAGGGCAAGGCCCAGCGCTTATCCTGGTGGCGGGAGCGTTCAGCTACCGCAAGTTTCCGGGGCAGGTGCAGCTAGCCAAGCTATTGTCAACGCAGTATACCGTATACAACTACGACCGCCGCGGCCGCGGGGATAGCGGAGACGCTCCGGCTTATGAGGTAGAGCGTGAGATCGAAGATCTTCAGGCGATGATCGAGGAAGCAGGCGGAACGGCATACGTCTACGGCTTATCATCCGGGGCGGTGCTTGCCCTGCAGGCGGCTGCGAGCGGAGTCGCAATGAAGAAGCTTGTGCTGCATGAGCCTCCGTTCGTCGTCGACGATGCCGGATATGTGCCGCCGGGTGATTTCCTCCGGCACGTATCCGGGCTTGTAGCGGCCAATCGCAGGGCGGATGCGGTTAAATATTTTATGACGAAAGGGATGGGCGCGCCTTCCTTCGTCGTCGGCATCATGCGGCTGATGCCAGGCGTTTGGTCCAACTTGATGGCCGTTGCGCACACCCTGCCTTATGACGCGGCATTGCTGCATGGTTATAATGCAGGGAAGCCGCTGCCAGCCTCAGCATGGAACTCGGTGCAGACGCCGACGCTGGTGCTCGAAGGCGCCGAAAGTCCGGTCTCGCTGCGCCATGGCGCCCAGGCGTTGGCGCGTGTGCTGCCTCGCGCGCGGCTCTGTAGCAAGAAGGGGCTCGGCCATACGAAAAAACTGAATGCGGCTTTGATTGCCAAGGAGCTGGCGGTCTTTTGTACGGAATAAGATAATCCATGCGTGAGCCGCGAAGAATTCGAGGAGTATATTTTACCGTTAACGTAGCATCGGGCAAGCCTTGGGAGGACCGAAATGCGGCTTGCATAACAAGCCGCTTCAACCTATAATGTGCTAATAAAAGTAACATTAGTTGTGTTGGATTTTGAAGGAGGGAGCAATATGAGTACAGCCAATCGCGGCGTGAACATCGGTCCTCCACGTTTCAAAATCGCCGTCCATGCCATCGTCTGGTTAGCCAAAAGCGGCGGCATGCTGAGCAGCGCCATGATCGCCGGTCAAGTGGATTCGCATGCCACGTTCATGCGCAGGGTGCTTCAGGTGTTGGCCCAGGCGGGCATCGTGGAATCCAAGGGCGGCCGGGAAGGCGGATATTCGCTGCGCAAGCCTGCGGATCGGATTACGCTCGGGGACATCTACGAAGCGGTTAATCTCGTTCCGTGCGGCGAGTCGGAAGAAGGCGAAGGAGAAAGCGGCTGCGGCGCGGCCGGGGACCTTCTGGACGCCCAATTGGAGAAGATTCTGGTCGAAGCCGAGAAACGAACGATTGACTATTTGCGGAACTTTACCATTGCGCAAGTCATGGACCGCGTCGACTTTTTCAGGGCGTAGCCTGTTTTCAAAAAATGGGGCTATGCAATTCGAATTCTTTGTCATATAATGTGCCTATAACAGTTGCAATTATACATTGCGCTTTTATTTTAAGTTAATTGTGCTTTTGTTAGGCACATAAATTTGTCGGATGAGGAGAATGAAAGTGGACATTGTCGCGATTGTGCTGCAAACGGTATTGGCTTTGGCTTTTTTGATGGCGGGTCTCGGAAAAATCGCGGGCGCCAAGATGCATGTTGAAGGATTCAAACAATGGGGATTGCCGCAATGGTTCCGCATCGTCACGGGAATCGTTGAATTCGCAAGCGCAGCGGCGCTGATTGTCGGCTATTGGGAGCCGAGCTGGACGGCCGCGGGGGCGTTGGCCATCGCGATTACGGCAGTCGGCGGAGTCATGGTTCATTTGCGCGCGAAGGATTCGTTTAAACAAGCGATGCCGATCATCGTGATCGGCGTGCTGGCCGTCATCTTGTTCGTAATGTAAGCATCCGAGCTTGCCGATTTCCCGGGATTTCTTTCATAAGGAAACCCGAATTCGAATTCGGCATCTGCATACTGGCTAATGGATATAGATGGACGTCCAAGCACATTAAATATGAATGCCATAAATTAGTAACGAGGGTATGGTGGACAAGGTGGGCTAGATCATCTCGCATCATGCTCTGCCGAAGCCTAAGGCGATGCTTACGCGTCGTCTTTTTTTGGTTCCCGAGAACAAAAGATGAAAAAGGTACATGTCCTTGTTAGACTCCGCAAAAAAACGGCAACTTACCAACCAACATCGTGAAGCAGTAGGCGTATAAAGCGGGTAACCTTTTGGGTTATCCGCTTTTTTTCTATTGCTGTCCAATCGCGGCGTTCCGATAAGAGGTTGGGCTGCGCCCCTCCTTGTTCTTGAATGCGCGGCTGAACGCGTGGATGCTCGGATAGCCGAGCGCATCGGAGATGTCCTGAATAGACAGTCTCGAATGCTTCAGCAGGCTTCGCGCACGTTCAAGTCTCATTTGTTGATGGTATTGGATCGGCGTAATCCCGTAAGCCGATTTGAACCGGCGGATCAGATAATGTTTGTTCAGGTGGAATTGATCGGCCAGCTCGTCCAGGGTGAGCTCGCGGCTCGCGTTCTCGCTCAGAAAGAGCTGAATATCCTCCAGCGGAACGGGGTCCGCGCCGCCAACATCGGCCGGTAGAGGTAAATGCGCGTCGCGCAGAAGGCATACGAGCAGCTCCAGCATTAAGCTTTTCAAGCGAATTCGATAAAACGGCAATCTCATTTCGTACTCTCGAATGATGCGGAACAAAATCTCCTCGAACGGATGGACCGATCGCAGGCGAATCAGGTTGGGCAGCCGGAGATCCGGTCCCGACAGCAGATCGTCTCGAAACCACCGCGCCTCCTCGGCGCTCATCTCTCTCTCGTGCTTGAAGGAGACGGGCACCTCTTCGCTATCCGCAAGCTCGATCAGATCGAAGTGGACATGCGGCTGATGCACGTTCGAATGTTCGCTCACGCGAATGACGTGGCTCTGCCGGGGTTTGAAAAGCAGTACGTCGCCGGCGGACGCGACATGCCTTGTTTGCTCGATCTCAACCTCCAGCGTTCCATGCTTCACGAATAACAATTCGTAATCCCATAACATACGTTCCGCGATCACCGTCCCCGGCTGAAGCCAGTGGTCCAAGGCCACGCGCACGTATGGCGACAGCGACCGAACCGCTGCGATGTCCATATGTCCAACTCCCATGCCCGAAGGAATCTATCAATATACTCCTATTATAAACGCCAAAAGAAACCATACAATTGCTAAATCCTTGTGTCGCCGATCCCCGTTATAATGGCGAAGTGATAGTTGAAATCGCTTACTTATCGGCGAACAAACCAATAGACGCGGAGGTTATGCGCAATGGCTAATGGATTCAACGGCATCGGAATGGGGCTCGGCAATCTGGCGAGGCTTTCGAACGCGGTGACGCGTTCGGTATCGCCAGAGAATTTTACGGGGGAGAAGGGCAAGGGAGGCATGGCGACAGAAGGGGAGGGACTGGCTCCTTCCGGGACGCTCGGTCAAGGATGGAAAATATCGCCCTGCGTCCAAATTGAACCGGGCACTACGTTTACAATGGCCGAGATCGACGGACCGGGCGTCGTTCAACATGTTTGGCTGACTTGCCCCGTAGAATCCTGGCGGCATTTGATCCTGAACATCTACTGGGACGACGAAGCGGAACCGTCCGTTCGCGTGCCTGTCGGCGATTTCTTCTGCAACGGCTGGTGCGAGAGAAGCCTGGTCAATTCCATGCCGATCTCCGTCAATCCCGCGAACGGCTTCAATAGCTACTGGGAGATGCCTTTCCGGAAGAAAGCGAAGTTTACGATGGAGAACGTGGGTACGGCGCGCAAAGTGCTCTACTATCAAATCAATTACACATTGACCGATGTGCCGGATGACATGGCCTACTTCCACGCGCAGTGGCGGCGCAGCAATCCGCTTCCTTACATGGACGTTCACACAATTGTAGATGGAATCAAAGGAAAAGGTCATTACGTCGGCACCTATCTAGCCTGGCAAGTGAACAGCAACAATTGGTGGGGCGAAGGCGAGGTCAAATGTTACATGGACGGGGACAAGGATTTCCCGACGATCTGCGGAACCGGGCTGGAGGATTATTTCGGAGGCGCTTGGAACTGGGACATGGATGGCAAATACGTCACCTATTCGACGCCGTTCCTCGGGATGCACCAGCACATCAAGTCGGACGGGTTATACCGCGCGAATCAGCGCTTCGGCATGTACCGTTGGCATGTCATGGACCCGATCCGGTTCGAAACGGATTTCCGGGTGACCGTTCAGGCGCTCGGCTGGCGCTCGGGCGGCAAATACTTGCCGCTGCAGGACGACATCTCGTCGGTCGCCTATTGGTACCAGACGGAGCCGCATCAAGCGCATCCGGCGCTTCCTCATAGGGAGCAGCTTGAAGTGATTTAATAAAAGGCACGGCCTTGCGAACGTCATCGACGAGCGCAGGGCCGTGCCTTTTTTTTCTTTTGGAGCGCGTTGAAATACAATCATCCGTCAAATTTTTTTGTAAAACCTGACATGAAGCGCTTTCTTTTCAGTTCATCATCAGTAGGTATGGGTATTATGGAGGAGATTTCGATCCATGAAATAAGTCCTTGCCGGAAGTTCCTGTAAGTTCGTGTTCAAAAAGTCCGGTTTTCAGCACAATAGTCTATGCTTCCGATGCTGCGTTTTTTTCAAAAACGCTGTAGAAGGTTGAATAAAGCTAGGAAATGAGGAGCGGAGCGTAGCTGGAGGCTACGTGAGCACCTGCAATGTTTCCGGAGGAAACATACTTCGAAAGCATACGCTTGTTCCGGCTGAATTCAAGATTCGATGTCGAATAAGCTTCGTGAGATACTTCGTGATCAAAATTGGGCTTTTTGAACAACCTCTGATGCCAAAGGAGACGAGTCGATGCTGTTTAAGGTCATTGCTTCATATATGCGTTCGGCACCGCTCCTGTTCGCGGGCATTGCGGCAGGGGGACTGTTCGAGTTGTCGTTCCATTACTTGTCCGCGCTCAGCTACAAATATTTGATCGACAAAGCGCTGATGCCGAAGGATGCCTCGGTGCTCGCGGTTATCGTCGGCACGCTGCTCTTGCTCGGTTTGCTGAATGTTGCGTTCGGCCTCACAGGCGATTACGCAAAAGCGAAGCTTGGCAGCCGATTGGTATTCGATTACCGAATGCGGTTATTCCGGCATATCCAGAAGGGGACGAGCCGCTTGTACCAACGGTTCCCGGTCGGGGATCTGTTAGCCCGGTACACGGATGATATTCCGAACATTCATAACGCCGTCATGCAGACGGTCTCGGCCGGTTTCGTGTCGGCGTTCAGCGTCGTTGCCGGCCTTGCGATTCTGTTCGGCATCGAATGGAGGCTGACGCTCGTCGCGATCATCGGTTCCGTGCTGCTGGTTCTACCTTACCGGCTGCTGAAATCGCGTTCGCTGCGCCTCAATGTCGCTTACTCGGAGCGGCTAGGACGCTTCAACGGGGCCATCGACGAAAATATGAAGCTTCATAACGTCATTAGGGGATTTGATTTGAGAGCGACCATGAGAGAGAGGATGGAGGATAACCTGCGCGCCATGCTAGCCATCGGCGTGAGAAGAAGCTTCATCCATGCGAATCTTCAGCGGCTTCCGCTGCTCGCGGTATCGCTTCTGGGGGCGGTCGTGCTCAGCTACGGCGGTTATCTGACGTTCGCGGACCGAATCTCGATCGGCTCCTTTATCGCCTATAATTCGATCTTTATCATGGTTGGTCAGTCCTTGTTCGGCCTTGCCGCGATCATTCCGTATCTCCTTGCTTCCCAAACAAGCTTCCGGAGGCTGCAGGAGGTCATGGACACGGAGCCGGATGTGACTCCACGCGGCTCGCGGGAGCTTGCGCCGATCTGCCGGGAGCTGACGCTGAGCGGCGTTACGTTCGGCTATGCCCCCGGCGAACCCGTACTTCAAAACCTCGACCTCGCCATACCGGCAAAAGGGTATACCGCCATCGTCGGCGCCAGCGGCTCCGGCAAAAGCACGATCCTGCAGTTGCTGCTTCGGTTCGAGGAGCCCTCAAGCGGCCGGGTTCTGTTCGACGGCATGGATATCCGAGATTGCGACGAGTCGTCGCTGCTGCGGCAGATCGGCGTCGTGTTTCAGGATTCGTTGCTGTTCAGCGGCACGATCAGGGACAATATCCGCATCGGCAAGCCGGATGCGGATGAATCGGAGATCGAGGAAGCGGCGCGGGCGGCGGGCATTCATGATACGATCGCCGGATTTCGGGACGGGTACGATACGGCGGTTCACGAACAAGGCGGGAATCTCTCCGGCGGACAGAAGCAGCGAATCGCGCTCGCCAGGGCGCTGATCCGGCAGCCGGCCGTTTTGCTTCTGGACGAAGCGACGTCGGCTTTGGATGCCGAGACCGAACAGGCCGTTCAATCCACGATCCGGGAGCATGCGCGGAGCAGCGCCGTTATATCCGTTACGCATCGATTGGTCACCGCCTCGAGCGCAGACCGCATTATCGTACTGGAGCATGGCCGCGTGGCGGAGACGGGAACGCACGAGACGCTGATGGCAAGACGGGGGCTCTACCGGCGCATGTGGGAGCTGCAGCGGGAGGAGCGGGATCTCGCCGCCGAATCGCGGGAAACCATTATGGCCTAAATCATTTTACGAACTTAAGGAGAGAACCGCATGTTAACTTGGACGATTGCCGTGACGGAAGAGGAGCGGGAAGAGGCGGCTTTATTCATTTGCCGGCATAGCGCCGAACTCGGGCTGCTGTATAACTGGTGCACCGTCATGAATTCTTTGGTGTATTGTATCGAAGACAACGGTCTGCTGATTGGCAGGGGACCGGGTGGTGGCATCTCAGGTGTCCTGGCGCATACCGTAGGCACATTGGAGGACGGCTATAAGGATCGAAGCCGAATTGAGGTTCATCTACTGTTTGTGGAAGGAGGACGGAGAAGAGGAGCGGCGCTATTGCCCGCCGTTCGCCTGTTAACCCGAAAGCTGCTTGAGCTGCCGGGGGAGGTGAGCGAGATCGTGTTTTTCGCGCCGTCTACGGAAGAGAATAGGCTGAAGTTCGGCCAAAGCGCGGAATTGGCCAAAACGACGGAACCGCCCTGCGGGAAGCTAGACTTCTATACGGTCGCATTCGACCGCATGCTTAGGCTTGATTCCGCCTGAAACGGGAAAAAGCCGGCATGGCTGCCGGCCATCCCGCTCAATTATTAATTCTCGGAATGAAAAGCGTTGCGCCGCCAAAGGACGGCAATAGCCGTTTCACCTTGGAACATGATCTTACACTTGTGCGGGGTCTCTTTCGACCGTTGATGCCATAGGCGCGTTGCATGCCGGAGCTGCCATATCGATAACCTCCTTAATATGTATTTAATAGAAATATAATCTATTATTTTAAAATATGCAATACATAAAACAAATTACTTTAAAAATAATGCAGGAGGTGATTAGATGAAGATTAAAATATGCGAAAATAACGCGGACTGGAGTCGTTTTACGGAATTTTACATAACAAATAGACGTGATATTATTCCTGGTTATACAGTGAGCAGCGCGCTTCTCGACGTCAAACATTATATCCGGCACGGCAGAGGAGCCATCTTAATGGACTGGCCGGATGAGATGATCGGAATTGGAAGTTTCGTGCTCGGGCTAGAGGAACGGAAGTTCGACCGCAAAGATATCGCGGTGCTCGGGAATTGTTATTTCGTGGAGCGACATCGGAGCACCCGCACGTTTATCCGCGGCTTGCAGGTGCTGGCCGAGCAGATCGACGCGTCGAGCGACGGCGTCGAGGAAGTGAGGATTCCGGCGCTTGCCGGGAATCGGTATACGAATAAACTTTATAGCAAGATCGCCGATAAAATAGAGACAAGAGATACGGCATACGGCACCGTCCATATGTATTCGACCAGCTTTCCGGCTTTTGCCGCGTATTGCGGCCGGTTCCGCTAAATATCCATCCATGTTGCGAGAACGAACATCCTAACTTAATCGAGGTGCAATGATTTTATGAAAAATGCCAAAACAGCGCTCTTCTTGCTCGCCACTCAATTCTTGTATGTGATCGGCACAATATTTTGGGCAATTTTCGTGCTTATGACGATGTTGATGATGGAGCAGGCCGATGATATGAATACGATCCAGATGCTGTCCATGATCATGATGTATCTGTTCCCGGCGGCTTCGATTGGCGCGCCTATCGTCAGCTGGATACTCTATCACAAACGTCGCTTTGTGAAAGCCGCATGGATTGGGGCGATTCCGCTGCTATGGGTGTTTCCGTTTTTTGGTTTCTTCGAGTAATCGCATGAATGATACGGGAACGCTGTTTGGTATGATAGGGTAGAGATAGATAGAGATAGGCTGAGAATCGGACTTGCAACTTGGAAGGTGAAATTTACGATGTTACAGAATCGGCCTGTCAGGCTGGCGGCATTGGTCGCGATTCTTCTTGCGCTAATGGCCTCGATCGCGTTTCCTCTCTTCGGGGTGGCGATCGGCGAGGCCGAACCGAAGGCCAAAAACGGTGTGCTGGATTTGAGGCAATGGAGCCTGGAGCGGGATGGAACGATTCGGCTGAACGGCGAGTGGACCTTGTTCTGGGAACGGCTCGGGAAGGCGGGGAGCGGGTTGGCCGATGCCAAAGACGGCATGCTGGCGAAAGTGCCGGGGGAATGGACGGCCTACGGCCTGCCGGGCCGCGGCTACGCGACATACCAGCTTCAGGTGAAGGCCGCAGACGTACAGGGTTCCCTCGGCTTGCATATTCCCGCCATCTCTCCGGCGTACCGGATCTTTGTGGACGGTCAAGAGATTGCCCGTGCCGGAACCGTCGCGTCGGATAAGGCGGAGACGCGTTCCGTGTACAAGCCGCAGACCGTTATCTTCTCTCCTCCGTCCGGGACGTTCGATCTGACGATCCAAGTCGCCAACGTGATTTACCCCGAAGGAGGCATCTGGTACAGCATGACGCTCGGAACGGAGCGGGACATGCTGAGCCGGGAGAAACAAAGCTCCTTCGTGGATATGGCCGTATTCGGAGGATGCGCCTTGCTCGGCTTGTATCAAATCGCCGTGTTCCTCCTTCGCCGTTCGGAACGTTCGACGTTATACTTCGGCATTTGCTGTCTGCTCGGCGCGATCCGGCAATGGGCGGTCGGCGGCATGTACCTGGTCGAGATGTTTCCGGACGTTCCCATTCGAATGATTATTTTGCTGGAGTATTTGACTTATTACGGCGGGGTTACGATGGCCATATGGTTCGTGAGAGAGCTGTACCCCAAAGAGTTCGGCGGAAGGCTGATGAAGCTGCTTGCCTGGATCGGCGCAGGGTTCATCGGGACGGTGCTCCTGCTCCCGGCCGAGACGTACACCAGCTTGATCGGGTATTTCAAAGCGCTCTCGTTATTCGCGCTCGCCTCCATTCTCTTCGGCTTCGCGCTGGCGTTATGGCGGGGACGGGCGGGAGTGCTGCTGCAGCTGACGGGCTGGCTCGTATTCGTCGCGGCGGCGGCGCATGATATTTTGTACAGCAACGGCCTGGTCATCTGGACCGACATGCAGCTCGTTCCTTACGGGTTCATCCTGCTGGTATTTATCGAGGCGCTTGAGCTGGCCAGACGATTCACGAACGCTTACCGGACGATCGGGACGATGTCGGACGAGCTGATCGCGATGGACCGCATGAAGGACGAATTTTTGGCCAACACCTCGCATGAGCTCAAGACGCCGCTTCACGGCATTTTGAATTTGTCCCAAGCGTTGTCGGAAGGCAGATCGGGAGCGATCAACGCCGTCCAGCGGGAGCAGCTGGAGGTTGTCGTGTCGGTCGCCCGCAGGATGTCCAATTTAATCAACGATATTTTGGATCTGTCCTTGCTGAAAAACAACGGTATCCGCTTGTCGAGGAGAGCTGTCGACGTTCGCGCGGCGGTGTCCGCCCAGGAGGAAGTATTCCGCCACTACATCGGGCAAAAGCCCGTTCGGCTCAGGCTCGAATGGCCAAATTCGCTTCCCAGCGCGTTCGCGGACGAGAACCGTCTTCTGCAGATCGTATACAATCTGATCGGCAACGCTATTAAATTTACGCAGGAAGGCGAAGTGGTCGTATCCGGATGGGCGGACGGCGGGATGCTTCACATCGCAGTCGCCGATTCCGGAATCGGCATTCCGGAGGATAAGCTGGAGACGATCTTCCGCTCCTTCGAGCAGGTGGGCACATCCGTTGCCAAGGAATACGGAGGAGCCGGGCTCGGGCTTGGCATCGCGAAGCGGCTGGTCGAGCTGCACGGAGGCCGCATATCGGTCACGTCCAGCGTCGGCGAAGGCTCCGTCTTCGCCTTCACCCTCCCCATCGCGGACAGAAGCGCGAAATCCGCGGCAACCGAGGTATCCTTCCGTGATTCCGAGACCGGCGGTAGCCCGCGATTGCATGCGGGCGCAACCGAAGCCGCGGCACCCGCTGCACATCGCGAAGCGGCACGCGCGCCGGCGTTATCGGGTGTGTCGCGCTTGCCCGTTCGCTCCGCGGAATACGCGGGGAGGGAGCCGCGATCGAGCGAGAACGATCGCCATTCCGCAGAGGCCATTCTTGCCGTCGACGACGATCCGGTGAACCTCAAGGTGCTGCAAACGTTGCTGGCGGATGAACCCTACGAGGTGCTGACCGCGGAGAACGGACCGGAAGCACTGGGGCTGCTGGAGAAGAGCGGCGGGCGGATTCGTCTCGTCATCCTGGACGTCATGATGCCGGGACTATCCGGTTACGAAACCTGCCGCCGCATCAGGGAGACATTCGCGTTGTCCGAGCTTCCGGTATTGTTAACGACGGTAAGGAACGATCCGGAAGATCTCATGTATGGTTTCGAAGCGGGGGCGAACGACTTCTTGCCGAAGCCCTTCCACCCGCATGAACTGCGGGCGAGGGCGCGTACCTTGCTGGAGATGAGACGCTCCGCAGAGGATGCGGTCCGTTCGGAGATGGCATTCCTGCAAGCGCAGATCAAACCCCATTTTCTGTATAACGCGCTTAACACGATTATCTCGTTGTCGCTGGACGAACCGCAGACGTCTCAAAATTTGCTGATCCATCTTAGCCGCTACTTGCGGGGCAGCTTCGACTTCCGCAACAAACAAAAGCTCGTGCCGCTGCGCAAGGAGCTGGAGCTGACGGAGGCCTACCTGCAGATCGAACGGGTGAGATTCGGCGAAAGGCTGAACGTCGTTTACGACGTGGAGGACGAAGCGGCATGTCTGCTTCCGCCGACGACCTTGCAGCCGCTCGTCGAGAATGCCGTCCGGCACGGCGTCACGAAACGGGCGGCAGGCGGCACGATTGCCGTCGCGGTCAAAGCCGAAGGAGAGGAAACGGTCATTATCGTCGAGGACGACGGGATCGGGATGGCCGAATCCAAGGCTTCATCGGTTCTATTCGCGAAGGAACCGGAAGGAGAGGGCGGCGTCGGCTTGCGCAACATTCATAAGCGGTTGCTCCAGCTGTACGGCAAAGGGCTCGATATCGACAGCAGGGAGGGAGCGGGCACGAAAGTAACGCTCCGGGTTCCGACCGCAAGCAAGGATGAAAAACAAAGTTGAGGAGGGACCGCGTTGATTCGGGTAATTGTCGTAGATGACGAACAGCCTGCTTTGCGAAGAGTAGGGAAACTGCTGGAGGGAATGGCGGACGTGCAAGTGGCCGGCTTGTTCGCTGGTTCGGCGCCGTTCCTTGATTATGTGCTGGCGTCGCCGGAAACCGTCGACTTGGTGCTGCTCGATATCGAGATGCCCGAGCTGAACGGGGTGGAGCTCGCCAGGAAGCTGCGCGACATCAGTCCGGAAATTCACGTCGCGTTCTTAACCGCATACGAGGAGTACGCGCGAGACGCATTCGACGTCGAGGCGCTCGATTACTTGCTTAAGCCGATTACGGAAGCTGATTTGGACAGAACGCTGAAGCGAGCCGGCAAACGGATGCAAGGACGCCGGGCCGAGAGCGGTTCGCCGGAGCGGCCGAGGCTTGCCGTACGAAGTTTCGGTCCTTTCTCCGTGACGACGGGGAATGGGGAACAGGTGCGGTTCCGCAATTCCAAGGGGCGGGAGCTTCTCGCGCACTTGCATCATGCAAGAGGAAGAACGCTGAGCAAGGCGCAGATCCTGGATAGTCTCTGGTACGGCCAGGACGTGGAGCGGACGCAGGTGAACCTTCATACCACGGTCTATCAACTGCGGAAAGACCTTGAAGCTTGCGGGCTGAGCGGCATCGTCGAGCTGGTGAAAACATCCGGGGGCAGCTACTGCCTGCGATGGCCGGAAGCCATCGAAGACGATGTCTCCCTCTATGAGCAGGCATGCCGGGAATACGAGGAGACCCGATCCTTGCAGCCGCTCATGCGCGCCATCGGACTCTACGGGGAAGGTTTCCTGACGGGCAGCGGTTATGACTGGGCAGCCCCCCGGCAAGCCGAGCTTGAGCTCGGTTTCGCGACGCTGCTGGAAGCGATGGCGGACGTATACGTCTCCCAGTCTCGTTACGAGATCGCGCTTAGCCCCATGCAGCGGCTGGTGCAGCTGCAGCCGCTCGACGAGAGGCTTCACGCGAAGATGATCGCCCTTCTGCTGCTGGCGGGCAGGGAGGAAGAAGCCCGGAAATATGGCAAGCTCGTGATCGATTTGATCGATGATTCGGAGCAGTCGGCTCTGCTGGACTTCGCGCGGTTGTCGGCGAATCCTTCCTCCTTGTTCGGATAACGCATAAGAGGTTGTTCACGCACTATAAGCAATAAGCAAATTCGGCACGCGTTTGGCATAAAGCATCTTTCGAAGGCGACCAGCCTGCGGAGATGCTCTTTTTTTTGATAAATTTCGACCAAACCTGACATGAAGCGCTTTCTTTTCAGTTGGCGAGCAGTTGTGCCCGATACAATGAACCCGTACATCAAAACGGAGCCGGACGGACGCACGATCCGGTCCGCAATCGCAATATTGGAGGAACAAGAAGATGGTAAAAAACAATCATTCCGTTATTTACAAGTCGTTATTGGCAATCGCCATCCTCACTGGAACGTTATACGTTCCTAACGGGAACGAGGCGAATGCGAGGCAGATTGGTTCCGGTTATCGCGAGATCGCCTTGGCAGGCGACTTCTCCCCGCCATCCGAAGGGAAATTCGACCTTCCGACGGATGTCGCGCTCGATGCGGAAGGCAACGTTTATGTTGCGGATCAATACAATGACCGCATCCAGAAATTCGATTCGAACGGCCAATTCCTGTTGATGTGGGGCGACAGCGGCAGCGGCGACGGGCAGTTTGATGAAACGGAGGAAATCGAGGTAGACGGCGACGGCAATGTCTACGTGCTGGACCAATCCAATAGCCGAGTCCAGGTGTTCGATGAGAACGGCAGCTATCTCCGCCAGTGGGGAAGCTACGGCGGCGGCGATGGCCTCTTCCTCAATCCGACGGGTCTAGCCGTGGATGCCGCAGGAGCGGTATATGTACTCGATTCCGGCAAAAGCAATATTCAAAAGTTCGATGCTGACGGCGTTTTCCTTTCGAAGTGGGGTAGCCTCGGCAACGGAAGCGGACAGTTTCAAAATCCCGAAGGGATCGATGTCGATGCGTCCGGCAATGTATACGTGATCGATCAACATAATCACCGGGTTTCCGTATTTGGCGCTGCGGGCAATTTCATTCGGCAGTGGGGGACGTCCGGCAATGGAAACGGCCAATTTTATTACGCGAACGGGATCACGGTAGGGAACGACGGCCATGTCTACGTGGCGGACACCAATAACCATCGGATCCAGGAGTTCGACGCGAACGGCGCTTTTCTTGGCGCTTGGGGAGAGGACGGAAGCGGCGACGGACAGTTCCGTTATCCTTGGGGGATCGTAACGGACGCTGCCGGCAACGTGTACGTGGCGGACAGCAACAACAATCGGATTCAAAAGTTTGATGCTGACGGCGTTTATGCAAGCAAGTGGGGCAGTTTCGGCGAAGCCGACTTATCCGCCGATAACGGCGCATTGGACGACGAAGGAAACTTGTACATAACGGATTCTTCTTCCCAAAGCGTGTTGAAGTTCGATGCGGAAGGTCATCATCTGCCTGGTTGGGGAGGCTACGGAAGCGATCCGGGTCGATTCATCTATCCAGGCGATGTGGATATCGACGACGACGGGAACGTATACGTATCCGATAGCGGCAACAACCGCATTCAGAAATTCGATGCGTCCGGCAACTTCCTCTCGCAATGGGGCAGCTCCGGCACCGGCGACGGCCAATTCCAAAATCCCGGCGCGATCGCTCTGGGCGGGGACGGCATTCTGTACGTGGTAGACGAAGAGAACAGCCGGATTCAGAAATTCGATCAAGGCGGAGTCTACGCCGCACAGTGGGCGATCGAAATCGGCGACGATTGGGAGGAATACAATGAGGTCAATCTCGCAGCAGACGATAGCGGGAACGTATACGCGCTCTTCGGAGATACCGGGTTGATCCAAAAGTTCGATTCGGACGGCGAGCTTCTCGCGCAGTGGGGCGGCCGAGGCATGGATCAGGGCTCGTTCATCGAACCGAGAGGCATCTCGCTCGACGCCGACGGCCATCTCTACGTAGCGGATTATTACAATAACCGGATTCAGAAATTCGATTCGAACGGCATGTTTTTAACGCAATGGGGAGGCGGCGAAGCGAGCTCGGAAGGGATCGCCTATCCGGAGAAAGTACTGCCTAGAGACGACGGCAGGATGGTCGTGTTGCAGAGCTGGGACGAATCGAACTCAATCTCGGTTCATGTCTACAGTCCCGACGACATTGCAGACGCGGCCGTCATCGCGCTCTCGCAAGGAACGCTGAGCCCCTCATTCGCACCCGACTTCGAAGGTCCGTACCAGGCTACGGTCGGCGCCAATACGGCCGAAATCAATCTGACTATTCGGCTGGCGAATCCGGGGGCGTCCGCGCAAGTGCGCATCTCTTCCGGATGGGTAGAGGGAGAGAAGTCGGACGGAGTCTTCTCTTATTCGGTGCCGCTCACCGTAGGCGCCAATCCGATAACCGTCAGGGTTACGGCCACGGAGGATGAGCCGAGCCGTACGTATACTGTGGACGTTACCCGCGCGGAGCCGGTCTGGACAGGCAATGACGGAGGCGGCACGCTCCCGCCGCAGAACCCTTCGGACGGGAAGCTGATGCTGAAAGCCGGCCAATCCGGCGAGGAGAGCCTGGACGATGAGATCAGGGTGATGATTCCAGCTGGCGCAACCCGCCGGGCGCTGGAGCTGGCTATCGAAAGAAAGAACGAGCCTCAAGCGCCCGAGGGTCAAGCGCTGCTGTCCCGATCGGTATATAAGATCCGGAAGAACTTCGCGGAGAAGTTCGACCTTCCGGTCGTTATCGATATGGCGTTCAATCCGAAGCGGCTCGAAAGCGGGCAAAGGCCGGGAATCTTCTATTACGAGGAAGCGGCTCGGCGTTGGACGGAAGTCGCGGGCTCCAAGGCGGAAGGAAACCGAATCCAAGCGTCCGTGGACGATGTGGCGGCCTTCGCGGTATTCGCTGTGGATGGCGAGACAGCCGGTCCGGATATCAAGCTTTCCGACATTGCCGGCCATTGGGCGGAATCGGACATTCGCCAGGCGGTGCTGAACGGAATCGCGCAAGGGTATGACGACGGCACGTTCAGACCGGACGCAACGATCGGTCGGGCGGAATTTATGGTGATGCTGATGAATGCGATCAAACGGCAAGCAGAGCTGCCAGCTCTCGGTTTCGCGGATGAAACGGCCATTCCCGAATGGGCGAAGGCAGCGATTGCCGAAGCGGCGGCCTTAGGCATCATCGAAGGCTATGAGGATGGCACCTTCCGCCCGGATGCCGCGATTACGCGCGCCGAGATGGCCGTCCTCATCGCGCGCGCGATGGAATTGACGCTTGGGAATGACGGCGCGACGGACTTCGCGGACGACAACGACATTCCTTCCTGGGCGAAGAGCGCAGCGGCTATGCTGAAAGAGAGAGGCCTAATGTTAGGCAAGGGGCAGAACCGGTTCGCTCCGAACGATAATGCCACGCGGGCCGAAGCGGTCACCATTCTGCTCAGGCTGCCTTAGTTGCAGCCATGCTGCGGACGGACATCATTCACCCTCCTGTTGGAACGGTGAATGATGTTTTTTTCCATCAAGTCGAGAAATTTTCATCTGGCTCATGTAAGATTGAGAAGTCAATATTTTGATGTAGACAAGGGGTTAAACGATGAAAAACGCGAAAGCCGGACTATTTCTTATTTTAAGCCAAGTCGGTTATGGTTTGTTCTCACTGGTTTGGATCATCGTGGCGCTGGCATCGTTCATGATGTTCGATTCGCCGGCGGCGCTTAGCGATCTGCGGACCATGTGTATTTTTATTTTCTTATGGCTTTATCCGGTCGGTTTCTTGGGATCGATGATCGCCAGTTGGGTGCTGTACCATAAACGCAAATTCAGAAAGGCTGTATGGATCGATCTCATTCCGCTTCTGTGGGTCCTGACCATTGCCGGGTTCATGGTGTTCGCATGAGCGAGGATATGCTGAGAAGATGGGAAGAAGAGGTTGCCGGACTACTGAAGACGAGATTCGGCCTAACCGTCAGAGACGCTAGTCCCATCGACAAGGGCTGGCTGAACGTCAAGTGGAAGGTAGAGACCGACGGAGGGCTTTTGTTCGTCAAATATTATCATCCGGAGCGGTACAAGCTCCATGCCCGGCCGGAACGGAAGACCGCAATCGAGCAGACGTTGGAGCTGCAGCAGGGGCTCGGCGAAGCCGGCGTTCCTTGCCCGCGCGTACAGGCGTGGAAGGGGAGCTTTATACAGGAGACGCCATCTGGCATGCATATCACGCTGATGGATTGGGTGGACGGCGTTACGGTGACGGCGGGAAGCATGAATGATGCGCAAATGCGCGGCTTGGGCCAAGCGGCGGGGCGGATGCATCGGTGGCTTGCGGCCGTGCCTCCGCTGGACAAGCCCGCATGGCAGCCGGATCAATCGGCTTACTTGCGCGAGTGGGAGACGAACCGGGAGAAGGCGGCCGAAGCGAAGGACGAGACGGTGTTGGCGTGGCTCAGCCGATCGCGGGCGATCGTGGGCGCCATGGACTTTCGCCAGTTCGAAGCGAGCAAGCCCGGCTGGCTGCACTGGGACTTGTGGGTCGATAACCTGCTGCTGCACGACCAAGGCGTGGCCGGCATCGTCGACTTCGACCGGATGACGATGGCGTATCCCGAGATCGACGTCGCCCGAGCCGTGTTATCGGGCGCCTTGCAAGACGGGGAGCTGCGCCTGGCGGGCGTCCGGGCGTTCATGGATGGATACCGCGAGCATGCGGAGGCATCCGGCGAGCTGCTGGTTCGGGCGATTCGCATGCTTTACTTGATCGAATCGATCTGGTGGCTGCGCACGGAAATCCGCGCCGAGAGCGAACTGCGCGGGCTGCTCGCCCGGTTCGTCGAAGAGATGCACTGGATCGAAGACCATTGGCAGTCGCTGCCGGAGCTGCTGGAGCGGGTGTAGCTGCAGGTTGCGGAGTACGATCCGCTTACGATCAAGAATAGGATGGAGGGCCGCCCTTTAGAGGCGGTTTTTTTGTCGAAGCTCGACAGATACCTTTGTTTGCCGACCCTCGGGACGTCGCATCGGGGCTCGTAGAGCAACTTGCGTTAGGAGATTCCAGCGAATGTACGTCATTTCCCCTAACGCGCAACTCCGTCGGGAGTATTCCTGCGGATGTGAACTATCGTCTGCAACAAGCGGCTCCTTCAGCATCATTCCTGCAAATGATTTTCTAGTTGAACGACTCCGTCGAGAGTATTCCTGCGAATATGCATCATTTTTGCGCCAATGGCGGGAAAAGTGGTTGCTACCGAATGAAATTGCTGCACGATCGCAGCAATCTGTTCGCGAACCCGGACAAACGGGGAAAATTGATGCACAAATCAGGCTGTTGAGAAATACAAAAACTTCAATAAATCACCGCGTTAATATGGTATAATGAGGGTAGAAACCATTCCATAGAAAGCGCGGTGTTTTAATGCTTCGCACGAATGATCCTAATCCGCAATTAGACTATGAATTAGTCTGTATTGAGCATATGGTGGAACCCAATCACTTTCTCCGACATGTAGAGAAGTACATAGACTTTGACTTCATTTTGGACAAGGTTCGTCATCTATATAGCGAGACCAATGGCCGCCCGTCCTTAGATCCCATCGTGTTTTTTAAAATGCTGCTCATTGGCTATTTGTACAACATTCGTTCTGAACGTGAGCTGGAACGCGTTGTCAACGACACCGTCTCGTTTAGATGGTTCCTTAGGTTAGGCCTGACAGGCAGAGCCCCAGATCACTCGACTTTTAGTTGGAATCGAAAGCATCGATTCTATGACACGACTATTTTTCAAGATATTTTCGACCAAATCGTGAAGCAAGCCATCGAGCATCGTATGGTGAGTGGCCGTTTATTGGTCACGGATTCCACGCATATTAAGGCCAACGCAAGCAATGGCCGCTATGAAAAACGCGAGGTCACATATACGCCGCAAGAATATCTCCAAGAGCTCGAAAACGCGGTAAACGAGGATCGCGAGCAATTTGGAAAAAAGCCCTTTCCTCCAGAAAAGGAGGTGGAAACCAAAACGATAAAAGTTAGTTTAACGGATCCTGACAGTGGCTATTTAAACCGTGATGGCAAACCAGAAGGGTTTCATTACCTCGATCATCGGACCGTCGACCACAAATACAACATCATTACAGACTGCCACGTGACACCGGGGAATGTTAATGACTCTGTTGTTTACATCGAACGTCTAGAGCACCAACTAAGCAAATTTAACTTCCGATCTACTATTGAAGCGGTCGCCCTTGATTCAGGCTACTGGACCCCTTATGTTTGCCA
>NZ_JAVFVT010000060.1 GCF_030929555.1 Paenibacillus sp. LHD-117 | reverse complement strand
GGTATTCTTCGCGATTATTGGGGTGATTTCCAAAAGTCAAGGGGTTTTCCGTTTTATAGCTTACATTTCTATGACTATTAATCGGTTTCCATCACTTGGAATGAACTGCATAAGTCATGATTTTTCTAAATGCTAGTTTTGTTCTAGAGACATGAAAATATTGAGTAATGACCATAACGGAGTCTAATTCTAATTCATCCATCATTTTGCTGGTATTTTGGGCGGTCATATAGGAGTTGTACCCATTAGGATCCTCTTTAATTTTCTCTTCCGGTATCCCTTGATCCATTAAATAAGCCTTCATAACCTTTGCCTCGTCGAAACCTTCCTTGCCAATACCGCCGCTTACAATGATAAAAGTAAAATAGCCTCTATCATAAAGTTCTATGGACTTATCCAATCTTGCTTTTAACCGCTCGGAAGGCTGCCCATTCGCTTCTACTTTATTTCCTAATACTACTGCTGCGTCAACAGGCTTTAATTCATCATTCAACCCATCTATGATCACGAAAGTCGTATGAATGATAAACCAGATAAAAAGACTTGCTGCCACTATTAATAATCGTTTTATGAAAACAAAGTTCAATCCCTCACCCACGTTCTCTCATTTTTCATCCATAACCCTACCTAAATATTATCATATTTGGGTGATCGCGGCAGCCATACGATTGCTCGAATTGTCTATCTTTCCGGCATCAAGTATACTCTTTTCATAAACATGGCGCCCATATGGATGGGTTAGGCAGGAGGATTTCGATGGTTTTTGTAGCTTTATTGCGGGGCATTAACGTTGGCGGCAACAACAAAATCGATATGAAGCAACTGAAGGCAACGTTCGAGCGGATCGGCTTGCGGAACGTGGTCACGTATATCAACACGGGAAATATCATCTTTACGGACGATGTCCGCTCCGCGCAGGAGCTGTCCGGCATGCTGGAGGAAGCCATCGCCGCCGACTTCGGCCTTTCCATCAAAGTGATGGTCCGCACGTTGGACGAAATCGCGACGGTCATGGCATCGCTGCCCGAGCATTGGGCGAATAACCAGGAGATGAAAAGCGACGTCCTCTACCTGTGGGACGACATCAACGACGAATCCGTGCTCGGGCAATTGACGATCAAACCGGAGGTTGACCGGGTCATCTACGTCCCCGGCGCCATTCTATGGTCGTTCGACCGGGAACATGCGGGCAAAAGCGGCATGAACAAAATCATCGGCACGAAGCTCTACGCGCGCGTAACCGTGCGGAACGTCAATACGGCCCGCAAAATTCACGAGCTGATGCTGGCGCAAACCGCCGGCAATTAACCTGCGTCTGACCCTTTGCTCCACCCCTTCCGATTCCCTTCATGGCTGGCTTGCTGGCGAAGCCGCAACTTTCGCGCTTTCGCGCTTGCTGTTCACGAAATAGATGCTGACCAAGATGCAGCCGAGCCCGGCGAGCAGCGACAGTGTGAACGGTTCATGCAGGAACAACGTACCGATCAAGATCGCGACGACCGGGATGAGAAACGTAAAAGACGCCATTTTGCCCGCTTCGCCGGAATCCATTAGCTTGTAGAACACCAGCCAGCCGATCGCGATCACGAGCACCGAGATGAACAGGAGGCTTCCGATAAACGCGGCGTTCCACTCCACATCCGACCAATTCTCCACCCCGCTGCCAGCGGCCGTCATGAAGGCGCCGCCGATGATGAGCTGAAGCGTCACGAGCCAGATCGGATCGACGCCGGCACTTACCTTTTTCACGTAAATCGTGCCGAGCGCCCAGCTCAGCGCCGAACCAAGGGCGAGCAGGACGCCGGGCGCGGAAATATGCCCCGACAGCCCCCCTGCTCCGCTGCTGATAACGCCGACGCCGACGAAGCCGAGAAGCAATCCGACGAGCTTCATCCCGTTCATAGACTCCCCTAACCACATCCACGAGAAGAGGCCGACCAGCACAGGCTGGAGGAAGACGATCGCCGAGAACAGCCCCGAAGGCAAGTAATTAAGCCCAACCGTCTGCAGTCCATAATAGAGCGTGACGTTCACCAAAGCCGAGATGAAGTAGATCGGCCATGTCCGACGGAAATGCAGCTTCTTCCATCTCGGAATGGCGATCGCCAGCAGAAAAAGGCCCCCTATGAGCGTTCTCGTTCCCGAAAACAATACAGGCGGCATGTAATTCAAAGCAAATTTGGTCATGGGCCAATTGATGCCCCACACGACCACGAGGAACGTAATGAGAAAAGCGGTTTGCGACTTCGATAACGATGGCATGATGAAGGACTCCTTGCTGTCTGATTCCATGACGCATCGATTAGATTCGCCATGACCCTCATCATACTCCTCGGGTGTCGCGGAAGCAATGAACAAAAAACGGCGATTTTTAGGCAATCAGGTTGCATCGGCGGCAAGAAGCGGATCGATCTGCACTTTCATTTCGTCTTCGGTCATGTATCCCAGCTTCTGATGCGAAATCCGGCCGTCCCGATCGAGAAAAACGGATACCGGTATCGGCCTTACGCGGTAGGCTTCGGCGACCGTCTTCTCGGGGTCGGTCAGAACCTGGAACGTATAGCCGTGCTCCCTAATGTAATCCGCCACCTTCCCCTGCTCCTCACCCACGCTGATCGCCAATATAACGAGGTCCTTGTCCTTGTAGGCTTGGTGGATCTTCTCCATGTCGGGCATTTCCTTCTTGCACCACTTGCACCACGTCGCCCAGAAATTCACGTAGACGACTTTGCCTTCATAATCGGATAACGACACCGGATTCCCTGACAAATCATTTAGCGTAAAATCCGTGATCCTTTCTTCGCCATTCGCTTCCCGGGTCTGCACGACCGTCGGCTTTGCCTCGGCTCCGTCCGCTCCATATTGATTCGTAAAGTAGCCGGCTATTAACAATAACAGCAGGGCGGCACCGCCCAGCAGCAAGGGTTTGTTCACGCGGGTACTCCTTTAGCATTCTTCTTCGCAATATTCGTCCTCGGCGGCAGGCGCCGGAGCCGAATCCGAGCCGGAGGAAACCGGCAAGGAAGACGATGATTGCGAGCCAACGCTCGTTTCTTGCTTGGGAACGGCAACAGGCTTGGAGGATTGGCCTTCGCTTACGAATTTGACGGATTTCGCAGGCTTGCTTTCCGGAGCAGCCGTTGCCGCCGGAGCCCCCGCAGCTTCAGGCGCTGCACTCTCGACCGCGGGCTTAACCTCGGCTTTCGTTGCCCCAGCCTTGTCCGAAGCTTCGGGCAGCGACGCTTTAGCAGGGGAGGATGACGATTTCGGCTCCTCCGTCGGCTGCGTGTCTGCCGAAGCGACCGTTACGGTTGAATTCGACGCTTTGACCTTAGAAGCAGGTTGCTTCTCCGAGGTCTCCTTAACGAGTGGCGCGGTCGCCGCCTCTTGTTCTTCGGCAGCTTGGACAACCTCCGCCTCCGTACCGGCAACCGTCGTATCCGCTTCGACGGCTTGCTCGACTGCCGACTCTGCAGGAGCGTTCGCCACCTCGTTGTCCGGTGGAACAACGGTTGTTTCCGTCACCTCAGTCGGCGGGGCTTCCGGTGTTCCGAGGACCCCCTCCTCCGCAACTTGGGCAGATGTATCGGTTGCTGCGCTAACCGTGCTCGAATTTGATTGGTTTGCCGACACGGCTGCATACGTCAGCAGCGCGAATGCCGTAATCGAGGTCGCCAGCGTAAACGAGAGTTTGGACCATTTTGTTTTGTTCTTCATGCGCGCTTCATCCTTTCCTCTTTGGGATTAGCAAATTTCTTCAGGATCCGATCCGCCCGAAGAAGGTTCCGAACTCGATGGAGCTGAGGACGATGATCCCGACGAAGAGGAGGACGATCCCGATGAAGAGCTTTCAACCGGCTTCGTTTCTTGCTTCGGCACCGCGACCGGCTTGGAGGAGCTGTTCGTGCTGACGATCTTTTTCGGCTCGGCAGGTTTGCTTTCCGGCGCTGGCGTTGCGGCCGGAGCTGCGGGAGCCTTGCTTTCCTTCACGGTTTCCGCAGCCGGCGCAGCCGCTGTCTCTCCTTTGGCAGCTGCCTGCGCTTTCGGCGCGGCAGTCGGCTGGGGAGCCGCGTTGACGGCAGGAGATGCCGAGTTCGACTGCGACTCCGTCGATGAAGCGATGGATACGGTTGCTTTGGACGTGCTAGGTTTCGACGACGCATTCCCATTGGTCGATGCCTGATCCGCTTTGGCATTAACCGCTTGAACCGCAGGAGCGGCAGCTTCGACGGCTTCTTCTACAGCTGCATTCGTTTGCTCGGCTGCCGTTTCTTCCGTTCCCGCAAGCTCTACCGTTTCTGCAACGGGCTCGTTCGCCGGGGCGGCTTCAGCTGGTGTCTCTTCCGCAGCCGCAGCAGCCGGAGTTTCCGTGCCGTTCTGAGGAACCGATTGAACGACGCCGGCTTCATCTCCGTTCGGCTTAGCCGTAGTGAAAGAATCGTTAGCGGAAACCGCCGCATAGGTTAGCAGCGTGAACGCGGCTACCGAAGCCGTTAGGGTGATGGTAAATTTTTTGGAGATCGTTGGTTTCTTCATGATTGTGATCCATCCTCTCATTTTTGGACAAAAAAGAAAGATCCAACAAAGAGCCCTAGCGCGCTCCCGTTGAATCTCTGGTTTTCCAGTCGATTGTTATGATCCTTCGCAGCCCAACATCTCTGGCTGCCATATCCTGTATTTGGCTTTAGTTTAAGACGGTTTCAGCGCTGTGTCAATGATTATTTTATTTTTCCAATCGCTTTTGTCGGAATTACAAAACCAACAAAAAATATGGATTGACAAGCGAATAAGTAGTCTGTACATTGAATACATTATTCCGACAAAAATTATAGGTTTAGGAGGTTTATCGAAAGTGGACAAAATTGATAACAACTTGCTTTTAGCTATCGAAACCAATTGGTATAGCTTCGTCGTTTCCGTCTTCGTGTTTGGGCTATTGTTTTATTTGGCCAAAAAAAGGGTGGGCTTCGGCTCAAGGGTATTGGTCGGGCTTGGTATTGGCTTGGCAGTAGGGATTCTTTTCCAAAACCTAGATTCTTTAGAGACGAAAGGCATCACAACGTTCGGCAGCATCTATGTCAATCTCATCAAAATGCTGGTTATTCCGCTCGTGTTCGTCCTAGTATTAAACAGTATCGCATCGCTCAAAAGCCTCGATTATTTGCGCAAAATTGGCTTCAAAACGTTTGCCTGGTTTCTGGGAACGACCGGCATTGCCTCGATACTTGGCCTTGTCGTCGCCCTTCTATTCAACCCAGGCCAAGGCCTTCAGCTCGAAGTGCCCGCGGACTTCGCCGCGCGCGAAATCCCGACGTTCTCGGAGGTTATTCTGGAGCTCGTCCCGGCCAACCCGATCAGCGAAGCCGCGGAAGGCAAAGTCGTGCCAGTCCTGATCTTCGCGATCTTCATCGCGGTGGCGATTATTAAAGTCGGCTCCAAGAACGAAGCCGCCGTCCAGCCCGTGCGCGATTTGATTCAATCGCTTACGCAAGTGCTCCATCAAGTCGTGAAATTCGTCATTCGCCTGACTCCTTACGGCGTGTTCGCGCTGATCGCGGGCATTACGTCCCGTTATGGCTGGGATACCCTTCAGGAGCTGGGCAGCATCATCCTGACCTCATACGCGGCGTTGATCCTACACTTCGTGCTTGTGTTCGGTGGACTCGTGCTGCTCGTCGCCAAAGTGAATCCCATCACCTTCTTCCGCAAAATCTATCCGATGATCGCCGTCGCCTTCTCGACGCGCAGCAGCTATGCGACGCTGCCGATTAATTTGGAAGTCATTACGAAACGCCTTCACGTGTCCCCGCGAATCGCGAGCTTCGTGGCGCCGCTTGGCGCATCGGTCAATTTTAACGGCTGCGGCGGCATTTGGCCGGCCATCGTCGCTGTCTTCACGGCGCAGATCTTCGATATTACGCTAACGTTTACGGATTACATTATTTTGGTGCTCGTGAGCATCATCTCGTCCATCGGCGTAGCCGGCGTGCCGGGTCCGGCGGTTATTTCCACGACCGTCGTGCTGACCGCCCTCGGTTTGCCGCTGGAAGGCATCGCGATCGTGGCCGGCGTCGAAGCCCTTATCGACATGGGCCGTACGACAGTCAATGCCACGGGAACGACCGTCACCTCGCTCTTGGTCGCCAAATCCGAAGGCGAATTCGACCGCGAAGCCTTCAATCGCGGCGAAGATGACGAGCTTTCCATTAACCCGGCGTAACGCCGGGTTTGTTCGGCGGCGGTCGCATGACCGCCATCATGGCAAGCGGCAACCGTGTCTCGCGCACGGTCGCCGCGGCGCTATACGCTGCGGCTGCCGCCAACTCGCCTACGCGATATCCCCCTATCCCGCTATCCCGCTCCAGCGATTGAACCGCTTCTCAGCCATCCTCCGCGAACTGCACAATCTCGACCCCTAATCTCCCTGCCAACTACTGAACTGCTTCCCGGCTAATCCCCGCCGTTCTCTCAAACCCTCAGGAGCAAGAACTGGAAAACTTCCCTCTAATTCGCTTCACACTCGCCTCTCCACCTACATTAAGCCGAAAACCTCCCTTTAATCTCTTTTTTGTCTAACCTTATACGAAGTTTCATCGAAATTATAGGGAGGTTATCCTCTTATTTCCCTAAAGCGTCATCACCTGCACACTTAGTTGGAGCTTTTCCCGTTAATTCGCCGTCCACCCAGACTCCCAACTTACCTTCCATCACTGGTTCTTTAACACGACCTGCATCTAGCATCACCAATCGGCATTCACCTCCACTCATCAGTACTCATCTGCTTCCGGTAGCACCTATCAGCACTTCCATCCCTGCCTATCCGCTATCTCCTCATCCGTTCTCCTCACTCTTCTACGGCAGGCTTCCAGCAACAAACAAAATGGACAGTCCCGCAGGACTGCCCTTCTGCCTATAGCCGGTTGCCGATCGATTACTTCGACAACAGATTGTATAACACTTGCGCGACTTGAGCCCGGGTGGACTCGTCACGCGGATTCAGCTTGCCTTCGGATCCGGAGACCACGCCCGCTTTCACAAGCGCTTCCAGAGCTTCCAGCGCATAGCCGGCAACTTCCGCCGTATCGGAGAAGTCGGTCAAGGAAGCTGCGTCCACCGCAGTTGCAGGTAGCTTCTCAAGCACCGTCAACGCCCGGTACAGCAGCGTGAAGAGCTCTTGGCGCGAAATCGTTTCGTTCGGCGCGAAGCGGTTGCCTTCGTACCCGTTCGCGATGCCAAGACGTTTGGCGGCCGCCAGGTAACCCGTGTAATAGGCGTTGCCCGCATCTGCGAAATTGTCGGCGCCTTCGCCATCTGCTTCAATGCCGTACGCGTTCAGCAGCAGGACGATGAATTGTCCGCGCGTAATGTCGGCGTTCGGACTGAAATGCGTCTCGTCCGTGCCGCTCGTGATTTCCCTTGCCGCGAGGAACGTCACCGCCGGCGCGTACCAGGACGAGGAAGCCACGTCTTCGAATTCGATTTTGTTATAACCGATAATATATTGCGAGAAATGCTCCGTTGCGAATGAAACGCCATTCGAAGACGAGTTGTATTTGCCCTCGATCAAGTGGAGCTCGCCATCTTCGTTGACATAATAGACGATAAGCGCGTTCGGATCTTCTCCTCGCTTAGGCTCGTAGGGCAAGAAGACGTTCACGAGGGAACCGCCGAAGGAAGAGACTTGCGATTGACCCGCGAACACGAGCAGATCGTATACCGGACGATCTCCGAGAATTTCCTTGCCTTCTTCGGTCAGCTCCGATTTGCTTATGATAAAGCTAATGTCGCCCTCATCTTCGTTCGCGGCGATCGCGCTCAGCGCTTCCGCGTCGAACGTGACGGATCCGAAGCCGACATCGATCTTCAACCTTGCTTTCGAACCTGATACCAACGTGTCAAATACGCCGCGTGTCAAAGTCACTTGCACGTTGCCAGAAGCATCGGCCTCTTCGATACGGATTTCGAGAGAAGCGTCATTGCCTTCGCTCTCCGCTTTTTTGGCTTTCTCGAGGAGCGCGTTCACGACGTTATCAGGAACGGCCGCCAGCCATGTGCCGGACGCTTCGTCCAGCGCCGCTTTCACGTCTGCCCGGGCGCCGTTATCCAGCTCGGTGACGAGTTCCGGCGTCGGGGTAACTCCGCCGCCTCCGCCACCTCCGCCGTTGTTGCCTCCAGGCTGCGATGGCGCTACGTATTGCGGAACCGTAATCGTAACGGCCGCGCTAGCAAGCGAGCTGTCCGTTTCCTTGTAACGCACCTGGTAGTTGCCCGGGGCAAGGCTTGCTATTTCCGTGCCCGTCACCGGATGATACGTGGATTCCGTAACGGAACGATATTCCAAACCGACATTTGTTCCCGTGATTTTTCCATTGCTTTGTCCGCTATTAGTCGGCGCTACGCCGGCAAGGCCTGTCGGAGCAGCGACGTTGCCCTTGATCGTCAATGCGACCGCAGGACTTGGATTGAACGTCTTGTCGTTCGGCGCCGTGTAAGCCGCATACCGGACATCATACACGCCGGGAGTCAATTGGCTCAACGTTCCTGCGGTAATGGCCTCTTGCGGAATCCAAGCATATTCGCCGTCGCCTTTTTTATACTCCAACTGGTATTCAGGATGATCCGCCGATACGCCGGCCAAACCCGTAATTTGCCCATCGTTGTTTTCTAGAGTCGTCGGATGTACGACGCCAAGCTTATTTCTGTCCGGAGGCAGAAGCTCCTGGTAACCCGGAACATAGACGGTGACTGCCGTACTTGGCGCATAATAAACACCCTGTACGGTCTTGGCCGCGTAACGGACTTGATAATAGAATCCGGGCTCAACGCTGATTGCATCGTTCACTACGGCAGCATAAGCGGTGTCCGGAGCATCCTCGCGTTTATATTCCAAGCCTTCCGGCAGCGCTTGCTGCTCCCCGTTCGCGATCGACACGATCTGTCCGTTGCCGGCCGCTTCCGTTGGCGCAACGCTATCCAGACCGACCGGCGCCGCTTGGAAGTCCGGCACGGTAATTTCGACGGATTCGCTTGGATCGTAGATCGTTGTGGCATCCGCGCTGTTCCACGTTGTTCGATTGATTTTGTCAAAGCCCGGCTTAGCGGCATATCGAACCTCGTAAACGCCAGGAGACAGGTTCTCGATGACGTTTCCTGCGGCAGGAACAGCCGTATATGCCGGTTGTCCCTTCAGCCTGTATTCCAGCGATTTATTCGCAATGCCCGTAATTTGACCATTCGAACCGCCTGCTTCCGTTGGAGCGACGGCGCTTAGAGCCGATGGTTTCCATTCGATCCTGGAGAACAACGTGCGCAAGCTGTTGGTTTTAAAGGTTTTTGCGTCCGCGATGTTGTAAGTGTCTCTCCAATAGCCCATGAGCTCTACGTGCCCCAGAATCGGCTCCCACGTTTGTCCGTCATAGTTGCGTTTGTCGTACACGAAGATGAACGGAGCCTGCAGCCTGCTTGACGAGACCGCTTCGTTCGTAACCGGATTCGTGCCGCTGATGCGGCTCGGAGTCGCTTGTTTCGTGTTTTCCGTCGTCAGATTCGGCAAAAATTGATTAACGAAATCCGTGAAAACATGCGTGATTTTCACATTGTTCGTTCTTGTATGCAAGCCGTTGCCGGTGTAATTGCCGCTTCCGTCGCCCCATGCATAACGGGGATTGGTAGGTATGGTGTAGTTCGTCAAACCGCCCACGCCGCCATCCAATTTGAAGTCCCAGTTATACACCTTGTCGACTCCGTATTCGCTGGCAACCTGATTGAGATATTTGACGATGCCCTGGCTGTCTCCGCACCATGCGCACCCAATGAACACCGCGAAAGAACCTTCTTGGCCGAGGACATACTTCAATTCGTCCAAGGTAACGGAATCGATGACCGCAGCGGGATCCGTCTCGTCGAATATGGCCGGAGGGACCGGATTGGCTGCCGTTCTGAACTCATTGTACGAGCCCGGAATGTATTCCTGATTGGTGAGCGCTTTGAAATGCGCGTTTTTGGTGCCCGGATCCGAAATGGTGTCGAACACGCCGCGAAGCGCCGTCTTGTAGGCTGCGCCGTTATTGTTCTGCAAAGCGGCGATACCTCCATCCCCAATCCCTTCAAGCGAAGCGACGATCGGAGCCGTGGCGTTGCCCTTGTTATAGATAAACAAGAAAGGCGCCTCCGCGATATTCACTGTTTTGGTGCCTGCTCCACCGGGAGGGTTATAATCAATGCCGTTTACGTTCGTTGTGACATACTCGGCCGATAGAGTTCCCAGGTCACCCGATGTATGCTCGTTGAGATTGGTCAAATAACGTGCTCCCAAATCGACGTATCGGCGAGTGAAATCTCCGTAATGCTCGCTCGTTTTCGTTATGTCTAGCGGATGATCAGGCCCCGCCAGCCTCGTGTCAAAGTTTTTGATCGACGTTACGCCGTATTCCTTGGCCACTTCGTTTATGTAGCCGATCGCCGCCTGTGTCTCCGGCTGCCACGAACCGCCGAACAGAATGACGTAGTTGTCGTTCGCTCCCGTCGTCGCGTTGCGCAGCAGGTAATCCAGCTCGTAATACGTCACTGTCTCGAATACATGGTCTTGCCCAGCCAGAGCAGGATATTTGGCGCCGAAGTACCCAGCGTTGCCGGGGCTTGCCGGGGCGACGGCCGGATTCGCGCTGGCGTTCGCGCTTGCCGCTCCGAACACCGGAATAGCGAGTACCGCGGCCAATAGTAACGAAATCCATCGGCGGGATTTATGTCTTCTCTTCATTTCACATATCTCCGATCTTAATAGTAGGAATTATAAGTGCAATAAGCCGTTATTTCTAAAGTTATCGGGTAATTAAGACGCTTCGTTATACCTCCTTCTCCTTGATTCGCGGATAAAAAAAGAGACTCGCCAAAAAGCGCACACGCGCTTCTAAGCAAATCTCTGGTGGTCCAGTGGATGCTCTTTCATTGTCCGATATCATGAATCAAAACTCATCGTATGACCCCATCATAAAGCGTCATTCCTCTTGCTGTCAATGCTTTTTATGTATTTCGCATCGCTTTAGTCGAGATTATTCTTATAGCCCCTTCCCGCCGATCGGGCGTACAGGTACGGCACTGACCCCCGCGATCAGAGGCCGGCAGCTCTGGATAACCGCGAGCACCTTCTCGTTCTTCAACGAAGCGGCATGCGCCTCCTGATTCTCCCATAACTCCATGATCCACAACGTATCGAGATCTTCGACTGCTTCATTCACGATATAAAAAATGCAGCCTTCCATTCCTTCAAGCGTCTCTGCAGACTCCAGCATGATCTTCGCGAGCTCGCCGCGTTTCCCGGGCTGTGCCGTCAATTGGCCGAACATCGTGTATTTACTCATGTTTATCTTCCTTTCTTCCTTCAAGGTTGGTTAACATCGTTCCGTAATGATTGGCCATCGCCAAGCTGGCTTCCGCCATTCTACGCACGAGCAGCTCCGATTGGATTGTGAGGGATGTCCCGTAAGGCATTAGAAAATAAGGCACGAAGGTCGCCAAGGTCGAGCTTTCCAGCTTAAACACCGCGGCTTCCGGCTCCCGCTCCGCCAGTGCGTGGCCGAACAGCCAATGACGGCACAATTCGTTCAGCACCTGCTCCTGCGCAACAATTCGCACGGTCACGAGCTCCGCCGAGCCGTCGCCAGCCGGAAGCAGATGCCCGAGGAGTCTTTGGCGGAGAAATCCGCCGGGCGTTTCGCCTGATCGGATCGGCAGGCTTAAACCAAGTATAACCTTCGATCCCTGACAGAAACGGTCAGTTATTCTCTTCCATGCTACAAAAATTCGCGCGCCAGTGCCGGAAATCCTTTCTCTTCTTTTACGCAAGGCAAACAGCTTCCATTTTCATTAAAATGGAAGCTTGACGGGAAAGAAAAAAGCTCCTATGCTCTTCTTGTGTGAAATATTGCATTTTGTTGGATTTCGTTGTTTTTGCCTTGTATACGATCTTTCCTATTCTTGAAGAGGAGCGATAACCATGAACGAAAAAGTATTGCTGATTCTGGTTGACGGCATGCGTCCCGACGCCTTGGAGCGTTGCGGACATCCTTTTATCGAACGGTTGAAATCGGCCGGAGGCCACACGCTAGAGGCTACGACAGTCATGCCCAGCGTCACCTTGCCTTGCCACATGTCGTTGTTTCACAGCGTTCCGCCACAGCGCCACGGCATCCTGGACAACGTCCATACGCCTCAAGTCCGTCCCATCACGGGTCTCTTCGACCACCTGCATCTGCACGGCAAAACAAGCGGCATGTTCTACAATTGGGAGCAGCTCCGAGATCTTGGCCGCCCCGGCTCGCTGGCTCATAGCTGCTTCATCTCGGGAACGGCTTACACGTACGAAGAGACAAACTATATGCTGACCGAGCAAGCCGTTTCTTATATCCGGGCGCAATCGCCGGACTTCACATTCCTGTACCTGGGCCTTGTCGACGAAGTCGGCCATCGTCACGGCTGGATGTCCGAAGCCTATATCGATTCGGTGCACGCTTCTTGGTCGTGCATTGAGCGAGCCGTCTCGGCTTTGCCGCCGGAATATGCCGTCATCGTGACGGCGGATCACGGCGGGCATGACCGGACGCACGGCACCGATATGCCGGAGGACATGACGATTCCTTTGTTCATCAAGAGCCGTTCCATCCCCACAGCATCCGGGCTGCCGAATGCGAACATCATAGACCTTGCGCCAACGATCGCCAAGCTAATCGGCGTACCTAGCAACCCGGATTGGGAAGGGAGAAGTCTGCTGCAAGACGCAACGGACTAGCGTGTAGCGGAAAACCTGCCGCAGGCAAAGGGCTTTCTCGAGTGGCCGTTGCCTACAGCAACGTTGGTATGATCATCGGGAGGACAACTTCCGCCGGAGTCTGCGTCAGTCGGCTAGCTCCTCCTCCCGTACTGCTTCGCATAGGATAGGATCCGGACATACATGCTCTTGTCGTCCATCTCTTTGAGCGGATAAAACTGAGGCCTCGTGTTGACCTCCAGAATCCAAGCGCGGCCTTCGCGGTCCAACGCGACATCGAGCCCCAGCTCTTTGAATCCCCTGCCATAGATGTCGAATATGCGCCCGACGGAATGGCCCAGCATCATCAGCTCCTCTTCCGTCCGTTTGATCCGCTCCTGATCGAAGCCCGCTTCGGACATTGTTTGCCGGAAATATCCAATCTTGCCGCCTTGATTGTAATTGGTCGCGACCTTGTCGGGCATGCCGATCTTCGTGAAGATCGCCGTGCTATGCCATCTTCCGTCGTTCGTCTTCTGCACCATGACGCGAGTGTCGAACGGCCTGCCGTTCGATACGGCAAGGTCAATCCCTTGCTGCAGCATGAATGAACGTCCATTGGCGCGTTGCATCAACTGTTCGTAGAGTTCGTCGATCGTAGGGTAACGATCTATCCGCGCGTGTATTTGAAGCTCGTAGCCATCCTTCAACGTCTTGATTCGCATGATGTTCGCGCCTCCGGAACCGCCAGTCGGCTTGAAATATACGGCAGCGAATTGATTCAGCATGATCGCTAGATGGCTTCGGTTGAACGGCAAGGTGCGAGGCACATAACGACTGACCGCCTCGCTTCCGAGCAGCCACAGCGTCTTTTCCCATTTGCTCTTAATCGTTGTACTGCGATACTTCATCTCTTCCAGCTCCCTTCCTCCCTAACATACGAACCTCTCAGTCTCGCTGCTCGTGCAGTAGTCCAGATGTTCCGAATAGGGCAGCAACATTTCAAAATCTCTCCAATGTTATAACTGATAATGAGATCAGAAGAGGAGATGATGAGAAATGGGTAAATTGAAAGGGAAAATAGCGTTGGTAACGGGAGCAAGCAGAGGCATCGGCCGAGCCATTGCGGTTCGGCTCGCGGAGGAAGGCGCTTTGGTCGCCGTTCATTACGGCAAGAGGCAGGACGCGGCAAGCGAAGTCGTTCGGGAGATCAAAAGCAGAGGCGGATCGGCATTCCCACTGCATGCGGAGCTTGGCTTGCCGCACAGCGCCCAGGCGCTCTACGAAACGTTGGACGCCGAATTGAACCTTAGAACAGGTGAAGCGCACTTCGACATCCTGGTTAACAACGCGGGCATGGGCTTGCTCTCCCCGATCGAAGATACGACGGAGGAAGCGTTCGAGGACCTGATGCGCATCAACGTGAAGTCGCCGTATTTCTTAATTCAACAAGCGCTGCCGCGCTTGCGCAATGAAGGCCGCATCATCAACCTGTCCTCCGCCGTTACGCGTATTTCCCTGCGGGAAATTCCCGCATACAGCATGTCCAAAGGCGCGATCAACACATTAACGCTTAACTTGGCCAACAGGCTCGGGGAGCGCGGTATCACGGTTAACGCCATCCAGCCAGGATTCGTGGCGACAGAGATGAACGCGGGCATGCTTGGCGATCCCGCCGGCTACCAATTCGGCGCCGACTACTCGATCTTCGGCAGATGGGGCCAGCCGGCCGACATCGCGGACGTCGCCGCCTTCCTCGCATCCCCGGACAGCCGCTGGATCACCGGCCAATGTATCGACGCTAGCGGCGGGTCGCATTTGTAGATTACATGAGATTGCAGTACATCCTTCATCGTCAATATGCTATATTTAATGGAGAAAGAAACCGATTTCCCCAAGCAGAGACGAGAGGAAAAAAGGCGCTCATGAACATTACAATTATGGATATCGCGCGTGCAGCCAATGTCGCCAAATCTACCGTATCGAAGGTGTTGAACGATTCCCCGAAGATTTCGGCAGAAACAAAAACGCGGGTACGGCAGATCATGAAGGACATGAACTACACGCCCAGCAGTATGGCGACTCGGCTGGCCAAGCAGAAAACGTACAATATTGGTTTGTTGATTGATATGTCTCAGGAGCAAGCGTATCTCAACCCGTTTTTCTACAATATTATGGTTGGCATTGAGAGCGCCATCGGCCCGCGTAATTATGATTTGACTGTTGTGAACATTCAGACCGGAGACGCTCAGGAAGAGCGGCATTATTTGAAGCGTCTTGTCATGAGCAAACGAATTGACGGATTGATTACGAACAATTCGATTCTGACTCCCGAAGATGCGGAGAAGCTGGAACAGCTCGCTTTTCCTTATGTGTCCATGGGTGAATATGCCGGCACGTCGGTCTCATGGGTAGATTTCGACAACGAGACGGGCGGTCGGATGCTGACGGAGCATTTGCTCTCGCAATCGTACACTAAGATTGCTTTTATCGGCGGAGTGCAGGGAGAAAGACTATTCTCCAAACGGTATCAAGGCTACGCGGAGCAGCTACGCGCAGCAGGTCTTCCACTCCGGGAGGATTGGGAAGCTAGAGGGATTGCAGATGAGAAGCTGGGCTACCTCGAGGTTAAGAGGCTGCTCGAATTGAACGAGCCTCCCGATTCGCTCATCTGCATGAATAACCAGGTTGCATTGGGGGCGTTGAAGGCGGCCAAGGAGATCGGGATGCAAGTGCCCGATGGTCTGGGCATCGCGACGTTTGACGATGAACCTTACTCGGCCCATATTAGCCCGCCATTAACCAGCTTGTACATTAATACCTTTGAACTGGGCGCCCACGCCGGGCAGATGGTTACGGACCGTATAGAACAACCGGAGCTGCGTCACCAAGGCTTGTTGCTTCAACCCGAAATTATCGTCCGGGAATCGACGACACGGCGGATATAAAACAAGCACCCCTGCACGCATCGGCAGATGCCGAGGCCAGGGGTGCTTGTTTGTTTCATAGCGTCATTGATCCTTCCAGCGCTGCACGGTAATATGAACCGTCTGGGCGCCGCCCGAAGGAGTGAACTGCCGGTTGGAAATGTCGCTTCCGTTGGCGTTCGTCTCGACGGTTGCCCATGTGCCGCGCGTGACCTTGTACTGAACGGCGGTTCCGGCCGGTAAAGGAAGCGTCAGCGTGTAGACGCCGTCAGCGCCCTTGACCATCTGGTAAGCGGTATTGGCTGGCGCCCAGCCGTTGAACGATCCGCTCAAGTAGACGGGGCCGTTCGCCGGGGTAGACGCGGGAACGCTGACGCGGAACGTGACGCTGTCCGGCTGCGGTTCTCCGGATACGAGGTTCCCGTTCGCAAGCGTCCATATGCCGGAGCCGATCGTATAGTTGTTGCCGTTATTGTTGTCCCATTGCCCGCTTCCGTTGTTGAAGGCGGCGGTAATGCCGGTTGCGCTGCCAAGCTGAATCGTTATACTCTTATAGCCGGGAAAAGCGGCTTCAGACTGCATAGCCGCGCCGGGTGGCGTCGTCCAGTTCGTCGATGTGCCTATCTTGTAATGAATGTACGAATTGGCGAAAGCCGAATTCTTGTAATAGATTTTCACGCTGTTGCCTGCCGGTGTCGTGACGGAATCTGGCGAGCTTGCCACGGACCGATTGCCGGCGGCATCATAGGCTTTGACGGTGTAGCTATAAGCGGTCGAGCTTGCCAGTCCCGTATCTGCAAACGATGCAGCGTTAGCCGCTGTCGTTCCGACAAGATTGCCGTCGCGGAACACCTCGTAGCCGGCTACGGCGACATTGTCCGTCGATGCCGTCCATGTCACGGTAGCGGAACCCGCCGCAGTGGCGGTTGCGGTGACCGATTGCGGCACGGACGGCGGCTCGGTATCCGGCGGGATGACGACCGGAGCGCCGGGGACGATGCTGCCTGTCGGCGTATAGGTCCAGGTGCCGGTACCGAACAAGTAGTTTTGAGTGTTATTGCTATCCCACTGTCCGCTGCCATTGTTGAAGCAAGCTTCAAGGTGGGAGGCGGAGCCGATGTTGATCGTAATTTTGTTGTAGCCGCTCGCTTCCGAGGCGGGCATCGCCACTCCCGGCGCAGTCGTCCAGGTTCCGCCGACCGGCCGGTAGTGAATATACGGCGTTGCGAAGCCTTTTTTATAGTAAATCGTCACATTGTTCCCTGCGGGCGTGGTGACCGTCGAAGGCGGATCGCTTGCATCGGAGCGATTGCCGGCGGCATCATACGCCTTGATGGTATAGCTGTAGCTGGTGCCTCCGGCGAGCCCTCTATCGGTATAGGTGGTAGAGGCTGTCGTTCCGACGAGCGTACCATTGCGAAATACCTCGTAGCCGGTTACGCCGACGTTGTCCGTCGCAGCCGTCCAGGACACTTGAACGGCAGAGGCGTTCACCGTTTGGGCGCTGACCGAGCTTGGCACGCTAGGCGCCTCAACATCCGGAATAATAGGCTGATCCGTTATGAACGGATGAGTGCCATTAATCGTTCCGTTAACATCCTCTACATATTTACCGTTAACCAGATTGTATTTGCCTGCGCCTACGTACACCTGCTGAATATCGCTGCGCGTAACATTTCCTTTGGTATCGGTCGACTCAATGTAATAATCCAGCAGCTGATCTCTGTAATCCGACAGATAGGTGTAGTAGAGATCGCCGATTTCCTGTGCAGGAACGATATCCATGACGGTTTTGCCCGACGGCTGCCAAGCCACCCCGTTCATATCCGGAGTCAAATCCCGCACATTCATGTCGTATTCGGTCCATTCGCCGACCTTGCTTGCGTCGATGTTAGGCACGCCTTGAGCCTGCAGTGCAGCCGGATCGTATACCTTAAACGTATTGTCGGTTGCGGAAGCGCTTTTGGCGTTATGAACGCGTACTTTAACCTTCATGCTCTCAATGCCGCTAACATCGTGGGCATAGGAGTAGATGGCGAAGCTGTTGTTGAAATGGTTCAGCGTCCAGCCTTCCGCTTTGCTTACATTGGCGCTTCCCGGATTGTACGGATAGCGTTGCGGCCACCAGACGGACGGACCTGTTTCATCCTTCACCAGATTTTGTTCCACATAAGATTTGGAGAAGTAGAGCGATTGGTTAAACGATAGGGTCGGCTTCACGTTGTCGTCGACATTCTCATCATAGTAGCCGAATCCGGAATCCATCGCCGGCAATAAGAAGTACCAAGCCAGCTCGGCAGGATTGGCGCCTCCGGCATAGTTGTTAAGCGGGTTGCCCTTGACCGGATACGACAGCATCCAAGGATTTAACTGATTGCCGGGATACGTAATTTGATTGTCGAGGGCGGTCGTGGGCTGCCAATGATTCGGATTGTCATCCAGCCAGATTTGCTCTGCCGTCTTGGCATAGTTCAATGCCGCTTGAAGCAAAGCAAAGTTGCGCTCCAGATAGTGGTAGCCTTTTTCAAGCGAAACGGTCATGCCGTCCTCAACGCCCGACAGATTTTTTTTCGGCGCAAGCTGGGTCTGGTTGGCGTTGTTAAATGCCGAGAACTGCGATTTCCAAATACCGAAAGGCAGATGCCAATGATACCAGGTTGGGTCGGAGGAAGAGTCCCGCGTGTCGATCCACGAGCCGTCCTGTACGTGAACGATATCGTTCGCGGCCGGGAGATTCGTGCGCAAGTATTCGTCAATCCCCTGCCCTTTAACGCCAGGGTCGGTATAGGTGACGTTGCCGGCATTGCGCCAGGTTTCCTCGGAACCCGCCCGTCCGGAGGAATTGTCTCCGTCATGGGCAATGACGAAAAATTGCTTCTGCGGCACTAAGCCTTCGAACGGTTTAAGCGCGGTCGCTTTCACTTGTCCCAGGTAGCCTTCCTCCCAGGATTCGGCTTGGGCGACCGGGATTCCGACGACCTTGGAGGCGACGCCCGTATCCGGGTTTACATATTGCACCCAGTGAGGCGTCGAAGCGAATGGGAACTTGTTGTGGGTAACCTGCTGCTCGTTGAACATCGGCTGGCTGACCCAGGAACCTACGTTGCTTACATTTTGCAAATCCGCCCGGTTGGGCGGCGATACAAGCGTATCCGCGCCCGGACTGTAAAGCAGCGGGTAATCCTTCAACGTTCTGGAGAAGTGGTTATTGCCGATGACCGACCACTGGATGCCAAGCTTCTCCAGAACGGGGATTATTCTTTCCGAGAAGCCGAGCTCAGTTGGGAAGAAGCCTTTCGATGACGTATAGCTGTTGCCGAGGAAATATGGTTGAGCGAGCGTAGTCGCCTGATAGATCAGGTCCTTAAGCAAATATTCGTTGCCGACAAGAGGACCCATCGTATGATGGCCTGCAAAATGAATCGCATCCAGCGTTCGCTTGCCATTCGATGTTCTTAACGTGTCATAGGCCGACTTCCATGGCTGTCCCCAGTTCGGATTGTTGTAGCCGCCAACGGTTCCGGTCTGAACCAGGCTGTTCACGTTGTTAATGAGCGCGCCTGACATGGTCACATGCATTTGCGCCTCCGGATGATTGTTATCCAGCGAGCCCGCTACATTCCAAGGCCAGCTTAAGTAAGCGCCGGTCTTGGCGTGGTGGGAGTAATAGGATACTAGATCGTCGTGGGGCATTGGAGAGCCGTTCGGCAAATAATACGTATAGTTGGACGGAGGGCTGTTCTTCAGGTTAATCACTTGCCCGTCATAGGTGTAGCGGATGGGGCTGCCCTCCGGCGTTGAATTGTACTGGCTTACATCGTAGTAGGCCCAGAAGTTGGGCATATGATTGTGATAGACATGAGAAGCCGCAATTTCAGCCGAAACGGTTGCTGTCAGTGATTGCAGCGTCAGCAAGAGACCGAGGACGAACGCCGTCGTATGTCGCAGTCGACGTTTAAGCTTCATGATATTCATTTCACTCCCTTATTGTAAGCGTTGTCAAAATGATTAAAAGAACAGGCTGTTGATTGCGCAACAGCCTATTGTAAGGTCATTGATCCTTCCAGCGCTGGACGGTAATATGAACCGTCTGGGCGCCGCCCGAAGGGGTGAGCTGCCGGTTGGAAATGTCGCTTCCGTTGGCGTTCGTCTCGACGGTTGCCCATGTTCCGCGCGTGACCTTGTACTGAACCGCGGTTCCGGCCGTCAAGGGGAGCGTCAGCGTGTAGACGCCGTCGGCGCCCTTGACCATCTGGTAAGCAGCATCGGCGGGCGCCCAGCCGTTGAACGATCCGCTCAAGTAGACGGGGCCGTTCGCCGGGGTGGATGCAGGGACGCTGACGCGGAACGTGACGCTGTCCGGCTGCGGTACTCCGGATACGAGACTGCCGTTCACAAGCGTCCAGGTGCCAGAGCCGATCGTATAGTTGTTGCCGTTATTGTTGTCCCATTGCCCGCTTCCGTTGTTGAAGGCGGCGGTAATGCCGGTTGCGCTGCCGAGCTGAATCGTAATGCTCTTATAGCCGGGATAAGCGGCGTCCGTCTGCATGGCCGCACCCGGGAGCGTCGTCCAGGTCGTCGATGTGCCGACCTTGTAATGAATGTACGAATTGGCGAAAGCCGAATTCTTGTAATAGATCTTCACGCTATTGCCTGCCGGTGTCGAGACGGAAGCGGGCGCGCTTTCCGCGGAGCGATTGCCGGCGGAATCATAGGCTTTGACGGTATAGCTGTAAGCGGTCGAGCTTGCCAGCCCCGTATCTGCAAACGATGCAGCGTTAGCCGCGGTCGTTCCGACGAGATTGCCGTCGCGGAACACCTCGTAGCCGGTTACGGCGACATTGTCCGTCGATGCCGTCCATGTCACGGTAGCGGAACCCGCTGCAGTGGCGGTTGCGGCGACGGATTGCGGTACGGACGGCGGCTCGGTATCCGGCGGAATTACGACCGGGGCGCCAGCGACGATATTGCCTGTCGGCGTGTAGGTCCAGGTGCCGGTGCCGAACAAGTAGTTCTGGGAGTTGTTGCTGTCCCACTGTCCGCTGCCATTGTTGAAGCAAGCTTCGAGCTGGGAGGCGGAGCCGATGTTGATCGTAATTTTGTTGTAGCCGCTCGCTTCCGAGGCGGGCATCGCCACTCCCGGCGCAGTCGTCCAGGTGCCGCCGACCGGCCGGTAGTGAATATACGGCGTTGCGAAACCTTTCTTATAATAGATGGTTACACTATTCCCGGCTGGCGTGGTGACCGTCGCAGGCGGATCGCTTGGATCGGAGCGATTGCCGGCGGCATCATACGCCTTGATGGTATAGCTGTAGCTGGTGCTTCCGGCGAGCCCGCTATCGGTATAGCTGGTGGAGGCTGTCGTTCCGACGAGCGTGCCTCCGCGGAATACCTCATAGCCGGTTACCCCGACATTGTCCGTCGAAGCCGTCCAGGACACGAGAGCCGTTCCCGCGGATGACGATGTCGCGCTTACATTTTGCGGAACGGTTGGCGCTTGTGTATCCAGAGCAAGCGTGACGGCTGTTGCAGGCGAGCTGGCCGCCGAACGGTTGCCTGCCGCATCCACTGCTTTGACGGTATACGTGTACGAGGTATTCGCCGCCAGATTTTGATCGGTGAACGAAGTACCGACTGGCGTGCCGACCAGCGTCCCTCCCCGATAGACTTCATAGCCGGTTACGCCGATATTATCAGTAGAAGCCGTCCAGCTTACCGTGATAGAGGACGTGCTTTGCGCCTGAGCGCTTACGTTGGCCGGCACAGAAGGAGCCGTCGTATCCGAGAGCGCTTTGGCATAGATTTTCGACGAATTGGCCGATACTGCGACGGTTATTTGTTTGCCGGTTATTCCGCCGCTCTGTACCGTTACGGATTCGGACGGGTTCAGTTGATTCACCAGAACAGTGCCTACAGGCAAGGTGCTCTCTGTACGCAGAGGAATCGTTACGGTCTGAGAGCTGCTTGAAGCATTGCTGAAGACGGAGATGACTTCTTGCCCGGCATTGGCGCCGCTGTCCACTCTTCTGGAGAATGCATACAGATTTTGCGCCGACCACATTTCCCGCTGCTTCCCTTTGCGCAACGCTTCGTAATTTTTGCGAATTTGGTTCAGCTTGGCTATATGCTGGTACGTATTCGTATTTTCGTTAAAATAGTTTTCCAAAACATTGCCATTGCTGTCCCGCTTCACCATGGACCAGCGATTCCATGTATCGGCTATGCCGCCGGTTATGATTTGGTTATTTCCGTTCCCTTTATTTTGCTCCGTTCCTTGGAACACGACGGGCATGCCGCGAACGGTGAAAATAAAGCTCAGCGCATTTTGCAGCTTCTCCACGCTGCCTCCGGCCTCTTGCAGAAAGCGGTTGCGGTCGTGGTTGTCGATAAAGGTCACCATATGATTTTCGTTGCCGTTATAAACGGAATCCTGCGCTAATGTGCTCTTGATGCTGGAGTCAAAGGATTGACCGTAGGCAAAGCTGTTCAGCACCGAGAAGAACAAAGGGAAATCGAGCATTCCCCATTCCTTGCCGTTGCCCAGCCAGCGGGACACAAACTCCGGATTGCCGTCGAAGTTCTCGCCGAACGTATTGACGCCGATGTAGTCCTCCAAAGCGCCAATATCAGACGGATGCATCAGCTTGGCGGCATCCACGCGGGCGCCGTCCGCTCCGGTATAGTCGAACCAGCCTTTAATGGAATCGAACATCGCTTGTCTGGCGGCGGGGACGTCGAAGTCGAGATCGTCGAGACCGGCCAGGTCGTGATTCTCGAGATAATTTTGCGCCCATTGATCATATCTTCCATCCGTCAAGGACCAATCAATATCTCCGTTGTGGTGATACCAGGCCGGATTATTGAATGGAGCGGCCGGCTGAAGCTCAGGGATATCGTAATAGGCCTGGGAGCCGAGCATATAGTCGCCAATATGGTTGGGAACAACATCAATGATCACTTTAATTCCCTGAGCATGTGCGGCATCAACAAGTTCCTTCAGCTTTTCCTTAGTGCCGAAATAAGGGTTGGCTTTGTTGGGATCCTTTACGTTATAGCCATGATAAGCCGTATTGCGCCCTGTTCCGTTATTCACGCGGTTGGTCATTTGCGGCTCGGCCACAGGCGAAATCCAGATGGCGGTGTAACCCATATTTTTGATATAAGAGAGCTTGTCGATCACGCCCTGCCAATCCCCGCCCTTCATATGGCGGAAATCTTCCTCGGACGACTCTCCGTAACGGATGGCCGCGCCGGTTGCATTATTCGACGGGTTGCCGTCATGAAAGCGGTCAACCATAATCTGATAGATCGTATCGTTCTCGTCGATGGTACCGATGCTTGCCGCTTGGGCAGTCTGTGGCGTATACAGCAGTCCGTTCGTAAGGAGCGTCGACAACAGGGCGAACAGCAGCAAGGCGTTCAACGATTTCTTAAGTAACATAAATGTCCCTCCTGACTTAATGAATGAAGCGCTTACAGGATACTTCCGCGTCTCTTGCGGCCTAAAAATTCTGCAGTTCATTCTAGTTGTGGGGAAGGTAGGAATGCCATTGTGCAAACGATTGCTCAAGATGCAAAAAAAAAGAGGCAGGCGAGCCGGGAAAACACCTTATCGATAGCAGGTGGTGAGAGATAGGCCTGATCAGGGCGTTACTCCAACCTTTGAAGCGAAGAGAAACCGGTTTCCAAGCCAAATTTAACACCTTGCTGCTGGAATTGTCAATAGCAAATGTTGCAGAGCAATCCTCTTGTACTCCGTGATATCGGATTTACGAATTGAGCATTTTCAACTCCGTCAGGTCCTTTCTTACGCGTACCGTAAAACCCAATTTTTGATTTGGGCGGCAATGTCTGCCACATGGGCAGCCGTCGTATCCACGACCGGCATAGGCGGCGAATATGCCTTATCCGCGTTTTCCACCAACCAAGCCGCGAACTTCTTATAGTCTTCGATCATATCCTCCGGCCAATGCCGTGCACGCAATCGCTGCTCGCGCGTCTGATCATCGCAGTGCAAATTCAAGTAATAGACATGCTTGAAATAAGCGAAGTCGAAACATTTTTCGATATCCCAGGTCATGGCCGTTCCGCAAATGATGGTCATTCGCCCGCTTTCGGCCGCATTCTTGGCCACTCGTAGCCAGACGTTCCGAATGGTCTGCTCGTCGGTCACGCCCACTTCGCGCAAACTATCGATATCGTGGATATCGAAATCCGGCATGATGCCGCGCAATTCAGGAATGACAAAGGTTTTCCCAGATCCGCTGGAACCCGTCACGATAAAGAGGGGCAGTTTCCCCTCCATGCTTGCACCAACATTGCTCTCCATCCGCTTCTCCACCTTTGTCTTCATGTGCATCCATGTTTTCAATGCTAGCTACAACGCGGGTCTGGCACAAGATGATGTATGGTTATAGTTAAATTTAACCAAGTTCTTAAAAGCGCGCGTAGCACTAAAAGAGCTGTAAGCGGCTTGTCATGCGACAAGGCGGTTACAGCTCTTTTTTGGTGGTTGATTTTATGCCCGTCTAGCCGGTCAAGTATAAATCAATTCTTCAAAATATCATTTCTAAAATTTGAGATAATACACTCGGTAGATATTCTTGTGGGTGCATGACAATTGTGAAAAGAACGCTCAACAAAATGGTTGTTGTCCAAGTTAAGCTTTTAAAAAATCTACTCTTTTGTTTCTTTGCATGACTTATGCAGTTCATTCCAAGTGATGGAAACCGATTAATAGTCATAGAAATGTAAGCTAAAAAACGGAAAACCCCTTGACTTTTGGAAATCACCCCAATAATCGCGAAGAATAC
>NZ_JAVFVT010000059.1 GCF_030929555.1 Paenibacillus sp. LHD-117 | reverse complement strand
AATGTGTGGAGCTGACGAATACTAATCGGTCGAGGGCTTATCCTACACGCTTGATCCGCTCATACAAGCGACAAGCAACAGCTATAAGGTTCAGCAAACCTTTCGTATCCAGTTTTCAGCGTGCAATAGCTGAAACGTATTCCCTGATAGCTCAGTTGGTAGAGCACTCGACTGTTAATCGAGTTGTCACAGGTTCGAGTCCTGTTCGGGGAGCCATCTCATGGAGAAGTACCCAAGTGGCTCAAGGGGACCCTCTGCTAAGGGGTTAGACTGCGTAAGTGGTGCGAGGGTTCGAATCCCTCCTTCTCCGTAGCATCTTGCTACAAATCGATACGGCCCGTTGGTCAAGGGGTTAAGACACCTCCCTTTCACGGAGGTAACAGGGGTTCGAATCCCCTACGGGTCACCATTTATTTTTTACGACGCGGGGTGGAGCAGCTCGGTAGCTCGTCGGGCTCATAACCCGAAGGCCGCAGGTTCAAATCCTGCCCCCGCAACCAATCCGAATTTCGGATCATCCATATGCCGCTGTAGCTCAACTGGTAGAGCAACTGACTTGTAATCAGTAGGTTGGGGGTTCAAGTCCTCTCGGCGGCACCAAACTCATGCGGAAGTGGCTCAGCGGTAGAGCATCGCCTTGCCAAGGCGAGGGTCGCGGGTTCGATTCCCGTCTTCCGCTCCATTATTTATCGGGATGTAGCTCAGCTTGGTAGAGCACCTGGTTTGGGACCAGGGGGTCGCATGTTCAAATCGTGTCATCCCGACCATTCAAATCATAACGAATCCATACATACATAAGACATCGCGACGCCATCGGAAGAAGGCAGCCGCGGTGTTTTTTTGTTGGCATGAAAACGGTCTTCCAGGGGAAACTAAGCAATAGCAACCAGACACCCAGATTAGAGAGGAGCGTACATACGCATTGGCTAATCATACCTACCGGATAGCCCTTATTGCACTATGCATGTTCTGGTTATCTCTTCCGGTTACCGCAGCCCATGTCGATGCCGCACCGGGAGCCTACCACTTCGGATTCAAGAAAAGCGTCGACGGCAAGCTTCCTTCCATTGACGAAGAAGGGTTCAAGCCGATCTTGACCAAAAACGGGGCTTTGTTCTTGGGAGACACGACCAAAAAAGAGTTGTTCATGACGTTCGACAACGGTTACGAAAATGGCTATACGGCTAAAATCCTTGATGTGCTAAAGGAGAAACAGGTACCGGCTCTGTTTTTCGTTACCGGTCATTACGTAAAGGATCAGCCGGAGCTGCTGAGGCGCATGGTGGCGGAAGGACATCTGATCGGCAATCATTCCTGGAGCCATCCGGATATGACTCAATTATCGGAGGGGCAGATCGCGTCCGAGCTGTCGAAGGTGAAGGAGCAGGTAGAGCAAATTACGGGCCAGCAAGGCATGTCATTCCTGAGGCCGCCTAGAGGGATTTTTAACGACAACGTACTCGCGGTCAGCAAGCGCCAAGGTTATACAAGCGTATTCTGGTCCATCGCATACAAGGACTGGGACGTCAACGCCCAGCGCGGAGGGGCCTACGCATTCGACCAAGTGACGAGGCAGCTTCATCCGGGTGCCATTCTGTTGCTTCACTCAGTGTCCAAAGACAATGCGGAAGCGCTTGGCAGAATTATCGATGAAGCGAGACGCCAAGGATATGAATTCAAAGCGTTAGGCGAAAAGGACGGCATTCAGCTGATCCCAATGCCTTAATCGGCAGCCGAACACATGAAGAGCAATTCCAGGCAAAGGATAAGCCCAGAGAGGGCAATCGGCCTAGAATTGCTCTTTTTTTGCTTCTGCGATTTTATAATAGATAAGGATAATTCCGTTCGGAATGATCCATCCAGGTTTTCAGCTCCCTAATCATGACCGGATAAGGAGCAGGCTGAATCCGAAAGTCGCTTCGCGTGCTAGCCAAGCTTTTGTCGCTGAAAATCTCGCCGTTCGGCACGATAATGACGGAATCCCGATCGAATGTATCTTTGATCAGAAGCAGCAGCTCGTATTTGGAAATTTTGTCCGGAACGGCTAGATGGACTATACCGGATACGGATGCCAACATGACGTCTTCGATCGCTTTGGCCAGCTCGAGCGTCGTGACGCCGTTCCAGAACACATTCGAATAACCTTTGATAACGCCTTGCTGACCCATCAACCAATGAAACAGGCCGATACCGTTCGGCTTCAGCTCCGGCCCGATGATCGAAGTCCGAATCGTCACGTCGGGCGGGTCGGTCACTTCGCCGAGCGACTTGGACTTAGCGTAATAAGTCAGGCCGTCAGCGGGGGATGTCTCGTCATACCCGCCTTCGGCGCCCGAGAACACACAGTCTGTGCTGATATGGATCAGCCGGAATCCCAGCTTCGAGCCAAGTCCGCTAAGCAGATGGGGGAAGAGGCTGTTGACATAAATCGCTTCTCTCTTGCGGTAAGCCGCGTCGTCATTCAGCAATCCTGTCGCGTTAACGACCACATCCGGTTTGACGTCCAGCAAGCAGCGATGGACGGCGGATTGATCCCTGACGTCCAGAGTCACGAGTTTGGACGAAGGGGAATATCCTTTATCGCTCCGTACCGTGAACCAAATATCGTAACCGCGCGATTCCAAATAATCGACAATCATATGTCCTGCCATGCCATTGCCGCCGAACACGAGCACCTTCAATCGAGAAAACCTCCTTGGAGTAGCATTTTACGGATCTCCGTTTTGTTCATGAGAGACTGATTGGATTGATAATTGGCGATTGCGGCTTTGGACGATGCGGGATAATAAGCGAGATGTTCGGCCGTTGGTTTTTCCGGGAGAATGACATAATAATGCGTTCCGTAGCGGTATGTTCTGCTTGCTTCAAATCCAGAAACAAGCATTTCGTGCAGTTTCTCTCCTGGCCGGATGCCCGTATGCCTGATCGATTTCGACGGTTTGGCGTAGTGGTCGAGCATCACCTCGGCCAAATCGACGATCCGGCAAGCCTTCATCTTCATGACGAAAATTTCGCCGCCAACGGAATCGATGGAAGCGGCGAGCAGCAGATCGATCGCATCGGACACGGTCAACAAGAATCGTGTCATCTCCGACGATGTGAGCGGCAAGTCTTTGTTCTGCAGTATTCGTTCTTTGAAGAAAGGAACGACGCTTCCATGAGTGCCAAGCACATTGCCGCCACGTATGCAGACGAATCGGGTCGTCGCGCTTAAGCCGTTCGCCCGAATCATGTATTTCTCGGCGAACGCTTTCGTCATGCCATAGAAATTGACGGGGTCGACCGCCTTGTCGGTGGAAACGTCGATGACTTTCTTAACCTTATGTTTAATGCTCGCCCGTATGACGTTCTCCGTTCCGGTGACGTTCGTTTTGAGCGCTTCGTCAGGCTGCTGCTCGCATATCGGGACATGCTTCAGCGCGGCAAGATGGAAGACGTAGTCCGCACCCGTGCAGGCTTCCGATACGGCGTCGGCATCTCGAACGTCGCCGATGACGAATCGGATTCGATGGTCGTCGAACGTCCGCTGCATGCGGACCTGCGCGAATTCGTTGCGGGAGAAGATGCGAATCTCCTTCGGCTGCAGCGAAAGCAGCTTGCCCGTAAGCTCATGACCCCATGAGCCCGTTCCTCCGGTTATCAATATCGTTGCAGCTTCAAACATGGTGAATCCCCCCCAATAACATATGGACGACCTTCGCCGACACATGCCGGTCCATGTACCCCTCCGGACAAATCCAATCGTTCGGAGTACTGGTCACAAGCTTAACGCAATCGGCAATATGCCGGGCATCGATGCCGGATACGACGCTGCTGCCGCATAGCACCGTTTCGGGCCGCTCCGTGCTGCGCCGGATAATGACGCCGGGAACGCCCAGCAAGCAGCTCTCTTCTTGCACGGTACCGCTATCCGTGATGACGCACATCGCTTCCTTCTGAAGCTTTACGAATTCGAAGAAACCGAAAGGATCATGCAGCTGTAGCAGCGGTTCTTCAACCGTTATGCCGAACAGCTCGAGCTTGGCTCGCGTGCGTGGATGAACGCTGCAGATCACGGGTACCTGCAAGTCTTGGGCGACATAGCGCAAGCCGTCTATGATCATTCGGAGCTTGGATTCATTATCCACGTTTTCCGCACGGTGCGCGGTGACGAGGACGAATCGTTTGGGCTTTAGCTTCAGCTTCTTCATGATGGCGCTGCGGTCGATCCCCATCCTGTAATGCAGCAGCACTTCATAAATCGGATTGCCGCTTACCCACACCCTGGATGGCGGTATGCCTTCCCGCAGCAAATTATCGCGCGAGTTCGCCGTGTAAGGAAGGTTGACGGAAGAGATGGCGTCAACTACCTTGCGGTTCAATTCTTCGGGCACGATCGGATCGTAACAGCGATTGCCGGCTTCCATATGATACACGGGGATGCCGAGACGCTCACAGAGGATGGCGCACAAGGCGCTGTTCGTGTCGCCAAGGATAAGCACCCGATCGGGCTTATCCTTGAGAACGATTTTCTCAACCTCGGGAAATAACGCGCCAATCTGGCTGCCGAAGGAATGGGAGCCGAGCGAGATCGTATAATCGGGTTCCCTGAGCTTTAACTGTTTGAAGAAAACTTCGCTGAGCGAAGGATGATAGTTCTGTCCCGTATGCAGCAAAATATGCCGTTCCGCCAGCGCATCCAGCTTCGGGATAATCCGGCTTAAGCGAATGATTTCGGGGCGGGTGCCCAGAATGGTCATGATCTTCACGCGAAATGCCTCCTTAACCGTCGGCAAGCGCCTATCATCGCCGATGGGTGATGAATATTGTCCAAGACGATATCTTCCCGAGCGGTGCGGATTCTATCTATCATTCCACTCCTCCCGGGTTTGGTATGTCACAGTATATTCAGAGATTCGCGGGGGTGCATGGTTGCTAGCCATGTCCCTCGAATGGTTTCTCACGCAAAAACGCGATGGGGCATGATGCCCCATCGCGTTTTTTCGGTCCAGCTTTTGGAAAATGAAATTGCAAGAGTCGAGGTTAGTAGTTGCGATAAACGTACGGATCTTCCGGCTTCGGAATCGATTCCCAGGATGTGACCCGGAGTACCGGAATCGTTTGCTTGAAGGGCTGGTAATACTGGGAGGCCAGCTTGCCGGTAACGTGCACCCATTCATCGTCATTGAGCGAAGTGCCTTTGGGGAACTCGACAAGCATGCCGAACACGCCCGAGTCGGCGACGCAATGGATGAAACCGAAGCGGAAAACGAAATAATGGTTTTCATCCGCTTGCTCGCCTTTGTACGTGAAGCCGGTAAACGAAATCGTATCCCCCATAAATTCTCCGGGGAAATTGTAGATGACCTCCATGCCTTTCATATAATTGCTGTCGTCAAGCTTAATGTCGGTCTGATTGACAAAATCGGCAAGCTCCTTGTTTTTGAGCTTTTCGTAACCTTCCTTGCCGTAGAACACGCTGGAATCCGGCTTCAGGAATTGATGTTCGCCTGGCGTTTCGTCATTGATTTCCTGCGGCGTCGGGAATGCGAAACCTTTGGCCTTCACGAAGCTGGAGTCCAGCGTCTGCACGGGCAGGAAGATACCGGTGCAGATCGGAACGAGCAGGATCAAATAGCCGACCGCTCGTTTCCACTTGGAAGTCGGCTCATGCGAATGGTCGAGTCCGAAGTGGTCGTGATCGTGATCATGATCATGCGAATGGTCATGTTCATGATCATGATCAAGTTCATGATCATGCTGTCTCTCTTTCGCTTTGTCCAGCCGATAGACGCGAACGAACTCCACGGCGCATAACAGGAGGAGGAGCACGATCGCGCTGATGGAGAGATAAGCGTATTTGGTATTGATGTACATATTCAATTGGCCGTTCTGATGAATGATCGCGAACATTAAGGCGAATCCCAGCAAAATAAAAAACCGGATCATCCGATCAACCTCCCTACGATTAAAGATCCGGTGAGCGTGCTGACGCTGACGAAGGCAATGAGCACGACAACGAATTTCGTCTTGAAGGTGCCTAGCAGCATAAGCGTGTTCTTGATGTCGATCATCGGGCCGAAAACGAGAAACGCGGAAATCGAGCCCATGGAGAAGGTGCTTCGGAACGATGACGCGATGAAGGCATCCGCCTCCGAACAAAGCGACATCGTGAACGCGAGCCCCATCATGACGAGTGACGCCATAATCGGGTTGCTGCCGATATGCAGCAGCGACGACGTCGGGATGAACGTCTGCATGCATGCCGCGATGAAGGCGCCAAGCACCAAATATTTGCCCACGGAGAAAAACTCCTCGACCGCATGCGTGAGGACGGAGCCGAGCTTGCGGCGAAGCGGCATCGGAGCTCTCGGCACGTCGGACAGTGCGGTGGAAGCGGCCATTTCCTGGATCGCTTGCCGCAGCGGCAGAGCCGGGAACAGTAACGAGATCGACACGGATACGACAAGCGCCACGGCGAAGGCCATGCCTGCGCGAACCGCGACGATCCGCCAATCATTGCCGAAGGCGACGTAGGTCGAGAATAAGACGATCGGGTTCACGACGGGACCCGTCAGCATGAAGGCGATTCCCGCGTTCAGCGGAACGCCTTTGCCGAGCAGCCGGCGCGTAATCGGGACGATTCCGCATTCGCAGGACGGGAACAGGATGCCGACGCTGCAGCCGAATAACGAAGAGAGAAATCGGTTTTTGGGCATGATCTTGGCGATCCATCGTTCCGTAATAAACGATTGGATGAGGCCGGAGATCAGGACTCCGACGAGCACGAAGGGGATGGCTTCCATCACCATGCTGAGGAAAATGGTGTTCAATTGTAGGAACGTAGTCACGATTGCACCTGCCATTATTGTTGGTTTAGCTTCGTTTCTTAGCGTATCACACGGCAACTCCTCGTGCCAAATGAGACAGAAACCGATGAAGAATATCCATCTCTTAATTCCATTTCCAAGAAACACCTATTATACTTATACTAATAGAGATGACTGATAGTCGACAATGGAGCTGGAGCAAATGAACGATAAACAAGAGATAATTGCGTTGTCCAAGAAGCGCTGCGAGGCATTCGGGCTGCGAAACGACATCATTCCCGAAATCGTGCCGACGGTCAGCGAGGCGGAGTTGGGGCAGCGCAAACAAATCTATAAGCCTTTCATTACCGTCATGAAGGAATTCGGCCAAAAAACGATTCGAGATTTGAACGGGCTGCCCGTCGTAATCCTATTGTCCGACGATGACGGCGTCATCCTGGAGTCCTTCGGCGACGAAACGTTAACTTCCGAGCTTATCCAGATCGGCATCAAAGTCGCGGTTCGAATCAACGAAAGGGAGATGGGGACGAACGCCATAAGCCTCGCGTTGATGCATGGAGCCGCGATCGAGCTGGTCGGAGGAGACCATTATCATTTGCCGCTTAGCGGGGCTGTCTGTTATTGCGTCCCATTCCGACTCTCCCGCGAGCTGGGCAATCTGGCAGGGACGATCGCGATGATGACGACGGTGGACAATCATAGCCCTTACGCGCTGGCGCTGCTCTCGAACATGACGGAGGCGATCTCAAGAGAGATCGCGCTGCACAAGCGGAACCGGCATCAGTACTTGCTGAACCACCTCATTATCCATTCCGTGAACAGCGGCATTGTCCTGACGGACCGTGGCGGCGTCATCGTCGAGTTTAACGAAGTGGCGGGCCGCGTCTCGGGCGTAGACAGAGAAGGAATCATCGGGAGGCCGATCGAGGACATCCCCGAATTCGCACAATTCGTTTTGCCATCGTTAAAAGAAGAGCAAAGCATCGATGGACTGGAATATACCTTCGAATCCTTTGATGCCAAGACAACCGTCTGCTTGCTAGACTCTGTTCCGATACGGGACGAACAGGGCCATGTTGCCGGAGCCTACTTGCAGGTCAGGGACATTACGGAGCGGGTCGAGCTTGAGCGAACGATGATGACGTACGAGAAGTTGAGCGCGGTCGGCAAGTTGGCGGCAGGCATGGCACATGAGATCAGGAATCCCCTGACGACCATTATGGGCTTTAATCAGATTCTTTTGGAACGAAGCGACTTGCAGGAGATCGTTAGAAGGTATATATCCATTTCTCATGCGGAGCTTCAGGATTTGAACCGTCTCGTCTCCGATTTTGTTCTGATGGCGAAGCCAAGTCCGCCTCAAATGAATCATCTGAACTTGACTCGGCTCATCGAAGATACTGTGATGTTCATGGAAGCTCAAGCCAAACTGAACAATATCGTCATTCATGTGATGGGCTCGGAGCCGGTTCATGCCGTTGCCGATGCAGGGCAAATCAAACAAGTTTTAATCAATTTGCTGCAAAATGCGATGGAGGCCATGCCGGGAGGAGGCAGTATCCATATTTCGTTGTCCGCAAGCAGCCAATGCGCCGTGCTTATTGTGCGCGACGAGGGACACGGCATGACCGAGAGTCAAGCCAGGGACGTGTTCACTCCCTTCGTGACAAGCAAGGAAACCGGAGTGGGGCTGGGACTTTCGATTTGTTATCGCATTATCGAAGCGCACGGAGGCACGATTTCTCTGGACACGGTCCCGAATAAAGGAACGGCGTTTCGAATTGAATTGCCAGCCCCGATGACGACTCGTTCCGTCGCGATGGCGAAGGTTTAGACGAAAAAAAGATCCTCGCGCGGTATACGACACGAGGATCATTTTATTCATTGAAGAGCAATATCCGATCGTTTACCCCGTCGCCCCTTCCCGCTTGCGGAAGAACGACTTCAGTGCGTTATAGACTTCGCCTTTCTCTTTGATCACGTAGTACATGAAATGCTGCATGTTAATATGCTTGTAGGCGGACATGAGCGTGCTCGAACGGTTGTATTGGTTCACTTCCCCGTAGCCGAAAAGGTTGGAGCGCTTGAGCAGCTCGCCGATCAGCTTGACGCAGCGTTCGTTGTCGCTCGTCAGGTTGTCGCCGTCGGAGAAGTGGAACGGATAAATGTTGTACATGCTCGGATTAAAACGGCTGTCGATAATTTCCAGCGCTTTCATGTAAGCGGAGGAGCAAATCGTGCCCCCGCTTTCGCCGCGCGTGAAAAACTCTTCTTCGGTGACTTCCTTGGCCTCCGTATGGTGAGCGATGAAGACGATGTCGACTTTCTCGTACTGATGCCGAAGGAAACGGGTCATCCAGAAGAAGAAGCTGCGCGCCACGTATTTCTCGAAGGAGCCCATCGATTTGGGTGTTGCACTAATAACTATAGGACAAAAGCCTGCGTAAACTTTCATTTGATCGTAGCCTGCATTAAGCATATTTCCAAAATTGTAAATTGCGAAAACCCTTCACAGAGGAAACTCTGCGGAGGTTTTTTGTCGTTATAGATGTCCTTACATAGGACGAGTTTTTGATTTCATAAAATGGAACAGGAATAGATGAGGGAGGCATGCGCGGTGAATTTTACATTTACAGAAGTCAACGGCGAGCAGCCGATTTCAAACTGGGTTCGAGATAAACTGATTGAATACGTTAAGCTCGTTCATGGAGTTGAAATAAAGGTAAAGGTAAACGAGAAGTACGCAAATCAGACAAGACTATCTAAACGACTCGTTAATGACACCCCTGTGTGAAGCAACTGGGCTTGCAAGTAATTAATGATACTGGTTGGGGGGAGTTTCTTTGCAGTCTGAAAAAATTAAATGCGCGATATATGCAAGGGTGAGTACCGATCAGCAAGGCGACTCTATCGAGAATCAGGTCAGCCAATGCGAAGAGTACATTAGCAGACTAGGCGATCATTATGATCGATCGGATACCATCATATATAGAGATGAGGCCGTCTCCGGTTATTATACAAGCGTATTTGACCGCGCTGAATTGAAACAAGCCATTCAGGATGCCAAGAACCACAGATTTAAGTTACTTGTTTTTAAAGAAGTGAGCCGCGTGGGAAGAGACAAACAAGAAAATCCGGCCATCATCGGGATGTTCGAACAATATGGAGTCAGGGTAGTCGCGATCAATGACAACTATGATTCTTTGAATAAGGATAACATTACTTTCGATATTTTATCTGTGTTGTCAGAACAAGAAAGCAAGAAGATATCTGCACGCGTAAGCAGCGCAAGGAAACAGAAAGCACGCAGAGGACAGTGGGGAGGCGATCCCCCGATCGGGTATAAAGTTGATCCTGAATCTAAAAAGCTTGTCATTGATCCTAAGACGGAAGAGATTCCTAAACTGATTTTCCAGCTATACGTTCTTCAGGGCTTGGGTACTTTTAAAGTTGCTGAAAATCTCAATCAACGCGGAATTCGCACGAGGAACGGTAATTATTGGAGTCGGGAAAGCGTCAATAAGATCATTCGCAACCAAGCCTATATCGGTTCGGTTGTTTACGGAACACGCCGAAATCAGCTGCAGAGAGAGTACGATGATAATGGAAAGATGAAGAAGAAGAAGGTTCAAATCAAGATTGATAAGAAGGAATGGCAGATCGTCGAAGATGCACATGAGCCACTTGTCGATAAGGCGCTATTTTATGCCGCTCAAAAAATACTTTTGTCAAAAGGACATAACCGAACGCCTAGGAGAGCCTACCATCCATTGACGGGAATATTATTTTGCGGGAAGTGCAAGCAGGGTATGGTATGTCAGAAACGATCCTTCCAGAACAAAGAGTACCGTTATTATATATGTAAAACGTATCACAAATTTGGTCGCGTAGTATGCTCGCAAGCGAATGTAAATGCCGATCCGCTTGAAGGAGCAATTGTTTCTCGGATTCGAGAGAAACTTAAAGCACTGCCTCATGATTTTTTTATCATTCATGCCAATATAGAAAAGGATACTGAACGGATAGAAAATGAAATGAAAAACAAGCAACAGAAGAGGGAGAAGTTAAAGAAGGACCAAATTGATATTTTTCAACAGCGGGACCTATTTGATCATGAGACGTATACCGAACAGATGGTTACTATTAAGAAACAAATGGCACTAATTGATGAAGAGTTAGAGCTGTTGGATAGACAAATGATTCAAATCCTGGAGCAGATCACAAGTGCATCATCAATGGAGCATTTTTTGGAGGAGTTTAAAAGGCTGGAGATTTCGGACTTGGAAAGAACCAGAGTCTTTCTTCATGAGGTCATCAAAAAAGTTACGTTAACGGATCAACACTTGGAAATCGAATACCATTACGATTTTGGGGAATGACAGAGTGAAGAGGTAAAGATAGTGCCCCTGATGTAAAAATAGAGGGATTCAGCATTGCCGCCGTGGCGAGTATCCTACAGGTAAATGTTTATTCGAAAAGGGGTCCTTGCTTTGGAGACGATTGTAAAATTCCCCAACCTGACCAACACGCTGCAATTGATCGGCTGCCATTTCGGCGTTAAGCCGCCTTCCTGGGAGTTTCCGACGCATCATCATCATTTTTTCGAGCTCATCTACTGCGGGGAAGGCGAGATTACCCATCGAATCAACGGAGTTCCTGTACGCCATAGGGAAGGAGACTGGCTCTTAATTAACTTGGGATCCAGACATTCGACCCTAAACGATTCGCAATACCACTACGTTTATTTCAATGCGCATTTCGATCTGGACGACATGGAAATGCGCAAGGAGCTCGGATCTTCCCCTTATCGAACCATTTCGAGGGAGGAAGCGGCTTCAAGCAAGCTTCCGGGCTATATCAAAGCGATAGAACAATTACTGCAGCGTGGCCTGCTCAAAGATCCAATCACGGACATGTCAGGAGAGAAGGAAATTGACTCCTCGCTCATTGATCGGATTTATTTGCAATCCCATATTCTTCTCATCCTGGCGGAGATATTGTTTTTCCCTCAGACACCAATGTCCGGCGCTCCTGCACCGAACATTTCCAATTATATGGCGGATATTGCCCATGCAATTGAGGAACGTCTGGCCAGAGATATGAATACGGATATATCCATTACCGATATCTCGTCCGAATTTCATCTAAGCCGGTATCAATGCTCGAAAATATTCTCTCAAGTATACGGGCTTTCGCCGCGCCAATATTTAAGCCGGCTCAAGCTAAGCAGAGCGAAGGAGATGCTGGTCAAAACGAATATGACGGTGGATGCAATTGCGGAAAGCCTGGGCTTCAGCTCGGTCAGCCATTTCTCCAGGCAGTTCCGCCGCTGGACGAATCAGGCGCCCAGCCATTTCCGTCCCAAGCACTTCACTCCGGAAGCGGAGCGAGCACTTCGATCTCCATTGCATCCTTGATCCGGTTCATCTCCTTAACATAATAGACATCATTTACATAAAATTTGATCGCTTGCTCCTTGTTCTCCTCAAATGCGAGGCCTTGCTGCGTTCTGGATTTCAATTTGATCAGATGCGGTTCGTTGTTCCGTATGTAAGGCGCCTCATCCCCAGCTTGCATCGTTTCCAGGAGCTTTAACAATTCCGGTTCCGTGTTCTCAAGGATCCGTCTGTTATCGTTGTTAAGCTCGAACGTCTCAATCTCATCCGGCGCTCCGCTTGGCGATTGTTTCACCAAGTCAAACAGGAATGTTTCATCCGAGAATAAATCTTTTATTTCGTCATAATAGGCTTTGCTATCCTTCTCGAGAGATGCGCTTTCCTTCTCGGCTATTTCCGCGATCGCCGTCACCGTCATCTCGTCAAGGAAATATTCGAAGTAATCGCTAAGCTCAAGCTGCTCCGGGCCATAAAAGACTTGGCCCTCTTTTTTCATTTTTTTCCGTTTTTGATTTTCTTCGTTGTGAGCTTGCTGCAGCTTCTCGAAAGAGTAGGTGTTAATGACCTGATAACGTTCCGCCAGCATCAGCTTCGCATATACGTTTTTTGAATAGTCCATCGCTTTTTTCTTCAGTTCATCGCTTATTTCCCTATTCAGCTCGCCGCTGCGAACGATGTCCAGATAGAAGGAAAATTCTTCATTCGGAATGCTGATCAGATGCTTGTCGGACACCGCTTCGTTTTCGTCGCTATCCTTGGACAGCAGCAGCGCTGCTATCCCGGCGAGGAGCAGAACGAAGGCCGCGGACGCGACCAGGATTGGCCGCTTCGAATAGAATGCAAGCTTCATGTTGGAGCCCTCCGTTTCCATACAGGAGAATAAGTCTGCGCATTCCAGGAATGCGCAGACTTATGAAAAGTTTGTATTAGGACAACACGATTTGTTGCGCAAGCTCGGCGAGGTCGATAATATCGATGAAGCCGTCGCCATTCAGATCCAATTTCTTCACTTGCTCCCAATCCGGACTATGCGAGTTTTTGCCAAAATGTACGGCCAGCATAGCCAAGTCGCCGATGCTTATACGCTCGTCGCCGTTGAAGTCTCCCGGCACTCCGGCGACCCCAATCTCGACCCTGAGGGAGGAGAGAGCAGCTTCCGTCTCTACGCCGTCTTTATCGGCCAATACCACTCGGGTAGCCGAGATTTCTCCCGACGCGACTCCAATGGATGGCTTGGCATTGAACGTCAGCTTGATCACTTCCCGGTCGCCGGATATGGCACGTTCCGGCCCTTCACTGAATAGAAGCATCCGGATTTGCCCGGATTCGTGAACGGTTTCGAGAATGTTGACGCCATCCGCCACGGAGAGCGCTTCCACGAATTCAAACTTGCCTGAATCGTATTGAAACGTAATATCTTGGGCGAGTACTGGGGTTTCTACATGGCTGAGCCCTACATTCACAACGAATGAATCGCCGCTTTTTACAGAGGCGGGACCCGCCAGCTCAAGCGATACAGGCTCCTGTTCTTCCTCCTCGACATATTCCACGGCTCCAATATCCGGGAGCCCATTGGTTAGCGAAGTGCCGAAGAAGTCTCTTCCGCCGTTGTTCTCCTCCGCGCGCCCTGCGTCAATAGCCGGGGAGTCGGGAAGAGGCCGGTATCCGGTAAGCGTGGAGAAGACGTCCGGACCGTCTGCATGATAATTGCCGCCTGTTCCTATCGCTTCCAGCTTCGGATCAGCGGTTATGGAGCCTGCCGGCGCATTCGGGAAGCCGTAGAACAGGTTGTTGCTGTATTCCACAACATCGGTATGGAAATTCAAATTCGTAAGACCGCCATCGTTATAAACGATGTTATTGAAGAATTGGATGCGGTTATTATAGCTGCCCGATTTTCGCGAGAATACGGTTCGGTCTAACCCAGGTCCCAGATAAATGGTGTTGTTGTAAGCCTTGCTGCCGAAATTGTTGGTGAATAAGGTAATGACGCCATAGCCGGTTCCGTCATTCTGGCTAATGTTATACCTGAGGGTTCCATTATAGCTCGGATAACCGGGGATCGTGCACCATTCAAAAAATCCGCCGAAGTTATCATGCGAGTAGTTGTACTGGACAATTGTATTATCGTTCAAGGCATCGATCTCAACGCCTTGCGCGTCATTTCCGCGACCGGTATGGCTGAGTTCATTGAATTGGATGACGGTATCGTTCGAGTTCCAACTGAATACGCCGGCAGCATAACCGGAATTATTCAGTGCTTTGTATACAAGATTATGCTCGAACACTGTGCCTTCCGTATTGTCAATGATCGTTCCATCCCCGTCGATTTCTTTGAAAATGTTGTGGCCGATATATACATTGGTGAATGGCGTCCATTCTCCGGCGCCAACATAGCTGAAGTTCGCCCACTTCCCATCTTCCGCTTTCCTTGTCGTCCAAGGCGTGTGGAAGTTAATGCCGGATCTCCCGACCTGCTCGATTTTGTTGTTTGTAATTTTAAGGTCGTCTATCCATGTTTTCTTCCGCTTGGATACATCGTCGGGATTCGTGAAGATATGGACTATAATTCCTCCGGATACTTTGCCCTCGTTATAATAAGGACCTCTGTAACCGTGGATATGCAGATCGTTCAGGTAAATATGCTTCAGCTCTCCGACATCTTCCCCATGAATATAGACTCCGCGTCTATAGACATCGGTTTTGTAAGGATCGACGCTGCTATAGCTAGGGTCGAAGAGCTCCAGGCTGTTGATTTCCCAATAGGACTGGTTCGAGAGCAACAGTCCATTATTGACTTTTACATTTCTGCGGGTCGTATTTACCCATGTCATATACGGAGTGGTTACATCGGGCCCCGGCATAAATCTCGGTTTCGGACCATCGCCGTACTTATCGATAATAATCGGTTTTCCTTCCACGCCGGAGCCCTTCGGCCACAGCTGTCCGGTCCACTCGCCGCCAGCCTTGAACAGCAGTTTGTCTCCGCCGGAGAAGGTTGTCGCGTTGACTTTATCCAGCGATTTCCACGCTGTCTCCTTAGACAATCCGTCGTGAAGGTCATCCCCGTCCACATTATCCACGTAGTAGGTATTGCCTTCGCCTAGAGCATCGACGATGAAGCTTCCTTCAGCCGCCTCATCTTTAATGTTGACCGTGATCTGGACATTCTTAGGGTTAACCCCCCTAGAGATGGCTGCAAAGGTTAATACAATCTTCTTCTCAATATCTAAATATTGATAGCTTTCAATCGGGAGCGGAACGCTGTCGTCATCGTTGATCATGGAAGTAACCTCGATATCCGATAAGAGGATCGGCGGATTAGGGGTATTCTGGAGTACCAGCTCGATTCTGCCGTTCTCGGCGGTCATTGCTTCAATGACCGGCTCCACGATCGGTTCGCCGTTTGCCGGAAGCTCGTATGTAACTTGCATCTCGGATCCATCCGGCTTATATTTCACTTTATGGGTGATCTGCTGCGAGACAGGGAAGGTCGGCAAGGGCTCGAAGCGATACGTCACTTTCCCTGTGGCAGCGTCGAATTGAAAGTTGCTCAGAGCGACCGGCATCGATTGATCCGGTTGCATGCTGGAAGTGTAGGAGGACTCAAAGTCGCCGGCTTGAACGGATTGCGGAATCGATTTGAAGCTGATTTCCAAACGTCCGTCATTTTGAATGGAAACCGAGTTTATGCTGGACTTTTGCCATACCTCGTAATCATCTACATACCCGGTGCCGCTTCCCGTGTCTTTCCAGAAGAAAACTCGCGCGCTCGTATTGCTTGATCCGGTCCTGAACGTCAATTGATACTGCTTGTACTCCGTACTGTCGACATGCACGGTGCTTTGGCCGCCGCCGAAGTTTTTAACGCCGATAAAAAATTGTGCCGAGGGATTCGTGCTTTTGGCCCAAGCCTGAATCACATACTCCGTATTGGGCTTCAAATCGACGATATCCTGCTCAAGCGATGAACCATTTTGCGTAATGACCGCGGCGCGGGTATTGTTCCGTCCTACGTTGGCCGCAACATTGCTTAGCCACAGCACCCAATGGCCAACGTGCTTTGTCACGTCTCTTGTCAAATTGCTGTCGCTCTCGAAGCCGCTGTTCACGATGTAATTTTTTAATGTGCCTACATTGGGGCTTGCCGGCGTTTCGCTAGACGATACTTCGTTAGCTTCAATTAATGGGTCGTTGCTGCCGCTTGCCGCGTTAGCCTTCTGGGCTCCGGATGTCCAGTCGCTGCCGTTCGCGCCTACTAACATCATGAAAGCAAGGACTAGAGCGATTGCCTTTCGATACACTTTTTTTGGCTTCCCGATCATTCTTCAATCCTCCCTCATTCATTTTATTGCGATTCAAAATGATACAATTTGTTTCACCTCCTTCCTTCATTATAGAGACCCTCATTCGGCGCCTCTATTGACAAACTTGCCGACAATTTCACCAATTGTGAAAAAAAACCAATGCAGCTCCTGCACGGTGTCGAATAGCGGTAAATCAAGTCATAAATGTGCTATAAAGCAGTCAAACAAGAGGGATATTGTCACGGAGCAACTCCGTTACAATTTTAAAGATAAGATAAGAAATGGACTGCTGGGAGGGCATTACATCTATGCGCGGCATTGCTCTATTTACGCTTTATTACCTCTTGGGTGTTGCGATCGAGAGAGGCCTGTCGGTTCCTTTGCCAGGGAACGTGATCGGACTTGCCTTGCTGGCGGCATCGTTATTCGCGGGACTCATCAAGCTGGAATGGGTCGATATGGGATCGCGCATAGCCATTCGCCACATGGGGCTCTTGTTCGTGCCCGCGATCGTCGGTGCGACGGCGTATGCGAATGAGCTTCGCTCGGAGTGGCTGTCGGTCAGTCTCAGCATCGTGCCGGGTACGCTTCTAACGATGCTCGCCGTAAGTGCCGTGCTTAAATGGTGGCCGGACAGGGGGCAAGGGCATGATGCGGATCGATCCCCTTCTGCATAATCCTTTATTCGGAATGGCGCTTACGATTGTTCTCTATAGTTCTGCCATCTGGCTCAGAAAGAAGATTCGATGGCTCCACCCCTTGATCGCGGCTTCCGCGATCATCATCGTTATTTTGGAAGCAAGTGGGATATCATACGATACATACAGGATGGGAGCCGACGTCATCAGCTGGGCGCTTGGACCGGCAACGGTGGCGCTTGCGGTGCCGCTATACAAGCACGCTGCGCTCATCCGAAGCAAGCTTGCGCCCGTGCTGACTAGCATTACGGTCGGCGCAGTCATCTCCGCGGCTACTACGGCATGCATCTTGTATTTGTCGGGGGCATCCGCCGACCTGTTGTTCTCCGCCGTTGCCAAATCTTCTTCCGCGCCGTTCTCGATGGCCGTCGCGGAACGGCAGGGTGGCATTCCGGAGCTGGCGGCCGCCTTATCCGTCATGACCGGATTGTTCGGAAGCCTTGCGGGTCCGCTATTCCTGCGAATGTGCGGGATTAGAGATGATCTGTCCATCGGTGCCGCAATCGGAACCTCGTCCCACGGCATCGGCACCGCCCGTCTGATGGCTTGCTCGGAAACGCAGGGCAGCGTCAGCGGCTTTGCCATGGCGGCCGCCGGCATCGTCACGACAATGATGATGATGTTTTATTAGATAAGTCAGGACCAGGGATGGAAAGGGGCAGCATCATGAAGAAGATCAGCAGCGCTTTGGGCCGGTGGAATTCGATCCATAACCGAATTTTTTACTCCATTCTTCTGTTCCTGATCATCCCTGTCATGCTCACTTTTTATTTGCTGGACAAGCCGCTGGAACGCGTGATTGAAAGCAAAATCGGCCGTTCCGTACAGGATGCTCTCTTCTTGGTTAATCTTAACGTCGAGCTGTTCCTGGAAGACATGCTTCAATCCTCCGTCGATATTACGGTCAACCCCGGGATGATCGAGCTGCTCAAGGATCCGGGTGCGCTGACCCCCTATGAGAAGCTAAGGCTGAACGATGAAGTGCTGTACCGGCCGTTCAGCTCCTATTTTACGAACTCGTACGTGACCGTATTTGACCTGAAAGGCAACTGGCTGAGCACAAGCTATATCTTTAATGCACTATATAAGCAATACACCGAGTCGGAATGGTATCGCGACATGATCGATAAGCCGTATCAGCACCGATGGATGTTCAACGACAAAAATATGCTGTATTCCGACCGAGAACCGATCATTACGCTGGCGAGAACGGTCACCGACCTGCAGACGTCCCGTAATATCGGGATGATCGCGTTTAGCGTCGCGGAGGAGGATATCCGGCCTTACCTGACCGGACTTGAAGGAGACGTGTATCTCGTGAACCGGGAAGGCATCGTTGTATCCAGTCCGTCCACGGGGATGATCGGGGAACCGCTTCCGAATGGGATCGACGCCGGGAAGCTTATGTCGGAGCGGACGGGTCAGCATATATTGGAGTCGGAACGCGGCAAATGGATCGTTAATCACGACACGGTACAAATTAACGGCTGGAAGATCGTGCAGATCGTGTCCTACGATACCGTGTTTAAGGAAATTTTCGATATCCGCCAGACCAATATCGAAATTATTGCATTGATTTTTATCGTGTTTACCATTATCACTTTGTCCATTTCTTACACGATTTCAAAACCCCTCAAGCTGCTCAAGAAGAGGATGACGGAGCTGGAGGGCAAGCAATTTTATTCGGCCATCGCCGTTGCCGGACCTGAGGAAATATCGTCGTTGATCGAGACGTACAACAAGATGGTCAAAGAGATTCGCGGATTGCTGGTGCAAGTAAAGGAAGAATACGAGCAGAAAGAAGAGATGAGATTCCGGGCTCTGCAAGCTCAGATCAACCCTCACTTTATATTGAATACGCTCAATAACATCAAGTGGATGGCCTATATCAGGGGCAACGGCGATGTCGGGGACATGCTCTCCAACCTGGGCGGCATCCTGGAAGGCAGCATCGGAAGAAGCGGCAGCCTGATTCCACTCAAGGAAGAGATCGACTACATCGAAAATTATATCGGGCTCATGAAGCTGAAATATCATGACAAGCTGTCGTTAAAGATCGATATCGCGGAGGAATGGATGGATCAAGAGGTCGTCCGCATAATGCTGCAGCCCGTCATCGAAAACAGCCTCATTCACGGAATAGAGAAGATCGACAAGCCTGGGCTGATTGAAATAAAAGCGGCACGGGACGAGGAACGGTTCGTGCTGACTGTATCCGATAACGGGCCGGGTATTCCCGATGACCGGATGAGGGAGCTGGACAGACGGCTGAGGTCCGGCTCAGAGGAGCCGCCTCCAGAGCGAATCGGATTAAAAAACGTGCATGACCGAATTCGGATGCAGTACGGCGAAGCTTACGGCATTTCGATATCCGGCAGTCCGGGGAACGGTACGACGGTTAGGTTCGTGCTGCCTGCACGAAAAGCGGAGAGGAGAATGAACGATGACGTATAAAGTGATGCTAGTGGACGACGAGATGCTGGTCCGTCTCGGCGTAAAATCGCTCATTCAATGGGAGGAGCACGGCTTTCAGTTCATGGGGGATGCACCGGACGGCGCAAAAGCGCTGGAGCTGATGGAGGACGGGCCTCCCGATATTCTGCTTACCGATATCGTCATGCCGAATATGAACGGCCTCGAGCTGATTGAGAAGGTGAAGGAGCGTTATCCAAGCACGCTTATCATCGTCCTTAGCAGCCATAACGAATTCGACTACGTGCGCAAGGCCATGAAGATGGGCGTTGAGGATTATTTGCTGAAGACGTCGCTGAAGCCTGCGGAGCTGCTGCACTTGCTGATCGAAGCAAAGGGAAAGCTTCAGCGGAATCATGAGAAGCGTTCGGAACAGCAAAAACTTGGCGAGGCTCCAGTTGAGACACCGGATTCGATGAACCGACTCCTGGAGTCGGCGTTGTCGAATGAGTGGACGGGCAACGATTGGGCGGAACGGGACAATGCTCTTCCCGATCATTCTTATCTACTGCTATTGCATGTCAGAGGCATTCGAGAAGGCGTTCCGCATCTTTCCGCCGCTGGGCTGCTGAAGCATCTGGTCGAGGCCGAGCTTCAAGGAATGGTGCACGCCGGACCCATTCAGACGGACGAGCGCGAGATTGCGGCGATGTTGAAGTTGCCGGACGGAGATCGGGATAAGCTGAAGGCGCGTATCGACAACCTTGCGAATGCGTCGGGCAGTCTATTAGGCATCTCATTAAACGGCTATACGAGCGGTCCGGTCGGCCGCTGGAGCGAAACGGGCGAGCGATTGGCCGAGCTTCAAGGAATGGTGCATGCCGCAAAAGCGAAGGAAGCCTCCCGGGATGATATTAAGAAGCTGCTGCGCTATATGGACGAGCATTATGCCAAAAATCTGTCGCTTCGAAGCGCGGCGGGAATGGTCAACATGAGCGAAGCCTATTTGAGCACGATCTTCAAGAAGGAAACCGGGACCAATTTTACCGATTGGCTGAACATGCTTCGCATCGAAAAGGCCGCGACCTTGCTAATCGAGACGGACTTGCCGAGTTATTTGATTTCCGAGCAGGTGGGCTATGAGAACAGCAACTATTTTGGCCGTCTATTCAAAAAAATGAAAGGCGTCAGCCCGCAAAAATACCGCGCTATATACGGGAACAATAATCACCCTGTCGAAAGAATGTGAACGTTTTCATCATAAAATCTAAATTTTGTGAACATTCCGCTCAAATCATAAAAATTGTGAAGATATTGCGAAAATGAGTTCCTGTCTCGTTCCATCAAGATAAGCCTATAATGGGCACAGAAGCCCTCTCACCCGAGGGGGACTCGCACAAAAAAAGAGGGGGTGAGCATTCGCATGATCGCAGGATCGCTCACGAAGTGGCCAGACAAACGCCAATTCGCACATCCTGTCCTAAGGACAGCGGTCGGCTACTTGGCAGAGACCGACTTCTTGAAGCTGGATGACGGGAAATATCCGATCCAGGGAGACGAGATCTATGCGATGGTCATGACGATTTCATCGAAGCCGGCATCGGAGCAGCCGGCGGAGAAGCACGAGACATATGTCGACATCCATCTCCTGCTGGAAGGTACGGAGGTCATCGGATGGCAGTTTGATGACGGAAGCGAGATGCCCTCGCAGTCATATGATTCGGAGAAAGACTATGCGTTATACGCAGAATTGAAGAACGAATCGTTCTTGTTGCTGCAGCCCGGCATGTTCGTTGTGTTGTTTCCGGAGGATCTGCACCGGCCGGGATTGACGGAGTCGGCTGCGTCCGGTATCCGCAAGGTTGTCGTGAAGATTCGACATGCTCTGCTGGAATTGTAAGCGTTATACAACTATCTAAGGGGGCTATTCCAACATGAAAAAACGTTCATGGCAAGTTAGTTTCGTATTCGTGCTTATCCTCGCCCTGGTAGCTGGCTGCTCGAGTAATGGCGGTAATAAAAACGCCGGCGCATCCAATAAGGACGCCAATGCCGGCGGCTCCAAAGAATCGGTGGAAATATCCGTTTGGCTTACTCCGCAATGGAAAGGCGTTCTTGATGCAACGGAGGAAGGCGCGGATTACGACAGCTTCTTCAAAAATGCAGCCGAGAAATTCTCCGCGCAATATGATAAATACAATGCCAAAGTTAACGTAGAAGTCATTGCCGGCGATCAGCGGGACGAGCTGCTTAACGTTAACCTAAGCGGCGGAACGCCTCCGGATGTTTTCTTTGAAAGCGTGTTCGCAATGGGCGATTACGCTCATCGCGGAGCCTTGCTTCCGCTCACGGATATTGTCGATGACGAGGCTCGGAGCGATATTGCGCAGGGCTACTGGGATAACGTGACGTTCGGCGACGATGTGTATTTCTATCCGTTCGCCCACAATCCCGGCACCTTCGCCTATAATGCCGACATGTTCAAAGACGCCGGTCTGGAGAGCTTCATCGGCGGCGAGACGGAGATCAAGACATGGACGCTTGCGGAGTACGAACAGATTTTGGACGGTCTCAAAAACAACTTGCCGAAGGATAAATACTCCAATGCTTATCCAATGGCGCTCTATGCGCTGAACAATCAGGGCGATACTTGGAATCTGGCTTACCTGAGAATGTTCGGCAATTCATTCTTCGACGAGAACGGCAATATTGTTCTGAATGACGAGAAAGGCGTAAAAGCGGCGGAATGGATGAAGAAAATTTACGACAACGGCTACACGAATCCAGGCGCCGAATCCGTATCCTCCAACGACGCGAACGCCATGTTCCAAAACCAGCAGCTGGGTATCAGCTTCACGAACGCGGTTCTATTCAATAACGCAAAAGCGGATATGGCATCCGGCAAAGCGCCTAAGTTCGACATCCGTCTCGGGAACATTCCATCCGAAAGCGGAGACCCGCTTACGTTCACTTACGTCGTAGGCGCAAGCGCGTTCAAGACGGGCGACGCCAAGCGCGAAGAAGTGGCGAAAGACTTCATTAAATTTTTCTCCGCGGATCCCGAGCTTGTGAAATCGTCCAAAAATAGCGTGCCGGTCCGTACTTCCGTTGCAAATGAATTCAAGGATCAATATCCATTCTTCGCAGCTTATGATCAGAATGCTGCGCACATGTTCGCTTTCACGGGCAACGTTCCAGGCTACAGCCAGCTGAGACAGGTGTTGTTCCCAGAACTTCAAGCCATGTATATCGGCGAAAGAACGCCTGCCGAGGCGATTAGCAACTATCAAACCAAAGGCAATGAAGTCATTGCGAACGCAAAGGAAAGCTCCACTCTCGCGAAATAGCACCGCCTTTCTGTAAAGAAGCAAAATAAATGTCCGATGCCGCGTCTGTCGGTCGTAAGCCGCGGCATCGGAAAGAAAGGTAACGGATAACCATGAAACCCAGAAACCCTTACTTGAAAGAAAACATAACCGGCTATCTGTTCATTTTGCCGCAATTTCTGCTGTTCCTGCTGTTTATCGTCTATCCCATAATCGAAGGGATCAGACTCAGCTTGTACAAGGTGCAATATCAACAGGAAACATTTGTAGGCTTCGATAACTACGCAATGCTATTCAGCGATCCGGTATTTTTCAAATCCATTGTAAATACGGTTGTATTCGTCGTCTTTATCGTACTGCTGACGGTCATATTCTCCTTATTCGTCGGATCCGCCGTATTCGACAAAAACGCCAAATACGTATCCTTCATCCGCGGAAGCTATTATATTCCGGTCATGGTATCCATGGTTGTCATGAGTATGGTATGGAGTTTCCTTCTCAGCCCCGCCAACGGTCTTATTTCTTATGCGGCCCGCGAGATGGATCTCAGCGTCGTCAATTTACTTGGGAACAAAAACACGGTTCTGCCAGTCATTATATTCGTAACGTTCGCTACTAACGTTGGCCAGGCCATTATTTTATATATCGCGTCCATGATCGGCGTGCCGAAAGATCTGTTCGAAGCTGCGGAAGTGGACGGCGCCAGCCGCTTGCAGGTTATCTTCCGGATCCTGATTCCGCTCGTGAAGCCAACAACGATCTACATCACGATCGTCAACATCATCGCCGTACTGAAAATATTCGTTGTCATTCAGCTTCTGACCGGCGGAGGTCCCAACAACGCATCCGTCACGATGATGTATTACCTCTACAATAACGCGTTTAAGTTCAATCAGCTCGGCGTTGCATCCGCGGTAGGTGTAATTATGTTCGTCATCACGATGCTGCTCTCGGTGCCTCAGCTCCGGGCGATGTTCAAGGATAAGTGAGGGATAAGCGATGCTGCAACCTAATGAGAAGTCCAAAAGGCAAAGGGAAAAATACGATGTCGTCTCCAATCTCGTTGTCACGTTTTTTGCCGTACTGAACCTGTTTCCGTTGTATTGGCTGTTTACCAGCTCGATGAAGAACAGCTCCGATGTCATCAAGATGCCCCCGGATTGGTGGCCGAAAACATTCACGTTAACCAATTATATCGAAGTGTTCGAAAGTCAGCCGGCGCTGCGCTGGACATTCAACAGTCTATATGTAGCGGGCTTGTCCACCGTGCTGCTGGTCATAACCAGCTCCATGGCGGCCTATGCGTTCTCGAAGCTGCGCTTCAAAGGAAAGAACGTCATCTTCATTCTGTTTATATCCAGCCTGATGGTCCCGAAGGAAGTTATGATCGTGCCTTTGTTCCGCATTGCCCAGGATCTGGGTCTCGTCAACGATTTGCATGGCATGATTTGGCCGAACGTGGCCACCGCATTCGGCGTCTTCCTGCTCAAAGGATTTTTTGACTCCGCACCCGACGCGCTGCGCGAAGCGGCGAGAATCGACGGCGCGGGCGAGGTAAGAACGTTCCTGCAAATTATGCTGCCGATCGTAAAACCCGGCATCGGGGCGTTGTTTATTCTGAATTTCGTGCAGGTCTGGAACGACTACTTGTGGCAGCTGGTTATCGGCCAGGATAAGGAAATGAAGACGCTGATGGTTGGTATTGCGACGCTCATGCAGGACTTGAATCCGAACTTCGCCTACAAGATGGCGGGCGCGACGGTCGCGGCCATACCGATGCTGCTCATCTTCGTCCTGTTCCAGCAATATTTCACGCGCGGCATCTCGATTGGCGCGGTAAAAGAATAAGGGGTGGCTTATGCCGAGCAATCAATGGGTAAGCGTGGACGTAGGAGGCACCGAGATCAAATATGCCGTCTTCACGGACAATGGGAATCTTATCTATAACGATAAACGGAAGACGCCGTCGGGTGCGGCCAACATCCGCATACCGGAAGCCGTCGCCGCAATTATACAGGATATGCTGGAACGTTATGGTCCCATGGAAGGCGTCGGCATCAGCACGGCGGGCGTTGTAGACACGGAGAGCGGCGAAATAATATTCGCAGGCGGCACCATTCCGGAATACAAGGGAACCAATCTGAAGCGGACCGTGGAAGAGCGGTTCGGGCTCCGAACAACGGTCGCCAACGATGTGAACGCGGCGGCGGTCGGCGAATGGTGGAGAGGCGCTGCAGCGGGTGCCGACGACTTCTTTTGCATGACGCTTGGTACGGGCATCGGAGGCGCATTGTTCTGCGGCGGGCGGCTGGTGACAGGCGCTCATTACCGCGCCGGGGAGATTGGCCACTCCTTGTATGACAAGGACAGCGGCACGACCTACGAGCAGAGGGCGTCTACGTCCGCGCTGCTGAAGCGAGCAGCTCGCGAGCTGCCGGACTTTGACGGAAGCGGGTTCACGCTGTTCGAGCAAGCGAAGGCCGGCAACGCGCCGTATTTGGCGGTAATCGATAGGTGGACGGAAGAGATCGCCAGAGGCATCGCGGGCATCATCGTCGTGTCCGATCCGGCGCTTATCGTGATCGGAGGCGGCGTATCGGAGCAAGGCGATTATTTGCTGGACAAAATCAAGCTGCAAGTGTCGGGCTTCTTGCCTCCCGGCTTCTCCCAAACAGAGCTGACGGTTGCGAAGCTCGGCAATAAAGCCGCGCTGTATGGCGCGATATATCCTTATTTCAAAAAAGAGACGGAGAGATGATCATGAGCAATATCGAGGCGTTCCAAGGCATTTATGTAGCCATGTATTCAGCCTACAACGAGCAAGGCGATGTTGACGCGGAGCGCGTCAAGAATCTGGCGAGATATTATGTCGGCACGGGAGTGAAAGGCTTGTACGTCGGCGGCAGCTCCGGCGAAGGCATTCTGCAGACGGCTGAGGAGCGCAAGCTCGTGCTGGAAGCGGTCATGGAGGAAATTCGCGGCGAACTGAAGGTCATCGTGCATGTGGGGGCGAACTCGACCCGCGAAAGCGCAGAGCTGTCGAGACATGCCGAGCTTCATGGCGCGGACGCGATCTCCGCGGTGCCGGCCATCTATTACCGGCTGTCCGAAGCGGCGGTCGAAAAGCACTGGCAGCAGATGATCGACAGCAGCAATCTTCCTTTTATTATCTATAACATTCCGCAGACGACCGGATTCCAGTTGTCGCCGAAGCTTCTTGAGAAGCTGGCCGCACAGCCTAAAGTCATTGGCGTGAAGATGTCAGGCGAGAGCACCTTCGACCTGCAGCAGTACAAGGTTGCGGGCGGCGAAGACTTCCTTGTCTTCAACGGGCCGGACGAGCAATTCCTCGCGGGCAGAATCATGGGAGCGGACGGCGGAATCGGCGGCACTTACGGCGTTATGCCGGAGTTGTTCTGCAAGCTGAACGAGCTGTATCTGGACAATCGCGTGGCAGAGGCGCAAGAGCTTCAATACAAGATTAACGCCATTATTAAGAGATTGCTTTCCTACCCGTCGCTCTATGGCGCTGCCAAATACATTCTGTCGCTCCGCGGCGTCGATACAGGTCAGCCGCGGCTGCCGCTGCTGCCGGTTCGCGAAGAGGATCATGATTCGCTAGCCGTATTAAACGGCGATATTCTGGCGCTTGTCGCTGAGTACAGCGCCCGATAAGGAGAGATACGAATATGCTCGAGGCGATTCAAGGCGGTTTGGTTGTATCGTGCCAGGCTCTGGAGCATGAGCCGCTGCATAGCTCTTATATCATGAGCAAGATGGCGCTTGCGGCGAAGGAAGGCGGAGCGCTTGGCATCAGGGCTAACTCCAAGGTTGATATCATGGCGATAAAGCAGGAAGTGGAGCTTCCCGTCATCGGCATCGTGAAGCGCGATTACGAAGACAGCGAAGTGTTCATTACGGCAACGCGCAAGGAAATCGACGAGCTGATGGAGAGCGGCTGCGAGATGATTGCGATGGACGCGACGCTTCGCAAGCGGCCCGGCTCCGAGACCATAGCGTCGTTGGTCGCTTATTGCCGCGAGAAGAACCCGGACGTGCAGCTTATGGCGGACATATCGACCGTCGAGGAAGCGGTCGCGGCGGAGCTGCTCGGCTTCGACTGCGTCTCGACGACTCTGCACGGTTATACTCCGTATACCTCTCACACCAAGCTATATGAGGACGACTTTGCTTTCCTGAAGGCGGTGCTCGAAGCGGTGAAGGTTCCGGTAATAGCCGAAGGCAATGTGTTGACGCCGGAGATGTACCGCCGTTGTCTGGAGCTAGGAGCGGCTTCCGCTGTCGTCGGAGGCGCCATTACGCGACCGAAGGAAATTACGGCCCGTTTCGTTCAAGCAGCATCTGATAATAAATAAGACTTCCAATAAACAAATGGCGATACAAGGGATGAACTGCACCCCGTCAAGTAGACAGTACAAAAAATAAAAGTCGTTAAGCGGCCTTGGTTCTGAATTCCATTGGACTAAGGCCGTTTAATTTTGTCTGTAATCGTTCGTAATTGTAAA
>NZ_JAVFVT010000058.1 GCF_030929555.1 Paenibacillus sp. LHD-117 | reverse complement strand
CCACGGATAGCAGCGTGCCGACCGTCGCTCGCTTATTTGCTCCCGCGCCTAGTGTTTTGGTGGTGCAAAATGCAAGGGCTTGACTAAAACGTTCATAGCAACGGAACTCAGCGCTCTTAATTAGGGGATTATGAACCTATTCGGATTTCTAATGGAACAGAGAGCTCTTATTCTATTGAAAATAGCGTTTTTCAGGCTGAAAAACTTAATTAAGGCACCACACTTCCGTAAGATATTCAAATCGAACAAAATAAGCCGAATAACGTCGTCTGCTTCCGTTAGCTTCCGAGAGCAATCGCGTTCTGCTAGTTGGCCGCGCGCTATTCGATTCAAACGACCAAAAAAACCGAGCGGTTGCTCGGTTTTCTCATAGGATGCTGGCTCAACAAACTCTTTATCGTTTGAAAATGACCGGGAAATAATCATTCGCGAAAGCTTGCCCGTTGGTCGGTCTCGGTCCGAGCAATCGAACGTTGTCATGGCGCTGAATGCCCGCGCGGTAGCCGGTGCCGCCTTTCATCACATGCGCGACGATCGACAGGCGTGGATCGTTCGTCCGGTTCGGACCCGAGCCATGGAACGTAAGCCCGTGATGGAAGCTTGCCTGGCCTGCTTTCAGGATGCACGGCTCCTCGATCCAGTCGCGGCCTCCCGCGTATTTTTGTTTTAATTCCTCCATGTTCTGGTTGAAGAAAGAGTCGCTGTCCGGCACCAAGCCCCACTTGTGGGAGCCCAGAATCGTCATCATGCCGCCGTTCGTCAGATCCGTATCCTGGAGCGCGATCCAGACGGTAATCATATCGGATGAATTCGAGCTTTGCCAATAGCCGTAGTCCTGATGCCAACCGACGTTGCCCGCTTTGGTTGCTTTGTCCCCGATTCCCGGCTTATAGATGACTTGATCATGCCATAACCGGATTTCATCCGTCCTCAGCAAGTCGGCCGACAGCTCGCCTATGAACGGATCCGTCACGAGATTTCTGACCTCGTCGTTGATCCACCAGCCATTGTCCAGCTTCCGGAGCGCATCGGGATTATCGCTAAGCCGGAAGTGGTTCATCGGATAACCGTCCCCGTCGTAATCACCCGACCAAATACGTTCATGCGCCTTGCGCAATCGTTCGATCTGCTCGTCGTCGATCAGCTTCGGACTAATCCAATACCCGTCCCGCGTGAAAATTTCCTTATCCTGCTGCGTAATTTTATACTGTCGTTCGGCTTGTACAGTCATCTTAATGACCTCCTCTAGTCGTTTGTCATCAGCATAATCCAATATGCTGCGTTTGACGTTCGCGAGGGTATGAAGTAGGATTAGAAACATTCAGTTTGAACAGAAACATGAATGGGAGGAAATTAGCTTGGGGAAACATGCGAATGAAAACAAGGCAAATCCATCAGGCAAGCGTCACAGCGAAGCCGCAAGTGTTGCGCGTTGGACCTTCGATTCCGCCGCCGAATCTTCTATTCCGCTGGTACCGGAATTAATTATGTTGGGCAGCGATGAGCTGCGGAAGGCATCGCCGCTGTACGAGCATGAACACCCGGGATGTTATGAATTCGTTCTGATCGAACGCGGGAAGGCAAGCTGGGAGCTCGAAGGCGACATGTACGCGACGCAGGCTGGGGATTTGTTCCATTCCAAACCCGGCGAGAAGCATCGCGGCGGTTTTAACGCGATCGAACCTTGCAAATTCTGGTGGGTGATCTTCGAGGCGCCCCACGAAAGCGGCTGGCTTGGTCTTCGTACCGAAGAAATCCGGCATGTCGCGCAAGCGCTCGAACAACTGCCTCGCGTCAAATCCGTCGGCTTGCCGTCGGCGGACTCGTTCAGGAAATTAAAACAGGCGCTGACAACGCGCAACGATCTTCAAAGCGTAGCGGTGCGAACCGCTTTACTCGATACGCTGCTTGCCATGATCCAGCCGAAAATCGGGATGGGCGCGATCGCCTACGATTTGCTGCGGCAATACGACGAGTTTATCGCCAGAATGGGCCGCGAGCCGGAGTGGCGCCCTACCGTCGAACAACTCGCTGCAGCCGCGGGCGTCAGCGCGTCCCACTTCTATCGCACCTTCCAGGACTACACGGGAGAACCTCCGATCACGTTCGTCGAACGGCTCCGGGTGAAAGAAGCGTGTCGTCAGCTCTCCGAAAACACGGATTCGGTGACGGACATTTCGCACAGGCTTGGCTATCCGTCCAGCCAGCATTTTGCCACCGTATTCAAGCGCTATATCGGCTGCACGCCGACCCAGTGGCGTAAAGCGGGAACCCGCTTGATCGAATCGAACAAGGTATGATACATTGTAATCAAATTAAAGGTGTGAAGCACATGCCGCTTTGATACGGAGAGCTCTTAGGAGCAATGCCGTATGGAAGCGGCTTTTTGCATGTATCTATCGAATCGAAGGGAGAAGATGAGTTTGTTCGATGAAGTCTATTCAAAATGGCTTTCAAATCAAATTGCCGAGGAGAAGAACCCTAGAAGAAGGGAACTGCTGAATAAAGGATTAGGGCACGGAACTGTAACCTTTTTGCGCTCGATCTGGTTCCCTGCCATTGGAAATCTAGATCATTTGTATCCCGAGTACGAAGTTCGGGACTTTAACAACGGCTGCCGCTACCTTGACCTTGCCTATATGCCGCAAGGTTCCAAAGGCTGTATCGAGATTCAAGATTTCCGGACCCATGCCAGAGATATAGAGAGCGGTCGATTTAAGGATTTATGTATGAAACAAGCCTTGCTTGCACTTGACGATTGGCTATTCCTTCCTATCGCTTACCTGTCGATTAGAGACGATCCTGGTATCTGTAAGCAAATGACGCTCTCATTTGTCGGGAAATTCCTCTCCGCGACTGTTCCCTCCGAACTGGACTGGGCGGAAGCGGAATCGATACGTTTTGCAAGCCGGCTGATGCGCCCTTTCATGCCTCGAGAGCTTTCTGCGCATTTGCGACTATCGGAACGACATACCAGATCAATTCTTCATCGATTGGTTAACAAAAAATTATTCGTCGTCGCCAGCGGAGATCTACGATATCGCACCTATAGACTTGGGCAGGCGCCGAGAGCCATTGAGCTTTTCTAACGGCGGCCACAGCCGCTATTTACACGAAAACAATCGGTTTGAGATTCTAACGGAGATGAGCGCCTCTATTTATGATAAAATGGCCATTTTCCAGTGGAAAATAACCAGTTAAGGTAGCTCACTTCCGTTAGATTTTGAAAAGCATCCTTTTGAGCAATATAACGGCTTCTGCTTCCTTTAGATGTTAAATCTACGTAGCTTAGTCGGACAAACCTTCCCCCACATAGTGATGTTAGCTTATAGGCTACGAAGCTTGTTCCGATTACTCTGCAGGGACCGAATGGAATCGAAATCGGGGAGATGGAGCATACCGCCATCAGTTACACCCGCTCCGGATTAAATCCTGATGATGACGGCGTGAAGATTGCATGAAAGTTCATTTCAAACGTTGATTTCAGTCGCGATTGGCTTTATAAAAGGAGATAGAGCATATGAATACTATGCTACTTTATTTTAACGATTAGGAGATGAGAATATGGACGGCACGGTTTCCGCAAACGCAGGTAAATGCCCGTTTATGCACGGCAGCGCTACCAGTCACAAATCTACTGCTACATCAAATAGAGACTGGTGGCCAAACCAGTTGAACTTAAATATTCTTCATCAACATGACAGAAAGTCGAATCCTATGGGAGACGATTTCGATTATGCGGAACAATTTCAAAAATTGGACTATCAAGCGCTTAAGCAAGACCTTCGCGAGCTTATGACCGACAGCCAAGAATGGTGGCCAGCCGATTATGGCCATTATGGTCCGTTCTTTATCCGCATGGCTTGGCACTCCGCGGGTACTTATCGCACGGGAGACGGTCGCGGCGGCGCGGGCAGCGGCACGCAGCGTTTTGCCCCGCTTAACAGCTGGCCCGACAACGGCAACCTTGACAAAGCCCGTCGACTGCTATGGCCGATTAAGCAAAAATACGGCAACAAAATTTCTTGGGCCGACTTGATGATTCTTACAGGCAACGTCGCGATCGAATCCATGGGCGGCAAAACGTTTGGTTTTGGCGGAGGACGCGAGGACGTTTGGCATCCGGAAGAGGACATCTACTGGGGCAGCGAAAAAGAATGGCTTGGCGATAAGCGTTACAGTGGCGATCGGGAGCTGGAGAATCCGCTTGCCGCCGTTCAGATGGGTCTGATCTATGTCAACCCGGAAGGTCCTAACGGCAATCCGGATCCGGTCGCAAGCGGTCGCGACATTCGCGAAACTTTCGCGCGCATGGGCATGAACGACGAAGAAACCGTCGCGCTGGTGGCCGGCGGCCACACGTTCGGCAAAGCGCACGGCGCTGGCGATGCCGCTCTTGTCGGTCCGGATCCGGAAGCTGCTCCGATCGAAGCGCAAGGTCTGGGCTGGCTAAGCACGCACGGCTCCGGCAAAGGCCGCGACGCCATTACCAGCGGTGTCGAAGGCGCCTGGACGGCTAATCCGACGCAATGGGATAACGGATTCTTCGATATGCTGTTCGGCTATGAATGGGAGCTTACGAAGAGCCCGGCTGGCGCGCATATCTGGGCGGCTATCGATCCTGCCGAGGAGCATCTTGCGCCGGATGCGGAAGATGCATCCGTTCGCGTTCCGACCATGATGACCACCGCGGATATGGCATTGCGCATGGATCCGGCCTACGAGAAAATTTCTCGTCGTTTCCACGCGAATCCGGAAGAGTTCGCCGATGCGTTTGCTCGCGCTTGGTTCAAGCTGACGCATCGCGACATGGGTCCTCGCGCAAGATATCTTGGTCCTGAAGTTCCGGAAGAAGTTCTGATCTGGCAAGATCCTGTACCGGCTGCCGAATATGATTTGACAGACGCGGAAGCAGCCGAGCTGAAAGCCAAAATTTTGGCCACGGGACTTTCGGTCGGCGAGCTGGTCACCACGGCTTGGGCTTCGGCAAGCACGTTCCGAGGTTCCGATATGCGCGGCGGCGCCAACGGCGCCCGCATCCGTCTTGCGCCGCAAAGAAATTGGGAAGTGAATCAGCCACAACAACTTGATAATGTCCTTTCTATTCTGGAAGGCATTCAAGAGGATTTTGGCCAAAAAGTAAGCCTGGCTGATTTGATCGTATTGGGCGGCAGCGCCGCGATCGAGAAAGCTGCAAGCGATGCAGGCTTTAACATAACGGTTCCGTTCGCTCCGGGACGCGGCGATGCCGCGCAAGAGCAAACGGATGATGAGAGCTTCGCCGTGTTGGAGCCCAGCGTTGACGGCTTCCGAAACTATCAGAAAAAGCAGTATAGCGTAAGCCCTGAGGAGCTCCTGCTCGATAAGGCGCAGCTGCTGAACCTGACCGCACCAGAATTGACCGCGCTTATCGGCGGCATGCGCGTGCTGGGTACAAACTACGGCGGCACTCGTCACGGCGTATTCACGGATCGCGTAGGCACGCTCACGAACGACTTTTTCGTTAACCTGCTTGATATGAACGTAGCTTGGAAGCCAGTAGACGGAGGCGTATACGAAGGACGTGATCGCAAAACAGGCGAAGTCCTGCGTACGGCAACACGCGTGGACCTCGTATTCGGTTCAAACTCCATTCTGCGTGCCGTTGCTGAAGTTTATGCGCAAGACGACAACAAAGAAAAGTTTGTGCGCGACTTTGTAGCAGCCTGGGTAAAAGTCATGAATGCGGATCGTTACGATCTGAAGCGGAAATAATCATAAATCGTATAAAGAAGTAAAACAAAGAGCAGTATCCGACTACGGATGCTGCTCTTTGTCAATCCTTTGCTCTATTAACCCCAAACCACGGATAGGTGTTGCGTGAATGATGTGTATGGTTTTCCATGCACGTTCGGCCCGTTGCGCCACGAATCGGCGTCATGTGTATGATTTTCCATGCACGTTCAGCCCGTTACGCCACGAAATGGCGTCATGTGTATGGTTTTCCATACACATTCGGCCAGTTGCGCCCGGTTGGGCGTTTTGTGTATGGATTTCCATACACATTCGGCCCGTTACACCTCGGTTCTGGCAATGACGTCTCCCGTGACGGCCGGGTCGACATCGTATTCATCAATGAATTCCACATCCGTGCATTGCACGATGACGAACGTTCCGTCTTCTCGAAACCTCAATGGCTGTTTGATGAAAATAACACTCCATCACGTTTGCCTTTGTTTGAAGCAAGTCGCATGTGAAAGCGGATCGCAGGGAGCTTCTTCTCTCACATGCCAGAAGTGAGCAGCGATTTCGGCTGACGGCCGGCAACAAGGCTGCCCTCCGACACATATCCCTCTTCGCGACCCGTCAATTCCGCAATCACCCGTTCCCTCCACGCAATCAGCTTATCGCGCCATTCCGGGGAATGGGCCAGATTCGTTCTTTCCTCCGGGTCATGCGTCAGATCAAATAATTGTTCTTCGCCCGATTGCGAGAACCAAATATATTTCTCCACGCCATCGGTTGCGAACTGATGCGACAGCATCCCGTAGCTATGTTCGCCGTGGATGTAAGAGCGCCAATCCGTTTTTGCGCCCCTGCATAGCGGCAGCATGCTGCGGCCGTCGACCGTAACGGGAATCGGCGCTCCGGCGATGTCCAAAATCGTCGGCATCACGTCGCGCAGTTCGATGACTTCCGCCGCTTCGCTTCCTTCCCGGATGCCGAGCCTGCCTCCCGGATCGTTGATCATAAACGGCACCTTCGCGCTCCCTTCATACGGCAGCGCTTTCCGGAAGTAATGATGGTCGCCAAGCATCTCGCCGTGATCGGACAGGAACAGAACGACCGTATTGTCCCAGACGCCGTATTCCTGCAGCGCGTTCAATAATCGGCCGATTTGGGCGTCGATATGCGTAATCAACGCATAATAAGCGGCTTGGGCGCGATTCAGCCTGCGTTTGGGAATACGAGCGAAAGCCGTCGTCGGATCATGATCCTGCCTCTCCGCTGCGTCGAGGTCCACCCAATCCCCGATCGGACAATCCGGAAAGTCGAGGCCGTCGTACATGTCGAGATACGCTTGCGGCGGATCAAGCGGAGAATGCGGCCGGACGAACGACGTATACAAGAAAAAAGGTTTGCTTGGATCGCGCCGCCTCAAGAAGTCGATCGACTGCGTAACGGTCCAATTCGTCGGATGCAGTTCTTCCGCCAAATGCCACGGCCTAGCGATTGTCGAGGCGTTGCAATCCAGCCCGTTGTCGGTGATGTCCAGATGTGCGCCCGCGGTCTGCCGAAGCCAAGTCAAATAATCGTCGACCTGATCGAAATGGACATCGGCCGTATTGTTGTGTTTGCCGCGGTTATGATGCAGGTAGCCGTCATGCAGTACAACATTATGAAACCCGCATAAATGCCGAGCCGGATAGATATGCATCTTGCCGACGCACTGCGTATGATAGCCGGCAACCGCCAGTTCGCCTGCGATGGTATGCTCGAAACTCCACGGTACGCTATCCCGATAACCGACCCGGCCATGCGAGCGCTGGCTCATCCCTGTCATGAGCGCCGTTCTGGCGGCCACGCAAGTCGGCACGGCCGAATAGGCGTTGCGGAACAACGTGCCGCCCCGGGCCAAACGGTCCAAATTCGGCGTCTCGACGAGCGGATGGCCAAGTACGCTCAAACAATCGGCGCGCATTTGATCGACGGATAGGAGCAGAATGTTCGGCTTCATCCTTTATACCCGAGTATTGGCGATGTTGCCGCATCTCCCGAATAGTGGAAGGAAAGCTCGCGAATGACGGGGTCCCCGTTCCATTCCGTCACTTCCACGACGACTCCGGCAACGTTTATGGCCGGTATCCGGACGATCGCCTTGTGGCCGATGTTTCGGCCTTCGTACACGGTGACCGCCTTACGGGACTTGGCCGTAATAACCGAGACGCGGAATGCAATGACACGCTCGCCGCCTGTCAAATCCTCCTGAATGACGAGATGATCGAGCAAATGCGGTTCTTTCGCCACATATCTCCACTCCAGCCCATTCTGCTCGCATTCCGCCAGCGTCGCGATCGGATGGCCGAAGCGTCTTCTAATTTCTTCGCCGAAGCGGGCGAGATGTTCCGCATCTTTGCCCGGAAGCAGACCTTCGCGGTCCGGGCCGATATTCAGCAGCAGATTGGAACCGCGGCCGACGGATAGATAGTAGAGACCCATCAGTTCGTCCACGCTCTTGACCATATGCTCGTCTTCATCGCTGTAAAACCAGCTGATTCGGTTATTCCGCATCTGCACGTCGCATTCAGCCGGCAGCCACAACCGGCTGCCTAACCGCTCTTTCTCCTCGGTAAAAATCGAGAAATCGGTTGCGTCGGTCTCGTTCCAGCAAGGAATCGGCGCCACCCCGTCCTCGTTGCCGATCCAGCGGAAATCGGGATCTCCCATATTAAAGATCAGGATGCCCGGCTGAAGACGGCGGATCTCGCCGATTATCCGGTTCCAATCGTACGTATGATCCTCGGAGCCGCAGCCGTCGAACCATAGAATATCGATCTCGCCGTATTCGGTCAACAGCTCCGTGATTTGATTCACGAAATAATCGTCATAGGCTTTGGCATCCTGCGTGTAGAAATCGGCCGACCCGTCGTAAGGCGAATAATAGAGACCCGGCTTTATGCCGTACTTGCGGCAAGCGTCGACGTGCTCGCGCACGACGTCGCCTTTGCCTTCCTTCCAAGGCGACGCTTCGACCGTAAAATCGCTGTACTTCGACGGCCAGTTGGAGAAGCCGTCATGATGTTTCGCCGTTAACACCGCATAGCGCATCCCCGCTTCCTTGGCGGTTCGAATCCACTGTTCGCAATCCAAGCCTGCCGGGTTGAAAGCGGAGGGCGTCATCGGCCGCTCGTCAAAATCGGCGTACCCTTCATAGTAAGTGCGCAAGCCGAAATGCAAAAACAACCCGAATTCCCAATCCTGATAGGCCAACTGCTTGGTCGTTGGAACGATTCTTTGCTCCGTTTGCATGCTCATATCGCCTCTCTTCTCTTTATTCCCTTACTCTTCCTGGCGAAGCAGCCATTCTATATTAGGTTCGGCAGCGATTGCTAATACCCTGCAGCAAAAACTCCGCTGCACGAAACCTATCCGGCAATGGCATCGAAAGCGAATCGGTCGAATACCAGCCAACCTCGCTCGGCATCATTCCTTACGATAGCGAAATAATAGTCGGTATAAGGACCCGTCGTCGCTTCGGCCTTCCACTCGTGCAACCCAGCGCGCAGCGGCTCGAAGAACGTATCATGCTGGGGTCCCCCGTCCGTTGTCCGCAGCACCGCGGCATATTGTCCCTCGTTCTCAGACTTGTAAACGAAAGACAACGAGTATTTACTGTTCGGCTGCAGGGATAGCCCCGACGGAAGCGTCCGAATCAGCTCGCCCGCGAGTTCATCCATCGTTTTCAGCGACCATTGCCCTTCGATCGTATCCGCCGTATATCCCTCGTGAAGCTGAGAGAGATGCGTCTTGCCGACTCTCGGATTAGCGCTGACGAACAAGCCCCAGCCTTCGTCCACATGCTCGAAATCTTCGTAGACGAGATGAACGGTTTCGGCAGCCATTTCCGTTTCCCGAACTCGCACGTCGTCGAAATGCACGTAGGAATCCGCTTCGCCTTGGGCTGCGAAAAGCGTCAGAACCGGCGCTTTCGCTTCAAGGTTCTCTGTTCCGCTTTCGCTCCCCGGCACCACGAACCGGATTTGCAGGCGCTGATAATACGTTCCGCATTTGTCCGAATCGACGTCGCAATTCTTGACCGCCGTTCGCCGGATGGAACGGGACAGCTCAGATCCGCCGTAGCCCGACACTCTGATCGCCGCTTCCCGGCCCTCCGATACTTCCACCCATACGGAAGCCGAATAGGCCTTGCCGCTCTCAAGACCTCGGAGCGATTGAGAGACCCCTCCGTCTGCCCCGCCGTTTCCGCATATGCGCAAATACGATTGGCCGTAATCCGTCTCCGCGATCGCAATATGATCGGTTTGGCCCGCGGACGAGAATCTCGACCATATGTCAAATCCATGACTGTCAAATCCCGGATCCTTCGCCGGACTGCCCTCTCCCCAATCCATAACGGGAACCGGAGGCGCCTCTTCCGGGTAAAGCACGTACGGAACGCAAACCTCCGCCGCAATCGCAACAATGCCGGAGCGAACCTCCAAGTCGCGGTCGAATCGGCGTCCTTGGTTCGTCAAACGATACAGCTTAACGGTCCCGCTCTTCGGCCAACCGTCCGGGAGCTGCCACGCGGTCACGCCTCCTGCCGCGTTCCAGTGGTATATCTTCGATTCCGCGAAAGGATCCCACGGGATGAAGACGGTATCGCCGATCGCGATCGTCCGGCCGTTCTTCCGGAGAACGGCAACGCCATGCTCGAGCCGGGACGAAACGCCTCCTTCCAATACGGCCTCCTCCGAGTCCTTCCACTTCATGATGGCGAAGTGCATCAGATACCGATACGGAAGCTGCTTCGTAAAAAAAGATCGCACGGCCGCTACAATATCCCGCTCTCGCTGCCAGCCCATGAATCCGTTGCCGCCGTAACGCTCATACCCGCCCTTGAGCAGCTTATCCTCGATATAGGCGTCTTTGTCCTGATGCCGAATAAATCTGGAAATGCGGCTGTCTCCCGTAGAGTCATGCGTCCAGACGGCATCCGAATCGAGCGCGTCGGCTTCCTCCGTCCAGATCGTCCAGCCGTTACCGCGCAGCTTCTCGGCCAGCCGCCAGGCCGCCCAATGCTCGTCGCGATACGTATCCACGTAAACGAAGCCCAGATGAGGCGCCTGCTCCTTCAATTCGTCAAGGCGCCGATCGAAGGCGCCGGAGCGGATATCCGCTTCCCGGTCGATGTAATACGATTGATCCAGCCATCGCCATCCCGGCGTCGTCGTGACCAGCGAGTTGTCGTACGCCCTGGCCTCCGGGTAGGCTTCGCTGTGATTGATATGGACTCCGATCACGGCTCCCAAGCCGAGAGACCGCTCGGCCAGCAAGTTCAAATCGTTTAAGCCGCCGGCCCGCTCGTTGAAGTTACCGCCGTAATCGGGATGCCCGCTGTCATGGCCTTCGCTTTGATACCCTTTGAGCTCGAGCATTTGGCCGAATCCGTCGGTATACAAAAAAAACTTTTTCACGTTATCCAGTATGCGAAGAAACGGAAACTGCGCCAAACTGGCGAAATTCATCGCGATATGAGCATAGCTTCGCCGCAGCGCCTCGGCTCCTGGAAGGGGAGGCAACGCTTCCCGAACGGCCATGGCTCCGTCCTGCCAATCGACGATGCCGTCCCCGTTCCGGTCATCCGTCACGATCACTTTGGACCACGGTTCGCCAATGATTTCCATGTCGGGTCCCCGGTACGTCCAATATGCGTTCCAAACTGAAGTTTGTTTATAGCCGTCATGCTGCGAGGTCTGCACGCACAAGCGCCTTCGGTTGTGCAGCGAATTGCCGATCACGCTTGCCGCCAGCTGCGCCGTATGCACGATCGCGATCGCGCGATAGAGGGGTGCCCGCGTCGCCGGCTCCCCCGATACGCTGCCGAACGTATCGCCTTTGATGCCTTCGGCGCAGGCAAACGCCGCCCCCTCCTGGGTATCGCGGACGGAAACGAGTCCATGATAGGGAAATTCGATCGTGCGGATCCGGAATTCGCCGGATTCCCTTACCGTGGAAATACGCAGCTCGAGAGCCGCTCCCTCCACGATGATGGCTACCGTCATTTCCGCCTGAAGCTGCGGGAAATGAAGCCGATAAGAAGCTTCATTGCCGCGCGAAGCCGCGGAAGCAACGATTGGCTTATATCGCTTGCCGTTCAGCTCGACGCAGGCCAGACGTTCCTCTTGGCCGAACAGCAAAGCGCCGCTTGCTTTCCACCGATAACGCAGCACGCGCGGGAATGCGGCATCCACCTCCACGTCCATATATGCCGAAGACAACGTGAAGGTCTGCAACGGCTCATCGTCGCTCGGCGCAACAAAATCCGATCGATAGATATCGTCCAGGACACTCGCCACGGCATCTCCGAACCTTGCATGGCCGCTTCCGCCATTCCCGTCTGCAAAAGCGCGGAAGCCGACCGCCCCGGGGCCGGTCTTCCAATCCGGCAATTCGCCGTGATATACTTGGTAGCCGTTCAAATATACGGTAAGCACGGTACTCTGGAATCGCAGCTTCATGCGGTAGCTATGGCCTTCGTAGAGCGGGTCGGATCGGAACAGCACGCCTTGCTTGCCGCAAGGCATGGACCATATCCACGTGCTTCTGCCGAACGGGTCCATCGGCGTATCGCAGCCGACGAAGATCCAGCTGTCCTGCGCCGAGTAACGAATAACCGCCCCGACCTTCCCCGCAAGACCGAGCGGAGTCATCGTGAACGAAAACTCGCCGTCGCTCATCGCCTCGAAGACCGTCGCGACAGCACCGGTATCCGATCCGTTCGCGAATAATCGGAATGCGTGATCCGGATCTTCTTGTACCCCCTGTCCGGTGCCGAACACGATCCGGTACGGACTTTGCGCCGGCGTCATCGCTCACTCGCCTTTACGTTTTCGGGCTCGCCCCAAGTGCTCACGGTAACGCTTACGACCGGCTTCGGATCGCCCTCGAACTTGCAGCTGAACGAGACCGTCTGTCCGCCCGCCCGAACGACCGGCGCATCCGCGGAAGCTTGAACGGTTCTCAGCAAGTTCCAGTTTAAATCGTAAACCTTCCCGATGCGATCCCCGTCGCATACGAGATACTCGTTCGCGCGCACATCCGTCTCGAACGTCATGTATTCGCCGTTCGTATAGAAGGTCGGCCGCTTCACGCCGGCATCCTCGTTGCCGTAACCGGGCGATACGCGCAGGCAGAAACGCAGCGGCTGCTCGCCGAACTTGTTATAGAACGCCCAATCCGCACCCCCGGGCTGTCCGGGCTGCAGCTCATCGGGGCTGCAAACAAGCGGCTTCGAGAGACTTACCGGCACGAGGCGCCAAGCCCCGTCTTCCGCGGGTTCCAGATGCCAATCGCTCTTCGGATCGCGAAGCCGTTCCTTCTGCGACTCCGTGAACGCGCCTGTGCCCCGGGCCGTTTCCCATTGGCGCACCTTCTCCAGCAGCGCCTCCGAGTTGCCGTTGCGGCGGAGCACGGCCATGTCGGCCGAAAGCGCGAAGCCTGCGTCGAAGCCTGCCGCTTTGGACAACACCCACTCGATCTCGTCCAGCGTGGTCGCTTCGAAACGGTCGGAAGTTGAACGGATCAGGAACCAGCCGAGCATCGGCGGAATGAAGTTCCTCTCGAAATACCGTTGATTGGTAAGCCGCCATTCCAACTGGCCTTCGCGCGTCGATACGCCCCATGGCTCACCCCAGTTGAAACGAGTGAAAATATGCCATAGATAATTAGGGACGACGATGCTCGCATCGTTGATGACTCCCTCTCCCCAGCCGTCGTAACATTGCTTCACGAAACGGTTGACGCCGTAGCCGTCATGACCCGTTGCATAACAACCTTCCAGCCCGTCGAACGATAGTTGCTTCACCCCCGTCGTTCGCAACAGCTCGGCGATCCGGCTGCTATAGGCATCTTGGAGCTCCAGATTCGGGAAGAGAACATCATAGGGATGATCCCACAGCCGCCCGATCTCCGCACCGACGTCATGCGCCGAAACCGCGGTCCCGTTTAACCCTCTACTGACCCCTTGCAGCTTCCATGGCGCCTGTTCCGAAACGGATTCGTACCCGATGAGTTCCCCCCCGAGCACGGCCGAATTCCGATAGAGTTTTTCTCTGAACGGCCGCGGATCGTCAATCGCGATCTCATCGGCTTCTTCGGCCGCCGGCTCGGTCAACCGGGCCGTTCCGACCGTCTGCAGCCCTGCAGCCGGAACGGGCGTCACGTAAGGATCGTTCAGCGTCGTGAAGGTGGACAGCGTATGTACGCCGACTCTCACGCCTTCCCGTCCGGCCGATTCGACGCATGCCCTGAGCCCCTCGTCGCCTTGCGGAAACTGGCCGGGCTTCAGAATAAAATGTCCCCACTTCGCAAACGGGTCCGGATGATAGACATAATTCAGGCCGGCTTGCTTCGTATACCGCACCGCCTCGTCGATCGTCGCCTCCGAGAAATCGGTAATGAGATAAGACTGCGTCGCGGCAGAGGATGTCTTGCCCCATTCGCCTTCGATGACGGGATGCGGCAGGTTCTCGCCGAGCTCGATCGTTTCGATCACATGAAGTACGCTGTCTGCCTTGCAGCCGAACAACGCGATGCCCGTGCCGATCAGCTCCGCGTCATGCCCCTGCAAGGGCGTCACTTCGATGTCCTTCAAATTCCAGACTGGCCTGCGCCCGCCATGGGTACGATTCCTCGCGAAAGCCTGCAGCAGGCTGCCGCCTTGCATCGGCCAAGCCGTGCTGTCCGCATAATCGAATTTGCCGTCCGGGTACGACTCATCTGCATACGCCGGCTTATTTAGTTCGGCGGGCCAACCGCCGATCGTTTTTATGTTCAGCGACATAAGGCCGATCGCAAACTGCTTGTCATGGACAACGCCGACGGATTCGCCGATCGACCCTTCCACGCCCGTCGCAAACGGTCCCCACAGAATCGCGTCTATTTCCTGCATACCGTTCACGGCTTCGATCCGGGATACCTCGAATGTAATGTATTTATCCTTAAAGCCAACCCTCACATCGACCTGCGCCTTCCGGCTAACGAAGAAAAAGGTTAACACGCCGCTTTGATCATCGTAAGAAGCCGTGTCCGCTTCCTCGATCTTGCTGCCCGCAACGATGCGCAGCAACGGCGAACGAAGATCACCTGCGTCGAGGCTTCTGCCGTTCGCCGAGTCGGCTAATCCGCACAGTTCCCCCCGATCATTCATTTGAAAAGCCAAGCTCCCCACCTGAAATCTTGCCATCATTCGCATCTCCTTTGCCCAATCTGTAATTGACCGCCATAAAATCGATGTCCTTTCCAACTCGCTTGGAAAGGACATCGCTATGCTGCTATTGGCCGTTATTGTTTTAAGTTTTGATCGTATACCTGCTGCGCTTCTTCCAACACTTTGTCTCCGCCCATGCTCATCCATTCCTTCACGAAAGCGTCGAAATCGTCCAGCGATTTGCGTCCCGTAATGAAGTCGATGAAGTTCTGCGTCGTGAATTGCTTCAGCTTATCTTGCGTTTCGTTGTACAACGGCTTGTTGAATGGCGCAAGGATGTCGATATTCCGCGTTCCTTTTGCTCTTGTATCCTTTGCCAGCTGACGCATACTCGCATCCGACGTATAAGAGGTTTGGAAATCATAGTCATTAAAAGAGCCGCTCATCGAGTATCCGCCAAGCCCCAATTTTTGACGTTCTTTCTCATCGGTGTATGGCGCAATATATTCGACAGTTCCGTTCGCGCCAACTTTCCAATCTCTGTCCTTCACGCCGAAGTTCAGCTTCTCGTAAATATCCGGATCAAATTGGGAAGCCTCGAACACCTGCATATACTTGATCATTTTGTCTTGGTCATCCTCCAGCTGTTTGCCGAAAACGACTCCCGAAGCGTAAGCCGGATTATACTGCGAGATGCCGTAATGCCCGTCCGGACCTTTCACGCCGCCGGTAGTCGCGAAGCCGAAGTCCGGGTGCTTCGCCTTCAGCTTGTCGAACCATTGCTCGCCGCCGAGGAATGCGTTGCCCGGCAGGAAAGACCACCAATAGAATTCGACGGCGCCCGCTTTATCGGTCAATACTTTATCTTCCACGTTGTTGCCTTTATTGACGACGAACTCGGGGTCGATCAGTTCGTTCTTATACCAGCGGTTCAGCACTTCAAGCGCTTGCTTCGCGCCCGGCTCGATTTCGCCCCGCACGACTTTGCCGTCTTTCTCGCGGAAGATGTTCGGATAAGCATCGAAGGCGCCGAATACGGAACTGAACATCGATTCGATGTTATCGCCTGCCGAAGTGATGCCGTACGTATCCTTCTTGCCGTTCTCGTCCGGATCGTCGTTGCGGAATTTCGTCAAAACGGCTTCCATTTCTTCGATGGTTTCAGGCGTTTTCGCGATCCCTACTTTTTTCAGCCAATCTTCGCGGAACGCGAGCTGCATGCCGTCGATGCCGATATCCCAGATGACGGGCAACGCATAGATTTTGCCGTCTCTTCTTACGTATTTGAACGGATCGTCGCCAAGGAATCGTTTCAGCCATTCCACGTACTTTGGCATGTGCTGCTCGATCAGTTCTTGCGGAATTTCGGTGATGATGCCTTGCTGCATATATTTATCGTAGTCCGTAAACGATGGTTCTTTCATCCAATCCGGAATGTCGCCCGACGATATCATTAGATTCACTTTCTCCTTGAACCCCTCTCCGCCAGTAGGCACGAATTCGACATCAATGCCGAATTTATCGCGGATGGCCTGCACGCCTGGAGAGTCCGCTTTGGCAATTTCCGGCGAGGTCGTCCAAAACTTCAACAGCTTCTTTTCCGCCGGCTTGTTATCCGGCGATTCCGAATTCGCGTTTGTTCCGCCATTCGAATTCCCCTGATTATTCGTCTGGGTGTTCTCGTTCGATCCTGAGCTTGCGCAGCCCGCCAATAGGGATACTGCCACTATGCCTGCGAGCGCTCCCGTCAACCAACGTTTTTTGCTCCCTTTCACCATGAACCAACCCTTTCTCCCCTGGTATATGACGCTATCTATTGGAGGGAATTATCCCTTAATAGCCCCAATCATAACACCTTTGACAAAGTATTTCTGAATGAACGGATAAACGATAAGCATCGGAATAATCGAGAACATCACGATGGTCGCCTGAAGCTGGCGTCCCGTGTATTCCGTGGTTTTGCCGAGATTCTGGATAATCTGCGTGATGTCTGACGTATCGTTCTGGATGATGATCTTCCGAAGGACGACTTGAAGCACCTGTTTGTCCGGATCCGTAATATAGATGAGTGAATCGAACCAGGCATTCCAATGGCCGACGCCCACCCATAAGGCAACCGTCGCGAGCACCGGCTTCGACAGCGGCAGCACGACTTGAATGAAAATCCGGGCATATCCGGCCCCGTCGACTCGCGCCGATTCTTCAAGCTCCTCCGGAATGGAACGGAAGAAATTTCGCATGATCAGCACGTTGAATGCCCCGATCATGCCCGGAATGACTAGCGACCAGATCGTATTCATCAAATGGAGCTCTTTGATCAGCAGATAGGAAGGAATCGTGCCGCCGGCGAATAGCATCGTGAACAGGATCATGCCGGTAAAATATTTGTTAAACGGCAAGTCTCTCTTCGAGAGCGGGTACGCTGTGATCGACGTGAACACGATGGATAACAGAACGCCAAGCCCCGTACGCAGCAAGGTATATCCATAGCCGGACCAGATGGCGTCGAACTTGAAAGCAAGCTCGTAGCTTCCGAAGGTCGGCTTCGCGGGGAATAACACGAAGCCCGATGCATAAGCGGCGCCGTCGACGCCTGCCCCGTCCAGCGAGATGACGACTTGCGTCCAGAACGGATATAGCGTGACCAGCATAATGAAAGCTAAGATGGTATAAAGCACGACGTCGACCAGTTTGTCCGCCGGCGATTTTTTAACAGTAAGCATTGTACACCTCTCCTTTCACTGGCGTGGCGCTACCATAGGGCATGATCTTTGCCGCCTATGAGCTTCACCACACGGTTGACGGCGAAGATCAGGATCAATGCGACAACCGATTTGAAAAGCCCGACCGCCGTCGCGTAGCTGTAGTTCATTTCGACGATCCCCTTGCGGTAGACATACGTGTCGATGATATCGGCCACATTGTACACCTGCGCGTTGTACATATTGAAGATTTGGTCGAAACCCGCATCCAGAACGCCGGACATCGAGAGGATCAGCATGATGACGATAATCGGAACGAGCATCGGGATGGAGATGTAGAACATTCGCTTGAACCGTCCCGCGCCGTCGATGATGGCTGCTTCGTAGAGCTGCGGATCGATATTCGAGATCGCCGCGAAATAAATGATGGAACCCCAACCGAAACCTTGGAAAATACTCGTGATGACTAGAATGGATCGGAAGTAGCGGGCATCGGCCAGAAACAGCACCGGGTCGCCACCGAAGAGCGTAATGATCGTGTTGAGCGGACCTCCCAGCGAGAAGAATGTAAAGAAGATGCCTGCGAGCACGACCCATGAGATGAAGTGAGGCAGGTACGTGACCGTTTGGACGATCCGTTTGTATTTAGCGTTCGTCACCTCGCTTAACAGAAGCGCGAAGAAGATTGGAACCGGAAATCCGAACAGGAGCTTGTAGAAGCTGATGATGAGCGTGTTCTTGAGAACCGTATAGAAGTAGTCGTCTTGAAAGATGGTGCGGAAGAGATCGAGTCCCACCCATGGGCTTCCCATAATCCCTTTCAAAATTTTGAAATCTTTGAATGCCAGCAGCACGCCATACATCGGCAGGTAATGGAAAGTAATGTAATAAATGACCGCCGGGACCATCATCAGCAGCAGCAAACGATATTGTTTGATCTTTTTCCATTTTGTTTTTCTTAGCATCGCTTTCTCCAGCTTCTTGTCCTTGTTTGGCGCTTGCGCGCCGCGTACGATCACTGTGTCGTCCACTCTCGGCACTCCTCTCTGTAAGCGTTGTCATTCCCTTAATAAAAGAATAACAAAGGAAGCTCGGAATTGAATTATCAAATATTTAAGAAAACTTTCGATTTTCTACGAACATGAAAAAACCCGTCCTCGTAAAGGACGGGCTTCAAAGTTTCAGGACGATTGGAGCGCCGGAATGACGATGCTCATCTGCGTGCCGCTGTCGATGGCGCTCTCAACCGCGAAGCGATAATCGGAACTGTATTTCAAGCGCAGCCGTTCATTGACGTTCTTCAGCCCATAACCGGAGGAATCGCTTTGAAGAAGCGTATTCGCCGTTTCCGCGGGCATTCCGATTCCGTTGTCCTGCACGAGAAAAACAACTTGGCCGTTCGACAGCTTGGCGGAGATGCTCAGCAGCCCTCGCCCGGTTTCTTTCCGGTTAATGCCGTGCATGATCGCGTTCTCGGCGAGCGGCTGCAGGATAAAGTTGATGGTCGTATAACCGAACACGGCCTCGTCGATGTCATACACCACGTCAAAGCTGTGATCCTTCATCGCCTGGACGATTTCGATATACGACTTCACATGGTCGAGCTCGTCCCTTACCGGAATCATATTATTGCCCCGGTTAAGACCCGTGCGGTAAAATTTCGACAGCGTCGTGACGACGTAGCTGATGTCGTGCGCATCGCTGCGCAGCGCCTTCCAATTAATGAACGAGAGCGTATTGTACAGAAAATGCGGATTCATTTGCCACTGAAGCGCTTTGAATTCCGCTTCCTTCTGCACGATCTTGTTGCGGTACAATTCTTCGATCAGCTCGTTAAGGCGAACGAGCATATGCCCGAACCGGTTCGTCAGCTCGCCGATTTCGTCCTTGGACTCGCTTCGTACGCGCATGCTCAAATCGCCGATCTGCACCCGCTTCATTAAGGAATTCAAAGCGTATATCCGGCGGATCATCGTCTTGGAGAACATCCAAATCATAAAAAGCACGATGACGAGACAGGCCGCGATGATAATGAGCGTTGCGTTGATGATCGATCCCGCATTGCGGGACAGCTGTTTGGCGGGCACGATGCAGTAGATCGTCCATCCCGTTGGCTTGATCGTCTTCTTCACCAGGAACGACTCAACATCGCCGCTCCGGAACGATCCCTCTTTCATCGCCTTCAGCTGCTCTACGCTGAATGGTTCTCCGGCTGCGGTTTGATTCGAGTAAATCACGTCCCCGTGTTCATTGACAATGACGACGGTATCGGCCTTCGCCAACTCCGCCACGTTCTTGAACATGCTCGTATCATTGATCCGCATGTAGACGATATTGGTTGATTTGTCGGTGAAGAACCGCGGGAAAGCGCCGACCACAATCAATCCGTCGTCGAAGAACCACTGGCTGCCCTTTCCGTGCAAGGCTGCCTTATACCAGCCTTCTTCCTTGACCCGATCGGCAGATTGCACCGATTCGCCGAACTCCGGCACATAGGTTTGCGTGTAAAACTTGATTTCGGCGATTTCTTTGTCGAGCATGACCATCATGTTGAAATAAGGGGCCAAGTATTCGTTCAGATCATAAGAGAGATTGACCAGATCGTTGTAATCGTTCGCCACGATCTTCTGGAACGTTTTGTTCAGCACGATGGACTGGATCGCATGATTGTATCGCTCGACCGAGCTCTCGATGGCACCGGAAATCGTATCCATGTTTTTCTGAATGCCCTGAACGCCTTGAATTCTCAGCATTTGCTTCGACTGATCGTAGGCGTAAACGCCAAGAACGATGATCGGGATAATGATGACGACCAAATACGATAAGAACAGCTTATGCTTAAACCGCAGCCGATTGAACAAACCTCTAATCGCTTGACTCATGGAGCCGCCTCTTCGCGGAATTGCGACGGCGTTTTGCCGTAATGGTTTTTGAACAGCGAGCTGAAATAAGGGAAATTGGCATAGCCGACCTCGAGGCCGACATCAACGATTTTTCGATTTGTCGTCAAAAGCAGCTCTTTCGTCTTCTCCATGCGGTGAAGCGTCAAATATTTGTTGAAGCTGGTTCCCTTATGTTTCTTGAACAGATGGCTCAAATAACTGGGCGACAAATAAACGCGCTCCGCCAGCGACTCAAGGGATAAATCGGCGCCGTATTCGCTTTCGATGATCCGAACGATATCCTCGATGACCTTGCGCATCGACTCCTGCGAGCCGGAAGCCGAGGGCTGCGCGCTCTCTTCCAGTATGTTAAGGACGACTTTGCGCAAATCGCTGAGCTTAGCCGCCCTATAGATCAGATCCAAATTCAGCTTGAAGGTCTCCGGGCGTTTGTTCGCCGATGCGTCGAAGACGGCTTTTACGATTTCGGTGCATACGAATTTGATGTACACCACCGGGAACCGCTCGCTGTTTTGCAGCTCGTTGAACAACTGCTCGAACCGCGCTTTTGCTTGATCGTAACGGGAACGCCCGATGCTCTGTCTGAGCTCCTCCAAGGCATCGTCGGCTGAGAACGTCTGCGCGCTCGCGCCGATCGCGTCGGGATTCGCGAGCAGCACCGTTCCTTCGTCGTAGAAAAATTTATACTCCAGCATCGACTCCAGCGCTTGGTACTGATTGTAGAGCTGTTTGATGTCGCCTGCCGTTCCGCCAACGACGACGCTCACGTCCCCGCCGTACGTTTCCCGGAACCAACCGATGAGCCGTTTGCCCCATTCGATCAGCCCTTCTTTGGATTCGGCGGCATCGGCTTGGGTGACGAGCAAGCTTTGGAATTCATTCAAGTGCGCAACATCGAATCCGCCATCGATTACGTCGGCAAGCCGGCGCTCGAAATCTTGGTCAAGTCTATCGAAGAACCGATTCCGTGAATCGAGCATGATTAGCCTCACTAGGGGATGACCCTCGTTAGCCATTGGAAACGCTTGCTGGAACGCGTCGACGTCGGCCTGCCGTACATCCGTTTGGCCCAGAATCAAATCGGATAGCAGCTTCTGCTTCGTATAGTAGGTTTCATTGCGATAAGCCTCTTCCAAGCGGATCTGCTTCGCCATCGCCTGCCGCTCTTCCTCGCAAAGCTTAATGACCTGCGTCAAGACTCTTAGAAACTCCTCGACCTGGACGGGCTTCAATATATACCGGATCGCTTTCAGATCGATAGCCCGCTGCGCGTATTCGAACTCCCCGTATGCGCTCATGAAAATCACCTTGACGGGAATGTCCAGTTCCCGGATTCGAGCCGCGAGCTCTAGTCCATCCATTCCCTTCATGCGGATGTCTGAGAATAGAATATCGACCGGTTGGTCCTTCATGAAAGCAAGCGCGCTCTCCCCGCTATCCGCTTCGAACGTCTCCAGCTCAAGTCCGTGCTTCTCGATTAGAAACTGTACGCCTTCTCTCTCAAACCGTTCGTCGTCTACGATTAGCATTTTGAACACCGGCAATCACCTCTGTAAGCGATACTCTAGCAAGCGCTTCCTAATTTGTTTCTTATTCTATCACACCTTCGGCAAGCGGACCTCGAAAATCGTGCGAATCACGCTGCTTTCTGCCGTGATTGAGCCCTTATGCTGTTCCACGATGTTTTTCGCTATGAACAGCCCCAGCCCCGTGCTGCCTTCATGGTAGGTGCGCGCTTTGTCGCTTGTATAGAACATTTCGAAAATATGCGGCAAGTCTTCGGAAGCGATTTGATCGCCGTAGTTGACGATTTGTACGACGACCTCCTCGCCGTCAGGCATACAATTGACGTCGATGAACGCGCCATCCTTGCCGTAATGGGCCGCATTGCTGAGCAAATTGTCGAACACGCGGGCGAGCAGCTCGCCATCCCCCTGAACCATTAACGACGGCGTCACATTCAGCCTCGCGGTCAAGCCCCGATTCTCCAGCACCGGATACATCTCTTCGCTTAATTGATGCAGCAGCTCGCTAAGATCCACAGGTTTGCGATCAATTTTGAGCTTGCCATAATTCATGCGGGTCACTTCGAACAATTCCTCGATAAGCCGCTCCAGACGTTGCGATTTCGTATATGCGATGGTTGCGTAATGTTTGGTCTGCTCGGGCCGCAACTGGTCGTTCTTCAGAATAAAATCCAAATAACCGATCACCGAAGTGAGCGGCGTGCGAAGATCATGCGCCAGATTAAGCACCAGCTGTTCCTTGCTGTTCTCGGCAAAGTCGCCCCGTTCCAGCGCTTCCCGCAGTTTCTCGCCAGCCAAATGAATGTCCCGGGCAATATCGCCGAACTCGTCCTTGGACGAAATATCGACCCTGGTATCGAAGTGACCCGCCGCAAGCCGGTGGATTCCGTCCGATATATCCCGGAAATATCGGGAGTACCGCTTCGTCAGCAGGAAAAAAAACCAGATAGCGAGCGGAATGAAAAAAATGAGAAAAAAGTTGACATCCCCGACTTGTCGAATGAAATCACGGATTTGGGTCGATGGGTCTTCTACTTTGGTCGTATGGTAATAAAGCTGAGCAACCCTGTAGATAGCGAAGGTGATCGCGGCGGAAAAGGCCATGCTTAGTCCGAACAACAGGATCATTTTGAATCGAAAGCTTCGAATCACGTTACCCATGGAATGAATACCCGACTCCCCAAATTGTTTTGATCAGCTTGTTTTTGTTCATATCCTCGCCCAGCTTCTTGCGAAGCGTACGGATATGAACCATTACCGTATTATTGCCTTCATAGAGGTCCTCTCCCCACACTTGCCGGAAAATATGATCCGAGCTGAATACCCTTTTAGGGTGGCTCGCCAGCAATAACAAAATATCGAATTCCTTGGGAGTCAGCGCGACAGGCTTGCCGTCGACGGTTACCTTCCGTTCATCCGGATGGATAACGACGCCTCCCGCCCCGACAACCGGCTTGCCCCCCGCATCGGGCCGGCTGAATTGCAACGAACGCCGGAGATGGGCGTTCACTCGCGCGACCAATTCCATGGGGTTAAACGGCTTGGTCATATAGTCGTCGGCTCCCTGTACAAGACCGGCGATTTTATCGAAATCGGTGCTCTTCGCGCTCAGGAAGATAATCGGCATTTGATGAGTGTATCGAATGAGCCTGGTCACTTCGTAGCCGTCAAGCTTTGGCATCATAATATCCAGAACGGCCAGATCGACCTCGTATTTCCGGATCGCTTCGATCGCATCTTGCCCGTCCATTGCTTTGATGCAGCGATAACCTTCCTTCGCCAAATGCAGCTCGACCAGATCGGCGATCTCCGCGTCGTCGTCTGCGATGAGTATCGTAATGGTCTTCAATCTGTTGCCCTCCCCGACTTCGGTGATTCTATTATTGTATCAGATTTGACATACAACAAACCTCCGAGGAGTCCTGCGAGTCCCCCGCATGTATTGAGAAGAATGTCGTCCACGTCGAAGGTGCCCATCGCAAAAATCGCCTGCAACAACTCTAGAAACAAGCTGAGAAAAAACGAATGCCGCAAGACACGGAGAGCCGCGATACCCCTCCGCGATTCAAACAGCGTTTGAAGCAGACCGAATGGCGCAAAAATCGCGATGTTCCCGAATAGATTGACATAGCCGTGGTTTGTCGGGTCATTCAGCGTCCTCCCGATTTCGTGGAAAGGAATCAGATTCCCCTGTTTCATATTCATCACGATTCGCAGCGGATCCTGCAAGCTGGCCTGCAGGTGCCGGGACAAGTACATGAGATCGATAGGACCGCCCTTGAACAGAATGATCTTCACTAAAACATACCCATAGACGGCAAGAAGAACGCGCAGCAAGACGGTTCGCAGCTTCATCTCGATCCAGCCTCCCTATCGCTCGGCGAACCGGTGTCCCAAGTCGTCAGGATCACTCCATCCATGTTGTTGCCCGAAAGCGAGTAGTTGCCTTTGATCGGAACCGACAGCTTGGCTGCCGAGCGAACCGGATAATAGGACACCTCGTACGCCTTGCCGTCCACTACGGTTTGAACACGCTTTTGCACTTTCAAATAAGTAAGGTATTCCTCGAGCACCATCCCGCGTTCTTGCATGATCGCGCTATGCGGGAGACCGACGTAGCGAAAGTGCCAGGGCTCGTAGATCACGCCTGTTACCTCCGTCTTATTCTCCGGGTAACGCAGCACGAATCCGTGTTTCCAGGCATTCTCCTGAAGCCACTTGCCCTCAGGCGCATCCTTCATCAATCCCAGCGACGACCCGAGATCGAGGGACAGCCCCAGATTATGTTCGCTGTAGCCGGGCGGTTTGGCGTAGACCGATCCAAGCTGTTCATACAGCAAGGCTTGTTCCTCGTTGTCCCTGTAGCCGCTATTGATCAGAAAATGGTTTACGCCGTCGGCCATCGCCGACTCCATCATATCGGTGAACCACTCCAGCATTTCCATCGGAAGCTTAATGTCCTGGTCCAAAATACCGAAACCCTTCACCAGTTCCTGATGCTCGAACAAGTTGACTACATCGGGCACTTCCGTCTGTTCGGACACGGGATATTGCAAATTGATGAGCAACAAATCGCCCCTATAGATATCTTCCCGGTCGATCGTTAGACTGGTAAAGTCCGCTTCAGGCTGCTGTTGATTCGGCGCGTTTGCCGGCGGTTTAGCTGCTTTTCCCTCAGTTTCTCCAGGTTGTTGAATCACGTTCAGGCCATAGACGAGCAATATCAAAACGACGATGCCAAAGATCCATTTTTTCATGTTTTGTTCCCCCTGCCTTATGCTCAAGGATAAGGATAACGGGGAGTCCTAAAATTTTTCGGCGGTCAACCATTAAACTTTTATTAAAACGTAGAAAAAACGCCGCCACATCCTTGTGGTGACGTTTCCAGCATTTTTTAGAATGACGAATAAAGATGTATATTAACCCAACTGCTAATTTAATAAGAGAAATCATATATTCTTTTGAGCCTTTCAAATACATCCAATCCATAAAGGCATGTAGTCCCATGGCAACTAAAAATGATATTAACCAGAACCACTTAAGCGTGTTGATATTCGTTGTATCCAAAACAAAAAAGAGAATAAACAAACTAATAAAAGCAAGTAATCCTTTTACCCACCTATTGATATTCTTACCGGTAGTTTCCGAGATCTTCTTTGGTTCCTCTACAATGATATATTTTTTTATTGTTATTTCTATTAAAGCTAAAAGTATCACTAACACTGTAATTGAAAATGTCGTGGATTGTAAATTTGAAATTGAATCAGCCATGATTTCCCTCCACCGTTCATTCGGACAAGCCTTCGGTTCTATTCGTGGAGCTATAGTTCCTCGTTAGCATATACTTATGTCCTTCTTTTGACGCTCAACATATTCGTCCTTTGTTAGCCCGTACAAAATGGAATCGTAATATCTTCCATTCGTGTAGAATACTTGCCTCCGAACCCCCTCTTGCACACAGCCAACTTTCCTGAGCATTGCAGCCGATGCCTCGTTCCCTTCAAGAATGTAATCATTAAACTTATTAAGTCTACGCTCGAAGAAAGCATACTTTAGGAGGATCTGAACCGCCCGTGTGCCGAATCCCTTTCCTCGATGATCTCTGTCGATTTGAATTCCGATGCTAAATGTACCGTTTCTTTCGTCGATACTGTTTAGATTAATGCCGCCAACATTTTCACCGTTCAAATTTTCAATGGTAAACATAAGTCGATTTGATGAAAAGTCAGAAAATCTCTCTGCAAAAGATTTTGCTTCTGCAACCGTAGGCGGAAGCTCAACAGCGCTTTCTAAAAGGCGTCGTACCGATGTATCAAAACGATTAATGTAGTGGCTCTCCCAATCTTCTGGCTGTATCGCGCGCAATCTTATAGCTTCATCTTGCCAAAAATAATCGCTGTAATCTATATTTCGCATAGGTTGTACCTCCAAGATTATTTGATACTCCCATTATTTTAACTTATAAAATCAACTTGGTGCTGGTGATTTTTGGGTATATCTAAACTACCCTTTAGCTAAATAAAAATGGAGCAGCTGCGGTTGGCAATCTGCTCCATGATGGACTGAACTAAAGTTCTCAGTTAGCGTAATGGTGATACTTGGACCGTCCGGGCCCCTTGGCTAATCAAAAGCTAAGGAAGATACTTTCGCCGTTAAGGAACGGTGCACACCGGTTATCGCAAAAGTGCGGCATCCTTTCTCGAATCCATGGATGTACAGTTTCGTTCTCCATCACGAAAGCGTAGTATCCTAATACCGCGGAAAGCATGAAACCTTCAATTACTGAATAAATCTCCTTGTGCGGTGGCACTTGGCCATAATACCCTTCTACAACTTGTTCCCGGTTTTCTCTTGGGGCATTTAAAGCAGCCATTGCTACGTCAAAAAGGAGATAACCAAAGCCGAAAAGGCAGTAATCGATAAAAACGTACCTTCCTAGCGGAGTAACAAGTATGTTACTCATGTTTAAATCCGCGTGGATAATCCCCTGTCTTACCGTTCCAGGTCGTCCGGCCTTCAGTCGGTCAACGATGAGTGTGAGTGTTTTCTCGACTATAACGAAATTCTCTTCTGAGAACAAACCGAATTCGACCCCGTGTCGAATTTGTGTGAGCATCTTCTCAGTTCTACTAATACCGTAATCAGGCCTATCCACAGGCATGACCTTGTCATAAGTATCAAAAAACTTATGCAGACTCGCTACCTGAGCGCCCAAGTTGTACGCGGCACCAGGGCTCGACAAGTCCTCTTTTGTCATATTGCGACCTTCGATCCAGTGAAGAATCGAGCAGCAAAGTATACGCCCTTCTAATTCGAACTCGGTTACGAGTTGTCCGTACCGATTCACTACAGGCACCTGGACCATGAGGTTCGTCCCAATAGAAATCGCCTCCAACAGCCGCAACTCGGCTTCAACCCCTTGCCTCGTATGCTGAATGCCGGCAAGATTTACGGTCAATGGATCATGCACACGAAGAAGATAGACTCTGCCGTTTGACGTATCGATCACTTTATATGTCCGATTTTCATTGTGCCTGAGCAGCGCAGCTTCAGGACTGACGATGTCATACTGGAGCAAAAGCTTTAGGATCTTATCGTCCATGATACTCCCCCGATTCTACTATGAAAGTATTGAGTCATATACCGAATCGTCACCATTTACAAGCCCGTTAGCATTATCCACAGTAATAGCAAATCAGAGTTGCAATACGGTTATTGACTCGTTGTTGAAGTTTTTACCATTGTCACGGAAACCGAAGCTTTCATAGAGCTTTTTGGCAACGACGTTATCGGCTTTATAAGGAATCCAACAGTAATGTGCAGGCCCGGTCGGAAAAGTGCGGATAAATTCCAATATTTTTGTCATGGCTTCGCGACCGTAACCCCGGTTCTGGTACTGCTTGTCAATCATCAGTCGCATGATGCAATAGTTGTCAACTGCGATTGACGGTTCGTCGTATCCGGTAATTCCATAAGACAACATAACAAAACCGATGGGCTGCTCATCCGCGTAAATGGCAAATGGAATTGGATGTCCTCCATTGGTAGCAAGGACATAACACGAAGCCACGCTTGATAGATTCGATGCTACGAAGCTACGTTGTTCTTCTGAAACTTCCAAGTTAAATATGCCACGCCGGTTTTCCAACGTAATTTTTCTGAGTGTAATCATACAGGGTTTCTCCCTTCCGTCATTATCGTAGTTACTTTTCTTTGCGCCGCGGTCGCATCATTACAATACAATTTATGCCGAAAAAGTAATAGACTTATGTTGAATTTTTTTATAGACTATTATTTATCCATGGCATTTTTAGGGAGCATCTTTAACCGGCACATAATTGTGCCGGTTTATTGCGTTAATCTGCCCGATCGCTTAATGAAAAATGGAGCAGTTGCCGGATCGCAATCTGCTCCATGGTGCATTGAACTAAAGTTCTCCGTTGGTTCCGAACTGTGTCGGCAGTCTTCGAGCTAAAGACCAATAATAGTAACGATCATATTATTAGAGGTATGGAACAGCACAGGTCCCCAAAGAGAGTTTGTCTTTTTCCAGATGTATCCTGTTGTAAATGAGATAATTCCTATATAGACAGAGTTGATAAAAATGTCCAATGCCGAATGGTGTAGAGACAACCACAGAGGATAGTGTATAAGGATGAACATGATCGTCGTAACTAAATTTGCCTTCCAAAACTTCATTCTTGACGCAAGTTTATTGAGGAAAAATCCTCTAAACAAAATCTCTTCAATTATCCCTGCAAATATTACGGCTTTTAACCATTCGGAAACCCCGGATTTTATATTGAAAAATGGCTGATTAAATATCACACTATTAACAAGAACCAGATAAATCACTAACAGTACCAGTGGAATAACGAGCCAGTGCCACTTTTCAATTTTCTTGTTCAGTTTCAGGAATGTGACCCACTCATCCTTCTCCACGATCTTGATGTATAAAATAACTGGTAGAACCCATATTACGATTTTGGTGAATACATTGTACAGTCCCCAGAATACCGTTTGCGAATCGACGTTGAGATAAGTCCTGACAAACAACCAAGCCGCATAAAAGACGACGTAGTAGATGCCAATATGCACGATTGCCAGAACTTCTCTTTTTTCTCTTTTCATGTCCATGTTCTATACTCTCCTATTCGACTATAAAAACGCTAAATATATCATTTCGACATAATTCCAGAATTCCCCTCCAAATAAGGTTCTTGATTTTCATTTACATTGAATTTGTCGGGTATTCACTTTTGATTTTTTTTTTGCATAAAACAATACAACAGCTTGAGGTTTGTAAAGAAGTCCACCATGTTCTTCAATCGCTTCTTTGATTTCCCCAAACAATTTGAATCGCACATTGTCAGGAAGTTATCTATGTCTGGAATTAGTATTTAATAATGAGATATATTCATTAGCTGTATAGGAATGATTACAAATGTATTGCTTTACTTTTAATTCCTTAAACAACTCATCCTTTAGAGTTAAAACTGACCTTTCATCAATAATTTATTCAATGGCTGGATTTTTCGAATCATCTAGTTGCTGAGCAAGTCGAAGACCTACATTTGTGATACAAAAATAAAACTCCCGCCCCGTAAAGGGACGAGAGTTAATACTCCGTGTTACCACCCAAGTTCATCAATGCTTAACCGATGAGTCGTTTTACATAACAATGTCTAAGTTTCCCTCCATACATCAGGCGTGTAAACTGAAGTGTAAAACCAGCAGCTTCTAGATTATTAACGCTGGCAAGGTTTTCGGGATGCACAGTTGAATACAAGTAGTGACATCCTTTTTCTTTAGCACGTTTTTCCCTCAGCTCATGAAAGGATCTTTGCAAACCTTGCCCACGAACGGATTCATGGACAACAGTTGAATCCAACACCGCAACATATGGCAAATCTCGATCTGATACTCCAAATTCAGTACCAAGGTTTCTCTCGCTTAATCCTGGAAATGCCAACACTGAATAAGCGACTAATTTTTCATCTTAATAAGCTCCGTAAACCTCCCCCTCTCCATTTAAGAGTTCCAGGAAGTAATCCTCGTCATCCATCGCAAAATGTTCCTGGTAAGGTAGGCGTGAAATGACGTCCATCATAAGCGCTAAGACTTTAGAAAGATCCTGATGATACAAACGTCGTATTTCAGAAGGGAAATCCTCTTTTAAGTGCATGAATGACGTACCGGCTCTCCTTTTATTCAAATACTGTATTATAGAATACTCAGAGTTTGCTCAGCCAATCTTGGAAATATGTCGTAGCGATGCGCACGGGTCTATCGTCATTTGGAACGAGAGATTGATCATTCACCTCTACGGATCCGTAGTAGAGCGCGTTGGCGTCTGTGACTACCTGACGTTTGTCTTGAGTAACGTTAAAGTATGCTCGAATGAATTCGTCCATACGAATCTGATCTGGACCAGCCACATCGACAATGCCATTCACTGGCGCCTCAAGTGTGAAATCGGCCACCGCGGCTGCAACATCATCCGAAACGATAGGCTGCATAAGGGCGGAAGACACTCGAACGGTTTCACCTTCAGTAGCCACATCGGCGATGCCGCCAACGAATTCGAAGAACTGCGTCGCGCGGACGATCGTATAAGGAATGTTGGAATTTTGAATGAGCTCTTCTTGAGCCATTTTCGCACGGAAATAACCACTTTGGAGAAGGCGTTCGGTACCAACGACCGACAACGCAACATGATAACTTACTCCAGCGGTTGCTTCAGCAGCAAGGAGATTGCGAGTAGACGTCTCAGAAATTCCATAACAGCCTTGTCTTCAAATGAAGGCGAGTTCGAAACGTCGACGACAACCTGTGCGCCGCTAAGCGTTTCTGCCAGCCCCTCGCCAGTGATCGTGTTGACGCCTGTAGAAGGCGATGCTGCCACTACCTCATGGCCATGCTGACGAAGGTTGTTTACGAGTTTTTTTCCAATTAATCCGCTGCCGCCAATAACTACAATTTTCATAACAATCCTCCTTGAACTATATTTTGATTCTTTATTTGATGAGTCCACTGATAAGACAATTGGCGACTTCAAAGTGTGACATCAAACAAAAAAACCTTTATTATCACCGTTGTAAATGCTTCAATTTATCCGGATTTACAATCAAGTAAACCCGCCTTATGGCCATCGTCCGGATATCCCAATCAAAACAAATGACCCCCGTTGAAATCCCATCCTTGGTTATCAATACACCAGGCTGATGATTGACCTGGGCTAGCTGCGCTTTAATTGTTGGAAATAGTTTTAACGAAAGAGCGTTCAATATTAGGAGCACTCGTTCCTTATTGTAAATTGGATTAATCGCGGCAGATACTTTTCCTCCGCCATCCGCAATGAAAATGACATCCTCGGTTAACATGTTCACCAATGATTGAATGTTACCGTTCGAAAGAGCAGAAATGAAATGGCCTACCTTTTCCTTTTCCTCGTGAAGATGCAATGAAAGCATCTCATCTTTTTCATTGGATGCGTCTACTTTTTTCTTGACACGGCTGTAAATTTTGCGGCAATTGACTTCTGTTTTGTTGAGCATCTCTCCAATTTCATGATGTTCATATGCGAACGCTTCTCTTAATATAAAAACCGCGCACTCCAGAGGTGTCAGTTTATCCATAAGAATATGAAATGCGTAAGACATTGTATCCTGACGCTCAACACGATCTAATGGACTATTCTCGATCAGCTGCACGGTTGGTTCTGGAAGCCAATTGCCTACATAGCTTATTCTTTTTTTCGTGCTGATTTTAACTCGTTGAAACAACGGTTGATCATCATTTTACTTAAGTACGATTTCATATTTTGAATGTTGTCGTTCACTAATCCATGCATGCTAATAAACAAATCTTGAACCATATCTTCTGCATCCGTTCTAGAACCAAGCATCCGGTAAGCGATCGCAAATAAATGCGGCTTGTGGGTCCTATACAATTCTTCAATATGATTCGGTGAAAGTTCAAAAGTAATACTTTGCATAACTTCCCCCCTTATTAATAAGACAATTAACGGCGTTCATGTGTGACACTTTATTTCTTAATTCCCATTTCAGTAAGATTCAAAGCAAAGCTTATACCTCTCCCTATCATCGTGATAATGATCTTGATAAGAAAGAAGGGGCCGTCTCAAAAGTAGGTCTGCTCACTTGACGAGACAGCTCGCTTGATGAAAATTGGTCAAAAATTCGAAAAGGCGGTGCTAGGGAGGTTGAACTGCACCCCGTCAAGTAGACAGTACAAAAAATAAAAGTCGTTAAGCGGCCTTGGTTCTGAATTCCATTGGACTAAGGCCGTTTAATTTTGTCTGTAATCGTTCGTAATTGTAAAA
>NZ_JAVFVT010000057.1 GCF_030929555.1 Paenibacillus sp. LHD-117 | reverse complement strand
CCCGTTAGAAAAGGTATTCTTCGCGATTATTGGGGTGATTTCCAAAAGTCAAGGGGTTTTCCGTTTTTTAGCTTACATTTCTATGACTATTAATCGGTTTCCATCACTTGGAATGAACTACATAAGTCATGTACACAGGACAGCAATTGCAGATCATTGATTGGGAGTTGTCGGGAGTAGGAGACATATTTTTCGAATTGGCGCTTATTCCATTTACGAACCAGTTCAGCGAAACAGATGAGCGCGAGTGGCTCAAGTTATACTTCGGATCGATCGAAGAGGAGGCGTATCGCCTGCTCCAGGAAATGAAATTCGTGGCGATGGTTCGAGAGGTTGCGTGGGGTATGTTTTATAGCGGCCTTACGAAAGGGGAAATCCATCACGACTTTGATTACTACAAGTTTGCCGAATCTTGCGTTCAACGAATCGAACAAGGGATTTATCAGTTATAATAGATGAAAAGGACAACCATCCAAAGCGACAAGGAGGTCCGCTCGCCATGGTCAGCGGCTATCGTCCGATTCAATCACCGAAGCTCCAGCAGGAGTTGCAGCATGACGGTTATCGTTACCGGGAATATGCGCCGTCCGCGCGACTGGCCGGTCATGTCGCATGTTATTGGACGGTGGATATTCAAGCGGGTCATGGGGAACAGCCGCATCGGATTCTCCCGGATGGCTGCGTGGATATCATCATTGACCGACGGTCGCCTGCCAGTCGGAACGCCGGATTCGTCGCAGGGTTGATGACGCAATACGAGCTCCTAAGTTTTTCTGAAACCCAATCGTCGTTCGGCATCCGATTTTTCTCGGAATCCGCGCAGTCCGTCCTGCAAGTTCCGCTCTCATCCTTTATTGGCCACCACGTTTTTTTGGAGGAAATATGGGGAGCCGAAGGGCTGCTTATGGCGGAGGAAATCTTATCTGCGGATACCGTTTCGGAGATAATAACAATCGCAGATCGGAACTTGCTTCGTATCCTTGCCGCTTATGACGAAGCATCCGAGACATTGTCGATGTTGGGCATGAAATACATATACGCTTATAAAGGGAGCATCACGACAGCCGATCTGGCATGGAAGCTGAGTTACAGCGAACGGCATCTGAGAAGGGTCTTCGAACGGGAGCTTGGCGTAAGCCCGAAGGAAATGCTAGGTATTGTGCGGTTCCAGAGTATGCTGCAGGAGTTATATAACGGCACGTTTTCGAGTTTGGCGGACCTTGCGACGAAATACGGCTACTACGATCAATCGCATTTTATTAAAAGCTTCAAACGGTATTACGGGTTGCTGCCCACACAAACGTTGGGGACGGATGAAAGAAGTCCGATTTTTCCTATTCGGACGGCTACAGAAAATCGTATCGTATGGATGTGAGGTTTTCAATTGATAAAGGGAGCTGAGAAGAATGGGCATTAAACTCGATATGGTCGGCATCGTGGTGAAGGACATGAAGAAAGCTTTGGATTTCTATCGCGCGCTGGGCTTGGACATTCCGGAGAGCGCAAACGACGACATGCACGTGGAGGTCGCGCAGAACGGTTTCCGTCTTGGCTTCGATACGCAAGCCATGATCAAAGATATCTACGGCGGTTGGGAAGAGCCCTCGGGCCATCGCGTCGAGCTTGCCTTTCAGTGCGACAGCCGGGAAGCGGTAGACGAAACATACGGACGCATTATGGAGCATGGCTACGGCAGTCATCGCGAGCCATGGGATGCTTTCTGGGGCCAGCGCTACGCGATCGTGCAGGATCCGGACGGCAATTTGATTAGTCTTTTTGCTTAATTGCTCATCAGTATAATAAAGCAACGAGTGAAGGGCAGCAACGCATTGGCGGTGCTGCCCTTTCATTTTGTGAAATTCCGCTATCGCAAAGAACACGAAACATGAAAATCACAGCATTCCGAAGCAATATCGAGAAATTGGAATGCAAAATCGGGATGTATCCGCCTTCACTTGCTGATATCGTCCATTCATTCAACATGCACTTCCATATCGGCTTTTACATTTCGGATGGATCGGCGTATCATTCATCTCATCGAAGCCCGGGAGTAGATTTTCTCTGCTCGAAGGGCTTCTTTTTGTTTGTTAAAGAACGGGCTTTTTGAACAACCTCTAAAAAAGGAGATGATGAATCTGTCTTTCGCACCCGAAATCGCATCGGTAGTCATCACATTGCTTATTGCGTTTCTGCTCGCCAAACCGGCAGGCTACTATTTGTACCATGCATTCGTGCCGGAAAAAAACAAGATAGACCGTTTTTTTGGTCCTTTCGAAAGATGGCTATACCGGGTTGCCGGCATTCATCAAGGAGATCAGAATTGGAAAAAGTTTTTATCCTCCTTGCTCGCGTTTAATGTGTTGGCGATTGTGCTGGTTTACGCGGTGTTTCGTCTGCAAGGCGTACTCCCGCTTAATCCCTCGCAATTGCCGGGGTTAGAACCGACGCTGGCGTTCCATACCGCAATCAGTTTTATTACGAACGCCGACTTGCAGCATTACTCGGGCGAGAATACGATTTCTTATTTATCTCTGTTGATCGGATGTTTGTACCTAAACTTCGTCGCTCCCGCTACGGGAGCAGCTGCGGGCGTCGCATTCATACGGGTGTTGGCCGGGAAAACGATGGGCAATTTCTATGTCCATTTTACCCGAATGATCACCAGGGTGTTGCTGCCGATCGTACTGGTCCTTGCCTTTGCGTTCGTGGCAATGGGCGTGCCCCAGACGTTAGAGCCTACGGTTGCGGCAACGACGCTTGAAGGCGGCGAGCAGGAAATCGCGCGCGGGCCAATGGCCTCCATGATTCCGCTCAAGATGCTCGGGAATAACGGCGGGGGGGTTACCGGGGTCAATGCCGCCCATCCGTTCGAAAACCCCACTGCGATCAGCAATACGATCCAAATGGTGCTTATGCTGATCCTTGGCATGGCGTTTCCGTTCATGTATGGGCGGATGGTGGGGAACATCAAGGAAGGCCGCGTCATTTTCTACTCGATGGGCACGCTGCTTGTCATTCTGGTAACGGCTTCGCTGATTTTTGAATACGGAGGGAATCCGAAGCTGGAAGCGCTAGGTCTGCCGCATAGCCCGGGAAGCTTGGAAGGGAAAGAACTTCGTTTCGGAGTGACGCAGTCGTCCCTGTTTTCCGTCATCACGACAACATCCGGGACGGGCGGGCCGAATACGATGCACGATACGCTTACCCCGATCGGCGGCATGGTTGCGCTGCTCTCTATGATGCTTGGAACCGTGTACGGCAACGTAGGGGGAGGCATGCTCAGTATTTTGATGTACATCCTGCTTTCGGTCTTTTTATCGGGTTTGATGGTTGGCCGAACGCCAGAGTTTTTGGGCAAAAAAATAGACTTCAAACAGATGAAGCTGATTGCCGTCACGTTGCTGGTAACGCCTTTCTTAATCCTAGTGCCATCTGCCATCGCGTTCTCGACGCCTCTAGGATACGGATCGATCTCGAATCCAGGATTTCATGGCGTCAGCCAGGTGTTGTACGAATATACGACTTCCGCGACCGATAATGGCTCCAACTTCGCGGGAATGGCCACGAATACGCCCTTTTGGAATATTTCAACGGCTTTGGTGCTGTTCTTGGCGAGATTTATTCCGTTTATCACCTTGCTTGCGGTTGCGGGTTCCATGGCTAACAAGAAAAAGGTGCCGGACACGATCGGAACTTTCCGAACAGACACGCCTCTGTTTGGTATCGTCCTGTTTATGATCGTTGTCATTATCGGCGCGTTAAGTTTTTTGCCTGCGTTAGTGCTAGGTCCGATCGCCGAACATCTGACACTCTAGTTCAAATCTGATGACAAGGAGCAACCTTCATGGACGAGGAACAAAGCGTTAAGCCGCCGAAGCGGATCCGGCATCGATTGACCATAGGCTGGGCAAAGGTCAAAACATTTGATTATAAGGCGTTCGCCTTGAAATCCATAAAAAATCTGCTCGGCATGTTTCCCGTTTTGCGAATTTGTTTGACTTTTATGCTGATTTTGGGATTGGGATATCCTCTGATTTTCACGTTCGCCGCTAAAGGTATTTTTCCTTGGCAAGCGGAGGGCAGCCTGATCTATGGCGACAACAACGTGGTTATCGGTTCGGCCCTCATTGGCCAAACGTTTGAAAGCCCTCGGTTTTTCCAAGGAAGAGTATCCGCCGTTGGTTATAATGGAGCAGGCTCGGGCTCTTCCAACCTTGCCCCGTCCAATCCCGCGTTAATCGAAAGAATTGAACTGTCTTTAAAGGACTGGGAGCTTCGCAATCCCTCCGTTCCCGCCGTCACGGTTCCGCTCGACTTAGTGACAAGCTCGGCCTCGGGACTCGATCCCCACATTACCCCCGAAGCGGCCGAAGCGCAAATTCCAAGGATTAGCCTGGCGACGGGCATCTCCCAAAACAGGCTGAAGGAACTGGTGGCGGGGCACATTGAAGAGAGGGAACTCGGGTTGTTCGGGGAACGAAAGGTAAACGTCCTAAAGCTGAACATAGAGCTGCAAAGGATGATTCAATAGGGTGAAGAGGGGATAGTGTCGTGTTGAAACAAAGGAAAGATGGACAGTCTTATTCCATCATGGCCGCGATCGAAACGATTGAGGATGCGGATTTTCTGTTCATATCGGAGTTAACGGCCTGGTTTGTTCTTTCCGGTTATCTGGAATTGAACCGCAACGGTTCGGATATTTTGATTCGGACCGGCGATATTTTCGTTTTGAATAAAGGCGATCTAGTTCGCGTGAACGGCAGCAAAGAGAATGCGACGCTCGCGGTGAAGTTTCCGGAAAGCGAGTATCAAGAGGCGTTTTCTCCATTTAAGCTTAACATCCCGCTATCGATGGTGTACAAAAAAGACGGCTATGAGCTTGTGAGGAATTGCATGGCGTATTTGTACGTCGAAATGATGTATCCCGGAGACGGTTCCGACTATATGGTTGAAGGGTATTCGAAACGGTTGATCGGGCTGCTGTACCGGTATCTCGGGCGGGCGGACGAGAGGGAGCAAGCGCACGCCGCTTCGGATAAGGTGAAAGAAATCGTATCGTACATCAATGTCAATTATGCCGAGAAACTTAGCTTGGACGAGATTGCCGAGAAGTTCTATAGCAGCAAATATTATTTGGCGCATTCCTTTAAAAAGCAGTTAGGGATTTCAATCGGAAACTATATCAAAGAAGTCCGATTGTTTCATAGCATCCGAATGCTGGAAAGCACGAGCGATAAGATTGTCACGATTGCCTTAGCGACCGGCTTTCCCAATGTCCGCTCCTTTAACGAAGCATTCAAAACGACATACAAGCTTACGCCTGCCGAATTTCGAGAAGAGCGTCAAACCTCGGCGGTGCGAAACCGCGAGAATGGGGCGCTGTCTCAAGATGTATTGGCGTTGCTATCGCCTTATGTGCCGTTAGGCGAATTGCCTGCGGCCTCGCCCATTAATCCCGATCTCATCGAGGTTCGGCTGGATTTGCATCAGACGGTCGGCCGGTATTCAAAGGTCAATCATATTCTAAAAGTTAAGGGCGAGCTTACGGAGAGCCGCTTGCTCGAAGTGCGTCAGCGCCTATTGGTGAAGCGGGTAGCGGTCTCCCGCATTTTGAAGAAAGCGGACATACGGTTGATCGACGGCAAGCTCGTTTGTTCGTTTCGAGAGCTGGATCGCATGCTGCAGCAGATTGTGTCTGCCGGCATGGTTCCCTATCTTCAATTTCAATCCATTGATTTCGATGATTGGGAGGAGCTCTGTTTTCCTGATCAGGGCGGGTTTCAAACGGTGATGAACGAATTCATTCTCCATCTGCAGCAAAATTATCGGACAAGCCAGGAATGGATGTACGAATTCCGCTGTTTCTATGAACTGCAGGATAGCGGGGTGTTATGTCTGCCGTTAGTGAATGCGATTGTATCCTTTCAAGGATACGAAAATGTTGTCATTCATTTTCCCATGCCGCCCGAAGATGCGGTGCCGCTCGATAAAGCTTGCGATCACGCCGTTTATTGCATCGATGATCGGACGCGCATGCGCAAAATTCCGCTCACGGCTGCGCTGGCTCATCTATACGACGAAGCCTACATTCGGTTCATTGGCAGCAATACGAACAGGAGAGCCCAGAACCGAATTTTGGACTGGATGCTGGTTTACGAGCACGATGACGATCTGCGCGCCTATTCGGATTTAGCGCAAGCGAACGCGAACATTTGGCAATACATCAGCATGATGAATCAGCACGAAATCGCAGGGCACTACTTCCCCCCGTTGTCGCTCGATTCGGCGAAGCTGTTCGAGTACTTTCCGGACGAGCTGGCGAGCAAGCTGTCCTTATGCACGCCGGATGGCCGATACAAGGACAATTGGTACGCGACGGAGTTCGGGAGTCGCTTGTATGACGAGCTTGTGTTCCGGAACGATTCGTGCATCGTGACCAAGCAGCAAGAAAACTACCGTATTTTGAGCGTATATCCAGAGGAAGAGCTGCATGTGATTATCAATCAGAAGAACGAGCAATTAAAAAAGGCGTGGCATAAGGCCAAAAGTCCGTATATTTCCGTGAAGCTGGAGCTTATGAACCTGGAAGGATCGTACCGATTGATCAAGCAACAATTAACGCCTGAGCTGGTAGATCAACGTACGGACCTTGCCGATTTAAGGAAATGCAAAAAGTTGTCCTTCGAAGATATTGCCTACTGGAACGCGGTCAATCGACCATCGAGGAGCGTTGAACAGCTGAAAACAAAGGGAGATTATACCCTTGAATTTGAAGTTCCGCTATTCGGAATCGTAATGATCGACTTAGAGAAAAGCAACAACTAGTGCTAAATATTGCTCATTCGATTTGGCGAACAATCGGATGATCGCAATATTTAGCTTTTTTTTCGACAAGATCCTCATAGTTTATATGTAAGCGCTATATTAAGATGGGAGTTGAAAAAAAGAAAGACGAAACCGGAGGGTATCGCCGTGTGGGACTACATGAAAAACAAACAAGCCAAGAAAAAAGCACTCGTGCAAAAGGTGAAGGCAGATAAAGCTAGGCTTAAGGAGCGCAAGAGAGAAATTGCCGCGCTACCGGAAGCGGAACGGAAAGCGGCAGTCGAACAGGATAAACAATTACGCCAAGAGAAGAAGCAGCAAACAAAGCTGGAGCTGAAAGCGTTAAACCGCAAAGACCGCAGGGCGATGAAGAAGGAAGCGAAACGCTACAAGAAAATCAAAAACAGACCAAGGCGTATCGCGGGCTGGTCGATCGTCGCGGCCGTCATCGTCTTGTTGTTCGCGCAATTCGGGCCGACCGCCTCGAACATTATTGATGCATTGACGGCCAAACATATTACGGCCGTAACCGATACGCCCGAGGCCATCGCGGCGCGCGAGCACGGAGGGAAGATCGCGGAGGAAATCGCGAACGAAGGCATCGTTCTGCTCAAGAACGATGACCAACACCTGCCTTTGCAGGACAAGAAGGTGAACGTATTCGGCTTAGCCTCCATGGCGCTGCGTTACGGCGGCGGAGGTTCGGGCGCGGGCGATACTTCACGTGCGGTGAATTTGTTCGACGGGCTGCAAAATGCAGACATTGCTTATAATCCAGAGCTATACGAGTTATACCAAGAAGTCGGGAAAGAAGCAGGGGTGAGCACCGAAGGCAACTCCGGTCTCATTCAAGTCGTCTCGGGGTTGATGGGGCTGAAGTCGAGCGATGAGCCAAACATCGACTACTTGACGGATGCGGCGATCGCACAAGCCAAAGCGTATTCGGACAATGCGATCATCGTCATCGCCAGTGAAAGCGTGGAAGCGAGCGACGCGAGCACCCAGCAATTGCAACTGACCGACAACAAACGCGCCTTGATCGAGAAGGTTGCGGAGAGCTTCGGCCATGTGACGATCGTCATTAACGCGGGCAATGCGCTGGAGCTTGGTTTCGTCGAGGAATACGAGTCCATCAAATCCGTGCTGTGGATCGGAACGCCGGGTCCTTACGGAGCGAATGCATTAGGCAATGTAATGGCGGGCAATATCAATCCGTCCGGCCGTCTGACAGATACGTATGTCTATGACAATTCCACGGCTCCGGCAAGCGAGAACTTCGGGGACTACGGCTACACGAATCTGAAGTATTCGTTCCTCAATTATCAAGAAGGCATCTATGTAGGCTATCGCTTCTACGAAACCTATTATGAAGGCGACGAGGAGGGTTATCAGGATACGGTGCTGTACCCGTACGGCTACGGGTTAAGCTACACGGATTTCGAGTGGACGGTATTGGAGCAAAAGCTGTCCGATGAGAAGATCGAGCTGCAAGTCGAAGTGAAGAACGTCGGCGATCGTGCGGGCAAAGATGTCGTTCAAGTGTATTATTCGGCGCCATATGTCGCGGGCGGCATCGAGAAGTCGGCCATCGAGATGGCTGCCTTCGCCAAAACATCGCTGCTCGAAGCGGGACAATCCGAGGTGCTTACGCTTGCTTTTGATACCGAGGAGATGGCCTCTTACGACATGAAGGACGAAGAAGCCTATGTTCTCGATGCCGGCACGTATACGATCAAGCTGGCGCGTAACGTCCATGATATCGTAGCGAGCTATGATCTCGAGCTTGCGAACAAGATTGTGTTCGAAGAAGATAAGGATACGAAGACGCCTTACGAGAATCGGTTCGAGCTCGCAGATGGCGGGCTGACGTATTTGTCGCGCAGCGATTGGGAGGGCACGTATCCGTCGGACGAAAACATCAGCCATGAAGCGCCGCAATTCGTGTTGGATGCGTTCTCGCAGAAGCGCGAGGATTCGCAGCTGGAGATGCCGACGTTCGGCGCCGATAACGGCATTCTGTTGGAGGATTTGAAGGGACTAGCCTTTGACGATCCTAAGTGGGATGCTTTCCTGGATCAGCTTACCTTGAACGAAATGTTCGAATATGTGGCCAATGGCGCTTATCGTACGATGGCCGTAGAACGTCTGGGCATTCCGAAGACGCTGCTGATGGACGGACCGGCGGGCTTCAGCTATTTCTTCAAGCCAATCACGGCAGCCTCCTATCCGTCCGAACTCGTCATCGCATCGACATGGAACAAGGATCTGGCGTATCGGATGGGCGAAGCAGTCGGCAAGGAAGCTCGCGCGTACGGCATTCAAGGCTGGTACGCGCCGGGCATGAATATCCACCGCACAGCGCAGGGCGGCCGCAACTTCGAATACTTCTCGGAGGATCCGGTGCTCTCGGGCAAGATGGCGGCGGCGATGATTAACGGCGCGCAGGATCAGGGCATTATTGCGTTCATGAAACACTTCGCGTTAAACGATCAGGAGACAAATGCGCGTTCCGGCAATCTGATCTGGGCCAACGAGCAAGCGATGCGCGAAATTTATTTGAAGCCGTTTGAAATTACGGTCAAGGAAAGTCGTCCGCTCGGCGCGATGTCCAGCTTCTCGATTATCGGAACCAAGTGGGCGGGAGCCAATTCGGTGCTGCTTAACGATCTGCTTCGCGAAGAATGGGGCTTCGACGGGTTCGTGTCCAGCGACGCGGTGTTCGGCTTCATGAAGGCGCCAGACGCGGTCGTGGCAGGCAACGACCTGATGCTCGATATTATGTCGGCTACGACAAACGAAAAGCGGCTCAAGAAAGCGTATGACGAGGATCCTTCGGGGATCGCGAACGGAGTTCGAACAAGCGTGCATCATGTGTTGTATACGATCCTGCAAACGTATCTGTTCGAAAAGTAATGGGGTGAAAAACATTGAAATATCGTGAAATGATTGATCAAATGACGTTGGAAGAAAAAGCGTCGCTCATGTCGGGCGCCAACTTCTGGAATACAAAAGCGATCGAGAGGCTGAACATTCCGGGAATTATGTTGACGGATGGTCCGCATGGTCTGAGGAAACAAGGGGGAAAGGCCGATCACCTCGGCCTGAACAAGAGCTTGCCCGCGACCTGCTTCCCTACGGCGGCTACGCTCGCTAATAGCTGGGATAGACAGCTGATTCGTGAGGTCGGCCGGACGATCGGGAAGGAAGCGGCCAGCGAGAAAGTGAGCGTGCTGCTCGGACCGGGATTAAACATCAAACGAAATCCGTTATGCGGTCGCAACTTTGAATACTTTTCCGAGGATCCTTATTTGACGGGCGAATTGGCGAGCGAGATGGTCAAAGGCATTCAGTCGAACGGCATCTCCGCTTGTCCCAAACATTTTGCGGTTAACAGCCAAGAGCATATGCGGATGACGATCGACGAGATCGTGGACGAGCGCTCGCTGAGAGAGCTGTACCTGGAAGGATTCCGGCGCGTCGTCGAGAAGGGCCAGCCCAAAACGATCATGACCTCTTATAACAAAGTGAACGGCACGTTCGCGAACGAAAACACGTACCTGCTGCAGGATATCCTGTATGGGGAATGGGGATTCGACGGCGTGGTCGTGACCGACTGGGGCGGCAATAATGACCGCGTCGCGGGGCTGGCGGCGGGTAATCAATTGGAGATGCCTTCGACGAACGGGATTACCGATCGGGAGATCGTGCAGGCCGTTCGAAGCAAGGAGTTGGCCGAAGAGGTTCTAGACGAAGCCGTAGATCGGCTGCTGGAGCTGGTCTTCGCGACGCGGCTGGACAATCAAGCAGCGCCAAGCGTGGATTACGAGAAACATCATGCGGAAGCGGTCGAAGCCGCCAAACGTTCGATCGTGCTGTTGAAGAATGACGAGCGGCAGCTGCCGCTTCGGCGAGACAAGAAGGTCGCGATTATCGGCGATTTCGCCCGCAATCCCCGGTACCAGGGAGCGGGGAGCTCGCTCATTAATCCGGCCAAACTATCCAATGCCTGGGACGTGCTGAGCGAATCCGGCTTGCCGATCGTCGGGTACGCGCAAGGCTTCAAGCGAATGGGCGGCCCTCAGGAACGACTGCGCAGGGAAGCCGTTGCGTTAGCCAAACAAGCCGACACCGTTCTGTTGTTCTTGGGGCTGGACGAAGGAAGCGAAGCGGAGGGCGTGGACCGCGAGCATCTCCGCTTGCGCGAGAACCAGCTGGATTTGCTGCATTCTTTGACGGAGATTGACGCCCACATCGTCGTCATTCTCGCTGGCGGCGGCGCCATCGAAATGCCGTTCGCGCGCGACGTGAAGGCCATCGTGCATACCTATCTCTCCGGGCAAGGAAGCGCCGAAGCGTTGACGAGCATTCTGCTCGGGGACTACAACCCGAGCGGCAAGCTCAGCGAGACCTTCCCGATCGCCTACGGCGATGTTTCCTCTGCGCCTTATTATCCGGGCAAGGAGGCGACGGCGGAGCATATCGAAGGGATCTTCATTGGCTACCGCTACTTCGATACTGTGGATAAGCCCGTGTTATTCCCGTTCGGCTATGGACTGTCCTATACGACGTTTGCTTATAGCGAGTTGACAGCCGATCGGCATCAGGCTACCTTCACCTTGACCAATACGGGGGCGGTCGCTGGAGAAGAGGTCGCGCAGCTGTATATCCAGAAGCGGGAGTCCTCGATCTTTCGAGCGAAGCGCGAATTAAAGGGCTTCGAGAAGGTGTTCTTGGAGCCGGGTGAAAGCAAACGCGTCACGATCAAGCTGGAAGAACGTGATTTCTCGTATTTTAATCCAACAATAGGTGCTTGGGCGGTTGAACCTGGCGCTTACGACATTCAAATCGGAAGTTCGATACAGTTGATCCAACTGGAGAAGCGGATTACGCTCGAAGGAGCTTCCGTCCCTTGCGAGCATACGAAGGAACAATTCCCGCATTACTATAGCGGACATGTTCATGAAGTAAAGGCAGCCGAATATAAGCGACTGTTGGGGTACGAACCGCCATCGCCTTATTGGGACCCGAAGCGGGATCTGGGGCTGAACGATACCATTGCTCAAGCCAGGTACAAGAATGTACTGGGCAAAGCGATCTATGGCGTCGTCCTGTTCTTCAACAAGTTTTTTGACGCGGTCAACAAGCCGCTGCTCGCGAACAATGTCTACTTCGTCATGAACATGCCGTTCCGCCAGATCGACCGCTTTACCGGCGGCAAGATAAGCCGACAACAAATCTTGAAGCTGTTGAAATGGATCAACCGATAAGTGTAAGCTGCATAGATGGTTTCGCAGGGGCTGTCCCACAAGTCATAGATGACTTGGGGACAGCCCCTGCGTGTTTGAAATGGCCCGCTGCGCCCCGGTTGGGTGTTGTGAGCACGATTTTTCGTATACATTCGGCCCGTTGCTCCCCAGTTGGGCGTTGTGAGCACGATTTTTCGTATACATTCGGCCCGTTGCTCCCCAGTTGGGTGTTATGAGCACGATTTTTCGTACACATTCGGCCCGTTGCACCCCAGATGGGCGTTGTGAGCACGATTTTTCGTATACATTCGGCCCGATGCACCCCAGTATTGGCACCTTGCAATTTTCTGGATGTCCGTCTCGATTCGCAAGTGGCTGAAAACGATCAAAAGCCGCTGCGATATCAGAGAACCGTGAAAAAGCCGTGATCAAGCACGGCTTCAGGCTGTTGACAAAGTCCCGGTTTCGGGGCTTTGTCAACAGCCTTTCCCGTATCGAGAGGGATCGAAACGTTGCATCTCTTTACTTGCCTGCCAACAATACCGCCGCCAGAAATACGAGTTGAAGCACCGAACGTAGGATCAGGTTAGGCACGGGGCGGCCGCCGATCGTCAATTTCTCCTTGGCTGCGTGTACATTAGCCGGGAACATAGCGAATAGGAGTAGGGCTAATCCAAGCGAAGCGGCTTTGGAAGTAGCGGGGAACAAGATGCCGATAGCCCCGGCGATTTCCAGCCAGCCGGTGGCACTTACGATCCAATCTGGCCTTGGGAAAGCCGGGGGAACCATCCGGATCAGGTCGGGGCGTCTCTTGCCCCAATGAGCGGAAGCCGTCAGCAGCAGCATAGCGGCTACGGCTGCTTGAAGCGAAGACTGCCAGCCTTCGAAATAAGGCAGCCCGATCAGCCCAAGCGACTTGCAGAGCAAGAACACGGCAACAAGCACATAGAATGGCAACATTCCAATCGCTCCTTCCGCTTAGCGGGATTGCAAAATATCGATCATAAAGGACGATACGTCTTGCGCTTGGAAATCCGAAGTTACGAATGGAATGGAGCTGCGGACGCGCAAGCCGAAGGTCATCATCACGAACAAGTCGGCCGTCTTGCCGGCATCAACGGATTCCGGAATGACTCCGTATTGCTTTCCCATTTCGATCCACTGCCGAGATAGAAGAACGGATCGCTCATAGTACTGCTTGAGTGCTTCCGCGATGATCGGATCGTCTTCCTTCCCAAGCAAATACATAAGTATCTTATTCGTGATGTCTTGGGCATTGGCATAGGCCAATAGACTCTCTGTAATCTTCTGCATGGGCGCATCGAAGGTGCGCCGGCCTTGCTCTACCTCTAACATGAATTGCTCGTTCGTCTCCTCGAGGCGCTCCTGCAATAGCCAGACGAAGATCTCGTCCTTGCTCTTCACATAGTGAAAGATAGCCCCTTTGGACAAGCCTGACCGGTCCATGATGTCCATCATGGTGATGGAAGGGCAGCTTTTCTCCCGGACCAGCTCCTTGGTGGTCTCCAGGAGCAGCCTCTTTGTTTGTTCCCTGCGTTCCTCTTGTTTCATGTGTATCCCTCCGAAATGGAAATGCGAAGTCGCCGGCATGTCATATTTATTCTTATTATATATACCGACCATCGGTTTGTAAATAGTGAATCACGGGCGATGATATACGGAAGGCCGTCAAGGTATTTACAATATGCAGATCCATTAAGGGCACCAATCGGTGCCCTTAATGGATCTCCCATTATTTTTTGCCTCTGCGTACCTTCAGCAGCTTGCCCTTCACCTTCGTGTTTTGCATCATTTCCAGCACGAGCGATCCTTTACCGTTCAGAATCTCGACATCCGTGACATGATCGAGAATCGTAATAATCCCGATATCGTCCGCGGTTACGCCATCAAGCTTGGCGATCGTACCGACAAAGTCCAAGGCTCTGAATTTCTTCTTCTTGCCGCCATTGAAGTTGAGCTTCATAATTTGTTTGTTTAATAGCTCGCGCTTGTCTTTTTTCGGTTGAGAGCCGATTCTCAGCTTCTGTTCGAAGTCTCCCCTGCGGCGATCGACGGCTTCTTCGGAGGGAGCCTTCGTTCTCGGAATCTCGAATCCAATGTAAGCTTCAATATCGGCTAATCTTCTGCCGTCTTTGGGGGTGATGAAGGTAATGGCTTTACCGGACTTGCCCGCGCGCCCCGTACGTCCCGTACGATGGACGTAGCTTTCCTTCTCTAGCGGAATATCGTAGTTGATGACATGGGTAATATTCGTGATATCAATTCCCCTGGCGGCTACATCCGTCGCGATCAAGTAACGGAATTGTCCCCTTCTGAACGCATTCATGACCTCGAATCGCTCTTCCTGCTCCATGCCGCCATGAATGCGATCGCATGGATAACCGAGATCGGCCAGTTCTCTGAATAATTGATCGACATGCTCCTGCGTACGGCAGAAAATGATGCAGCTGTCAGGACTCTCGACGATGAGCAGATCCTGAAGCAGCGCCAGCTTGTCCGCCTCAGACACCGGAATAAGAGAGTGTTCGATCGTGGAGGTCGTTAATCCGCTCGCTTTATTCTCGATCTGTACAGGATCGTTCATGTACTTGCGCGAAAGTCGGGCCACATCCTCGGGGAACGTAGCGGAGAACAACATGGTCACCCTATCATTAGGCAGCGCCTGAATGATGGACTGCACTTGCTCGATAAACCCCATATTCAGCATCTCGTCCGCTTCGTCGATGACGAGGTAAGCAATCCGGTTCAACGATAACGTGCCGCGTTCTATATGGTCGAGCACGCGCCCCGGCGTGCCTACGACCATATGCGTTCTTTGCCTGAGCTCCGCGGTTTGGATATGAAAAGGATGTTTCCCGTAAAGAGGCGTCGACTTGATACGCTTAAAGCGTCCGATATTCGTGATGTCTTCATTAACCTGTACCGCAAGCTCGCGGGTAGGCGTAAGGATTAAGGCCTGCGGCTTATTCTCGTTCCAATCGACCAGCTCGCAGAGCGGAATGCCATAAGCAGCCGTTTTGCCGCTTCCTGTCTGCGATTTGACAACAAGATCCTTCTTCTCGAGAGCGACGGGCACAACTTCCGACTGTACTTCCGTCGGCGTCTCGTAACCCAAGCTATGCAGCGCCTTCAAGATCTCTTCGCTTAATGAATAGTCCGTAAAATGCGTTCCGTTCATGTTTAACCTCTTCCATCCATTCGAGTAGGTATACATTCAGATTTCCGCCGTTCATCTAACGTATACTTCCTATTATACTCGTATTTATGGCATTCAATAAACAAACTTCCGCTGCGCCCAATAGCTGAGCACGAACAAGGAAGCTTCCGTCATCAGCTTGGCCGCGACGAGCGGAACGCCGATGTTCACGTGCAGCAGGTGCAGCATGGCGTAATTTAGCGCAACAATGATGAGGACGAGCGAATAGTAGCGAGGCAGCGATTTGCGGATCGCGGCCCCTTTGCCGCCAGCGAACACGAATCTGCGGTTCATCGCATAGTTGAAAATGGAGCTGCATACGCGCGCTCCGATGACGGATACGAGCAGATTCGAGGTCAGCCATTGCAGCAGGAGCAGCAGCGCGAAATCCAAAACCGCGGCGAAGCCGGACGACGTACAAAATTTCAGAAAAGGAAAGTAGACTCTGGCAGAATCAGCAAGCGGACGGAAATGCGAAGATTTGTTTTCGTCCAGATAGACGGTATCGATCGGCACCTCGACCAATTCGTACCCCGCGCTTGGAGCTTCAAGCAGCATGTTCATTTCGTATTCGAAGCGGTCGCCCGGTACCTGGCATAACCAATCCAGCATGTCAGAAGAATAGCCTCGAAGGCCGGTTTGCGTATCTTGGATCGGCTTGCCCGTCGCATAAGCGAACACCATCCGGGTAGCCGAATTGCCGAAGCGGCTTCGCAAGGGAACTTTGCCCGTGAATTGCCTGCTGCCCAGCACGATATGATTTCGATGCTCGCGAACGGCATGGACGATTCTCAAAATATCGCCCGGCAAATGTTGTCCGTCGCTGTCGGCGCACACGATGCCGTCTTCGTCGCCATGCTGCCTAACATAGTCGAAGCCCGTCTTGAGCGCGCTGCCTTTGCCCAGATTGATCCGGTGCGTCAATACGGTGCAGCCGGCTTCCTTCGCCGATTCGAATATGTCGCGGTAGTCTTCGCCGCTACCGTCGTCCACGATCAGGATCGAGTCGTCGCTCACTTCTTTGAGATTGCGGATGAGCGCAATCAACCTTTCGTCCGGCTCGTAGGAGGGGATTAGTATGGTCATGATAGCCGAGACCTCCTTTTACTGGGATTTAGGAATATAGATAATGTCGCTGACGCCTCGTTCATTGCCTTTGCCCAGCGGATTGTTGACGATTCTGCCCATAAAATACATCGTGGACGAGCCGCCGCCATCGAGATTATAAGCTTCGGTCGCGCCGAGCTCTTGGAATAGATTCGCGAATTCGGTTAACGTCATGCCGCGGCTTTCGCTGCTCCTGCCATCGACCACGATAAACAGGAAATGATTCGGCGCGATAATCCCGATGCCGGTTCGCGGATTGGGTTCTTGAATCGAACGATTGCCGAAGTTTTTGTCGATCTTGACGCTGCTGAAGTCGCCGACCACCTCGCCGTCCGTCACGAGGACGGGGCCGAAGGAGAAGGTATTGGTCACGCCTTCGGCAAGCAGCGCGTCCGATGATGTCTCTTCTTCGTCATAAGCTTTCAACGTGCCGTCCGAAAACAGTGCTAGGCCGTCGCGAGCAGGCTCGTCACGATAGAGGGTGCCGTTCCGGATGATGACGCCGTCGCTGCGGAAGCCATAGTAGTCGCCGTTAATCGCGAACACGGCGTTGTTGCCCTCCGCGATCGTCGACGTATCCTCGATGATGTTCGTGCCGAAGGCGTTTTTGGCGAATGCGGTGGACAGGTTCGCGCTCTCGCTGAGCGTCACGTCCGCCACGTAATACGTGACCATATTGGAGCCCGAGCCGGTCTGCACCTTCTTGATGCTGATCGTCTGATTGTCGTCCTTGTAATTCCAGTCGTCCGATTGAGCCTCGGTCGTCGATGGTTCTTCGGTCGTCTCCTGGTCAGACTCAAAAGTCGTCTCCCCGGTTGCAACGGTACTCGGTTCGACGATCACTTCGAAATGTTCGATCAAATATCGATCGGCAAGCCGGTACAGGACGACGGCGATGATCAAGAGAAGCGCGGCTATGATGATGATGATTTTGTTTTTTTTGCCTAGGCGGATAATAGGGATCACTCCTTCAAGTTTGCTTGAACCTATCTTAGAGGGGCGACCTTTAATGAATCTTAAATAAAAAAGGTTATAATGAATGAGAACGAATAACTTTCAGAGAGCAGGCTAAGGTTTTATGACCGTACAACACAAACAACGCTATCGCTTTAGCGAAGCGCCGATCTGGGATATTCAGCGGAAGTATTATGAAGAAGCGGGGATAGAAGCGTGGAACAATGACCAAGTTCCCCAATATATTACGAGCAATCCGATGATCGGAAATGCCTATGCGGAAATGATATTCGGACTGCTCCAGGATCGGGCGAATAAGGGGCATCTTTCGGAGACGGTACATATCGTGGAGCTTGGCGCGGGAGCGGGGCGCCTGGCTTACCATGTGCTGCAGGAGTTATGCCGGCTTAGGGAATTTGCCGGACTATCGTTGCCGCCGTTCCGTTATATCATGACGGATTTGGCGATGGGCAATGTGCTCGCCTGGAAGGAGCATCCCGCGCTGCAACCCTTTATTGCGGAAGGAGTGCTGGACATTGCCCGTTTCGATGCGGTGCATGATATCGCGCTGGAGCTGGTTGCGTCAGGGGTCACGATTAGCGAAGGGGATCTAAGGCAGCCGTTAATCATTGTGGCGAACTACTTTTTTGACGGCATTCCGCAAGAGTTGATTTATGTTGGCGAGGGCCTCATTTATGAAGCGGATGTGTTTGTCGATTATCCGGACGATGACGATACCCTTAAGCCGTCCGCCGTATTAGATCGGCTGTCTCTCCATTACGAGCATCGGCGAGCGCCTGAGTACGAACAGGCCGACTATCCGTACCGAGACGTCATTGCGATATATCAGGAGCAATTGGAAGACTCCCATATCCTATTCCCTGCCGCCGGATTAACTTGTTTGGAGCGATTGGATCGGTTGTCCGGAGCGGGATTCCTGCTCATTACGGCGGATAAGGGCGATCACCTGATCGATAACATGAAGTTTGCGGGACCGCCGGAGTTGATCCGGCATGGCAGCTTTTCCTTTACGGCAAATTACCACGCGTTTCAGCATGTGTATGAAAGTAGAGGAGCGGTGGCGCTATTTCCCCCGCATCATTACAAAAATATAAACGTGGGCTGCATTCTCCATATGGAGGCGCCAACAGATTATGTTCAAACCCGATTGGCGTACCGCAGAACGATCGAACGTTTTGGTCCGGACGAATTTTTTAGCATGAAGGAATGGGTAGACCGCAATCTAGGGAGCATGGAACTGCAGCCCGTATTAAGTTTTTGGCGGCTTGGCGGTTATGACGCGGAGTTTTTCATTCAAAGCGCGAGGCGTATTTCGAGTCTGTTGCCCGATGCTAACGATGAAGAGCTGCAGGATCTGTTGAGGGGCATACAGCTGATGTGGTCCTCGTATTACGTGATGGAGCAGCAGCGATACGACCTGGCGCTGGATGCCGGGTTGATCTTATTCGAAATGGACATGTACGAAGAGTCCAAACGTTTCTTGGAAATCTCGGTCCGCCAAGAGCAAGACGAGGTCGTATCGACCGTCTATTATTGCTTGGCGATTTGTTGTTTCGAGCTGGAGCAGGACGACGATGCTTTGCATTACCTGCGGGCGTTGCTTGAGCTGGAGCCCGATCATGAAGAGGCGAGGGAGCTGCTCAACGGGATTGAGTCTTATTAAAAGCAAACAACCACTCTGAAACGCTAGATAAGCGGGCAAGCTGCATCAATGCTTGTCCGCTTTTTATTATCGGGTTTAAAGTCACTTGAAATATTTGGACATGCATGCAACTGACGTTAGCGGGAAGTGGGGACGATCATTTTCGGGAGAATGCAGAATTTAAATAATAGTAGTATAATCCTCATGACGCAACTACCTTCTTTACGCCATGAGGAGAGATGATCATGCAGTATGAGCCGAACGGAACTTATTATGCGGTTATTTTCACGAGCCAACGGACGGAAGGGGATCTCGGCTACGAGAACATGGCCGACCGGATGGTGGAGCTGGCGGGCAAGCAGCCGGGGTTTCTGGGCGTGGAAAGCGTCAGGGATGCTACGGGAGCCGGCATTACCGTGTCCTACTGGGAGAGCCTTGAGGCGATCGGCAACTGGAAGAGCAATCAAGCCCATCAAGCTGCCCAGGATAAAGGCAAGAAGGTATGGTACGAGAGCTACAAGGTTAGAATTTGCAAGGTGGAAAGAGAGTATTCCCTGTAGCTGCCGGAAAAGAGGCGATGGTTCCGTTTGACGGAGCCATCGCTTTTTTAAAAAAAAGATACGCTTGCACCTTACGTATCGTAAGGTTTTATAATGAAGCTACCGGTAGATAGCTAGCGCCAAAGAGCGGGGATGATGAATGAAGGGACATTGGAAGGTAGGGGATCTCGCCAAGCTGACGGGGCTTACCGTACGAACCTTGCGGTTCTACGATCAAATCGGTTTGTTCTCCCCGTCCGCCCAGACGGACTCCGGCCACAGGCTTTACAACGAATCGGACGTGTCGCGGTTGTATCAGATCGTCTCGCTGAAGGAGCTTGGATTGTCTTTGGAAGAGATCAAGTCGGCGATGACGGATCGGGGAATCGATCCGCTGGAAGTTGTAAGCTTGCAGATCGACCGCGCGAAAGAACAGATCAAACGGCAGCAGAAGTTATTGGAGCAGCTAAGGCATGTATCGAAGCTGATGCAGGGGAAGGCGCAAGTGACGGTGGATGATTTCACGGGACTCCTGCAGGCGATGAAGACGGAATACGAGAAGCCGGTCATGGACCGGCAGACCAGTTGGGAGCGGCATTTGGATCTACTGGGCGGTTTCCTATCCCAGAGGAGCGGGATGCCTAACGAAGAGGAGGAAAAGAAATGAACGAAAGATTCGTCAAACACGGTACCTTCGTGATCGAGAGAACGTATGCCGCTTCGCCGGAGCGGGTTTACGAGGCTTGGGCCGACCCGGACGCCAAAGCCCGTTGGTTCTCCAAGCCGGAAATCTTCGACTTCCGGGTAGGCGGGCGCGAATACAGCAGCGGCGGACCGCCGGAAGGACCGATCTTTACCTTCGACGCCAGCTATCAGGAGATAGTCCCGGAGCAGCGCATCGTCTATACGTACTCTATGGATATGAACGACGTCCGCATCTCCGTCTCGATGACGACGATCGAGCTGATCGAGGTGGACGGCGGCACGAAGCTGATCTTTACGGAGCAAGGCGCATTCTTCGACGGGCATGATACGCTGGAGATTCGGGAGCACGGGACGGGTGAATTGTTGAATGCGCTGGGCAAATCGCTGGAAGGCGACGAGGAGAATGGCGGCTAACGATAACGAGCTAGTAGCCGCGCGTGTTTATGATGTCCCGCGGGAGCTTGCGTTTCGCGCTTGGACAACCCCGGATTGGTTAGCGCAGTGGTGGGGGCCGGAGGGCTTCTCCAATACATTCCATGAGATCGCCATCGAGCCGGGCGGCCACTGGAAATATACGATGCACGGACCGGACGGGACCGATTATCCGAACCATAGCACATTCGTCGAGGTCGTGCCGCATGAGCGGATCGTCATCGACCATCTGTCGGGCCACGAGTTCCGGATCACGGCGACGTTCGAGGAGCTGGGCGGACGGACCAAGGTGACGTTCCGTCAGCGATTCAAACATGCCGAGGATTTCGAGCAAGCGAAGCCTTACTGCGAAGAAGCCAACGAACAGAACATGGATCGGCTTGGCGAGCTGCTCGGGAAAGTGTCGGTCTCTTAAGGAGGCTTGCCTGCCGGGATGCTGTCCGTCACCAGACCGGACACGGCCGTTGGCGCCGAGTCAGAGTTGCGTTCAGGCGAAGTATCGTTAGGCGGGCATCAAGTGACTGGTCCGCTGAAACGCATAAAAAGCACCTTCGAGGTGCTTTTTGCGTTTCGGACGATTTAGGACATGGACAAGCCTTCCGCCTTGTTCAATTCGTGCTCCCGTTCGCGCTTGCGCGCCGCCAGATGCTGAACAGCGCCAAGCAGCACGAACATCGCCATGAAACCCGCCGAATACAGGTACATGACCGCATAATTCGTAGCCGATGAGATGGCACCGAGGACGATTGCTCCGATGGCTACGCCGAAATCGGTGGAGTTGTAAAAAAGGCTGTTGGCCGTCCCATATTGCTCTTGAGCTGACGAGTGGAGCATCCAGGCTTGAATGGTCGGCTGGATGGCGCCGAAGCCGAGGCCGTAGATCAACGCCGATGCGATCAGGATCGGCATCGAGGTGGCCTGCGATAACAGCAGCATGCTGATCGCGACGCAGACGCCAGCCGGAAGAAGGACGGTCATATGCCCGCGCCTGTCGAACAGCTTTCCGGAGACGGGACGGATCAGGATAATGGTGACCGCATTAAAGAGAAAGAACAGCCCCACCTGCTCGATATGCACGAAGTCGCCGAATAACGCGAGATAACTCAGCAGTCCGCTGTACGTGATCGACAAGATAAAGTTGAGCAGAGCAGGGAACAATAACCTGCGATTAAAGCCGGGCTTGGACGATAACGGTTTAGCCGTGGCTGCGATGGAAGGCGCCGATCGTACCCGCTCGGACCCGGAGCGGGAAAACCGCAGGATGGGCAAGACCAGCGCCGCCACGGCGGCGCCGACCAGCGTCAGGGTCCCGAATCCGGCTTGCTTCATGACGTTCAGGCCGATAACGGGCCCGATCGACATCGCAAGGCTCGTGGACAGCCCGAAGTAGCCGATTCCTTCGCCCATGCGGCGCGACGGGATAATCTGCGAGACGAGCGTCGGGAGGATGGTGCTTGCGAGTCCGAAGCCGATGCCGTAAACGATCCGCAGAGCAAGGAAGACGCCATAGGAGTCGGGCGCGGAGTAGAGCGCCGTTGTTACTGTCGCTACAAGAAGCCCCGTAACAAGCAGAAAGCTGCGGGAGACAAGCCGCATAAGCGGTGCCGTCAGGAAGCGGGTCGCGATGGCAGCGAGCGCGAACACGCTCGTCACCAAGCTCGCCTGCAGGTCACTGGCCAGAAATTGGTCCTTTGCATAGGAAGAGAAGGAAGACAAAAGCATTTGCAAATTAAAAAACAACAGAAAAAAACAAGCCGTCAGCGCGATAAACGACTTGGTCCAAAGGGGCTTGTCCGGTTCATGGCGCGATCCCGGGATCGTTTGATTTGACTGGTCGGCCTGCATGGATGATCGCCTTCTTTCGTGATGTCTGACTGCTATTCGGTCTTGTTGAACGCCAAGCTGATCTGTTGATGCGTGCGCAACAGCAGATCCAGCAGGACGTTATATTCCTCTCCGCTCATGCAACGCTTCACTTCTGCGGTTACGCTATTCTCGATCTCCGCAGTGTCCCGAATGAGCGCCCTTCCCTGTTCAGTGCTGTATACGAGCAGCGATCGCCGGTCGTTTTTGCCGGTTTTCCTATAGATAAGGCCCTTCTTCTCCAGAAGGTCTAGAATCCGCGTCGTTGTCGGCTTGTCCTTGCCCGTCCGCTCGGCGATTTCCTTCTGGATAAGCCCCTGCGCTCGGTCGATCTGGTTCAGCGCCGACCACTGCTCGGGCGTAATGTCGTATTCGCTAAGCCTCAGCTGGAACAGGGCTGCAAGCTTCCTGTAGGTAAGACCCATTAGGAACCCGACCGGCAGCGGGCCGTCGTATGCCTCTTTTATGGACATTTCATCGACACCTCCAAACTCGAATCGATAAATAGTTGTCATAACAACTATATGCGAAACAACTACTCTTGTCAATGTAAAGAAGAAGGCCCCCGCGATGCCGCAGGAGGCCTTCTCTCATTGCTATTCGTAACCTAAAAGCTTGTAAATCATAACTGCCGCCTGAGCTCGCGTTACAGCTCCCTTGGGATCGAACGTTCCGTCCGCGACGCCTTGCATGACGCCCTGTTCCGTAAGAAGAGCAATGGAGTCGCGCGCATAAGCTGCGATGTCGGAGCGATCGCGATACCGCGCGAGCGAATCATCCGCGTTCGCGACCAGCTTGTCCGTGAACGTCATTAGCACGCTTGCGCCCATTGCCGCCATCTGTTCGCGGGTAATTGTGCCGTTTGGATCGAATTTGCCATTGCCCACGCCTTGCGCCAAGCCCCAATCGACGAAAGAAGCAATAAAAGAATAATGCCAATCATCAGGCTGAACATCGTCGAAATCCACCGTTGCGTACGGATCGAGCAAGCCGAGCGCGCGCACCAGCATCGTGGCCATTTCGGCTCTCGTAACGGTCTTCGACGGTTCGAAGCGGTCGTAGCCGTCGCCGATGACCATATCCATGGAAGCGAGCGTGCCAATGGCTTCGTCCGCCCATGGAACGCCGCCAAGATCGTGGAACGCGGGTCCGGTCGGTTCTTCGATTTCCAGCAGAATACCGATAAGCAGTTGCGTGAAGGTGCTCAAATGCTCCTCGATACGACCCGGATAGTTTTCCGAAATGAAGGCAAGCGTGTCTTTCTCCGTATGCCAGACTTCGCCGTCCTTCTCCGTTTGCGTGTAGCCGTCCATCTCGCCAAGCGCCCAGTTTGTGGATTCCAGGTAGCCGTACGGAATGCCGGCATATTTGAACGGGACGTGATCGCTGGCGTCAATCGTCGTGCCGGCCGGGTAGAGCGGATTGAGACCTGTCTGCGTGGATACGTCCAGCTCTAGCCGTTCCGCAATGTCGAGCCCCAGCTCGCGCACAAACCCGTCGGTGCCGCTATTGCCGTAGATGAGCATGTCGTCCCCGACGGCCAAGCTGTCCAGATTGATCATGGCGACCGCATTGTCGATTTCCTCGGCCGTCATCCCCGAGACATAGTGCTCGGACCCGATCAGTCCGACCTCTTCCGCGCCGAAAGCGATAAACTTGATTGTATAGGGCGTCTCTACGTTCGATAACGCTTGCGCGGCTTCCAGCATAACGCCGATGCCCGAAGCGTTGTCGTCGGCGCCTTTGCCGGCTTCAACCGAATCGTAATGTCCTCCCACGTACACGACGCGAGTGGATAAACCGGGTTTGGTTGCGACGACGTTCGCCGAATGTAAGAGTTCACCGTCCTCGGCGAACTGATATTCGAACGGCTGCAGCTCCGCGGTCATGCCCAGCTTCTTGAACCCTTGCAAAATATACGCGCCAGCCGCGCTTTCCTCTTCGCTGCCCGCTGCGCGGGAACCGATCTCCGAGCTTAGATGCTTCAGCACCTGATAAGCGTAATAGCCGGGCTCGCCATCCTTGAGCGGGCCTCTGGCCGCTTCCTCCGCCATGACGCTCTGCGACAACGCGGAGCCCGTCAGGGCAATGGCCGTAAACAAACTTAGTACCTGCAGGCCTAACTTCGCTTTCTGCATGTTTCTCCTCCTATGGGGTTGCCCTCGATGAACACAATCGGGTAACAACGCTGCAGAAAGGCTTTCGACGCGAATCGCATTTTCTCCTTTATGCCAGCCGTATATGCGACACTCGCCGACCTCTAAATCAACGCATTGCGCTTCTTTAAATACCGGTACAGAATGAAGCTGAACACGGAGCAGATCGCCGCGCATAAGCCGATGAAGCCGTACCCGGCCTGAAGGCCGCGAATCAGGCTGCCCGGCGCATCGATCCCGTAGAGGCGTTTCGCCGCTTCGATGACGCCCCCGATGAGGTAGTTGCCGATTACGCTGCCGATGCCCATGATCGTGACCGTGAACGTGATGACCGCGTCCGTGCCGCTTGGGTATCGTTTGGCGATGAAAGCCATGACGGTAGGGTAGATCATGGCGATTCCGATGCCCGCCGCGGCGAACAGATAGGCGAAGCCTTCTCCCCCGGCGAGGGCTCCGAACGTGCACAACGCAGAGAAAGCGGAGAAGAGCATCAGCGAAAGTATGAATCCGATCTTATCGGTTAGTGGTCCTAATAGGAGCCTCGCAAGCGCAAAACATAGGAAGAAAGCCGATAACATGCCGGACGCCGTAACGGTGTCCCAGCCATAGGTCTTCTCGAGGAAATTGACCAGCCAGCCGCCAACCGCCAATTCCGACACGACGCCGAACGTCAGAATCATCACCATGAGCCATAGGGCAGGATCCCGCATGAGCGTTCGCAACGGAAGCCGTTCGCCATGCGCGGGATCCTCGCCGGGGAACGTGCTTAGCAGGGCGGACAGAATAGGGAGAATGGATAACGAAAGCATGATCAAATACATCCCGCGCCAATCGAGCGTATGGCCGAACACGCTGACGGACATCATGCCCGTCGCGATGAGCGGGGCGACGGTAGAGCTGAGTCCGTAGAAACCATGGGTCAAATTCATCATCATCCCCGTATTTTTTACGAAGATGCGCGCTCCCAAGATGGCAAGCGCGATTTCGAGCATCCCGTTGCCGATGTACATCAGAAAGTAAGATGAGGAGAACATCGGATAACTGCGGGACAGATAGATGAGTACGCCCGACGCGATCATTACGCCGAAGGCGCTCACGGTAACGATTTTGATTCCCCAGATCCGCGTCAGGTAAGCCGTGAACGCGCAGGCGAGCAGATACCCGAGCGCATTGAGCGACAGCAGCGTTCCGAGCTGCGCTTCGCCGAGCATAAAGTCGAACTGGATGCGCGGAATGGCGGGACCCTTAATATTTTCCGAAAATCCGAAAATGATAAAGCCGATAAAGATGGTAGCCAATTGCATGGCGTAAATGCGGTTGATGCGCGATAAACGTTCCATTCCGTTCGAAAACCTCCAAGCCGTGCGTCCGATTGTGCGGGCGGCGTGCGCCGCCTGCCATTGTACTACCGTACATCAATCAGCATGCGAGGCACAATGCTTTTTTTGAGATTTTGGCGGATGGCTTCCTCTGCAAGAAGGTTTTGCCTATGTTAGAAAGCGCTTAGAATCCACTTTCTCCCGAATGGATCATGATATACTCCGTGTATAGAAAATTCGACATCAGGAGGTATATCATGACAAACAACTGGATCAAGAAAACGGCAATCGCGACGGCAGTATGCGTAACTCTCGTGTCGGGACAAGCGGCGCTCGGCACTTCTAATATCGGACAAGCCCATGCGGCTTCCGCAACGACGGCATCGGCGAAGGCCGACAGCATTATTGCCGCGGCCAAAGCTCTGCAAGGCAAGGTCATTTATAAATACGGCGTCAACAATCCGAGCAAGCTGATCTTCGACTGCTCTTCGTTTACGAAGTACGTCTTTGGCAAATACGGAGTGAGCTTGAAGTGGGGCACGGCCTCCCAGAAGTACGCCGGTAAATACGTGTCGAAGAGCAACCTGCAGAAAGGCGATCTGATCTTCTTCAACAACGGCAAGACTTCGGCGGTTAGCCATGTGGGCATCTACATCGGCAACGGACAGTTCATTCACAATACGATCAGCAGCAGCTTCAACGGCGTTCGAATCAATAACCTCAGCGATTACACGAAACGGTACTCGACGGCTAGAAGAGTACTGTAATAGCAACGGCGTTCGAATCAAATCCCTTGCGGCCGCTTTAGCGGTTGTAAGGGATTTTTGTTGATGTTAAAGTGAATTTATGCCCACGATAGATCGGGATTAGTATGCGACATGAAGAAGGGATCCGGACAATCGATGCAGCCATTCACGAGAAAAGTCATCTCGATCATTAAAAGCATTCCGGAAGGAAGCGTCATGACATACGGGCAGATCGCGGAGCAGGCCGGCAGCGCGAGAGGCGCCAGGCAGGTCGTCCGGATTTTGCATGCCATGAGCGAAGCGCATGGGCTGCCATGGCATAGAGTCGTCAATGCGAAGGGCGAGATCGCGATCCGGGATGACGAGTCTCGGTTCAGGCAACTCCTCTTCCTCAGCGGAGAGGGCGTCGAGGCGGACGATGAAGGTCGGATCGACTTGGACCGATTCCGGTATCGGCCGGACAATAGGGATTAATTCAAACAAAGGGCATCCTGCCGGATGCTCTTTGTTTTGCTCTTGATTCATTAATGCATGGGCAGGTGCAGGAAAAACGTTGTCGTCTCGCCAACCGTGCTCCTTGCATAGAGCTTCCCGCCATGCTGCTCGACGATGGATTTGGCGATGGCGAGCCCTAATCCGTGGCCGCCTTGTTTGCGCGTCCGCGAAGCGTCCGTGCGGTAGAACCGGTCGAAGATCCGGTTCAGATGTTCGGGAGCGATGCCTTCGCCCGTATTGGACACCGACAGCACCACGTCGTGATGCTGTTTCTTCAGGCTGATCGATATGCTGCCTTCCGCATTCGTATATTTGATGGCATTGTCCAGCAAGATCATCATGACTTGCTTCAGCTGCTCGCTGCTGCCATTCACCGTCAGCCCGGGCTCGATGTCGTAATCGAGCCTGAGCCGCTTCTCGAAGATGACCGCTTCCATCGTCAGAATGACCGTCTCGGCGGCATCGCTCAGATTAAATTCGGAGAAAAGCATGGCGGCTCGCGAGTCGTCCATCTCCGTCAAGTACAAGAGATCGTTCGTCAGCTTCGCCATCCGTTCCGTCTCGTGCTTAATATAGTGAAGCCACTTGGCTTGACTCTCGATCGTATCCTCGCGATTCGCGAGCAGTACGTCCGTATTGGTCTGGATGACGGCCAGCGGCGTCTTCAGCTCGTGGGAGGCATCGGCGATGAACTGCTTCTGCTTCTCGAACGCCTCCTTGACCGGCGCGATGGAGCGGCTGGCGAAGAAGCGGCTGATGAAGTAGATGACGATCAGCATGCCTAGCCCTACGGCCACGAACGTGTAGATCAAATTCGTCAGAATGCCCTGCTGGGCGGTGACGTCCATGAAGACGAACATCGTGCCGGAAGCGGCGGCTTGCGCGGAGAAAGCCCAGTCGTTGCCATCCAGCGCGAATTGCCCGGCATCATTGCCGCTCTCAAGCGCCTTCTCCAATGCTTCCTCGTAGAACGCCGCTTCCATGTCGAATCTCGACTCGGTAACCGAGATCGCGCCGGACGGGTCCGCCAGCAGCATAAACGAGACGGTTCTTCCCGGGGGCGGGCCGCCGTAACCCGACTCCATAGGCGGATCTCCCGGCATATTCTTGTATTCCTCATCCGGGCCGGAACGCTGCTTCCCGACGTTTCCGTGAGGATTATAATAAAACTCCGATGTTTTGTGCAGCTCCATGCCGATATCGCGCCGCACGTCCTGATAGGTGATGGCGTAGATGGCGGCGAAGGCGACCAGCATCATGACGGAGATCGTCACGAGGTTCAGCAAGAGGAACCGGTTCTTCAGCTTTTTGAACATTACTCCGTCACCTCCAGGACGTACCCGACGCCCCGAATCGTAGTAATGCGCACCGTCGAGTGGAGGAAGGTCAGCTTCTTCCGCAAGAACGAGATGTATACCTCCACGTTGTTATATTCCGCGTCCGAATCGAAGCCCCATAGCTTCTCGATGATTTGCTCCTTCGACGTTACCGCCTGTTTCCGCGTGACCAGCAGCTCGAGCAGCTCGCTCTCCTTCAAGTTAAGCTTCAGCTCCTTGCCCCGCACGGCCAGCTTCAAATGCGCCGTATTCAGCTCGATATCCCCGAACGTCAGCGCGTCCTCCGGTATGACTTCTCCCTTGCGCCTGAGCGCCGCCCGGATGCGGGCGAGCAGCTCTTCGGTCGAGAACGGCTTCGCGATATAATCATCCGCGCCATGGTCGAGCCCCGTCACTTTATCGGTAATTTCGCCCTTAGCCGTCAATAAAATGACCGGCGTGGATATACCCTCGCCGCGAAGCTTCTTCAGCACGCTTATTCCGTCGAGTTCCGGCATCATGATGTCGAGCAGCAGCAGGTCGTGGATGCCGCTCATCGCGTAATCGAGCGCGTCTCTTCCGTCATGCACGACGTCCACGGAGTAATGCTGTTTCTTTAGTATTTGCGATAAGGCCTCTGCCAAATGTACCTCGTCTTCGGCGATCAAGATTCGCATCGATCGTTCATCCTCTGCATCGTTTCTAGATTCGTACTCCCATTATACCAATCCAACCTTTAATCAACCTTAACTTTGAGAGGATGTTCAACAAGTCCGCTTTTGATCACGATGCATACCAGGTAGCTGATATAAGTAGAAGCGCGATTTTTGTATCGAAATTGTAAATCCGTTTAAGATTCATTAAAGGTTGGCGGACTAAGATTACAGACATGAGAGGCGAGACACTAGCGAAAGCGCGGAAAGGAAATGAACGAGATGGCCATTGAGGTATTCAATCGGTACGAGAACAAATATCTGCTCGACGATGGGGCATACCGGCGCTTCTATTACGACCTGCTGGACCATATGGAGCTTGACGATTATAACAAGCAGCACGAGTTTTATTCCATTAGCAACCTGTATTTCGATACCCGGCACGATTCACTGATCCGGGCCAGCTTGTCGAAGCCCAAATATAAGGAGAAGCTTCGGCTCAGAGCCTATGGAGTCCCGAATCGCGACGCGAAGGTGTATCTGGAAATGAAGAAGAAGGTGTTCGGGCTCGTCAACAAACGAAGAACGGCGCTGAAGCTGAACGAGGCGTACGACTTCGTTCGCACCGGAATCGAGCCGGCGTACATGCCTTATATGAACAAGCAGGTCGTCGAGGAAATCAAATATTTCCTTCGCCGCTACGAGCTGGAGCCCAAAGTCTATCTCGCGTACGAGCGCAAAGCCTTGTTCAGCAAGGACAGCCGCGATTTGAGGATCACCTTCGATACCAATATCCGAAGCCGGCGATACGACCTAGGGCTCGAGAGGGGCGATCACGGTGAGCCGTTGGTCGAAGGCAACAAGTGGCTGATGGAAGTGAAGGCGGAGAAGACGATACCGATGTGGCTGTCGAGATTGTTGTCCGATCACGGCTTGTACCGGACCAGCTTCTCCAAGTACGGCAACGAGTTCAAGAAGACGGTTAGACACGGCAACGCCGGTCATATCCCTATCGCAAACAACCACCAACTTGAGGAAAGAGAGCGTGTTCTCCATGTTTGATTTCGAAACGATATTCAACCCCACGACGGCGAGCGCGACCATGACCTTCACTAGCTCGGTCGTGACGATTCTGATCGCCATCGTTCTCGGGGGAATCATCAGCTACACGTACATGAAGACGAACCCAACCGGCTATTCGCAAAATTTTACGTTAACGATGGTGATCCTTCCCGTTATCGTAGCCATTATTATTCTCCTCATCGGCAGCAATATTGCGCGAGCGTTCAGCTTGGCCGGCGCCTTCTCGATCATCCGGTTCCGAAGCGCACCCGGCGATCCGAAGGACATCGCGTACGTCCTGTTCACGATGGCGGCCGGTCTCGCCTGCGGCGTCGGCGCATTCGGTTATGCCTTCTTGTTCACGCTCATTCTCTGCGCATTGATGTACGCGCTGAACAAGTTCAATTTCGGAGCAAGGAAGCAGGCGCAGAAGCTGCTCAAAGTGACGATTCCGGAAAGTCTGGGCTACGAAGAGGCGTTCACCGAAGTGTTCGAGCAATTCGGCGTGGCGCATGAGCTGAAGAAGGTTAGAACGACCGAGCTTGGCAGCTTGTACGAGCTGGTGTATACGGTGACGCTTGATCCATCGACGGACCAGAAGGCATTCCTGGACGCGATCCGCTGCCGGAACGGCAATCTGGATCTCTCCTTGACGATGGTTCCTACGGTAGCGGCCGATTATTAAAAAAGAATGAGAAGGGAACGATAAACGATGAAAAAATGGAATATGAAACGTTATTTAGGCGCGATTGCCTTATGCACGGTGTTGCTGGCTTCGGCTTGCAGCAACGAAACAACGAATAATGCAGGTACAGCCGAGACCGCTGTCCAGCAGGAGGGTGAAACGACCGCCGCCGTTGTCGAGCAAGCGAACCTCACGATGGATGGGCTGGTCACCTTCGACGACGAAGATTATAACGCCGATTGGAGCGCGGATAACGCGACTTCCATCGCGTTCAGCGGGACGAGCGCTGCCGTGACGGGCAGCGGAGCCGAAGCGACGGACGGCGGTTCGGTGAAAATTACGGCAGCCGGAACCTATGTGCTGAGCGGCAAGCTAAGCGATGGACAGCTAACGGTCGACGTGCAGGAAGGGACCGTTCATCTGGTCATGAACGGCGTAGAGCTGCACGATAACGACAACGCGCCGCTCTATATCGTAGAAGCGGGCAAGGTCGTCGTGACTCTGCAAGAAGGCACGGAGAACGTCCTGACGGACGGGGCGGAATACGCTCTCGCCGACGCTTCCTCCGACGAGCCGAATGCGGCGCTCTTCAGCAAGGCGGATCTGACGATTAACGGCACGGGCAAGCTGACGGTGGAGGGTAATTACAACAACGGCATCGCGAGCAAGGATGATCTGAAGCTCGTGTCTGGCACGATCGCCGTCAAAGCGGTGGATGACGGCGTGATGGGCAGGGATCTCGTGGCCTTTCTTGAAGGCACGTCGCTCACCGTGGATGCTGGGGGAGACGGCGTGAAGTCGACGAACGACGCCGAAGAAGGCAAGGGCATCATCGCCATTGGCGGCGGTACATTCGATATTGTTTCCGGCAACGATGCGCTGCAAGCCGAGACGTCGATGCTGATCGACGGCGGCACTTATAAACTGGTCTCCGGCGGAGGCAACGCGAACGGCGAGGTCCACACGGAAGAGCGCGGCGGATGGGGCGGCGGCGCTCCGGCAGCAGGCGGCGCGCAGAGCGGCTCCGGGACATCGGGAGCTGCAGCGGACGGGAATGCTGCGACTGACGGCAGCGCGGCTGCCAATGCCGGCACCGCGGCAGATGCCAGTGCCGCAGACGACGCAAGCGCGACGGCAGCCGAAGAGGAGTCGACCAGCGCCAAAGCGCTGAAGGCAGGCGGCAATCTGCAGGTGAACGGAGGCACGTTCACGATCGATTCAGCGGATGACTCCGTGCATACCAATGGCAATGCGCTCATCGCGGGCGGCACGTTCGCGATAACGTCGGGCGACGACGGCATCCATGCGGATAGCGCGGCGACGATCTCGGGCGGCACGATCGACATCGCGAAGAGCTATGAAGGCATCGAAGGGTCCGTCATCGCGGTTTCCGGCGGAGAAGTGACGATAACGGCTTCCGACGACGGCGTCAATGTGGCCGGCGGCAACGATAGTACGGCCGAAGGGGGACGCCAGGGACAGGATACGTTCAGCGACGGTACCCATCAGCTGCAGATCAGCGGCGGCTCGCTGACGGTGAACAGCAATGGAGACGGGCTGGATTCGAACGGCTCGATCGCGATGAGCGGCGGTACCGTGATCGTGAACGGCCCGACGAACAGCGGCAACGGTTCTGTCGACTATGACGGCAGCTTCGAGATTAGCGGAGGATTCCTGATCTCGGCGGGCAGCTCCGGCATGGCCCAAGCGACGGCGGACACCTCGACCCAGCAATCGGTATTGATGACATTCCCTCAGGCGCAGGAAGCAGGTACGACCGTCCGTTTGGAAGACGGAGACGGCAACGAGATCGCGACGTTCGCGCCGGCCAAGACGTTCCAATCGGTACTAATCAGCTCGCCGGACCTGAAGCAAGGCAGCACGTACGTTTTCTACACGGGCGGCACCTCTGCCGGCAGCGAAGTCAGCGGCTTGTATACCGAAGGGGAGTACTCCGGCGTCACGAAAGTCGTCGACTTCGAGATTACGAGCGCCGTCACTTGGGTGAACGAATCGGGCGTGACGACCGGCGGCGGTGGCGGCATGGGCGGCGGTCCGATGGGAGGCGGAGGCGGCATGGGCGGCCAACCAGGCGAACGCCCAGCCGGAGGCGGCCGTCCCGGCGACATGGGCGGCCAGCCGCCTGCCGACGGCAGCATGCCGCAGCCTCCCGCAGCGGAAGGCGACGCGCAGACGGAGGCGCAATAAGAGCGGATTTCCATCTCAAGGTTTGCTTGCAGGAACAACGGCGGGCATGACTGCGATCGGGACCAATTGGAAAAAATATCGAATAGCAAACGCGAAGTCGTCCTTTTATAATAAGAAGGTTCGATAGCGAAGAACAGCCTCGCGTCCGGTTGACGGACGCGGGCTTATTTTGAAATATAAGAAAGTATAAGTTTTCACTATACTGTGCTTATATTTCTCGGAATGAAACGCGCTGCACCGCCAAAGGACGGCGACAGCCGTTTCACCTTGATTTGGTCGGAGAGGAATTGAAAGATGGACAGCAAGAATCAACAGAACAAGCAAGGCAAACAACAATTAATGCGCGGGCTGAAGGCCCGGCATATGACGATGATCGCGCTCGGCGGCTCCATCGGGACGGGGTTGTTCCTGGCCAGCGGCGGGGCGATCCACTCGGCGGGACCGGGCGGGGCGCTGCTCGCGTACGCGGCGATCGGGTTCATGGTCTATTTTCTGATGACGAGTCTCGGCGAGATGGCGGCTTATATGCCGGTATCGGGTTCGTTCAGCACCTACGCGGCGCGATTCGTCGATCCGGCGTTCGGCTTCGCGCTCGGATGGAACTATTGGTTTAACTGGGCGATCACGCTCGCCGCGGAAATATCGGCCGCGACGCTCATCGTCAAATATTGGTTCCCAGATTCGCCTACCGCGCTGTGGACCGCGTTGTTCCTCGGCATCATCTTCTTTATCAACTATTTGTCCGTTCGGGCGTTCGGGGAATCCGAATATTGGTTCTCGATGATCAAGGTCGTTACGGTGCTGGTCTTCATCGGGATCGGCATTTTGATGATCGCGGGCATCATGGGCAACCACGATGCTGGCTTCCGGCATCTGACCGAAGGCGACGCGCCGTTCCATGGCGGCTTCATGGCGCTGCTGGGTGTGTTTATGACGGCAGGCTTCTCGTTCCAGGGGACGGAGCTGATCGGCGTGGCCGCGGGAGAGAGCGAGGAACCGTCGAAAAACGTGCCGAAGGCGGTTAAACAGATCTTCTGGCGCATCCTGTTGTTCTACATTTTGGCTATTTTCATTATCGGCACGCTGATTTCCTACCAAGATCCGCTTTTGCTGCAGGGGGACATCACGAATATCGCGGTCAGCCCGTTCACGATCGTGTTCGAGCGGGCGGGCTTTGCCTTCGCGGCATCCGTCATGAACGCGATTATCCTGACATCGGTACTGTCGGCCGGCAGCTCCGGCCTCTACGCGAGCACGCGCATGCTGTGGGTGCTGGCCAAGGAAGGGAAGGCGCCGGGCTGGCTGAAACGGCTGAACCATCGGGGCATTCCGGTCACCGCGCTCGTCGTCACGTCGGCGTTCGGGTTGCTCGCGTTCCTTGCCTCCCTGTTCGGGGAAGGCAAGGTATACGTGTGGCTGCTGAACGCGTCGGGTATGTGCGGCTTCTTGGCATGGCTCGGTATCGCGATCAGCCATTACCGGTTCCGTCGGGCGTTCGCGGCCCAAGGCCGCAGCTTGGACGAGCTGCCTTACAAGGCGAAGTGGTTCCCGATCGGTCCGATCGTGGCGCTGATCATCTGCGTCATCGTCATGATCGGCCAAGGGTACTCGATGTTCCGCGAGGGCAACGTGAACCTGTACGGAATCGCCGCGACGTATATCGGCCTCCCGCTATTTCTCGCCGTATTCCTCGGATACAAGGTCAAGCACCGCACGCGCGTCATTCCACTTGAGGAATGCCGGCTAGAGGATTAAAGTTTAAGAGACGACTAATAGAATGATCCTAAACTAACTTTACCCTTTCGGTTGTTCTTGAATGCTAACGGAAACAGTGAACGCTATTCGGCTCAATTTGATCCATTTGATAATCTAAAGGAAGCATGAGGCCTTATTCTTGTTTTTCAGCCTGAAAAACGTCATTTTCAATGGAATAAGTGCTCTTGTTTCCGTTAGATGTCCATATATGCTCAAAACCGCATTATAAGAGCGCTGAGTTCCGTTGCTATGAACGTTTTAGTCAAGCCCTTGCATTTTGCACCACCAAAACACTAGGCGCGGGAGCAAATAAGCGAGCGACGGTCGGCACGCTGCTATCCGTGGGTTGGTTACC
>NZ_JAVFVT010000056.1 GCF_030929555.1 Paenibacillus sp. LHD-117 | reverse complement strand
CTGAAGAGTTTACTTTCTCGTTATTTGGAGCTTTGTTAACCTTTTGGAACCGCCGTATGCGGACCCGCATGTACGGTGGTGTGAGAGGACGGGGGCTAGCCGCCTCCTCCTACTCGATTCGATGGCGATCACGCGCCAGTCTCAACAAATTGGCTGATACGGTCTCTGATCGAATCCCGTACTTCGCGAAACTTAGCGGCGATCTCGTCTTCCGTCCCCGTTGCTTTCGCGGGATCGTCGAATCCCCAATGCCATTTCACGACGTTTTGATGAGTAATAACGGGGCAATGCTCGTCTGCGTGGCCACATAACGTAATGACGTAGTCGGCGCGATTCAGAATTTCGGGGTCGATAACTTCCGAGGTTTGGCTCGAGATATCGATTCCCGCTTCCTTCATCGTCTCGACAGCCCGAGGATTTAGTCCATGCGCCTCGAGACCGGCGCTTCTAACCTCATAACGATCTCCGCCCAAAACGTTCAAGAAACCGTCGGCGATTTGGCTGCGGCAGGAATTACCCGTGCATAAGAAATAAACGAGCGGTTTTTTATCCATGTGTGCGAGTTCTCCTTTTGTTCTGTTAGATTTTGATCATTTCTATAAAGAGTAACCACAGGTAAAGCCCTACAAGCGTGATGAAAAGGGTAGGAATTGTTAGGATCAAGCCTACTTTAAAGTAATATCCCCAACCGATTTTGACGCCTTTTTGAGCAAGAACATGAAGCCATAACAAGGTAGCGAGCGATCCGATCGGCGTGATCTTCGGACCCAAATCGGATCCGATGACATTGGCGTAAATTAACGACTCCCGAATAACGCCTTCTGTGGCCGTTCCTTTAATCGCCAAGGCATCGATCATGACGGTCGGCAAATTGTTCATGACGGAAGAGAGAATCGCCGCAATAAATCCAGCTCCAACCGTAGATACGAATAAACCTTGTTCGCTCACCCACTGAAAAACCTTGCCGAGTTCGTCAGTCAATCCGACATTTCGTAATCCGTAAACGACCACGTACATCCCGATGGAAAATACGACAACCGTCCATGGAGCACCTTTGACCAGTTTCCAGGTTTGGATCGATTCGCTTTGTCTAGCGAAAATCAGGAATACGATCGCGGCTGCTCCAGCGATCAACGAGACCGGGATATGAATTAATTCGCTCAGCATGTAAGCAACGAGCAGCACCCCAAAAACGATCCAAGAAATCTTAAATAAACGGATATCCTTTATGGCTTCCCTGGGTTCCTTTAGCTGCGTCCTATCATACTTGGTCGGAATGCTCTTCCGATAATAAAGGAGTAGAACCAATAAACTCGCGGCGATAGAGAACACGGTAGGTACTATCATTCGGCTAGCATATTCCATGAAAGAAATGGAAAAGAAGTCGGCGGAAACGATATTCACGAGATTGCTGATGATGAGCGGGAGGGAAGCCGTGTCCGAGATGAACCCGCTGGCCATGATAAACGGCAAGATTAACCGCTCGTCAAGCTTTAATGCCCGAACCATTGCCAGAACGATTGGCGTTAGGATCAGCGCGGCTCCGTCATTGGCGAAGAACGCCGCGACGGCCGCGCCTAACAAAATGACATACACGTACATAAGCCGGCCGTTTCCGCCGGCAAAACGCGCCATGTGCAACGCAGACCATTCAAAAAAACCAATTTCGTCGAGAATTAACGAAATCAGAATGATGGCTACAAACGCGAGCGTGGCGTTCCATACGATTTGGGTCACATCCCAAACATCGGAGAAAGAAACAACCCCGCACGATAGAGCAATGATGGCGCCGGCAGCGGCAGACCAACCTATACTCAATCCTTTTGGCTGCCAAATGACGAATACCAACGTCACGATAAAAACGATTGAAGCATCGCGAGCATGTTGCCTCCTGACTAATCACATGTTAAGTTCGTCCGCGACGCAAGCTTATCTTTCATGGAAGGAAGCTGCTCCATGACGTTTCGCAAGTAAGGTTTGGAATCCGTGTTCAAGGAGTAATAAATCCATTGGCTGCGCCTCGTTTCATTAACAAGCCCTCCGAGCTTCAGCTTTCTGAGATGCTGACTGACATTCGGCTGTGTTGTTTCCAGAATATCGACGATATCGCAAACGCACATTTCTTGTTCTTTCAACAATGCCAGAATCGTTAACCGAGTCTTATCCGAGAGTAATTTCAAGCATTCGGCTATTTCATCGAACGTTTCCATTCGCATGATCTCCTTTCGTCAAACAGATGACTAGCGCGCGACAAAAGCAATATCATTATATACGCATCTAGTTATATAAGTAAATAGCGATATATCGGACAAGTCCATCAAAAAATCGCTTTACAACTAGGCCGCTTTATCATATATTCTAAGCACACCAATTGTTTCTCGAGGGAAACTTTTTTGTTTACGATTAAAATAAATTTTTTTGAACATTATTTTGCGCAGAGGCAAAATTATTGTACTAATTTAACTCGGAGGGGATTGGCAATGTCGATTGATCCAAAGCGCAATGTCTCTAGAAGGAGCATATTGAAAATGGGTGCCGCCGGATTGGCGGGGATCGTAGGAAGCAGCTTTCTGGGCACAGGTTCATTGTTTACGAAGAAGGCTAGCGCAATGGATAAAACGGAAATGCATCACGCGTTACAACATCAAATGAGCCAAGGGATGGCTCATGGTTATGATCCGGGAACGGATTCAACGCCAGGACTGGAAGCTGCGGTGAAGGCGCTTACCGCCTTCGATTACGGGACTGTAAGTAAATCGCCGGATGGCAAGACCATTCGGGAATATCATATACAGGCGTGGGATGCGGAAGTGGAAATCGCGAAGGGCATCAAGTTTCCGGGATGGACATTCAACGGTTCGATACCTGGGCCGACCTTACGATGTACGGAAGGCGACATGATCCGAATTATTTTCGGCAACGGTTCGGCTCATCCGCATTCCATCCATCTCCACGGCATCCATCCAACGAATATGGACGGATTGGAGCCGGTACCAACCGGAAACACGTTTACTTATGAATTCGAAGCTAAACCTGCCGGACTACATCCTTATCATTGTCACGTACCGCCATTAGCAAGGCATATTCACAAGGGCTTGTACGGTCATATGATTGTCGATCCCATAAAACCGCGCAAACAAGCAAAAGAGTTCAGCATGGTGATGAACGGATTTGACCTGGATTTGGATGGCGAGAATGAAGTGTACACCGTGAACGGTTACGCGTTCGCTTACCAATCGAGGCCGCTTAAAGTAAGGATCGGAGAACTGGTTCGAATTTATATAAGCAACTTAACGGAATTCGATCCGATCAATTCATTCCATCTGCATGCCAATTTCTTTCATTATTACCCGACGGGAGCGGATCCTGACGCACGGCCGTTTTTTACGGATACGATTATGCAGTGCCAGGGTGAGAGGGGGATTATCGAGATTACGTTCCCAGCGGCAGGCAAATATATGTTTCATGCCCATCAGAGCGAGTTTACGGAGCTTGGTTGGATGGGATTTTTCGAAGTCGAGTAAAGAGAGGAGGTAAGTATGGTGCAGATTCAACCCATCCAAACGAAACAAAATAAAGGCATGTTATGGTTACTCGGCTTATTGCCGCTGCTCCTCTTGATTGGCATGATCTCTATGCTCAGCAACTGGGGAACGGGAGTGGAAGAGCAACAAGCTGCTCCGATCGAAGTTTTGAATATCGAACGTATTGTACTGACGGATGATGGCTTTGAAGTGCGTGTTTTGAATTCGGGACCCGAACCTTTGACGATTGCGCAGGTTGTGGTCGACGGATCGTTTTGGAATGCGTCTTACGCGCCAAGCTCAACGATTGAGCGGTTCGGAGCCGCTACAGCCTATATCCCTTATCCATGGGTTGAAGGCGATCCGCATGAAATTAAGTTCATTACAGAAAACGGTTTGATCTTTGTCGGAGAAGTACCGGCAGCCATCAAAACGCCGTCTGCGGATGGCAATCGGTTTTTGCAATATTCTTTGATCGGAATCTACGTTGGCGTTATCCCAGTCGGTCTCGGATTGCTGTGGTATCCTTTTATGCGGCGTTTTCCTTCGAAAGGGATTCAGGCAGTCCTTGCATTTACTGTAGGATTGTTGTTCTTTCTTGCCATCGACACGATTCAAGAGGGATTGGAGCTCGGAGCGGAGGCGCCCGGCGTATTTCAAGGGACGGGACTCGTATGGTTTGGGGCTGTGCTGAGCTTTTTGTTTCTATTGGCAGTCGATCAAACCCAATCCAAGAAGAGCACGGTCGCTGGCGATTATGGCAAACAAGTTTCCTTCAAAATAGCAGGAGGGATCGGCCTCCATAATCTCGGCGAAGGCCTTGCGATCGGTGCGGCCTTTGCCGCTGGCGAGGCGGCGCTGGGGACATTTCTAATTATCGGCTTTACGCTTCATAATATTACGGAAGGCATCGGAATTGCGGCTCCGCTTCTGAAAACTAATCCAACGCTCAAAACTTTTGTTGCATTAGCGGTGTTGGGGGGAGCGCCGGCAATTATCGGTACATGGATAGGCGGATTCGTATTTAATCAAACCTTGGCGGCTATGTTCTTCGGAATCGGAGCAGGGGCAATCATTCAAGTCATATTCGCGATTGCCAGAATGATCGTTCGGGATGCCAAAGCGGATGGCAAAGCCACCGTATCATGGCTTAATTTCGGCGGGGTCACGCTCGGGATCCTGTTGATGTACGTCACCGCATTGTTGGTCAATTTCTAATGAACGAAAGGGGAGATGGAGATGCCAATGAATATAGGTGTCACGGGAATCGTATTAATTGTCATTCTGGGACTGCTCCTGTTCGGACCCTCCAAATTGCCGCAGCTCGGCAAAGCGATCGGCGCAACCTTATCCGAGTTTAAGCGAGGAGCCAAGGGATTGGTGGAGACGGAGGATAAGGCCGAGAAACAGAAGGATGTCGTATAAAATAGCCTGCGTTTCGGAAGATAGGTTAACCAATGCCAATGGTTGACCTATCTTTTGTTTTTTGCGAAGCGCTTGAGACGAGTCCGAACCAATGTTAATGTTTACAGTAGCGGGCTATGGGAAAGGAATGAAGATTCATGAAATGTATTGTCATCGGAGGAGGAATTCTAGGGGCATCTACAGCCTATCATTTAGCGAAACGAGGAGCGGAAGTCCTTCTTGTCGACCGCAAAGATATAGGACAAGCCACGGATGCCGCCGCCGGCATTATATGCCCCTGGCTATCTCAGCGGCGCAATCAGGCTTGGTACCGGTTGGCAAAGGCCGGCGCGAGATTTTATGGTGAATTGATTGAAGAATTAAATAGGGAAGGGGAAAAAGAAACAGGATATGCTCAAGTTGGTGCATTGAATCTTCATCATGATTTGGAGAAAATCGTTCAGATGGAGGAGCGTGCTCATCTTCGAAGGGCGGATGCGCCGGAAATCGGCGAAATTACAAGATGTGACGAGAAAGAAACCCGCGAGCTTTTTCCATTGTTAGCGGAAGGATATCATGCCGTTCGGATTAGCGGAGCCGCCCGCGTAGACGGCCGCGCGCTGCGAGACGCGCTGATCCGATCCGCTCAAAGGCACGGGGCGGATTATAGGAATGGGAACGCAACACTTACATATTGTTCGAACCGAATAACAGGCATCACGGTCGGGGAGAGCAGCTTCTCGGCGGATAAAATCATCGTTTGCGCGGGCGCTTGGGCAGCTCAGCTGCTGCAGCCGCTCGGCTTACGTTTTCAGGTAAGTTATCAGAAGGCTCAGATCATGCATGTACAGGTTCATCAAGAAGAGGATACGAACGCCTGGCCTGTCATCGTCCCGCCGTCCGATCAATATCTGCTCGCGTTTGATCAACGGAAGATTGTGATCGGGGCGACGCATGAAAACCTGACCGAAGGCTACGATACGAGGATCACGGCTGGCGGAATGCAGGAAATTTTAAATAAAGGAATGGCTGTGGCGCCTGGTTTGGCAAATAGCACGTTTCAGGAAACACGAGTCGGTTTTCGTCCGTTTACGCCCGGGTTTCTTCCGGTGATCGGCGAAGTTCCCGGCTGGGAAAACCTCCTAACGGCAAACGGTCTCGGAGCCTCGGGATTAACGGTTGGTCCTTACATAGGTGAGCAATTGGCCAAGCTGGCGCTCGGGCTGGAGCTGGATATCGACATCAACGATTATGATCTTCGAATTGCGATAAACAGGGATTAATGAGCATTGTAATGAGCATTGTTGCGGGCAGGAGAATGCCAAGCGATTAGAGAATTAACAGCAATAATAAAGCAGTGAAGAAAGGGGTTGCCGACAATGGAAGTATCTGATTACAAGGAGTTCGTAGAATTAGTTGGGCAATATAAGATTTTTCCTTTTTCCGGTTTTGTTCCCGACTATCCATCCCTGACGGCGGTAACGGCCGAAACGCTTTGGCACACCGGAGCCGATACCGACCCGTGGCAATGGCGGGTAAGAATCGTTCAAGACGGTATTGCTGCTTATGGCAAATTTTTCGGGGATAAAGCGTGTTTCATCTATAAAGATCAATTCCCCATGGTCAAAACGATCCTTACCCGCAACAAAACGGTGGAAGCACGTTATGCGGATGGTCAACTTTCTAGAACCGCCCGTCATATCTATCAGGTGTTGACGGAGCATGGTAATCTCGATTCGCGAAGTTTGCGCGAGACGACCGGTCTGCAAGCCAAAGAAGATAAAAAAGAGTATGAAAAAGCGCTAGTCGAACTTCAAAATAGCGGAGATGTCGTCATCACCGGGGCAAAAGCAAGCGAAAATGATTCGGGATGGAACAGCATGTGTTACGAGCCGTCGGACATTTGGCTCCGTTCGGCGATTAATGGTAACGGCGAAATGTCCGTCGAGGATGCCAAATCGTTGTTGCGGACGGAATTAGCTCGAACCTGTTCGGAAAAAGCTTTGGCGTTTTTTTCTAAAAAGTTGAAACTGGAGGCTTTGCAATGAGTCAACGTTATCGATTAACAAGGGAGTTTCAAGAGGATATTTCGGAGAAAAACATTTCGTTGGATGAGTGCAAACACTATTTTGCATCCAAGCCCGATTTTGAATACGCAACGTCATTTACCGTGACGGGGCCTGGCAGTACGATGACCATCGACGGAGATTTCTTTATGTGGAGCTACGGCGACCTAAAGATTCCATTCCGGCATTATATGGGCGATCTATACGTAGCCATTACCAATGAAGCGGTGATCCCCAAAATGATTGAAGTTGCGAGCGAATTAAGGGCGGACGTGACAGAAGGGTAAAACCTTTTTGGCGCCCTAGGCGTCGATGCAGCAGTGCAAATCTTTGACTCGGAGGTCTTCGGACGATGAAACACTCGAACGAAACGATCAATACGGCGACCATACCGGTCCCCAAGCTGGAAGAGGATTGTTATGACTGGTGGGAGCGGCATGAACAGGTGCTTCGGGAGCAGGCAGCGATCAATCCCGAGATCGTATTAATCGGCGATTCCATCACTCATTTCTGGGGCGGCGAGCCTCGCACGAACGGGATTCAAGTGGCGACCGATTCGTGGAACGCGGTTTTTGCCCCTTATCGGGTGCTGAATTTAGGATTCGGATGGGACCGCACGCAAAATGTGCTCTGGCGGCTTGATCACGGCGAGATGAAGGAGCTTTCCCCGCGAACCGTCGTTATCATGATCGGCACCAACAATACGAGCGAAACCGAGAACGCTCGGGCGAATGGGGCGGAGGAGATCGCGGAAGGGCTGAAGGCGATTTGCGACAGGGTAGAAACGTTGGCTCCGCAAGCGCAAATCATCGTCATGGCCGTCCTTCCGCGGGAACAACATCTGGATCATCCTCGTCGAGAGCTGATCCAACAGATTAATGTTCGTTATACGGAAATTGCGAAAGAACGCCATTATCGGTTCGTCGATATAGGTCCTCGGTTATTGGAAACGGATGGTACGTTGTCCGCGCAAACGGCGCCGGATTTCTGCCATTTGTCCGAACAAGGGTACCGGCGATGGGCAGAAGCGCTTCGTCCGCTGCTGTAAAGCAGGGGACGAAGCTTTATTTTATTCCACGGGTTTTCCGTTTATATAATAGCTGTCTTCTCGATAAGCATGGAAGACGATTTCAACATCCGGGATCCCCAATTGCAATACCGTGTGGGTGACGGCTTCGGCAAAACGGTTGCGAGCTTGTTTCCCGCGATCGAACCAGCCAACCTCGACAAAGGCAAAAGCAGGATCGTCTGAGCCGTCTCCGAATACACTTGTCGCATTGATAACGTTCATCGTAAAGTTATCGGTGCCACAATCGCATATGGCTGCAAGCTCCTCTGCCAACGAAACGGCCGCAGACTTTAGCCTCTCGGCAGGGACGCCTCGGAATACTAGATGGGGCATGAATGAAGTACCTCCCATAAAAATGAATGGTATATTTTTTAAGTAGTATAACATAACGGAGAAATCGGTTGAATCCGGTGGAGACGCCTCTGATCGCAACTATACTTGCTGGGGCAAGAAAGAAATAATCTCACCGTCATCAGGAACGATCGCAGCATGCTCAAGGCGATGCTCCTTCAGAAATGCTCGTAGATGCTGACGTTTGAATGTGCAATGGCTAATGGCATCCATATGAACGGCTACGATTTTCGTTGTTGGGGACAATTGCGCAATATGTACGATATCTTCGGCGGTCATTGTAATAATGGTCCCTAACAACATCTGTGCGCGAGGCGTATTCAAGATCGCAATATCCGGTTTCGTTTCTCGGAATACATCTCCTATGGCGGGAGTGTAAATGCAGTCGCCGACGATGTAAATGGAACCGTCCGCTGGCGTGCTTAATAGAAATCCGGAAACGGGGCCGAGCAGCTTGGCAACAATCCCTTGAGCATGCTGCCCTTTTATCCGTTTCATCTGAATGCCAAACCATTCGAACGAATCATGAATCACATGTATGTTGAGGAAACCGGCGCTTTGTAAGAACGCTCGATCCTCCGGTTGGCAAAAAATAGGGACTCTCTTGCTAAGAAAGGAGATCGCTTTTTTGTCCAAATGATCAAAATGCCGATGGGTCAACACTACCGCATCCATTGCTTCAAATAATTGCAGTGGGACAGGAAGCGGTGTTATCGGATTTCTGCGAAGCGAACGAGTGAATGGAACGGGCGGAAGCTCGCCTACATCACTTAACATGGGATCGACGAGTATTCGTTTGCCGTTTAAAGTTAAGATGGATGTAGCATTTCGAATATGTTGAATCGTAATAGGCATCGATACAACTCCTTTTTTTAGTACCGACCGGTCTGTTTTAAATTAACATAGACATTACCATTCTGCAAGCAGTATAATTTTTTTAAGACCAAACGGTATTTTTTTTGAGATGGAGGTATTTATGATGCGGAAGGGTCAAATGACGAAAGAACATATCATTCGCGAGTCTGCCGGTTTATTTAATACAAAGGGTTATATCGGGGCGTCTCTTTCTGACATTATGGATCGTTGCGGGATAGGCAAGGGAGGAATTTACAACCATTTTGAAAACAAGGACGAGATTGCCCTCGCGGCTTTTGATTATTCGTTTTCACAAATTAGATTGCTTCTTTCCAAAGAACTGCAAGTCGCCGCTGACTCGAAACAGAAATTGCAGGCTATATGCAAAGTATACGTTGAGATGATTGAAAGCAATGTATTGGAGGGCGGTTGTCCGTTATTAAATACGGCGATTGAAAGCGATGACGGACACCCTGTACTTAAAGAAAGAGCTCAACATGCAATGAAAATCCTGTTCGAACAGTTAACTAAAATCATCAATGAAGGGATTCAAAATAAGGAGTTCAGAAGCGATATAGATCCCGAGGAGGTCTGCAGCTACATAATTGCGGTGATTGAAGGAGGGATTATGTTAAGCAAGTTATTTGATGATAGCAAGTACATTCGACATTGTTCGAGTAATGTTATGAAATATGTTGATCATGAAATGATGAATATATAAAAAGTTTCTAGAAAACATCTTATCCATACTTCACAAACATACTGCAAACGAAAAAGGAGCAGACTGCTTAATTGCACCTGCTCCTTCGTTTGTTGTTTTTCGAAATACGATTGTTAGATATCAAGTTTGCGGGTACTGATCCATTTCACCATTTCGGGATCGTTATGCGAAAAGAACAGGCTCTGTTTCGTATCTAACGCAGCAATCGACTCCATATCCTCTTGGATTAATTCAAAATCAAAAATATTGAAGTTTTCAACAATCCGTTCTTTACGAACGGACTTTGGAATGACAACCACATCTCTTTGCGCCAACCAACGTAAAACGACCTGAGCTACGGACTTATTATACTTTTCTGCAATGGATACTAAAACTTCATTTTGGAACAAGTTATTTTTCCCTTCGGCAAAAGGCGCCCAGGACTGGATCTGAACATTGTTTTCCTTCATGAATTTGGCATTTTCGATTTGCTGGTTGAAAGGATGCGTTTCGACCTGGTTTACGGCAGGAACGACTTCATTATGAATAATCAAATCGATCAGTCGATCCGGCTGAAAGTTACTAACGCCAATCGCACGGACTTTGCCTTCCCGATACAATTCCTCCATTGCGCGCCAAGAGCCGTGTACATCGCCGAATGGCTGATGAATTAAATACAAATCCAAGTAATCCAACTGCAATCTTGCCAGTGATTTTTCAAATGCTTTTTTCGTGCTCTCATAACCGGCATCCTGCACCCAAAGCTTCGTCGTGATAAACAATTCCTCTCTTGCCACGCCGCTCCGTTTGATGGCTTTCCCAACCGCTTCTTCATTTAGATAAGAGGCAGCAGTATCAATTAGCCGATAGCCTGCCATAATCGCGTCATAAACGCTTTGTTCACATTCAGTTTGATCTGCGATCTGAAAAACACCAAAGCCGAGCAGAGGCATCTCAACACCATTGTTCAAAATGACTTTTTGCATATTATATCCTCCAGTTTATATTCATATTGACATCCTTATTATGCACCAGATGACGAAGCGACCGTTATCACATTCATGCCAAATGCTTGCCTAATTCTCTCCCTATCAAATGTCATTGCGTAAAAGCGGTGATGAGCGGATCAGGCAATCATTCGAGAAGAATGGGATATCGGTCTCTTTTTCATTTGCCGCATAATAGGCATATGCGCAACGTGGAAAGGAGGCTTAAGTTGTACACACGGCTTAATAAATTGTTTGCAATCAAGGGATATCGTTTATTTGTCATATGCGTTCTGTTGGTCGGTACCGGAATTTCGATTACACTCCCGTACTTAGCTCTTTATTGTATGGAGGATTTGGGATTCAGCGCGGGAGCCTTTGGCGCTCTCACGGCTGTGAGTTCATTAAGCGGCGTGGTGGCGAACTCATTCATTGGTAAACATTCGGATCGCGGGTTGGACCGGAAATTAATGATTATATTGGCCACGGTTTCATCTGCATTGGGTTATGTTTCATATTTAGTGTTTGATCACTTTTTGATATTGCTTATTATCGTTAGTTTTTTTGGAGGCATAGGAGCTGCCGCCATGCCGCAAATTTATGCCTATGCGCAGGATTCAGCAAATGAAAGCAACTCCGATGACAAGACGTTTGCGATGTCTATATTGCGTTCGCTTGTTTCGCTCGGATTCCTGGTAGGACCTCTTTTCGGGGCAATCATGTTGGGAACTGTTGGATACAAGGGACTCTTTCTGGGTACTTCCGCCATTTTTCTTACAATCGCAGCTCTTGTATTTCTTTTTCTACCTAAAAAAAGAGCAGTTCAAAAAAAGAGACCAGACACAGGCGCAACTTCACTCAACCGCAGGCAGATCTGGTATCCGATGATTGCCATCACTTTTCTATTTGCGGTCAATGCCATAAACGGAATCGTCACGCCATTGTTTATTGTAAACGAGCTTCAAGGCACGCATACGGATGTCGGATTGGTTGTTAGTATATGCGCCGGTTTGGAGATTCCCATTATGTTTGCGCTAGGAGCCCTGGGCAGAAAAATATCGAACCATTTATTGATGATCAGCGCCTGCTTTATTGCAATCATTTACAATATCATTTTAAGTGTTTCTACAGATTCCTGGCAGCTGATCGCAGCACAGCTCCTGCAGGCAGCGTTTGTCGCTATTGTTATGGGCAATGGACTTAGTTATTTCACGGAGCTGCTTCCAAACTCTCCTGGCATGTCCACTACGCTGTATTATAACGGATCCATTATTGGAAGGTTAGTAGGAAATTTAGGCGGCGGTCTCATTGCTCAGTTTGCAGGGTTGCGCGACGTTTATTGGGTATGTCTGGCAATTGCGTTGATCTCGTTTATTATTTTATGGAAGATAAGACCCCATAAGGATTTGGTCGGTTGACAGGGTATTGTCTTCGTATTTCTCCTTTATTTGTTTGATGTCTGCTTTCGGAGGAGAACCGAACATCCGCGCATATTCGCGGCTAAATTGCGATGCGCTCTCATAGCCTACGCGGAATGCAACGTCAGCGGCATCCGCAGACTCGGATATTAATAAGCGACGGGCCTCTTGTAATCGAATTTGTTTTTGGAACTGAATCGGGCTCATTGCGGTGACATCTTTAAAGACTCGATGGAACGTGGATATACCCATATTAGCCGTATCTGCAAGCTCTTCAATTCGTAAGGGCTTATCAAAGTTCTTAATGATTTGATCGATCCCTTCCTGAATGCGAAATGAACTGCTTCCTTCCAATGCGATTTGGGCCAACGCAACGCCATACTGACCATGCAGAAGTCTATACAGAACCTCCTTTATATAAATAGGCGCGAGATAGGGCAGATCTTTGGGATTATCCAATAAACGAACTAATCGGAGAGTTGCGTCTAATAAAGTAGACTCGATTTGTCCGACAAACAGAGCTCGTTTAACGTTTTCTTTCGCCGTTATTTGAAATTCCGAATCATTTAATACCTCTAAAATCTGATTCTGTGTAACCTCAAGTTTTAAGCTCAAATACGGATTATCATTGGATGCTTTAATGACCTGGCCAACTACAGGCAAATTCATCGATGAGATGAGATAATCCGCGGGTCCATACTCAAAGCGCTCCTGCGCCAGCCAAACTTCTTTTAATCCTTGAGCAATGAAGCAGTACGATGGTTTGTATACTCTGTAGCCCGGCTCGGTCAAGTCGGAGTAACGAATAAAAAATAAGGACGGGATAGCGGTTTGAATGACTCCGTCTTGAACCGTATGACGCTCGATCAGATTAGCGAGTTCATTTTGTTGAACCTGTATGTCTTCTGCCATAGGATCCTCCTTGAATCGATTCGTTTTATCATTGTTCAAAGTATAGAACATTTATACCCTGATCGTCAGCAGCAGCGAGAGAATTAGGCAAGCATTAGAGACGATTGAGATAACGGTCAGATTCGGTTTACATCCAAAATAAAGTTAAGTTCTCTGACAGTAGAAGAAAGGGGAAGCTTTTTGAATCCAAAAATGTTATTCAAGCTGGTCATTGATGTAACGATGACTTTTCTTATGTTTGCAGCCATGGCTTATCAGATCACTGGAATTCTAATCCATGAAGTGGTTGGAGTCGTTCTACTTGTTTTCTTTATTGTCCATAACCTATTAAACCGTCGGTGGTATAAGACGATTCGGAAAGGAACTTACGATTTTCGGCGCATGCTGAGTATTACGGTCAATCTGTTATTCCTTGTATCCATGTCTGCAGTGATGGTCAGTTCCGTGCCGATTTCCCGCGAAATTTTCGCCTTTATTCCTATAAATAACGACATGATTTTCTTGCAGATCCATGTCATGACCTCGTATTGGGGATTTATCGTCATGGCTATTCACATCGGAATGTCCTGGGGAACGATTATCAATGCCATGCGAAGAATGACTGGTATAACTGCACCAAGCCGAGTCCGAACCATTTCGTTGCGCGCCATGGCAGTATTCATTGTCGTTTATGGCGTTCAGACTTCCTTTGAAAGAAATCTAGGTTCCAAACTCTTCGTATACGATCCATTCGGATCCTGGAATTTCAATGAATCCAGTATCAACTTTGTAATGGATCACCTAACCGTAATGGGAATTTATATCTGCGGGACTCATTATGCCCTGAAATTTGTACAGAAGCAGAAAAAACGCATGGAGTGACTGATATTTATTGAAGGAGGAAGACCGTATGAAAAAAACCTATTTACTCTTCGCAATCGTAATTGCAACCATATTATCAGGATGCGGAACGGGAAGCGGTGCCAATGAAATGAACATGACCAGCCAAACATCACCAGAACAACCAACGGGTAATGACAGTGCGATTGTAGACCTTCCTGAAAATTATACCGATGGTGTAATCTACACGACGGTTAATCGCGGGAATGCCCATGAGAAGCTCTACGCGAGTCCGGAAACGATCGAAGCGGTACAGAACGGCGAACCGATTCCGCAAGGCACGGTATTAACACTTGAAATCTATAGGGATGAAGTGTTATCGGATATTTTCGTCATGGAAAAGCGCTTAGACTGGGGAGATCAACCTGCCGAAGAGCAAAATGGAGATTGGCGATTCCAGGCTTACAATGCAGACCAATCGTTAAATACTCAAAGGGATGTCGCTAGCTGCATATCTTGCCATGCATCGCAGGAACGGGATGATTTTGTCTACACGTTTGATGAGATGAAGACGTTCCAACTCGAGGATTTTACAGGAGCAATTGAAGACACAACGAGCTCAGCAATTGACGAATCGAAGATCAATGCATTACCCGATTATCTCGTCAGCATAACGAACGTTGATGAAACCGCTTAGAGATTTCCTCTGGGACGAGTTCCGGATCGAGGTACCCGATGAGACCAAAAAGCTTCGGCATAATTGTGCCGAGGCTTTTTTATACGTAGTCGAGGAGCCAACTGGGGCATACTATCAAAAGTTTACATACATAACTGACTGACCGTTTTTATTTGCGTTTAAAAAAGTCGTTGACAGGACACCAAATGGTGACATATAATCAAAACGTCACCAAATGGTGTCCAATTTGCGAATCAATGGAGTTATTTAGGAGAGGGTGTTGTGAGCGATAACAACCAGAACCGAGACGTGTTTGACGCGATTGCAGATCCAACTAGGCGCCAACTGATCGGTTTGTTGGCTGGAGCGCAAGAGTTGCCGCTTCATGAGTTAACGGCACAGTTCCAAATGGGCCGGACAGCGGTATCCAAACATTTGACAATACTTAAAGAGGCTGGACTGGTAATTGACCGGAAAGTCGGCAGAGAAACGCGATTTAGGTTAAATGCCGCTCCACTTAGGGAAATTCAAGATTGGGTGGCTTACTACAGCAAGTTCTGGAGCATGAATATGTTGCGCCTCAGCCAACTATTAGAGGAGGAAGATGAATGAGTTTAAAATTGGAATTGGATTTTCAGTACACGACAACGATCGAGAAGCTGTGGTCCGCCGTAACCGATTCAAATAAACTTGCCAAGTGGGTCTTGGAAAATGATTTCAAGCTCGAAGTCGGCCACCGTTTTCAGTTTCGCGCAGAGCCGAATGAATATTGGGATGGCGTCATTGACGGCGAAGTGCTGGTCGTGGACCCGCCAACGCATTTGTCCTATACTTGGGCCGTCGGCGAGGAGAAGCACACGGTCAACTGGACGTTGTAGGATTTAGGGGATGGAAAGGTTAACCTTCATCTTGATCAAACCGGATTCTCTAATGTTCATGGTCTTGAAGGCGCTAGACATGGATGGAGCGCATGGTGCGGCGAGCTGGAGAAGCTGTTGGCGCAATAATGCCTGAATCCAAATAAACCGGCTGCATATCATTTGCGGCCGTTTTGTGCCGTCGTCCGGAGCTCGGTTCTCATGGTACAATATGGATTGGAGTAGAAAATAACATGATCGGAAGGATGTTAGCATGAGCGATTCGAATCAGCAGCATATCGTCATCTCGGGCGCGAGGGAAAACAATCTCAAAAACGTATCCTTGCGCATCCCCAAGCGGAAAATCACGATCTTCACCGGGGTATCCGGATCCGGCAAGTCATCGATCGTCTTCGATACGATCGCGGCAGAATCCACGCGGTTGCTGAACGAGAACTTCAGCATGTTCGTGCGTACGTTCCTGCCCCGCGTCCCGCAACCGGATACGGATGCGATCGAGAATCTGAGCATGGCCGTGATCGTGGATCAGAAGCGGCTGGGCGGCGGTTCCCATTCCACGATGGGAACGATTACCGATATTTCTCCGATTCTCCGTCTTCTTTTCTCGCGAGTAGGCCAGCCCCATGTTGGTCCCGTAAACTCGTTCTCATTCAACGATCCGCAAGGCATGTGTCCCGAGTGCAACGGCATCGGCCGCCGATTGGGCGTCGACATGAGCAAGGCGGTAGACATGTCCAAATCGCTGAACGAAGGAGCTATCATGCTTCCGGGTTATGCGGTGAACGACTGGGAATGGAATATGATCATGCAGTCGGGCGACTTCGATCCGGACAAAAAACTGAGCCATTTTTCGGCTGAGGAACTGGATGAATTGCTGTATGCCAAGGCCAAGAAGGTTCAAGTGGACTTTGGCGGCAAAGCGATGAACATTACCGTGGAAGGCGTTATCGAGAAGTTTACGAATAAATACATCAAGCAGGATGTAAAAACAAAGTCCGAACGTACGCAAAAAGCCGTCATGCCTTTCATTTCCGAAGGACCATGCACGAGCTGCCGCGGCGCGAGACTTAGTCAAGCCGCGCTCGCCTGCAAGATCAATGGCTATAACATCGCGGAGCTTTCCTCCATGGAGATCGGCCAACTCATTCGCGTCTTGCTGGAAATCGACATGCCCGAGGCTGCGCCGGTCGTCAAATCGCTGTCGGAGCGGCTGCAGCATCTGGTCGATATCGGGCTCGATTACTTGACGTTGGACCGCGAGACGGATACGTTATCCGGCGGCGAGTCGCAGCGCGTCAAGATGGTGAAGCATCTGAGCGGCAGTCTGGTAGACGTCACGTACATCTTCGACGAACCAAGCGTTGGCTTGCACCCCCGCGACGTCCATCGGCTGAACGAATTGCTCCAGAAGCTGCGTGACAAGGGCAATACCGTTATTGTCGTTGAACATGATCCCGATGTGATCAAGGTGGCGGATCATATCGTCGACGTCGGACCTCACGCCGGCAGCCGAGGCGGTACGATCATGTACGAAGGAAGCTTCCAAGGCTTGCTGGAATCGGGTACGCTGACAGGTACCCATATGAAGCGGCCGCTCCAGCTGAAAGATGATTTCAGGAAGGCATCCGGCAAGTTATCCATCAAGGATGCCACGCTGCATAATCTGCGGAACGTGAGCGTCGATATTCCAACGGGAGTGCTGACCGTCGTTACGGGAGTCGCAGGCTCAGGCAAGAGTACGCTCATTAATGAAATATTCCTTGGTCAACATCCGGATGCGATCGTCATCGATCAATCGGCGGTAGGCGTATCGACGCGTTCGAACCCAGCGACCTATACAGGAATTATGGATGATGTTCGCAAAGCGTTCGCATCCGCGAATAAGGTCAATCAAGGGTTATTCAGCTTCAACTCCAAAGGCGCCTGCGAGAACTGCCAAGGACTTGGCGTTTTGTATACGGACCTTGCATTCCTCGATAGCGTGAAGCTGCCCTGCGATGTCTGCGGAGGGAAACGGTTTAAGGAAGAAGTGCTCGAATACAAACTAAATGGCAAGAACATCGCCGAAGTGCTGGAGATGACCGTGGAGCAGGCATTGGAGTTTTTCGAGCTTAAAGAGGTTGTGCGCAAGCTTCAGGCGATGTGCGATGTCGGGCTCACCTATATTACGCTTGGCCAGCCGCTCAGCACGCTCTCGGGCGGGGAATGCCAGCGCATTAAGCTGGCAAGCGAGCTGCATAAGAATGGCAGCATCTATGTCATGGACGAGCCGACGACCGGCCTGCATATGTCGGATATCGGCCAACTGCTCGGAATCATGAACCGCCTCGTCGATGCCGGCAATACGGTGATCGTTATCGAGCACAACCTCGATGTGATCAGCCAAGCGGATTGGATTATCGATATGGGTCCGGACGGAGGCAGCAAGGGCGGCCAGGTCGTGTTCGAGGGCTTGCCTTCACAGATCATTCAATCGAAGCAGTCGATTACGGGCAAATATTTGATGTAATGAACAGGGGGATGGGGAAATGGGGTTTTTTCAAGATTTTTTGAAAATGTTCAAGAAGAGAGAATTATCATTCTTGGAAAGCTACAAAGAATCGGAAAATGTCTATAGTTTTATATTTGAAAAAGAAAACGATTTGACATGGGAAGCGGGACAGCATGGATTGTTTAGCCTTACGCATAAGAAGATCAAAAATAATTTAAAACCATTTACCGTGGCCTCTGCTCCCGCAGAGAATATGGTTAAGCTAACCATGCGCATCGGCGACGCCCCAAGCGAATTCAAGCAAGCGATGTTGGAATTAAAGCAGGGAATGAAAGTGAATTTGAGCGGGCCAGTGGGGAATTTTTATCTGAATGATAATAGTCCAGCGCTCCTGATTGCAGGCGGAATCGGCATTACGCCGTTCAGGTCGATGTTAAAACAATTGGCGGCAGAAGGGATTGGAGCCGGGAAACAGATCCATCTGCTCTACATGGATAGCAGCAAGTCCTATCTCTATAAAGACGAACTTGATGCCATCGCTAATCAAACTTCCGTAAAAGTAACCTACCTTGATTCAAGGGATGACTTGCATCAAGAGATCGATAAGTTTGCCGCCGCCTACAAGGACAATGGCAAATACTTTATTGCGGGACCGAAGAGCATGGTCGATTCGATTTCTAATGAATTGCAGAATAAGAAGATTTCGAAACGGAATATCAAGAAGGGTTCCTTTTTTGGGTATAAGTAAAGTAAAGGAACGGCACGAAGGCAGTCTGTCATCTCGTTATGACGGACTGCCTTTGTCGTCTTCTGAACGCAGTTTATGAAACTTCGCGTCGTTATACACAGTATGAAGGTCTATAGGTATAATCCAAGCGAGGTGTGCGATCCGAGATGACGAATTTAGATGCTACAGATGAATTAAGGGCGGAATTAAACCAAATCGAACAATGGGAACAAGGTCAGAAGGATCTTTTTTTCTGGGAGAAACTCGGCAGACTGCCCTTTGCCCTCCTGGACCGGATCACCCCGAAGTTCATCCAGGAGAAAATAGGAACGGCGCTTGACGAGCTCGGAAGCTACGTCCAGAGCGGAGGACGTTATCTGATCAGCAAGGAACAGATGTACCGCAAATTTTTTCCGAACGAAGCGATTGATGGAGCATCGGCCCTGGATCGGATCGGTCAGCTTCCGCTTGGCCGAATGGACGAGATGGCCGACAGCATTATCGAATCAAGCAGCAAGACGGCGACCGTGCAAGGCGCGACGACGGGAATCGGCGGCATTTTCACGCTAGCCATCGACATTCCGCTCCTGCTCGGCTTATCCCTTAAAGCGCTGCAGGAGATCGCGATCAGCTACGGTTATGACCCGAACGAGAAATCGGAGCGAGTATTTATCGTCAAGTGCATGCAGTTTTCCTCGTCCGACATTGTTGGCAAAAAAGCAATTCTGGACGAACTCGCCGCTTTCCATTCAGGTGAGAAGAACGGGCAGGTCATGTCCCAGCTGCAGGGCTGGCGTGAGGTCATGGTCACGTATAGGGACAACTTCGGATGGAAAAAGTTGTTCCAAATGATCCCGATCGCAGGTATGCTGTTCGGTGCCTTTCTGAACCGCTCCACCATTCAAGATGTCGCCGAGACGGGGAAAATGATGTACCGGAAGCGCAGAATTCTCGAGAAATTGAAAGCTGCCGAGCAGCCCTGATTCGAAGCAGCATGACCAAAGAAAATGATCAGGAGAGAACAACATGGAAGTTTTTGCAGACTTTTTAGCGAAAATCGATCATCCGACACATCGGGTACGTACGGAAGAAGTTTTAACTTGGGTAACGAAGACGTTTCCGAGTTTGATGCCAAAAATCGCTTGGAATCAGCCTATGTTTACCGATCACGGCACTTTTATCATTGGTTTTAGCGTAGCCAAACATCATTTGGCCGTTGCCCCTGAAAGGGCCGGGATCATTCAATTTTCTGAAAAAATCGTGCAGGCTGGTTATCAACACACCAATGAGCTGATACGGGTCAAATGGGACAGTCCCGTTGATTTTTCATTACTTGAAAAAATGATCGAGTTTAATATTTTGGAGAAAGCAGACTGTTCCACTTTTTGGCGGTAATCAAGATTTACCGGGTATACTATTGTGCGATAAGATTTGGAGGGATGTTATGGATCGAAGCATTCACAAGTTGCCTTACGGTCAGGCCGATGAGATGGACACCCATTCTGGGAAAGGAACGCTGGTCTATTACGATACGTTCCAAGATGTTTCGGACCAGCAGTTGGAGCGCGCAGCGGAGCTGGCGTCGGCACGATCATTCGAAAAGCTTGTGCTGTACCCGCTGCACGAGGAGACGGCAAGGCGCATGTGGAAGCGTCCGATCGAGCCGTATTACAAGCGAGAGGACCGCTTGTTCGATTGGCGGCGGGAGAGCGGAGACAACGGTACGATTACCGTGGAGAATTGGGAGGGGAAGCGGAAGAAGTATACGCCGATCGAAGCGGCGCTTCGTCATTTGGCGGAAATATATCCGCAGCCGATGTTCCTATACGTTTCTCCGGAAACGGCAAACGCGTTCGCCTCGTTCAGTTCGTTCGAGGAGTGGATCGGAAAGCTTCGTCTGATTATTAACGAACCGCCACCGGACGCGCACCCGAATCTCACGAAGTATAGACATCGTTGGGATGTCCAAGTGATCTGAACAGCCGATCTATTCGGCTGTTTTTTTGTTATCACTAGAATAATTTGCGGATATTCGTGTCTCCGTCAAGGTATCGATCGGAAGCAAGGGGCCCGTGAAATAAAGGGGATAGGCTTGACTAATCAGCAATTTGAGCTAATAATAGAATTGAACTACGTTACAAAATGTAAAGTAAGTGTGTCGATTTTAAATGACCAAATTTAGATTTCAGGAGATGTATGACATGAGATTGCAGGGTAAGGTAGCTATAATTACAGGCGCAGCAAACGGAATGGGAGCTGCAGAAGCTAAAATTTTTGCCAAAGAAGGAGCTAAGGTAGTCGCGACCGATCTGAATGAGTCTAAGCTCAACGAAATCGTAGATGAAATTAAGGCCGCAGGCGGCGTGGCCGTCGCGATTAAGCAGAATGTAACATCCGAAGAGGAGTGGAAGGCAGTCGTTGATCAAACGGTGGCGCTTTATGGCAAGGTAGACGTGTTAGTGAATAACGCAGGTATCGCAAGCGTCAAAACCATCGAAAACATCGAAATGAGCGAATGGAATGCCGTTATGGACGTCAATCTGAATGGGTGCGTCCTTGGCATGAAATATTGTATTCCGGAGATGAAAAAAGCAGGCGGAGGGTCGGTCATCAATATTTCCTCCATCGGCGGCATTGTAGGAATGGCAGGTTCGAGTCCTTATACCGCAGCTAAAGGCGCCTTGCGCGCTTTGTCCAAATCCGCCGCGGTCGAGTACGGAAAGGACAAAATCCGGGTCAATTCCGTTCATCCCGGCATTATCGTGACGCCGATGACAGCTCCCTCTATGGAAACGGCCATGCCTTATTATCAGGCTTATACGCAGTTGCCGTACATGGGAGAACCGGAAGACGTTGCATACGGCGTGGTGTTTCTCGCAAGCGACGAATCCAAGTTCATGACCGGATCCGAGTTGGTCATTGACGGCGGTTGGACGGCACTATAAAGTGTAGCGGCGATGCGGTTTTCCTGCATCGCCTTTTTTGTTAGTATAGAGTTACTCAATCATGGATGTGATACGTATGAAAAAAAGAGATCCGCGGCAAGTTCATTCGATTAAAAAGATGCATCATGCTTATTTGTCATTACAGTTGAAAGAAACCGAAAACATCACCATCCAACGCCTATGCGAAGAAGCAAAGGTGACTCGTCCGACTTTTTACAGATCCTATAAGGATACCGTCGAGTTGCGGATCGACTTACATACCGTGATTTTAAAAGATTTAAAACAATCGCTCACGATCAAAAACCCAAAAAGAATCGATGAGCTGCGGCCCGATGATTTGCCCGAAAACATGGTTTCGCTATTTGACCATATTTTTCAGAATCAACTCGCTTATGATGTATTGCTGATCTACAAACCCGATGAACTATTCATCAAAGAAATGAAAGGGATTTTGAGACAATTTGTAGAAGACGGCATTCGCGTGACTCAAACGACGGAAGAAGGGCTTCGAATGGATATGTCCTTCGTCATTGCTTATACATTAGGCGCTTTTTTGGAAAGTATCGTGTGGTGGATCATGAATAACTATAACTATCCCGCTGAGACTATGGCTGCGAAGTTGCTTGAAATCTCTTTCCACGGCCCATATAAGAATCCGATTCTTTGGCACAAATAAAGCAACCATTCATTTGCTTCAAGCAGCAGATCAGTTTGATCATCTTGAGCCTCTTGACAGGGCTCTTATATTTCGATAATTTATATGCATGCGCATGCTTTCAAAATAATTAGATAAAATGGAGGGTAACCATGACTACAACGCAAACTGTGCAATCGCTGTTCCGTCCCTTTACTTTAGGTAAGCTTTCTTTGTCCAACCGAACGGTTATGGCGCCAATGACGCGCCAAAAATCGCCGAACGGCGTTCCTGGACCGGATGTCGCTACGTATTACCGTCGCAGAGCCGAACACGAAGTTGGACTCATCATAACCGAAGGCACGGTCATTAACCATGCCGATTCGAGCAATCAGAAGGATGTTCCGTATTTCTACGGCGAAGAGGCCTTGAACGGCTGGGCGAATGTCGTGTCTGAAGTTCATCATGCGGGAGGCAAAATTGTCCCTCAAATCTGGCATATGGGCGCCCGCGGCAACGTGAATGAATATACGGAAGACGAGATCGAGCAAATCGTGCAGGAGTTCGCCAAGGCTGCTACAGAATCCAAACGTCTCGGCTTTGACGGCATCGAGCTGCACGGCGCTCACGGTTATTTAATCGACCAATTCTTTTGGGAGAAAACGAACCAGCGGACGGATCGATACGGCGGCAGCTACATCGCACGTACAACCTTTGCCGCAGAAGTCATAAAAGCTTGCCGCGAAGCCGTTGGCCCCGATTTCCCGATTATTCTTCGCATCTCCCAATGGAAGGGAATCGATTATTCGGCGAAGCTCGTGGGGACATCGGAGGAATTGAAGCTATTCCTCGAACCGTTGGTGAACGCCGGGGTGGATATTTTCCATTGCTCGACGCGACGCTTCTGGGAACCGGAATTCGAAGGTTCCGAGCTGAATTTCGCGGGCTGGGTGAAGCAGCTGACAGGCAAACCGACCATTACAGTGGGTTCCGTTGGATTGGATGGGGACGTCACGACATTCTTCACCGCAGGAAGGGGAGCGGGGAACGCCAGCTTGGATGGCTTGATTCCCAAGCTGGACAATCAGGAGTTCGATCTTGTCGCGATCGGCCGGGCATTGCTCGCGGATCCGGCTTGGGTCAGCAAGATTAGAGAAGGCAAGGCGGAGGAACTGATTCCTTTCACGCCGCAAGCGCTCCAAACTTTGTATTAATGCCGTCGTCTCCGCTCAAAAGAACCTGGGTTGTTATACCAGGTTCTTTTTATTGCGCAAGATCATGAAAACATTCAGTGAGTAATTTGTTTGAAGGAGTACCTTGACAGTCATAGTAGTGTAATGTATTATACATTTGCGGGGTGATGAAATGAGCGAGAACAAAATTACATCCGACCTGCTGCGCGGACATACCGATACGATGATACTGCGACTCTTATCCGAGGCTGATCGCTACGGGTACGAAATCGTCAAGTTGATTGCGGAGCGCTCGGGCGGAGAATACGAACTAAAGGAAGCAACGATGTACTCCAGCGTTCGTCGATTAGAGGTGGACGGCGATATCGAATGGTATTGGGGCGACGAATCGCAAGGCGGCCGGCGCAAATATTTTAGAATAACCGAGAAGGGCAAGGAGTCTTACATCCGCAACAAAAACAACTGGGAGTATGCGAAGCGCGTGCTTGAAAACCTATTATAAGGGGAGTGGATGTTTTGAATCAGAAATTGACCAACTATTTGAACGGCGTATTCGCGCCATACGACGGGGTGAAGAGCGTCACCGAATTAAAGGCCGACCTGCTTTCCGATTTGCAGGAGCGGTTCCGCGAGCTTAAAGCCGAGGGCAAGGACGACGAAACCGCTTTTGAGATGACCATCGATAGCATTGGCGATATCGAGCAAACGGTACTGGAGGTCGCTAACCTTTCCCGATCGCTGGAACGTCAGGTGGTGACAAACTTTAACGCAAGCAATTTAGCAGACAGCGACTTTGCCAGCGTTACCGCGCACAAAGGGAAGTTTTCAGGCAGCGCATTGAAAGGATCCGACTTTTCGAACGCGGACTTGACCGGCAGCACGTTTGCTGGCAGCGATGTACGCGGAACCAATTTCGACGGCGCCAACCTCACCGACTGCAACTTTTCCGCGCTGGATCTTTCGGATACGAGCTTCAACAAGTCCATTCTCTTGCGCACGAACTACAGCTCGTGCGGTCTAGACCGCGCGAAATTTCTAAATGTTAAATTAACGGATGTGAAGCTGAGCACGACAGATCTTAGAAAAGCAACTTTCGCTAATTGTATTTTTGACGGGGTGGAATTCAAATATTCCGATCTTACAGGTCTGTGTCTGGACGGGCAAACCTTTATCGGCGTCAAGTTCGAGAAGGCGGGATTAAACGAAGTGACGTTTAGAGGTGCGACTCTCAAAAATGTGTCTTTCCATCCGGGGTTTACATTAACCAAAAAGTATTTCCGTGCCATCAAAACGATCAACTTTGACGGCGCAATGATGGATAAGTTGACGTACGCCGCTCTCAAAGGCATGGATGCCAATTTGTCCAAAGTTACGGTCGTCTAAAGCACAACCCGGTACCGTACAGGTACTGGGTTTTTGTCCTACGCAACTGATAATCAAAACTTCGCCTGAATTTCTTTCAAAAACAAATCGGCGGCAGCCGAAAAGACCTGATGCTTTTTCCAAACGATATTTAAGCCAGATTCAAGTCTTGGCTCTAGCGGTCTAAAACAAAGGTTGCTTTCACCGGACGTATTCACTATTTTATCAAGCGTTAACGCATAACCAATACCTTCTTCAACCATAATTGAAGCATTGTAAGCCAGGTTATAGGTGGCTACGACGTTTAATTTATCAAAATCGTCACCAAACCAATCCGCAAATTCATTTTTGGAATAGTTCTGCTTCATAACCTGCCTTGAGCAAATTAGCGGAACATGGATTAAATCTGCTGCTTGAATGGTATCTTTGAGAGCAAGGGAACTGTCTTTCCTCATCACAACGCCCCAAACGTCCTTAGCCGGGATATCGACGTAATTGTATTTCGATACTTCTGCCGGTTGAATTAAAATTCCAAAGTCGAGCAGTCCTTTATCAAGTCGTTCAGTTACATCATCTTCGTTTCCGCTGTAGAGGTGAAACCGTATATTTGGATAACTTATCTGTAAGTCTCTTACTACCCGTGCAAGCTGTTTCATGGCCTCTGTTTCCCCGCCGCCGATGTAGACATCACCGCTTAGCGTCTCTTCCATGGATCTAAATTCTGCCTCTAATTTATCCACCATATCTACGATTTCTTCTGCTCTTTTTCTAAAAAGCATTCCTTCATCGGTGAGGATAATACTGTGACTGCTGCGATGAAATAGCTTTTTTCCTAATTCTTGTTCAAGATCTTTTAATTGTCTAGACAAGGTTGGCTGAGTAACATGCAAAAAGTCAGCAGCGCCCGTAATGCTTCTTTCTCTTGCAACAGCAAGAAAATAACGCAAAACTCTAACTTCCATTTAAACACCTCCTCTAAGTTCTAAGTTTTACAATACACATTCCAGAAATGCTTTTCAAGCATATCTTGTTATAAGATATGAGTATTTGTTATATACTAAAAACTCGGTAAAATAAATTACAAGGAGTTATTTATATTTATTAACTGGAGGAAAAACAAACATGTCTATACAACAAGTGATGCTAATTACAGGCGCCGGTCGCGGAATGGGTGTTAATATCGCGAAGGCGGCCCTGACTGCCGGTTATCAAGTCGTCGCTACAGGCCGAAATATGGACACAGTCACAAAAGCCCTTGGCGATGACGATAACCTGCTGGTCGTAATACTGGACGTCAACAGCCCGGCTGATGCCGAGGCAGCCGTCAAAGCTGCTGTAGGCAAGTTTGGAAGGATCGACGTACTCATCAATAACGCAGCGAACTTCTATGGGGGCTTTTTTGAGGAACTGACCCTAGATGAAATCGAGTCGCAGCTAAGGACGAACCTTATCGGTCCCATGAACGTTACACGAGCGGTGTTGCCTGTAATGCGCAAGCAGCTTTCTAGCCACATCATCTCGATCTCTTCAGGCGCCGGTATTTCTGGATTCGAGTTTAATGCCGCTTACGCCGCGTCAAAGTTCGGTCTCGAGGGGTGGATGGAATCGCTGCAGCCTGAGGTCTTGCCGTTCGGCATTCATACGACCATTGTCAATCCGGGCTTTTTCCGTACGGAACTTCTTACGGAAGCTTCGTCGACTTACGCCAAGCCGTCGATCGAGGAATATGCGGATCGCAGAGCTGGTTACATGGCCTTTTTTAATAAACAGAACGGGCAACAGTCCGGCGATCCGAACAAGCTCGCCAAAGCACTTCTCATGATTGCAAGCGAAACTGAGCCGCCGCGACGCTTCATCGCCGGCGCTGACGCCGTTGGCATCGCAGAGCAAAAGATCGCCGACCTTCAGGCGCAGATCGATGCCTACCGAGATATCTCGATGTCAATGATCTATGAAGACTAAACAAAATCATTTATTAGTCTATATTTTAACCCTAGGTGTATTCGGTATCTTGAATACCGAGATGGGCGTGATCGGAATCTTGCCTATGATTGCGGAGCACTACCATGTCAGCATCTCCACTGCAGGGTTGATCGTGAGTCTCTTTGCGCTTGCGGTTGCCATTTCTGGCCCAATTTTGCCTTCATTGTTTTCGGGTATGAACCGCAAGAAAGTCATGTTGCTTGTGCTTGGCATTTTTATTGCGGGCAACCTTGTCTCCGCCTTCACATCAAACTTTACCGTGTTATTGATTGCACGTGTCGTTCCGGCTTTTTTCCATCCTGTTTATTGTTCTTTGGCATTTTCCGTCGCAGCGGCGTCCGTCAGCAAGGAACAATCTTCGAAGGCAGTGGCCAAAGTATTCGTTGGCGTGTCTGCAGGGATGGTCCTTGGCGTACCGGTCTCGAGTCTGATTGCCACCGCCGCTTCGCTTACCTATGCGATGTTATTCTTTGCTGCTGTAACGACAGTCGCGTTTGTCGCGACACTCCTATTCATACCGTCGATGCCTGTTAGGGAAAGGCTCTCTTACGGCACGCAATTGCGCGTATTAAGAAGATCCGTAACCTGGCTTTCCATTGCCGCTGTCATCTTCATGAACGGAGCCGTATTCGGGGTGTACAGTTACCTTGCCGAGTATTTGAAGACCGTAACGAATTATGCGTGGAACACAATCAGTTTGATGTTATTCCTATACGGTGCGGCCAACATTGTCGGAAACATGATTGCAGGGAAGCTGCTTACCAATCATGCACTAAGAACGGTAATGTCTTATCCATTTGCATTGGGGGCCGTTTACATCATGCTTGTCATCATGGGACAGTTCGGTGTGCCAATGGCCTTCATTATTTTGATTTGGGGAGTATTGGGCGGCATAGGAGGCAACATTGCTCAATATTGGATTGTGTCTGCAGCGCCAGAGGCTCCTGAATTCGCGAATGGACTCTTTCTGACATCAGCCAATTTGGGAACAACGATCGGTGCAAGTGTATGCGGACTATTCATAGCAGGAATAGGTATACAATATGTCGTGCTCGGGGGGATCTTATTCCTGATCATAAGCATCGCGGCGAATTATTCAAGAAGTGCCATGTACAGTCGATTGGAGGTTTCCAATGATGCAAGATAAGCAGACAGCTCTTGTCACAGGGGCGAATCGGGGAATCGGATACCGCCAGCCGATTGGATGTATTGATTAACAACGCGGGCGTATATTTGGATGGGAATGCCAAATTATTGAGCATGGATCCAGTGATTTTAGAGAGAACGATGTCCACGAATTTCTTCGGCGTTTATCATGTCATGCGTTCATTTATTCCACACATGGAAAAGCGGGGATATGGAAGGATCATTAATGTTTCCTCGGAATACGGAGCTATGAATGCGATGTCGTCCCAAGGAGCAGGTGCGTACAAAATCTCCAAACTTGCCATGAATGCATTGACCCGACTGACAGCGGCGGAAGTCAGGGGAGATATCAAAATCTATGCGGTCGATCCGGGCTGGGTAAGCTCGGATATGGGGGGACCCTCTGCTCCGAGAACGCCGAAACATACTGCCGAGTTGATCCTCCAGTTATTAACGACGGAATCGGAAGGACCTCGTGGAGGGTTCTTCAGGGACGGCAAACCAATCGATTGGTAAAGTGGAGGAGAGTAATCAGTTAGAAGCTGCCGGTTCATCATCCGGCAGCTTTTGGTATTTCGTAGCGTAATAAAATGATCGACTTTTTAAACATACATATTTAAAAAGTATTCAAAATAAGATATTGTACAAACAAGGAGATCACTTTACATGGAGAAATGGAGGCGTTTTCATGAACGGTTGGATTCAGGCGGGTACGGTAGAAGAGCTTCGAGAGCAAGGAACGAAGCTGATCAAGGGGGGCATCGTCGTTTTTTATCACGAGAATAAAGTGCATGCACTAGACAACAGGTGCCCTCACCTCGGTTTTCCGCTCCACATGGGAAGTTTGTGCAACGGAATTTTGACATGCCATTGGCATCATGCGCGGTTTGACGTATGCAGCGGCGGAACGCTCGACCCTTGGGCGGATGATGTTCCGGTACACGACATAACCGTACATGACGGATTGATTTGGGTCAACCCGAATTCCCGGAACGGCAATCAAGTACAGCTGTATAAAAACCGCCTTCAGAGCGGCCTTGAGCAAAATATCGGACTTGTCATAGCCAAGGCCATAGTCGGATTAATGGAGGGAGGCGTTCCCGAGATGGAAATCGCAGCGATTGGGATCGATTTCGGAGTCAAACAGCGCAGGCAAGGGTGGGGCTCCGGATTAACGATTCTTACCGCGATGGCTAACGTCCTGCCCAAGCTTGATAAACAAGGCCGCATCCTTGCGTTGTTTCAAGGGCTACTGCGTACGGCGCGCGACTCAGCCGGAAGCGGAACGCGCTTCTTGCTCGATCCACTCCCGAATACTGGCGTCTCCGAAGAACGATTGACGGAATGGTACCGCGATTGCATCGAGGTTCGGGATACGCGCGGAGCCGAACGGGTGCTGCTGACCGCCGTGCAGGCGGGGGCGGATGAGAAGCGGTTGTTCTCTATGATGAGCATGGCGGCGACGGACCATTTCTATATTAATGGAGGCCATACGCTGGATTTCCATAATAAAGCATTCGAGAGCTTGAAGTACATCGAGGACGAGCAGCGCAATTACGTCCTGGCTTCGCTCGTTCCGATGTTCGGAGACGCTTCGCGCAGCGAAGAGCTTCATAGCTGGCAGTCTCCGGTCAATTTGGTTCAGCCGTTGAAGGATGCGTTCGAGGAGCTGTTCAAAAAAGGCGTTTCATCTGGAGGCGAGGGCTCCGGTATCGACGACGAGGTGCTGTTCCAAGCGCTGCTCGGAGACGATCCGCTGAGGACGATTCGCGTGCTGAAGGAAGCTTTGCTCGGCGGGGCCTCTCCGGTGCGCATCTCGCAAATTGCCGCATTGGCTGCGGCGGAACGGGTCGTCCGCTTCCATACGCAGAACGATTTCGGGGACTGGATTTCGGTGCTGCACACGTTTACGCATGCTCACGCCGTTCACGAAGGTTTGATTCGTTCCGCCGATCCATGGCTGGTTCGCGGAATTTTCCATACGGCGGCTACGATTTACCTCGACCGGTTTTTGAACATCCCGGCTGCTCCGAGACCAGCTGCAGTTGGCGCGGCTGAGGAAGTGCCGCAGCCCGCGGAGCTGCTTGAGATTCTCGATAAGCAGCAGCAAGTGGCGCCGGCGGCGGCATGGGTGATCCGCTATCTGCACAGCGGTGGAAAGCCGGAGCCTTTATTCAACGTATTGGGTCATGCGCTGCTTCGAGAGGATGCGGAATTTCACTCCTTTCAGATGTACGAGGCGGCCGTAGCGGAATATGACCGCTGGGCTTCCGAAACGGGACCGTTCGCGGAGAAAGCTCGCGAAACGCTGATCCTTGCGGTTACACGTTATTTGGCGGCGCATGCCCCTACTTCCCGAGAGACGCCTCATACGGCAAAAATTGCATGGCGGCTCCATCGCGGCGAGAAATTGTTCGGAGATGAGTAAAGTGAGCCGCGGAAATGCGTTCAAAATGACGATAGGAAGGAACTCTGCGGCATTATAAAGCAGGTCAAAATGAAAACAATAATCAGATGAAGAACGTCATCAAATGAGAGTAGGTGTAATAATTGGATGTGGAAATGATAAAATTAGTAGTGCCTATACTGATATCACTTATTGTTTCGAATATCTACAGCGTAATATCCAATCAGAATAGCAGTTTTAAAAAATCTCTATTATACGCAACCTTCTTAAATATTGCGATCCTTATATCAGGTTCAATGTGGTTCTGGATAACTGTAACTGATGGACTTGCACAGATTACTCAAGCAGCTATCTACGGTATTTCTTTTATTGTAATTCTGGTAACAAACTTTATTGTCATTACGAAACGAAAAAGAAAATAAATCATAACGGGTCTTGTTAGGGCGAAATAGGTTTATTCAGAGCCTTCATTATAGACTTTGTCTCGTAAAATTACTCGGGGTATAAAACGAACGTAAATAAGTTCGCCTGCTAGCTCAACAATTGTTTGCGTGACAATTATTGCTGCAACTAATGTACTCCAATTGTCAGGCAAAGCCAAGGCGAGGGGAAGGACCACAAGGGAATTGCGCGTTCCCGCACTAAAAATAACTGTTCGTCCTGATTTTATGTCTAGTCGAAACCACTTTATGATAAAGCGAGTAACGAACGGCATGATGAGCATGAATGCGATATAGATTGGAACGACTTTCAAAAGAACGTCCCAGTATTGGGATAGCTTGCCAATCTGAGATGATACAACAACAAAAAGGGTAAGTGCCATCAGCGGGACAGGAATCCAGGCAGACACATCTAATAACAATTGACTGCTGTTCCGATTTTTCTTAGAAAGTAATTGTAAGACGATAGCCAATAGAAGCGGTAATACGATGATGATAAGGAACGCTTCAATGAACGGGCCTGGGTTCACGATTTCTGACGCCTGCTCGCCCATGAAAATCCATAAATAAATGGGCAACAAAAACATCTGTGTCACAAACAGAATTGGGGTCGATAAGAGCATCAATTTCTCACTCCCACGGCCAAGATGCGTAAATACAATGACATAGTCTATACATGGCGTCAATAATACAAGATACACACCAAGTAGGACAGGGGATTGTTGTGGTAGAAACTGCGACAGTAACCAAACGACAATCGGTACAGCAATATAATTTGCGGTAAGGATGGCCAATATAAAACGCCGATTGCCGATTGATTCCTTTATAGACATAAAGGGAATTTGAGTAAACATACCAAACATCAATAAAGCTATTACAATCGAGATAAGTATGTGATTATCAAGTGATGTCATAAGCTCTGGAGAAGCTAAGCCGAGGCCAGCTGCTACAGCTAGTGTAACTACATACAGCCAGATCTGATTTTGTTCGAGTTTCTCGCGCGTTTTCATTTTGTTTTCTTCTCCTTAATCCACTCATCTTTTCCCCATTATGGAGATGTGAACGGATTATTGCTATCATAATCTTGACTTCTAATTCGATTGAAGGGAGTAAAATAATAATGGAGTCCTTTCAATGGGAGGCGATTCGATCTAATGACTCTGCCTACGACCAATATGTCGCCATCATTCTTTCGTAATTCTAATATCACAATCTATGGTACCGATCGATCGTAAATGAATCAAAAGATATTTTTCAACCAGTGAAGAACGGAAACCCTAGGACTTATCCTATCGTTGCCGTTCTTTGCTGTTTTTATTGGGCTAGACTGATTCTGAATGTTGATTGAGACCATAGAAGGTCGCCATTATCGCATTAAGGCCTTTCAGCGCGACTATTTTTCACACGGAATCGCAGTCGCTATAGAACGAGTATTCTCATCGAATGTAACTGCCATCGGATTTAAACATAATTATTCTAGGCTATGAATCCATGAATCTTGATATAGTGTGAGTCAATCTAAATGCGTAAACTGAATTATGAAAGGGCTTTCAAACTTATCTTGAATTGGAGGGGATTAGGCAATGATTCGACATCGAGCAAAACAAAAGCGCGGCTTAGCAATGATTTTAATTTTGGCATTAGTTTTGTCGATTATTGGTTTAGTTCAACAGAAAGAAAACGTGGCATCCGCCGCAACTTTTACTTATGAAGCTGAATTGAGCGGAAATACGTTAGGAGGTTCAGCAGCTGTCGCAACATGCGCAGGCTGTTCGGGGGCACAAAAGGTTGGCAATCTTGGTAACAGTAGCGGCACGTTGCAGTTCAACGCTGTAAATGGCGGTGCAGGTGGCAGTTCGACCCTGACGATTTATTATACGGCAGGAGATAGCACTCGGTCGGCCACAGTGAACGTCAATGGCACGGATGTATCGACTGTAAACTTTGCTTCCACAGGCGGTTGGAATACGGTCGGCACTTACGTGATGACGATCAATTTGAATGCAGGCTCGTCAAATACGATCAAATTTTATCGCAATGGCTCTTATGCTCCGGATATTGATAAAATTTCCTTGGGGGTCTCGGATACACCGACACCGACACCAACGCCGCCCCCATCCGCTAGTCTGGAAGCAGAAGCAAGTGGAAACACGTTAGGCGGGAGCGCAATCGTAAGTGCCTGCTCTACTTGCTCTGGAACGCAAAAAGTTGGATATCTTGGTAACGGAAGCGGCACGCTCCGTTATAATGGCATCGCCGGCGGCGCTGGCGGCGAAGCTACCCTAACGATTTATTACTTGGCGGGAGACGCCACTAGATCGGCTACGATTAGCGTGAACGGAACGGATGTAACGACGATTAACTTCCCTTCGACGGGTAGTTGGTCCACTGTAGGTACCTATGCGCTTACGATTCCGCTAAACGCAGGCAGTGCAAATACGATTCTGTTTTATCGAAATGGTGCATACGCACCAGACATCGATAAAATTGTGTTGTCTGCGGTAGCCCCAACACCAACCCCAACGCCTACACCACCTCCGGGTACGGACACGACGTACACGTTTAACCAGACAACGATTGTTGATAACAACAACACGACTACCATCACGAACGGCGCTGTTCAAATCGTATATTCGAAGCTGAGTGGTTTGTTCGATTATTACGCCAATTCCGTCAAAGTCGCTTCGAACATGTACAGTGAATTCAAAAACGGTTCTACGACCTACGGCACTTCATCTTACACTAGCCATACTTTTTCGCCGACCGACGTGACGACAGTGACGAATGGTTTCGGTAGCGGCACGAAAATCGTTTTCTCTAATACGCAAAGTGGAAGCCCTACACTGAAGCAGACGTTCACGGTTTACGACGGTAAGCCATATTTCTTCGTCGACTTGAACGCTTCAAGTGGAAGTTCGATGAGCTCCAATTACATGGCGCCAATAAAGAGCGATACTGCAGCGACAAGCATTAACGCAAGCACGAACAAGCGGGCTTTGATTGTACCTTTCGATAACGATACTTGGGTACGTTATAACGCGCAAACGGTCAACTCCACGGGCACTGGCTATGAGGTCATGGCGATTTATGACAACGACAGCCGCAACGGACTCATTTTCGGATCGACAGCGCACGACACTTGGAAAACCGGCATTACGTACACGGGTACTGGTAACAACGTTACCCAGCTAAAAGTGTTCGGCGGTGTCGCAAACTCGAATACGCGAGACATCGAAGCACATGGTTCCATTAGTGGTACCTCACTTAATGCGCCGCAAGCATTCGTCGGATTTTACGCCGATTGGCGTGATGGGATGGAAGACTATGGCCGCGCGAACGCAACGATTAGCGGTACAATGTCCTGGAGTGGCGGCGTTCCGTTCGGCTGGAATAGCTGGGGAGCGGTTCAGTCGGGTCTTTCTTACACGAATGCGGTAGCTCATTCCAACTGGATCAAGAACAACCTCCAGAACAATAACTTCAATAACAATAATACCGTTTACATCAACTTAGACTCTTATTGGGATAACATGACGGACCAGCAGCTGACCGATTTCGTAAATACCGTGCATGCAAACGGACAAAAAGCCGGCATCTATTGGGCACCGTTTGTCTACTGGTCAAGCGATACGTCCCGGGTTGTTGAGGGTTCAAGCTATACATATGGCGATATCATGCTGAAGAAGTCCGATGGCACGATTTGGGGCAATTCGCTAGACGGTGCCTACCCAGTCGACCCGACGCATCCAGGTACGAAGCAAAGAATTAACTATTTTATCGACAAGTTTAAATCCAAAGGCTTCGATTACATCAAGTTGGACTTTGTCACGCATGGGGCTTTGGAGGGCCAGCATTACGATACAAACGTTAAAACCGGTATCCAGGCGTATAACCAAGGGATGGCTTACGTTCGCGACCGGATCGGTGGGACGATGTTCATCTCGCTTTCGATCGCACCATTGTTCCCGAGCCAATACGGTCATTCACGCCGTATTTCTACAGATGCGTTCTCGTCGTTAGGTGACTCTGAGTACGTGTTGCAAAGCCAAACATATGGTTGGTGGCAAAATGGGACGATCTACAAGTTTACCGACCCAGACCATATGACGCTTTCGAACAATTTGGAGGAAGCACGTACCCGTGTGAACTCCGGCGTCATCGGGGGAACCGTGTTCCTTAACGGAAACGACCTCACCAATTCGTCCCAGCAGGCGATGGCATCGGCGTTGCTCACGAACAATGCAGTCAACAGCGTAGCTCGTCTAGGAAAAGCATTCCGCGCGACGGAAGGAAATACAGGCACTTCCGCTGCAGATACATTCGTATTGAACAATAATGGAACGTACTATTTGGCAGTGTTCAACTACAGTAGCTCCAGCAGCAAATCGATGACGGTAAACCTTTCACGTGCCGGATTGAGCGGAACAGCAACGTATACAGTAACAAATCTGTGGGATGGAACGACCTCATCGGCAACTGGAAATCTAAGTGTAACACTGGCTGCGAACCAATCTAAGTTGTTTAAATTGCAATAATTTAACAGAAGGGCATGCCTTTCTCAAGATGGGGCGTGCCCTTTTTTCATTATCATAAAGACTCAGTGGGGGCTATTTGACGCTTAATCAGAGTCCACAGCTTGACTCTTCACAAAACCACTTGATTGATGATCGCAACCAAGCATCTAAACCAGAAAAAGCAAGGATCTGGATCGTAGCGATTATTCTGCATGAATTGAACTTGTATTCAACTACGCGATTTCTTATGAGCGGAGGTTATATTCCCGCTGGGTTCGCTTATCTTTTTTTCATACTGACAGAAAAGACCGTTCATAACCAATTTGGCTAAGAACGGTCTTTTGTAGTGCCGAATTTTATTTAGTAGTATCCTCTTCACCTATCGTAGTAACGGTCAAGAGTTGACCAGTTTCCGAGTCGAAAGCTGAAATTTGTACAGCTTTGGAGAATTTTCCGCCTTTAGTTTTAATACCGTTTGGAAATTCGACTGTTAACACCCAAACCATTCGATCATTTTCAATTATAGTACCAGGGTTCTCTTGGCCTAGAACCTCCCGAGAAAATTGTTCGTAGGTAACTAAATCAGCTGATTTTAGTTTCCCATCTTTCTCCATTCGAGGTTTTTTTATAATCTCTTCTTTACTGATAAACTTAGACTTGTCAGCATGAGAATTAGCCTTATAAATCAGGCCTACCGGATTTGGCTTATTGTTTTGTTCATTTTTTTGTTCAACTTTTTGATCAATGGGTCGGTTCGCATTAATAATTTGCGGGAAGATAATACTGCCTGTAATGGTTAAAGTTATAGCTGTGTAGGTAATTGCTTTTAATTTATTTGATTTCATATTTTATACTCCTCCATTACTAAATGTAACAGTATTACTGTTCGTATTGGAATTAAACTGAAAGTTCGAGGACCAATTTAAGGAATTATCATCACCATTTGTTGCAGATCCCCATAAGTAATATGTGCCATCCTTAAGATAAGCTACATTGCTGATTTTTGTACCGGTCTTGAATTTGTTCAGGTTATCATTTGACTCAATGCCAACATGCTGAGCAACCGATTTAATGAAGGGCACTGTCCAAAAAGTTTGATAAAATCCATTAATGTATATATTCCATTTATCATAACCTAGGCTGCTCTTGCCTCCGTATTTAATTTCATAGGTGAAAGAACCTGATGTGCCACCGGTTCCTATAGTGCTTTCGGTATATGTTAGTTGGCCATTTTGGTATCGTTTTACCGCTGTAAAATGGCCATCATGATATGAGCCATTCACTCCACCCTTTACTTGGCCAACCTCAATCCATTCTTTTGCTTGACCATCAGATGTTTTACTAAGAATCACCCACATTTCTTTCGTAATAAATGAATTCTTATTGGTAGAAGACCAAGTTGAAGTTAAGTCTTCTGCTCCTGTATTAAGCACCATTTTTGAACTTTCACTTGATATGTCGTTTCTATCCTGTTTTGCATAAGCATGCGGTTCAATTAATGCGGCATGTGAAGTCGATGTATTCAAAAAAAGAAGAGTTGCCATTATTATGCTCAGTAAACCATTATAATAAACCAGTTTTCTTTTCAAAGTTATCGGCTCCCTTTTATGGTATTGATTGGTGAATAAGAAAAAAAATTATCAATCTATGTCTTAATCATGTTTCTCACTCCTTTCCATTTAAGTGTGGCTCATGGAAATCATATCCTATTAATTCAATCGAGTCTTGAGTCTCAAGATATGCATCTAGTTCATGACTTATGCAGTTCATTCCAAGTGATGGAAACCGATTAATAGTCATAGAAATGTAAGCTAAAAAACGGAAAACCCCTTGACTTTTGGAAATCACCCCAATAATCGCGAAGAATACC
>NZ_JAVFVT010000055.1 GCF_030929555.1 Paenibacillus sp. LHD-117 | reverse complement strand
CTCAGTTGGTAGAGCACTCGACTGTTAATCGAGTTGTCACAGGTTCGAGTCCTGTTCGGGGAGCCATACAGAGAGGTGTCCGAGTGGTCGAAGGAGCACGATTGGAAATCGTGTATACGGCAACGTATCGAGGGTTCGAATCCCTTCCTCTCTGCCAGTAAGGCCCGTTGGTCAAGGGGTTAAGACACCTCCCTTTCACGGAGGTAACAGGGGTTCGAATCCCCTACGGGTCACCAACTTCTTTAAAAAATCTTCAAAAAAAAGACTTGCAATCATGCATAACCCTATGATATGATATGAAAGTCGCTCAACACGGAGGATTAGCTCAGCTGGGAGAGCATCTGCCTTACAAGCAGAGGGTCGGCGGTTCGATCCCGTCATCCTCCACCATGATTTCTTTATAACGACGCGGGGTGGAGCAGCTCGGTAGCTCGTCGGGCTCATAACCCGAAGGCCGCAGGTTCAAATCCTGCCCCCGCAACCAATTTACCTTCGGAGACATCCGAGAACAATGATGTGGAGCTGTGGTGTAGAGGCCTAACATGCCTGCCTGTCACGCAGGAGACCGCGGGTTCGAATCCCGTCAGCTCCGCCATTATAACATCATCAGGCTCGGTAGCTCAGTCGGTAGAGCAGAGGACTGAAAATCCTCGTGTCGGCGGTTCGATTCCGTCCCGAGCCACCATTCAAGTTTCATATGCCGCTGTAGCTCAACTGGTAGAGCAACTGACTTGTAATCAGTAGGTTGGGGGTTCAAGTCCTCTCGGCGGCACCATTTGGAGGATTAGCGAAGTGGCCAAACGCGGGAGACTGTAAATCTCTTCCTTCGGGTTCGGTGGTTCGAATCCATCATCCTCCACCAGTTTTTAGGGGCATAGTTTAAAGGTAGAACAAAGGTCTCCAAAACCTTTGGTGTGGGTTCAATTCCTGCTGCCCCTGCCAGTCTAGAATAGTGTGTTACGTGGCGGTCGTGGCGAAGGGGTTAACGCACCGGTCTGTGGCTCCGGCATTCGTGGGTTCAAGTCCCATCGATCGCCCCATACAACACACAAAACAGAATACCTAGTGTTGGGGATTAGCCAAGCGGTAAGGCAACGGACTTTGACTCCGTCACTCCAAGGTTCGAATCCTTGATCCCCAGCCATCACATGCGGAAGTGGCTCAGCGGTAGAGCATCGCCTTGCCAAGGCGAGGGTCGCGGGTTCGATTCCCGTCTTCCGCTCCATTATTTTATGGCGCCATAGCCAAGTGGTAAGGCAAAGCTCTGCAAAAGCTTTACCCCCAGTTCGAATCTGGGTGGCGCCTCCACAATCTCATAGTGTGCGGCCTTAGCTCAGCTGGATAGAGCGTTTGACTACGAATCAAAAGGTCAGGAGTTCGAATCTCTTAGGCCGCGCCATCTTTTTTTTACCAAATGCCGGTGTGGCGGAATGGCAGACGCGCGCGACTCAAAATCGTGAGGGAAACCGTGGAGGTTCGAGTCCTCTCACCGGCACCACACATAAACAGACAATCCTTGAGCGATGGTTTTCCATCCTGAAGGATTTTTTTGTTTTCGATTGCATCATTACAGAATAAAAGATTAATAGATTTATATTACAACGGCGAAAAAGCGACAGGATATTCGCCCCCTTTGTAGAATGGTATGTATCAAGAAGGGGGCATCCCAGTTGAAATTCGTTTATTCGATTCGCACCATCTTGATTGTCGGATTTATGGCCGTCATGCTGCCTACCCTCTTGTTCATGATGATCAACCACTTCTACTCCAGAGATATCGTGCGCGATAAGGTGACGGAGACGTACCGTAATACATTGGATATTTTCGTCGGGCAGACGGATGATAACTTGGATGAAATTACGAACTACTTGATTAATATGTCGATCCTTGACGTGGATGTTGGCATGCTAATGTCGTTTCCGATGAACAATGATTTGTATACGCTTACAAAAATTCGAATCGATACCAAGCTGAAACGGGATGTCGACGTTTATAACGTCATCGACAGCGTCTTTCTTTATCACGAGCATGACATCATTCTGGGAACGAATAGCGATTATAACAATGCGCAAGAAATCATTGCGACGCATATGAAGGATCGGGTGTCGAGCAAGTCGCATCACGCCGATGACATCAACCGGAAATGGGAGGTCCGGTATGATCAAAGAATGCCGGGCCAGTTCTTCCTGCTCAACAGCATCGAGGTGACTTCCGGGATGTATGTAGGCGCATTGATCAGAGTGAAGGATATTAATGAGCGGTTGATGACGCAATGGAGCGATGGCGCGATCGGAAATGCTGGTATATGGCTGCGGGACGGAAGCCGGCTCAAGGAGCTGCTTACGGAGAACGAGCCGCCGGTTAATACGGAAGCGACCAAGATTACGAACGCTTCTTATCAGACACTTAACAACGAGGAGAACGGAAAGTCTTATCTTGTCATGAACAGGCCCAGTCGTGTCGTTAACTTCGCCTACCAAGTCATCGTGCCGGAAGAAGCGTTGCTAAGGGAACTAATCTTTTTCCGCAATGTCGCTTTATTCGCTCCGATCGGGTTGATCCTCATTCTGTCGTTGTACCTAATCTTTATCCGTAAAATGTTGTTCAAGCCGCTTCAAGAGCTGATCGTCGGCATGAGGAAAATCTCCCTTGGTTTGCTTGACGTTCGCCTGAAACGAGGCAAAACGATCGAGTTCGAATTTCTTGGGGAGACGTTCAACAAAATGGCAGAGCAAATCAAAACCTTGAAGATAGATGTCTACGAGGAGCAGCTTCGCGTCAAACAAGGCGAGCTGAGGCAGCTTCAAGCGCAAATTAACCCGCATTTTTATATGAACAGCCTGAATATTATTTACAACCTGGCGGCTTTGAACGATACCGAGTCGGTGAAGAAGATGTCGCTTCACCTCGCGGATTACTTCCGTTTCATCATGCGGACGAACAGCGATACGATTACGCTTGGCGAAGAGCTATCGCATATCGGCAATTATATTACGATTCAGCAAATAAGATTCCCGGATAAGCTGATCTGCACGGTCGAAGCGAACGAGAACGATACCCGTATTCCGATCGCGGCGCTGACCTTGCAGCCTTTTGTGGAGAATGCCATCATTCATGGCTTTAAGAATAGAAGGAAGCTGTTCCATATTCGGATTGCCGCTGCACGAATTACGGAGCCATCCGGCCAACCCATGCTGCTTTTGACGGTGGCCGACAACGGCGCGGGTTATTCGGAGGATGTGCTCAGGCAGCTGCAGCAGAAACAATATGTCCCGCAAGGGAGCTCAACGGGGCTTGGCATTATGAATGTCATTGACCGCTTGACCATTCTATACGGCGGGAAGGCTTCGATCGCTTTCGCGAATGGCGATGACGGAGGGGCGGAAGTTTCGATTCGTATTCCGATACATGAAGAAAGGGGGGCTGACGATGTTTAATTTGCTCGTTGTCGATGACGAAGATATTGCGATAAGGGGCATTCAGCAAGGCATCGACTGGTCCGACACGGAAATTGGCGAGTTGTTCACGGCATACGACGCCGAAGAGGCGAAGGAGCTATTGCTTCAGCATCGGATCGATATCTTATTATCGGATATCGATATGCCGAACGAGAACGGCATCGAGCTGCTGCGTTGGGTGAACGAGAATCGGCCGGATGCGGTCACCTTATTTTTGACCGGACATGCGGATTTTGTTTATGCGCAGCAAGCGCTTCATCTGGATTGCTTCGATTACTTGCTTAAGCCGATCGATCATGCCCAGTTGAAGAGCTGCATTGCCGAGGCGGTGCAGAAGGTGAAAGAGCAACGACAATTCCATGAGATCAAAGATACCTTTCGAAAGGTATCCGAGCAATGGAGGCAGCAGCGCCCAGCCTTGGTGGAACGATTCTGGCAGGATTATATTCACTACCGCCTATCCGTTCACCCGAGCCGATTAGAGCCGGTTCTGGATACCTACGAAATTCCGCTGCTAGCCAATAGCTTCGTTCACATCATCGTAGTCAGCATCGAGCAGTGGAGAGAAGAATGGTCGGCCAGAGACGAAGAAATTATGACCTATGCGGTGAAGAACGCAGCGGCCGAGCTTCTGCTTGGCGAGCGGGCGGGCACGGTCGTGCAGGAGCCGAACGGCATGTTATATGTCATCGGATACAATCCTGAGCCGGAGGCTGATGCGGATCTGGCAAGCCGCTGCAGCCATTTTATCGAGCAATGCCGAACGATGCTTCATTGTCAGCTCTCCTGTTACGCAGGCAGCCCGGTTACGCTGCAAGAAGCCAGAAGCAGCATACAGTCGTTATTGGAGCAAGAAAAAAACAATGTGACTCAAGGCGGCGCCGTATTGATCGAGGCCGATTGGGTGAAAGAGAGGAGCGCCGGAGGCCCAACCGAATTTCCGTTTACGGATTGGAGCTCGCTGCTATCCCTTGGCAAACGGACGGAATTAGCTTATCGGATCGACGAATGTTTCGACCGGATGCTTGAGCAGAAGGCGGACTATACGCTGCTTGCATCGTTTTATTTTGGCTTCATGAATATGTTGTTCGGCTGGTTAAATGAACGAATGCTGCAAGCTTCCGACGTATTTGCGGGGAACGAATGGGAGGATGGGCAACAATCGCTCAAATCTGTTGCGAGACTGCGAGCATGGACGCACCGTGTTTGCGCGATGACCGCTGCCTACTCCTCGGAGAAAGGAAAAGCCGTCTCGCATGCGGTAGAAAAGGTTCAAGCGTACATGAAGGAACATCTGCACGAGGATTTCAGTAGAGAGCAAGCAGCGAAGCTCGTTTATTTGAACCCGGCGTATCTGTCCAGGCTATTTCGCAAGGAGACGGGACTTACGCTCACCGACTATCTGGTGGAGCTAAGGATGGGTAAAGCGCGCGCCGAGCTCGCGAACACCAACCATCGCATCAGCGATATCGCAGTGGCCGTCGGTTATTCGAACTTCTCGCATTTCTCGCAAGCTTTCAAGCGGGCGACAGGGTTGTCCCCTCAAGAATATCGCAAGAAACATCAGAAATTAATTTAATGATTAAATGATAGTTGAACTTCCTATACGAGAAGTCACAGCGCCGACAATGCGGTCATTACGCCGACAGAGTCCGGCGTTTTTTTTGTTTACACTGAAATAAGAAAAGAGAGGAGGAGAGGCGATGGCGAATCTACGCAAATACTGGATGTTCTACCTGATGATGCTGCCGGCAGTCGCCATCTTGGTCGTCAACAACTACATTCCGATGTTCGGCATCTTGATCGCGTTCAAGAACATCAACTACGCGGACGGTATCTTGGGCAGTCCTTGGACGGGATTCCGAAATTTCGAATATTTGTTTAAGACAAAAGATGCCTGGATTATTACGAGAAACACGCTGCTATACAACGCCAGCTTCATCGTATTGAATTTGATCGTGCCTCTTGCGTTCGCGATCATGCTGAACGAGATGAAAAACCGGTTTATGGCAAAGCTTCACCAAACCGTTATGTTCCTGCCTTATTTCCTGTCAATGGTTGTCGTCAGTTATTTGGCCTTCGCGTTCATGAGCGACGAGCATGGGTATTTGAATACGACGGTGCTGCCGATGCTGGGGCTGGAAGAGGTCAAATGGTATTTCACGAAGGAAGTATGGCCTTACGTGCTGCCGCTCGTCAATACGTGGAAGTGGGTCGGTTATTACACTGTCATCTACATGGCGGCGATCATCGGGATCGACGAGGAATATTACGAGGCGGCCACCATCGACGGCGCCAGCAAGTGGAAACAAATGACCCGCATTACGATCCCGCTCATTATGCCGGTCATCGTCATCATGACGCTGCTTCAGATCGGGCGGATATTCAACGCCGACTTCGGCTTGTTCTTCCAGGTGCCTAGAGAATCAGGCGTGTTGTTCCCGGTTACGAACGTTATCGACACATATGTCTACCGAACGTTCCTGACGGTGGGAGATATCGGGTTGTCGTCGGCTGCGGGCCTCCTGCAATCCGTCGTAGGTTTCACGCTGGTGTTCCTATCCAATTGGATCGTCCGGCGGATTAATAAGGATAACGCATTATTTTAGGAGGTGGAGCCAGTGGAAGCACCAGTCATGGAGAAAGCGCCGAGCGCCTCCAATCCCCAGAACAAGTTATCTATGCCGGCTTCGGCGGGCATTCATCTGTTCTTCATTCTGTATTCACTGCTCTGCATCGTGCCGGTCATTCTAATCGTCATGGTGTCTTTCAGCGACGAAATGACGGTCGTCCGGGAAGGGTATCAGTTTTTCCCATCCAAGTTCGACATGGGCGCTTACGAGTTTCTGTTCACGGACGCGAGGCAAATTATCCGGTCTTACGGCATTTCCATCTTCGTTACGGTCGCGGGCACCTTGTCCAGCCTTATCATCATGGCGCTGTACGCTTATCCGATCTCCAGAAGCGACTTTCCGCAAGCCAAACATTTTACGTTTTTCGTTTTCTTCACGATGCTCTTCGGAGGCGGCCTCGTACCTTGGTATCTCGTCTACGTGCAGATGCTGGAGTTGAAGGATAACATAATGGCTCTCATCCTTCCACTGGTCATATCCGCGTTCTTCGTGCTCATCATGCGGACCTTCTTCATTACGACCATTCCGACGGCGGTGCTGGAATCGGCCAAGATCGACGGGGCGGGGGAGCTGACCATCTTCGCTCGAATCGTCATCCCGTTATCCTTGCCCGTTCTGGCGACTGTAGCGTTATTCCAGACGTTGACCTATTGGAACGATTGGTTCCTCAGCCTGGTCTTCATCACGAAGGATGCCAATATTACGGTGCAATATCTCATGTACAAAACGATGCTCAACATTCAGTTTCTCGCGAACAACTCGACGGCGGCGGCAGCTATTCAAGCGGCCGGCGGCACCTTCCGCTTCCCTAGCGAAACCGTGCGCATGGCGATGGTGATCGTGGGGATCGGGCCGATAATTTTCGCGTATCCGTTCTTCCAGAAGTATTTCGTCAAGGGGCTTACGGTAGGGGCGGTCAAAGGGTAAAGAGGCAAGTGCACATGGGGCTTCGGCTAGCATCGCTAGTTAAGCATAGCATCATCATTCCGATCGGGAGGTCATTCCATGACAAAGAGAAACAAAGGAAAATGGGTTTCATTGCTATTGTTCACCATGATTACGGCTATGATTGTAACCGCTTGCTCAGGCAACAAGGGGAATGATAAAGGAAACACGGGAGAGGCGACCCAAAAACCGGAACAAACCGAGAAAACTGGCGGAGAGGAAACGGCAGCTCCGGAGGAGCTCAAGCCGCATAAGTTGACCATGGTCTACCCGGGTACGACGCAGACCGACGAAGCCGTGATCGAGGAAGCGCTGAATAAACTGCTGACGGAGAAAATCAATGCGACGATCGATCTGATGCCGATCGATTGGGGCGCATGGGACGACAAAATCAACTTGATGATCGCGGGCCGCGACGTCATCGACATTTATTTCACGGCGCAATGGAACGGACACGCCAACAACGTTTCGAAAGGCGCGTTTATTCCGCTGAACGATCTGATCGACCAATACGGGCAAGGCATAAAGGAAACGCTGGATCCGGCGTTCTTGGAAGGCGCCAAGATCAATGGCAAAAACTACGGCGTGCCGACGAACAAGGAGCTTGCTTCGGCGGGCGGCATCGTCTACCGGACGGATGTCACGGATGAGCTCGGCATCGATATGAGTCAAGTGAAGGAGCCGAAGGATCTGGACGCCGTCTATGCCATCGTGAAGGAGAAACGGCCGGATCTCGTGCCGCTCTATACGACCGGAGCCGTGTTCAACGCACATTACTTCGGCAACTATGACTTCCTAGGCGATTCGACGATTCCCGGAGCGCTGGTGAAGGATGAGACCGGCACCACCGTTGCGGCGGTAGAAGATTTGCCGCGGTATCAGGAATTTTTGAAGCTGGCCCGCGATTTCTATCAGAAGGGTTATATTAACGCCGATGCCGCAACGACGCAGGTTGCTTCCGCGGACGCTTGGAAAGCCGGCAAAGTATTCTCGACCGTCGAACCGATGAAGCCGGGCAAAGACGCCGAGATCGCAAGCGCAGCGGGCATTCCCGGCAAAACCGCGCAAATCATCATGACGTCGAAGACGGTCGCGACTTCCGAGACGGCGGGTTCCATGCTTGGCATTTCCTCGACGTCCACGAATCCGGAACGGGCGATGATGTTCATCAACCTGCTGCATACGGATAAAGAAATCAACAACCTTCTTAACTTCGGAATCGAAGGCGTCCATTATACGCGCAGCGGAGAGATCATTACTCCAACGGACAAAACGGGCGACTATTCGCCGGGTTCCGCATGGATGTTCGGCAGCCAATTCCTCAACTACGTCTGGAATACGGAAGCACCGGACAAGTGGGAGCAGTTCAAAGCGTTTAACGAAGGCGCGATCTCGTCGCCTGCCCTCGGCTTCGTCTTCGACAGCGAGCCGGTGAAAGCCGAAGTCGGCGCGCTAGCGAACGTTATCCGCCAGTTCCAAAAGGCGGTAGAGACGGGTTCGGTCGACACGGAGCAAGGGCTGAAGGATTACCGCCAGGCGCTTAAGGACGCCGGCATCGATAAAGTGATCGCGGAGAAGCAGAAGCAGTTCGACGCGTTCCTCGCGAGCAAGTAACGGCCGTATCGGCGTTTCGACGCGGCGAGTTAATAATTATGGTTCCCCGGGTGAGCAATCGCCCGGGGAATTTTTTATGTAACAGCAACTATCCTTTTATTCCAGACGTCTAGGGGGTATTCGATACTGGAAGCGAGTGGATATAGATGAAGAAGCTAGCCGGATCTGTTTTATTGATTATGATCTTAACGTTGACTAGCTGCACAAATGCAGAAGATGAGAACGCCGAACAAGCCGACGTAACGTTACAGGCAGAAGCTTCGGCTACGCCAACAAAATCAATACCTTCATTGATTGTTGATGCAACGCCGGTTCCATCGTCCAACGAATCCATAACGATGGAATCGTTTCAAAAAGAGATGACCGACAGCGGCTTCCAAATAAAAGCGTTAGATGAAGATTCGATGTATATTCAAGAACCGTTCATCACAACCACGGCGGATGGCGCTTCCTATTCCGTTCATATCGTGAGGAAAATAAAAACGGATGCAGATGAAACGATCATGAGCAGGGAAGCTGTCGTCGTCAATCCCGATAATGGGGAATTCCATGTGTATCCTCTATATGAAACGTTGATGGATGATGCGTATAACCCGGATTCCGTCGCGAAAGCGTATGGTTTCCTGGATGATCGGCATTTGTTGTTTGTTTCTGTCATTAATGATCGCAAGGCTGCAAAGGATTATGCTTACAGGGTGGAAAAGCTGGATATCCTCACCGGAGAGAAAAAAAGAATCGTTCCTTTGAATGACGTTATGCCAAAGGACGACCATTTCGCCAATGGCTGGCTCACCGAGGACAAAACAACGCTTATGCTTAATGGCTACACGACCGGACAAGTATGGTCCATTCAATTAGAGAAAAAAACGATAAACCGATCTCCGGTACAAGTCAAACATGATTGGCCATTCTTTATGACTTCGGTATCGCCTGACGGAAGGTTATATTGGTATGCCGATTCGGAGAATAGGTTATATAAGCTGCTAAATCTGGAAGGAGACGTTATAGCTCAAATTCCTTTCGGCTCGCAGGATGTTGCCTATCCCTTTTTCCAATGGAGCACGAGCGGCAATTTCGCGGTTTTTTATGAAACAGCAAAAGATAGGTCCGACAACGTCATTCACGACGAAGGAGAGTTTACAGTCAGGGCGATGGATAAAGCAACCTTTTTCGATAGGAACGGCAATGGCAAACGTTTTGCATTCGATATGGAAGCGGGACATTATTTCGAAGTATCGGGTTGGCTGGAGGGGGAAGGCGATCTAGCCTTGCTCAAATTTTATCAATTAAAAGGTGCAATAAACGAACGCCGATTGGAAAACGTTCGTTATCGGATATTAAACGTAATAACGGGCGAAATGATCGCGCTAAACCAGGCTTCCGGAATCGAGAATCTAACGCAGCCAGTTCGGGTCGTCGCTTATCAAAGCTCTGTCGATGTTGAGAAGCCCGTTCTTGCGGTTGATCCGAAGCAAAAGCTTGTGGTTGCGTTGGAGGACAGCGGGAGGTGGGTGCATGGAGTGAGTGCCGAATCCAATCGGCTTGATTGGATCGGATACGGCAAATCGGATGGCAAAGCCACTTTCAAAGTCTGAGATCGAGCCGCCGGCAATGTAAAAGAAATTGAAAGGCCGAACCGAGCCAATGAAGCGTGGTTCGTCGGAGAGGATTGGGTTGCGTCGGATGACATGTCTTATTCGAGACTGGACTAATGTATTGCTTTTTGAACCCGAACCATTAGAATAGAAGTAACTGGATTGACACGGAAAGAGATGGAGGAGAAACGATGGCGAGATGGCGTATCGTCAGCTTAAGCCGCCTTACAAGGATGCCGGTTTCGCTGCTCGTTCTTCTCCTGCTGCTTGGAGGATGCAGTTCCACGGACACAAATGAAAGCGCTTATCGAGAAGAAGCGGTTCCGAACGAGGAAGGGCAGGATGCCGGCGTCTACACGATCAAGTTCGTGTACACTGGGGCGGCCCAGAAGGATGAGCTCGCGGTGGAGGCGGCCATCAACGACTATTTGAAAGGCAAGCTGGACGCGCGCATCGATCTCATGCCGATCGATTGGGGACAATGGGAGGACCGCGTCAATCTGATGATCGCATCCCGGGAGAAGGTCGACATCATCTTCACGGCGCAATGGAACAAACATGCCGTCAATGTCGCGAAGGGAGCTTTCCTCGAATTAACGGAACTGCTTCAGACGCATGGGCAAGGCATACTCGGCACGCTCGACCCCGTCTTCTTGAGCGGTTCGAGAATTGACGGCGGGAACTATGGGGTGCCGACGAATAAAGAGCTTGCCGCGCAAGGAGGCATTATCTACCGGAAGGATGTAGCGGAGGAGCTTGGCATCGATATGTCCGCCGTCCGTTCGATTGCCGATCTGGACGCGGTCTTCGCTCGCATCAAGCGGGAGAAGCCGGACATGATTCCGATCTACATGAGGCAAGGCGAGACGTTTAACGCGCATTACATCGGCAATTACGATCCGCTTGGCGACACGTCTATCCCGGGCATCATTTTGAAAGACGGCGACGCTACCCAAGTGATGCCGAAATACGAAACGGAGCGGTATGTGGAAACACTGCGCATTACCCGCGATTTTTATCAGAAGGGGTACATCAACAACGATGCCGTAACGAATCAGACGATGAACATGGAAGCGTTAAAAACCGGCAACGTATTCTCGATCACGTCTGCCTTAAAGCCGGGCAAAGCGGAAGAAATCGCGATACAGACCGGGCTTATCGGCATGCTCGCGCAGAAGGAACTGAACGCGAAGACGATCTCGACTTCGGAGACCGCCGGCTCCATGCTGGGCATCTCCTCGACGTCGCAGCGGCCGGATCTAGCGATGCAGTGGATCAATCTGCTGCACACGGACCGTTATTTAAACAATCTGCTGAATTACGGCATCGGAGGCGTCCATTACGAGACTGCCGGCGAAGGCGTCATTCGTCAGACGGATCGAACAAAGGACTACAACCCTTCTTCCACTTGGATGTTCGGCAATCAGTTTTTGAATTTCGTCTGGGATACGGAGGATCCGGACAAGTGGGAGAAGTTCCGGACGTTCAACGCGCAAGCGCATCTATCCCCCGGTCTTGGTTTTGTCTTCGATAGCGCGCCGGTCAAGGCGGAGGTGGCGGCCGTCGTTAACGTGGACCGCCAATATTTGAACGCGCTCGATACCGGTACCGTCGATGTCGACCATGTGCTCCCGCAATATGTGGAGAAGCTCAAGGCAGCAGGCATCGATCGGATTATCGAAGAGAAGCAAAAGCAATTCGATGCATACCTGGCCCTGAATAAACGTGAAAGCAGCTAACCGTCTGACGCATCCACGAAAAAAGCGCCGCGGGACGCGATGGGATCGCGAGCCGCGGCGCTTCTGCATTTGATTACTCTACGAATCTAGCAAACAAAATCGGGTTCTACAAGACGCTTCCGCCGAAAATCATACGGTATTCCCACTGCGAGCCTTTTACCGTGTCGATGCGTACGCCGCCGCTCTTTTTGGAATACGTATGCATAATTTTGCCGTCGCCGAGATACAACGCGACATGCGTAACTTTTTGCGACGATTTATTGAGCTTGCTGTAGCTCGACGCGGAAGAGCCCTTGTACGACATGAAGAAAACGAGATCGCCGCGCTTCAGGCTGGACCAGCTTGTTTTCGCGGTCGAATTTTTTTTCACCCAAGACGCCTGGGTTGCGGAGGAACCCGGAATCGTAATGCCTGCCGCTTGTTTATAGATATGTTTTACGAAATCGGAGCAATCGAATGTTTTTGTCGTGCTGCGGTTCGAGCCGAATTCGTAAGGCGTACCCATATATTTGTTGCCGAGAGCGATCGTAGCTTCGATCTTCGACGATTTGGACGTGCTTGCAGTTGCCGCGTGGGTATGGCCATCTATAGGAAGCGGAATGACGCCAGTCGTTAACAATGCCGTTGCGACTACGCCGGCGATCATGCTTTTTTTGAAAAGGTTACGTTTCGTAGTTGTCATGGTATTGTGCACCTCCTGGTTGATAGCTATACCGTAACATAGGCACGGATGGGTTATTAACCTGTAAAAAATGGTCGCTCGCCCAATTCCGCATCTACGGACGGGCAGGCGACTCGACCAAAGTCTAGTTCAGAAACAGCCGAAAGTCTGTTTTGCCAAGGCTTTAAACCATCTATACTAAGTACATAAGCAAGAGCAACAACAAGCAAGGCAAACTCGAATATGAAGAATTTCTAATTAAAATGATCGTTCAGAAAGTCCGGTTTCTAGCACCGAGAAAATTGAAAGAAGCTAGGAAATGAGGAGCGGAGCGTAGTGATAGCTACGTGAGCACCGGAAGTTCCGGCTGAATTCAATATTCGATGCCGAATGACCTACTTGGTATACTTCGTGATCGGAAGCGGACTTTATGAACTTCATCTAGAAGAAAGGAGAGATTATTGGAGATGAATGGTAAAAGCGCACTTGGCGTATTGCTTATCATCGTCGGCGGACTCGCCGCCTTGAACTTCTTGAACATCGACTTCGGCCGGATTATCGGCTTCCTGATTCCGTTTATTCTAATCGGTTTCGGCATCGTAGGGTGGATGTACAAGAAGAAGCTGATCGGCGGCATTCTGATCGCGCTCGGCGCGATTATGGTCTTGGGAAAGCTCGGCGGACTGCTGATGCTGCTGCTGGCCATCGGACTTGTCGTAGCGGGCGTATCGTTGTTCAAAGGCGGCAAACGTACTTATTAAGGGATAGGCGTACGGAGGGCAATCGGCTCCGGAAACCTCTAGGGAGGATATAAATATGAGCATCGTAAGACGAATCCGCGACATCACCGTCGCAACGTTAAACGAAAGGCTGGAGAAAGCCGAGGATCCGGTACGGATGATCGACCAGTTCCTCTGGTCCACTCGCGAAGACATCATCCAAGCGGAGAAGCTGCACCAGCAATATACGAATCACGGCAACCACCTGAGATCGCAGTGGCTTCAGGCGGAGTCGCAGAAGGAACGCAGAGAACAACAAGCGATGACGGCGCTTAAGGCCGGGGAAGAAAACATGGCCAGGTTCGCGCTCCACGAGAAAGCAAGCGCGGAAGAACGCGCGGCGCAGTACAAGGAGCTGTTCGAACAGAGCAGACAGCATACGCTCGAGCTGGAAGAGCAGCTTCGCGAGATGCGAAGCGAATACCAAGCGGTCTACGACAAACGCGAATACTACGCGGCCCGTATGGAATCGATCCGGCTCCAGCAGCGGCTTAACAGCCGCTTCGGCGGCTACGGCGAGACCGGGCCTCAACCGGGAGCGATGTTCCGCCGGATGGAAGACCGGATCAACGATCTCGAGACGGAAGCGAAGAGCATTCGCGACGTGCGCAGAATGGGTCACGAGATGGAAACGACCGGCATCGGCCAAACGGTCAAATCGGTCATCGAGCGCGAGTTAAACGAACTTAAACGCAAGCTTGAGAAGGAAGGATGGTCATCTTGAGAAAATTATATCGCTCCAGACGCGACAAGAAGCTGCTCGGATTGTGCGGCGGACTTAGCGAAATGTTGAACGTCGACGCAACTTTGCTTCGGATCCTGCTCGTAGTCGTCACGATCTTCACAAGCGGCACGGTTATCTTCATCTATCTGATCGCCGGCTTGGTTATTCCGAAGGAGCCGCCGATCTACAACGGCTACGGCCCAGGCGGATTCGGCCCGAACGGCTTCGGCAGCGGACATGGCGGAGGTTACGGCGGCGGCTACAGCGGAGGATATAACAACGGCGGCTACGGTTCCCATAGCGGACCGCAAGGCAGCTACAACGCTTCATTCGGACAGACCTCGCCGCAGGAGCAATGGGGCTACCGCAAGGATGAGCCAGCTGCGACTACCGGCTTCGATAGCATGATGGATGACTTGGAGAAGAAGGCGCTTAGACGCGAGATCGAGGAATTGAAAGCCAAAATCGCAAAGTACGAGAAGGGAGAATAACAAAATGGGAATCTTTAAAAGAATGAAGGATATGACGAAAGCATCTATGAACGAGGTGCTCGATAAATTAGAAGATCCGGTTGTGATGCTGAACCAATACCTGCGCGACATGGAATCCGAAATCCATCAAGCGGAAGTAACGGTAGCGAAACAAATGGCGAACGAGCGCCGCATGAAGCAGCGCCTGGAGGATTCGGTACGAAACGCGGCGGATCGCGAATCGAAAGCGGAAGCGGCATTGAGAGCGGGCCAAGAAGAGCTGACGCGCAAGCTGCTCGAAGAAAAGCTGTACTTCGACCAGAAGGTGACGGAATACATCGACCTGCATGCCCAGGCGAAAGCGCAGGCGGAAGAGCTTATGCAGCAGCTGCATGGCATGAAGGAGGAGTTCTACCAACTCCGCAACAAACGCAACGAGCTGGCTTCCCGCGCTCAAGTCGCCAAGGCGCAGAAACAAATGGCGCAGCTCAGCACGAACCACTCCATCGACAGCGGCACGGCTTCCCGCGGCTTCTACCGGATGGAAGAAAAAATCATGCAGCTTGAGGCTGAAGCGGACGTCCTTCGCACGCCGTACGGCTACAGCGGATCGACCGGCTCCGCGCCGGTCAGCACGGCCGACCTAGAGAAACGCATGAAGGTCGACGAGCAGCTTGAAGCGCTCAAGAACAAGCTGAACGTAAACGCGCCAACAACAAACGTTACCGAAAACGAATAATAGTTGCATGAGCGGAAAGCGGCGGACCGGCGACGGTCTGCTCTTTCCTGCTTTTCGGCTACATAAGGAGCGCATAAGATGCAAGCAGAGCAAGATAAGCGCGGCTCGGGAGCGGAAGGGCCTTCGGCCGCCCGGAAGCGCAACGTAGCGGAGACGGTGCTGTGGCTTCTCATCATCGTCAGCTTGGCGGTTATCGTCCTGCAAGGGCTGGACGTCGTGGAGCTGTATACGCTGAAGGGAAAGTGGGCCGTGATGGGGTTGATCGGCGTAGGCGGCGGGCTTGCAGCGGCGACGGTTATGAGTTATTTGCAAAACTCGAAGCTGAAGGCTACCCTAAAGAGATTAACGGAGCAGCAACGAAAACGTTCGCCCTATGCCGTGACGATCGATTCCGACCATCCGCAAGGCGGAAGCGGGGAAGAAATCGGTGACGACCCGAATTGGAAGGAAAAGGTGAGGTTCACGGCGGTCATCGAGGAGCGGCAGCGGCTGGCGAGAGAACTTCATGACGCGGTCAGCCAGCAGCTGTTCGCCATCTCCATGACGGCGACCGCCGTCAGCCGCACGATCGAACGCGATTGGGAGCGGGCGAAACGGCAGGTTCAGCTGATCGAAGAGATGGCGGCCGTAGCGCAATCCGAGATGCGCGCTTTATTGCTACACCTCCGGCCGGTCCATTTGGAAGGGAAAAGCTTGGGACAAGCGCTGAAGGCGATCGTCGATGAGCTGCAGCAAAAAATTCCGATGGACATTACGCTCGAAGTCGACGAATCGATCACGCTGCTTCCTTCCGCGGAGGATCATCTGTTCCGGATCGCGCAGGAAGCTTTGTCGAACACGCTAAGGCACTCCAAAGCGGATAAAATGCATATCCGGCTGCTGCGCCTGGATAACCGCGTGCACATGACGCTGCAGGATAGCGGCATCGGGTTCGATCTGGAGGCGAAAAAACAAACCTCCTATGGCCTGCTCACGATGGAAGAACGCGTGAACGAGCTTGGCGGTGCGCTGCAGATGATCTCCCAGCCCGGGGAAGGGACGACGATACATTTGTGGGTGCCGGTGGATACACAAGGGAAACAAGGAACGCATTAGATGCGCGATCGTGATTAAAACGGGATTTCTGAACATCCTATTAGGGGAGAGATGTAGGCAATGGAAGCGCCAATTAAAGTGCTGCTGGTCGACGATCACGAGATGGTTCGGATCGGGCTGGCCGCCGTGCTTGATACGGAGGATGGCATCGAGGTAGTGGGGGAAGCGAGCAATGGCATGGATGGCATCCGTCTGGCTACTGCGTACAGGCCGGACGTCGTGCTTATGGATTTGGTCATGGACGGGATGGACGGCGTCGAAACGACGGCCAAGCTGCTGGAGCAGCATCCCGATTGCAAGGTCATCGTGCTGACCAGCTTCATCGACGACAGCAAGCTATACCCGGTCATCGAAGCGGGGGCGTTCAGCTACCTGCTCAAGACGTCAAGGGCGAACGAAATCGCGGAAGCGATCCGCGCGGCTGCGCGCGGCCAATCGGTGCTCGAATCGCAGGTCGCCGCGAAGATGATGAACCGGTTCAGGCAGCCGAAGCAGCAGGAGCAAGCACCCTTGCACGATGACCTGACGGAGCGGGAGATGGATGTGCTGAAGCGGCTCGCGCAAGGCAAGTCCAACCAAGAAATCGCGGACGACCTGTTCATCGGCGTGAAGACGGTGAAGTTCCATATCACGAACATCTTCAACAAGCTTCATGTGGACGACCGTACGCAGGCCGCGATTTACGCGCATAAACAAGGGATAGCGGAGTAGAAGTCCTCGAATGGCTATGAACGAAGATTACTCACCACATCAGAAAGTTTAAGTTCTTTAAAGCGATAAAGCGTAAAGCGATAGGAGTTTTTCTCACCGTTGCTTGGCTAACTGCAAGATAAAGGCCAGCAGTCCTTCAGCGTCGTCGATCGAATATTTCGGGATGCCGCTGAGCAGGCCGGTTAATCCGGCGATCTCGGTTGTTTCCGGCCATAATACGACGGCCGCGACATGGGAAAGGCTGCCAAGCAGCTCGGCGTCTTCTTCGTTCCTTACAAGCACTAATTTTGGATGAGACTCATGTTTGAATCCTTCGACAAGGACGATATCGACGCTGTTCATGTTGGATAAAAGTTGCCCGAGCGTCGCGCTTTCGTTCATCAGGATCGCGCTGCGGCTGTCAGAGCTAATGGCGGTAATGTCCGCGCCGGCCGCTTGATGTTTCCAGGTGTCCGTTCCGGGGGTGTCCATCCGGAAGTCATGCGCGTCGCGTTTGATCGTGCCAACCTTATAGGAAGCGAGCTTCAGAAGCTCGGTCAGCCGGCAGACCAACGTGGTTTTGCCGGTATTTTTGTATCCGACGACTTGGATGACGGCGGGTTTGGTATCGCGGAATATCATCGGTGGCATAGGGGACTCCTTCTCTAGGACTAATCGTTGATAGGAACATATTATCATGAAATAAGGGGAAAGGCGTTTTTTCTTGTTCCGAATCGTCGCTGTGGTACAATGGAGCGAAGAGAGATGGGCTCTGATTCATTGAGTTGGAGGAACGTGCATGGAAGAAGGGAAGCAGGTAATCGAGAGTATCATATCCGCGGGGAGCGACGGACGCTTCAATCGGCGGGCGATCCAGGTGGAGGAGGCGCAGCGGCGCGTCGTCGCTGTAGCTGCCGAGAGGCTTGTCGCCAGCGAGCTAGTGCCGCTGGCCGAATGCGGCGGTCGCCGCCTCGCGGAGTCGCTGAGCGCGACCAGCGATTGGCCGCCGTTCGCGCGCTCGGGGCTCGACGGCTACGCCTTGCGCGCGGTGGATACCGCGGGAGCGGCGCCGGGATCGCCGGCGCTGCTCCGCGTAGCGGCTGCGGTCGCGGCGGGCGAGCTCGCCGCCGCGGCCCTTGAGCCAGGCACGGCCGCGCGCGTCATGACCGGCGCGGCGGTGCCCGAAGGCGCCGACGCGGTCGTCATGCTCGAGCAGACCGCGGAGGCGTCCCTGGCCGGGGGCGCCGCGGCGGTGCTCGTGCGAGCGGCCGCCTTGCCCGGCCAGAACGTGGCGCCCCGGGGCGAGGAATTCCGCCTCGGGAGCCCGCTGGCGGCGCCCGGCACGCTGCTGAAGCCGGGCCACGCCGCGCTGCTCGGCACGTTCGGCTATGCCGACGTGCCGGCGTACCGACGCCCGCGCGTCGCGATCTTCGCCACCGGCAGCGAGTTGATGCCGGTGGAGGCGCCGCTAGCGCCGGGCCGGATCCGCGACAGCAACAGCGCGATGGTCGCGTGGATGGCCGAGCAGAGCGGCGCGGAGCCGCAGCTGCGCGGAACGCTGCCCGACCAGCGGGAAGCGGTGGAGGAAGCGCTGCGCCGCGCGGCAAGAGACGCCGACCTCATCGTTACGACGGGCGGCGTCTCGGTAGGCGATTATGACGTAATAGCCGATATCCTCCGCAAGCTCGAGACTTCGCCGGCGGGCCATGAGAACAGCGGGTTCGAGAGCGCGCTCCTTTTTAATAAAGTCGCGATGCGTCCCGGCAGTCCGACATCGGCCGCCTTATTCGAAGGGAAGCTCCTGCTGTCCCTGTCGGGCAATCCCGGGGCTTGTTTCGTCGGATTCGAGCTGTTCGTCAGGCCGGCATTGCTGGCGATGCAAGGCTGCGGCTCGCCGCTGCCCCGCTGTGCGACGGCGAAGCTCGCGTCTCCCGTACGCAAAGGAAGTCCGCATGTTCGTTTCGTCCGATCCCGACTCTCGCAAGGCGAGGATGGAAGCTTGAACGCCGACCCGCTGGCTTTCTCCAAATCCAGCATGATGGCTTCGATCGCGGACGCGGACTGCTTGGCCGTTATCCCTTCCGGTTCGGAGGGCCTCGATGCAGGCGAGTGGACGTCGATCATTCTGCTGCCGTCGTAGTGCTGCCTTCGCTAAAGTGCGTGTTCAAAAAGTCCGGTTTTCAGCACCGAGAAGATTGGATGAAGCTAGAAACTGAGGAGCGGAGCGTAGTGTAAACTACGTGAGCACCGGAAGTTTCGGCAAACTCGGGCCCCGCGAAAGTAATCGGAATTGGCATCGAAGCTTCCCTTCACTTTCGTGGGCATCAGGAAATATTCGATGTCGAATACGCTAACTAGTATACTTCGTGATCAAAACTGGACTTTTTGAACAACCTCTTAAACGTATTTATTCAGAATCGTGCCTCTGCTCGGGAGCGGCCAATACAATTGGGCTGCGCCGTAATACATCGCATAGGGATATCCCGACGGGAAGGGCAGTCGAAGCAAGTCGGCCGATTGTAGATGCCCGGCGTACGAGACGGCCCGTTTTAATGCTGCGAGCAGTCCGTCCGCTCCCAGCAGGAGTCTTCTCAGCTTGCCGCGGTCTTCTTGGGAGTCGTGCCGGCGCTGTGCGAGAGCCGAATTCCGATTTTCGGTCCGGAACAAGGAGTTTTCGTCTCTGCGCAGGCTGAGCTCCTCCGTGGCCGGATGGCGCAGCGCTAGCTCCACGACTTCCCAAAGCTCCGGCTTCAAATGATGTTCGTACTGCCGGTACACAGCGGACAGCTCGTTCAGCAACTTCTCAAGCTGGCGGAGCTTGTCTTCGGTGACGGCGGCGTCGCGCCAACCTTCAAGGCGGCCAAGCTCGGTCATGAGCCCGTCCAGCTTCGCGCCGGCTTCTTGCGTGATTCGCAGCCACGCGGCCGCTCCTTCGGCCGCCTCGGCAACCCTTCTTTCGTATCCTTCCGCTGGCTGGACACGCGCCGGCTCGACTTGCTCCCGATTGCGGTACGCCGCGTAACGGTTGACGGGAGCGATCGGCGCGTATACATTCGTCCGCTCAATCCCTCGAATAGACCGTATAGACCCAGACATCCGATTTCCCCCTCCGTTCGATGAGAAAAAAATAATATAGCCAGCATACTATATAACGAACGCGAAGTTGCTCGAACGAGAGAGTCGAATGTCGGCAAATTGTTCGTTATAAGGAACGAATTTGTCGACGAAGGACCCTCTCTGTCGATTACACGATCAGGAAAAGGAGATAAATATCCTCCAAGTCCAGCTTAATCCCATTGGCCGTCCGGTCTGCGCTTGTACCCGCGGCAGGATTATTCCCGCCTTCTGCGTAATTAGTAAAGACGGCTTCCTTGGCGGATGCCGTGGCTTGTGTTTGCTTTAGCTGTTTCTTACCGCGAACGGGTTTTCTTTTTTTGGTCGACGCTGTTTGTTCGGGCTGTATCGTTTGTTCGTTCTGGCTGTTCCGCGCTTGTCTGTCATCCGATAAATCATGCGACTCAGCTGGATACCCAAAACCGTGTTCATACGAAGGGATCGTCAGTCCGAGCCGACCGCTTTTGCAGCTTTCCGCGATGCCGACGTATCGCAAACCGTTATTCATGACCGCACAGACCGGCATGCCGATGATATGCTGCAAGTGTTCGTCGTTTAGCGGATAAATCCGTTCCATAGCTCCTCCACCTTTTTCCTCGTTAGGTTATGCACCCAGTCTATTCACGCCCGCGAAGAAATGTCCGTTAGCCTACAATCGAACGGAGGTTATTTCATGTACGTGCCTCGGAAATCCTTATTGAATCTAGAGAACGATAACGTTGCCAAGCCCAAACGAAAGCCGCCTTCCCCTTTCAAAAAAAAACATGGCGTAGCGGGAGCAAGCGCTTTGCTTATTGTGCTGCTCCTCATTGCCTTGCTGCTGAACAAGTCGGATCCTCAAAACCAAGCTCCGGATGCCGAAAAAGACTCGCATGATCTAAACCAGCTATGGACGTGGAGCCATAGTCTGCTGGCCGGAGGCGCCGAGGCTGCCGATTGGATGATCCGCTGGGATGCGGTGCTTCAGCCCGACTCAAGCTTCTCGCAATTGGCTGCGAAGCTGTATGCGAACGAAAAAGGCGAAGCGACCGAGAAGTTTGTGACAAACGAGGGCAAGACGATAAAGGGCCCTTTCCCGGCAACTTGGGACGGGAGCCTGTCCATGCACGAAACTGAGACGACGGACCAGGGCGTGGCGGTTATCGTGCTGCTGGAGACGGATCAAGGGATCGTATCCAAGGAGGAGCTGCTGGAATCGACGGAATCTATAGCCGCGATCCTCGCTCAACATTCTTCCGATTGGAAAATAACATTAAAGTCGTACGGCTTCGCCAAAAGCGCGGATGCGGCCAAGGAGCTGGAGCGCATAACGATGGGGCGCGTCATGGAACAATACGAGGATGGCGGGACGCGAAGCGTTACCCTGTTGACCGATAAGCTTCTGGCCTCCCAGTCGTTGGACGGCTACCGGCACGCCAATCTCCAGGTCGCGGAGCATCGAAATACTGAGAACGACCGGATGGAAGTGACAATTGGCGTTCCTCTGATTACGGGGGACTTTAGTGACGTGGACGCGGGAGCTGAGTGAGCGAGTAAAGCTCACAAATAACTGTAAATGCAATCGTAAAACCGAAAGTAAAAACCAGCCTAAGGCCAGCCTATAAAATCAAGCCCAAAACCAGCCGTAAATTCTCTCTGACCTGATGTCCGATCAGAAGAATTTACTTAGATCATCAGTATTTTTTATGAGCCGTTCAATGGCTAATTAAGGATGAATATGCTACACTACATATCATGTAATTCGTATAAAAATTCAGGAAGAAAGAATGAGGCGTATGACTTACAACCCTACAATCGACGCGATATCCCCGGAAGGCGCTGTTTATTATCTGTTCGGGGCGACCGGCGACTTGGCAAGACGCAAGTTATTCCCGGCATTGTTCAGTTTATATAAAGAAGGCAAACTTTCGGATAACTTCGCGGTCGTCGGCTTGGCCCGCCGCCCGCGCACGAACGAGCAGTTCCGTTCGGATTTATACGAATCGATCAACGAATTTTGCCGTTATAAGGCAACCGATCTGGAGCTGTGGAATCGGTTCACGGAACACTTCGTTTATATGTCGCTCGACATTAACGATGTTGAAGGATTCCGCAAGCTAGACGAACTATCCTCCGAGCTGGACGGGAAGTTCGGCATTCCGGGCAACCGCTTGTTCTACTTGGCGCTGGCTCCGTCGCTGTTCGGTCCGGTATCGTTCAACCTGCGCGACGGCGGTCTGCTGGAATCGAAGGGCTGGCACCGATTGGTGATCGAGAAGCCGTTCGGCTACGATCTTCCTTCCGCCCAGAAGCTGAACGAACAGCTAAACCAGGTGTTCAAGGAAGAAGAAATTTTCCGGATCGACCACTATCTCGGCAAGGAAATGGTTCAGAACATCCAGGTCATCCGATTCGCGAACGCATTTTTTGAGCCGTTGTGGAACAATAATCATATCGCTAACGTGCAGATCACGTTGTCCGAGACGGTCGGCGTCGAAGAACGCGGTGGTTACTACGACAAGTCCGGCGCGCTTCGCGACATGGGACAGAACCACATGCTGCAGATGCTGACGATGATCGCGATGGAGCCGCCTAGCCGTCTGCATGGCGAAGACATCCGTGACGAGAAGGTGAAGGTGCTTCGTTCGCTGCGTGGTTATACATCCAGCGACGACGTTCGCAGCCATGTCGTGCGCGGCCAATACTCCGCAGGCAAGATCGGCAATAAAGAGCTCCCCGGATACCGCCAAGAAGAATCCGTAGACGAGCAATCCACGACGGAGACGTACTTCGCGGCGAAGGTGTTTGTCGACAACTTCCGCTGGGCGGGCGTGCCGTTCTATATCCGCACAGGCAAGCGCCTTCCTGTCAAGACGACCGAGGTCGTCATCGAATTCAAGTCGATGCCGCAGAACGTCCTGTTCGCGCAGAAACACGACTTGGCGCCGAACCTTCTGGTCATCCGGGTTAACCCGATGGAAGGCATCTATATCAAAATCAACGCCAAGAAACCGGGCGCGGACAATGACGTGCAGCCCGTATCGATGGAATTTTGCCAAAGCTGCATGATCGGCATCAATACGCCGGAAGCTTATGAGCGCCTGATCCATGACGCGGCGCGCGGCGATTCCACTTATTTCACTCGTTGGGACGAAGTGTCGCATGCTTGGGAATTCGTCGACCGCATTGCGCAAGCCTGGCGCGAAGATGCATCCGACCTCGAACATTACCCAGCTGGCTCATGGGGACCTGACAAGACGAACAAGCTGCTCGCCGAGGAAGGCCATCGCTGGTGGCCGGTGAACGGCCAAGACGAGGATAACGTCATCTGGATCACGAACAAAGAGAAATAAGCAAATGGGTAAAGAAGCCGTTATTATAAATGCAAGCCATCGGACATAGTGCCAAACCGACTAGTCATTCCGAAACGCCGGAATGACTAATCACATGTATAACGAAATCATCGAACCGCTCGCGAAGGGAAGGCAAGCATGAATCCATCATTAACGAACGAAATCAAACAGGAAGTGGAGAAACGGCGCACGTTCGCGATCATTTCCCACCCTGACGCCGGTAAAACAACGCTGACGGAGAAGCTGCTCTTGTTCGGGGGAGCGATCCGGGAAGCTGGATCCGTCAAAGCGCGCAAGGCAAGCCGCCACGCGACATCCGACTGGATGGAGATCGAGAAGCAGCGGGGGATCTCTGTTACGTCCTCCGTCATGCAGTTCGATTATTCAGGCCATCGCGTCAACATTCTGGATACGCCGGGCCACCAAGACTTCTCCGAGGATACGTACCGCACGCTTACCGCGGCGGACAGCGCGGTGATGCTGATCGACGTCGCGAAAGGCGTCGAAGCACAGACGATCAAGCTGTTCCAGGTATGCCGCAAGCGGGGCATTCCGATCTTCACGTTCATTAACAAGCTGGACCGCGAAGGCAAAAGCCCGTTCGAGCTGATGGAGGAGCTGGAGCAAGTGTTAGGCATTCGCTCCGTTCCAATGAACTGGCCGATCGGCATGGGCCGAGAGCTGTGCGGCGTCTATGACCGGATGAAGACGCAGGTCGAGCTGTTCCAAGGCAACGACCATTCCACAATCGAAGTGCGCAAGGTCGACGATTATAACGATTCGATCATCCGCGAGATGGCGGGCGATTATTTGACGGATCAGCTTATTCAGGATTTGGAGCTGCTCGACGTCGCGGGCGACCCGTTCGATTACGAAAAAGTCCGCGCGGGCGAGCTCACGCCGATTTTCTTCGGCAGCGCCGTCAACAATTTCGGCGTGCAGACGTTCCTGGAGAACTTCCTGCAATTGGCGCCGAAGCCAACGTCTCGCAATAGCACGACGGGACCGATTGAACCGACGAGCGAGAAATTCAGCGGCTACGTGTTCAAGATTCAGGCGAACATGAATCCGGCGCACCGAGACCGCATCGCGTTCCTACGCATCTGCTCGGGCCGGTTCGAGCGCGGGATGGCCGTTAAGCATGTCCGGAACAAGAAGGAGATCAAGCTCTCCCAGCCGCAGCAGTTCCTGGCCCAGGATCGCGATATCGTCCAAATGGCGTATCCCGGCGACATCGTCGGATTGTTCGATCCGGGCATCTTCCGGATCGGCGATTCTTTGTCGCAAGGCATGGAGATCGAGTTCGACGAGCTGCCGACGTTCTCGCCGGAGATTTTCGCCAAGGTAACCGTGAAGAACGCCTTGAAGCATAAGCAATACCAGAAAGGTCTGGACCAGCTGACGGAAGAGGGCACCATTCAGATGTTCTTTTCGACCGGCAACTTCGACGAAACGATTCTGGGCGTCGTAGGTCATCTGCAGTTCGAGGTATTCGAGCATCGCATGAAAGCGGAATACGGCGTCGATATCCAGTTGCACCGGATGACGTTCCAATTCGCGCGCTGGATCGTGGACGAAAAGATCGACCCGTCCAAGTTCCGGATCAACTCGACGCTCGTGAAGGACAAGAAGGGCAATTACGTCGCCCTGTTCGAGAACGAATACGCGATGCGCACGGCCATCGACAAAAACCCGACCTCCAAGTTTCTGGAGACGGCTCCATAAGCTACAATCGACCATCCTCCCAGGGCCTGCATTCGGCCCGAGGGAGGTTTTTTGCGCGCTGGAAACGGTGGCAACTCTATGAAACTCCCTCTCTTTCGTTGTGTCCCGCTAGATACTAGACTATAATAGTTGGGATAGATAGAGAAAGGGAGTGTAGGAGAGAAGGCATGAAAAACCGTACGCCAATTATTTTGTTGACATTCGGACTATTGCTGATCATTATTTCGGGATTATTTTACGTAGGTCAATTACAGGACAAAGACAATGAGGGCACGACGCCCGTGACGGAAGTTAAAGATATTCCGCAGGTTTCGGTAGAGGATCTGAAGGAGCATTACGACGTCGTTGTCGTAGGCACCGATCCGGAAGGGGTAGCGGCCGCTGTTTCCGCCGCTCGCAACGGACTGAAGACGCTGCTCGTCGACGGCAAAAACCGCGAAGTATTAGGCGGCTTGTTCACCGTCGGCTGGTTGAACAGCTTGGACATGAACCGGGCCCCAGACGAAGTCGACTATTATAACAAAGGTATTTTCAAAGAATGGTTCGATCAAATCGAAGGCGATTCGTTTGATATTATGACCGCTACGAACGCTTTCCACAAGTTGGTAGAGTCCGAGGAAAACATCGATGTGCGTCTCGGCATGGTGAGCATCGAGCCCGTCATAACGAATGGAGAAGGTACAGCAAACGTGACGGGCGCGAAGCTGACAGCCGCCGATGGCACGGTCGTCGAAGTGACCGCCGAAGCGGTCATCGACGCGACGCAGGACGCGGACTTCGCGGCCGCCGCAGGAGCTAAGTTCACGTTCGGCCGCGAGGATATCGGCGATACCAAATCGCTGATGGCTGTTACGCCAGTCTATCAATTGGTTAACGTAACGCCTGACGTATGGAAGGCCATTAGCGACCGGTTGAACAAAGACGACGATGATGGTACGGGAGCCAACGAAGAAAGCGCATGGGGCTTCAAGGAAATGTGGGAATACCCCTCCACGAACCCGGAGCGCATCCGTACGCGCGGCCTCAACGTCGGACGCCAAAACAATGATACGGCGCTCATCAACGCCGTTCAGATCTTCGGGGTGGATCCGTTCGATCAAGCCTCTATCGCGAAGGCATATGAAATCGCGCGCAAAGAAATCCCGCTTATGATCGATTATTTAAAATCACTTTATCCGGAGCTTGAACCGGTCGAATTGGGAGAGATCGCTCCGGAGCTGTATATCCGCGAAACCCGCCATATCATCGGCGAATATCGCCTAAGCATGACGGATTTGCTGGAGCAGCAGTCGCATCCGGACGATATCGCGTTCGGCTCTTATCCGGTCGACATTCAAAGCACGTCCCCTGCTGACCGCGGGGCCGTCCTGATGGATCCGAAGTTCTACGGCGTTCCGTTCCGTACGCTGGTGCCGCAAGAGATCGACGGCTTGCTCGTCGTCGGGCGTTCGGCCAGCTTCGACACGCTGCCGCATGGCAGCGCGCGCGTTGTGCCGCTTGGCATGGCGACGGCGCAAGCGGCGGGCGCAGCAGTGAAACTCGCGATCGAAGAAGGCGTTAAACTACGCGAATTGTCGGCTTCCGACGCGTTGATCGTTACGCTGAAGGAAAGACTAACCGAGCAGGGCATGGTGCTTACGCCTCCGGAGCTCGAGCCGTATCCGTTCATTAGCCATCCGGCTTATGAAGGATTGAAGCTGGCGGTTAGCATGGGCATTTCCCAAGGCGCTTACAAGAACGACTTCAAATTGGACGAAGAATCCAATCCGAAGCGGTTAGTGCAGAATTTGACGAGTGCAGCCAGAGTATACCCGAACGTCTTCGCGAATCCGGCAACCCCGGCGATCAAAGACCTGTCGGAAGCCGATTCGACTTCGATCCCGCTCACGCTCGATCAAGCGGCTTACACGCTCGTCCTGGCGGTCGAAGGCGAAGCCGTTCCGGCCAAAGCGCTTGACGTGCTTATGAACGGGCTCGTCAAGGCGGAAACGCTGAATACGATCAAGGACCGCAACAAGCTGACGAACGGCGACGTTTACATGCTGCTGAAGGATGTCGTGGATAGCTTGAGCGCCAAATAAAGCGAATGCAAAGAGCCGATGGCGGAAAGATTGCCGTCGGTTTTTTTTCTTCCAAATTTACGAAACTATTATCCTATTATTTCCGTATTAGGAAGGCGGTTTATACCTATTCGGAAATGGAGTGAAACAGGGATTGAAACTTTTTAATCGTCTTATGAAACCATCCCAATGGACCAAAACGCTCGTCATGTCCTCTCTGGCCTTCAGTCTGCTGGCGCCTGCCGCTTATGCGGCTCCCGCGGAAACGGCAGCCGTGCCTGCCGCACAAACGTTGAATGCCGAAAACGCAACGAAATTTTTGGATGAGTTTTTCTCATCCGAGCAAGCCAAACAGCTGTATGTCGGGGCCTCCGTCGTCATCGTGAAGGATGGGGAGACGATCGCTCAGCGTGGTTACGGCTATTCCGATCTGGAGTCGAAACAAAAAGTAGACCCGGCATCGAGCGTGTTCCGAATTGCTTCGGTGTCCAAATCCTTCACCGCGACCGCGCTCATGCAGCTCGTGGAGCAAGGCAAAGTCGGGCTTCAAGACGATTTTACAAAGTACGTGGAGGATTTGGCGTTCGACAACCCGTTCGATAATCCCGTGACGATCGAACACTTGTTGACGCACACGACCGGATTCGAAATTCGCGATCCGCTTCCGGAAGACATACATACGGACCTCGATCGGGTCGTAGAGCTGGAAGATTACGTTCGCGAACATATGCCTCCCGTTGTCAGGGAGCCGGGCAGCTCTTACATGTACGATAACTTCGCTTCGATGCTGCAAGGCCTAATCGTGCAGAACGTAAGCGGCATGCCGTTCGAGACGTACATGGACAAACAAATTTTCGAGCCGCTCGGCATGGATTCCAGCGGGTTTCTTCTGCAAGGCAAGCTGAAAGACAACTTGGTGTCGGAATACGGACCGGACAATAACAAGCACGAGCTGTACGCCATCAATCCCACTGTGCTTCCGCAAGGCGGCATGTTCGCTACGGCAGAGGATGTGGGGGAATTCATGAAGGCGTTCCTGAACGGCGGAGCAACGTCCCAGGGTCGCATTCTCGCGCAAGCTACGGTCGATGAGATGGAGAAATACCGTTCCTCCGCCCATCCGCTGCTGCCGGACACGACCTATGGCTTCGAAGCGCCCATGCAGCTGCAGGGAGCCGGGAGCAGCACCGAGGTCATTACGAAGGCGGGTGACGTGATCGGCACCAGCTCTCTACTATTCATGATTCCGGAGCAAAAGACGGGTGTTTTCCTAACCTATAACAAGCTTGGGGCTCTCCGCGACCTCTTCTATCCGGCGTTTATCTCGAAGTTCTTCCCGGATATCGCCAAAGCCGCGGAGCTGGACGAAACGTTCAAGCCTTATTCCGCCAAAGAACTTGAGAGATTTAGCGGCGTTTACGCCGACCTAAGGATGCGTTCGATCGTATCTACCCTTGGCCCGGATGCCGAAGGCAGCCTTGTCATCTCGGACGCTTTCCTCGGCCCCCGCAATTTGAAGCAAGTGGATGATCATCTGTTCGTCGACAGCTTGACGGGGAAATTCACGGCGTTCCGGACAGGGGCGGAAGGTTCTGAGGTCTATATGAAGGAACCGTATTTGAATCCTTTCGGCTATGCGAAGAAAGGCGAGCAACCGGAGGGCTATGCCGATATTCCGGCAAACCATCCTTATGCTGCGGCCGTTCATGCGCTTCAATCGCTTGGGTACATCGCGAATGACGCGGAGGCCGAATTCGGCCCGAATGAGGCGGTGACCCGCGGGGAGTTCGTGCGGCATGTGATGGAGATCAGCGGATTGAAGGGCAGCGTCGCTGACGAACCCGCATTCAAAGATTTGAAAGGTCATCCCGCCGCAGCATATGTCCAACAAGCCTTCGAATTAGGTTTGGTCAAGGGTGCGAACGCGGGCGAATTCAAGCCGGACCGCGCCATCACAAGGCAGGAAGCCGCAGTCATGATCTGGCGCGCGCTTGCTCCGCAATATCCGGCAGAGCTGTTCGAATCGGTAAAGCTTGAAGGCGACACGGACGATTGGGCGATCCCGGCCGTGAAGATGATTACGAAGCTCGGCATCATGGGTCCCGAGGTGAAGGTTGCGGAGAACGGGGCATTCGACTACTTCTCCAAAAAGGCGTTGAACCGCCAGGAAGAAGCAGCGATTCTGCACGCGCTGCTTACGCTTCCCACGGATGCCATCGTCGCGAGCCTGATGCAGCAAGGATAACCAAGCAGGGCCTCCCGTTTAGCGGGGGGTTCTTTTTTGTTTGTCCCCGTGAACATCGGCAGGATGACCCGTGCTATTTTTCCATGACGAAAGTATAATGAATGGGAACGTGAATGGAGGTTTGGCGGCGAATGAAAAAAATACTGTTTACCGGCGGAGGTTCGGCGGGCCATGTGACGGCGAATCTTGCGCTTATCCCGCATTTTCGGCAGGAAGGCTGGTCGATCGAGTATATCGGATCGGTGGGCGGCATCGAGCGCAAATTAATCGAGGAGCTGCCGGAGGTTCATTATTGGCCGATCGCGACCGGGAAGCTGAGAAGATATTTGGACTGGAACAACGTCAAGGATCCTTTTAAGGTGGTCGGAGGTCTCCTTCAGGCTTATCGCATTATTCGCAAACAAAAACCGAACGTCGTGTTCTCCAAAGGCGGCTTCGTCTCCGTGCCGGTCGTCATCGGGGCATGGCTGAACCGGGTTCCCGTGCTCATCCATGAATCGGATATTACGCCGGGACTGGCCAACCGGATCGCGGCGCCGTTCGCTTCGGGCATCTGCACGACGTTCCCGGAAACCTCGAAGGCGATCGCGCCCGGTAAGAGCCGATACATAGGCCCCGTCATTCGGAATGAGCTGATGCAGGGACGGGCGGAGCGCGGCAGAGAGCTCTGCTCCTTCCGGCGCGACAAGCCGATTCTGCTCATTATGGGCGGCAGCTTGGGTGCGAGACGGATTAACGAAGCTGTCAGGAAGCAGCTCTCTCCGCTAACGAGCCGCTTCCAAATTATCCATCTCTGCGGCAAAGGCGGCGTGGAGCCGAAGCTCGAATCGGGCCACTACAGACAGTTCGAGTACGTCAGCGACGAGCTTCCCCATCTGCTGGCCGCGGCGGACATGGTTATCTCGCGCGCCGGCTCGAATTCCATCTTCGAATTTCTGGCGCTTCGGAAGCCGATGCTGCTCATTCCGCTGACGAAAGGCCAGAGCAGGGGAGATCAGCTGCTGAACGCCGAGTCGTTCCGATCCATGGGGTATGCCGAAGTGCTGCCGGAGGAAGAGCTGACGCCGGACTCGCTTCTGGAGCAAACGATGAACGTGTACGGCAATCGGCATTTTTATGCGGAACGGATGAGCGAATTCGATCCCGGTAACGGCATCAAACAAATATACGATTGGTTGACGGAGATTATGAAGTAGTACGAATGAATATCGAACACAAAAAGGGCGTGCGATAGTCATCTGGGATGACTGCCGTACGCCTTCGTTTTTGCTTCTATGCATTGCGATGATAAAGCAACGGGTTCAGGACGCTCGCCGCCGGATCGCCGGGCTTGCAGCCGGGGAACCATGATTTCATGTCGCCTTCACGCGCTTTGCTGTCCGGTTCGGCTACTTGAATCCCGTCCGCGATATAGATGACGGTCATCACCTTGCGCATATGCTCCGTCGGATTGCCCGGCGCGGAATGCATCGTCCAGCCGGAGTGGAAGGTTGCGTCTCCCGCGGCCATGGCGCCGTAGTTCACCTGTGGAATGCCCTTCGCTTCAATGAATTGGCCGAGCGTCTTGTGCGATTCGTCGGAGATGACCTGCTTATTGACGTATCCGAGCTTGTGCGTCCCCGACGCAAACGTCATCGTGCCGACCTCTTGCGGGATCGGAACAAGCGGCATCCACATCGTAATCGTTTTGTCCGTATCGAGCGGCCAATAAATTTGGTCTTGATGCCATGGCGTATGGCCGCCTCCCGGTTCCTTGAACAACGCTTGGTCGTGATAAATGCGCACGCCCTCCACGCCCATCAAGTCCGCGGCGATCTTGGCGAAACGCCTTGCCATAACAAATCGTTTCACCTCTTCGCTCTTTTCCCATACATTGCCGATTTGGATAAAAGCTTTGCCGTACGTATCCCGTTCGGATACCGGCTTGTTATGATAGTTCAGCTCCATCACGATGGACGAAATCTCCTGCTCGTAGTATGTGATTTCCTCCGGACTTGCTACGTTTGTCAAAAAGATGTGGCCATCCTCTTGATATTTTTTCGTTTGCTCTTCGGTAAGCGGGTAATCGCCTTGCAATTGTTGCATCAGTTTTGTAATATCTATCAAGTTTATTACACCCCTTGGCTTTAAATTGGATGAGAACGATAGTTATATCATAAATCGGAAGTCGAAAATATGCTTTGTCAAAGTCTTCTGCAAATTTGTCAAAAACAACGAAAAAGGATGCTTGGCATGGTATAGTTGAAGCAACTGGCGCAATTGTGGGAAGGAAGACGAGACAATGCAGAAATTAACTGAAACGATAAACCGGATGCCGGTCGTTCCTTATATTCGCCAATGCGACTTCGCGGTGCGAAAGCCATGGGTTATGCCGGAGCGAAGGTTATTGGATTATTTGCTCATCTACGTTCAGGAAGGCGATTGTTGTTTCGAAGTGGACGACAAAGCCTACCGAATGGGTAAAGGAGATATCTGCTTCATCCAGCCGAACAGCTTGAACAGGTTGGAGGGACTGACGAATACGGTGACGCCGTTCGCGCATTTCGATATCTTTTATCATGCCCAAAGGGAGGAAAGTTTCCCGACAAGAGCAGGCCAGACGAATTTGTCCGCGTATTCGCATCTGCTGCAGCCGAGATTGGACGAGCTGGCGGAAGCCAAAATTCCGGTGAAGCTCAAGCTGGACAACGAGATCAAATTCCGGAATACGTTTCTGAAAGTGGTGGAGTGGTGGCAACATCCGGATCCCGTCATGCAGTTGAAGGCGCAAACGGGTCTATCGGAAATCGTCGTCATGATCATGGAACAGTATGCCCCGGGCGTACCGGCTTCCAAATCGGCTCCCGCCGCGCTTAGCTGGGTGACCTCATACCTGTCCTTCCACTTGAGCGATCCCGTCGGCGTGGCCGATATGGCCAAACGCGCGAATATGTCGGTATCCCGATTCAACGAGTTATTCAAAATGCAATACGGCATGACCCCGCATCAATTTTTGCTTGATATGCGGGTAAACCATGCCTGCGAGCTGCTGCGCGAAAGCGCGTTGTCGCAAGAGAAAATTGCGGCTTACTGCGGATTTTCGGATATCCATCATTTTTCGAAGGCGTTCCGGGGCCGAATGGGGATGGCGCCGGGCGAATATCGGAAGCAGCAATGAGCCGTGCGGCGTTTACACTTTTTTTGTGGCGAAGCGATTGACGCTAAAACGGTTTCATGCCATAATGTACGCGTGTACATTATTTTGATGAAAATTTTAGTTTTACAACTAGAAACCAACAACAATAGACGGGCAAGAGCCGTTCGAGCTGGGAGGCAGGTATCATTAGCAGGAAAGACGTGGCGAGGCTGGCGGGCGTGTCGGAGGCGACTGTCTCCAGGGTGTTGAACAACGTGGGACCGATTAAGGAGGAAACGAAGCAGCGGGTGCTCCGGGCAGCAGCGGAGGTCGGTTACGTGCCGAGCGCGCTGGCGCAGCAGTTCGCGAGACGGAAGAGCGGCAATATCGGCGTGATCTTGCCGTCCGTGCCGAAGGTGCATCTGTTCTCCACTTATTATTTCTCGGAGATCTTAAGCGGGATCGGCGAAGCCGCGAAGAGGTTCGGGTACGACCTGCTGCTCATCTTCCAGGAACCCGGGGATTCGCGCGATTACGCTGGGCTGTTCCGCAAGCAAAAGGTTGACGCCTGCATTATGCTGGGCTCGCAGGATGTGGCGGAAGAACGTGAAGCGTTGGCGGAATTAGCCGAAGCCGAGTATCCGTTCTGTCTCGTCAACCAACGGTTCGAAGGTTATCCGTTCCCAAGCGTCGACGCGGACCATGTCTCCGGCAGCAAGCTTGCCGTGGAGCATTTGCTCCGGCAAGGACGGAAGCGTATCGCGTTCCTGAACGGCCCCGGCCGTTATTCGAACAGCATGGACAGGCTGGAAGGATACGCGTCCGCACTTTCGGATAACGGGATGGCGTTGGACGACGGCCTGATGTTCCAAGGCAACTATAGCCGGAAGAGCGGATACTTGCTTGCGCCGATCATCGGCGAGGCGATCCGCGGCGGCCGGATCGACGCGGTGTTCGCGGCCAACGACCGGATGGCGATCGGCCTTCTGCAAGGGCTGAAGGAGCAAGGGTTCGAAGCGCCGCTCCATTACGGCCTGGTCGGCTACGACGATTCCGACGGCTCCCGCATTATTAGCCCGCGTCTGACGACCGTCGCGGTCCCCTTCTACGAGATGGGCAAGCTGGCGGCCGAGATGCTGCTGGACGCGGATCGGCAGTCCGGTCACGCGGCTTCGGGCGGCGATGCGATGCTGCCCGTCCATTTGGTCCCGAGAGAAACGTCCTAAATCCCATACCATTTCATGAGAGGCGGTTGTTCGTTATGGCAAAAGTGAGAGTAGGCATGGTCGGCTACAAATTTATGGGCAAGGCGCACAGCAACGCGTACCGCGCGCTGCCGATGTTTTTCCCGAAGTCCGTTCAGCCGGAGATGAAAGCGATCTGCGGGCGCGACCCGGAAGGCCTCGAGCAGGCACGCGCGCAGTTCGGCTGGGAGAACGCGGTGACGGATTGGAAGGAGCTCGTGAAACGCGACGACATCGATCTCATCGACATAAACGCCCCGAGCGACGCTCATAAGGCGATCGCGCTTGCCGCGGCGGAAGCGGGCAAACATATTTTTTGCGAGAAACCGCTTGCCTTAACGCTCGAGGATTCCCGCGAGATGCTGGAGGCGGCCGAGAAGGCCGGCGTCAAACATATGGTCGGGTTCAACTACCGGTTCGCCCCGGCGGTCCAGCTCGCGAAGAAGCTCATTAGCGAAGGCAGGCTAGGCAAGATTTATCACTTCCGCGGCGTGTTTCTTCAAGACTGGATCCTGGATCCTTCCTTCCCGCTCGTATGGCGGCTGCAGAAGGAAATCGCTGGCTCCGGCTCGCATGGCGACCTAGGCGCGCATGTCATTGACATGGCAAGGTTCCTGGTCGGCGAATTCGGCGAAGTGATCGGCATGAACGAGACGTTCGTCAAGCAGCGTCCGGTCGCCGCGGCCATGACGGGATTAAGCGCGAAAGGCGGAGGCAGCGAAGAGATGGGCGACGTGACGGTGGACGACGCGACCGTGTTTATGGCTCGCTTCGAGAACGGCGCGCTGGGCAGCTTCGAGGCGACGAGATTCGCCGCGGGGCATCGTTGCACGAACGCTTTCGAAATCAACGGCAGCAAAGGCAGCATCAAGTTCGACTTCGAACGGATGAACGAGCTTCAAGTCTACTTCACGGACGATGCCGAGGATGTGCAAGGTTTCCGTCGCGTGCTGGCCACGGATGGCGCGCATGCTTACATGGACGCTTGGTGGCCGGCGGGACACACCATCGGTTACGAGCATACGTTCACGCACGAGGTGCTGGAGCTGATGGCGGCGATCGGCGAGGATCGCCAGCCCGTGCCGAATTTCGTGGACGGGGTCAAATGTCAAGAGGTGTTGGAAGCGGTGGACCGTTCCATCGCGGAACGCAGATGGGTATCGATTAACGAACTATAGGAGGCGGAGAACGGATGAGAAAAGCGTTAATCGTATGGGGCGGATGGCTGGGCCATCAACCGGAGGAGGTAGCGGCGATTTTCCGCGGCCAGCTGGAAGCGGAAGGGTTCGAGGTTGAAGTGAGCGACACGTTGGAGGCGTTCGCGGAAGCGGAGAAGCTGAAGTCGCTCGATCTAATCATCCCGCTGTGGACGATGGGGCGCATCGACCAGAAGCTGGTCGATAACGTATCGGCGGCCGTGCAAAGCGGCGTAGGTTTGGCGGGCAGCCACGGCGGCATGTGCGACGCGTTCCGGGAGAACGTGGACTGGCAGTTCATGACGGGCGGGCAGTGGGTGGCCCATCCGGGGAATGACGGTGTTCATTACACCGTTAACATATGTAATTCCACGAGCGCGCTGACGGAAGGCATCGGCGATTTCGAAGTGAGCTCGGAGCAATATTACCTGCATGTCGATCCGGCCGTGGAAGTGCTGGCGACGACGAGATTCCCGATCACGCCAGGCCCGCACGCGTATAACAAAGCGGTCGATATGCCGGTCGTTTGGACGAAACGCTGGGGACGCGGCCGTGTCTATTACAACTCGCTGGGGCATCAAGCGAACATTATGGAAATCCCGGTCGTCATGGAGCTCATGCGCCGCGGCTTCCTCTGGTGCGCGGACGGCAAGGCGGAAGCCGAGAAGTCGTTGGTGGCCGGGGAAGCTGTCTATACGGGGATGCAAGATAACCAGCTTTAACGAAGCTGTCGCGAACGGCACTGGCAAACCCGCGCCGTTTAGATTCGAAGGATAGAGGGATGGGGAGAACATGGAGAAGATTAAAGCGGGCATTATCGGAACGGGCAACATCAGCGGCATTTACTTCGAGAACGGCAGCAAATTCGACGCGATGGAAATCGTGGCGTGTGCGGATCTCGACGTGGAGCGGGCCAAGGCGAAAGGTGAGCAATACGGCGTTCGCGGTTATTCGGTGGAGGAGATGCTGGCGGATCCGGAGATCGATATGGTCATCAACCTGACGATTCCGCAGGCGCACGCGTCCGTCAATTTGCGCGCGCTGGAAGCGGGCAAACATGCTTACGTGGAGAAGCCTTTTGCGGTGACGAGAGAAGAGGCTCAGGAAGTGCTTACGCTCGCGGCCAAGAAGGGGCTTTACGTCGGCAGCGCGCCGGACACGTTCCTTGGCGGCGGCATCCAAACCTGCATTAAGCTGATCGAGGACGGCTGGATCGGCACGCCGATCGGCGCGACCGCGTTCATGGTAGGCGGCGGGCATGAAAGCTGGCATCCGTCTCCCGAGTTTTATTACCAGAAGGGCGGCGGACCGATGTTCGACATGGGTCCATATTACTTGACCGCACTTGTGGCGATGCTGGGACCGATGACGAGAGTAACGGGCTCCGCGCGGATCTCCTATCCGGAGCGGACGATTACGAGCCAGCCGAAATACGGTCAGAAGGTGCAGGTGGAGGTGCCGACGCATATCGCGGGCGTCATGGACTTCGCGTCCGGCGTGATCGGCACGATTCTGACGAGCTTCGACGCGAAAGGCGGCTCTACGCTGCCGCGCATCGAAGTGTATGGCAGCGAAGGCACGCTCCTCGTGCCCGATCCGAACAACTTCGGCGGGGAGATTCGGGTTAGCCGAGCCGGCGCGAAGGAATGGTCGACGATTCCGTTGACTCACGGCTACGCCGAGAACGCGCGCGGCGTCGGCGCTGCCGACATGGCGAAGGCGATCCAGACGGGCCGCAAGCACCGCGCGAACGGAGAGCTTGCCTACCATGTGCTCGAAGCGATGCACGGCTTCCACGACGCGTCCGAGCAAGGCGCTCATTACGTCATGAAGAGCAGCTGCGAACGTCCGAAGCCGCTGCCGCTCGGCTTGAAGCCGTTCTGTTTGGACTAGCGGGAAAGAGCAATTGAGGAAAATCCCAGTATGGCGGCTTCCCTTAATCTAGCGTGAAATGATGCAAAAATGCATCATTTCACGATCGCGCAAAGTCGAGGAGGATGGATTGCTGCAATTGTACATTATTTTAGCGCTTGTAGGAGCCAATGTGTTCGATTTGTGGCTGAAAAGATGCAATTTTGCAGGATTGTCGACTCGTACGTTTAGTTACCGGGGGAAATGATGCATATTTCAGGCTGTTGGGAAACCCCACTTTTTTTAGATATGAAATTGTCTGGAGACTTTTTACTTGACGAGGAGACGCTGGAACATGCGGAAGTACTCACCCCGCTAGCTTAGCGAGGTGCGTG
>NZ_JAVFVT010000054.1 GCF_030929555.1 Paenibacillus sp. LHD-117 | reverse complement strand
GTCTTCCTCTGTATATGACTTAAACTTCTGTCCTTTATTCGCCATAAAAAATACACCCCCTAGAATTCATCGGAATAACCAGGGGTTTTTCCAATGTCTATTCTAAGGGGTGCACCTCAGAATTCATCGGAATAACCAGGGGTTTTTCCAATGTCTATTCTAAGGGGTGCACCTCATTCAAGCAGGGAGCGTTTTTGGGCTTAGAGCTATTTTCCAACCGGGATGCGGATTTTTTGACCGATGAAAATCAGATCCGGATTTTTGAGCTTGTTGTATTCGGCCAGCTTCTGCCATGTCGTGCCGTAGCGCTTCGCGATGTGCCAGAGCGTGTCGCCTTTTTTCACCGTGTAGACGATGTCCGCGGCCGGTTCGGGCTTTGGCTCGGGGTTTGGCTCGGGCTTCGGCTCCGGCTTTGGCTCGGGTTTTGGCTCTGGCTTCGGCTCGGGCTTCGGTTCGGGCTTCGGCTCGGGCTTCGGCTTTACCGCGGTCGGCGCGGCCAAGTTCAGCTTAAACTCGGCATAACCGTCCGCCGTGTTCCCGATATAGGACAACATTTGAAGCGACTCATCCGAATTTTTGGCGGCCGGCGACGTTTGGAACGTCACGTTGACCTTGTCGTTCAGCGGCGCGAGCGACCAGTTGCCGTCGGCCGTCGGATTGATCGTTTTGAACGAACGAATATAGTCGATGACGACCTGGCGGTTCTCATCCGGCGACGCCAGAATGATGCGCTTGCCGTCCGGATTCGCAAGCTTGCTGGAGGTCGCGCGGTAGTTATTCGACGCAACGACAAATTTTTGGGCCGGATCGATTGGCTTGCCTTCGAACTTCAGGTTTACGATACGGCTGGATCCCGCATTGGCGATCGCTCCGGCGGCATCGTATTTGGCCGGCTTCGATACGTCGATTTGATACGTTACGCCGTCGATGACGTCGAAGTTGTACGTCGGGAAATCGTAATTGATTAAAGCCTGCTTCTCCTTTTTGGCCGGATCGATCCGGTTGAACTGTCCCGCCGACCATTCCAGCCATTCCTTCAGCTCCGCGCCGTTAATAAGCACCGCGTTAACCGTATTGGAGTACAGATACAAGTCCGCGACGTTCTTGATGGCGATATCGCCGGCCGGAATGTCGGTGTAGTAGCTCGGGCCTTGCCTGCCTCCCGCCTTGAACGGAGCGCCGGCCGACAGCACCGGAATGCCCTCGTAATCGGTCCCTTTCAAATGCTGCTCGACGTACCACTTCTGCGCGTTGGTGACGATTTGAATGGATGGGTCATCCTGTACTAGTGCGAACCAGCTGTTGATCGGAGCCGTCGTCTTGCCTACCGGACCGCGCACGTAGTCAAGCGTATGCTTGTGATCCTCCGCCACGGCGTCCAGCACGTCTTGGTCGGCTTCGACGAGCGGCTTTTTGTTCGCCTTGTCGTAGATCTGCTTCACCGAGACCGCCGAGTCGACCACGGCCCATTCGCCGTCCGCCTGCTCCAGCGTCAAGTCGATCACGCCGAGTTGGTTGCCCCAATAACCGGGCTCGACCGCCGGCACGCCGTTGATCGTTCCCTTGACCAGGTCAACCCCCGGCTTGCCCTCGAACGATGCGTCCGGGAACGTTTTATGCGCATGGCCGAACAGAATCGCGTTAATATCCTTCACCTTGCTCAAATACAGGACCGAGTTTTCGAGGTTGTCCGCTTGCGGTATGTCCACGAAGCCGGAATGCGGAATCGCGATAATGATGTCCGCGCCTTTCTCCTTCATCTCGGGAACGAATTTCTCGGCCGTTCTCACGATATCCTTCGCAACGACCTTGCCCTCGAGCTTCGCCTTGTCCCACAACATGATCTGCGGCGGCACGAAACCGATGACGCCAACCTTCAGTTGATGCGCCTTGCCCGCTTCGTCCTTCACTTCTTTGTCGAGGATCAGGTAAGGCGTGAACAGGTTCTTGTCGTTCGACTCGTTCCCGTCGCCGTCCTCAACGTAGACGTTCGCGTTCACGTATGGGAAATCGGCGCCCGCAAGCGAATGATTCAAGAAATCAAGACCGTAGTTGAACTCGTGGTTGCCGATGTTGCCAGCGTCGTAGTCAAGCAGGTTCATCGCCTTGTAAACCGGATGCGTCTCCCCCGGCTGAAGCGGATCGACCGTCGCAACGTAGTCGCCGAGCGGGTTACCCTGAATCAGATCGCCGTTGTCGAATAACAGGCTGTTGGCCGCTTCTTGGCGCGCCTGCTTGATCAGCGTCGCCGTCTTGGCGAAGCCGTACTCGTCGGTAGGCTTGTCCGCAAAATAATCGTAATTCACCATGTTCACATGCAAATCTGTCGTTTCCATAATCCGAAGCTGTACCTTGGCCCCGCCTTCCGTCGCTGCCATAGCGGAGAACGGCAACGATACGATACCCGCCGCGACCGCAATCGATAATGTCCTTCCAAACGGCCTGTTTACCCTTCACCAATGTTACATCCTCCTTTAATATCGCTCGCTTTAAAACGATGTGACTTATCTTGGATGCGTCATGAATCTGGAAATAATGACATTATTTCTTGAGTTTAGGCGATTTTCTCAGTATCGTCACGTAATGATTTTGTGAATCTCTTCCAATCCGCTAAAAAACAAAAAACCATTTGTTCTCATCGGGTCGCAAATCCGCAAGAGGAACAAATGGTTTGAATTTATCAAAAGGATCGTTTTCGGATAGCGCAGCTTGCGCGAATGAAGCCGCTGTTGCCTGATCGTGCTGCAGTTCGCCGCCGCGCATGCCGCGTTAGTACAGTGCCTCCACGCGCACCGCGCATACCTTGAAGCCCGGCATGCGGCAGGTTGGGTCGAGCGCTTCGTGCGTCAGCTTGTTGACGCTCTGCGTATCGCCCCAATGCATCGGGACGAAGACGGTGTCTTGGCGAATCTTCGCCGAATAGCGGCTGCGGAGGACGATGCTGCCCCTGCGGGAAGCGACCGTCACGAGCTCGCCGTCGCCGATCCGCAGCTTGCGGGCGGTCGCGGGATGCAGCTCGACGAACGATTCCACGTCCCGTGAAGCGAGCGACGGGCTCCGGCGGGTCTGCACGCCGGTCAAATAATGCGTCAGCACCCTTCCCGTCGTCAAGAACAGCGGATACTCTCCGTCCGTCATTTCCTTCGGGAAGTGGTTCTCCACCGGAATAAGCTCGGCTTTGCCGTCCGCATGCGCGAATCGTTCCTCGAACAGCCGCTTGGCGCCCGGATGGTCCACGGAAGGGCAAGGCCAGTAGATGCCTTCCTCCCGCCTCAGCCTATCGTACGTAATGCCGTAGTAGTCCGCTATCCCGCCTTTGCTCGCCAGTCGCAGCTCCTCGAAAATATCTTCCGCCTTGCCATAGTCGAACCAACGGCCTCGGCCCAGCTCCTCCGCGATCTCGCACAACACCCGCCAATCATGGCGCGCCTCGCCTGGGCTCGGCCGCATGGCCTCGCGCAGCAGCACGCGCCCTTCCAGATTCGTCATCGTGCCTTCGTTTTCCAAATAAGCCGTAACAGGGAGCAGCAGATCCGCCATTCGGCCCGTCTCCGAGACGAACATATCCGCCACGACGAGAAAATCCAGCTTCCGAAGCCCTTCCTCGACGAAGTTGGCGTTCGGATTGGAGACGACCGGGTTCGAGCCCATGACGAACAACGTCTTGATCTCGCCGGCATGCACCTTCTCCATCATTTCATAAGCAGAGACGCCTTTGCCCGGAAGCTCCTCCGGCTCGATGCCCCATACGCCTGCTACATAAGCGCGATGCTCCGGATTGTCGATCATCCGATAGCCGGGAAGCTGGTCGGCCTTCTGGCCGTGCTCCCGTCCGCCCTGACCGTTCGCCTGGCCGGTCACCGCTCCGTACCCGCAGCCGGGACGGCCGATTTTGCCCGTCGCCAGGGTCAGATTCAGCAAATTGCGCACGGACATGTAGCCGTCGGTCTGCTGCTCCACGCCTCTCGCCGTGAACACCATGCCGGTCGCCGCTTCCCCGAACGCTTTGCCCGCCGCCCGGATCTCCTCTTCGCTCACGCCCGTCATCTCCGCGATGTCGGCCATGTCGAGCGATTCGATATGGCGTTTCACGTCATCAAAGCCTCTCGTCCGCTTCGCGAGGAACGCCTCGTCCGTCAGCCCGGCTTCCAGCACCGCCTTCAGCATGCCGTTCGTCAGTGCCGCATCCATGCCCGGCTTGACCTTCAGATGAAGGTCCGCAAGCTGAGCCGTCGCCGTCTCGCGCGGATCGATGACGATCAGATAGGAGCCGTTCTCCTTCGCCCTCGTAAAATACGGCATAAGCGTCGGCTGGCATTCGGCGATATTCGTGCCGGCCAGAATGATGCACTTCGCGAGCGGAATATCCGCTAGCGCGTTCGTCAGGCCGCGGTCGATGCCGAACGCCTTGTTGCCGGCGGAAGCCGCCGCCGACATGCAGAAGCGCCCGTTGTAGTCGATATACTTGGACTGCAGCGCCACGCGGGCGAACTTGCCGAGCAAATACGCCGATTCGTTCGTCAGCGAGCCGCCGCCGTATACGCCGATGCTGTCGCGGCCATGCAGCTGCTGCGAGCTTCTGAACCGCTCACCGATCAGCGTGTACGCCTCTTCCCAAGAGATCTGCACCATCCGGTCGCCTTTCCTCGCCATCGGATGCAGAAGCCGTTCGCCCGTAAGCGCGTGCTGGTAAGCGTTCATGCCCTTCACGCACAGCCGGCCTTCCGAAGCCGCGTTCGGCAAGGCACGAATCGAATAAGCAGCCGCTCCGGCGTCGTCTTTCTCTTCGATTACCTGCATCTTGCACTGTACGCTGCAGAACGGGCATTGCGTGTTCATGACGAACGGCGAGCCGCTCGCCCGATCTTGATCCAATATATTATTCATCGCCGGTCACCCCCGCTGGCGTAATGTCTTCCGCAAAATCGAATGCCGCTCCCGCGCGAAGCTCCGCGAGCAGAAGCTGGCGGCTTGCCAAATGGAGCAGCCGTTCCCGGATTTGGACGAGCCCCGTGTCGGCGAGCCAGTCGCCGACGGACTGTCCGTAAGTCGCGGACATCCGGTACCACTGAAGCAGCGCGAGACCGGTCTCGAGCGCTTCCTCGTCCTGAAGCTGGGAGAGCAGCAGCTCCCCTTGCCGGACGCCCGATCCGCCACCCGTTCCGGCCGTGCGGCGCCCGTCGCTTCCGCCGATGTAAAGCTCCCAGCCGCCGGGCGCGCCCGCCAGGCCGAGATCCTTGGCGAGCGTCCCCGCGAGATGAAGCGGACTTGCCGACACGGCGACCGATATATTGGCGGGAAAAGCGATTCCCTCGAGCTCCCGCTCGAACGCCTCGCCGAGCCCGGCCGAGTCGCGCAGCGCGGACCGCTCCAGCAGCAGGCCGGGGCTGGCCGCTACAAACGCAGTGCCATCGCCCGGCTCGCGGCCGGACAACCAAGCCGCTTTCCGCGATGCGCCGTAGCTCGATTCCGCCAATGATGCGTAATATCGGAAAGCGGGCACGCAAGTGCCGCAGCCCTCCGGCTTGCTCCAGCCCAGGCTTGCCAATACCGAGGGTATCGAATCCGCTCGCGATAAGCCTGCCGGATTACCCGCCTTTGCATGGATCGCGGACTTCAGCTCTTCATGATCCATGTCGGTACAGCCGCATATCGGTTGACTCCGTTCGCCTTCGCCCGCTCCGTTCGCGAGCGCATAGGCCAGGATCGCTTCCACCATCGGCTTGCAGCCGCCGCAAGAGCTCGAAGCCCTCGTGCAGTCTCGCACCTCCGGCAGCGTCTGCAAACCTTGCTCGCAGACGGCCGACACGATCGCGCCTTTCGTCACGCCGTTGCAGGAACAGACCGTCTCCGCATTAGGCATGGCCGCCGCATATTCGTCCCCAGAAGCGGATCCGCCGCCGGCGTCTTGCTCCAGCACCGAAACGTCGGCGCCCGCCTGTATGTGGCGAAGCAGCTTGGTACCTTCCGCCGTATCGCCGAACAGCACCGCTCCCGCGATGCGGTTGCCTTTGACCGTGATTTTGCTATAGGTGCGGCGGAGCCCGTCATACCGCATGAGGGACGCGGTCTCCTCCGTTTCCATGATCTCGCCCGCGGAGAAGACGTCGACGCCGGATACCTTCAGCTGGGAGTACAACGTGGAGCCGGCATAACCTTCCGTCTCCTGGCCGCAGATCGCCTTCGCGAGCACTTTGCCTTGCTCGTACAGCGGGGCGACGAGGCCGTAGGCGATGCCCCGGTGCTCCGCGCATTCCCCGACCGCGTAGACGCCGGGGATGTTCGTTTCCATATAATCATTGACGACGATGGCGCGGTTAATCTCGATGCCGCTTGCCGCGGCAAGCTTTATATTCGGCCGAATGCCGACCGCGAAGACGATCAGGTCCGTCTCGATCCGGGAGCCGTCCCTGAATTGGAGCCCCTCCACGCGCTTCCTGCCCAGGATACGCTCGGATTGTTTCTCCAGCAGGAATCGCATGCCTTGGCCCTCGAGCTCCTTGCGAAGCATTTCCGAAGCCGTGCGATCCAGCTGGCGCTCCATGATATAGCCGTGGATGTGGACGACCGATACGTCCATCCCGAGGTTCAGCAAACCGCGCGCCGCTTCCAGACCGAGCAATCCGCCCCCGATAACGACGGCTCGCTTGTGCGTTTTGGACGCCTCCATCAGCGCGTTGCAATCCTTAATATCGCGGAACGCCAGCACGCCCGGTTTGTCCGCGCCCGGCAGCGGCAGCATGAACGGGTTCGATCCCGTGGCGAGAATCAGCTTGTCGTAGCTCACTTCCCTGCCCGCGGACGTCTTCACCTTCCGGAGGGCGGTATTGATCGCCACCGCTTCCTCGCCTTTATGCAGCGTAATGCCGCGCTCGTCGTACCATTGCTGCGTATTGATGGTAATATCGTCAATCGAAGTGTTGCCTTGGAGAACCTTGGATAACAAGATTCGGTTATAGTTGGTATACGGTTCGCTGCCTATGATCGTAATCTCGAAACGGTCCGGCGACAGCGCTATGATCTCCTCGACGCATCGGACGCCCGCCATACCGTTCCCAATTAGAACGAGTCTGCTCTTCATGGATGAACACTCCCCACATCGTAGATATAGTAACAACAGATGTTATATATATCTCGATACCACACTATCCCATCTATAATGTTAAATAACGTGACACATATATTATAACTTTAATGGATTAGCGGAGAAATGACAATATGCACGTGAGAAATTGTCACACAATTATCGGATCGTAACGCTGTTTCATTTCCCGATACTTGTGGGCAATCGTTTGGTGGATGGCATGCCTGTGCGGAATGCCCATGAATTGGGTGATGACCTCGTCGATCCCTTTCATGCGCAAAGCCGTCTGAAGCGTTACCGCCTCGGGGTCTTTTTCGTAATCGAACAGAAGAGCGGCGGCAATCGCCGAGGTCAAATGCGGAATGGCGAGGCCCAGCTTGTGCGCTTGCAGCGCCGGCCGAACCAGGCGGTCGTTCAATGAAAGTTTGCGGAGCGGAGAGCGGCCAACGCGGGTAACTTCATCCTTCAATCTGGGGTTGGCGAACCTTGTGACGATCTTTTCGATATACTGGGTATGTTTGTCCTCGTCCCATTCGTACTTGGCTGTAAGCAAGCTGCCCGTTTCATTCATGACATGAACGACCTGGTCCCGAAGCTCTTCGTCACGCATGGCCTCCTGAATCGTTTCGTACCCTGCCAAATAGCCATGGTACGCGGCCACGCAATGCCCTGTATTCACCGTAAACAGTTTCCTCTCGATATAAGGCTCCAGCGCATCGACGTACTTAACGCCCTTAATATCCGGAAAGCCCGCAATCATAGCGGAACGGTCGATCACCCATTCAAAATAAGGCTCAACCGTTACCTTCAGAGGATCGTCGTGATCCTGCACGGGTACGATGCGGTCAACCGCGGTGTTAGGAAATGCGACATACTCCCCGAAGCCCGCGCGATGTTTCTCGGGCAAATAACCGAGCACGCACCGCTTCAGCTGCGAGCTGCCGTCGATCGCGTTCTCGCAGGCAATGACGTAAAGCGCCTTCCCGCCACCGCCTGCCTGTTCTTTGTATGAATGGCCGTGACGTTCTGCACCAGCCTCGTATCCTCCGCTTCGTTCGCGAGCATCACTTGATACTTCCCTTTCTGCCGAATCATCTGCACCTGCTTCTCGTTCCTCGCCACGAATGTGACCTCGAAACCGGATTGCGACAGCAATAACCCGATAAATCCTCTTCCGATATTACCCGCGCCAAAATGTACCGCCTTCATGGCCACTCCTCCTCCTGTTTGATCCACTCTCTTTCTCTTTAAATAGTTAGAATTTTCTGACTTTAGTGAAAATGCAGCTGCCTCGCACCGAGAGCCTCTCAGTACGAACTGATCGCCGTAGCCGCGCCTTGCTTTGTGCTGCACGGGCAGTCGGACGCATGCGCGCTCAACCTTGCCGCGATGCGGCAGCCGGCCAGCCGAAGCCGGCCGGCTGCGTATCGCGGCAAACGCATGCGCGTTTAACCGGCGGCGGCTTCTGAGTCAACAAACGACTAGCCAGCCTGCAGCCGATCACATCCGGATTCGGCTTACACGAACGCGCCTGCTGTCAGCCGGCCGAACTCGAAGTCCGAAAGCGACTCCATGCGGTAACAGCGGTCCGACGGATCGAACGACAGCAGCTTGGTCAGCGTGTTAGGCACGATAACGCAGTGCATCCCCGCGGCGACCGCCGCCCGCGCGCCGTTCGGCGAATCCTCGATTGCAACCGCTTCGTCCGCCCGGACGCCCAGCGCTTCCAGCGCGCTGAGGTACAGCTCCGGATCAGGCTTCACCTTGCTAACATCGTCCGCGCAGCGAATGACTTCGAAATAATCCCGGATGCCTAGCCGATCCATGTACTTGTCGATCCAAGCCCGATCAGAACTTGTCGCAAGGCCGATCCGCAGTCCTGCTTCCTTGGCCTGGCGCAAGTAGTCCCGAACGCCGTCACGCACCTCCTCGAGATCCATCCTCGCCGTGTGATCCGCGCGAATTCGCGCCTTGAACACCTCTTTATCGATCGGCAGCCCAAGCTCCGTCATCAAATATTCGTAAGGGTTGAACAGCTGCAAGCTGGTGCCGAGGCACTGCGAATATTGCTCCACGCCAAGCTCGACGCCATGCTCCAGGTATGCATCCCTGAACGCGTAATACCAAGCCGTCTCCGTATCGATTATCGTGCCGTCAAAGTCGAAAATAATCGCCTTAATCATTTGTTTTTCCCCTTTCCATGTAGCTCGCGTTAGTTATGTTAACAAAACCGTAACACGTACAAAAAGGACCCGTCAAGGCGGAAAGCCCGCCCATCGTGCTTGGGAAGGCTAGTCCACCAGTCTTTGGAAATTCGCAAAACCCCTTGCTCCCGCTGGCCGGACGCCGATTCTCGAATCCGTTTTCATTTTTCAGAAATTTTTTTTTCTGAAAATGCGTTTTTTGTGGGTTAGTGGATCTCTTCGGGCTAGGGCAATGCTTCTTAATACCGGCCGCCGTTTTCTGGAACAATACTCGTTGCTTTTTGATTCATGAATAGGTTTTACTTGAACTTTCATCATGTGCAGGATTCTGTACGGATTTTCGTATTGAATTCTCTCCAATTCGGCGAAATAGACAAATGTGTACGAAAAATCGAATACATTTCCTCATTTAGCGTTTTTCTCGTCTATTCTATACGAAATTCCATACAGAATTCCGGAACGCTCATATCCACCGTACCAGCTCGAAGCCCGCCTTCCCCGCGCACCGCCCTAACGCTCTTCGCAACCGTCCCACCATTACTCATATCTCCACCTGTCCGCCATTGCGCTCGTCTCAATCGTTCCGCCAATACGCCCGTTTCTTGGCCGGACCAAGGTGAAACGGCTGTCGCCTTCCATTGGCGGCGCAGCGCGTTTCATTCCGAAAAATAGAAGCACAGTATAGAGAAAACTAATACTTTCTTATATTTACAAAAAAACGTCCCGTCCGCGGGCCGCCTCGAAAGGCTGACCCGCGGACGAGGCGGAGTCGGAAACGATCAACATCTTCTAGATTAAGGCGTTAGTGGCCGCCAGCATGGGCGTAATCGCCATCCGCTTCGGCCGTCGGATCCAGCTTGCTTCTTCCCATGAAGAAGGAAACGAGTAGCGCGAGCGCGGCCGGCACGATCGCAAGGGCGAACGTAAACGTGATCGAGGAGGATAAGGCGTCCACGATTTTGTCTAGTACATCTGCCGGCATTTCTGCGCGTTTCTCCGGTGCCAGCAGCTCGCGGGGATCGCCGAAGCTTGGGGCGCCGGACGCGCCGCCGCCGAAAGCATCGGATAATTTGTTCGTGAAATCATTGCTCTGCATAATGCCGAATACGGTAATGCCCACCGTCATCCCTAAGGAGCGGATAAAGTTAAGCGTGGAGCTCGCCGTTCCGCGCTGGCGGATGGAGACGCCGTGAATCGCCGCGTTGCTTAGCACAGAGAAGGATGCGCCGATGCCAAGGCCGAGCAGGACCATGTACAGCGTAACCTGCAGCCTGCTCGATTCCGGCGACAGCGTCGTGACGAGCACCGAACCGATGACCAGCAGGATAAGCGTCGCGACCATGACGTTGCGGTAAGGCATTTTCGTCATAAGCGCACCGCCCATCGTCGCCGTCACGACCGAGCCGAGCATCATCGGCAGCAGCACGAGGCCGGAATTCGTCGCCGTTCCGCCCAGGACGCCCTGGATGAAGATCGGGATATACACCGAAGCCACGATGAAAGCAGCTCCGCTGAAGAACGAAACGAGAATGCTCGTCGAGTAGAGGCGGTTCTTGAACAACGAATACGAAATGATCGGTTCCTTCGCTTTCGTCTCGACGAACAAGAAGATGGCCAGGAGCACGGCGCAGGCCGCGAACATGCCGATGATTTCGAAGGAATCCCATGCGTACGTCTTGCCGCCCAGCTCAAGCGCGAACATCAATGCGACGACAGAGCCGATCAGCGTGACGGCTCCGATCCAGTCGATCGGCTGCTTGGAATGCTCCAGCGACTCCTTGTAGAAGAACGCGATCATGCAGACGGAAATCAATCCGAGCGGCAGGTTGATGTAGAATACCCACTCCCAGGCGATATGATCCGTAATGTACGCCCCGAGCAGAGGGCCGAAGATGCTCGACATGCCGAATACGGCGCCGAACAATCCGCCGAGCTTGCCCCGGGATTCCAGTGGCACGGCGTCGAACATGATCGTGAACGACGTTGGTACCATAGCTCCGGCGCCAATGCCCTGCAAGGCGCGGTAGAGAGCCAATTCCTCAATAGATGTAGCAGTTCCGCAGAGCGCGGAGCCGATCATAAAAATAATAATGCCGAATACGAAAAACTTTTTGCGCCCGTACATGTCGGACAGCTTGCCGAAGATCGGCATGCCCGCCATCTCGGCGACCATGTACGCCGACGTTACCCAAACGAATTTGTCCAGCCCGCCAAGCTCGCCGACGATGTTGCCCATCGCCGTGGCGACGATCGTGTTGTCCATCGAAGCCATCAAAATGCCGAGCAGCAAGCCGGCGATGACGATGCCTATATTTTTGTTTTTAGCCGTTGCAGCCACTTTAACGCAACCTTTCCTTATTCAAGTTATTCTACCTCTTAGTGTATCCATCGACATGAACCGATTATAACTTTACCGCGGTTCCCGTCTTCGACTTCGCGTGCACATCCAAGCTGTCGCGGTATTCGATCCTTCCGATCTCGCAGCCCGAACCTACTTTGACCCGGTTGCCTCTCACCAGATCCGCGCGCGTGAATTCGATGTATACCTCGTCCCCTTCGATCAAGCCGGCCGTAAGCCCCGTGTTCGCGGAAGGCTGCAGCAATTCTTTGAGCCTAAGCCCTCTGCTTCTTCTCACGGTGATCGTGCCGCCCACGATCTCCTTCGCTTGGGACGGCCCGTACAGTCGGATTGTCGTGTTTTCGGCGTTAACGACGCCGTCCGCCTCGATCACTCCGCGGATATCCAGCTTCTCCGCCTCGATCTGGCCCCCGGAATGCAGCAATCCGGACATGCGAACCTCGTTGCCCCGGAACCCCGTCTCCGTACGGAGCTCTCCCATGCCTCCGAAAATGCCGCCCTTCAGCGAGCCCTCCACTTTCACTTCGCCCGTGAACTTCAGCTTGCCCGCTTCAAGGTCGCCCTGAACCGTCGCCGTGCCGGTAAGCGCAAAGCTCTTGCAGTATATATGCCCCATCAGCTTCGCGTCGCCCGTAATGCGTAGACCTCGGAAACGTCCGCCGCCAATTTCGGAAGTACCGACGAGCCTCAAATCGTTTAATGGGTCACTCACCGATTTTCTCCTCCTTGTCGACGACCCCTTCGGGATGAACCGTGAGCCGCATCTTGTACTCCGCTTTTCCGATTTTGCAGCCTTTGCCGATGACGATCTGTCCGCCGCGCACGACGGCAGCATGCGTATACTCGAGGCGAACGATGTCGCCTTCGATCAACTCGGCATCCAGCCTGGATTCGCTGCTCGGCAGCGCCCAGCTCCAAAGCCAGCTCCACCTGCTGCCGCCCAGCCTTCTAACGATGACCGTCTCGCCGCCGATCTCGCGAACTTTGCTCGTCTTATGCGCGAGGCCAAGCTCGACCGTCCCGGCGTTAAGCAACCCGTCCGTCTTCACGACGCCGCGGCCGATGAACGTCTCGGCTTCGATGTCGCTTCCAGCCGTCAGAAAACCATCCAGCTTCAGACTGTCGGCCTCGATCCTCCCGCTTACCTTGAGCATTCCATCCAGATAAACGGTCCTAGAGATCATGCCGCCGTCGACCGTCACCTTGCCTTCGCACCGCAATTCGGGAGCGTAGACGTTCCCGCCGACATTCACCACGCCTTGCGCCCGAATCCCGTAAGCCGCGCTGAGATTACCCGCTACCTTGGCGACGCCGTCGATCTGCACGTTCCCGTATTCGCCGCCGTTCGCCCTGCTCCAGCCGCTCATCGTCAGATTGGGCAAATCCCCTTTGCGTTCCGCGCCCTTCTCTTCCATGCCGCTCCCTCCTCTTCTATGCAGCTTATCCTTCCAGCTTTCCCTTCAGTTGCTCCATCGTTTCGTTCATGCCAAGCCGCTTGACGACCTTGACGCCCTGATCGAAATGCAGAACCGCGGACGAAGACACAAGTGCGAAGGAAGCCATGCCCATTCTTCGGATAAAGACGAGATCGCAAGCCTCTCCTTTGAACTTGGGGAGTTGTTCTTCCAGCATGGCCAAGAGCGTATCGCCCTCTTCCATGCTCATCTCGCCCGTCCGAAGCAGCGCGTCGACCGTAAACAACATGAGCATCCGGTCAAAGGCGTACAGCGTATCCTCGCCGTCACTCTCCATATAACGTTGTGACACAATGTTCGTAACAATGTTTCGATAAATCATGTCCTTTTGCCGCAATTCCACATCTACAGGGCCGATTGCAAGCTTGCCCGCTAACTCGTCGAGCGACAAGTCGTCCTTCAAATTCAGCACTTTGTCGATTCGCGACAGTATGAGATCCCGCGGAAAAAAGGTCTCTTGTCCGGTGAAAGCGGACTTGCGAATAAACCATTCCTCCGGAATGAGTCCCTTCCTCTTCCAACGGTACAGTTGCCCGTACGAAATACCCGTCGCATCCAGAAGCTCCTTCTTCGATATGAGATCCCTCTCCATCTCAGCACCTCCTGCTCACGAACCATCGTAACATAACATTGTTACGTAGTAAAGCAAAAATCCATCCCCTAAAGGATGGATTTTTTTCTATACTGTCATGTCATGGAGTTAGAATGCCGCGCGCGGGCAACGAACGGGAACGACTATTTCCGGTGCATTTTAAACTCCAGGAACAATTCATTGTAATGAGACAACATGCGCGGTCCGAGGTTGTCGTACACTTCCAGCCGGTCCGTCAGTTCCTGGTCCGGGTAGAACCGCTTGTCGCCGGAGATCTCCTCGGGGAGAAGCGCCAGCGCCTCCTTGTTCGGCGTCGAATAGCCGACGTATTCGGTATTTTGCGCCGACACTTCCGGATCCAGCATAAAGTCGATAAACCGGTGCGCCCCATCGAGATTGCTCGCCGTCTTCGGAATGACCATATTGTCGAACCAAAGGTTGGAGCCCTCTTGCGGCACGACGTAGTCAAGGGCATCGTTCTCGTCCATGATCTCCGAGGCGTCTCCGGACCATACGAGCCCGGCGGCGGCTTCTTCGTTCGCGATCAGCATCTTGATCTCGTCGCCGACGATCGCCTTTACGTTCGGAGTCAGACTCGACAGCTTGGCGAGCGCCTCTTGCAGATGGCTTTCGTCCGTATCGTTGAGCGAATAGCCGAGGCTGTTCAGCCCCATGCCCATCACCTCGCGGGCCCCGTCGAGCAAGAACACATTGTTGCGCAAGCTCTCGTTCCACAGATCGTCCCAGCTCTCGAAAGTGAGGTCTCCGACCATCGCGGGATTATAAATAATGCCGACCGTCCCCCAAAAATAAGGAACGGAATAGGCGTTGCCCGGATCGAAGGACAGATCCATGAAGCTCGGATCGATGTGTTTCAAATTCGGCAGCTTCGAATGATCGAGCTTCAGGAGCAGGTTTTCTTCTTTCATTTTGCTAATGGCGTATTCGGACGGCATCGCCACGTCGAACGTCGTGCCGCCCTGTTTGATCTTTGTCATCATCGCCTCGTTCGAATCGAACGTCTGGTAGATGACCTTGATGCCCGTCTCCTCCTCGAACCGCTCGATCAGCTCGGGGTCGATATAATCGCCCCAATTGTAAATCGTGAGCGTATTGCCGCCGGAATACCCTTCGCTGGAATTCAAGTACGACACCGCGTACATCAAGCCGAAGGCGGCAACGAACACGAGCAGGAACATGCGAACCAACCCGTTCATGCGCGTCCCTCCTTGCCTGCCGGGCGGTTCGCGCGCCGGTTAATGAAGTAGTAGCCGATGACGAGCAGCACGGTGAACAGGAAGATCAGCGTGGACAACGCGTTGATGGAAAGCGACACGCCTTGGCGCGCCCGCGAGTAAATCTCCACCGACAGCGTCGAGAAGCCGTTGCCCGTCACGAAGAAAGTGACCGCGAAGTCGTCGAGGGAATACGTTAACGCCATAAAAAATCCCGCGAAGATGCCCGGCTTGATATACGGCAGGATGACCTTCGTCAGCACCTGCCAGGAGCTTGCGCCGAGGTCGCGCGCCGCGTCAAGCAGCGAAGCGCTCATCTCCTGCAGCTTCGGCAGCACCATGATGACCACGATCGGAATGCTGAACGCGATATGCGACAGCAGCACCGATACAAAGCCGAGCTGAATGCCCGCGATCGTGAACAGGATCAGAAAACTCGCGCCGATGATGACGTCCGGACTGACGATCAGCACGTTGTTCAGCGTCAGCAGCGTCCCTTTGGGGCGATTGCTTCGGATATAATGGATCGCGATGGCGCCGAACACGCCGATGATCGTCGAGATCGCCGAAGACAGCAGCGCGATGACGAATGTGTTCAGCACGATGATGAGCAGCCGGGTATCCTGGAACACTTCACCGTAAAACTCCCACGTAAACCCTTCGAACTCGCGCATCGATCCGCCGCTGTTGAACGAATAGAACATCAAATAGAAGATCGGCGCGTACAGAATCGCGAACACGGCGATCAGGTACAGGTTCGACGGCTTGAAGTTACTTTTTGGCAATGTCGATCAGCCCTCGCTTTCGGTTCCCGGTCAGCAGCATCAGAAGCGCCATGGCGATAATGAGGAATACCGCGATCGTCGCTCCCATGCCCCAATCCTGCGTCACGAGAAAATGCTGCTCGATCGCCGTCCCAAGCGTGATGACCCGGTTACCCGCAATCAGGCGCGTAATCATAAACAGCGACAGCGCGGGAATGAATACGGCCATGCAGCCGGCTTTGACGCCGTCCAGCGTAAGCGGGAAGATGACCCGGCGGAACGTCATCCAAGCCGAAGCGCCGAGGTCGCGCGCGGCGTAGACGAGGGTCGGGTTCATTTTCTCCAGCGCGTTGAAGATGGGCAGCACCATGAACGGGATAAAGATGTACACCGACACGAACACGAAGCTGAAGTCGGTGAACAACAGCTGTTTCGTCCCGATGCCGGTCAGCTCCAGCACGGCGTTCACGAAGCCGTATGTACCGAACAAACCGATGAACGCGTACGCTTTGAGCAGCAGGTTGATCCAGCTGGGCAGGATGATGAGCAGCAGCCAGAGCCCTTTATGTTTCGTGCGCGTCAGCAGGTAGGCCGTCGGATACGCGACCACGAGCGAGAAAAACGTGATCAGGAAGGCGTACCAAAAGGAGCTGAGCGTCATTTTCAAATAGACGGGCGTAAAAAACTTCTCGTAGTTGCCGAACGTAAACTCGCCCTCCACGTTGAAGAAGGAATAGTACACGATCAGTAGGATGGGTGCTGCCACGAACAGCACGATCCAGAGCAAATACGGAACGAGGTACAGATTGCGGGCTTTAGCTTCCATGTTCGTCCGCACCGCCTTGTCCGGGCGCACCGCCGCGTCCGGCTTGTCCGGCTTGTCCGGCTTGTCCGGCTTGTCCGCCGAACGGCTCGACTGCTTCGCCGTCCTCTTCCTCGTACGACTCCAGCCGCCGGTCGAACTCCTCCTCCGTCTCGCCAAGCCGCATGACGTGGATCGCCTCCGGATCAAAATCGAGGCCGATCCGCTCGCCTACCGTCGCCTTTCGCGTGGAGTGGACGAGCCATTCGTTGCCAGCGTCGTCGTAGCAGCTGATCTCGTAATGCACGCCGCGGAATAGCTGCGTGTCGACCCGCACTTGAAGTTTGCCGTTCTCCGGCGTCGTTATTTCGAGGTCCTCGGGACGGATGACGATGTCGACCGTCTCTCCTTCGTTTAATCCTTGGTCGACGCACTCGAACTCGCGCCCCGCGAATTCCACCTCGAAGTCGCGCAGCATGCGCCCTTTTACGATGTTAGACTCGCCGATGAAGTCCGCCACGAACCGGTTGATCGGCTCGTCGTAGATGTCCGTTGGCGTGCCCGATTGCTGGATCGTTCCTTCGCTTAATACGAAGATCTCGTCCGACATTGCCAGCGCTTCCTCCTGGTCGTGCGTGACAAATATAAACGTGATGCCCAGCCTGCGCTGCAGCTCGCGAAGCTCGTACTGCATCTCCGTGCGGAGCTTCAAGTCCAGCGCGGAAAGCGGCTCGTCCAGCAGCAGAATCTGCGGCTCGTTCACGATCGCCCGTGCGATCGCGACGCGCTGCCGCTGGCCGCCGGACATTTCGTTGATCTCGCGGTTCTCGTAGCCGCTCAGGCCCACGAACTTCAGCGCTTCCGTCACCTTGGCCGCGATGGCGCCCCCTTTCATGCGCTTGACGCGGAGGCCGAAGGCGACATTCTCGAACACGTTCAGATGCGGGAACAACGCATAGTCCTGGAACACCGTGTTCACTTGACGTTCATTGGCGGGCACGCGGTTAATGATTCGGCCATCGAACGTGATGTTGCCGCTAGTCGGCTCCGTGAATCCCGCGATGAGGCGGAGAATCGTCGTTTTGCCGCAGCCGGACGGCCCCAGCAGCGTATAAAACTTGCCCCGCTCGATCTCGAAGCTGACTTCCTTCAGTACCGCAGGATCGTTTGCGCTATATTGTTTGGTTACCGACTCGAACCGGATAATCGGCTGGCTTGCCATCCTTCACCCTCCTTATTTTCCATGGATACGAATGATCATTATTAATCCAAAATTGATAAAACCATAGTGATTATACAGCATCCCCGCAAAAGGGCAAGAAAAAACTTCCTTCGGGCCCGAACACAGCTCGGAGAGGGGCTCGCAGGGCCGATTTTGTCGTTACCAGCAATGCAAAAAAGGGACCCCGCGATTTAACGCGGCGCCCCCTCTGCTTCTATGCGATTGCTTCCTGATTACGCAAGCGTCGGCTCCCCGCCCGCTTCGCGGGAATCGAGCGCCGCGCCGCGTTCTCCGCCGTCCCCGCCTTCACCGCGCCGGCGAAGGAGCGTGAAGAACGCGAAGCTGAGCAGCGCGAACGCTCCCGCGAAGATCGCCAGCACGCCGGCATCGCCCCACATGCGGCCGACGTCTCCGCTCGAGATGACGTCGCGGAAACCCGCGACGGAATACGTCATCGGCAGCCAAGGCGCAACGGCCTGCAGCCAGTCCGGAATGAGCTCGACCGGATACGTACCGGACGAGGTCGTAAGCTGCAGGATCAGAATCATGATGACGATAAACCGTCCCGGATTGCCCATCGTCGCGACCAGGAACTGAATGATCATCATATAAGTGATGCTCGTCGCGATCGAGAACAGAATGAAGCCGGACATATTCTGCACCTCGAGCTTCAGCGCGAACAGCAGCACCGAATCGACGATCAGCGCCTGCGCGGCGCCGATGACCATCAGCGTCAGCGCTTTGCTCCAGAACCAGCTCCAACCGCTTTGCGGCTTGATCGCGGGCTCGCGAACGGAATAAACGATCGTAATGAGAAGCGCGCCGACGTACAGCCCCAGCGACAAGAAATAAGGCGCAAGCCCCGTGCCGTAGTTCGGCACGTCGGTCATTCGTTCCACGTCGAGCTGGATCGGCTCGGCGAACATGCTCACCTTCTCTTCCGACATCGACAAGTCGGATGTCTGCGAGGAAGCGTCGCTCAGCTTCGACGACAGCTCCTGCGTGCCGTCTTCCAGCTCGGTCAGCCCCGACGCCATCTCCGACGCTCCGTTCTCCAGCTGCTTCGTTCCGGACGACAAGTCGCCTACTGATCCGTTCAGCTTCGATAGCCCCGCGGCGAGCTGGCCTGCGCCATCCTCCAACTGGTCAGCTCCGCCTGCCAGCTCGCGAGCTCCCGCTCCCGCCTCGCCCAGCTTCTCTTGCAGCGTCTCGGCGCCGGCGGCCAAGCCGTTAAAACCTTGCTCCAGCCCATCGGCGCCCGCCTTCAGCTCCTTCTGTCCGGCGGCCGACTGCTCCGCGCCTGCCGCAAGCTGCTTGCTTGCCGCCAGCAGCGCTTGATAATCGGCATCCTCGGCCAGCTCCGGATGCTGCTTCGCCCAGCCTTCGAGACCTTCGGCCAACCCCGCGGCACCGGCATTCAGCTTATCCGTGCCCGCGGAAGAGGCCGCAAGGCCATCCGCCAACTTCCCGGCTCCCGCCTTCGCGTCCCCTGCTCCGCCCGCCAGCTTGCCGCCTGCCTCCGCCAACTGTCCGATGCCGCCGGCAAGCTCTTCGGCGCCGGTCGCGAGCTCCTTGCTGCCGCCGTACAGTTGCTTGCCGGCGTCATTCAGCTTCGCGACGCCGTCCTGAAAGCCGGCCGTCCCGGTCACGAGCTTGCCCAAGTTTTGCGCCAGCAGCTCGGAGCCTGTTTTCGCCTCGCTTGTGCCATCGGCGATTCGGCCCGCGCCTTCGCTTGCCGCCGCGATTCCGTCCGCCGCTTCCTCCAGTTGCTCGAATACGGTGCGCGTGTACGCTTCCGTCACTTCTTTGTTCAACGAGCTCTTCATGGTCTCTACCGCCGAATTGCCGATCTGCCCCGCCAGAAAGTTCGTGCTGTCGTTGCGGAGATAGACCAGCTTGGCCGGATTCGGATGCTCGGAAGTGAGCGTCGTCGTCCGCTCGGAGAAGTCCGCCGGAATTTCGATGGCCATATAATATGTTTTGTCTTTCATCCCTTGCAGCGCTTCATCCTTGCTGACGAAAGCCCAATCGAATTTCTTGTTATCCTTTAGTTCTTCCGTGAAATCCAGACCGATATGCATCGTTTTCCCTTCGAACACGGTGCCTTCGTCCGAATTGACGACCGCGACCGGCAGCTCTTCCAGCTTGCCGTACGGATCCCAGAACGCCCCCAAGAACATCGCCGTGTACATTAAAGGAATCGTCAATACGCCGATAACCGGGATCAGCACTTTTTTGTTGCGCGCGATCGCTTCCAGCTCGGCGCCGAATTGCCTCAGGCCTGCCATTTTCACTTTCATGTTCTCCCACTCCTTCTCTGTCTCTTCCATAATTATAATACCGACTGACCAAAATAATCATTCGGTCAATTCATCCCGCAAAAAAAGGCAACCCGCCAACCTGCGGAACCTGCCTTTCGTTGTGATCCATTTTCCTGCGTTTATTTCGCCAGCCCCTTCTCCAAAAAAAACCGCAGATGCTCCGCCACCTTCTCCTTGCCAAGGGGCTCATGCGTCTTTTTCCAATCGACGGTGAGCGCCATATACAGCTTCAACATGACGAACGCGGCCATCTCCGGCTCGCATGGCTTGATCTCGCCCTTCTCCACCGAAATGCGAACCCAGTCGGCAATGTAGCCGACAACCGCGCGTTCGATCTGATTCAGCGCCTCGACGGCCATCGGCGTGCCGATCTCCCGCACTTCCTGGGATAGCTTGAGCGCCAGCTCGTGCTCCTCTCGGAAATCCAGCACCCGCTCCAGCGCGGCATTCAAATTATCGAAGAACGGCCGATCCGGGTCGATGGCAGTCTCCGCGACTTGTTTCATTTCGCCAAGGAGCCGGTTCATGATGTCTTGGAACAATTCCTCTTTGTTCACGAAGAAGGTATAAATCGTGCCTTTGCCGACGTTTGCGATCTTCGCGACGCCGTCCATGGTTGTCGCCTTATAGCCGAACAATGAAAACGATTTGGTTGCCGCATCCACGATCAGTTGCTTGCGATCCATTGCCAAACACAGCACCTCCGGAATAATCTCTGACTAAATGACCAAATTCAAATTTCGGTCAATCGTTCAATGGGTTCATCTTAACATAGATGATTTGTTCGCGCAAGAACGGTATAATAATGGCAGGCATATGACATGTTAAGCCCTATTCCATCTTACCCATAAGGAGCGATTCGCGATGACATACCAAGAAATCACGACCAACGAACAATGGACGCAAGCCTTCGAGCAATCCGATTCCCGCCCTCTCGTCGTATTCAAGCACAGCACGACCTGCCCGGTCAGCGCCAACGCTTACGAGGAGTTCAACAACTATCTGCAGGGCAATCCGAGAAGCGATGTCGATTACCTGCTCGTGAAGGTGATCGAATCTCGTCCCGTCTCGAACCAGATTGCGGAAGACACTGGCGTGAAACACGAGTCTCCGCAAATCATTTTCGTAGAAAAACAAGCCAAAGTATGGACCGCTTCGCACTGGTCCGTGACGAAAGCGCATATTGGCGCCGTTCTGGACTAGTCCTCCGGACAGCTAGGCCGCTTAGCCGGGACCGCCTGTGAGTTTATGCTCACGAGGCGGTCTTTTTGCCATACTCCGAACCCCTCTGCCCATGCCGATCCGATCAGGCGGAGCGAACTACCTTCCTCTATTTTCCATGCTGAAAGATTCAGCCGTTCCAGGGCCGTTCGAGGAGCAAGGTTGCATCAATCAGCCCATTCTAAATAACGAATGGATATGGTTAGCTAAATAATGTCGGAATATATCGATTTAGGAGGACTTTACTCTCATGAAACGGATTACCTCATTATGGATCGGACTAACATTCATACTGGCGACCCTGGCGCCTGCTTCCGCATACGAACGGGTGACAGCGGCGGCCTCAGCCGTTACGTTCAACGATATTAACGACCATTGGGCCAGAAGCACGATCCAGGAGCTGGTCGCAAGAGGCATTCTCGAGGGTTACCCCGACGGGACTTTCCGACCAGAGGAGCCGGTAAAAGTGGACCAATTCGTCAAGATGCTCATCTTGTCGTATTCGGAGCTTCATCAGAACGGATCCCGCACATGGAACACGGATTTCCTGAATGCGCTGAGTCCGGAGAACCAGGCCATCCTGAAGCAGGACTATCGCTACTTCAGCTTTCAACCTAGCACGGTAGGCTATTGGGCGAAGGAGTTTATCAATATCGCCAGCGATCTTCATTTCCTGAACAAAAGCCGCTATGCCGATTTTCAAGCGGACATGACCAGGGAGAACGTCGCCGAAATCGTATATTATACGCTCCAGGAAACCGAATTTTTAGAGGATGGACAGTTCGGGCAGAAAATGGCTCAAGCGTATGGCGATATTACGAGCGCCTCCGAGCGGGAACAGCGTTTCATCGCCGAATCGCTCGTGAAAGGCATCATGGAAGGTTATCCGAACGGATTTTTCGGCGTCGGCGACAAGGTCACTCGCGCGCAAGCGCTGGTCATTCTAAACCGCCTTACGAATAAAGAATCCCGCATCAAAATCGCCGTCTCCCCGGACAACCTGGAGCGTGTCGTACCGACCCAAGGCGGCGGGAACAAGATCGTCGTTTTCCCCGACAAGCGGATGTGGGACGCGTACGAATCGCTTGGCGCGATCGGCCAGCTCCGCGGCTCGAACCACGATCTATTGGGGACGACGCTCAGGCTGTTCAAGGATCAAACGGAGAAAGAGCAAGTGCAGAACCGCCCTTCCGGCGCTTCGGCGCTCCAGGAAGAGGCCGCGATTTGGCTGGATCCCGGCTACAATACTTACGGCATCACGATTCGACTGAGAGAAGGCTCGCTCGCCCGCAACCTCGAAGTCGTGGAGCAATTCGCGAACGGCTTGTTCGGCTATAACGCCATCGCCTTCAAAGAGCTGTTCGGCGCGGTCTGCGACAAAGTAGCGAAGGGTCAGGCTATTACGAATACGTACAGCTTGATCGGAAGCGATGCGGTCAATATTCTTATCGACAACGAAACGAAGACGGTCATCTTTACGATCGCCGCCAAAAAGTGATCACCCTAGGCAAACAAGAAGAGCATCACCCTTAGGTTAATCACCTTTGGATGATGCTCATTATTTTTTTTGGGAACAATCTCGGCATGCCGCCAAGCCTCACAGCACCCTTCTGGCTTTGTTGCATTTCAGCTTATACGTAACGCCGTAATGCTTGCCATAGTGGATGATCCGATTAATCATCGTCTGGTCCTGCAGAATCGCGAACGGGCAATGGTCCGGCGTCGTGTTCACTTCGAGTATCCATGGCTTCAGATTGCCGTCGATCGCAACGTCGAGTCCAATCTCCACCAAGCTCGGATACCTTCTCTTCAACCTTTTGATCGTCTGGATACCGATTCGCTCCACATGAGAGATGAGTGCCGCCCGCTGGTCGTAATGGGCATGGGGCTGCAACACTTGGTCCACCTGCAGAATCGTGCCTCCCTGGCTTCCGTTCGTTACGATCTTGCCCGGATACGCGACGCGAGCGACCGTACCCGTTGCTTCGTAGCCGCCGCGAGGCGACTTCTGCACGACGACACGGAGGTCGAATGCCCTGCCCTCGTACTTTAGCAGATGAATGCCCTTCTGCACGAGATACCGCTTGCCCCCGGCTTCTCTCTTAATCGCCCCGTAAAAAGCGTTGAAACTACCGAAACTTCTCCGTTTGCCGCCTACTTGATAGGCATACTTGCCGCCCGCTTCCCTCTCTGTCTTCATGACCCCTTTGCCGAGCGAGCCGTGCACCGGTTTCACGTATACCATCCCATATTTGCCCAGCATGGACGATATCGCGGATTTGCTTAGTTTTTTTGTGAGGGGCACATACCCGCGCAGGCCCTTGTCCCTTATCAGCACATTCGTTTTCGCCCATTTGTCGGAGATGCGGGTTCTCCTTTTTTTGCCTGATTTCACTCTTCTGCAAAGCCTCCTCTATTGTCTCTCCTAGACGGTTGTCTCTGCTAATCTCCTACTGCTATTACTATACGGCGCCGTTAGCGGACGCGCCTTAGGCCGCTGTCGTCATAACCGAACCTTCGGCCTGCGGGCACATATGCTTTAAGAGGAAGTCTAAACGTCCAACAAAGGGGGCTAATCGACATGTCCATCGACCCGGGAAAGCTCTCCGAGCATGCGCAAGCCATTGCACGAATTCACCCTTGGTACGGCCGGCTGTTATCCGAGAATTCCGGGATGAATGGGTCTGACCATGCCGGTTCTTCGACGCTCCGCGACCTGCCTCTGCTGACTGCCGAGCTGCTCGAGGAACACTACTACGCCCAGCCTCCGCGCACCGAACCGGGCCTATCCGTGTATCGCACATCCGGCACCTCCACCGGCATACGGAAAGCGATCTACTATTCCCCTGAAGACGATGCGCGTTATATAGCGGCCAAACTAGCCAGCTTCGAGCGTTGGCTGCAAGCGGGAGGAGACGTTCCAGGGCCTCTGCCCGTCAAGCGGGCATTAGCTGACCTAGGAACCGGCCATGCCGCCGGCACCGCGCTTCGAATCTTCACTCGCATGGGACTGGAAGGAGAAGCGATCCCGTTCTCCTCCCCAGTCGAAGACCATGTCGCGAAGCTGGCGAGCTTCCGGCCGGATCTGCTCTATACGATGCCCTCCTTATTGGAAGCGATCGCGGATGCTTGGCCCGCGAATGAACCGCTAGGCCTGAAGAGGATCATTCTCGTCGGCGAGATGGCTTCCAAGGAATGGCAAGCCAACATGGCCGACAGGCTTGGACTCGCGCCGCAGCACTTGCTAGACACGTACGGGTCGATCGAGGTGGGCGCGATTGCCGCCTATTCGCATGCGATCGGCCGTTACGTACTTGCCGATGGCGTTCACGGAGAAGCGCTGCCCGTCGCCGCGATCGGCGATGGTTATGAACCTCTTGCGGACGGCGAGCACGTGCTGGCGCTCACTTCTTTTGACCGTCTGTTATTTCCCGTCATTCGATTCGTAACATACGATGTTGTCCGGAATTTCGAAGTGGTCGAGATCGACGGCGTCCCTCGCGGCACGTTCTCCTGCATCGTCAAGCGAATCGGCCCCGAATTGAAACACGGAGAGAAAATAAGCCTTTACGATATAGAGGAAGCCGTTCACCGCCATCTGAGGGATGCGGCCGTTCGCGTCGCGGTCAGCGGCAACCGCCTGAAGCTCCATATCCGAAGCGGCGAGCTCGCGCGCCATCCGGAGAAGCTGGAAGCCGTTCGATACGAGGTGGAGCATCGCATCCCGGATATCGGCATGATGATTCGGGGCAGGCTGCTCCAGGGCATCGACATCATCCTCGCCGATGAACATCATCCGCTGCCTAGCGGCTCCGTGAAAGCCAAAAAAATATACCCTTAATGCGGATGATCAAGTTCAAAAAGCCCGGTTTTCAGCACCGAGAAAATTGAAAGAAGCTAGGAAATGAGTAGCGGTCAACGTTTTCGAAGAAAACGACATCGGAAGCATACGCTTAGTGGAAGCTACGTGAGCAACGGAAGTTCCGGCTGAATTCAAGATTCGATGTCGAATACGCTGTATGGTATACTCCGTGATCAAAAGCGGGCTTTTTGAACTACCTCTTAAGGAAAGGTGCTGCTGTCCATGAGGGATAGTTGGTTGAACCAGATCGGCGGAACTCCGCTCGTCCGCCTGTCCAGATTGTTCCCGGAGCAACGCGGCATCCGGGCGTACGCCAAGCTGGAGCTGATGAACCCGAGCGGCAGCGCCAAGGATCGCCCCGCCCTGCGCATATTGGAGCATGCATGGAAGGATGGACGAATCGGCCCGGGCTCGGTCGTCGTCGAGTCCAGCTCCGGCAACATGGCCATCAGCATGGCGGCGATCTGCCGTCTGCTCGGCTTGAAATTCATCTGCGTCATCGACCCGCGAACCGCGAAGCAGAACATCGAGATCATGAAAGCGTACGGCGCCGAAGTGTCCTATGTGGCCGATCCCGATCCGGCGACGGGGGAATTTCTCCCCGCCCGCCTGCAGCGCGTGCAGGAACTGCTCGCCTTAACGCCGGACGGCTTCTGGCCCAACCAATACGGCAATCCGCATAACTATCTCGCCCATAGCGAAGGTACGATGCCGGAGATCGTCCGCGAGCTTGGCCGCGTCGATTACGTGATCGGCGGCGTCAGCACCTGCGGCACGATGTTCGGCTGCTCCGCTTATATCCACGCGAGCGGCCTGCCCACGAAGGTCGTCGCCGTCGATGCCGTCGGCAGCGTCATTTTCGGCGGCGAGAAAGGTCCACGCAAGTTCCCCGGACTCGGGGCCGGCATCGTTCCTCCATTCGCGATGGAACGATTCATGGATATGGCCATCTCCGTCACCGACCGGGAGATGGCCATCGCCTGCCGTGAGCTAGCCGCCGCGGAGTCGATCTTGGCCGGCCCGTCGTCCGGCGCGGTCATCGCCGCGCTTCAGTCGATCATCGGCGAGCTGCCGGACGGAAGCGTATGCGCCGCCATCCTGCACGATCGGGGCGAGCGCTATATGGACACGGTGTTTAACGACGAATGGATGGAGACGGCTTTTGGACCTCTTTGACCGCTTATGGCCGGGAAGAGGATAAGCTGAAATCAAGAACGGAGAGGAACTAAAAAGGCGATGCTTTATTTAGGAGAGGAACATCTTCGCGCGATCGGTTATTCCTGGCGAGGACTGGTCGATCGAATCCAGCAGACGGTGCGCATCATGGATTCGGGGGATTACGCGCAGCCTTTGAAACCATATCTGCGTTATCGGGACCCCCGCAACCGCATCATTGCGATGCCTGCCTATATCGGCGGCAGCGTCGGAACCGCGGGACTCAAGTGGATCGCGAGCTTCCCTGGCAATTACGCCGTGGGTCTGCCAAGAGCGCACAGCGTCACGGTGCTGAACGACGCGGATACGGGAGAGCCGCTGGCCATCGTCAATTCCGCTCTGGTGAGCGCCGCTCGGACGGCTGCCGTGAGCGGGCTGATGCTTCGCGAATGGCTGAAGCAGCGACTTCTCGATAATGACCGAGACAGCGCCGAGGAAGGTCTGCGGATCGGCATCATCGGCTTCGGTCCGATCGGGCAGATGCATAAGGCGATGTGCCTAAGCCTATTCGACGAGCATATCGATTATATGATGCTCTATGATATCCGCGGCGTCCGCCTAGATGGGAGCCGTGGTCATTCAGGCGCCGCGGGAGACGTCGCGACGGCGGCGCAAGGACAAGGGCAGGCGGATGGCAGCGCAAGACCACAAGGGGAATGTCCGAGACGGAGATCCGTTCCGATTCGCGTCGCCGGAAGCTGGCAGGAGCTTTATCAAGCCTGCAATGTCATTATTACGTGCACCGTCAGCGACAAACGTTACATTCACACTCCCCCCGCGCCAGGCAGCTTGCTGCTGGACGTCTCGCTGCGGGATTACGGATTGGAAGCGATCCAAGGCATCCGCTCCGTCGTCGTCGACGATTGGACGGAAGTATGCCGGGAGAACACCGACATCGAGCTGTTGCACCGCGAAGCCGGCCTTAACTCAGAGCAGGCAACGACGCTCGCGGATGTCGTGTGCCGCGATGCCATCGCCCGCTTCGATTCGCGGGAACCATTGCTATTCTGCCCGATGGGAATGGCCGCGTTCGATGTGGCGATCGCGGAGTGGTACCTCCGCAAGGGCGAGGAATTAGGCGTCGGAGTTAGGCTGACTTAAGTAGTTCCCGGTGTAGTTCCCGGTTCACTTGACACCTCCATGACGGAAGCCTATATTTAATTTAGCGCAATTTAATTGCAAGCAAAACGGCAATTCCCGTTATGGAGGACCTCTATATGAATCCGATCGAAAGCTTGAAGCTCGATAACCAAATTTGCTTCGCCATCTACGCCTGCTCGCGCGAGATTACGAAGCTTTATCGCCCGTTGCTGCAGGATCTCGGCCTGACGTACACCCAGTATGTCACCATGCTGGCGCTGTGGGAGAAGGATAACGTCACCGTGAGCGAGCTCGGGAACAGACTGTACTTGGACTCCGGCACGCTCACCCCGCTGCTCAAGAAACTCGAATCCGCCGGCCTGGTGATTCGTGCCCGCGATCGGAACGACGAGCGAAGCGTGCTTGTCACGCTGACGGAGGCCGGCGAAGCGCTGCGCGAGAAGGCACTCGACATTCCAGGGCAGATCGTCTGCCAGCTGAACGCCACCCCAGAGGAAGGCGCAGCGCTGTTAGGACAAATGAACATGCTGCTCGATCGCATGAAGAGCTGCTCTCGCAGGATCGACGCGGACGAGTCGTAGCGCCGAGAACACCCTCCCCTTTCGCATTCGCAAAGTCCGATCCGACTGTGTTAATATGGAAACTGGACATTCGCGAAGGAGGTTTATTGACGAAATGAATCGCACGAAACGCCACTATCGCCATTCTCTGCTTATGCTTGCGCTCGCCGTTCTCCTGATCGTTGCCGCCGGCTGCGGCGTCAACCAAGGCAAAACGACGAACGAACAAGGCTCCGCGGGAGGCGGACAAGCTACCAGCGAACCTTCTCCTTCTCCAACGGCCACGGCTACGGAAGCGCCTGCCGAGGAAGGACCCGAGCTGCTCGGGCCCGAGAAACATCCCGAAGTTACGATCGAGATGAGCAACGGCAAGCTAATCAAGATCGAGCTGTACCCCGAGGTAGCGCCGAATACGGTGAACAACTTTATCGCGCTCGCTCAGTCGGGTTACTACGACGGCCTCATCTTCCATCGCGTCATCCCGGGCTTCATGATCCAGGGCGGCGACCCCGATGGAACGGGAATGGGCGGGCCCGGCTATTCCATCGCAGGCGAGTTCAAGGAGAACGGCTTCGACAACAAGCTGAAGCATACGCGCGGCGTCATCTCCATGGCGCGCTCCCAGATGCCTGACTCTGCCGGCTCGCAATTTTTTATCATGGCGGAGGACTACCCTTCCCTGGACAACCTGTACGCCGCATTCGGCAAAGTTATCGAAGGCATCGAGACGGTGGACGAGATCGTTGCCCAGGAACGCGACTCGAACGACAAACCGCTCACCCCGCTTTCCATGAAAAAGGTAACGGTCGACATCAAAGGCATGACCTTCGACCCTCCGGTGAAAGTGGCGGAATAATGCTCGCTCGAGAAAACCCGGCACAACAAAACAGAGCTGCACAGTAATCTGTGCAGCTCTGTTTTGTTGCCTGAAGGTTCGCGAAACGCCCAGCCGCCTTACAGCACCCCTGCCTCTTCGCGGTAGGTGAGCTGGCGCACGAATTCGAAATTCGGCGTCAGAATCAGATTATCCAAGTAGGCGGACGTCATGCTTCCCGGCATTCTCGCCCGGTTCAGCTTTTCGATCATATCCCCAGCGGAGCCGATGCCGATGCCGTGGCCGAAGAACAAGTTGTCGTCGAGCAGGACGGCGTTCTCGCCTTGCCACTCCGGCGTCGAGCGGTCATAATCGGGATTTTTGAAATACATCGTGTCGCCATAATACGTCTCGTTCAAATTATACGTCGCTTTCAACTGAAGATCGCGATCCGTCTCCCAACTGATCAAGTACAAATTGCGGAAATGCCGATTGAACGCCGCTTCGCCGATCGTATCGAGTACGGCTTTGTACAAGATAATAATGATGGCGCCCGCGCATTCGAAGCCGTACAAGTGGCCGTTCGCGAAAATATCGTTAACCGCGACGGAAGGCGCCACACCCGGTTTCAATAAAAACCCGCCCTCCGGCGTACGGGTCCAATACTGCTCGTTGCAGCGCGAAGTTCTGAAGGTCGCAAAGCTGACCCCGCTCGCGTACATCGCCTTGGCCGCTTCCACGATATGCGAACGCATCTTCAGCTCGAAGATAAGCGCCTCAAGCGACGGATAGCTGTACATCATCGGACTGTTCATTTTCTTGACCAACGTTTTCCGCTCCAGCGTCGTCAGCATCCGAGGCGGGATCGAGCCCGGGTTGCTTCCGTCCGAAATTACGATCACGATTGTTTCCCCCAAACCAGTATGATGGATTAGGTTATAGTACGTGTACGCATCCGGATTGGTGACCCGGAATTACCCTACCGCAACCTCGCCGGCCGGCAGCAGACCCGCCTTGATAAGCCCGTTACGGATGCCCTTCTCGTCCACATGCGTCGTGACGAAGTTCGCGAACGGCAGCAGCTCCGGATGGGAATTGCCCATGGCGACGCCGAAGCCGACGTATTCGAGCATTTCCTTGTCGTTCAGACCGTCTCCGAAAGCAGCCGCTTCGGCAGCCGTTAACCCAAGCTTCTCCAGCAGCGCCGCAATGCCTTGCGCTTTGGAGCCGCCGGCTGGCAGCACATCCATCGCCGTGCGATGCCAACGGATCAGCGTGAAGTCGGACTTCAGCTCTTCGTACAGATGCTCGTCATGGCTCTCGCAATGCAGGAACACTTGGAAAATGTCGTCCGTCCGCCAAAATTCCGGATTGAAGCCCGGCAAATCCACCTTCAGCGAGAGCACGGCTTCTTCGATAAACGGATGATTCTCGCGGTCCGCGCAGAAGGCGTGCTCGCCCTCGAATACGAGGCCATGCCCGTGCCGCGCGGCCAACTCTACCAGCCGTCCCAGCTCTTCCCGGCCAATTTCCCGCCGATATAACGGCTGACCCTTATAGACGACGTACCCGCCGTTCATACATACGAAGGAATCGATGCCGAGCTTCTCGGCGAGCGGCTTAATAAAATAAGGCGCCCTCCCTGTCGCGATTACGGGCTCCACTCCCTGCTCCTTCAGCTCCCGAATCGCCGACACCGTATCCTCGGGAATTTCCTTCTGCTCGTTAACCAGCGTGCCGTCGATATCAAAAAACACGATTTTGTAGCTCATTATGCGTTTCTCCCATCCTATTTTTCTTTTAAGTATAAAGAATAGGAGAGCGTACCGCCAGCCTTCTCTACCAGCCAAAGTTTAACGTTCGGCCAGTTTCGCACAAAGTCTTCAAATTGCTAAGGATGATCGCCCAGGAATCCTCGGATCGCTCGAAGCTCGGATGGTTCTCCGTGAACCGGTCGTTGACCAGCGTCAACTTCGTGCATTCCCCTGCAGGTTCGAGGGTGTAAGTTATGCGGGAAGTGAGCTCGGCATGATTCTCGTAATACGACGGCCCCGGATGCTCGATAACCTGCATCATGCGTCCCGGATCGATCTCGATGATTTCCCCATACACATGCACCGTCTCCTCGCCGTCGTTGCCGGGGCCTATGTAGGCGAACTTGCTGCCCGGAAGAAGATCGGTTTGAAACACGCTGCCGAAGAAGATCGAACGCGTTCCTTCCGGCTGAATGAGGGTATTCCAAACCTTCTCTTGATCCGCTCCGATATAAGTAATGAATTTATGTTCCATGTTCATTACACGCTCCTATAATCTGGATTTGGTTAGCCTAGCAAAAGTATAATAGAGAAACATCATCCATGTATTGTAAAAACGCGACAGCCGCCGAAAGGAGTTTCCCGCATGAAACCATCTCCGCTGCAAACCGCCAGCATGGGCGTCCTTCAAGCCCCCGAGGCGTTAAAAAAATTCCAACTGCACCGTTTTCCTCCCGACGATCGTCTAGTGCAGTTCGTCAAACACCACTGGATCGTCAGTTGGGATTTGCCGGATCATGAGCTTTTCTGCCAGGACGTCATTCCGAACCCTTGCGTCAACCTTGTCGCGGAAAGCTCCGGCAGCGCCGTTTACGGCGTCCCCAGCCGCAAATACACGAAGCGTCTGTCCGGCCGAGGACGCGCGTACGGCGTCAAGTTCCGGCCGGGCGGCTTCTATCCGTACGTGTCGACGCCGATGTCAAGGCTGACGGACGGATCCCTGTCCTTCGAGGAAGCCTTCCGTTCGGGAAGCGTCGAATTAACGGACGCCCTTCGGTCGGGCGAACCTCCGGAGCGCCTGATCCAACTAACCGAGCGACTGCTGATCGAACGGCTGCCCGAACCGGATCCTGCCGTCGAGCTGCTGAACGCGATCATTGACTACATTCAGGCGAACCGGGAAGTCTCAAGCGTGGAACAAACCAGCAAGACCTTCGGGATCGGCGTCCGCACATTGCAGCGGCTCTTCAGCAAGTACGTCGGCGTCAGTCCGAAGTGGGTCATCCAGCTCTACCGGCTGCAGAACGCCGCGGAAACGCTGGATAAGGGGTATGGCGGCAGCCCGGCGGCGCTGGGCGCGGAGCTCGGCTTCTACGATCAATCCCATTTCATCAAGTCGTTCAAAACAATGATCGGCAAGACGCCGGAAGATTACTCCGGGGTCAGCGGCCAAACCAAGTAGCGCATCATTCGCAGGTGTTGACCTAATCAAGACAAATGCGATATAGTTAGGAAAAATATGGCTCGGACACGCGGGAAGCACCCGCAAGGATAGACGTGAAGCGTCTGCCCTTGCAGGTGCTTTTTTTCGTTCTTGTCCGGCCGATCCTTAGGAGGTTCTACACATGAGAATGGATTACAACTGGTTGCGAGTCGGGATGGCCGGTCTTGCGATCGCGCTGTCGCTGACCGTAACGACGGCCGCTTTCGCGGCGCCGTTCGAATTTTCGGTTACCGCCAAAGCCGCCTTCGATCGAATGATCGAAGCCTCACCGGCATCGGTCGCCGCCGGGCTTAAGAAACAGCATGCCGAGCTGCAGACCCTGCAGCAGCAGGATCTCGGATGGGATGCCGAGATCGCCTCCCTTCGCTACCAGAACGAAGAGAACGAAGGCAAGCTGCAGAAACGGATTCGGGAAATCGATGCAGCAAAGATCACGTCGCTCGCGGAGGCTTCCGCCGCGCTGAAGAAACAATACGAACCGTTATTCGAGCTTTACGACACCCAGAAGACGCAGCTCAGCTTAGCCAAATCGTTTAAGAACAAGGAGCTTACCGCCATCATGAACATGCAGGTCGAAGCGACGAAGGCTGCCGTGCAAGCGGCCAAGAAGAAGCTCGCTGCCAAGGAGGCCGAGATCAAGCAGGCGAAGTCCGCGGCAACCGCCAAGATGAAGCAAATCCGGGACATGCTGGGCGCGAATGATGCGACGGTAGCAAAAATCAAAGCAGCCAAAAGCGCCGCCGGCACTTATAAGAAGCTGTTTGCGACGGAAGCCAAGGTGCTCGGCAGCGCGGTGCGGGGCGGCGACGCGACCGCTACGGCCGGCTCCTTCACCCGCATGATCGACTACCAGCGTCAAATTCTGATCCAGAAGGTCAACATCCACGCCTACGAAGGACGAATCGCCGATACGATCGCCAAAGCGGAAGCCAAAATGCTTAGCTATTGAACGGCAGTCGAGCGCCGCTCGGCCGTATACTGCACTAAACACAAAAAGGCAGCCTCGGCGTCTTCCTTGCCCGCCGAGCGCTGCCCTATACCAATATTAGCTTAAGATGATCGATTGAGCCGCCTCATTAATGCGGCAATCCCTTCGATGACAACCCCCGCGACGAAACCGGCGGCGGACGTCATCATGAACATGATGAAGCCGACCAAGTCGCCCCATCCCGTCAGATCGCGGCCATAAGCCGCCATGAGCACGAGACCGGCAAACAGTCCGATGTTCGAGCATAACCAGATCCACTTGGCGCCAAACCACCCCGCCACACTCACGACCAAGGACGCGACGACGGCAAGCATGACGAATCGCAAGGCATGCGTCGCGCTCCAAGCCTGGCCGATGAATCCGAATCGAACGGCGATTAGCGCCGCGCTTAGCAATACGGCCGAAATACCGGCAATCCCCCACCATTTCGCGCTTCCGTCCCCGGGAAGTAGACGCATGGACGCACACTCCTTCATCATCGTTTTTCGTTCATCCCCTCATGGAATTAGACGATTCCCGTCAAGGAAAAGTTTCGTCGGCGCCCCTTCGTTCCGCCTATTTTCGGAGCAAAGACAGCGGGCAATATTCCCCTTTTCTGTATACGTCTATGGTACTATAATAAGACCAAAGAGAGGATGAGTCCGCATGGAACAGAAACGAATGTGCGTCAGGTTCGAGAAAGCGGTCGAGCTGCTCAGCAAACGTTGGGTCGCGCTTATCGTTTATATTTTATTGCCTGGTCCCAAGCGCTTCTCCGACATCGAACAAGGGTTGCCGAATTTAAGCGGCAAAGTGTTGTCCGATCGTCTGAAGGAGCTTGAAGCCGAAGGGTTGATTCGCCGCGTTGTCTACCCGGAGATGCCCGTTCGCATCGAATATTCGTTGACCGACAAAGGCCGCGCCTTGTCCCCGCTGTTCGCCGACATCACCGACTGGGCCGAGCAATGGATTCATCCGGACGAAGTACCGGCGAAGCCCAATAGTTGCTTATAAGGGAACGGTTGGTTGATCCTCCCCTCGCGATTGTGCTACACTGTTCTCATTCCAAGGAACGGAGGGTTTCGTGTGATAGATTTCATCCGAGTTAGGTCTTTGCGCGGCTAATTGCAAACGACGCTTAAGCTCTGCCCGTACGCAGAGGACTCAGGATAGGTCTGTCCACATGAAGCTTTATTTCGCTGCAGCAGCCGGTGCATGAAGAAACGTTCTTCATGGGTTCGGCGCGAGCTTGCCGCATGCCGATACGGAAATCCATCCATTCCGGATGTATTCGCCCATGTGCGGCCGCCGGCTGCAGGGACCGAACCCTTCCTATCTCCTCAGGTTGTATATCGTCGGGCACGGGCAGGCATGCCTGTGTTTTTTTGTACCCCAATACTATTCCGGAGGATGATATAACCATGATGGAACCTCAACAAGCAAGACAGAAAGCCATTATCGTCGGCGTTCAGCTCAAGAACGGATCCGACTTCGAATACGCCATGATGGAGCTTCGCAATTTATCGGATGCCTGTTATATCGACGTGGTCGACGAGCTGAGCCAGAAGGCCGACCGCATCAACCCGTCGCATTATATCGGAACGGGCAAAATCCAGGAGCTGCGCGCCTTAATGGAGGCGCATGAATGCGAGCTGGTCATCTTCAACGACGAGCTGTCCCCATCCCAAATTCGCAATCTGGAGTCCGACCTCGATTGCACGGTCATCGACCGCACGATCCTCATTCTCGACATCTTCGCCGAACGGGCGAAAACGCGGGAAGCTCAGCTGCAAGTGGAAGTGGCGCGACTGCAATATTCGCTGCCGCGGCTCGTCGGCCTTCGCGCATCGCTCGGACGCCAAGGCGGAGGCTCCGGCCTGAAGAACAGAGGCGCGGGCGAGACGAAGCTGGAGCTGGACCGCCGGAGAATCGAGGAGCGGATTACCGCTTTGCAAGCCGAGCTTGAGAAGCTGGTAGCCACGCGCCAGATCCAGCGGAAGAAACGCAAGAAAAACGAGATGCCCGTCGTCTGTTTGGTCGGATACACGAATACCGGCAAGTCCAGCCTCATGAACGCAATGCTCGAGACGTACGACCCCGAGACGACGAAGCAGGTATTCGCGAAGGATATGCTGTTCGCCACGCTCGAAACGTCGGTGCGCAGCATCGATCTGCCGGACAACAAGTCGTTCCTGTTGACGGATACCGTCGGTTTCGTCAGCCAGCTGCCCCACCACTTGATCAAGGCGTTCCGGTCCACGCTGGAGGAAGTAACGGAAGCCGACCTGCTCATTCATGTCGTCGACTACGCCCATGAAGATTACGAGCAATTGGTCGCCGTCACGAACGAGACGCTCGGCGAGTTAGGCGCCGATGGCATTCCGACAATCTACGCCTATAACAAATGCGACCTGACCGATCATCCGTATCCCGTCAAATCGGGCAATTCGGTCTATATGTCGGTCAAGGAAGGCCAAGGATTAGCCGAGCTTGTGGAAGTCGTTCGCGCCCATATTTTCGGGAACTACGTCAAGAAAGATATTCTGATCCCGTTCAACCAAGGCCGTCTCGTCTCCTACTTCAACGAACATGCCCATGTTATGTCGACCAGCTACGAGGCCGAAGGCACCCGCATGATGATCGAATGCAGCCTCGCCGACTACGAACGGTTCAAAAACGATTTTGTCGAGATGGAAGCCGAGAGCTGATAAAAGCTGAAAACTCCGAAAAGTCCTACGCGGACCTTCCGGAGTTTTTTGGTTTGCGGCGTTAATGTTTCCGCTTATAATACGTAATCGCGAGAGCCAGCGCGAGCACCGAACCCTTCACGATATCCATTGCGTAATACGGCACGGACAACATGATGAGCCCGTTGGACAAGATACCGATGAGCACCGCGCCGACGAATGTGCCGAACGCGTTCGGCTTGCCCGCGCCGAGGACGGAATAGCCGATGAACGCGGCGGCTACTGCATCCATGAGATAGGGAGCGCCGGAGTTCACTTCCGCGGTCATAACTCGCGCGCCGAGGATGATCCCGCCGATGCCCGCGAACAGCGCCGAGATCAGATAAGCCGCCAGCCGGTACTTGCTGACCGCGATACCCGACAGCTTCGCCGCTTCCGGATTGCCTCCGATCATGTACATGTAACGTCCATGCTTCGTGTACGTCAAGAACAGATGCACCGCAAGGACGACAAGCAGCATGACGACAATGATCCATGGTACTTTGCCGAGCTGGCCGAATACGGCCGGAATTTCGCCCGTGGCATAATCGCCGCTCGGCAGAATCATGTTCTCCGAGACGGTGGCGCCGCGCGTGTACGTCAGCGCAATCCCTTGGAAGACGAACATGGTCGCCAGCGTCATCAGCATGTCTTGGATTTTGAAATTAATGACCAGGAACGCGTTCACGAGCCCGACGAGCAGGCAGAAAATAATCGTGACGATCAAGCTGACGCCGATCTGGCCGCCATGCCACACGAAAATCGAGATGACAAGCGCGTTCGCGAGCGACGCCGTCGAGCCGACGGACAGATCGAAGCCGCCTACCGCGAGCGATACCGTGAGCCCCGTCGCGATAATCGTCACGATCGAGATCGAACGCAAAATATTTATGATGTTTGTATAGTTCAAGAAGTTGTCCGTCATCGTCCCGAATACCACGATAAGCAGCAAGATCGTGATTAACGTTCCGTATTTATAAAGAACCTCGAAGGCGCTGCCCGCCCCCCGCTTCGTTCCCGCCGCGTTCATGTTCGTTGACCTCCCGTGCTGTACAGCATGATTTCTTCTTCGTTCGTATCGCTTGTCCGCAGCTCCTTCATGATCGCGCCGTCGTACATGACGTACATCCGGTCGGTGATGCCCATGATCTCGGACAGCTCGCTCGAGGCGTACAGGATGCACTTGCCTCTAGCCGCAAGCTCGGCCACCAATTCGTAAATGTCTCGTTTCGCGCCGACGTCCACGCCTTTGGTCGGTTCGTCGAACAGATAGACCTCCGCATCCATCAGCAGCCACTTGCCGATCGCGATCTTCTGTTGATTGCCGCCGGACAGGTTCCGCACCTTGGCCGCCGCATTCGGCGTTTTGACGCCGAGACTTCGAATAATACCTTCCGCGGCTTCCTTCTCCCTCGACGCGCTAAGCCACGAGCCGATTCCTTTCCTAACGTACCGCGACAAGCTTGTGGCCGTCAGATTGACGCCTACCGATTCATCGACGAATACGCCTTCCCTGCGCCGCTCCTCCGGAACGAGCGCAAGGCCGTTCCGGACCGCTTGATGCGGATCGTTCATCGCGATCTTCTCTCCGCCAAGCCGCAGCTCCCCTCGAGCCGACTCGGAAGCGCCGAAGAGCGCCCGGCACAGCTCCGTCTTGCCGGCGCCGACCAGCCCGGCGATGCCGACGATCTCGCCGCGGCGTACTTGGATCGATACGTCCTCCACCTTGCCTTCATCTTGAATGCCGATCGCTTCGAACAGCACCTCCCCGACATTCCGAACCCGGCTCGGGAACTGCCCTTCCAGCTTCGCGCCGAGCATATGCTCCACCACTTGCTCCTGGGACAGGTTCGCGATTTCGTCGCGGACGACCAGCCTCCCGTCGCGCATGATCGTGATGTCGTCGCAAATCTCGTAGAGCTCCGGAAGCCGGTGAGAGATAAATATAATGCCTACCCCTTCCGACTTCAGCAGTCGAATGAGCCGGAACAGACCTTCCGTCTCGCTGCTGCTAAGCGGAGCCGTAGGCTCGTCCAGTACCAGATAACGGCACTGCATGGAAACCGAACGGGCGATCAGCACCATCTGCTTCTCCGCGAGCGTCAGCTCCTGCACCAGCTTGCGGGTCGGAATGCTTACGTTCAGCCGGTCCATGACCGCTTGGGCGGCGGCATGAAGCTCCTTCCAGCGAATCAAGTGCTTGCCCTTCATGCCGTGTACGGTCTGCTCCAACATAATATTCTCGCCGACGCTCAGATTCGGGATGAGAGCCGTATCGACTTCCTGGTAAACGATCTGGATGCCGTAATCCTTCGCGTCCTTCGGGCTGCGAATATTTGCCCCCGTTCCGTCAATCCGAATCTCGCCCGTATAATGGTCGTACGCGCCGGACAATACCTTCATAAGCGTGGATTTGCCGGCGCCATTCGCTCCGATCAAGGCATGCGCCCTGCCCGCGCCCGCGGTAAAATCCACGTTCGAGAGCGCGTTGACGCCCGGGAAGGAGATCGAGATCCCCTTCATCTCCAGCCGGCCTGCTTGCTTATTCGCCACGGGGCGCACCTTCCTCTCCGAACAGGATAGAGCGCCCTTATCCAACGGATAAGAGCGCCGAATTTCAATGCTATGAGTATATCATAGAATCAGCCGATTATTTGCCGTTCGCCGCCTTGAGGTCCTTCATCCAAGCTTCTTCGAAAGCATCCGACGTGCCCCAGCCCGGAATGATGTCGGCCAGCGTCTGCATGTTGACGGCTTTGTCGGACTTGCCCAGCGACTCCTGCGTAATAAGCGCCGCATCCAGATCGTACGTAGCCGGCGTCTCTTCGCCTGCAAGCTTCTTCGCCGCGAGACGAACCGTCACCGCGCCGATCAGCTTCGGATCGACGGCCGCAGTTGCCGCCCATGGGCTATCTTTCTCTTGCATCACTTGCAGGTCGGCGTTCGATACGTCGATCCCGTAAATCTTCACTTCGGTGCGTCCCGCCTCGATCAGCGCGCGCGCCGCGCCGATCGCGAACGCGTCCCATGTCGCGAAGATCGCGTCCAGCTCGCCCTTCGGATACTTGGACAACATCGCCGCCACCGCGTTCTGTGTTTCGACGGACGTGTTCTCGTTCGCTACGCCGAACCGTTCCACTTCTTTGATGCCGGGATTGTTCCCCAGCACTTCTTCGTAAACCGCGTTGCGGCGAACCATCGGCGGGAAGCCGTCTACCCATAAGTATACGATGTTCGCGTCCGGTCCTTGCTCTTGGACCAGCTGGTCGAGCGCATACTGCGCAAGCGCTTCGTCCTTCTGCGCCGTCAGCGTTACGCCTTCAACCGCTGACAGATCGCCGGTGGAGTCGAATGCCACAACTTCGATGCCTTTGTCTCTCAGCTTCTGCGCCGCTTCGACGGTTGCGGGATCGTCGCCGTGCGACAAAATAACCGCGTCCACGTCACCTTCGGCCGCTTGGTCGATCGCATCCAGGAACTTCGCCGTGTCGCCGTCCGCGGAGAACGTGTCCACGTTGAAGCCCAGCGCTTCGCCTTCTTGCTTCGCACCGGCCAAAAATTGGGCCGTGTGATCGTCCCCGCCGATTTTGCGGATGACTTTAATATTGATTTCGCCTTTGTCCTTCAGCGAGGCCGGAACGCTCTCGACGTCCTGCACGGACCCGCCTTTCTTGCCTGTATCCACTCCGCAGCCCGTTGCCGCGACAACAATGACAAGCAGCAGGATCAACAATGCTTGCAGCTTCTTGTTTCTCATAAACGTTTCTCTCCCTAAATCCAAATAGAATCTCTTTAATACAAGTAATCCTATCGGATTTAAATAGAGTCGTCAATAGTTTTTACGAAAATGTCATTTTACGTCGAATTGCTAGAGAACCGAATCGTAAATGTCGTCCCTTTGTTTAGCTCGCTATGTATGTGAATCGTGCCGCCCATTTTTTTAATGATATTAAACGATACCATCGTGCCTAACCCCGTACCCTTATCCTTCGTGGAGTAGTAAGGCGTGCCGAGACGCTTGACCTGCTCGGCCGTCATGCCTACTCCCGTATCCGAGATCCGGATGACGACCGCGTCCCCCTGCTTCTCGCTTGCCAGCGCAAGCTCGCCGCCGTCCGGCATCGCTTCGATCGCGTTTTTCCCGATATTGAGCAGCGCCTGCCTGAACTTATGTTTGTCCCCCATCGTGACCAGCCTGCGCTCTTCGTCGAACGCAACGTTCAGCTGGATATTGTTGAAATTCGCGTAATTGAGCAGCAAGTTGGACATATAGCCGAGCTCCGCGTTCAGATTGATCTCCTCGACGTGATCCGGGTCGGTTCTAGCGAGCGACAAGTAGTCCGAAATAATATGCTCCGCGCGGTCGAGCTCCGCAAAACAGATACCTTTGTACTGCTCCTTCTTCTCCGCCGTAAGCTCCGTCGTGCCGAGCAGGTGGATGAATCCCCTTACAGCGGTTAGCGGATTGCGAATCTCGTGGGCGACGGACGCCGCGATCTCGCTGACGAGCTTCATCTTCTCCGTCTTCACGACTTCATCCTGGATGCGATTGTACCTTCTTAAAAATTCGATCAGATAGACGCCGATCGCGACGATCAGGCTTTGGAGCAAATAAGTGACGATCGTCTCCAGCGGCTTGATCGCAAACTTTTGAAGCTCGTCCAAGCTTGCCAAGAATAACGTGAACGTAATCAGCTTGATTAGCGCGCAGGCCAGAACGGCGATAATCATTCGGCCGAGCAACGATGAAACCTCGAAATATTTGATCGCGAACCACGTGATGACATAAGTCGGCATAATCGCAAAAACGTACAGCAGTACCTCGGGCATGCCGGTTATATACCTGCCGATGATGACGGTCCCGTACAAGACCAGAGCCACGGCCCATCCGCCGTACAACGATCCGATGACCAGCGGAACGGAACGGAAATCATAGTTAAGCCCGTTTAGATTGACAGGGAAGCTCATCGTCGCCATAATCGCCATTGAGCATAGCAGGAGCAGAAACGCGCGATACAAAGCAACCTTTTCCCTGAACCGATGCAAATAGGGGTACATGACAAACGGAGACGAAATAATGACAATGTTAAATAAAAATTCTTTGAAAAAGAGCAGCATGGTTGACTCCCCTTCGACTAAACGTTAATCTCCGTTTTCTTGTCGTTGAGACTAATATAGCATATTCAGCCATGGTAGATTCATCAATTTTTAATTCCATTTTCGACCAACAATTGGAAGTTGATTCCAAGGTTTTTCCCATGCAAAAAAAGATACGCCAGTAGGCGCTGGCGGGTGCGCGTTCCGCGCTGCAGGTACGTTTCGCGGACCTGCGTTTAATAAATGATGCAATCTGTCAGGCTGTTGAGAAATTCAAAAACTTCAATAAATCACCGCGTTAATATGGTATAATGAGGGTAGAAACCATTCCATAGAAAGCGCGGTGTTTTTATGCTTCGCACGAATGATCCTAA
>NZ_JAVFVT010000053.1 GCF_030929555.1 Paenibacillus sp. LHD-117 | reverse complement strand
ATTAGGATCATTCGTGCGAAGCATAAAAACACCGCGCTTTCTATGGAATGGTTTCTACCCTCATTATACCATATTAACGCGGTGATTTATTGAAGTTTTTGAATTTCTCAACAGCCTGACTTTTTGCAACAATTAAATTTTGACTAGCTTGGCCTGCCATATTACGCTGCAAAAAATGAGCCGCAAGGATTAAGCTCCCTTGCCGACTCCCAGCGATAACAAATACAACTCAAGACCGAGCGCCTTGTCGATCAAGCCGCGCTTCATGCCGTAATCAAGTTCAGCCAATGCCGCGAGCAGCTTCCCCAATCTGGCGGGCGTAAACTTTTTCCCTTTCTCCGCGGCCAGCTTGACTGCATACGGATGAAGGCCCAGCTGGCCCGCCATCTGTTGCGGAGAATAATGATGCTGCTCGAGCTCCTTGATCTGCAGCATAATCCGAAGCTGCCTGGCAATAAGCGCCGCGATCTTGATCGGCTCCTCGCGCCTAACGAGCAGCTGATGGTACATGCCGAGCGCCCGGTCGATCCGCAGCTCCGCGATGGCGTCCACCAGCGCGAACACATCCTCTTCCACTGTAGCGGCCGTAAGCAGTGCAGCCTGTTCGGCGTCGATGATGCCGCCTTCTCCGGCATGAAGACAAAGCTTATCCACTTCCTGCGACAGCTGTCCCGTTCCTACGCCGACCCTGGCAATCAATAGATCTGCCGCATCCGGCGTTAGCGTTCGCTTCTGTTCCGCAGCGCGTTTGACTAGCCATTGCTTCAGCTCCGCCGTGTCCATCTCCGGGAAAGCAACGACCGAATTACGATCTTTCAGCGTCTTGACCAGCTTACGACGCTCGTCCAGCTTATCCGCATGGACGGCGAATACGATGACCGATGTCGGGAACGGGTTGTCCAAATAGCGGATCAACGTCTCCGGCCGATGTTCGACTTTGGCATTGTCCTTGCCGCCCGCGGCCATCAATGTCGCATCGCGCACCAGCACAAGCTTCCTTTCCACGAAGAAAGGCGGCGTCTCCGCTTCCAAGACCGCCTCGTCGACAGACGATTCCGCCGTATCGAACTTGACGACGCCCATCTCCCGCTCTTCCTGCGTAAACAGGATGTTCGTTAACGCATCTATGAATTGACCCATCCGATAGCGGTCTTTGCCGTACAACACGTATACCGGGCGGAACTTTCCGCCTTTGATTTCCTTGAACGCCTCGCGAATATCCATTGCCATTCCCCCTGCGACCATCGCTTCCTACTACATTACCAGCACCGGGCGCCGGAAGCAACATAGGAATGCGCCTTCACCGGGGGCATTTCAGTGATTTTTTATAACAAAAATCAACTGCGAAATGCCCCTTGCCCGGCAGCATTTCAGTGATTTTTATTGCAAAAATCAACTGCGAAATGCGCCTTACCCTGCAGCATTTCAATGATTTTCCTTTGTAAATAACAACAGAGGAATGCTGCCTGCGAGGCGCATTCCTCTGTCTTTATATTAACATTCACAGGCGGTTCCATGGCACCGCCGTTCGTGAATGGTCTTACGACGTTCACACCCACGTCGTAGACGAATCTCATGCTTTATCATACTCAGAGCGGAGGCAAATGTGCGGAATCCGCCAAAATTAATCCAACTAGCAGAACAAGCTTGGAAACGCTTACCAATCCGGTTGATCTAGAATGCTAACGGAAGCAGCTGCCGCTATACGGCTTATTTGGTTCGATTTGAACATCTAACGGAAGTATGTGGCCTTATTTCTGTTTTTCAGTCTGAAAAACGCCATTTTCACTAAAATAAGAGCTTTATGTTCCGTTAGATATCCATATACGCTCATTATCGCATTATAAGAGCGCCCATTTCCGTTAGATCATCATTGGTTCGGTCATTTCGAAGCAGTCTGCTAGTCTGCTTTCCGTTCCTTCTTGGCCGCGACGTCGATTACGTATTGCTCCGCGGCGCCATGTTCCAAGCTAACTTCATACCTCAGCTCGGTACTGTCTTCCGACCAAGACAGTTTGCCGTGCGTGCCGTTCTTCCTGTCCGTCTCCATGAGCAGGGAGCCATCGGCCGCCGAAAGGATTTGGACGGTATATTGGTCGACATTAGCCACGTATTGGCCATCCGGAGAAGGAATCATCGATTGAGAGGTAATCCCCATTTCCGGGGCCTTGCCGGCTAAGCCGTTCGTGCTGCCGCCACTCTGATCGATGACTTCGTTCCGTTCGGCGATCCCGGCTTCTTCGGTTGCTCCTTTGGTTCTGATATCCGTACCCGTATCGCCGTCGTCATTCTTCATTGCATCGGCGATATCCTTGGCGCCGGTCTCGATCTCGACGGGCGATTCATTCGCCGCGGCGCCACTTGCGTCTCCACCTGGGTCGGCCATGGAGCTCATTTGGCTCAGCTGCGAGTCGTCCGCGGCTGTTTCCGGCAATTTCATTTCGGCCGAGTAGCCGAGGCTATTCGCCGCGTCGTTATCGCTCTTGCCGGACTGAGGCGGGTACGTGATCAGGAAAATGCCGGCTACAATACCTGCCGCCACGACGCCGCTTATCGACTTCCAAGACGGCCAGCGGCGCGTGCGCTGCGTACGTCTCTTCGGCAGAACCGTCGTACCGCCGATCGAAGGAACAGCTGACGACGCAGCTTCCTTAGCTTCAAGATCGATCCGGATCAGCTCCGGCATAATTGCGTCAACCAGACTATAGCTTGGCGTCACTTTAGGCAGGCTCGTCAGCTCGGCCGATAATCGCGTCAATCGTTCGAACATGGCAGCGCAGTCCGGACAATGTCTGGTATGATTCATTAAGACTTCCATCTCGCTTTCGCGCAGATCGTCGTCTAGCTGTCGTTGCATAAGCTCCGTCACCTCTTGACAATTCACCCCCGGACACCACCTTTCTGATAATCGTGAAGTAATGTTTGCAGTTGCTGCCTGGCTCTGAACAGATAGGATTTTACCGTGTTGAGAGGCAAATCGAGCGATTCGGCGATTTCGTTGTACGAAAAATCCTGAAGGTAACGCAGCACGACGACCGTCCGGTGATTCTCCGGCAACTGCTCAATCGCGCTTCGAATATCCTGGAGGGCGTAAGCGGACAACACTTCCTCTTCGACGTTCTGCTTCTCTCTAAATACAAGCTCATGCTCGTCGATGGAGACGGTAGGCTTGTTTCTCCTGAATTTATCGATGCAAATATTCGTAACAATACGTTGAATCCATGTCTTGAACTGCGCTTTCTCCTCGTAGGAACCGATCTTCGTATAAATCCGGATCAGCGCCTCCTGCGAAGCGTCCATCGCGTCCTGTTCATTGTTTAATATATAATAGGCTGTCCGATAAACATGGGTTTCAATCTCTCGCAATAGAGTAATTAAAGCATCGCGATCTCCCGATTGAGCGGCTTTGATCAGGCCCGGCTCCACCACGAAGGATCCTCCTCTCTTGCAACCTTACTGACGGAACGGTTGCGATAAAAGTTGCATATTTTACGTTTGATTTATTATTTTTGTTGAAGCGTCAGGAATAGTAGATAAATGGGAAAACCCCACATTAAAGAATATCATGTTCATACCGATCCGTATAGGGTTCACTTTGCGGAATAATAAAGCATTTTCTTCGTGACGAGGAACGCCGCTTCCCCGCCCGTGTCCGTTCGCCATATCGATGCGCCCGACCGCTCGAGGCGGCCTACGACATCGGGATGCGGATGTCCGTACGTATTAGACCCGCCGACCGAAATGACCGTTCCACGCGGCGACCAGTAATCCAGCCATTCCTGGCTCGTCGAATACTTGCTGCCGTGGTGGGCGATCTTCATGATGTCGGCAGGATCGCTGCTTAGATAACCTGCGTCCGCGTCCCTTCGTTCGATTTCGGCCAAAATAGCCGCTTCCGTCCTTGCCCCTATATCTCCCGTGAACAGGAACCGCCTCCCGTAGATTTCCATGATCAAAACGAGACTGGCTTCGTTCTGTTCCTCTTCGAATACGATACCCTTGCCCGCAGGTTTCGCCGGCCATAATACATCGATCTTCGTAAAATCGTCGATAGCCGCCGTGTCCCCCGCATGAAAGGCGTATAAAGGAATATCGGCTTTTAATAGAAGCTCGATTAACGCCTCGGCATCCTCCGAACGTTTGAGCGTCCCATTCCACCATACGGCCTTCACCGGAATCGATTCGACAACCGCCTTCAGCCCTCGGATATGATCGCCATCCAGATGGGAGACGACGAGCACATCGATTTGACGCACGCCGCGTTTCATGAGAAGCGGAACGACGACCTTCCGCCCGACCTCGAACGGATCCCGCCGCTCGCGCCATTCTTCGCCCGGCTTGCGATAAGTGAACGTACCGCCTCCGTCGATCAAAATATGTTTGCCAGACGGCGTGCGGATTAAGGCAGAATCGCCTTGCCCGACATCGAGGAAACTTACGGCAGCGGTACGGTCGAATCGATCGGGGAAGTACGCATACAAGACGAGGACCGCAAGCGCTGCCGCGCACATAATCAGACTTCCGCGGCCGGTCGCCAAACTCTTGTTTATGAAAGTCGGGGCAAGCCCCGGAATTAGCGGATCGTTGGGGAAAGAATCTAGCGGCGCGGTAGGTTCGTCCGCGATCGCAGCGGCGGGCTTGGATCGCTCGCAAGCCGCCGGATGAGGTAGCGCTAGATTCAGTCGCCGAAAAAACAAAAATAAAAGGATCAAGTAGCCGGCTACCCACCAGAGCGGCGGAGTCGCCCATACGAGACGCAATTCACCGGCCGACGCCAATCGTTCGACGGCCTTATAGGTCCAATCGTTCGAATAAGCCGTTACGTCAGCCAGCCATTCCGCCCCTTGGTACCAAACGGTCGACAGGAGCAGAGCTGCGGTCCCGAGCGGCATCACGATAAAACTAATGAAAGGGACTAGAACAAAGTTGGCAAGCAGCGACAACAAATGGAACTGGTTGAAATAATAGATCGTCAGCGGAAAAGAAACAAGCTGGGCCGCGACCGTCACCGCGACGAGATCGTAAAGCCAGCCGAGTCCCTTGCGTCTAGGCAGGAGCCGCCGAAGCGGAGGCACGCCGCAGATGAGCCCGAATGTCACGGCGAATGAAAGCTGGAAGCTGACCGCGTCCAAATAATACGGATCGTACGCGAGCATCGCGACCGCGGCCGCCGCAAGCAAGTGCAGGCCATCCTTCAGCTTGCCGAGCCTGGCCGCGATCAACCCGAGAATGGCCATGATGCCGGCCCTCAGCACGGAAGGAGATGCCCCCGTCAGCAGCACATAAAAAGGGATGGACCAGATGAGCGTCGTATAAATGCGCTCACGGCTCATTCTGCACAGTCTCAGGAGGCTTCCAAGCATCACCATGAAGACGGCCACATGCAAGCCGGATATGGCAAGAATATGCGTAAGGCCGAGCTTCGCGAACTGCTCGAATTGCTCTGGGTCGAGCCCTTCGCGCAGACCCAGAATAAGTCCTTGCATATACCCGGACTGATGGGACGGGTATAGTCCGCCGAGGCGCGCGCCCAGACTCGCGCGCGCCTCGTCGACGCGGCCCAGCAGCGCGGCCGCGTTCCATCCCGCCGCCGGCTCGGTCGTTACGGCGGCGGCGCCTTTGACCTTGAGCAGCCAGTGAATGCTCTGGCTGCGAAGGTAGCGGCGGTAGTCGAAGCCGCCGCGATTGGAGGCTGCCGCGGGGCGCGCCAGCTCGCCCGCGGCGCGGACCCGGTCGCCGCGCTGCCAAGCCGCGGCGACCGCCTGCTCCGGCTGCGACGCCAGCCGCAGCTGCACGAGCAGCAGCTCGCCGGCACCCAGCGGCGGAACCACTCCTTCCGCAAGGACGGCATCCACCTTCATGCGGAACGTTACGCGATCCCCGTCGACCTCGACCGCGCTCGCGATCGTGCCGGAAACCTCCGCGGCAAACGCGGCTTTCGGCCCGGCCGCCTCGGCGGCGGCAAGCAGCGGTCCTAGCTCCGTCGCGTTGCGCTCGTCTGCCCAGAGACGCTGTCCCGCCGCCAGGCAGAACGCAAGCAGGCACAGCGCGGCAAGCCTTCCCGTCGCCAGCCTGCTTGCGGTCGCGGCAACCGCCAGCAAGGCAGCCGCTACGGCCGCGAGCAACGCGCCGCGCGGCCCGAGCCCGGCAGCGGCGGCACTGCCGCACACCCAGCAGGCCGCGAACCAGACGAGCGGCCTCTTATTCATCATTCGCAACATATCGAACCGCCTCCCCCGCTCAACAAAAAAAAGAACCTCCAGCCGCATCCATACGGAACGCGACTGGAGGTTCCTCCTCCACTATCAGTTCATAAATGAATCCTTAAGGTTAGGATCATACTGCCCAAGCTACGACGTCACTTCCATCTGCGCCTGCTCCGGCGCGGCGTACGGATCGACTTGACGGAAGCGGATTCCCTTCTGCCGCATCAATTCGTACACTTTATCGCTGTCCTTCGGATAACCGCGATGGTAGACCACTTCGGCGACGCCGCTGTTCGCCAGCATGTTGGCGCAAGTCCAGCATGGCTGATCCGTCACGTAAACCGTCGAGCCTTCCCGGTTCGCCCGGTCCGTGAACAGCAATAGATTCTGCTCGGCGTGGATCGTGCGGATGCAGCGCTGCTTCCTGATCACCTGCTCGGCACCGTCAATCAGCTTCACTTCGATCTCCTCGGCGATCATGCAACCCGCTTCCAGGCAATCGTGCACTCCCATAGGTGCGCCGTTGTAGGCCGTCCCGAGCAGCTTCTTCCCCTGCACTAGCACCGCGCCCACATGCCTTCTCGGGCAACGGGAACGGGTCGAAACCATATACGCGATATCCATAAAATAGGTGTCCCAATCCTTGCGGATGGCCTCATGCGCGGATGTATTCATGACGGTCGACTCCTTTTCTCTAGCTGCTCCATCCTCTTAACACTGTCTTCCTAGCATCATACCATGATCGAATGCTAGATTCATAGAATTATAGGCTCACTTATGCCTAATATCGACTTGAGGATTCTCCCGTTAGGCCTGGCTCGCTGGTACTGCTTGGCTTGCTTCGATCGCTTGCTTCAGATCGGCTATAATATCGGCGATGCCTTCCGTGCCGATCGACAAGCGGATCATGCCCGGCGCCACGCCGGCCTCAGCCTGCTCCTCCTGCGACAGCTGCTGATGCGTCGTGCTGGCAGGATGGATAATCAGCGACTTGGAATCGCCGACATTCGCCAGATGCGAGAACAGCGTGACGGCATTGATAATTCGTTTGCCCGCTTCCGTTCCCCCCTTGATTCCGAAGGTCAGAATCGCCCCTTGGCCGTTCGGCAAATACTTCTGCGCCAAGTCGTACGAAGGATGGCTGGACAAGCCCGGATAGTTTACCCATTCGATTGCTTCATGCGTTTCCAGGAATTGGGCTACCGCCAGCGCGTTCGCGCTGTGGCGCTCCATCCGCAAATGCAGCGTTTCCAGTCCTTGAAGCAGCAGGAACGAATTAAATGGAGATAATGCGGCCCCCATGTCTCGAAGAAGCTGCACGCGCGCTTTGATAATATAAGCGATCGGCCCGACCGCTTCCGTATACACAACGCCGTGGTAGCTTGGATCCGGTTCCGTCAAGCCGGGGAACCTGCCGCTTCCCTTCCAGTCGAACGTACCGCCGTCGACGATGACGCCTCCGATCGAGGTCCCGTGACCGCCGATGAACTTCGTCGCGGAATGAACGACGATATCGGCGCCGTGCTCGATCGGCCTGCACAGATAAGGGCTAGGGAACGTATTGTCGACGATAAACGGAATGCCGTGCTCGTGAGCGATCGCGGCCACCGCTTCCAGGTCGATAATGTCCCCTCTCGGATTGCCGATCGTCTCGGCGTATACGGCTTTGGTCCGATCCGTAATGGCCGCCCTGAAATTCTCGGGATCCGAAGGATCCACGAACTTGACGTTCACGCCGAGCTTGGGCAGCGTCGTCGAGAACAGGTTGTACGTACCGCCGTACAAGCTGGTGGCGGAGACGATCTCGTCGCCCGCTCCCGCGATATTAAGAATGGAATACGTGATGGCTGCTTGTCCGGATGCGACCGCAAGCGCTGCGGGAGCTCCTTCCAGCTCGGCCACCCGTTTCTCGAATACGTCCGTTGTCGGGTTCATGATTCGCGTATAGATGTTGCCGAATTCCTGCAGCGAGAATAGATTCGCGGCATGGTCGGTATCGCGGAAACCGTATGATGTCGTTTGGTAAATCGGTACCGCGCGGGACATCGTTGTCGGGTCGATGGCTTGTCCCCCGTGTACGGCTAACGTGTCAAGCGAAAACTTGTTTTCCTTTGACATTCCTTACTCCTCCTTAGAACGAGTTGAAAGCAGGATTTCATTTCCATTCTCTCACAATTACGGTAATGCGACAACGCTTTCTTTGATAGAAGCTAGAAGCTTCTCGCCGATGCCCTTGACTCGGAGCAATTCCTCGACGCTCGCGAAGGGGCCGTTCTCCTCCCGGTCGTCGACGATCGCCTGAGCCTTCGCGGGTCCGATCCCCTTCAGCCCGTCCAACTGCAGCGCGCTTGCCCGGTTAATATCGATAAGGCCGTCGGCGTCCGCAGATCCGCTCTCTCCGCCCGCTGCGGCCTTATCTCCGTCAACCGTGCCGGCTTCGGAATCGCTACTTTCTCCCGCGCCATCCTCCGCCGGCTTATTGACCGTCTCCGCACCGGCCACCGAACCGTTATCCGTCCTGCTTTGCCACTCTCCTTCCGGCAATGCGAGCACCGCCTCCAGCGATTCGTTCATCGGAATCCAGCGATGCTCTTCCTGCGACGATTTGCCGAGCAGCGCAGCCGTCGCCAGCAAGCTGGCACCGAGCAGGCATGCCGCGGCGACGAGCGATTTTCCATTCCGCATAATTCGCCTCAATACGATACCTCTCCCTTCACCCGGAAAATTTCTTTCGGATATTTTCTACATTTGTTTCTGCTCTTCATGGTAAATCGTGACATAACAAACAAGTCTGCCTGAATACGATATAAGAGCACGACATTCGGAATCGCCGGTATAGGAGGGCTTAGCATGAACGTTGGATTTATCGGCACGGGCTCCATGGGCAGCTTGCTGATCGAATCATTCATCGCATCGGGTGCTTTGGGACCGACAGAGATCGCCGTAAGCAACCGGACTCACGCGAAGGCGCAAGCGCTAGCCGACCGGTATCCAGGCATGAGAGCCGAATATTCGAACGCCGACGCGGCTTGCGGAGCCGATTACGTGTTCCTGTGCGTCAAGCCGCATGAATTCATTCATGTCGTACAGGACATTAAATCCGTCATACGGCCGAACCAGACCGTCGTCTCGATTACGAGCCCGGTGCTTCTCTCGCATCTGGAGGGCGAGCTTGGCTGCAAGATCGCCAAAGTCATTCCCAGCATTACGAATCTCGTATGGAGCGGCGCATCCTTATGTATCTACGGAAGCCGTATGGATGACAGGGATAAGAAAAAACTCGAATCCCTCTTCGCCCATATTAGCGAGCCGCTTCGAATCGAAGAACAATATACGCGCATCGTATCGGACTTATCCAGCTGCGGCCCCGCGTTCATCGCCTTCCTGCTGCAGCAATTCGTCGACGCGGCCGTCGAGGAGACGGGCATCCCGCGAGCCGATGCGCAGAAGGTCGCGGCCAACATGCTGCTCGGCACCGGCCTGCTGTTGACCGAAGGGCAGCTGTCCATGGAGGATATCCAGCAGCGCGTCGCCGTTCCCGGCGGCATAACGGCCAAAGCGCTAAAGCTGCTGCAGCGGGAGACGGACGGCATCTTCAACCAGGTCATCCGCACGACACACGACAAGTATCAAGAAGACTTGGGCAAGGTGACAACCTTGTTCTACGGCGAAGAGGTGAACGGACAATAGCTGTTCTTCAGCTAAAGCCCGCTCACCTCTTCGGGTTTGCGATTAGTTCGCTACGATATTAACAAGCTTGCCTTTGACGGCGATGACCTTCCTTACCGTCTTGCCCGCAATCAGCTCTTGCACCTTCTCCAGCTCTTTGGCCAGCGTCTCCATATCGGCTTCGTTCATATCCGCTGCGATCGATACGCGGTCGGCGATTTTGCCGTTCACTTGAACGACGATCTCTACCTCTTGATCGACCGTCCAAGCTTCTTCGTGCTCCGGCCATGCAGCGTACGTGATCGAATCCGAGCGGCCGATGCGCTCCCACAGCTCTTCCGCGATATGCGGCGCGATCGGAGACAACATCTGAAGGAATTGCGCCATCGCTTCGATCGGCAACGACTCCGTCTTGTAGGCTTCGTTCACGAAAATCATCAGCTGGCTGATGACCGTGTTGAAACGGAGATTCTCGTAATCGTCCGTCACTTTCTTGATCGAACGATGCCAGGTCCGTTTGAACGCGTCGCTCGTATCGCCGCCGTCCGTCAGCTTGGCGCTTAACGTGCCGTCTTCGTTCACGAACAGACGCCATACGCGGGACAGGAAGCGGTACGTGCCTTCCACGCCGTTCGTGTTCCACGGTTTCGTCGCTTCGAGCGGCCCCATGAACATCTCGTACATGCGCAGCGTATCCGCTCCGAACTCGCCGACGATATCGTCCGGGTTGATGACGTTGCCGCGGGATTTGGACATTTTCTCGTTGTTGGTGCCGAGGATCATGCCTTGGTTAACCAGCTTATGGAACGGCTCTTTCGTGTGGACAACCCCGATATCGTACAGCACCTTGTGCCAGAATCGCGCGTACAGCAAATGGAGCACCGCATGCTCGGCACCGCCGATGTACAGATCGACGGGCAGCCATTCCTTCTGTTTCTCCGGCGAACAAATTTCGTTGTCGTTTTTCGGATCGATGAACCGCAAGTAGTACCAGCAGCTGCCTGCCCATTGCGGCATCGTGTTCGTTTCGCGGCGGGCCTTCATGCCCGTCTCCGGATCAACCGTGTTCACCCAATCCGTCACGTTCGCTAGCGGGGACTCGCCCGTGCCCGAAGGTTTGATCGCGTCTACGTCGGGAAGGAGCAGCGGCAGCTGGTCCACGGGGACCGTCTTCATCGTGCCGTCCTCGAGATGCAGGATCGGGATCGGCTCGCCCCAATAGCGCTGGCGGCTGAACAGCCAGTCGCGCAAGCGGTACGTTACCTTTCCTTTGCCTTTGCCCGTCTCGGTCAAATGGCTGATCATCGCTCCGATCGCTTCCTCGTTGGACAAGCCGTTCAGGAAGCCGGAGTTCACATGCGGACCGTCGCCCGCGTAAGCTTCCTTCTCCACGTCGCCGCCGGATACGACCTCGACGATCGGAAGGTCGAATTGCTTCGCGAATTCCCAGTCGCGCGTATCGTGGCCGGGAACGGCCATAATCGCTCCCGTGCCGTAGCCCGCAAGCACGTAGTCCGCAATCCAGATCGGTGTTTTCTCTCCGCTGACCGGATGAATCGCGAACGCGCCCGTGAATACGCCCGACTTTTCTTTCGCAAGATCCGTCCGCTCCAAGTCGCTCTTCCGCGCCGCGGCTTCTTGATAAGCTTCTACCGCTTCTTTCTGGTCCGCCGTCGTAATCGCGGCAACCAGCTCGTGCTCGGGAGCCAGCACGCAATATGTCGCGCCGAACAGCGTGTCGGGACGCGTCGTGAAGACGACGAGCGCCGCGTCATGCCCTTCGATGTCGAACGTCACTTCCGCGCCGGTCGACTTGCCGATCCAGTTGCGCTGCATATCCTTAATGCTCTCCGACCAATCCAGCTCCTCCAGATCCTCAAGCAAACGCTCAGCGTACTCCGTAATTCGCAGAATCCACTGACGCATCGGCTTGCGAATGACCGGATGTCCGCCGCGCTCGCTCTTGCCGTCGATTACTTCTTCGTTCGCGAGCACCGTCCCGAGCGCCGGACACCAGTTGACAGGAACTTCGGCTACATAGGCAAGCCCGCGGTTATACAGCTGGATGAAGATCCACTGCGTCCATTTGTAATAATCCGGATCCGTCGTGCTGAATTCGCGGTCCCAATCGTAAGAGAAACCAAGCGATTTGATCTGCCGACGGAAGTTGTCGATATTTTTGAACGTAATGTCCCTAGGATGCTGGCCCGTATCGAGGGCATGCTGCTCCGCCGGCAAGCCGAACGCGTCCCAGCCCATCGGGTGGAGAACGTTGTATCCTTTCATCCGCTTATAGCGGGATACGATATCCGTAGCCGTGTAGCCTTCCGGATGGCCGACGTGCAGACCCGCGCCCGAAGGATACGGGAACATATCCAGCGCGTAAAATTTCGGTTTGCTCGTCTCTTCTTTCGTCTGGAACGTTTTGTTCGCATCCCAGAATTGCTGCCACTTCGGCTCGATCTCAAGCGGATTATAGCCGTGGCGTTGCTGCTCTTGACTCATGTTACATCCTCCTAATCGTCTCAGAAAAACATAAAACCTCCCGCCCCCAGCGGATTAACGCTAGGGACGAGAGGTTATTCTCCCGTGGTACCACCCTAGTTAGCGGCAGGCATGCTATGCCGTTCGCTCACTTGACGTCCTTAACGCGGACGATACGGCGCTTATTCGATCTCGCGAATGCGCGCAGCTCCAAGGCGAGCTTCCTTGCGTGCAAGGTCCGGCTTTCACCAACCGCCGGCTCTCTAATCCTTGAATTCGCAAGTACTGTTCCTCTTCAACGCTAATTATGGAAAATCAATTACTCCAAATTATATAAGCTTCAATATAACAGTGTCAAGTTCTATCGATTTCCGTCATGTCCATCGCCACAAACGCCGGCGTTCTGCCTTGCGTCACGAACGCGATCGATATGAGCAGCAGCAAGGAAGCATGAAAAACGGCGCCAGGCACCGCGGATGGCTCGTTCAAGAGCATCGGCATGAACCATAAGCCGAACGGAGGAAGCTGAATGATAAAGACGAGCGACAATAACAATTGCAGATGGCTTTCCCGAATCGGAGCCTTCATCCTGAATCGCAACAGCAAGAATACTGTGAGCGCAAGCCCGAACAGCATCGAGCAATTGCCCCATACGACGGCCATATGCCGATCGATGCCAAGCTCCAGGTCCATGACCGGCAGTCCAAGCGTTGCCAGCTTGCCGTTCCTATACATATAGCCGGCAACGACCGATAGCAATCCGATCGTCCAAACCAACGGTTTGTTATGCAACATCGTGCGTATCCGCGCCTTTCGCCCTAGGATGCCGGATCCATGGCGCCTCCTATGAGCGCGCCGGAATCCATTCATATCGTTCGAAGGATCGACAACATTTGTGGGCGTAGGACGACAAATTGCTCAATTGCATGCTCCGTGCATCGAATTGATTTTAAGTACGAATAGCGGAATTAGCGGAGACTCTGTACCAATAATCATAGACCGGTTCGAAGCCGAGCTTGTCGTATAACCGATTCGCCGGTTCGTTGTCGCGCACGACGAGCAAATAGCCCATCCGCGCCCCCAGCCCCTTCGCAAAATGGAACAAGCCGCGCGTTAGCTGCTCTCCGTAGCCGCGCCCGCGCGCTTCCGGAGCGGTGACGATATCATAGAGCCCCGCCCAGCCGTCTTCCACGATGACGATGCCGCAGGCTACCGGCCTGCCGCCCTCGGACACGATAGCGAATCCTTTCCGAAGAGGTTGTCCAGCCATCATTTTGCGCGTCGACTCCCGTTGCTCCTGCGTTAGCTTCTGCAGCCCGGCAATGGCGTCCAGCCACTCGTCGGTTAGCTCCTCCGCTATGGAAATATCTTCGTACGTATGCCCCGCTACATCGGACAACGCTGCCGTCTTCACCAAGGTATGGTCGACTTTCGCGTAGCCCAACCGCTCCAGCTGCTCGTCGAGACGAGCAGGCTGTACGAACGGGGTTATTTTGAATACGGTCCGAATACCCTTCTGCGCGTACAGCCGCTCGCAGGTCCGTATTTTCTCGTCCAGCTCAAGCTCAGTTTGCTCGCTACCGTAAATCGCGCTGACGGAATTGGATCGTTTCGTATAACCATCCGCAAAACGGAGCAGCCACCCGTCGTACAGTACGGTCTGCAGCGCCGGCCAGCCGTTCAAGCTGATTTCTTCCAATCGTTTGTTCGTAATCGTCAAGGTTTCCAATCGAACTTCTCCTCTCCCTGGAGCCGGAAACGTTCCAAATGGTGAACAAGCTTCTCTTTTTTCAAAATCTCGACTTGCTTCGCGCCGATCAAATCAAAATGAGGAAACTCGGCCCTCGCATGTATGTAGCGGGGATGCAGCCCGTTCTCCTCGCACCACCTTGACAGCTTGGCGAGGTCCGAGCAGCCGACTTTGGTTACGGTCCGCATCCCGGGGTACCTCGGATCCAGCCAGTAATGGGTTAGGAAGGCGATTTCGCCGCGCGTGACGGCAGCCTTCCATTCGTTCATCTCGTTTCTCGTAATTCCGAATGCCAACCGTTCCCGCCTCCCGCGCCGTTTAAGTAGTTAAAATTTCTTTGACCCTGCCGACCTGGCCGTCCGTCAATCGAACCTTGATGCCATGGGGATGCTGAGGAGAGTTCGTCAATAGATCTTTGACGATGCCCCGCGTCAGCTTGCCCGTCCGCTGATCCTGTTTCAATACGATATGGACTTCGAGCCCAGGTTTAATGGACGCCCGGATCGTTCCGTTCATCTTGCTCATTCCTTCTTTCTTGGATGTTGGCAATAAGCATATCATATGCATAAGTAAGATGCACTTGACCGCCCGAACTGGTATACTAGGCTTCATACGATACGATGAAATGAGGAATTTTGGAACATGTCCATGTCATTCAGCGCTCTTGGCATTACGCCGGAGCTTACGGCTCTATTAAAAGAAAACGGGATCGCCTCCCCGACGCCGGTGCAGCGCCAGGCGATACCGCTCCTCCTCAAAGACCATGACGTTATCGCGCAAGCGCAGACGGGAACGGGCAAGACGCTTGCGTTCGCGCTGCCGATGCTGCAGCGCGTGAACGTAAATAAGGAGCAAGTCCAAGCGCTTATCCTGACTCCGACCCGCGAGCTGGCGATCCAGATCACGGCCGAGATCAAGAAGCTGGCGCCGGTCGTCGGAGCGAGCGTGCTTGCCGCATACGGCGGGCAGGACGTCGATGCCCAGATCCGCAAGCTGCAGCGCGCTCCGCATATCGTGGTCGCGACGCCGGGCCGATTGATCGACCATATGACGCGCGGCACGATCAATCTCGGCAAGCTGTCGATGCTCGTGCTGGACGAAGCCGACCAGATGCTGCATATGGGCTTCCTGCCCGAAGTCGAAAGCATCATTACCCAAACGCCTCGTACGCGCCAAACGATGTTGTTCTCCGCTACGATGCCTGATGCGATTCGCAGGCTGGCGAGCGAATATATGAACTCGCCGGAAGATATCCAAATCCGAAGCGCGAACGTAACGCTCGACAACATTAAGCAGCTGGTCGTGGATACGACAGACCGCGGCAAGCAGCAGGCGCTTATCCATCTCTTGGAGCAGCATCAGCCTTATCTCGCCGTTATCTTCTGCCGCACGAAGGTTCGCGCCAAGAAGCTGAACGAAGCGCTGCTCGATCATGGGTTCGAGAGCGATGAATTGCACGGCGATCTGACGCAGGCGAAACGCGAGCAAGTGATGAAGCGGTTCCGCGACGCAAAGCTGCAGATGCTGGTCGCAACGGATGTTGCCGCGCGCGGCCTCGATGTGGAAGGCGTTACGCACGTGTACAACTACGATGTTCCGCAGGACGCGGAAATCTATATTCACCGGATTGGCCGTACGGGCCGAGCTGGTCATAAGGGCGTTGCGATCACGCTGGCCACGCCTTACGACGGTTCGAAGCTCGTGCTGATCGAGAAAGGCATCCAGGCGCGCCTGGAACGCCGCTCCATCGATCGCGAAGGCACGGTCACCGAAGTCGCCCGCAATCGTCAGTCGGGCGGCCGCGAACGGTCCGATGCCGGCGAACGGGGCTCCTCCGCTCGACGCGGACGCGGCGCCGAGGGCGGCTCGGCCGCAGGACGTGGCGGGCGCGGGCGTGGCGAGAACCGCGGCACTGCGGGACGCGGACGCGGCGGACAAGGACGCAGCTCCGAACGCGGCGCGGTGTCCGGACGCGGCGGGCGTGGACCCGGCGAGGATCGCGGCAGCAAACGCGGCAACGTGGCAGCGGCCGGCACGGCGGCCGAATCGGGCTCGAATCCTTGGGAATCGGCTGGCGACGGAGGCAAGAAACGTCCTTCCGCCCGCGGCGGCAACGGATCGGATCGCGCCCGCAATCACGCGGACTCCCGCGGCAAGGACGGAGCAGACCGCGGAAGACGCGGTTCGAATAGCGGCGGTCAAGGCGGACAAGGCAGATCCGATTCCGCGGGCGGACGCGGTGCGCAAGGGAGGACTTCCGGAGCTGCCGGACGCGGCGGCAATCGCGGCCAGAGCCGCCCGGGAAGCTCGGGCGGCCGGTCCGGCAGCCCTCGCGGACGCGGCAGATAACCGTTCCGCGGCTCGCCTGCTAAACCGTCGTTGCCCATTTCCGTCCGCTCATGGACGGATGTCCAATCCGATTGGGTAGCCTTTCATACAATACTGTATGCCGAATGTTGGAGAACCCTACCTTTAAGAGGTTGTTCAAACCCTACCTTTAACCCGCTTCCGCATCGGTAATCCCTTTTTTAGGAGGCAATAGCATGTCTGGTGTGCATGGAGGCTACTCATCGGCAGGTGTAATCCTGGTTCTGTTTATACTTCTGGTCGTCATAACGAAGACTTTCTGGTACTAAGCAAACCTTGCACCTATATCGCAGAAACCGCCGGAGCGATCGCTCCGGCGGTTTCTCTGTCGTTACCCGTTGCAGGCATATGCGCGCAGCGCCTCCGCTACGCTTCCTTCGTTATTGGTGCCGATCACGAGATCGGCCTTCTCCTTCACGCCTTCAGGCGAATTGCCCATGGCAATGCCGAGACCCGCGAATTCAAGCATCGAAATATCGTTAAAATAATTGCCGATGGCAAGGATCCTCTCCCGCGGGACCGCCCGTTGCTCCGCCAGTCTGCGAAGCGCTCCGCCTTTGCTGGCTTCGGGATGCTGGATATCGATGAACAAGTCTCCGCTTCGGATAAGCTGAAGGTCAAGCGGCTCGTTTTCCCAATCCGCCTGCACCGCGTCGATCTCTTCCTTCGTCCCGAATACGGAGAGCTTGACGAGTCCGTCGGGAAGACCTTGATCGAAGACCCGCAGCTCCGGCGTCGCTTTGTGAAGCCCATACATTTCGGCAGCGGATTCCGTCACGCTTTCGACCATCATTTCGTAGGCGGTATTCAGATCGAAGTGGATGCCTCTAGCGCGGCAATAGGTCATGTACGGCTCAACCAGATCCTTTGCGATGTCGAATTGAAATAGGATCGAACGATCCTCGAATTCGACGGTTGCCGCGCCGTTATGCGTGATAAGCGTTCCGTTTAATCCCAGCTCCTCAAGCACCGGGAACGCGCCGATCGGCCCTCTGCCCGTGCATAACACGATCTCCGCTCCCATCCGGGCGCATTCTCTCACCGCTTCCTTCACCTCGACCGGCAGCAAATGATCGTCTGTGAGCAAAGTCCCATCTACGTCTAGCGCAATTAAATCGTAATTCAGTTTCATTCCTCCCACCATCCTTTCCATACCTAATCTATTTATTTTTCCCGATCCGCGCCGCGGTGAGCTTTCAGCCCATCCACTTCTTCGATCGTCAGTTCCCGATATGCGCCTTCCTCCAAGGTTTCGTCGAGCCGGAGCGGTCCCATGGAAATTCGCTTAAGCGTCACGACTTTTTTGCCTACCGCCTGAAACATTCGTTTCACCTGGTGGAATTTTCCTTCACGGATCGTAAGCCGGATCAGCGAGGTGACCGCTCCCGCCGCCAAGCTGTCGCTATCTCCGCCTCCTTCAAGGACTTCAATCACCACAAGTTCAGCCGGCATCGTCACGTAACCGTCGTCCAGCGTCACGCCAGCCGCGAAAGCTTGCACATCCGAGTCGCCTACCTTGCCAAGCACCAGCGCTTCGTACGTCTTGTCCACATGTTTGCGAGGAGAGAGAAGCTCATGCGCCAGCGCGCCGTCATTCGTCATGAGCAGCAGCCCGACCGTATCCTTGTCCAGCCTTCCGACGGGGAATGGCGCGAGCAGACGATCCTCCGGGTTAAGAAGATCCACGACCGTCCGATCCCGGTTATCCTCCGTCGCCGACACGACGCCCGCCGGCTTATTCAGCATCAGGTAAATGACGCTGCGGTATGACACCCGCTCTCCTTCGTATGCCACCTCTTGATTGGCCGGATCAACGATCAAGCCACTATCCTTCACGACCTTGCCGTCCACGGTGACTTTGCCTTGTTTGACCGCTTTTTTGATTTCGCTTCTCGTTCCGCGTCCCATGTGGGCGAGGAGCTTATCGATTCGCAGCTTCTCAGCCATCTATGACCGCCTCCATCCAGGCGACAGCTCGTTCTTCAGCATGCCGCTCTCGTATTTGCCCCAACCGATCGGGCGTCCGCTGATGCAAACCAAGATATAGCCTTTCGCCTTCCCGTAATCGCCGCTCCGCAAGACGATCCGTTCTTTCGCGACAAATAACGTTTCGCCGCGCAAATACCGGATCGCATCCTCTGATTCCGGCTCCAAATCAAGCGATCTGGCAGCCTCCTTCGCCCGCAGTCCCATAGCCAGAGCCTGCGAAGGCACGAACCGATTCCGCTTCGCTTCCCCGATGTACCATCCCGCGCGGACGACACGCAAGCCGTCAAGCGCCGGAACGCCATGGGGCTGAAGATAAACGCGCTCGCCGTATTGGACCAATGCGCCGTTAATCGTTTCTTCCCCGCTTAGGTTCAGATGTTCTTTGCAGAAGGCTTCCCAAAGCTCCTTCGGAGATCCGGCCGAAGCCGAAGCCGCCGTTCTGGCGCTGCCGGGCTTTACGCCTTTTCTACGCGTTCGAGGTTCCTTCCGATTCGGCGAAGGTTCCTCTCCTACACTCATGGCTTGATCGTCAGCCGTTTTTTTCTCCCTCGCTTCTTTGCGCAGAAGCGCAACGAAATGTCCTTCGCCTTCGATTCGATGCGGCCAAGCCCGAACGGTCCCTTCGAGGCTCTTCACAATTTCCGCGCCTGCCCTTCTCGCGGTCTCTTCATCGATCCATTCCGGGCGCCCGGCTTCTAGACCGTACGCCGGTACGATCGGCTCCACGGCGAACTGGGGATTTTCCGCCAGAAAAGAGGCGATTTGCGATTCATTTTCTTCCGGTGAGAACGTGCATGTCGAATAGAGAAGCAGACCGCCTGGTGCAAGCATCGAAGCCGAATGCCTCAAAATATCGCGTTGCATCGCGCTGCACTTCAGGACGGAATGTTTCTCCCAATCTCCGATCATCGAATCGTCCTTGCGGAACATCCCTTCTCCCGAACACGGTGCATCCACGAGAATCCGGTCGAACCATTCCGGGAAGACCTCCGCGATTGAAGCTGGTTCTTCGTTAAGGATGACGGCGTTTCTGACGCCCGCCAGCTCCACGTTTTTGGCCAGCGCCTTCGTCCGTTCGGCTGCGTTATCGTTCGTCACGAGCACCCCTTGCCCCGATAACTTCCCGGCCAGCTGCGTCGTCTTGCCGCCGGGGGCCGCGCAAAGATCGAGCACGCGATGCCCCGGTCTCGCGTCCAACAGCTCCGCCGGCAGCATCGCGCTCGGCTCCTGGATATAATAGAGTCCCGCATGGTAGTAGGGATGTTTGCCCGGGCGATCCTCCTCCGAATAATAGAATCCATCGGCCGTCCAAGGAATGGCGCGGCTACTAGCGTCCAGGAACGACAGGCTCTTCCATTCCGTTAACGTCATCTTAAGCGGATTCACCCGCAGGCCGAATACTCTCGGCGCTTCATAGGAAGCCATGAACGGCTCGAATTCATCTCCTAATAGTTCCTTCATCTTGTCTACAAATCGTGCCGGCAAATCGACTTTCATGGCCGCTTCCTCCTGCTAATGACAGAACAACCTCCATCGCCGCCTAGCCGGCGGTGCTGGAGGTTCTTCGTTTCGTATGGGACGCCTATGGCTGGTTGCTTTTTTTGGCTTTCGTGATCGCTGCTCCGATGTCGATCGACAGAGCATGAAGTGCGGGATAATCCTGCTGCTCGAACAGCTCGTTGAATTTGATCTGGAACTGTGCCGCTTCTCTTACGCGATGGTAGAAGTAGAGATCCTGAATGCCGCTCAGCACGCGGGATACCGAGTTCGATTGCTCTTCGAATTCCGTCTGCGCGTCCAGAATTTCCTTGCGGATGCTGGTCATCTCGGTGTCGAGCTGGAATGCGGCCTCCGCCGCTTTCTTCAGCCGGTTCCGCACGTCCGTAGGCAGACTTTCTTTGAATTTATAGTTAAGCGAATGTTCGATCGTCGCCCAGAAATTCATTGCCAGCGTGCGAATTTGAATCTCCGCCAATACATTTTTGTAGCCCAAAGCCGTCTGCACGGGATATCGGACGATGATATGGAAGCTTCGGTATCCGCTATCCTTGTAATTGGTAATGTAATCCTTCTCATACACCAGCTCCAGATCCTTGCGGTTCCGAATGAGCGCCGCTACGCGGTGGATATCGTCGACGAACTGGCACATAATCCGGATGCCCGCGATATCCTCAATCCCGGCTTCCAGCTGATCCGACGCTACGCCGAGCCGCCGTGCCTTCTCCAGAATGCTCGATATCCGCTTCACCCTGCCCGTCACGAATTCGATCGGCGCGTATGCCTCCCTGATCTTCAGCTCCATGCGCATCGTCTTGAACTTTACCTTTAACTCCTCAACCGCTTGTTCATAAGGCTGTAGAAAAAGACTCCAGTCTCTACCGTCCATCCGGCCGCCTCCTGTTTCTAACGATGATCTGCGCCTACTGCTTCGGCAATGTTGCGGTAGCCATCCTTGCGCAAGCATTCGACAAGTCCGCTCGTCAGCTCGCGCAGCAATCCCGGTCCTTTATAAATTAATGCCGTATATATCTCGACTAGCGATGCTCCCGCGCGAATCTTATCGTATGCGTCTTGCGCCGTAAAGATGCCGCCCGAACCAATTATAGGCAGCTTCCCGCCCGTTTGGCGGTATACCGCCGCGATGACGTCCGTAGAACGGCGCGTAAGCGGCTTGCCGCTGAGCCCGCCGGTCTCGCCGGCATGCTTATGGGTCAAGCCGTCGCGCGACAACGTGGTGTTAGTCGCGATAATGCCCGACACGCGGCTTTCCATGATGGTGGCGACCGTATGCTCGAGCTGCTCATCCGACATATCCGGCGCGATTTTCACCAGCACCTGCTTCGCCGCCCCTCCGCGCTTGGTCGCTTGCGCGCCCATCTCTTCCATGACGGCGCCAAGCAGCTTCTTCAGCTCGTCGCCGTGCTGAAGATCACGAAGGCCTTGCGTATTGGGCGAGCTAATATTGACGACGAAGAAATCGCCATATTCGTATAACTTCTTGATGCAAGCCCGATAATCCTCGTGGGCCAGCTCGTTCGGCGTATCCTTGTTCTTCCCGATGTTCACTGCGATCGGAATCCGGCTGATCTTGCGGCGCGACAGCGATGCGGCCATGGCGTCCGCGCCCTCGTTGTTGAATCCCATCCGGTTAATTAACGCTTCGTCCGGCGGCAGCCGGAAGAGCCGCGGCTGCACGTTGCCCGGCTGTCCCTTCGGCGTGACGGTTCCTACCTCGGCGAAACCGAAGCCGATGCTGGAGAAACCGTCGGCGGCAACTCCGTTTTTGTCAAGGCCGGCCGCAAGTCCCACCGGATGCGGGAACCTGATGCCGAGCAACTCCGTGCCAAGCTCGGGTGCCGGCGAGACGCCGTACATCGCATGCATGAGGCCACCCAAACCGGGCACCTTGCCGCAAGCGGCCATCCCATCGATGACCAGATGATGCGCTTTCTCCGGGTCCATTTTGAATAGAAAAGGTTTAAGCAATGATGAATAAAGCAAGAAGTTCACTCCGTTCCGCAGTATGTGCTCTATCAGACAGTTTATCCGTTTTGGGTCAAAAAGAAAAGAGCCTCGCGGCAACGCGCCGCAGGCTCCGTCCATGCATTTGTATTGCGGCAGGCGTGGAAAACGATTACAATACAAACATATGAAGCTTTCTTCAATTCGAAATCAGAAAGGTTGATTATCCATGGGCGCAGCCAAACGCAAACCGTCAACAATGAAGGTCAAACCGAAAGAAGAAGTGAACAAGAAGGCGCTCGTGTGGATCGGCTCCATCGTAGGCGTCGTCATCGTGGCCGTCTCCGCGCTGATCATTATCTTCTCGTAGGAATCGCTTAAGTCAGCCATCTATAAACCTTCGCGGGATTGGTTTCGTCCTGCCTTGGCGCAAGCCGGAATCTATCCGTCGGCGTCTCGGCATCTGGCGGAAGCGTCCCGTTTTTAATTTGCACCGCAGTACCGAGCGGAACCAGATCGAACAGCTCCTGGACATCCGCTTCCCCCATTCGTATGCAGCCAAGTGATTCATCCTTGCCAATGCTGTCCGGGTCGTCCGTGCCATGGATGGCATACAGGGTATTCGAGAGCGTCATCCCCCTGCTTCCGAAGATGCCGTCCCCTCCGTTCGGATCGCGTACCTTCTCGCTGATGAAGAAGCTCCCCTCCGGCGTTTTGTCACCGCCTAACCCGACTCTGTAGCCGCGGACGATCAACCCGTTATGGATGACCGCAAGCGTATGATTCGAGACATCGACGACGATCTCCAGCGGCTTGCTCCAGTCCGGTTGGAACAGACCGTTCGTGCCGATCGACGGCGATCCGGCCGCTTGGCCTTGCCCGTCTGCCGAACCCTTGCTCCCGCTCGCTTGCGGTTTAGCGGCTCCTTTATCTGCCGCGGCCTGCTTTAACTTGGACAATAACATAGGGAACAAAGCCGCCATGCCGTCGCTTTCGCCGGCCAATATATTGTTCGGATATGGACGGATAAGCGAATCCAGCGACTTCGGCCACTTGCCGTACATACGCTTATAATGCGTTATCGCGCTGGCGAGCGTCCAATGCTGCTCCTGCTCCTTCTTCCATTCTTCGAATCGATCCTTGGCGAACTTGGCGTCCGAGGGTTCGCAATTGCAGGCGACCCTGTCCAGCATCGTAACTTCATAAAGGCCCGTCTCCCCGCTCCGATCAAGCTCAAGCAGCAGCCGCGCATTACCGCTCCATTGCTTCCAGCCCGATTTCTCCTCCAAATGTGCCGCGATTACATTAGCCGGGGCGGCCCCGCCCGCATTCATTACTTCTCCGAACGCATAACCGGCGGGCTCCGTTTCCTTGCGGGGCACAAGCACGACCCCAAGCCCTGGCTCCGCGCTTGTAAGCATCGGCGCCGAGTCGTCCAACCGGCCATGCCGCCCGTTCTCGATGGAGGGCATGAGGAACGCGAGGAGCATGAGAGGTACCGCAATGACGGTCACATTCCGCAGCAGCCGCTTTCGCTTCACCCTTTTCTCCCACGCCTTCAGCTCGGCCAGCTGGTCGCTTGAAACGGCAAGCGGATGGCTCTCCTGCTCAAAGGCGTCGTATATGTCGCCGGCTTGAATGAAACAATAGTTGGCCTTGCCCTCCTTGCCCGCGCGCAAATAATGTTTGCCGAGCAAATACCATCCCATCTTGTTGTCCGGATGTTGTTTGACGAATTGCTTCAAATATAATAAATCCTGGGGATGATCCGGTTTCGGGTTTTCCATCATCCACGCCTCCGTTTCGAACAACTGGCTTCTATTCGAATATATCGGCACGAACGCCATGATATTGGAGAGTGGATAGGATTACGCATTCCCGATCATGGGCCGATTCCCACAAAAAAAAGCTCCCGCGGCGGCAAGCAGAGGGAGCTTCTTCGATATTCGTATGAATTAGCCTTCTGCGTTAAAAGGCTCGTCGGCGATTTTGATAGAGTCTGTCGGACAGCCGTCGCAAGCGTCCTGCAGGTCATCGTACATGTCTTCCGGAATTTCGGTTACGCCTCTATTCGAGTCGCCTTGGAAAATAACCTCGGCCAAACCTTCGTCGTCGTAATCATAAATGTCGGGAGCCGTTGCTCCGCATGCACCGCAAGCGATGCAAGTGTCTTTCTCAACCCATGTAAACTTAGCCATGGTTATTCCCTCCTTATAATCTACGGATGAATCCGTTCCTACCTATTCCTATACAAACACGCCGGTACGGCTCGTTTCCTTCACTCATCAATATATAACAAAGTATCGTCTTTTTGCAAGGACGTGCCTCGAATTCGTTTGTTCCGAATTAAGGAAGACGGATCGTCGCCGAGCATGCCTGCCGTAAGCACCGCGTCTTCGCCGTATTTGTCCCGCAGCGCGTCCATGACCTTCGTGAGCGACTCCTTGCGGGGCTGCTCCTCGTAGCTGAACAGATCGAGCTGCAGCGCGGATTCCACGAGCGGCGTCAGGTTCTGGAGCGTGACGCCGAGCAGCCGGATCGGTTCGCCTTCCTTCCAATGCTTCAAAAATAATTGCCGCGCTTCTCTCGTAATCTCTTCCGTCGTCTGAATCGGCGCCGTAACGGTATGGGATCTCGTAATCGTCGTCATATCCGGCCTGCGGATCGTGATCTGAACCGTGGAAGCGACCAGCTTCTGTCTGCGCAGCCTTCTGCCCGTCTGATCGGCAAGATTCAGCAGGACGCGGAACACATCGTCGCGCTCCGTCACATCCTGAGGCAGCGTAGTCGTATGGCCGATCGACTTGTTCCGCTCCCGGTTCGGATTGACAATGGAATGGTCGATGCCGTGCGCCGCGGTTTTCATCCAAGCGCCGACCGTACCGAATTGCTTGATCAGCATCGCTTCATCGGCAGCCGCGAGCGCGCCGATCGTGAGGATGTTCAGCTTCTCCAGCTTCGCGGCCGTTTTCCCGCCGACGCCGAACAAGGTGCCGCAAGGTTTATCCCACAGCAGCCTCGGAACGTCCCGAATGCGCAGCACGGTCAGACCGTTCGGCTTCTTCATATCCGATGCCATCTTGGCCAGCAGCTTATTGGGAGCCAGCCCAATAGAGCAAGGCAGCGACCATTCCGTCAAGATACGGCGCTGCAGCGTCTCCGCGATCTGAAGCGGAGTCCCCATCAGCTTCGAACCCGTAATATCCATATAACATTCGTCGATGGAGACGGCTTCGACCATGGGCGTGAACGAACGCGCGATCGTCATGAAACCTTGGGAATATTTGCGGTATAGGTTAAAATCCGGCCGGATCAGCATTAGCTCCGGGCAGATCTTGACGGCTTGGCGAACCGTCATGCCGGTCTTTACGCCTTTCGCCCTGGCGGCGTAGGAACAAGTCACGACGATCCCCTTGCGCTGCTCGACGCTGCCGGAGACGGCCGTCGGTTTATTCTTATATACGTCAGGCTCCTCCGCTTCGTGCACGGAACAATAGAACGCGTTCATGTCCAGATGGATAATGACCCTGCCTTTAGCAGGATAGTGGTCTTGTACGCCGCTCATGCGAATTCACCGCCGATCACATGAAATATGAGTTCAAAAAGTCCAGCTTTCAGAACCAAGAAGGTTGTACCGCTCTATTCCATCAGCATATAATTAGGCATGAACCAAGTCAATGCTAGGTTCCGAGGCGCAAGCGTAAACGGCCGTCGGCGTTATCTGGCGGCAAAACCGACGTTTCACGGCAAAAAAGACGTTTCCCTCTCTACTTTAAACGGATAAAGTGTTATAATCATGTATTATGAATCCATCAGGGCATCAGTTGAAGGAGGCGCCATAAGAAATGTCCGCACAAATCTCTATCTTTGACACGACGCTGCGCGATGGCACGCAAGGCGAGGGGATCAGCCTATCGGCAGACGATAAGCTGAAGATTGCACAGAAGCTTGACGCTTTGGGCGTTCATTATATTGAAGGCGGCAATCCCGGCAGCAACAGCAAGGACATCGAGTTTTTCCAGCGCGTGAAAGCGATGAAGCTTAACGCCAAGATCACGGCGTTCGGCAGCACCCGCCGCAAGAACAGCATTGCGGACCAGGACGCGAGCCTCCTGAGAATCATTGAATCCGGCGTCCCGGCGGCTACGCTCGTCGGCAAGGCATGGGACTTCCACGTCCACACGGCCCTTCAGACGACGCTCGAAGAAAACTTATCGATGATTTTCGACTCCTTCGCGCTTCTTAAGCGTCACGGCATGGAAGCGATGTACGACGCAGAACATTTCTTCGACGGGTACAAAAACAATCCGGAATACGCGCTGGCCGCGCTTCGGAAAGCGCAGGAAGGCGGAGCGGACTGGCTTGTCTTGTGCGACACGAACGGCGGAACGATGCCGGGCGAGATCCGCGAGATCGTCTCCCGCGTCAGGGAAGAGCTGCAAACGCCGATCGGCATTCACACCCATAACGATTGCGAGCTCGCCGTAGCGAATTCCCTTGCGGCGATCGAAGCCGGCGCCCGCCAGGTACAAGGCACGATGAACGGTTACGGAGAGCGGTGCGGCAACGCCAACCTCTGCTCCATCATTCCGAATTTGCAGCTTAAGTTGGGTTATGAGTGTTTGCCTGAGGAGAAACTTCGCCTGTTGACCGGTACCGCGCGTTACGTCAGCGAGATCGCCAACGTTCATATGCCGGTCGGGCAAGCCTTCGTCGGCAACGCCGCATTCGCGCACAAAGGCGGCATCCATGTCTCCGCCATCATGAAGGATTCCAAGACGTACGAGCATATTGCGCCGGAGCTAGTAGGCAACAAGCAGCGCATCCTCGTCTCCGAGCTGGCCGGACAAAGCAACATTATTTCGAAGGCGTCCGAGCTCGGTCTCGATGTTACCTCGAACAACGAGAAGACGAAACAAATCATCGAGCAGATCAAAGATCTGGAGCATCAAGGTTATCAATTCGAAGGCGCGGACGCATCCTTGGAGCTGCTGCTGCGCGATGCCTTCACGGATGCCAAAGAAATTTTCAAGGTGGAATCGTTTAAGATCCATATGGAGAAGTCGAACGGCAACATGATCTGCGAAGCCATCGTCAAAATCAACGTCGACGGACAGATCGTGCACACGGCGGCGGAAGGCAACGGACCGGTCAACGCGCTCGACAACGCGATGCGCAAAGCGCTGGTGCAGTTTTTCCCGAGGATCGAGCAGATTCACCTGTCCGATTACAAGGTCCGCGTCATCGACGAGAAGGACGCAACGGCAGCCAAGGTGCGCGTGTTAGTCGAATCTACGGGTCTCGACAACACGTGGAGCACGGTCGGCGTATCCAGCAACGTCATCGAAGCGAGCTGGGAAGCGCTTCTGGATAGTATCCGCTACGCTCTGCTCCATATGGCAAGAGCCGATGTCGGCGGACCCGACTCGGAAGGCGTCGAGCGGCTCGGACTCGTGAATCACTAAAGTATAATGAAACAACAAAAGCAGTTGGCCGAAGGCGGATCTTGAGACGCCCTCAGGTCAACTGCTTTTTTTCACATGCAACTATGCATCCGATTTCGTCCACTTCTGAATGAGCCGCTCCCATTCCGCATACGTTATGACGCCGTTGATTCGCTCCCGAATGACGCCGTTCGAATCGATTAAGAAGCTGGTCGGAAACGTATTCACCTTGTACAGCTTCGTGACGGCTCCCTCCCGATCCATCAGTATAGGGAATGTCAAGCCGTGTTCCTCCACGAACGCTCTGGCCGAACGTTCCTTATCATAATTGGTGGAATTAACCCCGTATAACGTCATCACATCGCCATAGTTCTCATGAAGCTTCTGAAGATCGGCCGCCTCCATCTCGCAAGGACCGCACCACGATGCCCAGAAGTTAACGAACATTAACTTCCCGTCCTCATTCCCTTGTTCAAGCTTGTAGGGCTTCTCGTCCATGCCGGTTAACGAGAATGCCGCTGCCTCGAAACCAGCCTTTGGCTTGAATCCGCTCGGCGAGGATACCTCCGCCGCTCCGCTTGCGTCCTGCTGGAAATATTGGAATAACCCGAGTCCCGCGCACAAAAACGCGATCGTAAACAAAGCTGCGATTTTTCTCACAATGACCCTTCCTTTTTGCTTTCATTCGTTTCACCCATCGTATCACGCGAAGTATGGAAGCTCAAGGCGGAGGGCAGATTAGCCATAAATCCGTCATAATCCGCATGGGCGTCGAGCACTTGCGAGGATGACCTTCTGGAGGAAAAGTGATGGCACGATCCAAGTCCGATTCGAAGTCCAAATGGCTGCAGTACGCCGCCTTCGCCACCGTTCCTCTTGTGCTTGTATTAGGCAATTCCATGCTTGTGCCCATATTGCCTGACATGGCCAAGGAGATGGAGCTTAGCGAGCTGCAGTCCAGCCTTGTCATCACGTTATTCTCCGTTTCGGCCGCCGTCTTCATACCGCTTATCGGTTATCTCTCCGACCGGATGAAACGCAAGGCGGTGATCTTGCCGGCGCTGGCGATTTATGGCGGGGCCGGCGTGCTTGCAGGTTTGGGCGCGGTTTGGGATTCATACGGCATTCTGATCGGGGCGAGGGCTCTGCAAGGCATGGCGGCTGCCGGCACGGCACCGATTGCCATGGCGCTTGTGGGCGATCTGTACAAGGACGGCGAGGAGAGCGAAGCGCTTGGCCTTGTCGAGGCATCCAACGGCGCGGGAAAAGTTATTAGTCCCATCCTTGGGTCGCTGCTTGGCATGTGGACGTGGTATGCGCCTTTTTTTGCTTTTCCCCTCTTCTGCGCCGGTGCGTTTTGTGCCGTATTATGGCTCATCAAGGAACCCGAACATAAGAACAAACCTTTGCCGTTGAAGGAATATTTGCAAGGGATGAAAGAGATTTACGCCAAAAACGGCAAATGGCTTATCACCGCTTATGCCTCCGGTTCGCTTGGATTGTTTATTTTGTTCGGCATCCTGTTCTATTTGTCCGACATGGCCGAGAAACCTCCGATATCGATCGACGGTGTCGCCAAAGGCGGTCTGCTTGCGATTCCGCTGCTCGGTCTCGTCATCACTGCCTTTACGACGGGGAGACATATTAAGAAAAACGGCGAAAAGATGCGCGGCATCATGCTGGTCGGCATTGCGATGATCGCTCTATCGCTAACGGCCGCCTCGATCTGGCACAGTCATTTTGTCGCGCTCATCTGTTTCATCACGGTCAGCAGTATCGGCACCGGTCTGCTCTTGCCTTGCCTGAACACGCTTATTACGGGAGCGGTTGACCGTTCGCACAGGGGGATGGTTACATCGCTGTACAATAGCCTTCGGTTTCTAGGCGTAGCCGCCGGACCTCCGCTTTTCAGCTGGCTAGCGGATTTATCCGTCACTTGGTTGTTCATTCTGTTGACGGTACTAAGCGCATGCGTATGGATTGCCGTCTTGTGTAATATCCATCCGCCCAAAAAACAAGCAAAAGCTTAACATTAGCCGCAAATTCGCGTTATACTAGGGAAATAAAGGCAAATCAATCAGAAGTGTGATTGCCGCAACGGGAGGCGGAGAAATGGGAAGTCATTTTGAATCTACCGGACGGATTACGAAAGAAACATACGACCGATTAATTCGGACTTGCGAGCAGGCGCTTCCGGACGAAGCATGCGGCGTTCTCGCCCAAGGGCCGGAGTCGGAAGCCATTGACATCGTAATCCCGATTCGCAACGTACACCCGTCCCCTTCGGTCTCTTTCTCCTTCGATCCCGAGGAATGGACGGCCGCTTACTTCAACATGCAAAAAAACCGACAATCGCTTGTCGGTTTCTTCCACTCTCATCCCCACACCGCCGCAACGCCATCGTACAGGGATAGCCGAGGTTTTCTACATGAGTCCGGACTCACGTACTGGATCGTGTCGCTCACGCCGGGAGCTTCGCCCGATGTCAAGCCCTATCGGCCCGTACAGGGCAGCTTCGTTCCCATTCCGTTAGTGCTTGCTTAAATACGCGTACAAATCTCCCAGCGTGTTGACATTCCTCTCCAATATCCGGTTCAAATAATGGAGCCACAGCTTCGCCGTCATGATCGAGTCTTCCAAAGCATGGTGCCTCTCCGTGATCGGAATGCAGCAGCTGTCCAGCAACTCGTCCAAGCTGTACCCTTCGCGGCGCGGTTCAAGCCACTTCGCGATCATCATCGTGTCGAGCACGCGATGGTTGAGGTTCACCTTCGAAGTTCGCCACAAGGCCGCGTTCAAAAATTGTTTGTCATGCCCGGAAGCATGCGCCACAAGCAGCCTGCGTCCGACAAACGCCATGAAATCGTGCAATACCGTCATCAAATCCGGCGCATCCTGGACCATATCGTTCGTAATGCCCGTCAGCTCCACGATGGAGCGCGGAATGACCCGCTTCGGATTGACCAGGCTATAGAACGTTTCGGTCTCCGACAGCTCCCCGCCTTTAACTACGACCGCTCCGAAAGAAATGATCTCGTCGCCGGTGTTCGGATTAAAACCCGTCGTCTCCAAGTCGAATACGACAACCTCAAGCTCCTTAAGCGGCGTTTCAAGCAGCGACTGCTTTCGTTGCTCGCGGTTGGCATTTCGAATAAACGCCATCTGCTGGGCGTTTTGAGAACCTAACATAGAAGCGATGGCCGGCGTGACTCCACCCATTTTGTACAAGCTCCACATGCGACCTACGCCTTTTTGTTCTTTCATTCCTCACCACCGCCTTACCCTTACATGAGCCGCCCCATCGTTTGCTTGTAGACCGATCGCTGCAGTCTTTTGCCTTGCCGCAGACTGCTTTTTAGCTCATCCGTCATTTCTTTTGTCAGTTTGCTGCTGTGAAGTTTGCCGTTATTCGCATACAAGCCGCCTTCCTTCTGTTCCGTCGTCACGAGACGAAGCCGCAGAATGAATCGAAACGCCTGCTCGTACTTGCTGCCATCGGCGGACGACAACTTCCCTAATTCCACTAGATTCCGGATTCTCTCCAGCGTGGAGGTTTCCCGAATGTTCGCTTGAATGGCCATCATCCGAATGGAGTTTACCATAGGAATATAGGCACCGTATTTGATGTCTAAGCTGCCCGCATCTTCGCCGTACCTCTCCTTCAGCAATTGTCCGAAAATTCCGACCAACACTTTATGCCGCATCGTATTCTCGATCATCCGCCGAATGATCATCGGATGGTTTAACGTATCGGAGAAAAAAACATCCTTTAACGAATCCGCTACGCCCTCATCTCCGTACACGCAGCGCCCGTCGGCGATAATGAGGAGATAACGAACCGACTCCCAAGCCGGTTCACGGAACCAGCCTTCAAGCTTCGTTCTCCATTCGCTTAAGGAATGGCACCAATCCGGATTGTCGCTTAAAACTTTGCCTTCGCAAGGAGGGTAGCCGATATTAATCAAATTCATAACGATCAGATGACACAATTCGAGGAAATACGCTTTGACCTCTTCTCCGTTCTCCGCCGGATCCCGATAGACCACTCCGCTGTCTTGATCGCTGGACAACGTCTGCTCCTTCCGTCCGCCGCTGCCGAACAATAAATAGGCGTAAGGCACGGGGGGAGACCCTTTCCCCATCCGTGCCATGTCCGCTTCGGAGAGCATGATCGCCTTTGTAATCAAGGCGTCATGCGTCTCGTTCAATTGTTCATTCAATTGTTCGACCGGCCGTATGGGGAGAAGGGCTTCCATCTGCTCGTGTATCTGATCTCGCAAGCTCCGCAACCCTTCCACTCGATCAGCCGCGCTAATCATCTTGAAATGGTGCGGACGCGCCGGATCGCCCATGCGCCGTTCTCTCCCTTCGGTCAGCCTTCGCCTATCGATTAACCTTCAAACGATTGGCCTGGTTTTTTCATTTGCTCCGGATAGCCGTAAGCACCGTGCTCGCTTAGGTCAAGACCGATAATCTCTTGTTCTTCCGTTACGCGGAAGCCCATGATCATCTTCATGACGCCAAGTACGAGGAAGGAAGCGGCCAATACGAATGCGCCTACGACTACAACGGATTCGAACTGCACCCACAATTGCTTCCAGCTGCCCGTATCGATCAAGCCGCCGGTACCGATACCGACTTTATCGGCAAGTTCTTGCGTCGCGAAGATACCATTCGCCAAAGTTCCCCAAATACCTGCCATGCCGTGTACGGAAAGTGCATAAATCGGATCGTCGACTTTCAGCTTTTCGAACATCTTCACGCTGTAGAATACCAACACGCCAGCTACTAGGCCGATTACGACCGCTGCCCAAGGATCAACGAATGCGCAGGAAGCCGTAATGGCAACCAGACCTGCAAGCGTACCGTTCAGCATAGCCGTAATGTCGGCTTTGCCCGTTACTGCCCAGGAGATAAGCAATGCAGCAACGCCGCCGCCGCCGGCGCCGAGCATCGTCGTGAATGCTACGTAAGTGAAGAAGCCGTCGCCGATGGCAACCGTGGAGCCTGCGTTGAATCCGAACCAACCAACCCACAGAAGCAATACGGACAAAGCGGTAAAGACTTGGTTATGACCCAAAATTTCGTTAGCGGAGCCGTCTTTGTTAAATTTGCCGATACGCGGTTTCAGCAGAACAGTTGCCGCGAATGCCGCGAGGGCGCCCGTCAAGTGAACGACCGTTGAACCGGCGAAGTCTTGCGCGCCGTCTTTTGCCAGCCAGCCGCCGCCCCAAATCCAGTGCGCAACGATCGGGTAGATCAGACCTGCGAAGAACAATGTAAATATGATGTAGGAAGATAATTTCGCACGTTCCGCGAAGCCGCCCCAAGCGATGGACAACGAGATTGCCGCGAAAGCGAATTGGAACAGGAAGAATACGCCATTCGGATACGAGTCGCCGTCCGCCGCAGCCAGCTGAGGGTCGAAGAAGAAGTCGCCCCAACCGATGAATTGGCTTAAGGAGCTTTCGCCGCCGAACGCAATACCGAAACCGAATGCCCAATAGATAAGTGCCGCAAGACCTACCGTGAAGATCGTTTTTCCGGCTACGTGACCGGCATTCTTCATGCGGGTGGAGCCTGCTTCGAGAAGAATAAATCCGCCTTGCATTAGAAGAACGAGAATGAATGCGAGCATAATCCACAAGGAGTTAAGTCCCATGTTCAGCGTTGCTCCCGATGGATCCTCAGCGAATGCCACTACCGGGAACAAGATTGTCATTAAGCCTAGTGCAAGAAAAGTCTTCTTAAACAATACGACCACTCCTTTAATGTTATGTTTCGTGACATAAGACGAAAGACTTAATGTCATTATAGACAGTAGAGTATGATTTGACAATATCCTTTTTGCTTGATTTGAAAAAAAATCTAACGTTCGGCACGAAATCTAACACGAACGTTAAGATTTAATGATCTTTTCCTCTTTTTCAAGTCGATTGCAACAACTATCCTTCGCATTTTGCATACTATTCTTTGTTTTCTTCTATTAATAGTGCGCGCGGAAGCAGCCTGTTTTCGAAACGCGTATTTCCCCGGCTTGTCGATTTCTCCGGGCAGAGTCGGACTTATGTCAACGTTTCTGGCATCATAACTGAACGAAGATCTTCTCAACATTTGCCTACCTTATCTTATGGGAGGCTTATCCCGCTTATAATCGGTTGTCGGGCACGCCTGGAAAAGCAACACGTTTGACTGTATGGTTGTTTTCCTATTATCATAGTTTATAGAGAACATATAGGGCGGTGATAACGATGGAGATGAGATTGTACCGGATCGGCGAATTAGCCAAGTTAGCGCAAATAAGCTCCCGCACGATTGATTATTATACTTCGCTCGGTTTAATTGAACCTTCCGGGCGCTCCGAAAAAAATTATAGGCTTTACGGAAATGAAACTTTGCAGCGGCTTGAACGTATTGAGCAGATGAAAAAAGATAAATATACGTTAGATGAGATCAAGTCAAGTCTGGACAACTGGAGCAAAGTTACGCCCGACGAGCAGATCACGTTGAAACTGACCGAGATCCAGCAGCATCTCTCGCAGCTAGAGCGCGAAGTGAAGGAACTGGAGCCTGTTATCAAACAGTTAGGCCCCCGGAAAGCCGGCAGGCTGTACACGCGGATCATGCCTCAGACAGCGGCGTGCATTGAAGCTCTCATGTTGTTAATGAACAAGAGCTCTCTCATGTAACGGCATCCCACAACACCCTGGAGGAATGTAACGATGTACATGTACATTTTGATCATCGCGGCTTTCGCATTGACGATCTGGGCGCAGTTCCGTGTGAAGGGCACATTCAAGAAGTGGGCGCAGGTACCGACCAGCAGCGGTCTAACCGGCTATCAGGCGGCTAGGCGCATGCTGGATAACAACGGCCTCCACCATATTCCGATCGAGCCCGTGCCAGGAGCATTAACGGATCATTACGATCCGATACACCGCGTCGTACGTTTATCGGAGCCGGTTTATTACGAGAATTCGATTTCGGCCGTGTCGGTTGCCTGTCATGAGGTCGGACATGCCATTCAGCATTCGGTGCGTTATCCGTTCCTGGTTGCGCGGCACCGCATCTTCCCGGTCGTCAACTTCGCGTCCGGCATCGCTCCATTTTTGCTGATTGGCGGATTTATCTTCAACGCTTTCGGTTTGATCGGGCTCGGAATCATCTTCTTCTCCATCGCGGTAGCCTTCCAGCTCATCACGCTGCCCGTCGAGTTTAACGCCAGCAACCGGGCGCGCAAGCTGATGATGACGGAAGGCTTCGTGCATCAAGAAGAAGCGCGAGGCGTACGCAAGGTGCTGAATGCTGCCGCTCTGACGTACGTAGCCGCCGCACTGCTCTCGTTGCTCGAGCTTGTAAGATATATACTGATGTTCACTCAGAACCGCGATTAATTGCAGGAAAACTTCAAAAGGCTATCCTCGAATCATAAGAGGATAGCCTTTTTTCTTTCCGTATTCACATCACGGCTTGTGATTATAATCTTGGAAGTAACGCAATAAAAACGCGTGGAACACTTTGGCGACGAGCGGAAGCTTCTCGTTGTTCCGGTGGATAAGACCGATCGTCCGGGTTACGGCGGGTTTGCTGATCCGCACCTTCGCAGGTTGAAGGGGTCCCGAATAATTAAGTGCCATCTCCGGCAGCAAGCTGACGCCCATGCCGGCCGCCACCAAGCCGCGAATCGTATCCGTCTCTTCCCCTTCGAATCCGATTCTCGGCGTGAAACCAGCTTCCTGGCAAGCCTCGTAAACGATCGGCCTCAGGGAGTATCCTTCACTGAATAGGACGAACGTTTCGTCCTTCAGCTCGCTAAGTTCGATCGACTGCAAATCCGATAACGGATGGCCGGGGGGCAGGATCGCGTATAGCTCCTCCGTGAGCAGTACCTCGCCGCATACCTGGTCATGCTCCTTCGGGAACGGCGAGATGAAGGCAAGATCGATATCCCCTTTCACCAAATCGCGGATCAAGGAAGGGAACATGCCCTGCTTGAAGCGGAATTTGACGTTCGGATGCAGCTTGCGAAAGGCCGCTACCACTTGCGGTATTAACGAAATGCCCAAACTATGGGGGAACCCTAACCGAATTTCGCCCTTCTCCGGATCCATGAACTCGTGAATCTCGATGACCGCCCTTTCCAGATCGGTCAATATGACCTCGGCCCGCTTCAGCAGCAATTGCCCGACGGGGGTAAGCTGTAAGTTCCTCCCCTTCTGGACGAACAACTTGACGCCAAGCTCCTCCTCCAGCTGATGGATTTGGCGGCTAACGGCCGATTGAGCGACATGGAGCTCTTCGGCTGCCTGCGTCACATGTTCTTTTTTGGCTACTTTCACGAAATAATAAAGCTGTCGAAGTTCCATACTGGCTATTCTCTCTCCCGTACACTTCCATATTTGTAAGAACTGGTTCTATTTTCGTTTCAGGTTGTCGAGCAAGCCATACAGCAGGAACCCGGCCAGCGCCCCGCCTACATGCCCCCATAGATCGACCTGGCTCGCGAATAGGGAATGAATGACCCCGAAGGCCAAAATAATATAGACCGTCTTTCTCGACGCCGTATCGAGCATCGACTTCCGCATCAATGCGATGAACAAGAACGCTCCGTACACCCCGTAGATCGCACCGGAAGCGCCGATCGCAAAGTGGTACGGATCATTCTGGAGATCGGTCACCAAAGCGGAAAACAGATTTCCGCCGATTCCGCAGAGCAGGTAAAAAGGAATATACTTGGCCGTCTTCAGCAGATACTCAAGAGGCGGAGCGAATACGAGCAGCGCGAACATATTGAAGAACAAATGGCCAAAATCCGAATGCAGAAACTGCGATGTGACGTAACGCCAAGGCTCCGTCAACCCGTACGCATCAACGCCGGGTATGGCGGCGAAAGCGCCATAATTGATGAGCTGTTCGTAAACACGCGAAATGACGAATACGATTAGATTGATCGCGATCAACGATGCCGTCCCCGGATAATACCGCAGGTAGGAACGGAAGCTTTCGTATCGGAGGAAAATCATCGATAACACCGCCTTTTGATTTACGCGCCAAATATTGGACAACCGCGTTTCGTAACGATTATAATTAAGGTCGTAATGACCACAATTGATCTGAGGAGGAATCGTTAACATGGCACAAGAACGCACAGGCGTTGCTACGCTGAAGGGCAACCCGATCACATTGCTTGGACCCGAACTGAAGGTCGGAGACAAAGCACCTGATTTCTCGTTGAACAAATCGCTAACCGAAGTTGTATCTCTTCAAGACTACGCAGGCAAAGTAAAATTGGTGAGCGTCGTTCCATCTATCGATACCGGCGTATGCGACGCGCAAACCCGCCGTTTCAACGAAGCTGCGGCAGGCCTGGGAGACAACGTCATCGTCCTGACGGTAAGCGTGGATACGCCGTTCGCGCAAGCACGTTGGTGCGCTGCTGCCGGCATCGACAAAGTCGTTATGTTGTCCGACTACAAGAACAACAGCTTCGGCGAATCGTACGGCGTCCTTATTAAAGAGTTTGCCCTGGATATGCGCGCAATCTTCGTATTGGACGGCGATAACACGATCAAATACGTGGAATATTTGTCCGAAATGACGGAACATCCGAACTACGAAAGCGCGATCGAGGCGGCCAAATCCCTCGTATAGGCGAAGGCTGTAGACCCATAATTGCCGATTACCGCAAACAAAGCGAGTGAAGGACATCCTTCCTCGCTTTGTTTATGTGCTATGAGCTTACCTTAACGGCGGCGAGCTTCTTGTCCAGCGTACGATACAAATCAAGAATCACCCGATAATTAGAACCTAAATCTCCCAACGAGCCGCGTGACGCGGAATAAATATCAACCGCCGACGTAAGCGGGTTAACGCTGATGACAGAAACCGTGATATCCATCGTCCTGCCGAATGCCGTGCGCTTCTCGAGCACAATCTCGCCTACCGATTGAACCTCGTGGAGCAATTTGTAGCCTTGCATCTTCTTCAGCGTGGATACAACTTCCTCCCAAGCCTTATCCTTCGACAGCTTGTAGAGATGTGATTTCAGCAATGGATCCTTTGCTCTGTCGCCAGTCTGTTCATGACTGCGCAGCAGCCCGATTAAGGTCCGCTTCAACAACAACGATCTCCCCCTCTAACGTCTATCTGCATTACTATATATGATACCATGTTTTCACATACGAAAAAAGAGCTTTCGCCGGATTTCGCCAGGCAATCGCTCTTTTGTGTTAATAGAAACCCGCCTATGCCGTCCGACCCGCATGTTTCTGAACCCGCTCTCGCAGGTGGGTGTCCGCAGCCACGCTTTTGAAGTCCCTTTTCGAGGGCAGGTCAGCCGCTTGGCGATGTAGGTCTCCCGTGAAACAGCCATTGGTTCAAAACAACGAAGGACCGAAACGAACATCGCAGGATGTATAGCTATTATAGACTGAACCGCGGCAAAAGTAAACTTCGATCGCGGATGTTATTTACTTCCTTCTTTGTAGTCGTCCTTCACCAAATCTTCGCGATCCATCTCCGCTGCTTCTTCGGCTTCCTCTTCTTCCGATTGCTTCATTTTCTCCGCTTGTTCTTGGAGCTTCGTGTAGATAATATTGAAGTTCCAGAATGCGAGGAAGGCGACAACGCTTCCCATGAAGAACGGAATAAGGAACGTGAATTGGAAGAAGCTGATGTAGATGACCAGACCGCACATGATCGCGGTCGACAACGAGCGGAACGGCTTGCCGATCGTAATGAGAATCGCGTTCTTAAGCAGTTGGAACGTCTTCATATGGTAATGGACCAGCATCGAGAAGAAATTGAATACGGATACGCCCAGCAAGGCAAGAAACGCGATAAAGATATAGGACAAGATATTCAGCTGATCCTTATAGACGATGAAGTCCACGATCATGATGACGAATAAAAGCGTATACAAGATTCCGCCGATCATGCTCTGTTTGTAGTTTTCCTTATACCCGCGGAAATACGTTTTGAACAGCGCGACGTCGCTCTCGCCGGTAACCCATTTGCGCGCTACCGCGAACATGGCCGCGGTGGCAGGGAAAAACGTGAATGGCGCCACGATCGCCATCAGAATGAGCGAGGTGTACAGGCTGCCTAGCAGTTCCTGTTCGCTCGCGCCGGACTGAGGGGCAATAAACATCGTTAACCCAAAGAATACAAACGGAATCGAGCAAATGATCCACAATAAATTGATTACGGCCAATCTCATAATCCATTCGGAGATTCGGTAGAATCCCCCCATCAACCCTCTTGGCTCCATCTGATCTGCCTCCAACGCTAGAATAGTTGCGATCGGCCTGGACGAATGGCACCCGTCCGTTCGTCCGCCCAAATTTCGTACGCATAGGCCGCAGTCCAGACTCCCCGGCATTTGCCGCATAGAATGGAGTATATTCACCACTCCGATGATTAAAAGGAGGTTGCTGTAATGAGCAACGCAGGTCACGGCTTATACACGTCCACTGGCGCTATCCTTGTATTATTTATCCTTCTGGTCATCATTGTCAAAACACTTTGCTACTTCTAATGACTTGACCAGACTTTCCGGTTCGGCCAGGACACAAAAAAGAACCGGGGAAGACCGGATGCCCGCAAGGCGTCACGGACTTCCCCGGTTTTTGTGCAATTCTAAGAATTTATAAGTTTGCATCTTATATGGACTTAGAATTCTCGGAATGAAACGCGCAGCTCCGCTAAAGGACGGCGACAGCCGTTTCACCTTGTGCGATCAAAAAACCTGCGTTCCCTATTGCCAAAACTTAATTGTTCACGTAGTCGTCGGACGAGCTCTTCGGACGGCGGCTTTCGCCGCTGCGGCCTTCGCTGCTGCTGCGTTTGCTGCCGTATCCACCGCCGCTGCCGTACCCTCCGCGGCTCTCGTAACCGCCGCGGGAGCTTCCGCCGCCGCTGCTTCCACCGCTGCGACGATCATCGCGTCCGCGATAGCCGCCGCCGCCGCTTGTTCCGCCGCTGCGGTTGCCGCCGTAAGAGGAGGAGCCACTGCGATTGAACGGACGACCGTTGGAACGAATATCCGGTCTGCGTTTCTTCGCGCGAAGCGGTTCTTCCGGCGTCAGCTCGATGCTGACGTCTTTCTTCTCGCCGGTCAGCAGCTTGATCGCCGCCGCAAGCAAGTGAACGGAATCGTATTGCTCGAGCAATTGGATCGCGATCGGCTTGTATTCCGAGAACTCTTCGTTCTGCACGACTTCAAGAACGCGTTCTGCCGTAATACGCTGCTTGCCTTCGATCGCTTCCGCGATGCTAGGAAGCGGTTTGCGGTTCATGCGCTGGCGCGTGATGCGCTCGATAAAGTGCAGGTGATCGATCTCGCGCGGCGTTACGAAGGACCACGCCGTGCCTTCCTTGCCCGCGCGGCCCGTACGGCCGATCCGGTGAACGTAACTTTCCGGATCCTGCGGCAAGTCGAAGTTGATGACATGCGTTACGCCGGAGACATCCAAACCGCGCGCCGCAACGTCCGTCGCGACAAGCACGTCGATGCTGCCGTCGCGGAACTTGCGCATCACGTTGTCGCGCTGGTTCTGCGACAGGTCGCCGTGCAAGCCGTCCGCGGAGTAGCCGCGCTTCTGCAGCGCTTCGCTCAGCTCGTCGACGCGGCGTTTCGTCCGGCCGAAGATGATCGCGAGCTCGGGCGATTCCATATCGAGGAGTCTGCTCAGCGCTTCGAACTTCTGACGCTCGTGTACTTCGATGTACGATTGTTCGATCGACGGCGCAGTAACCTGCTTAGGAATAACGGAAACATGTTCCGGATCCTTCAGGAATTGCTGCGCAAGCTTCTGAATGTTGATTGGCATCGTCGCCGAGAACAACATCGTCTGGCGATCATCCGGAACGAGCTTCAGAATCGATTGAATGTCTTCCATGAAGCCCATGTCCAGCATTTCGTCCGCTTCGTCGAGCACGACCGTTTGAACGTCCTCAAGGCGGATCGTCTTGCGGTTAATGTGATCCAGAAGACGGCCTGGCGTGCCGATAATAATTTGCGGCTTCTTCTTCAGCGCGCGAATCTGACGTCCAATCTCTTGGCCGCCGTAGATTGGCAGGGAACGAAGGCCTTTGTATCGCGTCAACTTCCCGATCTCGTCCGCCACCTGAATAGCGAGTTCACGGGTTGGCGTCATAATCAATGCAACAATGCGTTCCTCGCTTACCGGAATTTTGTTGATGAGCGGTATTCCGAATGCCGCTGTCTTGCCCGTTCCTGTTTGAGCTTGGCCAATCAAATCCCTGCCCGTAAGGGCGATCGGAATCGATTTGTCCTGAATGGGGGTTGATTCCTCGAACCCTAGCTCTGTTATTGCTTGCAACACTTTCGGTTCCAAGCCAAATTCAGCAAATGTTTTCAAACTTTTCTCAAACTCCTTCTATCTACAGCCTTCTTAAAGAATATCCAAATCATTATAGCACAGAAATGATCTTGAATACCAGTTAAGCGCAGAAAGCCATACTAATTGGACGACTGCACACCAAATTCGACATGGGGAGCGATTGCTTTGCAAGCAAACAAAAAACGGTATTTGCTAACCATCCCGATCATGACGCTCGGCGCGTTGTTAGTAGCCGTGGGTTTTAATCTGTTTCTTATTCCCCATCAGCTTCTGAGCGGCGGCTTGTCAGGCATTTCGATGATGATCGGCTACGTCACCGGTGCAAATATCGCTTGGCTGTATCTTGTGCTGAACATTCCCGTGTTGATCTGGGGCTGGTTTATGCTCGGCAGGCGATTCGTCATGTGGAGCATCTACTCCGTCGTCGCCTCCACATTGTTCCTGCGTTTCGTTCCGGTCATACATACGGCGGACGATATTTTACTCGGGGCGGTGTTCGGCGGCGTCATCGTCGGCTTCGGCAGCGGGCTCGCGCTGCGGTACGGAGGTTCGTCGGGAGGGTTCGATGTGATTGCCTCCATTATGACGAAAAAACGGGACTTCCCCATCGGCATGATCATTTTCCTATTGAACGGATTCGTCATCGCCATTCTCATCTTCTTCACCCGAAATTGGGATCTCGCGCTTTATTCGCTTATCGCGATTTTTTCGGCGGGCAAGGTTGTAGATCTCATCCATGTGCGGCATATTAAAGTGACGGCGTTCATCATTACGACCAAAACGGAGGAGCTGTGTCAGAAGCTTCTGACCCACCCGCGGGGCATTACGATCATGAAGACGCGCGGCGCTTACTCTTCTGCGGAGAAGGACATGCTGATGACCGTTCGGACGAAATTCGAAGTTGCCGATTTATGCAAGACGATCACTTCCATCGACCCGCACGCTTTCATCAACATCGTGGAAACCGTTGGCGTCGTCGGAGATTTCCGCAGGCAAAACCCGAATTAATCTCCGCAGGAATGGAATTTGCTAACAATTGCTATGTTTTTGAAAGCGAAGCTGTTATAATGTGAATATCCCGAAGCTTAGTTTCTTTACCATCGTTTTCCCCTTCTTGCTTTCTAATGACTATTAGGATGAAAGGGTGATGCTCAGTGGATATGGAAACGGTCAAATTGTCTCAAATTGTCGAAAGGCTTGCCCCGGAGCTTAGTCCTTATCTCACTTCCCGTGAATTGGACCTCCGAATCGTCCTCCGTGACGGCCTAGCGGTGCTAGAACCGGCAGACGTGATGGAAATTGTGCAGCACAGCATTTGCAATGGGCAGAAACAGACTTTGTTACAATGACGCAACTCGTACGGGAAATACGTTATAACCGCACCGCCAGTCGATTTCGATCTCGACTGGTTTTTTTGTCTCCTCGGCAAATAAGTGATGACCCCGATACCCGATGTGCTTTATAATCTGATCAGAACAAGTTGACGGGAGAGAGCATAATGGACATCATCGTTTCAGCATTTATGTTATTGTACAGCTTGCTTACCGGACAAGGAGAACACAATGCGGACGCGAAACAACTGGCCGTTGCTTATCTGAACGCCGCAGCCGGCGAAACGATCGTGAAGCCGGATGCACCTATCGTAACCGGCGAGGAGCCGCCCGCCCCCGGCGAAGTCGTTCCCGGCCAGATGAAGAAGGACCCTCAGCCGGAAACCCCTCCGATCAAAGGCATCTATGTGACCGCGCACAGCGCCGGCGGATCCAGGATGGAATCGCTGCTGAAGCTGGTAGACGATACCGCCCTGAACAGCATGGTCATCGACGTCAAGGACGATAACGGCTACATAACCTACCCAACGACGACACCCGAGTTATTAGAGATCGGAACCGCGAAGAAATACATTTCCGACATTGCCGCATTAATGGATACGCTCAAAAAACACGAAATTTACCCGATCGCCCGGATCGTCGTGTTCAAGGACACCGTGCTCGCGGTCAAGAAGCCGGAGCTGTCATTCCTGAAGCCCGACGGGACGATCTGGAAGAACGGACGCGGCGAAAGCTTCGTTAATCCGTACCGCCAGGAAGTATGGGAATATAACGTCGCGCTGGCCAAGGAAGCAACCAAGCTCGGCTTCAAGGAAATCCAGTTCGACTACGTGCGATTCCCCGAGGGCTTCGAGAACCGCGCCGATTCGCTTACGTTCAACAAGACGGAGCAAAGCCGCGTGGACGCGGTCGCCGGCTTCGTCAAATACGCGAGAGAACAGCTCGAGCCGCTGGGCGTGCGAGTATCGGTCGACATTTTCGGTTATGCGGCCTCCGTCCCCGCGGCGGAAGGCATCGGCCAAGATTTCGTGAAAATATCGAACGACGTGCACGTCATCTCTCCGATGATCTATCCAAGCCATTACAGCACGGGCTGGTTCGACCAGAAGACGCCGGACCGCAGTCCGTACGAGACGATCAAAGGCGCCATGGACGATACGCATGTGAAGCTGAAGGATACCGGCGAGCTGAAGCCCATCATACGGCCGTGGATTCAAGATTTTACGGCGAGCTGGCTGGGCAAAGGCAATTACTTGAAGTACGGCAAGGCCGAAGTCGAAGCGCAGATCAAAGCGTTGAAGGATACCGGCGTAGACGAATACCTGTTATGGAACGCCGGCAACAAATATTCGTCTGGCGTTGAGTATCAATAACACAAACTTCGCAGAACGAAGTTGGGCATAATACCTTAACTACTTAGGGAGGATTGCGGAATGCCCAAGCTCAAGTCGATCATATTGATGATGCTTGCCATGCTTGTCGTCTTGTCCGCTAACATTAAGCCTGAGGAGCATTCCTCCATATATTCATCCGGATCCTCTTCGTCCTCGTTCGACGAGCATCTGACGATATCCATCGCGTTCTGGAACATTGACGCCGCGTTCGAGCGCGCAGATCCCGTCCTGCGCAAGATCGAGAGCAAATTCAATATCACGATACAACCCGTCCAGATTACGATGGCGGATTACAAACAAAAGCTGCAAATGTGGGCCACCTCCGGTAAGCTTCCGGACGTATTCTCCCACTCCATCGCAAGCGACTCGCCCGGCGTATACAACGAGTGGATCAAACACGGCTTGATCAAGCCCCTTCCCGAAGATTTAAGCCTCTACCCCAATGTCAACAGCATCGCCCAAATTCCGGATATTCGCCTGTTGAAAGAAAACAACCGGCTGTACATGCTGCCCAGAATCGGCTATCCGACCAATCGCTTATGGATGCTGGAGAGAGTCGTATACGTCCGGAAAGACTGGATGAAAGACGCGCTAATCCGGGACGTGGCCACCTTCGAAGACTTTTCCAACATGCTGGTTACTTTCACAAACCGCCGCTCCGGGGCAGGTTCCGATCAACGGATTGTCGGTTTGACGGCGGCAGGCATGAACTACTTGTCATGGGCTCTCAGCTCGACCTTCCCTCAATTTGCCGCGGGCCAATGGGTTTTTGAGAACAACCAATGGATTCCGTATTACGCCTCCGCCCAAATGGAGGAGGTGGTCGTGCAATTGAGGGAGCTTTATACGAACGGCGCGCTGGACCAAGACTTCTATTATTTGAAGGAACAAGACGCCGTCACCAAGTTCGCGGAGGGACAAGCCGGCGCGCTCGTCTACCGGGCGACGCCGGAAAGCCTGCGCCTGCTGGAGGATGAATGGAACAGCCATCAGCCTGGGCGCAGCTTCCGGGAATCCGTCGAGATCCTCCACCTGTGGCCGGATGAAGAAGGCAAGCGGTATTATTACGTAGCGCAGACCTATTGGTCGGAAACCTTCTTCAACTCGAAGCTTAGCGACAAGAAGATGGACCGCATTCTGCGGCTCTACGACTACTTGTTGTCGCCTGATGGCGAGCTGCTGACGAGCTACGGCATTGAAGGTGTCGATTACCGTATGGACGGAGAAGACATTGTCTTGACAAGGCCGCTCGACAAGGCGACCGGAAGGCCGGAAGCGATTACGAAGGTATATCCTTCCCTCTCGATATTCCGTTCGCTCGCTTCGTGGGGCAAGGAGGCCGATTTCCGTCTGAACGATGCCAATATCATCAATTACGGGGAAACCAACATTCGAAAGAGCCTGTCGGAGATGGAATGGCAGATCAAGAATGGGGTCGCGACGCCGGCTTATCACAAGATCAATTCCTTGTCCACGCCCGCCAAGGACCGGCTCAGCGCCGAGGTTGACCCGCTTGAGGATCTGATCAAGGTCATCATCAGCGATGAAAACCCAGTGAACATGTGGCGCGAATATATGGAGACGTACGAGGAGCTAGGCCTTCGCGATGCGATTCGGGAGGTGAATGCGGCGCTTAGCCGGCGTGATGAATAGTGAAGAGCATATTAGACGGAATGGTCCGAAATTTGGCGTTTGGGCGGAGTGGGAATGCAATCGAGTAGGCCTATGCGCATGCGCATAGGCCTCTCACAGATCCGGACTTGCGGGTCGTCGCATCCGGCTCCTCCAGTGATTATCCCCGTTGGGGATGAAGTTCTTTGCAAATCGTAT
>NZ_JAVFVT010000052.1 GCF_030929555.1 Paenibacillus sp. LHD-117 | reverse complement strand
TATACGATTTGCAAAGAACTTCATCCCCAACGGGGATAATCACTGGAGGAGCCGGATGCGACGACCCGCAAGTCCGGATCTGTGAGAGGCCTATGCGCATGCGCATAGGCCTACTCGATATTTTAGCAAGTCATTGAGAGGATCGTTCGCCCCTTCGTAACGGAAGGAGTGGGATGAAGAAAGGGAATGTAAAAATAGTGAATGTTTATGTCAATATACTTGCTGGAGGTTCTCAAAAAAAGCGATTACAATGGGGGCGCAGACAAGAAGTCCGCAAAAAATAATAGGAGGACGTAGTCGAAAAGGAAGTTTTGGCGATGTCGAATAATGAAGATTATGATACAAAATGTATCTTCTTGTCCGGAGAACGCCAAATCGATTGGACTAACCCGAAAAGGACGATGCCGATGAAGCGAAAATGGTTGATGTATGGATTGACGGTTTCCATCTGCTCGATGATGTGGTTAACGCCAGCCACCGCGCAAACTGCCTCGGATTTTAAGCTCAAGGCTTCGACGGCGGAGTCGTCCAATAGCCAGTTCACGATCACGTTGTCCGGAGAGCAAATCGAGGATTTGTACGCGTACGAGGCGAAGCTGACCTTTGACCCCGAGAAGCTGGAGCTGGTCAAAGCGGAGACCGACATCGAAGGATACTCCGTGTCTGCGATCGTGACAAACGGCGAAATAACGTTCGCGCATACCAAAATCGGAAAGGTCAAGGGGGAGAAAGGAAATCTGGACATCACTACGCTGACGTTCAAGGCCAAAAAGGCGGGATCTTCACAGGTGAAGTGGACGGGAATGAAAATCGTCGATCAGAACTTGAAGAGCCAGACAATTTCCCCGAATCTCGCGACATCGTTTATGAAGCTGTTCTCGGATATTTCCGGACATTGGGCGAAGGCCGACATCATGGCGATGGTGGACCGCGGCGTTGTTTCCGGCATGAGCACGGACAGGTTCGCGCCGAACAACGAGGTGACAAGAGCGCAATTCGCGATGATGCTTGCGGGTGCGCTTAAACTCAAGGCGGGCTCCGGCAATCCGTTCAAGGATGTAAAGAAGGGCGCTTGGTACGAGGATGCGGTAAAGAAAGCTTACGCGGCCGGTCTCGTTAGCGGAGTCACCGCCGACTCGTTCAAGCCGGAGAAGCCGATCTCACGCGAAGAGATGGCGGTTATGCTCGTACGTTCGAAAGCTTACGCTCTTGGCGTGAAGCCGGAAACGTTGAAGGAAGGAAAGCTGCCTTCGTATTCCGATCAAAGCTCCATCAGCGGTTGGGCGAAGTTTTCCGTTTCCGTCGCGGCGGAGGCGAAGTTAATGAACGGACGATCGGCTGCGTTGTTTGCGCCGAAGGGCCAGACGACGCGCGCGGAAGCGGCCGTCGTGCTGAAGCGTTTGTTGGCAAGCTTGTAATTTAGAAAAGGAGGAGATTCACTTGAAATCCTATTATAAGAAGTGGAGTGTCGGTTTGTCGTTGTCCTTATCTTTACTGTTGATTTCGCCTTCTGCCGTCGTGTTTGCGGACGGATCATCGGAAGAGGCCGCACAGGTAGTCGCCCTCGAGGAAGAAAGCGTTTACTTCAGGGATTATAACGACGGCAACATCAGTGGTTGGAGCCGCGCAAGAGGGACGACGACGTTTGCCGCAGACAATGGGGCGGTTAAGGCAACGACGACGGGGGCCGTTATCGTATATGATAACGATTCACCGGCTTATACGAACGGTGAATACGAGGTGAAGCTGAAGTTTAACGCGGCGCCAAGCCGTTTCGGACTCGTACTGCGTTATGCGGACAGCAATAACTACAGTGTCATCCATTACGACGTAAGCAACTGGGGCTGGGGTCTCATGAAGAACGGTCAGGAGTCATGGGGCGATATTGCCAATAGCAGTTATACGTTCGAAGCGAACCGCGTCTACGCTTTCAAGCTTCGTTACGAGGAAAATCAGATATCCATGTGGATCGACGGACAGCCGCTATTCAGCGAAAGCGTGCCTAGCCTCCCCTTGAACGCAGGGAAGATTGGCCTTCGCAGCTGGTTTGCGAACAAGGTTATCCATATCGACGATGTGAAGCTTACCGAGCTGAAGATTGATAGACCGGAGGAGAAGCCCATAGAGGTGACGGATACGCTGCAGTCCGACGATATGTCGGTCGTCATCGACAAGGAGTTCCCGCGCGTGCAGAAATATACGTGGAAGGACACCGGTGCGGAAATGCTCGGTCAATTAAATGGCGTGAACGAAATCAAAATCAATGGCAAATCCTATTTCCCGACCGCAACGCAATATGTCAAGACGGCAGCTTCGGGCAATCGGGGAGAGAGAGCCAGCTACACGCTTCAATTTCCCAGCATTCAAGTGGCGCTGGACGTCGAGCTGGAAGCCATGGGCAACGCGTTGAACTTCAACGTGACGCGCATCGCCGAAAACGGCTCCGAGAAAGTGAAGTCGATCGAATTCCCGAATCACGATCTCATCAGCGTCGTATCCACGCAGACGGTCGCTAAGGAGACGGGCGTGTCAATCCCTGGCGGCTGGAATACGATTACGGAGGAATATAACGACCTGAAAGCGGGAGCAGCGAACGCGAGCGGCGGCCGCACTTACGCTTTCCTGAACAACGACAAGCTGGCCGGCACCATCGTCAACAACATCGTGAACGGCTTCGACAAGTCGCGACTGCGCATAGCGGATAACGCAAGCGGCAACAAACAAGCATCGGTTTGGAACGGTGCATTCATTTACCGCGGAAGCGACGTGCTCGAAGCGCAGCCGCTTCCATCGTCCAAGGTCATTATTACGCCGGATGCGAACGGAGACGGCACGGTGGATTGGCAGGACGGAGCGATCGCATACCGCGATTACGCGCCGGAGCCTTACCGCAGCGAGATGATTCGCGACAATATCTCTTATATCAGCATGAACATCGGTTCCACGACAACGTCCCCGTTCCTGCGGGCGTTCGACAACGCGAAAAACATTCATAACTTGACGGACGGATTCGGCCAAATCATTTTGTTCAAAGGGTATCAGGCGGAAGGCCATGACGACTCCCATCCGGATTACGGCGGCCATATCGGCATTCGCCAAGGCGGCAAGGAAGACTTCAACTTCGTGCTGAGCGAAGGCGAGAAGTACAACATCAAAGGCGGCGTTCACATCAACGCGACAGAATACATGCTCGACGCCTACGAGACGAAGATGGAAAATCTGACTCAGCCTCTTGCGAAAGGATGGGGCTGGCTCGATCAAGCCTATTACGTCAATCAGACCAAGGATCTGGAATCCGGCGAGCTGAAGCGTAGGCTCGATATGCTGAAGGACGATACCGGCGACAACCTTGATTTCGTATACGTCGACGTATATTCCGGCAACGGCTACAACGCGTCGAAGCTGGCGGAATACATTAACGGCAACGGCTGGATGCTCGGCACCGAGTTCGCGGGTCCGCTCTACGAACAAGCGGCTTGGGTGCATTGGGGAACGGATCCGGGTTATCCGAACCAAGGCAACAATAGCCAGGTCGTCAGGTTCCTTCGAAACGAAGTGCTGGACGGGTTCATGACGACGCCGCTCCTGAAAGGCAACAAGCAAGTAGGTGTCGGCTATTGGCAACCCAATCCAGCGTTCTACAGCTATAATGAAACGACAAAAGCGTTCTTTAACCATAACCTGCCGACCAAATATATGCAGTACTTCCCAATCATGAAGATGACAAACGACCGCGTCGACTTCGAAGGAGGCGTATCAGTTGCCCGCGAGGCTGACGGCAAGATCCACCTGAGAAAAGGCGGCAACGACATCGCGATCATGACGGACAGCAGCAATATCGGCGACAGCACCGTCTTTATTCCATGGGATCCAGTTCAGGAAACGAAAATTTACCACTGGAACCCTGCGGGCGGATCGTCGACTTGGAAGCTTCCGGCTTCTTGGAGCGAAGTACAAACCGCGCAGCTGTATAAGCTGACCGATCTGGGCCGCGAGCATGTCGGCGCAGTCAACGTTGTAGGCGGCGAAGTGACGCTTACGGCAACTATAGGCGTAGGTTACGTTCTCTACAAAGGTCTTGCCGAAGTGGAAGAAGAGATGGTATGGGGCGACGGCGGGCATGCGCTCGATCCCGGCTTCGACAGCCAAAGCTTCGGCGCTTGGAGCAAGTCGTCCACAGGAGCGAATACCGATCATATCGCATTCGCCAAGACGGGCAACGCTGACGATATCATGCAAGTGAAAGGACCGTCCGACGCGCTGCTGAAGCAGACAATGACAGGACTTGAACCGGGCAAATCGTATACGGCATCCGTATGGGCGAACATCGGCGGCAAGCGCAAAATGACGATCGGCGTGAAGCAGGGCAGCGAGGAAGTCAGCAACTTCATGGAAGATTCCGCGCATACTTATTTTGCCCCGCAGCACAAGTACTACAACAGCAATTATCAGCGCGTGAAAGTGACGTTCACGGCGCAAGCGGAGACGGCCGAACTGTATCTCGCCGTAGCGGCAGGAAGCGGGACGGTCAATCTGGACGACGTTCGCGTATGGGAAAATCCGACGCATACCGACCCGGGCGATTCCGTCCTGTACGAAGACTTCGAGAATGTCGACGAGGGCTGGGGACCGTTCGTCTATAGCAAGAACGGAGCTGTCCGGACGCATCTGGCAGAGAAAAAAGAAGGACAGATCATGACCTACGTGTTGGATGGCAAGTATTCGCTCAAATCGAATGAAGACGCAACGGGCGAATGGCTCCGGACGCTGCCGCAGACGCTTCGCCTGGAGACGGACCATAATTACCGTCTTACGATGAAGGTCAAGACGGATACGGAAGGTATGTACACGGTTGCCCTGCGCACGAACGAAAACGGCACGGTTCGCGACCTCGCTTCGAAGACGCTTGCGCTTGGCGAAAGCGAAATCGATCTGCCGTTCCAAACGAACGGCGCTCAGAACGCTTATCTCGCCATTATTAAAAACTTGAACAACAATCAGGCCGAATTGACCGGCACGCTTGTGCTGGACAATGTCCGCGTCGATGATGAAGGCCCAATCGAGCCGGAGGAAGGCGTTCTCGTAAGCAGCCTCCGTATGCTGGAGACGAATGTCGTGCTGTCGCTCGAAGGCAGCAAGTCGCTCTCGACTATCGTTGAACCGGCCAATGCGTTCAACAAAATGCTGAGCTGGAGCTCGGATCAGCCAAACATCGTATCTGTTGATCAAAACGGTAAAATTACAGCGCTGGCATCGGGTTCGGCGACCATTACGGCAACTACGACCGACGGCAGCAACCTGACCGCTACATCTAAAGTTACGGTATACGAAGCGAACGTTCTCATTCCTCAGTCAGGCATGACAGCGACGGCTACAAGTGTCCAACCAGGCGCGGAGGGGACCAAGGCGCTTGACGGAGATCCATCTACGGCATGGCATACGGCATGGTCGCCGCCTCATCTGCCGGAATCGATCACGATTGATCTGGGCGGCAGCTATCCGATCAACGAACTGAAATATTTGCCGCGTTCGGACGCGGGCAACGGCACCATAACAAAGTATAACCTCTATGTTAGCACGGATGGCGAGACGTTCACGCTTGCGGCAACTGGAAACTGGGCTCGCAGCAATACGGAGAAGAGCGTTATCATTCCGAAGACGACGGCTTCTTATGTGAAGCTGGAAGCGGTTGAGGCGGTCGGTAACTTCGCTTCCGCAGCGGAAATCAACGTCTATCGCGTGCCGTCGGTATCCGAAGAGCCGTCCACGTCGTTGACAGGAGCGGACACGACCCAATCCGAAGAGGAATTTACGGTGAATCTTGGCCTCAAGCATTTGGAAAACGAAGTATATGCCGGTGATATCGAAGTGACTTACGATTCTGCCGTATTGACGTTCGTGAAAGCCGCATCCTTGCTTGAAGGCGTCGGCTTGCTCGAAGCCAAAGATAACGGTAGCGGCAAAGTGCGCCTCATCTTCGCAAGCAAAGGCGCTGCCAATGCCATCAAGGCAGATGCAGAATTGATCGCGCTCACCTTCAAATCGAAAGAGCTGGAGGAAACGGTAGAGACGACCGTTTCGATCGCCGGCGCGACGTTGGCTGGCGGCGAAGGAACGGAGTCGCAGGCGGCGGCATCCAGCCATGCGATCGAAGTTCAGGCGGAAGAGCCGGGATTGCTAGGCGACATCAACGTTGACGGAAAAGTAAGTATCGGCGACCTCGCGATGGTCGCGGCGCATTATGGCAAAGATTCTACTCATCCGGATTGGAACGCGATCAAGCGCGTCGATGTCGATAAAGACGGCAAGATTGATCTGGACGACCTCGTCCTGATCGCAAACAAAATCATTCCATAATCCATCAGGACAGGAAGCCTATCCCCTATAACGAGAGAGCCGGGATAGGCTTTCCTTCTGAATGGATAAAGAAGGGAGCAATAGGATGATGATCGGATTGTTGGAAAAACGCGCAAATGTTTTTGCATCGGCATTAGTGTTATCGATAACCCTCTCTTTGTTTCCCGCAGGCGGCATGAATCCGGCAGCTGCAGCCGCAGCGGATCCCGAAAGCAGACTTTCGCTCTGGTACGACGAACCTGCGGCAAGCTGGGAGTCGCAAGCTCTGCCGATCGGCAACGGGCATATGGGCGGCATGGTATTCGGCGGCGTGGAGCAAGAGCGGATCCAGTTCAACGAAAAGACGCTTTGGAGCGGCGGTCCAGGTGCTGATCCGAACTACCAGTACGGCATTAAAGACGGCGCGCAGCAATATGTGGATCAAATCAGAACGCTGCTGATGGAAGGCAAAGTGAACGAAGCGAAAGCATTGCTCGGGAATATTACCGGCGTCAGAGGGGGGAATCAGGATGACTTTTCCTTCGGTGCCTATCAGGCTTTCGGTGACGTATTCCTTGATTTCGGCAAGCAATCCCGTCCCGTCGTGACGGCCAGCGCCGAAAATGGGGCTTACGGCGAACCGGTCAGCAACTTAACGGACGGCTCCATCACGACCAAATGGTATTCCGGCGACTACAAGCCTCCGTTCTGGATCCAGTGGGAGTATGAAGGCGGATCCGTCATTACGGGCTACACGATGACTTCCGGCAACGACGTTCCTGATCGCGATCCGAAAAACTGGACGCTGAAAGGCTCGAACGACGGGACGCAGTGGACGACGCTCGATACGCGGAACAACGAGGAGTTTGCTTCACGCCGCCAGACGAAGAGTTATACGTTTACGAATGCAACCGCTTACCGCTACTACAAATTCGACCTTGTGAGCAAAGGTGGTACAGCTATCCAGCTGTCGGAGATGACGATGACGGGAGCATCCAACCCGGGCACGTCTCCTGTCACTGATTATAAGCGTGAATTGAATCTGAACAACGCTACGGCAAGCGTAAGCTATACGAAAGACGATGTTCGCTACAAACGGGAGTATTTCATCAGCTACCCCGATAAAGTCATGGCGATGAGGCTGACAACGGAGGATGGCGACCCGCTTTCCTTTAATATCCGAATGACGGGTATGCAGCCTTCCAATACCGTAGTCGCTGAAGGGAACAACACGCTTGTTCTGAGCGGCAAGGTGCCAGGCAACAAAATGGGTTACGAGTCCCGGCTTGTCGCCCGCAGCGAGGGAGGAACGATAACTGCCGGCCAAAGCAGCCTCTCTGTCAAAGACGCGGAAAGCGTAACGATTCTTCTTACGGCTGCTACCGATTATGCCAACGACTATCCGACCTACAAGTCGATGCAGACGCCGAATGCGAAGGCGACAACGGCGATGACGGCCGCGCTGGCCAAGTCGTATGAGGAGCTCCGGCATGCACATCTCGCAGATTACCAAGAGTTGTTCAACCGTGTATCGCTAGATTTGGGAGGCGCGCTGCCGGCTATTCCGACAGACGACTTGCTGAACGCTTACAAGTCCGGAGGAACGGCGGTTCAGCAGCGGACGCTGGAGGAGCTGTTCTTCCAGTACGGGCGTTATCTGCTCATCGCTTCGTCGCGCGAAGGCTCGCTGCCTGCCAATCTGCAGGGCGTGTGGAACCAAGTGAACAGTCCGCCTTGGAACGCCGACTATCATACCAATATTAACGTCCAGATGAACTATTGGCCTTCCGAGGTTGTCAATTTGGCGGAAACAGATATTCCTTATATCGATTATATCGATTCCTTGAGAGAACCGGGCCGCGAGACGGCGAAGAGGCATCACGGCATTGAAGGAGAAGGCTGGGCTATCCATACGGTTAATAATCCGTTCGGCTACACGGCGCCTGGCTCCAGCTTCTACTGGGGATGGTCGCCTGCGGCCAACGCCTTTATGGTGCAGCAGGTTTGGGACCATTACGCATTCAGCGGGAATGAAGAGCTGCTTGCAGAGAAGCTGTATCCCATCATTAAAGAAACAACACAATTCTGGCTTGAATATTTGACTGTGGATTCCGATGGCTCGCTTGTTTCTTCTCCGTCCTACTCGCCGGAGCAAGGCGATGTCGGCATCGGCGTTTCCTATGATCAAGAGCTGATATGGGAGCTGTTCACCCAATACATCCAAGCAAGCGAGACTTTAGGCATTGACGCGGATCTGCGCGAAGTGGTCGAAGAGAAAAGAAGCAAGCTCTGGCTGCCGAAGGTTGGACGCTGGGGACAAGTACAGGAATGGAAAGATGATATCGACAATCCGAATGACCAGCATCGCCATATTTCCCACCTAGTCGGGTTGTATCCTGGTACGCTTATCAATCCGGATGATACGCCGGAGCTGTTCGCGGCGGCGAAAGTGACAATGAACTCCCGCGGCGACGGCGCCACAGGCTGGAGCAAAGCGAACAAGATCAACTTGTGGGCGCGTCTTCTGGACGGCAACCGCGCGCATAAGCTGATCGGCGAGCAGCTGCGCGGAAGTACGCTGAACAACTTGTTCGACACACATCCGCCGTTCCAGATCGACGGCAACTTCGGGGCGACGTCGGGTATCGCGGAGATGCTGCTGCAAAGCCATCGCGGCACGATCGATTTGCTCCCGGCTACTCCGGATGCGTGGGCAAGCGGCAGCGTAAGCGGTCTTGTAGCGAGAGGTGCGTTCGAAGTAGACATGAGTTGGAACGGAACGATACTGAAAGAAGCCGTGCTGACGTCCAAAAAAGGCAATACAGCTATAGTGCGTAACAGCGATTTTGTCCATACCGGCAAGATCAAAGTGAGCAAAGTCGGCAGCAGCCAGCCTGTCGCTTACACGACGGACGGCGATACGATTACTTTCGCATCGGAAGCGGGCGCGAAATACCGGATCGTCTCATCCGTGAAGCCTCCAGTGCTTCCGATTACGGTGGACGATAAGGATCCGTCGGTCCGCTATTCCGGCACTTGGAACTCGTACAGCGACTCGGGGAACTATAAGGGATCGGAGTCCTACAGCAGTGCAATCGGCGCATCGGCTGAATTCACGTTCAAAGGCACTTCGATTGCATTTATAAGCGCTTTGCAGACGAACCAAGGTTATGCTGATATCTATTTGGACGGAGCGCTCGTCGCAGAGAACGTTGACGGATATGCGTCGTCTACTCGTAAGCAGCAAGTCTTGTTCCAGAAGGACGGCTTAACGCCTGGCGAGCATACGATCAAGGTTGTCGTAACAGGAACTAAAAACAATCAGGCCTCCAGTGCGATCGTTTCGATCGACGCTTTCCGCTATGTTCCGGTAGACGAATCGGAGCTTACGCCGAAGACAGCGCTGACGGCGCCTGAAACGGTTGCTGGCGGCGAAGCTTTCAAAGTCGTACTCGGATTCACTGGGTTAACAACGCCGATGTATGCGCAGGACGTCAAGATCAGCTATGATGCGGATCGGTTCCAATTCCAATCGGCGCAATCGATTATCCCTGGCATCAGCGTGCTGCAAACGAAAGACGACGGAGCCGGGAACGTAAGGCTACTTGTCGCGAGCGAAGGGCAAGACCATGCCTTGATGGGAGAGGCGGGCGTACTGGAGTTCTCCTTCTTGACGAAGTCGGCGGATGCGAACGCATCCGGAGCGATCGCGGTATCGGAGGCGGTGCTCGCTGACGGCGAAGGTACGGAATCGTCAATAGAAGGAACGTCGGTTACGATCGAAGTCACCACAGTAGAGCCGGGCATCCCTGGCGACGTGAACGGCGACGACAAAGTAAGCGTCGGAGATCTCGGCATCGTAGCCGCCCATTACGGCAAAACCAGCTCGAGCCCGGATTGGAATACGGCGAAGATCGCGGACGTCAAGAAGGACGGCAAAATAGATGTAGAGGATCTGGCGGCGGTTGCCAAAGGAATGATGAAATAGTCGAACACGAGGAGGAATACATGTTGAAGATGAAATCAAAACCGATGCTGTTGAGTCTCGTTTTGCTTTTGCTTCTATCCGGCATTCCGATTGCAGCGGCGGATTCCGGAACGGGCGATACAACCTATTACATCGATGATTTGAACGGTTCTGATGCAAACGACGGACTGAGCGTAGATCAGGCATGGAAAACGTTGGATAAAGTAAATGCGACGACCTTTATGCCGGGCGACCGGATTTTGTTCAAAGCCGGCGGCAAATGGACGGGTTCGCTGAGTCCCAAAGGTTCGGGAACGGAAGGCAAATCTATCGTCATCGGCAAATACGGCGAAGGCAACAGGCCGTTAATCGAAGGCAAAGGCTTAGTGGAGAATGCGGTCTACCTATACAACCAGCAATATTGGGAAATCGGTCATTTGGAAATTACGAATAAAGGCGCCGCGCCTGCCACTTCGCCACGCCGAGGCGTGCTCGTGTCGGGAGAAGACTTCGAGAAAGGCAGCGTCACGAATATTGCGGATACGAAAACGCTGCGCGGCATCTATATCCATGATCTGTACGTCCATGACGTGAACGGCGAGGATAAGAAGGACGTAAACGGAAGCTCGGGCATTCAAGTGAGCGTCAAAATCGCGGGCTTGGTGAATGGCGTTCCGGCAGCGGGTTCGGTCCATCAGCGCACGACGTTCGACGATGTCCGAATTATGAACAATGAGATAAGAGACGTCTCGCGTTCCGGCATTATGATCTGGAACGATTGGAAGAACAGGCCGTTGCTTGGAGATGGTTTGGATTACGGGGAAAGCGCGCTTACGCCTTGGACGCCAGTCACGAACGTCGTCATTCGGGGCAACAAGCTGTACAACATCGGCGGCGACGGCATCGTGCCGCATATGACGGACGGCGCTTTGGTCGAATACAATTTTCTTGACGGGTATAACCGCACTTCGACAGGCTACAACGCCGGCATGTGGACATGGGACGGCGACAATACGCTGTATCAGTTCAACGAAGTGACAGGCGGTTATTCGACGAGAGACGGACAGCCGTTCGACTTCGACCATGCCACGCAAGGCATTATTTATCAATACAACTATACGTACAACAATGACGGCGGCACGCTGCTCGTCTGCGCGGACGGCAGGGGCGGTAAAGTGAAAGACGGGATTTACCGCTACAACATCAGCCAGAACGACAAGTACCAAACGTTTACGATTTGCGGCGGCAGCAATGTTGAAAACGTCAAAGTTTATAACAATGTGTTCTACGTAAAGGCAGGCATGAATACGAACATGCTTGTCAGCCAAGGCGGCGGCGTAGACGTCTCCTTGTTCAACAATATTTTCATTAACCATGGAACGGGACGCTATACGGCCAAGCCGACCTGGAAATATCATAATAACGCGTTTTTCGGCAACAATGTGCCGACGAAGGAACAAATTCCCGATCCGTTTATGCTGACGGGAGATCCGAAGCTGGTCGATCCGGGCAAAGCCGGCACGGTACTGAACAAAACTGGCCCGATCGTTCCCGATCAAGTCAGTTGGGCCGAACTGGACGGCTATAAGCTGTCCGCCGACTCTCCGATGATTAACGCGGGCCGCTTCATCGGCGTCACGCATAATCCAGGATCGCGTGACAACTATGGTAACCCGATCTATAACGGCATGCCCGACGTAGGCGTACATGAATACGAAGCGGTGCAGTATCCTCATGTCGACCCGTTCGAGCCGGTCATTCCGAAACCGCAGGCGGTCGTTAGAAACGGGAATTTCGAGAATACGGCCCAGCATGCGAATTCGAATCCGTGGCAGTGGCAATGGAATGCCGGCATCATAAATGACGGCCACGCGCACGGAGGCAGCTTCGCAGGGTATATTAAAGAAGTTTCGGGAGGCGCCTCGATCGAGCAGCAAATAGCCGTCGCGCCGGATACGACCTACCGCTTAAGCGCGTACGCCAAATCAGGAGGCGCGGACCAAAAACTGTATTTGGGCGTGAAATGGACCGATTCGTCAACCGGCAATAAATCCGTGCAGATTCCGGTAGAGTCGGTCGAATATGCCTTGTACGAGCTGGAATTTACGACGGGAAGCGGGACGTCGGGCGTCACGCTGTATTTCTGGAAGGATACCGGTTCCGCGAAGAAGAGCTACATCGACGACGTGAGCATAGCAGAGGTCGTGCCGGCAGAGGCGCCTTCCACTTCGCTTAGCGGTCCGGCCGCCGTCGAGTCGGGCAAACCGTTTACGGTGAAGCTCGGATTAAAGAACATCGCGGAAGAGGCATACGCGCAAGATATTCGGATAAGCTACGATGTGATCGCGATGGAATTCATGTCGGCACAATCGGCGCAGGATGGACTGAGCATCGTCGAGGCGCGGAATAGCGACGGTACGCTTCGTCTCATTATCGCGAGCGAAGGCGCAGGCCATGGCGCGAAAGGAACGTTGGACGTTGCGGAACTGACCTTCAAGGCCAAATCCGTTTCCCAGGAAACGGTAGGGACGATCGCGGTGACGGATGCGACGCTTGGGGGCGACGAGGGGAACGAAACGAAAGCGGAAACTTCGTCCGTCAGCGTGAAAGTAGCGGCTGAACCGGCAGGCATACCAGGCGACGCCAACAACGACGGCAAGATCAGCGTCGGCGATCTGGCAATCGCGGCGGCGAACTATGGCAAAACATCGCAAAGCGCCGACTGGAATCGCATCAAAATCGCGGATATGGATGACAACGGCGTCATCGACATCTTCGACCTTGCCGCAATTGCAAATCAAATCGTGAGCTAACACGAAGGAAGAGGAAGGGAAAGAAGCGATGGCTTCTTTCCCTTCTTATCATGTTGACGGAAGATTGGGCTCGCGTTAACGAAAGAAACGATTCGGTTTCATTCAGCGTTTACAGACAAGTCATATACTGAAGTAGGGTTAATCAATCGCAATTAACAACGAAGACACGACAGGAGGACAACATGGGAATCCATTATTATTTCAGATCTTTGAATGAGTTGGAGAGAATCTTCAGATGTCCGGGCAAATTCAAATTCGAGGAGCACAGCGTGGCGGCCCATTCGTGGAAAGTCGTCCAGTACGCCAAAACATTGGCCGATATCGAAGAACGGAACGGGACTCTCGTCAATTGGAAGAAGTTGTACGAAATTACGAGCAGCCACGATTATGGAGAAATTTTTATCGGGGATATCAAAACGCCGGTGAAACACGCTTCAAGGGAGCTTCGTTCATTAATTCAGCAGGTGGAAGAAGGCATGATCGACCGATTCATCGAAGAGCATATCCCCGAAGAGTTCAAATCGATCTTCCATCAGCAATTGCGGGAGGGCAAGGACGAATCCACCGAAGGACTGATCCTGGAAGTTGCGGATAAGCTGGATCAAGTCTATGAGGCGTTCGCCGAACTGCGGCGCGGAAATACCGAAAAAGAATTTATCGAAATGTATCGCCATGCGCTCATCAAAATCAAAAACATCGATCTGCATTGCGTAGACTATTTCCTGGCTCACATTTTGCCGGACATGGTGAACGACGAAATCGTATCGACGGTCGATATAAGAAGAATAACGGAAGAGGCGCTGGCGAGCGCGAAATGACTTACCCATTCGTTGAGGCGACGAGGGTAAGTTTTTTTGTTTTTGCGTCCAATGATCGCGAGAGTTGTTCACTATAACGAATTTAAATAAATGATTTTTCATAAAAAGCTTGGCGTTACAGCTATTGACCTGTTCTCTTTAAAGAACTACAATAAAAGAAATCGTCCGTTATAACGACTCCCGACCGCCGTTACGCTTGCCAACGATACGGATCTAATCTGATTGAAGGAGAATATTATGATTGGGGAACGGATTAAATCGCTGAGAGAAAAAAAAGGTTACTCGATTACGAAGCTTGCGGATCTCGCGGGCGTTTCGAAATCGTATTTGAGCTATATCGAACGCAACGTACAGAACAATCCTTCCCTTCAGGTGCTGGCCAAAATCGCTTACCACCTCGATACCAATATTGAATATTTGTTAGGCGAGGAGCTCTCGCCGAAGGTATGGGTGGAGGATGTGCTTGACGATGAATGGCATTCCATTCTGCGGGACGCCGTCGACGAGGGAATGAGTTCCGGCGACTTCCGAGTGCTGAAGGACTTGGTCCGTTCCCATAAGTGGAAGGATGAGCCGCCGTCAGCAGGCAAAAAAAAATCGTCCAACATCATCATTCTGCATATCGATCACTAATCGTTCACAAAAAAATGAAGCCGAATTGTATTGACATGTTCTATATAAAGAACTACACTCTAGTTAGTGTTCTATATAACTAACAAAATAAGTGGGTGTATGAATGGAAATCAGTCGTGTGAACAAGGGATTCGCGCCGCTCAAGGAAAAGGAAATCAACTTGAAAATCGTTTTTCACATCATAAAAAAACGACTTTGGCTCATCGTGCTGCTTACCGGCTTGTTGACCGCGCTCGGCATTCTGTACAATAACAGGCCGGAACCGCAAATCTACGTTTCCTCCACCCGCGTGATCATCGCTGCCAGCAACGATATGATGACGACGGTCAGAGCGCTCGTCAGAGAGCCGATCGTTCTGAATCAGGTCATCGAAGAGCTCCAGTTGGACGCCACGCCCGGCCAGCTTCGCAGCCAGGTCCGCGTCGACAGCGTGGATTCCTCGCTTATTACGGTCGTTAGCGTGCTGGACACGAACCCGAACCGAGCCGCGGACATCGCCAATGCCATCATCGAGAAGTACCGTGAGGTTGCGATGGATACGCTCGGCGTCCAGAGCATAAGGCTGCTGACCTCCGCCGAACCCGAACCGTTCCCGATCAATACGGTAAGCAATACGATCGTATATGTCGCTTTTGTTATCGGTTTGATCCTAAGCATCAGCCTTGCGTTCCTGCTGGAGTCGCTCGACGAGTCCGTCCGGACGGAGCAGGATGTCGAATCTCTGTTGGGGCTAAACATGTTAGGCCACGTATCGAGAATAAAGCCGCGCTCCGCCGCACAGCAATCGAAGAAGTCGAAGCCCGCTATGATAAGGAGTGAGAGCATTGGTTCGTGAGAAGGCGAAGATTGCCAAAAAAGTCGTAAGCCGAAGCCTGATGGCGTATCTGAATCCGGGGCACAAAATTTCCGAGCAATTCCGTTCGATCCGCAACAATATTCAGTTCGCTTCGGAGGGCAAGGCGATCCGCACGATCGTTGTCACTTCGCCCGCCGAGGGAGACGGAAAGTCGACGGCCGCCGTCAACCTGGCGATCAGCATGGCCCAGAGGGGCGAGCAGGTGCTGCTGATCGACGCCAACTTCCGGAGTCCGATGCTGCACAAGCTGTTTAATACCCAGATGTCGCCCGGCTTATCCAATCTGCTTGCGAATCAGCTGCCCTTCGGGGAGGCGGCGCAGCAGACGGAGATCGAATGTCTGGATTTGATTACGAGCGGCGTGCTTCAGACGCATTCGACCGACATGCTGGACTCCCACCGCATGAAAGAGATCTTGGAAGCCGCCTCATCGCAATATGACCGAATCGTCATCGATTGTCCCGCCGTATTGGCAGCGCCGGATACGAACGCGCTGGTGAACAAATGCGACGGCGTCGTGCTGCTGCTGCGTTGCGGCAAGACTACGCATAGCAAGGCGTTGGAAGCCAAACAATCGCTCGCGTTCGCTGGAGCGAACATTGTAGGCGCGATCCTGAATAAAAAAAGCGTTAGATGATCCCAATCGGATAACGCTTTTTTTGTGGAAACGAAAAGAAGGAGTTCTAGTTCGAAGGATACAGGTCGGCGCGACGCGAGTCGAATCGACGTTTCCTGCGGCAGTAGTGTTCTTAATGAAGAACAGATATAGAGTTCGAGATTAGAAAGGTGAGGTTGATTATGACGTATCGGCGAAGGCTGTCGCTGCTCGTTCTGCTGGATTCGGCCATCGTGGTTGCCGCCATGGCGCTTAGCCGCTTGCTGCTGGGGCCGACTTATGAGGCGGAGACGCCATCCTTTTATTTGGTCACGACGGCGTTGCTTGCCGCTCATCATACGTTTTTTTTCGCCTACAAGCTGTACAAAAAAGCATGGGAATACGCGAGCGTGGGCGAGTTGGTCATTATCCTTAAGGCGGTTACGCTATCGGTCGCCGCGGCGGGGCTTGCCCAATTGGCGGCTTACCAGCATGTCTCGTTCCGGCTGCTCGCGGCGGCTTGGCTCATCCATCTGATGCTCGTAGGCGGCTCACGTCTCATCTGGCGCATCGTCAGGGGCAGCTTCAATAAACAGAGCGGGAAACGCAAGCGTACGCTGATCGTCGGGGCCGGGTCCGCAGGCACAATGCTCGTCCGCCAGCTGCTGAGCAATTCCGACACGGAGCTTTATCCCGTCGCGTTCGTCGATGATGATCCGCATAAGCAAAACCTGGATATTATGGGCATTCCGGTATGCGGGAGCGTGAAAGGGATCGGGGAGCGGGCGAAGGAGCTCCAGATCGACAACATCGTCATCGCGATTCCGTCGCTCAGCAAGAAGCAGCTGTACGACATCTATACGGAATGCGCGAGAACGTCGGCCAAGACGCAAACGATCCCGATGCTGGAGGACCTGGCCACCGGCCGGATATCCGTCACGCAGTTCCGAGACGTTAGGGTCGAGGACTTGCTCGGGCGCGAGCCGGTGGAGCTGGACATCGACAGCATCTCCGGCTACGTGACGCGGAAGGTCGTGCTCGTGACGGGCGCGGGCGGCTCGATCGGCTCAGAGGTATGCAGGCAAATATCGCGGTTCCTGCCGGAGAAGCTGGTTCTTCTGGGCCATGGCGAGAATAGCATCTATGCGATCGAGATGGAGCTGAAGGAGATGTTCAAGGATACGAACATCAAGTTCTTTACGGAAATCGCGGATTTGCAGGACGCGGACAAAATGACGGCCGTCATGCTCGCGCATCGTCCGCAGGTCGTCTACCATGCCGCAGCCCATAAACATGTTCCGCTCATGGAGCGCAACCCGGAAGAAGCGTTCAAGAACAATGTGGTCGGCACGCTGAACACGGCAAGGGCGGCGAGCAAGGCGCGCGTCGAGACGTTCGTCATGATCTCTACCGACAAAGCCGTTAATCCGACCAGCGTCATGGGCGCAACGAAGCGGCTAGCCGAAATGATCATCCAGCACATGGATCGCGTCAGCCATACGAACTTCGTGGCGGTCCGGTTCGGCAACGTGCTCGGCAGCAGGGGAAGCGTTATTCCGCTCTTCCAGAAGCAGATCGCCAAAGGGGGACCGATCACGGTCACGCATCCCGATATGGTCCGTTATTTCATGACAATACCGGAGGCATCGAGGCTGGTTATCCAAGCGGGAGCCTTGGCCAGAGGCGGCGAAATCTTCGTGCTCGACATGGGCGAGCCGGTGCGGATCACGGACCTCGCGCAGAACGTCATCCGAATGTCGGGATATGCCGTCGAAGAGATCGGGATCGTCTATACGGGCATCCGGCCGGGCGAGAAGCTGTTCGAAGAGATGCTGAAGGATAACGAAGTGACCGAGCAGCAGGTGTATCCGAAGATCTATATCGGCAAGGCTTCCGACATCCTCTACGAGGAGATCGAAGCGATAATTGCAGCCTTCCCCGCCATGAACGGCGCGGAATTGAAAGTGAGGCTGCTCGACCTCGCGAACTCGGTCGTTCGGGAATCGGAGTCGAAGCTGGCTACCATTACGGGATAAAGAGAGAAGGAGCGGTGCGGAGATGAAAGTAAGAAAAGCGATTATACCGGCGGCGGGCTTAGGAACCCGCTTCCTGCCTGCCACGAAGGCGATGCCGAAGGAGATGCTGCCGATCGTCGATAAGCCGACGATTCAATATATCGTCGAAGAAGCGATCGAATCCGGGATCGAAGACATCATCATCGTCACGGGCAAAGGAAAACGCGCGATCGAGGATCATTTCGACAATTCCATGGAACTGGAACAAATTCTGGCGGCGAAGAGCAAGTTCGAGCTGCTGCAGGAGGTGCGGAAGTCGTCGGACATGGTCGACATCCATTACATCCGCCAGAAGGAGCCGCGCGGACTGGGCCATGCGATCTGGTGCGCCCGCAAGTTCATCGGCGACGAGCCGTTCGCCGTGCTGCTCGGGGACGATATCATCTCCGCGCCGAAGCCTTGCCTGAAACAGATGATAGAGAAGTACGAGCAATACGGCTCGTCGATCATCGGCGTACAGCGGGTTGCCGAGGAAGCTGTCTCCCGTTACGGCATCGTGGACGGGAAGGTTATGGAGCCTGCGTTTCATCGGATCAACCATCTGGTCGAGAAACCAAGCCGCGAAGCCGCGCCGTCCAATATGGCCATTATGGGCCGCTACATCCTGACGCCGGAAATTTTCGACATTCTCGGCGAACAAGAGCCGGGGTCGGGGGGAGAGATCCAGCTGACGGATGCCATTGCCGCCCTGAACCGCTCCCGCGCCGTGTTTGCCTATGAATTCGACGGCAAACGATATGATGTCGGCGAGAAGATGGGGTTCATCCAGACGACGATCGAGTTCGCTCTACAGCGCGAAGACTTGCGTTACGAGCTGCTTGAATACCTGACCCGAACGCTGGAGAAGGAGACCGCGCCGCAATAAGGCCGCGGATGTCATCGCGATGCGAATGCGACCGAAAATATTGTTTTGCGCGACGGTGGATTATCACTTCCGTGCTTTCCATCTGCCCGTCATGGAGTGGTTCCAGCAGATGGGCTGGGAGGTTCACGTAGCTGCTAGGGGCACGCTGGTTCTGCCGCATACGGACCAAAAGTTCGACTTGCCGATCGAGCGATCGCCATTGAAGCGAGCGAATTTGAAGGCCTACCGCATGCTGAAGGCCATCATTGACAAGGAAGGTTACGACATCATCCACTGCCATACGCCGATGGGCGGCGTTCTGGCCCGGCTAGCGGCGAGGGGCGCCAGAGCGCGGGGGACGAAAGTGATCTATACGGCCCACGGCTTCCACTTCTACAAAGGAGCGCCGCTGCGCAATTGGCTGCTTTATTATCCCGTCGAGCGCTGGCTGGCCTCCCGCACGGACTGTCTCGTCACCATTAACGAGGAGGACTTCGGTCGCGCCCGCCGTGCGGACTTCCGCGCGGGAATGATCGCGCATATCCATGGCGTAGGGGTGGATACCGCCTACTACGCGCCGATCGGCGAAGAGGAGAAACGAGTCAGGCGGGAGCGGTACGGCTACAGCCCCGATCACTTCCTGCTAATCTACGCCGCGGAGTTTAACGCGAACAAAAACCATCGGCTGCTCATCTACGCGCTCGCGAAGCTGAAGGCCAAAGCGCCGACCGCAAGATTGCTGCTTGCCGGCGAGGGGCCGCTGCTGCACGAGTGCCGAGCGCTTGCCACGCAGCTGGGTGTTGCCCATATGGTCGAGTTCCTGGGCTACCGGGACGACCTCGACGAGTTGTACCCGATGTGCGACGCCGCCGCCGCGTCCAGTCTTCGGGAAGGGCTGCCCGTCAACGTGATGGAGGCGATGGCATGCGGCTTGCCGGTCGTCGCCACTCGCAACCGCGGCCATAACGAGCTGGTGGACGAAGGCCGAACCGGCTTTATCGTCGAGCCCGATGACGTCGCCTCGTTCGCGAGCCGCTTGCAGCTGCTTTATTTCTTCCGCGACTCCAGGCGCCGAATGGGCGAACGCAGCGCGGAGCGCGCGCAGCGTTATTCGCTCGAGCAGGTGATGGGGGAGCTGGGGGAGATGTACTTGACCTTTATGATGGAGGCGTCGCCGGGTGGAGCCAAAGATCAGTATCGTCGTGCCTATCTATAACATGGAGCGTTACTTGCCCAGATGCCTCGACAGCTTGATCGGACAGAGCATCAGGGAGATCGAGATCGTGGCGGTGAACGACGGTTCGAGCGACGGCAGCCTCGGGCTGCTTCGCCAATATGCCGAACGGGATCCTAGAATCGTTGTCATAGACGGCCGGAATCAAGGCGTTGCCGCAGCTCGCAACATCGGACTTTCCCATTGCACCGGCGAATTTATCGGCTTCGTTGATCCGGACGATTGGGCCGATCGCGGGATGTACGAGAATATGCTGGAGGTTGCCCGCCAGGAAGACGCGGATATCGTAATGTGCGCCTATGTTCGGGAGTTCGGCGGATTCGCGAGGCCCAAAACGTTCGAAGAGCCGGACTATACGGTTTATCGTGGCGAGGAGGTTCAGTCTCGCGTCACGCGCCGGCTGATCGGCCCGATCGGGGACGAAGTCGCGATGCCGGAAAACTTGGACGCCTGGGGAACAGTCTGGTCGAAGCTGTACCGGGCGGAGCTGCTGGAAGGCGTGCGGTTCACGGATCTTTCGCTGATCGGTAGTAACGAGGACACGCTATTTAATATATCGGCATGCAGCAGAGCGAAGACATTCGTTTTTTTGAACCGGCCTTATTACCACTATTGGAGAGCGAACGACGCTTCGATCACGACTCGATATAAGCCGATGCTGGCGGCTCAATTCCGCGTCCTTTACGACAAGATGGAAGAGGCGGGTGAAAGGCGGCTCGATAAGGACATTCGCCTGAAGGCGTTATCGAATCGGATCGCGATGAACGTGCTCGGACTCGGGCTCAACATCGTCAGCCGCACGAATCCCAAATCTGTGTTTGGGAGAATGCGCGAGCTGGGCAGCCTGCTTCGCGAAGAGACGTTCCGCAAGGCGTTGAACGCGTTTCAGCCGAAGCCCTGTCCGCCCTTGTGGCGGCTCTTTTACGGAATGGCCAAACTGCGGATGTCGCTTGCAGTATACGTCATGTTAATCGCCATGGAAGCGATGCGAACCAAGAAGCCGATCAGGAGGAGTAACCGTGGAACCGTTAAGGATCTTGCAAGTCGTCACCGTCATGAACCGGGGCGGGCTGGAAACGATGCTCATGAATTATTACCGTCAAATGCGGGAGAAAGGCATACAGTTTGACTTCCTCGTCCATCGGACGGAAGAAGGCCATTACGATGCCGAAATCGCCTCGTTAGGCGGACGCATCTTCCGGATGCCGCAAATCCGGCCGGGCAATTACCGCCGCTACTTCAAGCAGCTCGACGCGTTTTTCGCCGAGCATCGCGACTATAAGGTCGTCCATTCCCACATGAACGAGAACAGCGGCTTCGTGCTGAGAGCGGCAAGAAGGGCGGGCGTTCCCTGCCGCATTATCCACAGCCACTTAAGCGATCTCGGCTTGGATTACAAATATCCGTTCCGGTTATATGCCAGGATGTCGATCAAAGATCATCCGAGCGATTACTTCGCTTGTTCGGCAAGGGCCGGGGAGTGGCTGTTCGGCAAGGAGAAGGCGTCATCGGCCAAAGTGACGGTCCTTCATAACGCAGTGAATGCTTCGGAGTTCAGGTATGACGAAGCCGCGAGGGTAGCCGTCAGGGAAGAGCTTGGAGCGGGCGATCGGATCGTTATCGGCCATATCGGACGGTTCAACGAACAGAAGAATCACCGCTTCCTGCTCCAAATCTTCGAAGCGATTCATCGGCGCAACGCGAATACGATGCTCATACTCGCAGGCGACGGGCATTTGCGTCCGGCCATGGAGAAGGAGGCGGAGAAACGCGGCATCTCCGCCGCGGTGAAGTTCCTAGGCGTTCGCGAGGACATCGCCGGATTGCTGCAAGCGATGGATCTGTTCCTCTTCCCGTCGCTCTTCGAAGGGTTGCCGGTCGTCTTGGTGGAGGCGCAAGCCGCGGGGCTGCGGTGCATCGTCTCCGACCGGATTACGAAGGAGTCGGACATTACGGGCAGAGTATCGTTCCTGTCCCTGGACCAATCTCCTGAGGTTTGGAGCGACGCGGTATTGGCATCGACTTACGAGCATGCGGATACGCGAAGCCAGCTTAAGGCAAGCGGTTATGACGCGGAGACGATGGCCGACTGGCTAGGCGCCTATTACAGATCGAGAATCGAACCGGCTGAGGCATCGGGCGGAGGGATGAGATGAGCGGTCAAACAAAACCCCCATTGACCGTATTCACGCCAACGTTCAACCGGGCGTATACGCTTCATCTCTGCTATGAAAGTCTGCTGAGACAGACAAGCAAACAGTTCGTCTGGCTTATTATCGACGACGGCTCGACGGATGGAACGGAAGAACTGGTGAACCGGTGGATCGAGGAAGCCGACTTTCCGATCCGCTACGTCCACCAGGAGAACCAAGGGATGCACGGCGCCCATAATACGGCTTACGAGCTGATCGATACGGAACTAAACGTCTGCATCGATTCCGATGATTTTATGGCGGATAACGCGGTAGAGATGATCCTCACGTTCTGGAAGGAACGAGGCGGCAGCGAGTACGCGGGCATCGTCGCGCTCGACGCGGCCACGGACGGGACGGTCATCGGCACGCGGATGCCCGAGCGGCTAAAGAACACAACCTTGTCCGATTTGTATGCGAAACATGGCGTCAAAGGAGACAAGAAGCTCGTCTATCGGACGGAGCTGACCAAAGCATGCCCGCCTTATCCGCTATACGAGGGAGAGAAGTATTGCCCGCTCTCGTACAAATATATTTTGATCGATCAGCAAGCGCCTCTTCTTGTCCTGAATGAAGTGTTATGTTTCGTCGAATACCGGACGGACGGCTCAAGCATGAACATGGTGAAGCAGTACATTCGCAATCCGCGGGGCTTCTCCTTCTTCCGGAGAACGGCGATGCAGCATGCGCCTACGTACAGGGACCGATTCCGCGAGGCGGTGCATTACGTTTCCAGCAGTCTGATGCTGCGGAACCGGAGGTTTATCGCAGAGTCGCCGCGCAAATGGACGACGCTGCTTGCCGTGCCGCTCGGGTTCGCGTTGTTCGTCTATATTGTTCGAACGAAACGGAGCACAGTAGTCAAGACAGGCTAACGGCATTGTGAACGGAAGGGAGGATGCGGAGTAATGGAAATGATATGGTTTGCGCTGCTGGTCGTTTTTTTTAACGCCTTCATGGCCAGATACTTTTCTACTGCGACGGTCAGCGGACCGCTCGGCATCCAGCCTAACCGGATTTACATCATGATGGGCGCCGTTTGTTTGATCGTCGTGGCGGGTCTCCGCAATAACATCGGAGATACGTTTCTTTATATGCATAGTTATAGAGTAACAGATTATACGTGGATGTCCGTGCTTCAAGGTGACGATATCGCATTTAATATTTTCCAAATGATGTTGAAACAAATGACGGAAGATCCGCAGTTGATGATCTTTTTAACGGCATTTGCTACGAATGCGTTAATCTTCGTCGTGTTCTATCAATATGCAAGGCAAATCGAACTGAGCCTTTACGCTTATATCACGACGGGTGCGTTCATCGTATCCATGAACGGAATCCGCCAATTTCTAGCTGCGGCAATGGTGTTCGCGGCGACAAAAGCATTGCTGGAAGGCAAGTGGAAGAGCTTCTTCGCAGTCGTCGTCTTCGCCTCGTTCTTTCATCAGAGCGCGCTCATCATGCTTCCGATCTATTTCTTGGTCCGGCGCAAAGCTTGGACGTTGACATCCATGCTAATGCTTAGTATGGCAATTCTGGTCGTTGTCGGATTTAACTACTTCTCTACGGCATTGTTCGCCGTTATCGAGAATACGCAATATTCGGAGTACCAAAGTTTTCAAGAAGGCGGAGCGAACGTGCTGCGAGTCATCGTCTACATCGTTCCAGTCCTCATCGCGTTTCTCGGAAGAGAGAAATTAGCCCGCATCTTTCCCCAGAGCGATATCATCGTCAACTTGTCCCTCGTCGGAGCAGTCATCATGATCATCTCGACGCAGAATTGGATTTTCGCGAGACTGGGTATCTACTTCACTCTCTATCAATTGATTTTGTTAGGCTGGATCGTCAAGCTGTTTCGAGAGAAGGATCAACGGTTTGTCTATATCGGATTAATCTGTTGTTACTTCCTATATTTCTTCTATGAAAATGTGATCATCTTGGATATTCGCTACTCTAGCGATTATCTCAAGTGGCCGTTCTAACCAGGGAGGAGGAGACGTCATGGGACAAATGGAGCAAATTCCCCGCATCATTCACTACTGTTGGTTCGGGCGTGGGGAGAAGCCGAAGAAGATTCAAACCTGTATGAAAAGCTGGCAGAAGCGACTTGGCAGCGGCTACAAGTTCATGGAATGGAACGAGGACAACTTCGATCTGGGTCAATCCCGTTACGTGAAGGAGGCCTATGAAGCGAAAAAATACGCGTTCGTCAGCGATTACGTTCGGCTCTTTGCGCTCTATCATTTCGGCGGCGTGTATCTGGACACGGATGTCGAGGTGGTGAAGCCGCTCGATCCGCTTCTCGCGCACGAAGCGTTCTCGGGCTTCGAAGACGAACGTTTCCTGCAGTCCGGGACGATGGGCGCCGTTCCGGAGCATCCCTGGATCAAGAAGCTGCTCGACGATTACGAAAGCAGATCGTTCCTGCTGCCTGACGGCACGTACGACATGCTGACCAATACCGCCGTCATCTCCAAGTTGTGCAAGTCGGACGGCCTCGTTCTGGACGGCAAATACCAGAAGCTTGGCAACGGCGTCGTCTTCTATCCACGACAATATTTCAGCCCCTACGACTATATTAACGGGGGAAGCTATTTGACGGACGAGAGCTACACGATCCATCATTTCGCGCAATCTTGGCTGCCCGCGCATGTGCGGCTTAAGAGCGGCGCGAAACGGTTTGTAAGCCGAATCATCGGCCCTGCGGCGATCGCCAAGATGAGAAAGCTGTTTGCTGCGCAAACGTAATTCGAAACAGAGACAGAGATAAATAGAGGAGAGGCCATACGATGATGAAACGAATGTTCGACTTAATCGCCGCCAGTCTGCTGCTTGCGGCTTTGCTGCCGCTTATGGTTCTGCTTGCCGTGCTCGTGCGGACGAAGCTGGGATCTCCGGTGTTGTTCAAGCAAGAACGGCCCGGTCTTCACGGCCGCCCGTTCTACTTATACAAATTCCGAAGCATGACCGACGAACGGGACGGAGAAGGCAAACTGCTCTCGGACCATCTGCGTCTGACGCCATTCGGGCAGCTGCTTCGGAAGCTAAGCTTGGATGAGCTTCCGCAGCTGTTCAACGTTGTCAGGGGAGAGCTTAGCCTTGTCGGCCCGAGGCCGCTTTTAATGGATTATTTGCCGCTATATACGGAAGAGCAGGCGAAGCGGCATCTCGTCAGGCCGGGCATCACGGGATGGGCGCAGGTGAACGGCCGCAACGCGGTGACATGGGATGACCGGTTCGACCGGGATGTATGGTACGTCGAGAACCGGACCTTCTGGCTCGATATGCGCATTCTGCTTCTGACCGTGAAGCGGGTGCTGCGTTCGGATGGAATCAGCAACGGCAACCATGTGACGATGCCGCTCTTCGACGGTCAGGCGCATAATCAGAAAGGATGATGGCTACGATGTCCCAGCAGCATACGAATGAGCAAACCCGCATCTACTTATCGCCTCCGCATATGAGCGGGAACGAACAAGCTTATATCGACGAAGCGTTCCGCAGCAACTGGATTGCGCCGCTTGGTCCCCATATTAACGCGTTCGAGCAGCAGCTAAGCTCCTATGTCGGCTCTCGCGGCGCTGCTGCGGTAAGCTCGGGAACGGCCGCGATCCACTTGGCGCTGCAACTGCTGGGCGTCGGAGAAGGAGATACGGTCATCTGTCCCAGCTTTACGTTCGTGGCCACGGCGGGTCCGATTCGTTATCTTGGAGCGGAGCCGATCTTCGTAGACTCCGAGCCGGATACATGGAATCTATCGCCGGCGGCGCTGGAGCGGGCTTTGTGGCAATCGGCGGCCGCAGGGAAGCTGCCCAAGGCTGCCGTGGTCGTGCACTTGTACGGCGGAATGGCGAAAATGGCCGAAATCATGGATGTCTGCGGCCGTTATGGCGTGCCCGTCGTCGAAGATGCGGCGGAGTCGCTTGGTTCCTCCTATCGCGGTCGTCAAAGCGGAACGTTCGGCGCTTTCGGCATATTCTCCTTCAACGGAAACAAGATCATTACAACATCGGGCGGAGGCATGCTGATATCGGACGATGTCGAAGCGCTGGAGAGGGCGAAGTTTCTCGCGACGCAAGCGAGAGATGCCGCCGTTCATTATCAGCATAGCGTCATGGGGTATAATTACCGGATGAGTAACGTGCTGGCCGGCATCGGAAGAGCGCAGCTTGAAGTATTGGAGCAACGGGTGGATGCTAGGAGAGCGATCTACCGGAACTATGCCGAAGCTCTCGGCAAGCTTGAGGCGATCAAGTTCATGCCCGAGCTGGAGGGTACGCGGTCGAACCGCTGGCTCACTGCCATGACGGTGACTGATCCGCATGCGGAAGCCGTCATCGGCAGCTTGTTGGAATCGTTCGCCGAAGCTAACATTGAAGCCAGGCCGTTGTGGAAGCCGCTTCATCTCCAGCCGTTGTTTAAGGGAGCTGCGTTCTATCGGCATAACGAACAAACGAATTCAGTGTGCGAGGAGCTATTCCGAACCGGCATCTGCCTGCCATCCGGGTCGGGCATGAGCAAAGAAGAACAAGAGCGTGTCATCGGCGTGATCGAAGACGTCGTAAGCGGAATGCGCGCGAAGGCTTCCGGAGCGGCGAGCTAGAGATAACGTTCGCCGCTTAGTCGCGATCGGATGGGTCGGGCAGGCGTACCGAAAGCAACGGTGTGCGAGCCGATATCCCGAATGAGCGTTGAACCTGCGCCGATGACGCTATGTTCGCCGATCGTAACGCCATGGATGATCGTCGCGCCGATCGCGACGGCTGTATACTCGCCAATCGTCACGTTGCCGCCGGTTGTCCCTTTGGGCGCGAAGCTGACGAACGATCCGATCTTCGAATCGTGATCGACCGAAGCTAGGGGATACAACACGGTATGATCGCCGATCTCCACATCGCAGCTGATCACGGAGCCAGCCATAACGACCGAGCCCGCGCCGATGCGGGCTCCTCTTGCGATAACGGCAGAAGGATGGATAGCCGTAACGAACGGGAGCCCCGGCCGAATTCTTCGAATCGTCTGTGCGACCAGCCCTCTCTTCCAGTTATCGCCGATCGCCACGATTGCGCCGTCTGCTCGGTTTGCCCGATCCTCGAGCCACGATTCGTCTCCCAATACCTCGTAACCGAATACGATTTCTCCGGCAGGCTTGCCTCCGTCCAACAATCCGATGATTTCGTAAATTCCTTGTTTTTCTATAGTATCGATAACGGTTTTGGCATGCCCGCCAGCTCCGAACAAAATAATCCGATTCGACATTCGAGAGTCCCTCCGAGTTCATACTATTACCTGCTATTTCCTATTCTAGCATACCGATTGGCGCGGGCGATCCAGAATATTGTAGAAATCTGGTGAACCTGATTGACAGAACTACAAGCGGATGCTAATCTGTAGTTGTGTTCGTTTTATAGAACAAAATATAAATTTTGTTCGTTATTTGCGAATGAAGGAGACCGTCATGAAAATGGAAGCTGCGCTCCATACCGGGGACTTTTCACAAGAATTAAAATTGCTGCTCGCCTTTCTGGAAATGGAGGAAGGGTCGGAACTGAGTTATGAGCATTGGGAGCTCATGAAGGACGCGGACTGGCATGCCTTCATTGAACTGGCCAGACATCATCGCGTATTCCCGACGATTAACCGGAAGCTGCAAGAGCACCGGCCCATTAGCGTGCCTGCTTTCGTTCTAGGGTTATTCCAGAAAGACTATTACCGGAATACGCTGCAGATGCTGGCTTTGAGCGGCGAGATGGAGCAGCTCTCCAGCCTGTTCGCCGACCGGGATATTCGAGCGTTGTTCCTGAAAGGGCCCGTTATTGCGGCCGATCTGTATGGCGATGTATCGCTTCGAACGTCCTGCGACCTCGATGTGCTTGTTCCGATGGACCGGCTCGAGGCGGCTGAAGCCTTGCTCGTATCGTTAGGCTACGAGAAGGACGATTACATAACAAGCGTTCTGAACGACTGGAAGTGGCGGCATCATCACGTAACCTTCTTGCATCCGAAGAAAGGGATTAAGGTAGAGGTCCACTGGCGGCTTAATCCGTCGCCGTCGAAGGAACCCGGCTTCGAGGATCTATGGAGCCGCAGACGCCAGAGCGCGCTCATCAGCCGGCCGATCTTCTATCTCGGAAGGGAGGATCTGTTCCTGTTCCTCGTCTCCCACGGCGCGCGTCACGGATGGTCGCGGCTGCGCTGGCTGCTCGATATCAAGCAGCTAATGAACCAGCGGATCGACTGGCCAAGGCTGACCGTTCATCTGCGCAAGCACCAGATGCTTCATCTGGGCGGGCAGGCTCTGTTCCTGGCAGCCAAGCTGCTCGCGGCGCCGCTTCGGGAAGAGATGAAACCGATCCTGACGACGCGCAAGGCGGGATGGCTGGCGGAAGACACCATGTTCTACATGGAGCGGACGGTCAATCTGCACAGTCCTCCGGTGCCGAAGGATGTCGAACGATATCATAGACAATATTTGTTCGGTCTGATGACGTTAAGGCAGAAGTGCGTCTACGCGCTTAGCATCATGCATCCGTTCCATGAGGATGCGGAGACGTTGCCGTTGCCGAAGCAATTGCATTTTCTCTATTTCGGGCTGCGTCCGTTCCTCTGGATGTGGCGGAAATTGAGCGACAGCAAGAAACATAAAGCAGCCGGAACCTAATCGCTCGGCGGGGCGAAGCGGAGAAAGGAGCTGACAAGTCCATGATCAGAAAAGCGATTCGTACGATCGCCTTGCAATATCGAAGCAGGGGACTGCTTCACACGCTGCTCATGAATGTCGCGCAATTAGCGGCCTTCGCCAGGGCATTCTTTTATAAACTACTCTACCTGGGCAGCATCCGGGCTTCTTTATTCGCGATGCAAGGCGGAAGTACGATCGAAATCTTCCATAAACGCGCGAAACTTCATGTCGGACGGTTCGTTTTCCTACGGAAAAACATTAGCATCCGAATCGACGACGAAGGGCAGCTTCGGCTGGGTGATCATGTTTTCGTAAACGACAATTGCACAATTAATTGCGCGTTAAACATCACGATCGGCGACTATACAAAGATCGCGCCTAACGTATGCATCAACGATCACGACCATAATTTCCGCGGCGCGGAAGGCGGTCACTTGCTCAAAGGTTCCGTCGTGATCGGCAATAACGTATGGATCGGAGCGGGTTCGATCATTTTGCGCGGAACCCAAATCGGCGATAACGCCGTCATAGCCGCAGGGAGCATCGTGAAAGGGATCGTTCCGCCCGACACGCTGTTTCTGAATAAACGGGAGAAACAATTCTCTGCCATTCGGCAAGGGCCGGTCGATGAGTTCGTTCACGGCATGGCGAAAGGAGCGGAGGCGATATGAAGAAACGCGTGTTATTCACCGGCTATGCGATGGAAATTGGAGGAATCGAGCGGAGCCTCATTAATATGCTGGAACAATTCGATTACGACAGCTTCGACGTTGATCTGATCGTGTTCTGCCATACCGGCGAATTCATGGAGATGATTCCGAAGCAGGTGAATCTATTGCCGGAATCGCGAAGTTACGCAGCTATTCGCAAATCAATTCTCGAATGCTTGCGTCAAGGATTGGTGAAGGCTTCCTTGCTTCGCGTAGCCTCGAAAGCCGCGGCTTACGTGAGCGCTCGCCGACTGCGCCCAGCCGAGGGACCCGGTTATATCCAGATGCAATACGATTCCAAATGGTTCGCCGCCGCTCATAGAGGACCGATGATCGAATACGATATGGCTGTCAGCTACGCCTGGCCTCATGATTTCGTTGCGGAGAAGGTGCGCGCCAAACGCAAAATCGCATGGATCCATACCGATTTCACCCAGCTTGAGATGGACCGGACGATGGACGAAGCCGTCTGGAGCCGGTACGAAAATATCATTTCGATCTCGGAGGCATGTACCGATTCGTTCATCAAAAGTTATCCCAGCCTTAAAGAGAAGATCAAGCTGATCGAAAACATTACATCTCCGGCCTTTATTAGGGACATGGCCGAACAAGGAGACATCCCGCAAGCCATGAAGCCGGAAGGTTTTACGATCGTTTCCGTCGGAAGGCTCTCCTATGTAAAAGGGTTTGACATCGCCATACTGGCGTTAAAGCTGCTGCACGATCGCGGTTTAACGAAAGTGAAGTGGCATGTCGTCGGGTACGGCGGCTCCGAGAACGAGTTGCGCGAGCAGATTGCCAGAAGCGGACTGGAGAACAGCTTCGTGTTGCTGGGGAAACAAATGAATCCGTATCCTTTCATTAAACATTGCGATCTGTACGTGCAGCCTTCCCGCTATGAAGGGAAAGCCGTTACGGTTACGGAAGCGCAGATCCTTCATAAGCCGATCATCATCACCAACTATCCAACCGCCACTAGCCAAGTCGTTCATGGCAAAACGGGCATCATTTGCGAGTGCAGTGCTGAAGGATTGGCGGATGCAATCGGGGAGTTATACGCGAACGATGAGAAACGCAAGGAATTAATAGGCAACCTGGAACTTGAGGACTACCATAATCGGGATGAACTTGAGAAGCTGTACAATATGGTCGTCTAATCGTCGAGGGAAGGAGGCAGTGTCATGGAAGTAAAGGTAAGCGTCATCGTGCCCGTCTATAATGCGGAGAAGTATTTGGAGGAGTGCATCAGGTCGTTGCTCGGACAGACATTGCAGGAATGCGAATTCATATTCGTCAATGACGGATCGGTTGACGGAAGCCGGGCGATGATCGAACGATTCCAGCAGGAAGACAATCGCATCCAGTTGATTAATCAAGAGAACCAGGGCGTAAGCGTCGCCAGGAATGCCGGGATCGAAGCCGCCCGGGGCGAATACATCGGGTTCGTGGATGCGGACGATTGGGTGAAGGCGGATATGATGGAAACTCTGTATCAAGTTGCCGAATACCATCGGTGCGATATCGTTTTTTCTGATTACGTTGGAGAACTGGGCGGGCGAATGATCGCAGAACGAATGGAATTTCCGACCGGACGACTCCTGGATAGAGACTTTATTCGAAAAGAAATTCTCCCTGTTTATTTAGAATCGGATCGCCTGAATTCCGTGTGCAATAAACTTTACCGCCATGAGGTCATCAGCAACTATCAAATTACTTTCCCAAGCGGCATCGCCTTAGGCGAAGACGGTTGGTTTAATATGCAGGCTCTCAGTGCGGCCAACTCCGCCTGTTATGTCGATTACGCCGGTTATCATTACAGAGATACGGCGGGTAGCGCGACCCGAAACTCAAACCCTGCCCAATATTTTGCCCGTGCCCTTCGAGTGTATCGGGAGCCCCTCCCCGTTGATTATGAAGCTGCCGTACAACATGCGAATATTCGGGCGCTGCGCTCCAAGAAACTCGTCCATTCGTGCATTTCCTTGATCCATCACTGTTTTGAGCCGTCTAATCCGGTAAGTTTTGTTCAAAAAATAACAGATGTACGCAAGATGGTCCATCACTCCGAATTGCAGGTTGCATTGGCCGATTATGCAACCGGCGATCATTCTAGATTCGGCAGATACGAACGCATCATATTGTCACTGATGAACTCGAAATCAGCGGTAGGTCTTTACGGCGTCACCGCTTACAGCAGATTTCGAAATCAAAAGGTTATTGGAGGATAAACAAATGAAGATCATGATGTTTGCGCACGGAGGCTCTATGAATCGCGGTTGCGAGGCCATTGTCCGTTCCTCTGCCTCTATTATTAAACAATCGATACGCGGGTCGGAAGTGTACTTGGTGTCCGATAATCCGGTAACCGACCAAATCATCCCTAAACTTGACGGCATTTATGACGGATCTCCTCGACCGCTCACGAAATATTCCTACGATTGGATGGTCTCTTCCATTCGGAACAAGCTCTTTCAGGATGAAACTTATGCCCAAGGAAAAATTCATAATAATATTATCAAACATATTCATCAAATGGACGTTTGTATGTCGATTGGTGGAGACAACTATTGTTACGGAGAGCAACCTGGCTGGTATGAAGTAAATCGTAGAGTCAAAAGAGAAGGGAAAAAGCTAGTATTATGGGGTTGTTCCATTGGTGAAGAGGACATGTCCGAAACGAAATTAGAGGATTTGAGGACGTTCGACCTCATATTGGCCAGGGAATCATTGACCTATCAAATGTTGACCGGAAAAGGGCTTAGTAATGTCAAACTGTGCGCGGATCCTGCCTTCACCATGGACAAGGAAGAACTGGAATTGCCGAGCGGATGGCAGGAAAACAATACAATCGGGATCAATTTCAGCCCGTTGGTCTGGAAAAGAAATCAAAATTCGCATGCGGCAATGAATGAACTTATTCAACACATTCTGAACAAGACAAACATGACGATCGTTTTAACTCCCCATGTCATTCAGGAAAGCAATAACGATTATGAAGTTCTTCAACATTTTTATGCCTTGTATAAGGATTCAGGAAGAGTTCTATTGCTTCCGGATAACTTGAACGCAATTCAGTACAAAGGGTATATAGCACGCATGCGATTCTTTATCGGAGCAAGAACCCACGCGACGATTGCCGCGTATTCCAACTGCGTCCCGACGATGGTGCTTGGATACAGCGTAAAGTCTAAGGGGATTGCTCATGATTTGTTCGGCAAGGAGAAATTGGTATTAGGCATTCAAGAAATTTCGGATGCAGACAAATTAAAGCTTTCATTCGAAGAAATGCTTCGCGATGAAATGGAGATCAAACATCAATTGCAACATGCGATTCCCCGGATTCAGGAGATGTCGTCAAGGGCTGTTCATTATTTATCAAAGTTAGCGTGAGGTATCCATGAAAACAAAACTGCTGTTTATTATGCCCGGGCTTGGAGCAGGCGGCGGAGAGAAAAGTTTGGTGACGATGTTGTCCCAAATCGACTATACGAAATTCGAGGTAGACCTGTTCTTATTTAACCATGAAGGTATTTTCATGAACGCATTGCCGAATGAAGTGAATGTGATTAAGCATCAAGAGAATTATTCGGCATTCACGCAACCCTTATTGCTCTCGCTTAAAGTCCTGTTCGCCGCGTCCAACTATCGGCTTTTGTTAAACCGCATCTTATTTTCACTTAGGAATCAGTACCGGAAAGGTTCATCCACGACCGAGCAGTACACCTGGCGCTTTGTGTCCAAGTCAATGGAGCGATTGCAGTCCAGATATGATGCCGCCATAGGCTTTTTGGAAAAGTCATCCATATACTGCTGCGTTGATAAAGTAGATGCCGCCAAAAAAATCGGATGGATTCACAACGATTACGACAAGTTGGATATGGATGCCGCATTTGATGAAAAGTATTTTAATCAGTTGGACCAAATCGTAACAGTATCCGAGGAATGCGAGCAGGTACTCAAAAAGAGATTTCCTCGGCATGCCGGCAAGATCAGCACCATCTATAACATTGTGTCGCCGAGGCTGATCAAGAAGATGGGTCAAATGACGGATGGGGACATTTTCGCTCGGAAAGAGGATGAAATCATTCTACTTTCCATAGGCAGGCTTCATTCGCAGAAAGGCTTCGACCTCGCTATCGAGACTTGTGCACGTTTAATCGAAGACGGAATCAATGTGCGCTGGTTTATTATCGGAGAAGGTGAAGAAAGAGATTCTTTAGCGAAGGCCATCCGCAAGCACAAAGTCGAGCAACATTTTATATTGCTAGGACTTAAAGAGAATCCTTATCCTTACATCGAGCAATGCGATATTTACGTTCAGCCATCAAGGTATGAGGGGAAATCCATTGCAGTGGATGAAGCAAAAATATTAGGAAAACCGATCGTCGTGACTGATTTTAGCACTGTAAAGGATCAGATCCAGCACGGTCTGAACGGTGTGATTGCTCCTATGAACGCTTTTGAACTGGCTTCGGGCATCAAGGAACTCATCGTAAATCGCGATAAATCAAACGAAATGAGTATTCGGTTATCCAATGAGAAGTTGGGCACAGAAGAGGAGATATATAAGCTTTACAAGCTAGTGGGAGGTTAAGCGGTGAAAAAGAAGTTGTTATTCGTCATGAACCATCTTCATTGCGGTGGAGCCGAGAAAGCATTGGTTTCCTTATTGCAAGTGATTGATTACGATCATTACGAAGTTGACCTGCTATTGTTTAAACCTACGGGGGTATTCCTAAAGCAAGTCCCTGAAGAAGTTCATGTTCTTCCCTCACCAGAAAATTACCCATATTTCGATATGCCTCTGAAAACCGCTGCTGTCAAATGCGTTAAGAGAGGAGCTTTCCGGGATTTGTTTGTTCGATTTTATTTGAATTTCGTTATGCGGACCGAAAAAAACGAAGCACGGCGAGAGCAGTTAGCTTGGAGACATGTCGTCCGTACATTTCGGCGATCGGAACGCGAATATGATGCTGCTATTGGCTTCCTGGAAAAAAGCCCGATTTATTATGTTGTAGACCGAGTGAAAGCAAAACGTAAACTGGGATGGATTCATACAAACTATTCGAATCTGAAGATGGACGCGAATATAGACCAGCCCTATTTTGAAAAGCTGGATTTTATCGTTACCGTTTCCGAGGAGTGTTTACACTCATTACGAAATGAGTTTGATCTCTACCATAATAAACTCAAGCTTATATCCAACATTGTGTCCCCAACCATTATCAGAAATATGGCTAACGAAGCTGCATTATCCGATCCCATACAGCACCAAGTCGTACGAATCATTACCGTTTCCAGATTAAGTTATGTCAAAGGAATCGATTTAGCGATTAAAGCATGCAAAATATTAATTGACCGCGGCTATCTCGTGAAATGGGAATTGCTTGGTTATGGAACCGAAAAAGAGCTTGAAGAAAATCGAGCGCTCATCAATCACTATGGATTGCAATCGCATTTCGTATTGCTTGGGGTGGTAGAGAATCCATACCCGTATCTGAAGAATTCCCTAATCGTTGTGCAACCTTCGCGGTTCGAAGGGAAATCAATTGCAATCGATGAGGCGAAAATATTGAAAAAACCGATAGTCGTAACTAATTTTAGCACGGCTAAAGATCAGATAAACCATGAAGTGAATGGCTTGATAGTCGAAATGGATCCTATAGCAATTGCGGAAGGCATTGAGAGGTTCATCCAAGATGAGAGCTTAAGATCTCATGTCATTGACCGATTATCTGAGGAAAATTTAGGTACAGAATCGGAGGTAAATAAGCTATATGAGCTTGTTCATTAGCGCATTCGTCGTGCTGGGAGTTGCTTTCTTGGGCGGGGTTACTGTTCTCCTCATTGATATTGTCCCTGTATTCCGGGTATGGCTCAGCAGAATTCACATCGGAAGACAGCAAGATACATCGGCATGGAGCCAGATCATCAAGAAGAGGGGAATCAAGTGGCTAAATCGTACACCGTTGATGAAGGTAACGGATCAGACTCGCCTAACGGTATTGGATCGGATGAAAGGCCGCTATACAAGTGCTACTTTGCAAGATTGGCAGCATGCGGCGCTTCTCCTAGGACTAGCGGAATGTGAGAACGATGCCAATGACGTTAAGGAAATACATACGTTTTTGAACGCATGTTTCCGTGCTGATGGAAAGTGGGTGAAAAATCCGATTCATATTGATTCCGCCATAGTCGCTTATTCTTTATTTCGATTAAAAACAATCGAGATTACAGACTATAGACCCGCTCTTGACGAGATGTACGAACTTATTCAAGATCATGTTGGTCCAGACGGAACCGTACAATATCGGAAAAGGATGGCGGAATACCGCTACGTAGATACGATAGGATTTATTTGTCCTTTTCTAATTTCTTATGGATTAAAATTTATGAAACCGCAGGCTGTTGATCTTGCCATCCATCAGATTAGGGCCTATGTCCAACATGGCATGCATGGCAAAGAGTTTATTCCATGTCATGCATACGATGTCCGAAATCATGCTCCTCTTGGTTTGTATGGATGGGGGAGGGGACTAGGCTGGTTTGCAATAGGATTAATCGATTGTTGGGATCTGTTGCCGCAGAACCATCTGTATAAATCCGAATTGCAGGAATACGTGGCTAGATTTGCGCGCTCGGTTATAACGTTTCAGCAGCCGAACGGGAACTGGAATTGGACTGTAACCAGACCTGAGAGCCGACCGGATTCGTCTGCAACAGCCATGCTTAGCTGGTATTTGCTCAAAGCTTCCGCCGTCCAGGGGTTGTCTGATTTATGTATCGCGGGTGTAACGAAGGGAATCACGTATCTGAAGAGCGTCACGCGAAAGGATGGCGCGATCGAGTTCTCGCAAGGGGATACCAAAGATATTGGCCACTACTCTACTTTATTCGGGATCATGCCATTCACGCAAGGGTTTGCCATTCGAGTGTCCCAATTGGTGAAGGTAGACAGACCAAAGGAGATGCTTTATGAAGATAACCGTCTTTACTCCAACGTATAACCGCGGATATATCATCGGAACGTTATACCAATCCCTGCAGAATCAAACCATTCAGGATTTCGAGTGGCTAGTAATAGACGACGGATCCTCGGATGAGACGGAATCGTTGTTCCGGCAGTGGATTGAAGAACCCAACCGGTTTGCGATTAGATACATGAAGGTTGAGAACGGCGGGAAACATAGAGCGATTAATAAAGCGGCTCATTTAGCCAAAGGCAAGCTGTTTTTTATCGTAGATTCTGATGATGCCTTAACGGAAGATGCGATTGAAAAGCTTGTGAAGTGGGAGGAAAGTCTGGATCCCAAGGGCCGATTCTGCGGCGTGTCGGGAAATCGAGGAACGGCACCGGATCAATTGCACGGAACCACCTTCGAAGGCTCTTATTTGGATGCGACTTCGCTAGAGAGAACGAAATACAATATGAGGGGAGATAAAGCCGAAGCCTTTTATACCGAGCTCCTTCGAAATTATAAGTTTGTCGAAATTGACGGTGAGAACTTTATGACGGAGGCCACGGTATGGGACAAAATGGCATACGATGGTTATAAGCTGAGATGGTTTAACGATGTCATTTACATTTCGGAATATCTGGAAGACGGCCTGACCAGAAATATAAGAAATGTTTTCTCAAAAAACCCTAAGGGCACCGCTTATTATTTTAAACTGCAAATCAAACATCATCGATACAATTGGTGGGGGAGAATGGCCAATTATTATTTGTATTATGAGTTTGTTAAAGAACGTAACACACCAAATCAAGCAGCTGATTATTTGGGAATACCACCGATCACTTTAAAACTCGCGATAAGTTTAGTGAAAATCAAGAGGATGGTTTTTAGAGGAGTTTCCTATGAGAATTAGACATAATATTAAGATAATTACACGATAAAACATAAAATTATCTACATCCAAAAGATGGGATGACACGAGGAATGTGAGAAAACAGGGATTGTGATATTCATCCTACAGGAGAGAGTTAATATCATGAGAGTGAAGCACACTATTCTTAATATTACTGTCGGTTTACTGAATCAATTTATTATTACGGTCTTAAGTTTTGTCTCACGGACTGTGTTTATTAATAGTTTAGGAATTGAATATCTTGGACTTAATGCTCTGTTTACAAGCTTGCTGGCCATGCTTTCACTAGCTGAAGCAGGTATTGGAGTAAGTATTGTATATAATTTGTATAAACCCATATCGGAACAAGATCAACCCAAAATAATGTCATTAATGAGGCTTTATAAAAACGCATATCGAATAATTGCTCTTATTGTGATGCTGATCGGTTTAATGGCGATGCCATTTTTACAAGTTTTTATTGATACGGATATTCCGCACTTAGAGCTGGTATATTTAATTTTTTTGTTTAATACTGCATTGCCTTATTTATTCGTCTATAAACATTCCTTTTTAAATGTCAATCAGAAAAACTATATTGTAACTGCAGTATATTCGTTTTCCACAATAATCTCCACTTCTTTAAAAATAGTTATTTTACATTATACAGAAAATTATTTGTTATTTCTTGTTGTAGAATGTATTATCTCGATTACAACATCGATATTACTTGCCAAAGCGGTTGACCGTATGTACCCATATCTAAAAATCAAATCAAAAGAAAAGCTCGATTCAGACACTAAAGCAAATTTTATCAAAAATATGAAAGCTATATTAATCCAAAACATAGGAACTTATTTTATTTTCGGCGTAGAAAATATTTTGATATCTTCATTTGTAAGCATTGTGGCAGTCGGGATGTATTCCAATTATAAAATGCTTATTGATATATGCAGAACGTTTATAAACCAGGTGTTTGGAAACATGTACAACAGTATGGGTAATTTGATTGCCAAAGAAAATTCACAAAAAGTTTACAGTATTTTTCGTGTAACACAACTGATTAGCTTTTGGCTCTATTCGTTATTTGCGAGTTTGATGTTTTTGTTTGTCAATCCGTTTATCAAACTATGGTTAGGCGATGATTTTGTATTGGATAAAGTTGTACTTATTCTCTTGCTTGTTACTTTCTATGAACGAGGTATCCGTAATGCGATCACTATGTTGAAAACCACCTCTGGAATTTTTCACGAGGATCGGTTTGCACCACTGTTGCAAGCATTCATTAATTTAAGTGCTTCGCTTGTGTTAGTTCATTTTTGGGGATTATCAGGAATTTTTATGGGTGGATTAATTAGTGCATTTGCTGTCCCTTTCTGGTCAACACCTTATTTGGTATTTAAAAGAGTTTTTGATTTGCCGCTCATCAGTTACTACCTAACAAATCTTTATTATATCGTCATAGCTTTATTGGGCCTTTTCTTAAGCTACGGCATATCAACCCTCTTTAACATGGATTCTTATGCACAACTTATCATTCAATGTTTATTCTCGATGATTGCAATCAACGCATTATACACCTTATTTTTTTATAGGTGCGATGAGTTCAAGTATTTATTGAAAGTTTTTAGGCTGCTCGTGAACAAAGTAACGGGTAAAAGTTATGTATTTTTCAAAAAGAGAGTAGTACGAGATGATTCATTATAAGTTGAAGAGGGGATAACAATGAAAATCGCTTATTTGATATTGGCCCACAATCAATTTCATCATCTTGAAAGGCTGGTTTCCAGTTTAATCCATGTGGATGATGATATTTTCATTCATGTAGATAAACGCGCTCAATTGGATGGACTTAGATTTAGGCGGCCTAATGTAAGTATTATTGAAAAACGATTGTGTGTCCATTGGGGTGGATTCAGCATGATAAAGGCTCAGATAGAACTTCTCAAAGAGGCTAATGAGAAAGGACATTATGACTATTATATATTATTGAGCGGTGCTGATTATCCGATTAAAACGAGAGACCAATTAATAAGACATTTAAAAGAAAATAATGGATCTAATTTTTTGAATGCAGCGGAGATGCCCCAATTTAATAAACCGTTGGAACGTATCCGAACTTATTATATTGAAGGCGGGGAACGTACAAAAAGTCGTATAAAATCGTGGTGGATAAAGCTTTGCAATTACTTTTATAAGAAAACTATAAAAAATAGAAGTCTTCCTCTCCCTTTCTTGGATTATAAATTATATGCAGGTGGTCAATGGTGGGCATTTCATTATGAATTTATTCAATACCTATTGAAATTTTTGGGGGAGAATACACAATTCACGAAGTTTTTTAAGCATACGTATATTCCGGATGAGATGTTTTTCCATATCATTTTAATGAATTCGCCTTACAGTCACACGATCAAGGGTTGTCTCACATATACGGATTGGAGGATAGGAGAACCACCTTTTCCATCCCTAATAAGTTCAATTCATATGGCAGAGTTGGAAAAGGAATTTTCAGAAACGGCTTACGGCATATCTTACCACTGTTTTGCGAGGAAATTTAATGATGGTTCAGAAGATATAATCCAATGGATTAATAGGATGACAAACAGCCGGGAAGTGTCTACGAGTTATCGAAGATAAATTGGATTAGGACAGGGATCTGCTTTATGAGGCAGATCCCAAAATCACAAATATTAATAATAAGACTAACTATCCCGTATAGGAAAGTACAATCAAAATTTCATCTACACCGCCCGATTCCGGCAATTTGACTACTGTATCATTATTACATACAGCAGTGTTGGAGCTGTATTTTTGCCCGCACTGTGATCCCGTTGTGCCTGCCCTCGAATTTAGTTGATCTGCCTTCTTTAACTTGCCTTCCGTTTTTCCAGACTGCCTTCTATTGAATCTCAAATTACATAATTGATCCATATGGCTTAAAGACGGGCAATGAACCGATTTCCTGCCAAATGACTGTACCATCGTTTACTTGGAGGGGTGACACGGTTGGCCAAGTAGGCGTTGTTCCTCCAGTAGTACCTGCGCCGATCGTCTCAAATACCTTTCCTCCTGCAGAGATCCTGTCACCCTTTGCTTTTACCGTTGATGCTGACCATGCGGTTGCATTCGCAATTCCCGGAATGATACACACCCACCCAATATATCCCCCGCTTACTGGATTTGCATGGCTGAAGGTATCCCCTTTGAACCATATTCCGGAATTAGGAGGTGCATACCCTTCGAATTTTGGATCATAGTCGATATAGATATCCGCTTCCTCTCCCGGCAAAGCGATTCCAAAGTACGTATTTCTAATGTTCCCAAATAATTTGACTGCTTTTTTGTTAGCATTATTGTAATACTGGAGGGATAATCGTCCAGCTCCCGTATAGCTAATTCTCGATTCTTTTATAAACAAGCTGACGGTATCTGATATAACATTAAAAATGTTGGTTAGTAAATAAGCGAACCCGCTGTTGGCGATTTCTATACGGCTGTTTTCAACCTCAATCCAACCGTAACCTGTATTAAACTCGCTTATAAAAAGATAGGTAATGGACGTCACGTCAAGATTGCAATTTATTAATTGGGTAACAGGTGAATAATCAGGGTTGTTAATACCACCTATTTTAATAATCGTGTCCGTCAGAGCGCTCTTATTCACTAAGACTGTTCGGCCTAAAGAAACGCTGACATGATTATTTAGCAAACATTTATTAAACCGGCAATCATGGAACTCTACGGTTTCGGCTTTTGTTTTTTGGTGTCTAGTTTCTAATCGTAAATTCATGTTCACCATAACGGTTCCCTGAACGAAATAAGTTCTGAAATACATTTCTCGCTGCGTTATGCTGCTTTCGAAGGTACAATTCTCGATTCGGTTTACCATAATTGTTGGTAAGCCTGAAAACATTTCCGTCCAGATAAAATGGTTATCCCGGCACAAGTGTCTATCATCATCCAACATGACGAATACGCCCAAGTCAATAAGCGTGTTTTTGTGAAAATGAACAATATAATCAGGGCTCTCGAAGCTGGTTTTATTTGTATAAATGATCGTGTTGCTTTCGATGTTCACATGGGCATTGGGTAAATGGGCCGTCATGAGTCCGACTCCCGTTTGGCAACGATATAGGTAGTTTTGGGTTATGTTTGCCATGTGTAATGTGTATAGATTTATACCGATTCCTCCAAGGTTGTAGAAATGATTGTTGTGTATTTCGATTGTCCAACAGCCTGCGAGTATACCGTGATATAAGTTATATAATACATTGTTTCGAATGATGCAATTATCCCCGTACGAGTCCTCCTGATTGATTCCATATCGTGTAGGATCAGTGAAGAGAGGTTTGCGATCGAGCGCCCCGGTTCCGTCATGAATCATGTTGTTTTGAACCGTGTTATAGTTGCCACCGAGCGTAATGCCGCCGCGGTGAATATTGTAGACCTCATTATATTCAATTGTATTGTGATGTGGAGTCAAGCCGAATTTCAAGGTCATCTGCATGTTTTTGGTCGTTGAAGTCTCATTGTTAAAAATAAACCTAAACTTCCTGGCAGTGGGAGGAATTGAAATCGGAGTATAGATCTTCTTGTTGCTATAGTTGCCGAGATACGTGTTGTCGGCTCCGTAATAAGCGACATCTACTTCCTTCGTGTTAATAGCCGTCTGGCGAGAGTAGCCAGCTCCGGCGACAAGGAAACTGTCATACCCTGTCGTTGGGATCGTTAACAATTGTGATGTTAACGTTTTTCCGTTAGTTGGAATAAGCGCCCCGGTTTGTCGATCGATATCGTTGACGGTCAATCCGAGTCCAAATTCCGCATAGTCGTAATAGCCTGTGCTATCTAGTGAAATGCCATCGCCCATGTAGCTGCTTATTTTGCTGTTGCTAACGGTACAGTAAGACGATCCTCTAACGATTTGAATGCCGTAGGTCCATTCAATCGATGCTTCCGCTGTCGCGATGAAACTTCGGTCGGCTTTGCATCCGATGAGAACGAGGTTTTTGACATGGGAGTTCGTCACGCTTTGCAATTTGATGCTGACGCCGTCCTGTCCGTTCGAGAATTTGCCGGGGAAGTTATAATAGTCCGTCACTCCGGTTCTCGTGTCGAACGGAGACTTGCGCGTTGAATCGTAGATGACCTTCAGTATGGAGCTATTAAAGTCTACTGTCATACTGCTCTGGGTGATCATAATAGTGCGGGGATAACAGATGGCATAATCCCCTCGTGGCATCAGTACATAGTTGTAGCCGTTTGTGGCAGCCCATTGCAGAGCATTATTGATCCCTTGTACGTTTTTGTCAGCTTGTACATAGTTGGCATCCGTGTAAGGTTTGGTAGGTATTCCGGCAACTATTCCCCATCTGCTTAGTTCAATGACGTATGACAATGCTGAACCGATTGCCCCTGCATTCTGACCAGGGGGCCCTTGCGGACCGATCGATCCTTGAGGACCTTGTGGTCCGACTGGTCCTTGGGGGCCTAATTGACCTGCGGGTCCTTGCTGCCCCGGCTGTCCTGCAGGCCCGGCGGGACCCTGTTGCCCTGTAGCTCCAGTTGCGCCTTGCAGACCAGTTGCCCCAGTTACCCCTGTAGCGCCAGTTGCGCCTTGCAGGCCAGTTGCCCCAGTTGCCCCTGTAGCTCCAGTTACGCCTTGCAGACCAGTCACACCAGTTGAGCCTGTCGCGCCCTTTGGCCCTTCAACACCAGCCGCTCCTTGTTGCCCGGAGTCGCCTTTTGGTCCTTGCGCTCCCGTCGCTCCCGTGCTGCCCGTAGGGCCGATTGCCCCAGTTGCTCCTGTAGCGCCTTTCGCTCCGGCAGGCCCCACAGGCCCTTGCATGCCAGCAGGTCCCGTAGGTCCAGTAGCCCCGTAGCCATCCGGCAGCGCCGACGGTTTAATCTTACCGGAAGTGGGATCGTAGATCGTATCTAGTTTCTCTTGCAACCCGGTATCGTCATAGACGAGGAAATCTTGTCCGTTCACGTTCAAATGACCGTTATCAGGCATATTGCTCACCTCTCATCCCTATGAATTGTGGTATATCAGTACTATATGTTGGGATAGTTACCGGAGGAAGTGTAGAAGTCTATTAATAGAAGCGGATGGTGGATTAACTAGAGTGAAAGAAGCAGGTGTTCGTCAGCGCATTCGAACGGTGATACAAGAAGACCTCATGCTCACTTCCGCTAGTTTCGTCAAACACGCTCGCGGCTTGAAACTATACTTTGGACATTGGAGTCCTTGGTTGGCACAGTTAAAGCGAATATATTTGTAATTTCGATAACTGAGCCTAACAGCATACAACATAGGCAGAACGCGTAGTGATGAGAGTTCTGCTATGAGTTTCCATACAAAATACTAATTTTGATAATTATATCAATTATTATAAATTTGTCACGAAATGACAAAATCTATCATTTGTCGCTATATCCAGAAAATTGACTTTTATGCTAGAATTTATTTTGTAATTATTATACATAAAATGAAGTTTGAGGGGTGATGTCGTTAGAGGTTGATTTACGTTTTGATTGCACTAATTGATGACAAAGAAAGAGGGATATCGAATGAAAGGTTTGTTTATCAGAAATGATCGAATTTTTTTGTTAACTATTGTACTGATATGCTGCATTTTGGGTCTAAGTGTTCACGTAGAAGCAAATTCTTTTGTAACTTCGAGTTTATCGGCAGGAGACTCACATGTTCTCGTCCTTAAGGCCAATGGGAAAGTGTGGTCTTGGGGGAAAAATGCAAACGGGCAATTGGGAAATAACTCAGTCATGGATAATGCGACACCCGCACAAATTCCTAATCTATCGGACATCACCAGTATTTCAGCTGGAGCTAACCATTCTCTAGCAATCGATCAAGATGAACGTATTTGGGCATGGGGAAGTAACTCTGTGAACCAATTAGGAGATGGGACATCTACACAAAGAAATGCTCCAGTCATGCTAAGCGGCCTTCAGGACATCGTTTCCGTTTCCGCAGGCTTTAATCATTCATTAGCTTTAAAAGAAGACGGTACGGTCTGGTCATGGGGGGGGAACACTAATGGCCAATTGGGAAATGGAACAACTACAAGTAGTTCCCAACCGATACAAGCGAGTTTGAGCAGCAGTATTGTAGCTATTGCAGCAGGAAACGGTTATTCTTTAGCGCTTGATTCTAATGGCGTCGTTTGGGCATGGGGATTAAACGCAAACGGTCAATTAGGTGATGGATCGACTTCTACCCGGCTGTCCCCAGTTCAAATAACGGCAATTCAATCGGTTAAGAGCATCTCGGCAGGAACAAATCATTCTTTGGCGTTGCTTCAAAATGGATCTATGTATGCTTGGGGAAATAACGCAACCGGGCAGCTAGGTGATAATTCCTTTACTAACCGATTAAGTCCTGTTGCCATTAATATAGCGGATATTAGTGCGATTGCTGCGGGAAAAAACCATACTCTAGCAATAAAGGCAGACGGCTCTGTATGGTCTTGGGGGAATAACTCGCAAGGTCAACTAGGCAATGGCACGAATGTAACAAACAAAATTCCAACTCAAATTAATGGATTAACAAATGGAAAAAGAATTGCTGCCGGATCAGACTTCTCTGTCATGCAAAAACAAGACGGAACACTGGCACTATGGGGCAATAACAATTTCGGTCAACTTGGAATAAAAGAGTTTGGGAAAGGGAGTCCTACAGCTAGACAAGTTGTATCTATAACGAATGCCTCACATCTTGCTGAAAGTGCAGAACATTCTTTTATAGTACAAGACGATGGCTCGGTTTGGGGTTGGGGGAGCAATAACTACGGAAAAATAGGCGATGGTACTTCTTTTATGAAAGAGTTGCCTGTTAAAATTGGGAATTTGCCATCAATTGCAACCGTTGCTGCTGCAGGAGAACATAGCTTGGCAGTTAGCTCTTCTGGAAGCGTTTGGGCGTGGGGCGCCAATTTAAATGGTAGATTGGGTGATGGAACAACTGTGAATAAATACCCGCCCATTCAATTAACATCTTTGTCCGGTATTTTGCAGATATCTGGGGGTCAAAATCATTCGGTAGCGTTAAAACAAACGGGAGAGGTTTTCGCGTGGGGGAAAAATGACTATGGGCAAGTAGGCAATCAATCTTCCGCAGATCAATTAACTCCGCTGCAAATTCCTGGTTTAAATCAAATTGTTGCAATAGCTGCTGGTGATCACCACACACTTGCTTTAAAACAAGATGGAACCGTTTGGTCCTGGGGATGGAATAACGAAGGGCAACTCGGAAATGGATCTCAATCCAATACGAATGTTCCCGTGCAAGTCAGTATTAGCAATGTTGTTAGCATTAGTGCCGGGGGTACGCATTCTCTAGCCGTAAAGAGCGATGGAACGGCTTGGGCTTGGGGGAGCAATGTCTTAGGTAAACTTGGTGATGGAACATCAACAAGACGATTAACTCCTGTGCAGGTATTAAATATTGAAAACATTACTAGTGTCGCTGCCGGATTACATCACTCATATGCACTCAAAGAAGATGGTACCGTATGGTCGTGGGGCTACAATGATAGTGGACAATTGGGAGACGGGACCTACACAGCGGCTAGAATTACACCGGTTCAAGTAGTAAATCTATCAGGTATAGAACAAATAGCCACCGGAAATACCCATGGTTTAGCGCTCAAGAATGATGGTACTGTCTGGACGTGGGGAAACAATGTAGGAGGAAAGTTGGGGATTGGTAATATCAGCAAATGGACCCCACAAACTGTGAGACTAAACAGCGTTGCAGTCTATGAATATGATGATGCCAATAGAATCCAATATATGTTAGTGGATGACGAGAGATACAACTATATCTATGACGATAATGGAAATCTTATAGCAATTGTGAAGGAAGAGGAGTAGCTTAATACTTTATTACAGGGGAGAGGAATACATTGTCTTATAATTGGAAGATGCGAATTTTATCTGTCGCGCTTAGCATTGCGTTAATGGTGAGTCTATTTAATGGTTTCGATATATCACGCAGCTTTGCAGACAGCAATTCGCAAGAGGTCGAAAAAATGGAGAGACTGTTGGATCGTTTTTCCGTCACACAAAATTTTGTTGATTCAGAACTTGCAGCAGGCTATTCTGTCAACCAAATTTATGCCGCACTTATGAAAGTTGAGCTTGACGGAATTGATTATGCTGCGGCAAGACTTCAGCTCTTTCCAGACGAAATCAATTTGTCTACTAACGCCCAGAGCGAGGTGAGCAATGCTAGTCTGCCACTGGATTTAGTGCTTACCGATGCTGATTCAACTGTGACAGGCCAAGTGTATGATCCGCAAGTTATGAATGAAAATAACAATGATGACCAAGATGCTACAGAGTCGGACTTGCCGGAAACGTCAGTTACAGCGGATGTAACTGAGGAATCGATAGAACAAGAAATTCAGTACGACCATTCTCAAGGAACTGAAGATTTATCAACAAGCGAGGAAGACACCAACTTATTAGAAGAAGATCAGTTAGAAGAATCTAGTCAGAACTCTGAAGAACCAATAGAAGAAGATAATGAGCAGACAGAGGATGAGCTTTCGGCAGAAGGCGAGACTGTCCTTGAAGAGCCCTTGTCTATGATGGCAATGTCCGGACCCGGTGGCCAAGAGGAAGCGCCGGTATTTAACAAATCGACGATTAGTCAGGCACCTTATTCGATCAATATGGATCAGGAGAGTATTTCTAGTTTATCTGGTGATCTGTCGCTATATCAAACGGATATGACACTCCCAGGCAGAGGAGGACTATCGTTTGCTTTAACTCGACAATACAATTCGCTATTAAGCCCCTTAATCGGATTTGAGTCTAGCACACTTAACGGTGTAAGCTAGAAGCAGAAGCGATGGAGGGGATTTTTTAATGCAACGCAGACGATTTTCAGTGGAAATGAAGAACCAGATTATTCAAGAGGCCAAGGAGGTCGGGAACGCTTCC
>NZ_JAVFVT010000051.1 GCF_030929555.1 Paenibacillus sp. LHD-117 | reverse complement strand
AGAAAATAGCCACGCACCTCGCTAAGCTAGCGGGGTGAGTAATTCCGCATGTTTATGCGTCTCTCCTCCAATAAAAAGTCTCAAGACAATTTCATTAGTGGGGTTTCCCAACAGCCTGACAAATGCATCAACAGTCACGCGAGCGCCCGAAGAATTCGATTCGAGGGTTGCAACCGGTACTCGCGCCGCGCGGGGATTCGATTTACGTTCTGGAACTGAAACGCTAATAGAATCCTTAAGAATATCGCGCTCTGCGGGCGCGGTTCTTTCTTGTTGCCGGTTGGAGCGGGACAGCGTACACTTTTCTCGTAGGTGATATGAAAGGGGCTTCGCAGCGATGAAAGAAACGGTGCAGGATATTATTCGATTTTTGATAGAACCGCTCGATAGGATCGAGAATACGGTGGACACGCTCCAATTCGGGGATCCGCAAGCGGAAGTGACTGGAATCGTGACGGCGTTCATGCCGACGCAGCGGGTGATAGAGGAAGCGGCGGCGCTCGGCGCCAATCTGGTTATTGCGCACGAGGCGCCTTTTTATAGCCATCATGAAGCCTTTGGGCATACGCTTGCAGGCGATCCGGTATACGAGGCCAAAAAAAGGTTCATGCTCGAATCGAACCTCGCCCTGTTCCGGCTTCACGACTACATCCACCGTTACCGGCCGGATGGCATCATGGAAGGGCTGATCGAGGCGCTGGACTGGAACGGTTACGTGACGGAGCACCGACCGGTAACCTCCATAGCTGAGATACCGCCCATGACGGTCCGGGAAGCGGCCGCGTACGTGAAGGAACGGCTTGGCCTTGCTTTTGTTCGCGTAACGGGGGATCTCGATTTGTCTTGCAGCCGAGTAGGCTTGCTGGCGGGTTACAGAGGGAAGGGCGACGTGGCGATCCCCTTATTCGAGGAGCATCGTCTCGATCTGATCATATACGGCGAGGGACCGGAATGGGAGACGCCGGAATACGTCAGGGACGCCGTCTATCAAGGGCGATCCAGGGCCGCCATCGTTTTGGGCCATGCAGAGAGTGAAGAAGCGGGCATGAAGCTGCTGGCCAAGCGGCTCCAAAGTCGGTATCCGAGCCTGCCCGTTCAATTTTTGGCGGATGAACCGATATTCCGAATCATCTAATCGGTGGAAATAAATATGAAAACCTAAGGCAACTTTTCTTTCCGAGACGGCGTCTTACTAGAAGAACCATAGTGGACGACCGGGAGGGAAATGATGAAGAGACGATTAAAACAAAAAATAGCTCTGGCCCTGTTATTCGTTTTCGCCGTGATGGGAGTCAGCCAATGTCCGGGCATGGCGAACGCCTCGCCGGAACCGAAGCCCGTTACGGTATCGCTTAACACGTGGGAGGAGACGTTCCAGAACCAGCCTTTCCTGCAAGACGGCTCCGCTTATTTGCCGCTGAGGGAGATGGGCAGGCTGCTGAACGGAAAGACGACATGGATTGCGGAGGAACGGCGGATCGTCATGAGCCATCCCGACGTTGCCGTCGAGCTGACGCTCGGGAGCAAGGAAGCCGAGATCAATGGCGAGAAGGTGGTCATGCGCACGGCCCCGATCAACAAAAACGGCGTCGTATACGTGCCGGTCCGGTTCGTCACCCAAGCGTTCGGAGGCAAAGTGGCTTGGGACGAGAAGAAGCGGCATGTCGCGTTGACGCGAGAAGAACCTTATATGTTTTTGGATTACGCCGGAATCGGGTTTTGGTTGGCTCGCGAGGACGGAGAGCTGCATGCAGCCAAAGGTGCGGAACCTTCGAGGTTAGTAGCGGATACGAATGTGGCGATAAAGGGATATGGGCAGCTGGAAATCGCGACGTTGTCCGACCAAACCTTCGTGCTGAAGGCGTACGACAATTACGGCGAGCCGGCCAACAACAGCTTGATCTACAAGCTGGTCGTCTCCGGCGGGAAGCTGACGCTGGAATCGAAGGCCTATTATTATGGCCATCCGGTGAGGGGGATCGATTGGTCGAGCGCCATGCACGCCTTGCTCGTCAACGGCTCTACTCTCTACGAGGTAAATCATGAAGGGGCGATCGTCGCTACGCATGACCTGCAAGCGTTGACGGGATACGAGGACGAGAATTTCCACGTCGAGTGGTACGACGACGAGTTTATGGTCGTTCGGCCGGATCGGACCGGCTGGCTGACGCTCGTGAACCAGAAGACGAAGGAAACGGTGAATTTGACGGAGACGCTGCTGTCCAAGGCACAGTGGGACATCTATCAATCCCTGGATAAGCTGAGTCCCGAATTCGCGAACTGGGACGGGCTGAATGTCGTAACGCGTGAAGGAAACCGCCTGCAGCTGAACCATTATTATTTCATCGACAGCAAGGATACGAAATACATTTACGATCTCAAATAAGGATCGCGTCTATTGCGAACCGCCTTTGGCTTAGGCCGAGGGCGGTTTTTGTTGCGCCAGCCGTTTCACCTTGTGGCTTAACGATTTTTGCGAATAGGGCTATTGACAAACCGGGGGCGCTCTTATTATAGTAATGAAGTTGAGGAAAATGATAATCATTTTCACTGTGTAAGTTGAGTCGTTATTCTACATAAAGGGGAGAATACCATCATGAAAAAAGTTTGGATTCCAATGCTGGCGCTGCTCATGCTGATCGTGAGCGCATGCGGCAACAACAATACCGCGAATGAAGGCGGGGCGTCGGCGAGCCCGAGCCCGTCGGCCGAAGCAAGTCCGTCGCCGTCGGCAGAGGCGCACACCGGCAAAATCACGTATCAGTCCGAGATGGGACCGATCGAGGTACCGGCGAGCCCGACGCGCATCATCGGTCTGACGAACGCTCCTAACATTTTGTCGCTAGAAGGAACGCTGGTCGGCGTCGACGAGTGGACGAAAAAAAATCCGCTCTTCACCGACAAGCTGGCTAACGTCGAAACGGTAACGGACGAGGATCTCGAGAAGATCATCGAGCTGGAGCCGGATCTGATCGTGGCGGGTTCTTATTCGAAGAACTTGGACAAATTGGCCGAAATCGCTCCGACCGTCGTGTACACTTGGGGCAAGTTGGACTACTTGAATCAACAGCTGGAGATCGGCAAGCTGCTGAACAAGGAGAAGGAAGCGCAAGCCTGGATCGACGACTTCAAGGCGCGCGCTGCGGCGGCAGGCGAAGAAATCAAAGCGAAGATCGGCGCGGACGCGACCGTCTCCGTCTTCGAAACGGATTCGAAGGACTACTACGTATTCGGCAACAACTGGGCGCGCGGCACGGAAATTTTGTACCAAGCCATGGGCCTTAACATGACCGAGAAGGTGAAGACGGACGCGCTTGGACCGGGCTACTATACGTTGTCGCTAGAGACCGTTCCGGACTACGCGGGCGATTACATCGTCATCAGCAGAAGCAGCGCAGCAGACAATGCGTTCATGAAAACAGAGACATGGAATAACATTCCGGCCGTCAAGAACGGCCATGTTATCGAGCTCGATACCGAGGCCGTGACCTACAGCGATCCAATCTCGCTCGAATACATGTTGGATATTTTCAAAAAAGGCTTTCTCGAGAACTAATCGCTTATCGGAAGCGCTCGCCCCTAAATGGGGCGGGCGCTATTTTTGTTTGCGGCGGGCCGCAAATCCCGCAGTCGAACTTTTTTTGTTTTTCACAGCGTTTTCTCATTTTCATTCGCTATAATTGCAAATGTACTCAGAATGATAATCATTATCACGAAAAGAAACAACCGAGAGGAACATGTAATGAAACAAGCATCGGCATTCGAAATCGTGGCGGCGAGATGTTGGAATCTATTAAATGAGGGCAAGCCGTTTACCCCCATATTTACCGTCTCCGTCTTTTTGCTTTACCGGCTTGATCAATGGACGGCTGGCGGTTTCTGGGCGGCCGCCGGTCTTAGCCTGCTGATAATCCTGCCTATGCTCGCGATCTTTTACCATTATGATTTTCCGCTGTTTCTGCGCAATTATTTATGGTTTCCGGTCGTGGCCGCACTGCTTCTATGGGAGCCGGAACATCTTCTGCTATATGCCGCCGCAATAGGCTTGTACCTGTTTTTCACCATTTTCTTCTGGGGCACCTTCTATTACCGGATGCGAATCGGCACGTCATGGTGGAACTTCAGAAGGTTCTGGAAGCTTGTGCTGAAGAACAGCGATTCGACGAGCGGCAACGCTCAGGAACAACTGCCGAAGCTGCTGCTGCTACTATTTGTCTGGAATCGGTTCTATGTCTTGTTGTCACCTGGCGGAAACGCCGAGCCTGCCCCTGCAATCTTGGATGAGGTGATCGTGCTCGGCATCTTCACGGCAAGCTTGTGGCTGTACAGTTGGATCCTCCATCGCCATTTGTTCGATTGGAAACCCAAAGAACCGGAGCTGTACACCGCGGATCCGGACAGAACCGGAATGGCGGCGAACGAGAAGGTGATCGTCATTGTCGTGGACGGCATGCGGAAGGAACGGTTCGAGGAGGCCGACGCGCCGTTCCTCAAGAAGCTGCGGCAGGAGGGGACCGAATATACGCAGATGGAGACGGTGTACCCGGCGAGAACGGTCGTCTGTTTCTCCTCGATGTTCACCGGAGCTTATCCGAGGGATCACGGCATTCGTTCCAATATGGTATGGAAGCTGGGCATCCGGGTGGAAAGCATTTTCGATTCGCTGAGGAAGGTCGGGAAGAGAGGGCGCCTGCTTGGCATCGCGCATCTCATCGACTCGATGGGCGACGACGTCGAAAGTGTGACGGCGGTCATGCACAACGACAAAGCGGATCGCAATATAATCGACCGGGCCAAAAAAATAATGGCCGAACAAAATCCGGACTTGTTCGTCGTCCAGATGATTGCCGTCGATCAAACCGGTCATAGCATGGGCGTGCTTTACGACGAATACTTGCAGAAGATCGCCGAGGCCGACAGGCTGGTGGAGGAATTCGTCCAATGGCTGACGGATCAAGGCATGATGCGGAATACGACGCTAATCGTTTGCGCCGATCACGGTCAAGCCGACGGCATCGGCGGTCATGGCCACTTGGATGAAGGTGAACGGTTCGTCCCTTTTTTCCTGCATGGTCCGGCCATTAAACGGGGCGTCAGAGTCGATGATAGACATTCGCTCGTCTCCGTAGCTCCGACGCTTGCTTACTTATTGGGCTCCCCGTATCCGAACGCAAGCCGCGGGAAGGTGCTGACGGACGCCTTAAATCCCTAAGCCCTTATTGAATTGATAGACGAAAAGAGGAATCCGATGAACGCAACCTGCAACAAGAAGCTTATCGTCTTTATCCCGGCGCATAACGAAGCCGGCAACATCGAAAGCGTCATTGCCCGAATTCCGAGAGCGTTCCATCCCGATTATCGCGTTCAGGTCATCGTGATCGACGATGGATCCACCGACCGGACGGCAGAAGCGGCCAAGGAAGCAGGCGCGGACGCGGTGTTTTCCTTCGAGCGAAACAGGGGGCTAGGGGCTGCCGTCAGGGAAGGACTGACACAGTGCTGCCGGCTCGGCGCGGATATCGGGCTGATGATCGACGCGGACAATGAATATCCTCCGGAGCAAATTCCCGATGTGGTTGCTCCGATTATGAACAACGCGGCGGATTATACGTTTGGTTCCCGCTTTAAGGGAAGCATCTTCGGCATGAAGCTGCATCGGAGGCTGGGGAACTATTTGTTCACGCTGCTTCAATCCGTCTTGCTGGGCAAATGGATTTATGACGGTCAATCCGGCATGCGGGGGTTCTCGCGGGAAGCGATGGAAAGCGCGGAAATTATTCACGATTACAACTATGCCCAGGTGCTCACATTGAACTTGCTGAGGAAGGGCTTCCGTCTGGAGGAAGTACCCATTGCCTACAGCGTAAGGACGAAAGGGCAGTCCTTCATCCGATTTCGCGAGTACGTCTCTTCCGTCATCCCTGCGATTTACAGAGAAATGAGGCGTCCGGTTCCGCGCCGTGCTTCCTTTCCCACGCGCAGGCAGCCGAAGGAAACATCGGGCTGGCAAACGTAATGGCGGCCGCACTTGAGGGGGGACAGCTCGATGCTGCAGCGAATCGTTCGCCATTGGTCATTCGGCGCCGCCGCCGCTCTGGTTCTGACGCTGCTAGGGATCAACCTGTGGTACGCAAGCCCTTTCGTGCGCGCATGGGATGAAGTGGACTTCGTGCTCGCGGTGGAGCGATTCGATCTTCTGGCCATGCAGCCCCACTTTCCGGGGTACCCGTATTTCATCGCGGGGGCGAAGCTGTTCCACGCGTGGGTGACGGATCCGGCGAAAGCGATGATTGCCTGGAACGCGGTGCTTGCATGTAGTTCGGCTATCCCGATTGCGCTGCTGGCCAGAAGAGTTGTCGGGTTAAGCTCAGCGGGATGGGCGGCCGCCGCTGTTTTATCGGCGCCGTACTTATGGCTGATGGGCTCGAGGCCGATGTCCGAATGCGCGGGCATCGCGGTGCTTTGGTGGTACTTATGGAGCGTGAAGTCGGCTGCGGAACGTCCGCGATCGAGCGTCCGCTTAGCCATTTCGATCCTGTTGTTTAGCGTGCTGATGGGCATTCGTTTGTCGTACTTTCCATTCGGGTTGGCGCTGCTGCTGCTTTTGGCATTCCAATACAGAACGGATGCGGACAAGCAAATGAGGTTTCGAAGGTTGACGCTGGCAATCGCGGGCGCCGTGGGAGCGCAGCTCATTTGGATCAGCGGGCTTGTATGGTCCGAAGGGACGCTGCAAGGGTTCTGGACGTTATCCATGGCATTCGTGGCCGGACATTTCTCCGAATGGGGCGGCGGCGTCGCCTCCGCGAACGTCCCGATAGGTACAAGATTCGTCGTGCTCGTCGCCGATCACTTGATTCGGGATGTATGGCTTAGCCGTTCTGGCGCGCTCGGAGCGCTGTATGCGCTGCTCCTGGCGCTCACCGGTTACGGGATATGGAGACTCGGGAGTAGCAAGCGGAAGGCATTCGTCGTTCTGGAGCAAAGTAAATGGCTGCTCGTTTGCCTCGCGGTATACGCGGCTTGGGTGCTGCTCGGCCAAAATATCGAGAAGCCGCGCCATATTGCCCCGGTCGCCGGGCCGTTGCTGCTCGTCCTGTACGCGACGGCCATGAAAACCGCGCAGCTGCTAAAGTATCCTCCCGAACGGAGCTCCGATCGCACTTGGAATCAGGCTGCAGCGACTGCCATTCAGGTCGCGATCGCGGCCCTCATAACCGTTCAGACGGCCGTCGGTGCGCAAATGCTCAAGCTTCAAGCCGAGCAAAGGCCAGCGGTCTATCAGATGAACGACTATTTGAAGGCGATGGAGCAGCCGCTCGTGCTGTACACATGGGAGGAAAGCCGCGTGTTAGGTTATTTGCGGGCCGGCTACGAGCATCGCAAGATTTACACATACGATTATTTCCTGGCGCTCGCGAACGCCGGGACGGGTCGGCGGGTGTTCGTGACGAATCATGTGCGCAGCGGATTTATGGAGCAAGCCGCCGGTTCGGGATCGTCTTTTGTACCAGTCGCCCGGTTTGATTCCGAGTCGTTATTCGATCCGGTTTATTCCCGAATTACGTTATACGAATGGAAGAAACCGGAGCAGGAACTATCGAATTAGAAAGCAAGGAACGGAGAGGGGGAGTACGCAGGTGTCTAAGCAGTTAGGAACCGGGCTGGCGGCGATTCTATTATTTTTATGGCTCGTCCCGGCTCATGCTTCGGCTTATTCTTACGGCGATGCGAATACGGAGGATGTCGCCGAGACGTTCAAAGCCATCGTCAGCGCATTAAGCGGGGATCAGCCGGATTGGAAGACGGCGCTGGAGACGCACCGGGTAAGGCGCTCCGAGATCCAATCGCATTTCGGCGAATCCGTTGCACTCACGCTCGACAAAAACGCGGAAGCGAAAGACGGCAAGCTGTTGATCGCCAACTACAAAGCCGTGTTGGTCATGAATCTGGATCGCCGCTTTACATACGCGCTGAAGGATGTCGGCGACTATGCCGCAGCCAAGCTGCTGCTGGCCAAGGCGAAGGCGACCTTCGACACGCTGTCTCCGTACATGGCTTCCGGGACGGATGACATCAATCAGGCGTTCGATGACGCGCTTGAGGCGCTGGGCAACCCCGGTCTCTTCGGCGTAGGGAAGAAGGAAGCCGATCCGGAGACGTTCGAGCAGAAGGTGAAGTTTATTTACGACAAGGTGAAGCCCGGTTTTCCTTACAAGGCATACGTAAAGCCGGCGGCGACCGCGACGAACGAAGCGAAGCCGACCAAGGAACCCGCCTCTTCCCAGAAGCCGGTACCAAGCAAATCGCCAGGCGCTTCCCAGAAGCCCGTTGCGACTGCAGAGCCGCTTGCTTCCGAATCTTCGGAGGAGACGCCATCGGCGACGCCTGGCGCGGAGCCGAGCCAGAGCCCGGAAGGCAGCGCAACGGCAAGTCCGGAAGAGTCGTCGGCAGCCGACGGGGCGGGGATGGAAGCGTCGCCGCCTGCCGAGCCCGGCGGCGGGACGTCTGTTGAAGGCGAGGCCGATGCCCCCGCGTTAGCTGCCTCTTCCGAAGATGGGGCGCAGACGGAGGGCCATGCGCCGATGGAGCGCGCAGACCGGACGAATCCGTACGTCACGATATTCGTAATCGCGGGAGTCGCCGCGGCCGGGGGCGGGACGGTATGGTTCATTCGGAGAAAAGGATTGCTGTAATCAAACAGCGGTAAAACACAATTTGAGGAGAGATGATCATGCGTAAATTTTGGTCCATTGCAGTATGTCTGGCACTTGTTGTTTCTACTTTTTTCTCGGTATCCCAAGACGCTCAAGCAGCGTCAAGCTTCCAAATCGTCGAGGATGCGGATATCGCAGCCAAAGTGAAAGCTTTTGCCGACATTAAAGCGTTATTCACGGATAAGACGGATTTGAACGCGGTCCAAACGTTCTACATCAATCAATTTCAAGCGGATGTGAAACGCATCGACGCCAACATCAAACCAAACGATCCGATGATCGACGAAAACATTTCGTTCGTGCTCGAGAATGCCGTTAACGGCAAGCTCAGCGTGGGTCAAGCCAAACAAGCGGTAGATAAAGGACTGCAGTGGTACTTCTATTTCTATATTCGCGATCTGATCAGCAATAAGGTTCGTCCGGCGCTCGCGAACAAAGATTTTGACGCCGCGACCGTCGAATTCCACAAAGTCGTGCAAATCTACGAAGGCGTTACCCAAGGCACAGTCGCGAAGCGGGACGCTACGTACGGGCTTGATATGGTCGGCATTCTGAAAGGGACGATCGAACAGCTCCTGAAGGATCTGAAAGAGAAGGACGCCGACGATTTTAACGTACACCGCCAAGTGCTGGACAAAACGATTATCAAAACCTATTCGCTCGCTGCCTTTACGTACGCAACCAACATTCCGACGAAACCGGCCGCCGATCAACCGACCGCCGTTACGGAAGGCTACTTCCTCTATCTGCCCGTCTACACTTACCTGAGAGGAGGAAGCGCGGAGGATGCCGATTACATCCTGAACGCGTTCGCCTCGGGAGATCCAGGACGGATCGATAAAGACAAGATTCAAGCGGCTATGCAACGCGCGATGATCGGCAAAGTATCCGAATACGTCGCGAACGCCCTGACGAAGCTGGCGGCTGGCGATTTGCAAGGCGCGCGCGGCTATGCCATGGAAGGTAACATGTTCTTGTCGACGCAGGAAGTGTTCTTCGCCAAGGAAGATTACGCTTCGGCGGTTGTCTACGCGCAGCAATTCGCGGATGCCGTCGACCGGTCGGATCTGGCTGCTGCACGAAAGGCATCGTTCCAAATGCTGAAATACATGGTTGCGAAAGACGGCATTCAACTGACGCTTAACGAGAAAACGTACAAAGTAGACGGCGAGTCGCGCACGGCCGCAAGCGCGCCGTACATCAACAAGAAGACTTACCGGACGCTTGTCCCCGTCCGTCTGATCGCGGATGCCATCAATGCCGAAGTCAGTTACAACAATAGCACGAAGACCGTTACGATCGTGAAAGACGGCAAAAAAACCGAGCTGAAGGTAGGCTCCGATACGATCGTTCAGGACGGCAAGGTTAACGAAACGATGAGGCTGGACCAACCGGTCGTCTTGGAGAACGGCAGCTCCTTCATTCCGCTGCGGGCCGTAGCAGAGCTGTTCGGCAAGGGCGTATTTTACGATAACAAACAAATCATTATTTTGAGATAAATAGCGGTTTATCAGCGGGAGACGCCTGCGCATGCGCGCAGGTGTTTTCCGCTGCTCTATTTGAAACGCGCGGGGAGGCATAACGATGGATCTACAGTCGTTTCTGATCACGTTTCGGGAAGCGCTCGAAGCCATTCTGATCGTAGGCATCATCATGACGTATTTAAAGAGAATCGGAGAGACGCAGTGGAACAAGTGGGTTTGGGTCGGAGTTGTTCTGGCGCTGGCGGCGAGCTACGGCGTCGCGCTGGTGTTCCAGACGGTACTGACCGGATTCGCGACGATGGGCAGCCAGAATTATTTGAAGATCGGCATTATGCTCGTCTCATGCGTGCTGCTGTCGCATATGGTGTTGTTCATGGGCAGTCAGAGCCGCAATCTGCAAGGCCAGGTAGAGAACAAAATTTCGGCGATTCTGACCGTCGGCGGCGTGCTGAACATGATCCTCCACTCCTTCCTCGTTGTCGTCAGGGAAGGCGTGGAGACGGTGTTTTTCTTCGCGGCGATCACGGGCGGAGATATCCAGAAAGCCTTGCAAAGCTGGGGCGCGTTGATCGGGTTGATCGCGGCGTTTACGGTCGGCCTGCTCTTTTTCCGAAGCACAAAAAAAATACAGCTGAAGACGTTCTTCCGCATAACCAGCGTATTCTTGATGATGATTGCGGGAGGCTTGTTGGTGCAGGCCGTCGGAATTATGCAGGATATCGGGCTCATGGGGACGATCTACCGAACGCCTGGCGGCGAAGTCGGCGAAATCTATAACATTACCGCATTCATGCCGGAGCATCCGCTCGACGAGACGCAGCATATTCGCGATACGGGCGAGCAGCCGCTGGTCAGCGGGCAGATCGGCATTTTCTTTAAAGCGTTTCTCGGGTATACGCAAAACCCGTCGGTCGAAGAGTTTGTCCTTTATTGGGCGTTTTATTTGGTTATTTTGTTGTTGCAGGGCATGCAGAAAAAACGCCATGAGAAGCTGCGGCCGGCTATCACGTAAAAACAATCGTCCGATTGCAAAACAAGGATTGCTCGAACGAAGGATATCGAATAAAATAGAGAAATATATAATAATGAGAATCATTTTCATTATTTTGGATATCATTTCGATTCCTGTTGCGTCTAGCAGGATGACGCAGCTTTCGCGTTGCGGGGGGATAGGCTCAAGATGAAAAAGGTTTTATTGATCGAAGACGAAAAAAACATGTCGCGGTTTATCGAGCTCGAGCTGCAGTACGAATCGTTTTCGGTAACCGTCGCATCCGAAGGCAACACGGGGCTTCGGTTCGCGCTGGATGAAGAATGGGATTTAATTCTTCTCGATCTTATGCTGCCGGGAATGGACGGCCTCGAGATTTGCAGGCGGGTCCGGTCCATCAAATATACGCCGATCATCATGCTGAGCGCCAGAGACAGCGTTCGCGAGCGGGTGTCCGGCCTGGATTGCGGCGCGGACGATTATTTGCCCAAGCCGTTCGCGATCGAAGAGCTGCTTGCCCGGATGAGAGTCGTGTTCCGAAGGCAGGAGATGCGGGAGCAGCAAGATGACAACCTTCTGCCGGTTCTTTCGTTTCTCGATCTCCGATTGGATCCGAATACGCGAAAGGTAAGCAGGGCAGGCTTGCCGATCGAGCTGACGAAACGCGAATACGATCTGCTCAGCGTCTTCCTGAATCATGCGAACCGCGTGCTGGACCGCGAAACCTTGCTCGATAAAGTATGGGGCTTCGAGGTTGCGGTCGATACGAACGTCGTGGATGTATACGTCAGGTACCTGCGCCGCAAAATCGATTATCCCGGGGAGTCCAGCTATATTCAAACGCTCAGGGGCATTGGGTACGTGATGAGAAAATGAGCTTAAAAAAGTGGACGGGCTTCTACTTCCGATTGCCGATAAAAATTAAGCTGACATTAGGCTCGACCCTATTGATCATGGCGTTGTTCGTCGGGTATAACCTGCTGCAATACATCGTCATGGAGCAATGGATCATCCAACGCGAGAAGAAGAACATCCGGCATGACATGAATGCCATCCTGAACGATTTGCTCGAACGGGAGGCGGAATTCAAGTCCGACAGTCTTGCGGACATCAAGCAGTATTTGGACAAGATGAATTCGGACGATCAGCGAATCCGCGTCTTAGATGCCGATCATCGCGCGTTGATTACAGTAACCGACAACGTGACGGACCCGTGGATGGATCCCTTGCCGATACCGCAGCAAGAGATCGGCATTTACAAGAAGGACGGCCATTCGCTCTTGATCATGAAAAGCCCCTTAACGATCCACCGATTTACGGGAACCGTCGAAATCGTCAAGAGTCTGGCTCAGTTCGAGGCGCTGACGAAAACCATTTCGCAGGTTATGTTTTATTTTGCGATTGGTGCCGTGGCATTAAGCGTATTGGTTGGATGGCTGCTGACGCGCAGATTGCTGAGGCCGCTGCAGGCTATGGCGCAGACGATCAGGGACGTGAACAACAAGGGCATGCAGGAAAGGATGCGCCCTGCCATGAATGGGGATGAAATTTCCACGTTAATGGTCATGTTCAACGATATGATGGATCGGGTGGAAGAGACATTCCTGCAGCAAAGCAGGTTCGTCGAGGATGCTTCCCACGAGCTCAGGACGCCGGTCGCGATCATCGAAGGCCATCTTGCCATGCTGCGAAGATGGGGGAAGGACGATCCTGTTGTTTTGAACGAATCGCTGGATGCTTCCCTGGAAGAATTCGCGCGATTGAAGCGGTTGGTCATGGAGCTGCTGGCTTTGTCCCGCGCCGAGAAGGAAGCTCGCGACGAAGTATCCCCGCTCACGAATGTGCCGGATGCCGTTGCATCGATCATCGAGCGTTTCGCGTTTATCCATCCCGACTTTCGGATCGAATTTGATTTGCACCGGCTGAAAGGGATTAGCTTGATGATTCCGATCGGGCATCTGGAGCAAATATTGCTTATTCTTCTGGATAATGCGACGAAATACTCCGTGGAGAATAAGACAATCGTCATCAAAGCCGATGTGGCCGGCGAGCGGGCCGATATTGAAGTGATCGATTGCGGCATTGGCATTCCCGCCCAAGATTTGCCTTATGTAACGGACAGGTTCTACCGGGTAGATCGGGCAAGAAGCCGCGAGCAAGGAGGCAACGGGCTGGGACTCGCGATCGCCAAGCGATTGGCCGAACGTTACGACGGAACGCTAGCGATACGCTCCGAGGAGCTGGCGGGCACCGTGGTTACCGTCCGGTTGCCATGTCTGCCGCGCGAGTAACATTCATGTGAGGAAAAAAATCAAGGGGGGTTCGCGTTGAAGAGGTTGTTGATCGTTACGGCCATATGCGTCTTCTGCGTCGTGCTGGGACTCATCGGATCGGAGCTCCAGCCTGATAGCCGGTCTGAGGGGCAAACGGCGGCGAGTCGCGGGAAACAAAATACGGAAATGAAAAACGGATTCGTGACGGTCTATACGGCAAGGCACTATGAAGCCGATCCCCTCCTGTTCGAAGCTTTTACGAAAAAAACCGGTATCGAGGTCGTAGAAATCAAGGGTACGGCGGAAGAATTGATCGCGAGGATGAAGAGGGATGGCGATCGTTCCGATGCGGATTTGTTTTTTGCCGTGGACGGGGGAGTATTAAACGTCGCGAAGCGTGAAAACGTGCTGCAGCCGCTGCGATCGGAGACGCTGGACAGCCAAGTCCCGGCCAAGTGGCGCGATCCAGATCATTATTGGACAGGAGTAGCGACGAGGGCCCGCGTCATTGTCTATGCGAAGGATCGGGTGAAGCCGGAGGAGCTGTCCACGTACGAAGATTTGACCGATGAGAAGTGGAGGGGCAGGGTGCTCGCCAGATCGTACGCCAGCCTGTATAACCAGTCCTTGCTCGCCTCCTTCATTGCCCTGAACGGAGCGGATGAAGCGGAACGGTGGGCACGCGGCATCGTGGCCAACTTCGCGCGAACCCCGGAAGGGGGAGACCGCGATCAAGCGCAAGCGATCGCGGATGGCATTGGCGACGTGGCGATCATGAACACGTACTACGTTGGCCAGCTTGCCGCCTCTAGCGACCCTGACGAGGCGCAATTGGCGGAAGGGTTAGGCGTATTTTTCCCCAATCAGGAGACGACGGGCACGCATCTCAACATCAGCGGGATTGGCCTCGCCCGTTATTCCGAGAATCGAGACAATGCCTTGAAGTTGATGGAGTATTTGACCAGCAAGGAAGGGCAAACTCTATTGGCGCGCGAGAGCTTCGAATTCCCCGTTAACTTGGAGGCGGAAGCGGCGGATCCATTGCGGTCATGGGGGACTTTCAAGGCGCAGCGGCTTGATTTCGCGGATTTGGAGCAATACCGGCAAGAAGCGATCGGCATTTTCGATAAGGCCGGTTGGAAATAGCGTAAGGGTTGTTCCAAAAGGTCGAAAAATGGACCTTTGGAACAACCCTATTTTTTGTGCGAATTTCGGGCTATTATCTGGCTTGCAGCATCTTCAGCTTTCTGCCTTTGCCATAAGGAATGCACAGCGGGGTTCCGAAGATCGGATCGACCGTGATTTGGCATTCCATGCCGAACACTTCGCGGATCAGCTGCTCGTTCATAATGGCCTCGGGTTTGCCCTGCGCGTGGATTCGCCCATCCTTGACGGCCACGATATGGTCCGCGTACCGGCAAGCCAGATTAATATCGTGGAGAACCATAACGATCGTGCGATTCTCCTCCGCGTTCAGGTCGAACAGCAAGTCCAGGATTTCGATCTGATGGGACATGTCCAGGTAGGTAGTAGGCTCGTCCAGCAGAATAGTCGGCGTGTTCTGGGCTAGTGTCATCGCGATCCAAGCGCGCTGGCGTTGGCCGCCGGACAGCGAGTCGATCGAATGGGAGGACAGCTCCTCCATGTGGGTAACCTCGAGGGCCCGCTTGACCATTCGCTCGTCTTCGCGCGTCCATTGCTGGAGCCAGCTTTGATAAGGGTAGCGCCCTTGTTTCACAAGCTGGTGGACGGTCAGCCCTTCCGGAGCGAGCGGGCCTTGCGGCAGGATGGCGAGCCGTCTGGCGATCTCCTTGCTCGAGAGCTTCGCGATCTCGGTGCCATCAAGCAGGATGGAGCCTTCCTGGGGCTTCAGCAGACGGGCAAGCGAACGAAGCAGCGTAGACTTGCCGCAGCCGTTGCTGCCGATGAATACGGTTATTTTTCCCGTCGGCACGAGTAAATCCAACTTGTTGAATATTTCTTTTTGCCCGTACGATAACGTCAGGTTTTTCGCTTGAATGGAGGACACAAGAAGGACTCCTTCGTTATGGAATTTGGTTGTCGCATGCCTCGGCGACTGCTAGGATCCGTTGCGGTGACGGTAGAGCAAGTAGATGAAGAACGGCGCTCCGATCGCGGCCGTAAACACGCCCGCGGGAATATCGAGCGGGATGAACGCCACTCTCGCGACGAGATCGGACAACAAGAGCACCAGAGATCCGATAAGCGCGGATACGGGGATCACTCCCCCGTACGAAGGTCCGACAAGCTTGCGCGCGATATGCGGGGCCATCAGGCCGATGAAGTTGATTGCTCCGCCGATCGCGACGGCAGCGCCGGCCAGCGCGACGCTGATGACGAGCAAGATGGTTCGTTTGATCTGGACCGAGCTGCCTACGCTTGTTGCCACTTCGTCTCCGAGCTCCTGTACGTTCAGATGACGGGCATAGATTAACGCGATCGGGAACAGTACGATGATCCAAGGGAGCAGCGTGTAGACGTCTCTTTCCCACGAGACGCCGTAGATGCTGCCGGTCATGAAGGTGAACGCTTTGACCGCCACGGCCGTAGGCGTAAACGACGATGTCAGAATTAACATGTACGTGACGGCCGTCAATGCGGTAGCCATGCCGATGCCGATCAGGACGAGCCTAAGCGGAGTTACGCCCTTGCGGTAAGCGAATAGATAAATCAGGAACGCGGCCGCGAACGCCCCAAGTATCGCGCTCAGCGGCATGAAGCGAATGCTGACATGCGAGAAGTATAAGATAAATACGACGGTGCCTAGGGAAGCTCCGCCGGAAATGCCGATGATATCCGGGGAGGTGAGCGGATTCCGCACGATGCCCTGCAGCAAGGCGCCGGATACCGCGAGCGCCGAGCCGACCATGACGGCAATGATGACGCGCGGCATCCGCAGCGATTCAATAATCATCGAATCGGGCGAATTCAAGGATCCGAACAAGATCCGAACGACGTTGATTGGGCTGATCGTCTTGCTTCCGAGCCCGACGCATACGACGATGGCCGCCAGATTGGCGACGATCAGCAATAGGATCATCATGACCGTCCGGCGCTCGATCTGGAAGGAAAGCATGCGGTTTCTTATCGTGACTAATTTATCCATCTTAAGAACGGCCTCCTCTTCTTGCGATAAAGACGAAGAAAGGAACGCCAATGACAGCCGTCATGATGCCGACCGGAACTTCCTTCGGGAACGAAATATACCTGGAGCCGATGTCGGCCGCCAGAAGCAGGATGGCTCCGTATACGGCGCAATACGGAACGACCCAGCGATAATCGATGCCGACCAAATAACGCATCAAGTGAGGAACGATGATGCCTACGAACGCGATCGGACCCGCCATGGATACCGAGCCGCCGGCGAGCAGTACAATAATGACGCCCGCCGCCAATTTGATGTAGACCGTTTTCTGCCCGAGGCCGACGGCGACGTCCTCCCCAAGCGTAAGCACGTTCATATGTCTCGCCAGAATGAACGCGCCGACCAAAGCGATTCCGATATAAGGCGCTGCCGCCGTGAAGATATGAAGATCGCGTCCCGCGACCGACCCTACGAACCAATAAAGCACTTGATCGAACGTCTGGCCGCTCGTGAGAAGGACGCCCAAAGAAAGCGATGAGAAAAACGCGGTCAAAGCGGCCCCGGCCAAAGTAACCTTAAGCGGCGTCAGGCCGTCGTTGCCGATGGAGCCAAGGGTGTACACGAGAGCGGCAGTGAACGCCGCGCCGATAAACGCGAGCGTCGCGAACGTCGATAAGCCGCTGACGCCGAAGAAGGCCGACCCGGTCACGATGAAGAAGGCGGCTCCCGCATTGATGCCGAACAAGCTTGGCGATGCCAGCTGATTCCGCGTAATGCCTTGCATGAACGTCCCCGCGACGGCCAGGCTTGCTCCCGCCGCGGCGGCAATCAGCGCGCGCGGCATCCTTGCGGTTTGGATAATAAGATGCTCTTGCGAACCGTCAAATGCGGTATAAGATGCCCAGATAGTGCGCCAGCCGATGTCAGCCACGCCGAATACGATGCTGCTAACGATACCCGCGGCCGCAAGAAGCAGCCCAACGATCAGTCCCGCCGCCTTTTGGGCGCGTGTATCTAATAATGATGTCTTCATCATGTCCTCTTCCCTCGTTGCCAATCTGATTCGTTATGCTCGTTATCGCATGAATCGAATACTCAAATATTGTAGGGGAATGAGCAGAGGGTGTCAACGAATTTGAAAATCATTATCATTGTTTGATTGACTTTGAATTGATATGCTGGTATAGTTTCGTTTGTGGATCTAATGAGAATCATTTTCATCATGGGGAGAGGGAATAATATGTTTAATGTACTTAAGAAAAAACTGACCTGGACAGGCACCGCGCTGCTGCTGGCGTTAACGCTGGTCGTAACGGGCTGCGGCCAATCGGGTTCGAACAATAGCGCGAATAACGGGGCTAACGCAAATGATTCCGGCGCATCGAACGCGGCCGAAGAAAGAGTCATTACGCATGCGATGGGCGAGACGCCGATTAAAGGCAACCCTGTACGCGTGGTCGTATTGACCAACGAAGGAACGGAAGCGCTGCTTGCGCTTGGCGTGAAGCCGGTTGGCGCCGTGAAATCCTGGACGGGCGATCCTTGGTATGCACATATCAAGGCGGACATGGAAGGCGTGACGGAAGTCGGGGAAGAAAGCCAGCCGAACATGGAGCTCATCGCAAGCCTTCAGCCGGATCTGATCATCGGCAACAAATTGCGCCAAGAAAAAGTGTACGACCAGCTGAACGCGATCGCGCCTACGATCTTCTCCGAAACGCTGCGCGGCGCTTGGCAGGACAACTTCAAATTGTACGCCGACGCGCTTGGCAAAAAAGCGGAAGGCGACCAAATCATCGCGGACTACGATGCCCGCGCGGCCGACTTTAAGAACAAAGCCGGAGATAAGCTGAACCAGAAAGTATCCGTTGTACGTTTCATGGCTGGCAAAACGCGCATCTATTTGGAAGACACGTTCACGGGCCTAGCGTTCTCGAAGCTTGGCATTACGCGTCCGGACAGTCAGAAGTACAAAGATACATTCGTCGAAGAAATTACAAAGGAACGCCTGCCCGAAGTAGATGCCGACATGCTCTTCTACTTCACTTACGAGACCGGAGACGGCAAAGGCACGGAAATGGAACAAGAAATGCTGAACGATCCGCTTTGGCAAAGTCTTAATGTCGTGAAAAACAATAAAGCCATTCGTGTGGACGACGCGATTTGGAACACGGCAGGCGGCGTGATCGCGGCGAATCTCATGCTCGACGAGATCTACAAAATTTACGAAATTAAATAGTTCATCCTAGCCAGAAACAGTAAGGTATTGACAATTGTGGATGGACTGCATAGAATGAGAACAAATCAAATGGCTGAGATCAAGGACATGCTCGCTTACGGATACCGCCCAGAGAGAGGGGACACGGCTGAAAGCCCCTTCGGCAATCACAAGCGTTTACCCCCTTGTAGCCGCGATGCCGAAATCATGAGGACGGGGCCCCGTTCCGCGAGTGTAGGGATCGCCGGGAATTCCCGTTATCGAATGCTGAAGGATTTGGCGGCGCTCCGTAAGGCCGGCCGTAAATCGAATTTGGGTGGAACCACGAGCGCGCTCGTCCCTTTGCGGACGACGCGCTTTTTTGTCGTTAACAGCATTAAATAGATGGAATAATAGCAATGACCAAGGACATGAGCGCGTCGCGCATACCGCCCAGAGAGAGGGGACCCGGCTGAGAGCCCTTTCGGGAATGACGAGCGTTTACCCCCTTGCAGCTGCGGTTCTGAAATCATGAGGCTTTGCGCGGGCACATGAGTGTAAGGATCGCCGGGCATTCCCGTTACAGGATAGCTAAGGATTTGTTTTACGAATCCATTGCGAGCGGAGCTCGGATGTGCGGACCATAAACAATTGGCCGTCGTCAAACTGCGAGCGTGCGCACGGGTTATGAAACAAATTGAATTTGGGTGGAACCACGAGCAAGCTCGTCCCTTTGCGGACGGGCTTTTTTTGTTTTCCAAAAAAAAACGAAGGAGTGAAGGTTAAATGTAATCACGATCATCAAGAGGGACAACTGAGGATGGGGGCGTCCATGCTGCTGGCGGCGGCCGTCCAGCGGCGTTATCCGGGCGCTCGGCTCGGGATAGGCGGACTGACGAATCAGGGCTTTTATTACGACTTCGACTTCCAAGGCGTCCTGGAACAGCCGCCTGCCGCGGAGGAACTGGCATCTGTCGAGGAAGAGATGCGGGCGATACTGGCCGAGAATCAGCCAATCGGATGGCGTAAGATCCCGCATGCGGAAGCGCTGCGCCTATTCGAGTCGAGGGGCGAGAATTGGAAGCTGGAGGAGCTGCGAGGGCATGCGGAAGCGGAGGATGTGGCGCTTTATGAGCAGGGGGCGTTCGCGGATATCGGTATGGAAGGTATGGTACCGAGCGTAGGCGGCGCTGCGGCCGGGCTGGCTTTCAAGCTGCTCAATATTGCGGGCGCATATTGGCGCGGAGACAGCAATAACGCCGTGCTGCAGCGGATTTACGGCGTTGCCTTCGGGAGTCAGGAGGAGCTTGACGCGTACCTGGCTTGGCAGGAGGAGGCGCAGAAGCGCGATCACAGAAAGCTCGGCAAGCAGCTGGAGCTGTTCATGTTCGCGGACGAGGCGCCGGGGATGCCGTTTTATTTGCCCAAAGGGACGGTGCTTCGGAATGAGCTGGAGCGGTTGTCCCGGGAATGTCTGGCGAAGTTCGGATACGACGAGGTGCGGACGCCGTTCATCATGAACAGGGCGATGTGGGAGCAGTCCGGGCACTGGGAGCATTACCGCGACAACATGTATTTCTCGGAGCTGGATGGGCAGCATTTTGCGGTGAAGCCGATGAATTGCCCGGGACATATGCTGATGTTCAAGAACCGGAAGCATTCCTATCGGGAGCTGCCGATTCGGTACGCGGAGTTCGGGCAAGTGCACCGGTACGAATTCAGCGGGGCGCTGAACGGACTGTTCCGGGTGCGGACGTTCTGCCAAGACGACGCGCACATTTTCGCGAGACCCGAACAAGTGGAAGAGGAAATCATGCGGACGATCGAGCTCATTCAAACGATTTACGATCTGTTCGGGTTCTCGTATAGTTTGGAGCTGTCGACAAGGCCGGACGACTCCATGGGCAGCGACGAGCAGTGGGAGCTGGCGGAAGCGGCTTTGCGGAACGTGCTGCACGCGGCTGGCATTCCCTATTCGCTGAATCCGGGCGACGGCGCGTTCTACGGACCGAAGATCGACTTCCACATCAAGGACGCGCTCGGCCGGAGCCATCAATGCGGAACGGTCCAGCTCGACTTCCAAATGCCGGAGAAGTTCGGCCTCTCGTACGTCGACGAGCGGAACGAGAAACAAACGCCGATCGTCATCCATCGCGCCGTCTACGGCTCGATCGATCGTTTCCTCGGCATCCTGATCGAGCATTACGCGGGGGCGTTCCCGCTCTGGCTGGCGCCGGTTCAAGCGATAATCGTACCCGTCGCGGAGGCGCATGAAGCATACGCATCGGAGTTGCGGGAGCGTCTGGCGGCCGCGGGGATCAGAGTCGAAGTCGACGACAGGAAGGAGAAGCTCGGCTATCGCATCCGCGAAGCCCAGCTCCGCAAAATCCCGTACGCGGCGGTCGTCGGCGACAAGGAGCTCGCGAGCGGCGGTCTGCAGGCGCGCGCTTTCGGCGACGGCGTCCAGCGACCATACGAGGCGGGCGAGTTCGTCGCCATGCTGGAGGAGCAGCTTCGGACGAGGGCGTAGGCGAAGGTGGTGGGGCGGCTGCAGGTTCGCGAGACGAACCTGCAGCGCGCGGTAGCGCCGGTTTGGCGGCTGCAGGTCCGCGAAACGAACCTGCAGCGCGCGGCAACGCCGGTTTGGCGGCTGCAGGTCCGCGAAACGAACCTGCAGCGCGCGGCAACGCCGGTTTGGCGGCTGCAGGTCCGCGAAACGAACCTGCAGCGCGCGGCAGCGCCAGCTTGTCGGCTGCAGGTCCGCGAAACGAACCTGCAGCGCGCGGCAGCGCCAGCTTGTCGGCTGCAGGTCCGCGAAACGAACCTGCAGTGCGTGGTAGCGCCGGTTTGGCGGCTGCAGGTCCGCGAAACGAACCTGCAGCGCGCGGCAGCGCCAGCTTGTCGGCTGCAGGTCCGCGAAACGAACCTGCAGCGCACGGTAACACTCATATGGGCGTATCCGCATTCTGCTGCAGGAGGATCGATTGTTTGCCCCGGTATTGCGAGGGCGTACAGCCGACCCACTTGCGGAACTGGCTGGAGAAGTGGGACGGGATGGGCCAGCCGACCTTCGCGCCGATCTCCTCGACGGACCGGTCGGAAGAGATGAGCAGCAAGCAAGCCTCCTGAATGCGCCGGGCAAGCAAATAATCGGTGACGGTATGGCCGGTTTCTTCCCGGAACAGACGGGAGACATGATATTTGGACAAATGGAGGTCGCTCGCCAGCTCCTCCAACTTGAACGGCTTGTCGAAATGCTTCTCGATCCACTCCAGAATGGACTCCGTATGCGAAGCCGACCGGGATACGGCTGGCGACTTGTCCTGCGGATAGGCGCCTTCGGCGTCCAGGAAGACGAGAAGCTGCGTGAGCAGCGCCGCGAGCAGCGATAGCCGGCCTTCCGGCGTCGCTTGTTCGAGCAGCTCGCCGTAATACCGGTAAAGCGGCTCTGCCGGATGGCGGTTGCCGAAACCCCGGAATACTTGCGTCGTTAAACGCTCCCGCCAGATTCGCTTCAATGCGACGGCTAAACTGCCGAAGGATTGCAGCGCGGTTTGGAGTGTGTTGGGCTCGAAGTGAATGATTGATCGGACATAGGTTGCCGATTCGGTCGATGCTTTGACGTAATGAAGCTGGTAAGGCTGGAAGAGGAACAACGTTCCGGGCTCAATGGGGTAAACGTTCTGATCGAGAATGACGCTGCCATCGCCTTGATGGACGTAAAGGAGCTCTATGCCTTGATGGTAGTGAAAGTAACCTTTGTAGCCGGGCTCGGCTTCGATCTGAAGCTTTCCATGAATTGGCGCGTCATGGAAATCGACAAACATCAGACGGTTCATGCGGATGCAACCCCTTCCAAAAAACCGCAATATAACTACAGTCTAGCACAAGAGAACTGAACTGTCGCCGCGGATATTTTGGTATGCTCATGGTAGAAACCAATGGGAAGAGGGATGCGCATGTGGCTGCATATCATGGATGACGCAGTACGGAAGACGAAACAAAACATGGAGCGATTCGGAGGTCAATTTCCCCATGTTAGCTTGAACGACGAATATTTGCTGAATGACAACACGGATTGGACGGACGGCTTCTGGTCGGGCCTTCTCTGGCTCTGTTACGAATATTCCGGGGACGAAGCGTTCAGGGAAGCGGCGCGGCAAACGGTGGCGAGCTTCAGGCAGCGCCTTGACAACCGCGTCGCGCTCGACCATCACGATATCGGCTTCCTCTACTCGTTGTCTTCTAAAGCGCAATGGATGATCGAAGGCGACGAAGAGGCCAAACAATTGACGATCGAGGCAGCGGACGCGCTCATGGAGCGCTGGCGGCCGAACTTGCAGATCATTCAGGCATGGGGACCGAAGGGAGATCCGCATAACGGGGGCCGCATCATCATCGATTGTCTGATGAACTTGCCTCTGCTCTACTGGGCGCATCAAGTGACAGGCGACCGGAAGTATTACGACGTTGCGGTTACGCACGCCGATCAGAGCCGCCGATTCCTTGTCCGCGGAGACGATTCGTCCTATCATACGTTCTACTTCGACCAAGAGACGGGCGACGCGCAGCGAGGCGGAACGCACCAAGGCTATAAGGACGGTTCGACGTGGACGCGCGGGCAGGCCTGGGGCATTTACGGCTTTGCGTTATCCTATCATTACACGCGCGACGAGAAGTATTTGGAGACGTCGGTACGTCTCGCTCGTTATTTCCTGGATCGGCTGCCGGAGGATCATGTCGTCTACTGGGACTTCAACGCGCCGGTGAACGCGGAGACGAAACGCGACAGCTCGGCGTCTGCCATCACGGCTTGCGGCATCCTGGAATTGCTGAAGGTATTGCCGGAGGGACACGAGGCTCGTCCAGCTTTGGAAGAGGGCCTGAGTCTGACCATGAAAGGTCTCGCGGAGCATTATTACACGAAGGATAAGCCTGACGCGCAAGGTTTGTTGGAGCGTGGCTCGTACAGCGTGCGCGGCGGCAGCTCCCCCGACGACTTCATGATCTGGGGCGACTACTATTATATGGAAGCGCTGATGCGGATCGAGAAGGGGCACAAGGGGTACTGGTACGAGTAACGGAGAGTGATTGGCTAGTAGCAAGCGGCTAGGCAAGCACAAATACAAAACCAGTTCCGGTTCGGGGCTGTCGCGAAAGTCATCCGGACTTTCCGCGGCAGTCCTTTTTGTTGTTTTTTTATGCGGCCGGCTCGCCGTACGCGAGGGGCGGCGCACGGAATAGATACGCCTCGCGAACCTATTTTTTTCGAAAAACGCGCTATATAGGCGCCTTCTTGTATAGTAAGATTGAGGGAAAATGGCATCCTTTTTTATCTGATTCTATCGGAGGCTAACGACTATGAATCCTGCCGCAACCGCAACCGCAACTGAAAAAACCGCGAATCGATTCCGCAAGCTGCTGCCGATCATACGGAATCTAGCGGTTGCCCTTATCGCCGGTTTTGCGGTAAGCCAGCCCGTCGGTTTGCTTTCGCGGCTTTATATGAGAGTCGCCGCGATCATGTCCGATAGCGTGCCGGATTTTACATGGGGAGGGTTGTTCAGCATCCAGCTCTTCGCGTTCCTCTCCGCCGGGTCGATGTCCGGAATTGCTTATGCGCTCCTGCGCAGGTTTTCTGCCTAAATCAGCCTGGCGCGCCTCCGTGCTTAACGGGCTCCTGTTATTTATCGTTATAGGCATCCCCTTCCTTTTCCTTGTTCTGACGGATCTGGAGCAGCCCGTTTATCGAGCGGTTAATCAAGCCCTGTGGACATCCTTGTTCCTCGCGCAAGGGATGGCGATCGTTTCTGCGGCCAAGTGGCTGGAATGCAGGCTTCCAGCCGGCAACGCGCGTCCATACGCCGCGTCAGCCCTGTACGGCCTCATCGTTCTGCTGGGCATCGGCGGCATCATTTTTTTTGGGCTGAAGATGGCGCCTTTGCTGTAAATGTTCAATAAAAGAAAAAACCTTCCGAAAGGAAGGTTCAATCTGCTTGTCCGATTCATTTTGCCTAAGCTTGATTCGTAGTTTCGCTATATGTTTTAAAATTGTCCATAAACGCCTGCCAGCCTGCTTGTTGCATTTCAACGGGATTGGTGCCTTCCGCTTCGAAATCTTCGATGATCCGAGTGCCGTTCTCTTGACTAATAAATGTAATTTTGACTTTTCTTCCGTCTCCAAGCGTGTAAGAAATAAGTTTGTTTTCTACTACCTCATCGTAAACTCCGCCAAAATCAAATCCAAAGCTTCCATCCTTCGCTTCCATTCGCGTAAGGAATTTTCCGCCGGCCTTTAACTCATTTTCGGCATGCGGCGCATGCCAGTCATCGGAAGCAAAAGACCACTGGGTAATATGCTGCGGCTCTGTCCAGTATGCCCATACTTTTTCGACCGGTGCGTGAACCGTGGTTTCTACCGTTATAGTGACCGTGTTCTCTGTTTCCATTTGGAATACCGCCTCGCTTTATTGGATTTAGGTTTCGGTTTCTGGATAATGATACCACTAACGGATACGATTGTTCAATCGAACAAAAGTAGTTTAGGACTTTATGACCTGCTAATGCCTGCTGCTATTTTTTGGAGGCCAGGGAGTTTTGCACCTTTTGCTTCGTGAGTTTCGTTATTGATAAAAAAAGAGGGGGGAATGAAGATGAGACGCCTATTATTGATCGGGATGAGCATCGTCTTGGGCATGGCCATAGCTGGCTGCGGCGCCGGCAAGCAAGGTGAAGCAGCTCCGACGGCTACGAATGCAGCCGGGACGCAGGGCGGAGATATGCAAGGCAACAGGGTCGTTGTAAGCAGGTCGCTGGACTTCATGCGCGTGAATGAGAAGCCGTACGCCGCGTTCGAGGGGAAAGATGAGATTGCGGCCTTTTCGAAAGCGGTCAAATCCGCCGACAAAATGGAAGGGCAGCTCGATGTGTCGTTCCCCGATTACGATGTCGTGATCGATCAAGGCGGCAAGCGGAAGGAAATCCACTTGTGGCTGGATGCCGGCAGCGATCATGGCATGTTCACCTATGTAAGCGACACCGGCACGGGTTATACGCTGACGAAGGAAGCGACCAAAGCGCTGTACGAGCTGATCTGGGAGGTTCAATACGACTCGGAGCAGGCGAAGGCGAACGGCGACGTCGTTGGCGAGCCGACCGGCGAATACGCGAATGCCGAGGAGTGGGAGACGTTCGTGAGCAATGTGGAAGGCGGCAAACATGACGACGTGCAGGTCGTCCAGTATACGATCGAAGGCGGTCCGATCTTTTATAATCTGAATTTCGCGGGGGATACGATCCGGTTCCGTTACGATAATACACACGATGCGTTCGGAGTGCCGGATAAAAGGGTGGATTTCTGCGAATCGATCGAGAAGGCGGGGACGGAACGTGGAACGGAATATAAGCTGGCCGGCTGCGGCGGCGAGACCGATGGGTTGTTCGAACTGGTGTTGCCGTGACCCCCTTATGATATACTGTATATCAAGTATACAAATGCAGCAGCGGAGGGCGCGGGTTCTATGTCAAGCAACGACCAGTACAATGAAGAAGCGATCAATCGTCTCCCCGAAAGCGTCAAGCTGGGCTGGGGCATCATGAAGAAGCAGCGCAGGGGGCCAAAGGGCGAGCTCAGCATTCCGCAAATCGTGCAGGCGGCCATCGCGATCGCGGACGCGGAAGGGCTTGCGGCGGTGTCGATGGCAAGAGTCGCGCAATCGCTCGGTTTTACGACCATGTCCCTGTATCGATACGTATCAAGCAAAAATGATCTTCTCCTGCTTATGCAGGACGCCGTGTGCGACATTCCGATTCCGGAAGAGCGCGAAGGGGATAGCTGGCGGGAGCAAATGAAGGAGTACGTGCGCGTCTGCGTCGGGGTCTTCCGCGATCATCCGTGGTACGCCGACATTCCGATTCAGGGCTTGCCGCTCATGCCGAACAACCTGCGCGTCATCGACTGGATGCTGCGCATCATGCGCGATTTTCCGGTGAACGATTTCGAGAAAATGTCGTTTCTTCTTCTCGTCAGCAGCTATTCGAGAGCCTGCGGCTTGATCGAACGGGATCAGGCGCTTGTGCTGCAAGCGGGGGGGACCATGGACGCCTTTAACGGGCTGGATTATACCACCGCTCTTCAGGAGCTCGTGAAGCCGGGACAATTCCCGTTCCTGTCCCCGCTGATCATGTCCGGCGCCTACACCGGAGAGACGGGTAATCCGATCGAGGATGACTTGGCCTTCGGACTGGAGCGCATCCTGGACGGCATCGAGCAATACGTCGAGACTCGGCGCTGCATGGGGGCCAAATGAGAAAAGCCAAGCCACTCTACTTTCGTATCGACGATGCGGAGGAGAGTGGTTTTTTGTTCGAGAACCCATGACTCCCCATTTATTCGAGCATTCTGTCTGCGTCGTCGTTTAATCTTCTTAATCGGTAGGCGTTCATGGCGGATTCGCCAAGCTCCTCGAGAATGGTATAATTCGCCCAAGCGCCGGCAACCGCGCCGATGCCCGGCACCATCTGCAGCATTTTACGGAAGTCGATGGCATCGCGGTATTCCTTCTGGAACGTCTCCCAGTCCAGGTTGGTCGAATAATCGGCTTCCGATACCCACTGTTTCTTCTCCGTATTCCACCTCTTGATCGAATCCAGCAGTCTGGCGCGTTGCCCATGTCCGGAGAACGTGAGCTGGAACACCTTCAGAATAAAAACCCGCTCGTCGAACTGCTTCGTATCATACCCGTAAACATGGGCCGTCTCGAACAACATCTTCATCTTTATCGCGATCAGCGCCGGGAAGTCCACGAGATTCAGCACAAAACCGCCTGCGCCAGTGCCCGCGCCTTCGGCCGTCGCGATTTTTTGGTATAAGGAGAAGAGACGCTTCGCTTCTTGATCCGTAAGCTCCAGCCCGATATCCCGCTGCACGGGCCGATGCGGAGAATACTCCGCGCCGAACAGCGCCGTGCGCACGATCGACTTGATGGTCGTCGTAATGACGTTGTGAACCTTCGGGGGAATCAAATTGTTGATTCGAGTGCCGATCGTCTTCGAGGTTCGCTCCAGCCAGCCGGGCGGCTTGAACAATTGATGCTCCCAGACGGCGATTTCGTGTCGGACTTTCTGCTCGTAATGCATCGTCATTCGCTCCCTTAGTCAAACATGGCTTTATTTTACCGTCAGACGGCCCGATGAGGAATAGACTTTGGCAGGTGGCGAACCTGGGCGGAAGTCGGGGGTAAGGAGCGGCGCGCGATGGCTGCTGCTCCATTTTGGCATTACCTTTAATCCTCAAGCAGATGGATCTTTAAGTTTGGAGCGGTTTTCGTGATGCCCGTTATTTCATTGGCGAACAATCTATGATCAAAGCCGATTTGGAAGATGTTTTTGTCGGGTAGAAACGTCAGGCTGGTTCCGGTTTCGCTCGTGAGTCCGACGGTGAGAAGGGACGTTTGCGGGATACCGTGCTTATAATCCTGACGGAACACTTTGCCTTCTCTTCGCACCTCGACCGTAAGCCTTTGAGACAATGCGTTGACGATCGGCATGCTGATCCCTTTTTCGCCGCCCGGAGAATGGATGGTAGCGGTGGCGAATCGGCTAATTTCAGTGAGAACCGCTTGCACGCGAGGTTTTTCCGAATTGGGAAAAGCCTGAACGGGGATGCCTCTGCCATTATCGGCCACTGTCACGCTGCCATCGTTGTGAAAAACGACGCTCACGTCGGAGCAATAGCCGGCTTGATGCTCGAGAATCGAGTTTTCCAATACCGATCTTAATAAATGGTGCGGATCATATTGTTCCGGCGAAGCTCCTAAATAGTCGCCGGCATGATTTCTGGCCTCCGCCAACTCCATGTATTCGCTCGTATCCAGAAGCTCCGACGCCGCGGCCAATAACAGCAGGAACGGTAGCGCCCGATGGCCGGGAAAGGTATATTTGCCGCCGCGTTCCTCTTGCGCGAGGAGATCGGCTCCTTGCAAAGCTTTGATGTGATGGTAAAGTTGTCCTGTTGTTCCCATATTCAAGCGATCCACTAGTTCAGCTCCCGTCAGCGGCTCTTGCAAGACGGCTCGCAGGATATCGATCCGCTGTTTGTGGCCGAGCGCCGATAAAATTTTGGCCGTTTTGTCGCCGTCGAGGTCGAGCAGGCGCCGAACGGAGCGTTCCTGCGGCTCCCATTTGTAGCGCCCGTTCTCGCCCTTGAATTGTCCCGAGAAATAAAAGGCGCCCATGTCTTGCGGGTCTTGTACGTCTTCGGCATGTAGTTGTCTGCCGCTGCCGTTGCCGGGCAACGGGGATTGACGCGATGCTTGATTGGCAAACCGCTCAAAGCTTGCTTGAAGCTGGTCAAGCTGCTGCTTGAGCGAGTCCAGTTCCTTTCCGTAATCTCTGGTCAAGCGAATCACCTCGATTAAATTATTTAATAACGTAATTACGTAATTATATAATAACACTCAGTGTCGTAATTGTAAATATGATTCAAAGGATCAAGGCAAGCGACGAAGGGGAAAAGTACGAACGGAAAAAGTACGAACGGAAAAAAGGGACCTCGTTTCCATCCGGCGATGGAGACCAGGTCCCTTTCAGCTTGCGCACGTGTTATTGCCGCGATTTCCGAGCGAAAGCGATAGCGCCCCAAACGATGGCGGCCGCCAGAATGCCGACACACCAGAGTGCAGCCTGCCAGCCGGTGTCGCCGATCGGCGTGCCGGAGAGCAGCCCGCGGATCGTCTCGATGACAGGCGTGATCGGCTGATGGTTCGCGAAGCCCTGCAGCCAAGAGGGCATCGTATTCGTCGGCACGAAGGCGCTCGACAAGTACGGGAGGAACAGGAGCGCGAAGCCGTAGCCGCTCGCCGCAGCAGGGCTGCCCGTCACGAGGCCGATCGCCGCAAATAGCCAAGTGAATGTGAGGATGAACAGGGCGATGAGCCCGAAAGCCGCGAGCCATTCCGCGGGGCTGGCGGACGGCTCGAAGCCGACAAGAAGTGCGACGCCGATGACGACGCAGGTGGCCACCAGGTTGCGTGCCAAGCTGGCGACGACATGGCCCGTCACGACGCCGGTCGCTTGGATCGGCATCGTGCGGAATCGGTCGATGATGCCGTTCGTCATGTCAGTGGCCACATCGACCGCCGTGCTGGACGCCCCGAAGCCCGCGCATAACAAAATAATGCCCGGCACGACGTAATTGACGTAATCGCCGCCCGAGTCGATCGCGCCTCCGAATACGTACGTGAACAGCAGCATAAGAAATATAGGCAGCATAATGGCCATCAGCAGCGCTTCGACGTTCCGAATGCTGTGGCGCAGGCTGCGCCCTATGAACATGGCGTTTGTCGTTAGCAAGGTTCTCATGAAACGGATACCTCCTTTTCCTTCTTGGTTGACGGCTCTTGCGTTAAAGCGAGGAACACGTCGTCCATGCTCGGCTTGCGAATGCCGATTCTCGTGTCCGGCGGATAGAGGACGGCAAGCTCGTTCATCGATTGCCGGATGTCTGCTAGGCCGCCGCTCGTCGGAATCGACCGGATGAGCTCGTCGCGGCCGTTCCGCAGTTCGATAACCTCTCCGCCGACCCGGGCTTTCAGCTCTTCCGGGGTGCCTTGGGCGACGATGCGGCCGCCGTGAATGACGGCGATCAGGTCGGCGAGCTCGTCGGCTTCCTCCAAATATTGCGTCGTCAGGAAAATTGTCATGCCTTGCTGCTTCAGCTTCTGGATCATCTCCCACAAGGCGCGGCGGCTGATGGTATCGAGGCCCGTCGTCGGTTCGTCGAGGAACAGGACGGGGCGGTTCACCACAAGGCTAAGGGCGAGATCTAGTCTGCGCCGCATGCCGCCGGAGTAGGTTTTGGCCCGCTTGCCGGCCGCCGTCTCAAGGTCGAATTGCTTCAGCAGCTCCGCCGTGCGTTCGCTCGTCTTCGCCGCCGACAACCCGGATAACCGGCACATCAGTCGCAGATTTTCTTCGCCGGTCAACACCTCGTCGACGGCCGCGAATTGTCCGGTCAAGCTGATCGACCGCTTGACTTCCTTCTTGTCGGCGACGACGTCGTAACCCGCGATGCTTGCCGATCCTTCATCCGGCGCTGTCAACGTGGACAGAATCCGGATGAGCGTCGTTTTGCCGGCGCCGTTCGGGCCGAGCAGCCCGAAGATGGAGCCCGCAGGCACGGATAGATTAAGACCGTCAAGCACGGCTTTGTCCTTGTACGATTTGCCGAGTCTGCGCACTTCGATTGCGTTTCGCGACATTTTTTATCACTCCTCAGTAATTGTATGTTATATAAACAGTATATTAAGTACTCGGTTATTATACCTCAGCCTCCGGACCGATCTTGGGAGCGCCCGGCGGCGAAGGGGACACGGCGCATGGGTGTCGTAGAAGACCGCGCAGAAGCTGCAGAACCTGGTGCAGCTCAAAAAGAGCAAGCCCCCGCATGGCGGTCGCTTGCTCTGCCGATTCGATTGCGTGCCGCGCTACGCGACGATTGCCATTGCCGTTGCCATGGCACGCTCCCTCATTAGTATTGCCTACTTAGTGGTCCTGCGCGAAATGAGCTTCGACTTCCACGCTCGCAGGCGGCAGCTCCATTCCTTTTTTCCACACGAGCACGGGATCCTTCTCGCTTCCGAAGTACAGCGCCTCGATGGCCTTGCCGTTGCCAAAGTTCGCCTGGTAGGCGTTGTTTTCCGCTTCGTCGAACGTGTAGTACATATTGAACAGGCCCACTTCGGTGATCGGTTTCTTCTTCACGACGGGACGTACCGGGGTGACGTAAAAGTTGCCGGATTCGTCGGTTTCGAAATTGGTCTGGTTCAGATCATACCCGTCCGTAATCTTCACGTGGTAGACGATCCGGCCGTCCGACAGCCGGGACACGTCCGAGATTTGGATGACGTCAGAAGGGACGGGGCGGATGTTCCATTGGAACAAACCGACGTAACCAAGCAGCAGGACGGTGCATAAGGAAACCGCGATAACGGCCCCTTTCAGAAACGCTCTCAGCTTCGCGCGGCTCCAGAACGCGGAGAGGGATTGGATGGCCGTCCCTTCCCGGCGGTTCGCCTCCAGCATCGACGGGGGCAGCGGCAGCGCGACTTCGATGTCCGCGAGCGCGAGCCGGCAGCTATTGCATTCGGCGAGATGCTCCTCAATGAACTGCCGGCTTGCCTCGCTGCACACCTCGTCCACGTAGAGAGGCAATAAATCCTTAATGATTTCGCATTTGGCGGTGCTCATGTTTGTTCCTCCTCAAGCTTGACGATTAATTGCTGTTTGGCGCGATGGAAGGTCACCCTTGCCCAGCTCTCGGTTTTCCCGAACAGCAAGCTAATTTGGGCGAACGGCAGCTCCCCGAACACCCGCAGGGTGAACACTTCCTTGTACGGTTCGCCGAGCCGGTGCAAAGCCTGATGGACGCGGAACGCCTGTTCCTTGTCCGCAAGCGCGGCTTCAAACGTTTCGCCGGATTGCCCGGCGTAGTCCGGATCGATCGTCGGCACCTGCCTCTTCTGCTTGTCCAAATAGGAAAAGTAGCTGTTTTTGGCAATTTGGCAGAGCCAGACGCTCATTTTGCATTCGCCTCGGAACGAATCGATCTTCTTCATCGCCTTAAAGAAGGTATCCTGCGTAATCTCTTCGGCGACGGCGGCATCTTGGCTTAGCGATAACGCAAAGGCGTATACGGGCTTGAAGTATTCGGCGTAGATTTGCTCGAAATCGGTGGTCACATTCTCACGTCCTAACAGCAATTAGACCGCTTAAGGTAGGATTCGTTACAAGTTAATATAGAAAAATTTATTCTCCCGTGACAAAATGGGAATGATTGTGAATCGTTATCCATCATAACAAGGTTTGAGGAGGCTTGCCATGCGCGTTCAATTCAAATCGTTTGTCGCGGGCTTTGTATGCTGCGCGATGCTCAGCGCGACGACCGCTTATGCGGCTGTAGGTTCAACCCGGATCGATGTGTTTTTTAAAAATCTCACGTATAAGTTTAATGGCGTAAAGGAAACGCCGGATCCGGACAAGCAGGGGTTTGTGTATAAGGGGACGACGTATGTGCCGATTCGGTTCGTCGGCGAGTCGCTGGGCAAGGAAGTCGGCTGGGACGAGGAGACGGAGACAATCTGGATCAGCGACGATCCTGGCGAGTTTACGGTGGAAGATCTCCACGTGAAGGATTCCGTTACCGGCGCAACGTTCGCCTTGGGCATGACAAAGGAAGAAGTGGAAGCGATTTTGGGGGAACCGGACGATGAATTTTTGGGTAGGTACATGTATGAAGGTCTTGAAGTGTATTACAGAGAAAACAAGGCAGCTGGATTCATCATTGATGCCGGCGATAACTTGACGAATCGATTTCGAACCAACAGAGATATTGGTCTCGGCAATCCCAAAAATGATGTATTCGAGGCGTATGGAAATGGTGGTGTGGACGAAAAGATTAATACTGTTTCTTACGTTTTTCAAAACGAGAGCAGCGGCCAATTGAAAAAATTGGAGCCTATGGCATTCGCCAAACCCGGAGAAGTCGATATGGATTCAATCTATGTGCTGTCGATCTTATTTTGGGATAATCAATATGAAACAACTAGCTTTATTCTTATCGGAGACCATCGTTTCGCTACAACGACAAAATAATATCGGCGCAATGCGATCTTGCCGATCACTGTTGAATCAATGAAAAAAATCATCCGCCTCTTCAAAAAGAAGCGAATGATTTTTTGTCGTGAAACCACACTATAATTATGAATTACCCGTTTCGAATCGATAATCGTAATAACGCTCGGCATTGCGCATGCTCGGCCAAATATCCGGGCTCTCGCCGCCGATATGCCAATAGGCGATTCCGGCCAAGCCTTTGGTTGCGACAAGCTTGTATTTGGCAATCAAGGACCGGCCGTCCTCGATCCAGATGGAGTGAACGAGCGACTGCTTGGTATAACCGGCCACATATTGGCCTAACTCCGCATCCCATACAGGCCGGAGCGATAGCTTCTCGATCAGCCCGTTCTGCTCGGTAAATGTCAGGTACGAGGAGGACGCTGCGGTTCCGTTCGGATTGAGCGTCCAGTCGCGATTATAGAAAGGCAGCGCAAGAATGATTTTCGCAGGGTCGACGGCCTTCATCAAAGTGTTTATGGCACTTCGAACATAGGGCAGAGAGGCATTGGGCCCCGGATACAAGCTGCCGCCATAATGCTCGTCATACCCCATCAACACTATATAATCCGCTTGCTTGCCGAGCTTGGCATAATCGAACGCTTCCGTCCAGTCGGTGCCGAGGTCGGGAGAGACATCGACCGACAGCGTTTTGTTCATCGCATGCAGCTTGGCGGCCAGCTCCGTCACAAAGGCTGTGAAATACGCGCGATCGGCGGGAGCGACATTTTCGAAGTCGAGATTAAGTCCGTCCACGCCATATTGTTTCGCTTTCGCGGCTAATTGATTCACCGCGTTGTTCCTGGCCGTTGCACTGGATAGCAGCTCGTGGGTCGCCTCTTGGTTGGAGCGATTGCCGACCATGGCCCATACTTTTTTGTTATTCTTTTTCGCCCAGGTGACGAGCGAGCTATCGGTTACATCCGTGACTTCGCCCGTGTTGCCGACAAAATACCAACGTGGAGACAAGGTATTCACGTTCGACTTTTTGATCGTGCTCGTGTATTCGTCCACCGTCTGCCCGTATTGCCATCCCATCACGATCCGATCGTCAGGTGCGGCATTCAGCTCCGCTTCCCAGCCGTCCTGCTTCAGAACGCGCGATAGGAGAATGGCGGCTTCTTGCCGTTTGATCGGGTCGGAAGGGCGGAAGCGGCTGTGATCATCGCCTACCATAAGCTTAAGCTTGTTAACCTCCGCAACGGAATCAAGCGCCCATTCGGCTATATCGTCTATGTCCTTAAATGAGACGCCGCTGCCGTTTGTGTTCCCCGACAGTTTTAGGGCATTCGTTAAAAGAACGGCGGCTTCCTGCCGCGTAATCTGCTTGTTCGGAGCGAAGGTTGTCGCGGAAGTCCCGCTTACCAGCTCAAGCTGAACGGCTGCCTGAATCCAGCCGTAATACCAGGCGCTCTTCGGAACATCCGCATAGGGCGAGACCGGGCTGAAAACCTGCTCGAGCTTCAGCAGTCGATTCAGCACGGCAATGAATTCGGCCCTCGTCATCGACCTTGTTGGGGAGAAGCTCGTGCTCGAAGTCCCCGTTATAATCTTTTTGTTGTATAAATCTATTATCGCTTGTTTAGCATAGCTATCGTCAATGTCGTCGAATGGAAGATTCGAGGCAGAAGAAGCTTTCGGCATGAACAAACCCGCTAGAATAATCGTGGCGAATGTTAGTTTAGCCATTAAGCCTGTCCGTCGATACATAATCATTCCTCCTCGATAAAAATCCAACCTTTGAATTATATCAAGGATATTAGTAGGAATCATCGCGAAAATACTGGTAGTTTCGCATCGTTGCCGAAGGGATCGCGCAATGCGGGGAGGCATGCCTGCTCCAATTCTGAAAAAATGTTAATCCTGCAAACGCTTTATGCTGTGCTATAATTTGGCGAGGCCAAAGGGGATCGGGGTAACACAGTACAGCATTAGCGATTGCAAGGAGGTAATCATGATCGGAACAACCAAACGAAAATATAAAAGATGGATACATATCGTTGTGGCAGCCATGATGCTGCTCGCCTTGCCGATGTCGGCTTCGGCCGCGCCATGGGGCGCGAAAGCCGCTCAGGATACGGTCATCAAGCTGGACGGGGAGGCCGTAAAGCTGTCCGAACCGCCGATAATGCTGGACGGCAGATTGTTTGTGCCGGTGGCGCTCGTCGCGGATCTGTTCAAGGCGAAGAAAATTGGCTGGGACAAGAAAAACGAAGAAACGACAATCGAGACCGCGCTCGGCGATACGATCGTGCTGGGCGACGGCGTGCCGGTCGTTTACTTTAATAAAGCCCGATACGTCATGGATGAAGCGCCGTTCATCGAGGACGGAAGAATGTACGTTCCGCTGCGCCATGTGGCCGAATTGCTGCATGCGAAGGTCAAGTGGAACAAGGAAGAGGAAGCGGCCGAGCTGACGACGGTGCAGCCCGCGGTCGTGACGGAGGAGAACGGTCTGGGCGAGATCGTCAAAGCATTCGGCACGAGCCAAGCGGAGCTGCTTGTCCGCAACGAGATGAAAACTGCCGACGGCATCAAGGAGGGAACGTCGCTTCGGGTCGTCATGCCGTCCATCTTCGACAAACCTGCGAAACCGTACACGGAGCAGGACTACACGCTGCTGGCGAAGATCACGATGGTCGAGGCCGGGTACGAGTCCTATGAAGGGCAGCTTGCGGTCGCCAACGTCATTCTTAACCGCGTGAAGGATGCCAGGTTCCCGGATTCCATCCGCGACGTCATCTACTCCGGCAAACAGTTCCCGCCGGCGCATAACGGACTGCTCGACAAGGCCGCTCCGAACGCCAGCGTGCTGCGCGCCGCTAAGGACGCGCTCAACGGCAAGAACAACGTAAAAGGCGCGGTTTATTTCTTTAATCCGAAGGTGTCCAAAGGATCGTTCTGGTCCAGCCTGGACGTCGTCGCGAAGATCGGGCATCATCATTTCGCGGAATAATCGAATCGATATAAGCAAGACGCAGAGCCGGTTGCCGGTTCTGCGTTTTTTTTTTATCAAATTGCACGCGCCGGCTACCTACTTCGGCGGCGCCTCCGGGCCATCCACACGATTAAGGCTAACACAGGGATGGAAAAAAGCAGGATCGTCGATGCCTCTCTTATTCCGAGCTTCAAACTCCTTGGCTGGGCCGGTTCTTCCTCAACCAAAGAAGCGGCCCCGAACACCGTAGGCTCCACGTCCGCTTGTTGCATCGCCTTATCCCGATTCGCGTCCCAGACGCCGGTATTCCCGCACAGATTCATCCTCAGCTCCCCGTCCCGCATGCTCCCGAACACCAAGTACTCCTTGTTCAGCTGAAAAGGATCCCAGCCGTTGTCGAACAACTCGATCCGGCCGCTCTCTATCCCTTTCCAACCCCTCTCTACGCGAAAGGCAGTCAGGCCGCTGCGCTTGGCGGCGATGGCCGTACCTTTGAACACGACGGCACTTTCGTTCAGCTCCTCGGACGCAGGCCCGGGCGGAGCGCAAGATAGGGCGTCCGCTCGATGGGCCGTGCCTAGCGCGACTCCGAGAATGAGCACAACCAAGATGAGTCTAATACGCTTGCTCATGAACCGAACACCTCCCCGGCAGCAACTACTCTATTGACGAAGGAGAGCCATGCGAAGTTGCAGCATTGTTTCGCGATCATGGTCGAACAATGATCATTTGTGCAAACCCTTACATCCCGAATGTTCGCTTTTTAACGAAAATGAACAACGAATAATCACATTCGAACATTTTTTCGTTGACATGCTGACTAGACGCGTTATAATAAGTGACATAAGATAATGAATTTTCAGATAATTGAGGTGCATTTGCGTGATTATGAGTGTTACGAGTGAGATATGCGGCAGGATATAAGTGTTTATGGGGAGTTATGTGTGAGGTTTTTTGATTTATTCGGAAATTAGAGTTATATAAACTAACATAAAGTAGGTGCTGGTATGGGTGCGATTCGGTTTGGCGGATGTTTAGTGGAGCGCGACATTCCTTGTTCGATGCGGGACGGTACCGTACTTTACTCGGATGTGTACCGACCGTCGCAGGGGGGCGCGTATCCGGTGCTCCTGATGAGGCAGCCCTACGGGAAGACGCTCGCATCTACCGTAACGCAGGCTCATCCAGTATGGTACGCGCAGCAAGGCTTTATCGTGGTCATTCAGGACGTGAGGGGGCGCGGCGAATCGGAAGGCGAGTTCGATCCCTTCGTCCGCGAAGCGGATGACGGTTACGACGCCGTAGAATGGGCGGCCGCTTTGCCGGGCTCGAATGGTCACGTGGGGATGTACGGCTTCTCGTACCAGGGCTGCACCCAATGGGCGGCAGCGTCAAAGGCGCCTCCTTCGCTGAAGGCAATCGCGCCCGGCATGTGCGGATCGGATGTCTACCACGGCATGATCTACCCGCAAGGCCGGTTCGCGGCGGGCGAACATGTGCCTTGGGCGTTCCAGCTCGCCCGCGACGAGGCCAGACGGGCGGGCGACGCGAAGGCCGAAGCGTATTGTACGCTCGTTCGCAAGAGCACGCCCGACGAATTGTTGTATCCGGTCATGGAGGATGGCTCGCATCCGATTCTGCAGACGTATTTCCCGGCTTTCCGGGAATGGAGGGAGCATGCCGAATACGACGCGTATTGGGAGCGGAGGAGCTGGACGCAAAATTTCCTGAAACATCCGATTCCTGCTTTCCTCATCGGCGGATGGTACGACGTATTCCTGGCCGGAACGATAAGCGATTATGAGCGGTTAAGCGCCATCGAGCGTTCCGGCGACTTGTTCTTCAAACTCATGATCGGCCCCTGGGACCACATTCCGTGGGGAAGGCATTCAGGCGGTCACGATCACGGAGAGGAAGCGGACGGCGACATTCATGTGGAGCAGGCGGCGTGGTTTCGCTATTGGCTTGATCCGAATCGCCAGCCCGGGAAGCCGGCGGAACCGGAGGTCGCCTGTTACGAGCGAGGGAGCGGGCGTTGGCGGACATACCGGCAGCTGTCGGCTGCTTCCGGCACGGGACGAACGGCGCGGTATTGGCTAGATCGCAAGGGGAAGCCGGCGAACGGCGCATCCGGCGGAGGCAGGCTGACGGAACGGCAGCCCGCCGCGGCGCAGGTCAGGCCCGACGTATTCGTCTACGATGCCAGGTTTCCGATGAAGCTGGAAGGGTTCCAGCCGAAGGATCGGCGAACCGAGCAGGACCGTTACGAGAAGCTGGTCTATACGGGAGACGCGATGGAGGAGGATGCTCGCCTCTTCGGTGCCATCCGGCTGTCAGTTCAGGTTCAGACAATCGGGGGGCCGACGGACGTGGCCGCGATCGTAAGCGTCGTACGCTTGGACGGAAGCGCTTTGTTCTTGACGGCGGGCATCGCCGAAACGGAAGCCGAGGCCGATGACCGGGGACAATGGCAGACGCTGCGGCTGAAGCTGAGACCCGTCGCGATCGAGCTTAAAGCTGGGGAGAGGCTGAGACTGGAGCTGACGGGAAGCGCGTATCCGCTCTTCGCCTGCCATCCGAACGGCAGGCCGGCAAGCGAAGCCCGGCTTGCGAATGCCGGAGAGCTCATGATGGCGTCCGTCTCGGTTAATTATGGCGGCTCCGTGCTGGAGCTCCCTTTGATGAAGATGGAGGTGGAAGCCGAATGCATCAGCTTGGCAATGGCAGAAACGACTGGTACGTAAACGAGGAAGAGGTCGATCTCAGCAGGGGCCGGCGCCCGGCGAGAGGGAATGGCGCAAGAAGTAGCGGTGCTCTCGGCGGCGGTAGAATCCTCCGCTTGCAAGCCGAACCCCAGCGCGTCGTGATCGACCTGGACCGAACGGTCGTCATCGTCGTCGACATGCAGAACGACTTCTGCTCGCCGGGCGGCTGGGTCGACTACATCGGCGGCGATTACGCTCCGCTGGCGGCATTGGCCGAGGCGCAGAACCGCGCGCTGGAGGCGCTGAGGCGCGAAGGCGTCCCGGTCATTTGGCTTAATTGGGGAAACCGCGAAGATCGGCTGAACCTCAGTCCTTCCATTCTGCACGTGTACAATGGGGCGGGCACCGGCAAAGGCCTCGGAGATCGGCTGCCGCGCAGCGGCTCCAAGGTATTGGAGAAAGGCAGCTGGGGCGCGGCGATCATTGACGGGCTGGTCGTGGATCCAGCCGATATCCACGTGGACAAATACAGGATGAGCGGCTTCTGGGATACGCCGATGGACAGCATCCTGCGCAATCTGAAAGCAGACACCCTCCTGTTCATGGGCGTCAACCTGGATCAATGCGTCATGTCGACGCTCGAAGACGCCGTTCATGCCGGCTACGACGCGATCCTGCTGCGCGACTGCTGCGCGACGAACTCGCCGCCGTATTGCGCGGACGCGACCTTTTACAACATTAAGCAATGTTACGGGTTTCTATCGGATTCCGTTCAGCTTCTCGAGTCCATTCGGACCAACCATACCACGGAGGTGCTTCAAATGACCATGCCCGCATTGTACGCAGGCCGCTTCGACCAAAGCCCGGTTTACCGCATTTCGCCGAAAGACAGCAACAAGTTCGTGCTGCTGTGCGACGGCACGCAAGTTCCCTTCGTGTCGGTCGTCGAGATTTTCGACGTGGGCGGACAGACGCCGCCGAACGAACACGCGGAAGCGTTCGAATACTTCTACGTGCTGCACGGCGAAGGCATCGCCACGGTCGGGGAGGACAGCATGCCCATCGGGCAAGGCTCCTATTTCATCGTCACCCCGGGCCAGCTTCACCAGGTTCGCAACACGGGCGGCTCCAGGCTGTACGTGCTGACGACGATGGTGCCGGACGAGAAGTTCTCCGATCTGATCAAATCGGGGGTGACCGACTCGCTCGACGAAGAAGATCTGCTCGCGCTCGCTCCGGCCAGGCAGCAAGTATCTCCATAACCGCCCGCATACATTGCGGCGCGATTCATGAACCGGACGAAGGAGGGATAAACGGTGAACAGATATACGGGAAAAGCGTGGGATGCCCATTTCCTGCCTCGGCTTAGCCGCAAGCAGGTCGCGGAGCTGGATAAGACGGACGCGCTCGTCGTACTGCCGGTCGCGGCAATCGAGCAGCACGGACCGCACTTGCCGGTCTACACGGACACCCTCATTAACGAAACAATGCTGACCTACGCCTTTGAGGCGTTGCCCGAAGGAGCGCCGGTTTGGCTGATCCCGGCCCTGTCGTATGGCAAAAGCACGGAGCATCTCGGCCATCCCGGTACGATCACGCTGTCGGCGACCACCCTCATGGCGGTCGTAATGGACATCGCGAAGAGTCTCAAGGTCAGCGGCTTCCGCAAGCTTGCCTTCTATAATACGCATGGGGGCAACGTCGACCTGCTGAACATGATGGCCCGGGAAATCCGGATCGAGACGGGACTTGCGGTCTACCAGGTGCAGTTCGACCGGTCCGTCGATCCGGCGGTCATCCCGAACGAGCCGACGCTGGACATTCACGGCGGCGAAGTCGAGACCTCCCTGGTGCTCGCTTCCCGGGAGCATTGGGTCGACATGGATGAAGCGCCGGACGAAATATCGTCGTTGCCCGCGTCTCCCAATCTGCAGTTCAAGAACAAGGCGTTCGCGTGGGTCATGAACGATCTGTCGGCTTCGGGCATTTGCGGCAATGCGCAGCTGGCGACGGCGGCGCTGGGCGAGCATTTGTACGAGCGCTGGGGAAAGGCGATGGCGGCGACGCTCATGGAGCTTGTCCGATTCGACATGACGAGCTTGAGATCGAAAGGCGAATAAAGGAGGCGGCTGATCATGGAAGCGATTCTGAATGGAAGCATCGACACCGGTACAGACACGGGTATCGGAGCGGGCGGCAGAGCCGGGAAGGCGGAGGAGGAAGCGTTCGTCCGGATGAGCGCCTTGTCCAAGGTGTATCCGAACGGGACGGTCGCGCTGCAGGACGTGAATCTCGACATCGCCGAAGGCGAGTTCATCTCCTTCGTCGGCCCATCCGGCTGCGGCAAGTCGACCATTTTTAAGCTGATTACGGGCCTGAGCAGCCATACGTCGGGGGAACTGTCGATTCTAGGTGCCTCGCCGAAGGACGCGCGCAAAGCGAACAACACCTCGTTCGTGTTCCAGGATCACACGCTGCTGCCTTGGAGCTCCGTCATCGATAACGTTATGCTGCCGCTTTCGCTCCGGGGCGATTCCAAGAAGGAAAGCCGCAAGGAAGCGGAGCGCGTGCTGGAGATGGTCGGCCTGCGCGATTACGCGAAGGCGTTGCCCCGGATGTTGTCGGGCGGCATGAAGATGCGCGTCTCCATCGCGAGGGCGCTCGTCTCGAAGCCCAAGCTGCTGCTGATGGATGAGCCGTTCGCGGCGCTCGACGAAATTACGCGGCAGACGCTCCAGGATGAGCTGCTCTCCATCTGGCAGCAAGAGAGGGGCATGACCGTGCTGTTCGTCACGCATAACGTGTTCGAAGCGGTATTCCTGTCAAGCCGGGTAGCGGTCATGACGCCGCGCCCGGGCAAAATTTCGACGGTCGTTCCTATCGACGTGCCTTATCCGAGAGGAGAGCAATACCGGACGACCGCGAGGTTCAGCGAGCTGGTCGGTTCCGTATCAAGGTCGCTGAGCCATGATTAAGAACGGAGGTGCCGCCATGGGCGCAAGCTGGCAGGTCGAAGTGGACGAATTGCTGGGCGAAGGCAAGACGGTCGTGGAGAAGACGGCCATCGAGAAGCTGTCCAAGGATTATTATTGGTATTCCCCTCTCCTGCAGGCGAAGCTGAAGGACAAGGTTGCGGAAGGTGCGGTTCGAATCCGGACGGAAGCCGATTTGAAGCAGACGCTGGCTTACGCTTACGCGAACCGCATTCCCGTTACGCCGCGGGGAGGCGGAACGGGCAATTACGGGCAGGCGGTGCCGCTGAACGGTGGCATCGTGCTGGACCTGACCGGGTACAACGAGATTCTGGAAATCGGGGACGGCTACGCCAGATGCCAGGCGGGGGTGAAGCTCGGCGCACTTGAGAAGGCGGCCCGCTTGACGGGGCAGGAGCTTCGCATCTACCCGAGCACGATCATGATCGCGACGATCGGCGGGTTCATCGGCGGCGGCTCCGGGGGCATCGGCTCCATCACGTACGGCGGCTTGTGGGACGGCAACGTGCTCGAGCTGGTTGTGTACACGATGGAGGAGGAGCCGAGAAGGCTGGTCATCCGCGGCGAAGAACTGAACGATTACATCCACGGCTACGGCACGACCGGCATTCTCGCGGAGGTGGTCATCCCGCTGGCTCCGGCCAAGGAATGGCAGGAAGCGATCGGCCAATTCGAGAGGCTGGAGGACGCGATGCGGTTCTCGAACCGGGTCGCCGACGATCCTGCGTTGACGAAGCGGGTCATCAGCTTGCACGAATGGCCGCTGCCGAGCTATTTTGCCCCGTTGGCAAAGCACATCCAGCAAGGCAAGGTTGCCGTGCTTCTGGAAGTGGAGAAAGGGTCGCTGGATACGCTGCGGCAATATGCCTCCGAAGAAGGTGGAGAGATCGGTTATACGAAAGACGATTCGCATACGCGCAAGGGTGTAAGCCTTACGGATTTTACATTTAATCATACGACACTCTGGGCGCTCAAAGCGGACGATAACTACACCTATCTGCAATGCAGATTCTCTCTGACGGACTACGAGCGGGAGATCGCGCTGGTAAAAGAAAAGTTCGGCGACGAGGTGCTCATGCACATGGAGTGGATGAAGGTGGAAGGCGGAACCGCTCCGGCGAACCTGCCGCTGTTCAAATTCACGACGGAGGAGCGATTGTATGAAATCGTAGACTTCCTGGAAGCGATCGGCGTTCCCGTAAACAATCCGCATACGTGGAAGCTGAGCGCGAAGAGCTCCACCTACGAGGGCATGGTCGCCCGCAAGCGGGTTAACGACCCGCTTAATCTGTTGAACCCCGGCAAGCTGTATGCCGACCACGAATAGGAAGAGGTGAGCTAAGATGAGTAAAACCATTGCAAGCGCAGGTCCCATCGCGTCCGAGAATACGGCGCCGCGCGAGCGGACGTTTCCGGGCGCATGGAAGGCGAAGCTGGCCGGCGTGGTCCCGCCGGTCTCCGCATTCATCATCGTCGTAGGGCTATGGGAGCTGATCGGCCGCCAATTCGACGTTCCGGTCTTCCTGCTGCCGAAGCCGTCGGATATCGTGAACGCCGCATCGGAGAATTGGGGCAGCCTATCGGCCGCCCTGATCACGACGGCATCCGAGACGGTCATCGGCTTCCTGCTCAGCGTCATCATCGGCATCGGGGCGGCGATCCTGCTGGCCAGCTCCAAGCTGGTGGAACGAAGCGTCTATCCGTACGCGATCGTCCTGCAGACGATTCCGATCATCGCGATCGCGCCGATCATCGTCATTTGGTTCGGGGCGGGCATTAACGCCATCGTCTTCATTACGTTCCTTATCGGATTTTTCCCCATGCTGTCGAACACGCTGATCGGCCTGAACAGCACCGACCACAACATGAAAAACCTGTTTTTCCTCTACAACGCGAATCCGTTCCAGACGATGATCCGGCTGCGCTTGCCGGCGGCGCTGCCCTACATTATCGGAGGCCTGAAAATTTCGGCGACCTTATCCGTCATCGGCGCCATCGTCGGCGAATACATGGCCGGCCTCGGCGGCGCGAACGGCGGACTCGGCTACGCCATCACCGTCGCGGCGACGCGGCTACGGACGCCTTATCTGTTCGCATGCGGCTTATCGGCTTCCATTCTCGGCATCGTTTTCTTCCTCATCGTGAATCAAATTTCCAAATGGCTGCTCAGCTCCTGGCACGAATCCGAGCTGGCCAAGGAGAACTAAGCGCATGCCGAAGGGGGAATTGCGTTTCGTCAACGCGCGGCTGCCCCTGTCGGGCGGGGGCCTCTACGAGCTGGCTTCGGAAGGTGGACGATGGACCGTCGTCCGTCCTCAGGAGGAGCTTTTGGAGGTGGCCGGGGCTATTCCGATCCGGGACCGGAGGGTGGTCGATGTTTCCGCAGTCGCGCCCGCCATTGACCTAGAAGGTCGGATCGCCCTTCCCGGTTTTGCCGACATGCATATGCATCTGGACAAGGCGCTGACGCTTCCGGAGGTAGGCAACGAATCCGGCACGCTGCTGGAGGCGATCGCGAATTACGGCGGCAAGATCGCCGGTTTCTCGAAGGCGCATATCCGGGAGCGAATCGTCCGCGCCGCCTTGCTAGGGCTCAGCCATGGGACGCTGTATATGCGGTCGCATCTGGACATCGCTTTGCAGCACGGCAGGGAGGTCATGATGCGCACGGTGGAAGCGGCGCTGGAGGCTCGGGAGGAGCTGAAGGGGCGCGTGGAGCTGCAATTTTTCCCGATGCTGGCCTTCGACGAACATCCGGCTGAAGCCGCGAAGCTGAGCGAGGAGCTGATCGGCCTAGGCATGGACGGCCTCGGCGGCTGCCCGCATCTGCGGGAGGACCCGGTGTCCGACGTAAAGCTGCTCTTCCGCCAGGCGGCGAAGCTCGGCGTCCCGGTCGACCTTCATACGGACGAGACGGACAACCCGTCGATGCGGACGATCGAGGCGATCTGCCGGGCGGCCATCGCGGAGGGCTACCAAGGCAAGGTGACGGCCGGCCATCTCTGCTCGCTCGCCAGCATGCCGAAGCGCGAAGCGGAGCCGTTGATGGCGCTCATGGCCGAGGCGGGCGTCGGCGCCGTGACGCTTCCCGCGGTGAACTTGTATTTGCAAGGGAGGGGAGACGACGGTCCGTTCCGGCGCGGGGTGACGCGCGTAAAGGAGCTGCTGGAAGCGGGGGTGAAGGTGGCCGCGGGTTCGGACAACATTCAGGATCCGTTCCATCCGTTCGGCCGGGGCGACTTGCTTCATATCGGTTCCGTCGCCGCGTATGCCGCCCACATGGGCGCTCCGGCGGATGCCGGAAGGATCGTGAGGATGATCACCGAGACGCCGGCGGCCTTGATAGGGCTTGCCGAATATGGCGTGAAGGCCGGCGGCCCCGCCAATCTGGTCGTGACGGACGCGATGTCGGAGACGGAGCTGTTGCTCTGGGAGTCGCCGTCCAGATGGGTGATGGCGAACGGATCGTGGGTAAGCGCGCAAGTGAGAGAGAGCTGGCTGTAAGAAGCTCGAGGTCTGAGGCTTGGACGGAAAGTTCGTAAGGGTAGTCGAATTCAGAATGTCGGATGCAAGGGAAACCAGAGAGTGCGTAACCAATCCTATAGAGAATAGTGGAGGGAACAACCATGCAAACTCAAACAAACGTAAAACGACGGATGGGAAAACGTTCGATGACGGTAATGGCGCTCACCTTTCTGATGGCAATCGTGTCCGCTTGTTCCTCGGGCGGCAATAACGGCGGCGCCGCGACGGATGCACCGTCGGCTTCTCCTTCCGCGGAAGCGACGGACGCTCCCGCGACGGAAGCACCCAAGGAGCTGACGAAAATTACTCAAGTGACGAACTGGTACGCGCAGTCGGAGCATGGAGGCAACTACGCGGCTTTAGTGAAGGACTTCTACAAGGAAGCCGGGCTCGACATGACGATCATGCCGGGCGTCAACGTATCCGGCACACAGCTTGTCGCCACGGGCAAGGCGCAGTTCGCGATGAGCTCGAGCGACAACGTGCTGCTCGCCCGCGAGAACGGCATTCCGCTGGTCGCGATTCTCGGCACGTTCCAGAAGAGTCCGCAATCGTTGACCTTCCATAAAGGCCAAGACATCAAAGGCATGGAAGACCTGAACGGCCGCGATGTCTACGTCAGCAGCGGGTCGCCTTATTGGGAATACCTGAAGAAAGCGTACGATCTATCCGACGCCAGGGAGCTCAAGTACAACTACGAGCTCGGCAGCTTCATGGCAAACGAGACCTCTGTCGTGCAAAGCTACATCACCTCCGAGCCGTACACGCTTACGCAAGAGGGCTTCGAGACGGAGAGCATGCTGATCGGCGACTTCGGCTTCGATCCGTACGCCAACATCATGGTGACGACGGAAGAGATGATCAAGGAGCATCCGGACGTGGTGCAGGCGTTCGTGGATGCGACGATCAAAGGCTGGATGTATTACAAGGACAACTACGAGGAGATCAACCCTGCTATCCAAAAAGAAAATCCGGAGGTGCCGCTCGACGCGTTCGCCTACAGCGCCAAGGCGCTGCAGCCGCTCGTGTACGAGGGCGACGCGGCCGAGCACGGCGTCGGTTATATGACGACGGAGCGCTGGCAGGAGATGAACGACGCGCTTGTCGACCTTGGCGTCATGAAGGAAACCCAGGACGTCGCGGTCGCGTTCACAAATCAGTTCGTGGAAGCGGCAGTCGCGAAGCTGAAGTAAGCGGCATTCGGCGCCGGATTCGGGCAGCAAGCGGCAGGGAGGGTGGCCGATGGGCCATCCTTCTTTCCTATAGGAGCGCCTCGGCAGGTTTTATGCTATTATTGGGAAAAAACGCATCCGATCCGTACTATTTTTGATCGAATTCCTGCCATGGGGGAGAATGTTATGCTCGTAGGAACGAGACGGCATGAAATTATGAAGCTGCTCGACTTGAAGCAGCAAGTGACGATAACGGAGTTATCCGAGAAGTTTAACGTATCGCAGATGACGATTCGCCGGGATCTGGACTTGCTGGAGTCCGAGGGCAAAATTCAGCGCTCCCACGGCGGGGCGGTGAAGGTGAAGCGCTACATGGGCGCGGGCTACGAGCAGCGGGCGAGCGAGAATCCGCTCGAGAAAGCCGCGATCGCCAAGGAAGCGTCGCGGCATATCCAGGACGGGATGAGCATCATCCTGGACGCGGGCACGACGACGGCGGCGATGGTCCACGAGTTGGAGCGGTTCCGCAACCTGAAGGTCATCACCCGGGATCTGCACATCGCGCTGCTGCTCTCGAACGAAGAGCGGTTCGGCAGCATGGAGGTGTACTGCACCGGCGGCCGCGTCAGCAAGTGGGCGTACAGCATGGACGGCATCTACGCGGAGCGCATGATGAACGCCGTCACGGTCGACATCGCGTTCATGACCTGCGAGGCCGTCTCCTACGACAAGGGCGCCATGGCCTGGTCGCCGGTACTGGTGGGCGCGAGGCAGAGCAGCATGAAGGCGGCCAATACGCGAATTTTGCTCGCGGACGCCTCCAAGTTCAGCTACACCTCGCTCGCCATCTTCTCCGACCTCGAAGCCTTCGACGAAATTATTACGGATGACCGCCTCGACGAACACGAGATCGGCATCTTCCGCAGCTCGGGTTACGCGCTAAACGTCGTGTCGCTGCAGGGGTAGCGGAGCGTACGGGGAGGGAGAGAGTCGCGGCGCGGAAGCGAGCTTCTGCATGAAGCGGATTACACTGTAAAACAGCATAAAAACAAGAAGGGAAGAAGCGGAAAAAGCGGGGATGTATCCTCGCTTTTTTTCTTCGGCTTATCACGCTCCCCTCGCCTCTTCGCGCACCAGTAAGCCGACTTTCTCGGCCTATCGCGCTCGCCGCACCCTCTTCGCGTACCAGTAAGCCGATTTTCCCGGCCTATCGCGCTCTCCACACCTACTCCGCGCACCAGTAAGCCGACTTTCTCGGTCTATCGCGTTAGCCGAGCCTCTTCGCGCGCCAGTAAGCCGACTTTCTCGGCCTATCGCGCTCTCCGTACCTGCTCCGCACACCAGTAAGCCGATTTTCTCGGCCTATCGCGCTCTCCGTGCCTACTTCGCGTTCCAGTAAGCCGACGATCCGCCGACTTCACAGCAAAAAACCTCTCCGAAAGTTACTATTCCTGCAAAACATACATCTTTTTTAGCGGTGATGGGTTCAGCTTGAACCAATCCTGCATTTCATCAGGCTGTTGAGAAATACAAAAACTTCAATAAATCACCGCGTTAATATGGTATAATGAGGGTAGAAACCATTCCATAGAAAGCGCGGTGTTTTAATGCTTCGCACGAATGATCCTAA
>NZ_JAVFVT010000050.1 GCF_030929555.1 Paenibacillus sp. LHD-117 | reverse complement strand
GAATTTATACATTTTTATAACCATGAAAGGATTCAAAGAAAATTAAACAAGCTGACGCCGGTAGAGTACCGACGCCAGCTTTCAGCCTAGGGCTTTTTTCAATGTCTACAAAATGGGGGTTTGACCAGAAAAAGGCAGGGGGCATTTTTTTGCGTATTGGGGCTCATTGCTGTAGGCTTCAAAGCTTCGTATTCTCGGCGTGCGGCCAACGGATTCTGTATGGATTTTCGTATTGAATTCTCCCCAATTCGGCGAATTGGACAATTGTATACGAAAAATCGAATACATTTCCCTCATTTAGCGTTTTTCTGTCGATTCTATTCGAAATTTCGTACAGAATCCCGGCACGCATATCTCCACCGTTACCACCATGATTCACATCTCAAACGTTCCACCATGAAGCTCGTCTTCACCGCGCACCGCCCTACGCTCATCTCCACCGTACCACCATGAAGCTCGTCTTCATCTTCACCACGCACCGACCTTACGCTCATCTCAACCTTCCCACCATTACTCACATCTCCACTGTCCCAGCATGACGCTCATCTCCACCATTCCGCCATTACGCTCATCTCAATCGCCCCACCAAGGCTTCAATTAGCGATGCAGCCCGCTCAACTAAGCGAGAACCGCTGTCGATACTGTCGCGGCGACAGCCCTTCGAACTTGGCGAAGCAAGTGGCGAAATAAGCCGATTGGTTGAAGCCGACTTCTTCGGCGACGCGCGAGACGGACAGATCCGTCTGCAGCAGCAGCAGCTTAGCTTGCTGGATTCGGAACCGCAGCAGGTAGTCGAACGGCGAGCAGCCGAATTCGCGTTTCATACAGCGGGCGATGTAGACGGGGTGGAAGTTGATGCTCTCCCCGAGCGTCTGAGCCGTAATGTCCTCCCGGTAATGCTGGCGCAGGTAGGAGGCGGCTTTCTCGGCGCAGGCGAGCGCGGGCGTCGGCGATCTTGCCTCGACCGATGCGGACAGCAAGTCGACGACCTCCTGGAACACGAGCTGCTGCTTCCAGCGGACGCCGTGGATATGGTCGTTGATGCTCATCTGCGAGAGCTGCTGGAGCTTGCTCTCGAGCAAGGTCAGCTTGGCCGGCTTCGCGAATTGGGGAAGCCGCTTGACGAACGGACGCGGCGCGAATTGCTCGGCGACCGGCACGGGCTCCGCCGAGTCGTTCAGGCGGGCCGGGGCAAGCGGGTAGTCCGCGATCGACCAATCCCCCAGCGTACGGAAGTGAGCCCAATAATACTCCGTATCCTCCTCGCAAGCGCGGGTCGGGTAATGTTCGGCATCCGGCCGCAGAATGAGCATATGACCCGCCCGAACCTCGTAGTGCCGGTCTTCCTCCCCCATGTAGAGACAGCCTTTCACCACGACGATAAGATCGAAGACGCCAATCGCCCTTCGGCTCGGGTGTTTACGTCCCGGCGGCATAACGGTATGCCCGCCGATCATGTAGTGGGGAAGGGGCGGAACCGTTAGCTCGATGATGCTCATAACTGGCTTAGCCTCCTTGGATGAGAGGTTGGAATAGTGAAAGTTTCGGTTGAAAAAATGAACCACTTTTTTCAGTATACCATCTATAATGCAAGAAGACATCGAGCGAATCGGGAGCGGATCTTCGGTCCCAACTGGAGGATTGGTCATGAAAGGAAATGCCAAAAAACTAACCTTATGGGCGCTCGCCTGGCCCATTTTCATCGAGCTGTTCCTTCAGTTTATGCTCGGAGCGGCAGATACGTTGATGGTCAGCCGCATATCGGACGACGCGGTCGCGGTCGTCGGGTTTTCCAATCAATTGTTTTCGGCCGTGATGACGCTGTTCGTGACGGTAGCCAGCGGCGCGGGCATTCTGATCGCGCAGAAGCTCGGGGCGAGAAAAGGCGAGGATGCCCGGCGGATCGGCATCATGTCGCTGACGGTCAGCGGCGGCATCGGACTTGCGATCAGCTTGGTGCTTTATTTGTTCCCGCGGCCGATCTCGGCCTGGCTTCAGCTGCCCGCCGAGCTGCTTCCGCTTGCGGAGACGTACGTGTCGGTCGTTGGGGGAGGCATGGTGCTGGTCGCGCTTATGTCGGCCCTTAGCACGGCGATCCGCAACACCGGCAACACGAAAGGTCCCATGTATATCGCCATCGGTATGAACGTCATCCATGTGGCGCTTAACTATGCGTTTATTTTCGGAGCGTGGGGTTTCCCGAAATGGGGACTGCTCGGCGTCGCCCTGTCCACGGTCATCTGCAGGCTGCTAGCGGTCGTCGTGCTGCTGTTCATGTTCCTGCATGCGTTCGAGCGGCGGATCTCGCTGCGCGACTTCAAGCTGTTCGACCGCGGACTGTTCGGTGAAGTGATGCGCATCGGATGGCCGCTTGGCGTCAACATGTCCTGCTGGGTGTTCTCGCAGCTGGCGATATTCTCCTACATCGCGATGATCGGTTCGACGGAGCTGGCTGCGCGCACCTATATGAACACGCTGGAGTCTTTCTGCTTCATGCTCGGCTACTCCATCGCTTTGGCGCTTCAGATCCAGATCGCCCATCTCTTCGGCGCAGGCCGAACGAAGGAGGCCTACCGGACGGCGTATCGCGCGCTCGGCATCGGTCTTGCGCTTGTCATGGTAAACGCGGCCGTCATTTATCTGGTTGGCAAGCCGGTGCTCGGGTTATTCACGCAGGATCCCGCGATCATCGCGTTCGGGGTATCGCTTCTCGGACTCAATATTTTGCTCCAGCCCGGAAAAATGATGAATATGGCCCTCCAGAACGCCCTGAACGCGGTTGGCGACACCCGGTTTACGATGTGGGTTTCCCTCGGTTCGTTATCGATCGTGGCATCCGGCGTCTCCTATTGGTTCGGCATCGGGCTGGGCTGGGGGCTGACCGGCATCTACGTCGCGATGATCATGGACGAATACATCCGGGGAGCGTTATCGCTGATGAGATGGCGGGGGCGGAAAAAGCTGCGGGAAGCCGGCGGCGACATGGCGGAAGAGGCCGCTGTCGTAAGAAGCGTTCGTCATGAAGGGGCGCTTGACGTATAATGGCATGAAGGGAGAGCCGGTCCTGTGCATTGCGCAAAAAGCCAAGAGCCAAGAGCCAAGAGCTCGGGGCCTTCTCCGCAGGCACGCAAGGAAAGGGATGGACATCGATGGCAAGCAAATTGCTTATGAACGAACAAATCAAAAGCTCCGAGGTACTGCTGACCGGGTTGAACGGCGAGTCGTTAGGCGTGTTATCGCGCGCGGAAGCGCTGGCAACGGCGAAGGAGCTGAAGGCGGATCTGGTCTGCAATTCTCTGATGAGCAGCCCGCCTCCCTGCAAGCTGGTCAGCCGGGGCGCGGCCAAAGCCGAAAGAGATCGGGAGAGCAAGGAAGCCAGACTGAAGGAGCAGCCGGGCAAAGTGAAGGAGCTTAGGCTGACTCCGGATATCGAGGAGCATGATTACGATACGAAGCTGCGGCAGGCCGCCAAGCTGCTGGAAGCGGGCAACCGCGTGCTGTTCGTCGTCCGCGTCTCCGGCAAGGAAGGCGCCAAGGCGAAATCGCTGCTGGAACGCATGATCGCCGATCTGGCGGGAAGCGGGAAGAAGGCGACGGGCATTCAGCTCAGCGGCAAGCAGGCGGCGGTGGAGATGCTGCCCGCGTAAGGGTGCTTGACTCCGGTCGGCTGTGGCGATCGGCGGTACATGACCGCAGGCCCGTCGGCGCACGCCTGCGTACGCCTTATTCGGCGTTACATCAAGGGGCGCGCGATGCTCGCCGGTACCCGCGGATGCGTCGCAGGCTGACGATGCAGGCCCGATAACCGTTGCTCGGCCGCTGTTTTCTTGTTACACTGACCTCAGGCAAGGCAAGAAGAAGGATCGTTCGAATGAACTTACGAGGTTTAGACATCGGGGGACATGTTCGAAGACGGTCCTTTTGCTTTTTTTTCGATCGAGGGAAGAGGGGCGAGCGCATGGGAAAAACGTTGCATACGGGGCGCATCAAGTTGCCGAAAAGGCCGGACCCGGGGCTGTGGGTCAGCAAACGCCCGTTCGGATTGGGGAAGATCAAGCCGCATCACATCCGGGATACGATGAAGGCGGCATGGGATAATCGGGACAATCTTGCATACGCTTACAGAATTTTGACCGAAGGGGTATGCGACGGTTGCGCGCTTGGCGTATCCGGCTTGTACGACCAGACGCTCGAAGGGCCGCATGTCTGCACGACGCGGCTAAACGTGCTGCGCCTGAATACGATGCCGGGCATGGCGGAGCGGTGGCTGCATGCGGATATCGGCGAGCTGCGCAAGCTGAGCAGCGCGGAACTGCGCCAGCTCGGCCGCTTGCCTTATCCGATGATGCGAAGCAAAGGCGAGGCGCGGTTCCGCAGGGTATCCTGGGATGACGCGTTGTCGCGCATAGCCGAAAAGGCGCGCGCCGTCGATCCGAAGTCGATCGCCTTCTACCTGACCGGCCGCGGCATTACGAATGAAACGTATTACGCGGCGGCGAAGGCTGCCCGGTGGATCGGCACGAACAACATCGACAACGCTTCCCGCATTTGCCACTCGCCTTCCAAGACAGCGCTGAAGCGCTCGATCGGGGTCGGAGCGTCCACCTGCAGCTACAAGGATTGGATCGGAACGGACGTGCTCGTGTTCTGGGGAAGCGTGGCGGCGAACAACCAGCCCGTCTCGACCAAATACATGTACGCGGCGAAACGCCGGGGGACGCGGATCATCGTGGTGAACCCATACCGGGAGCCGGCGATGGACGGGTACTGGATTCCGTCGATCCCGGAGTCCGCGTTGTTCGGGACGAAGCTGGCCGACGATTTCTATCAAGTGAACATCGGCGGGGATATCGCCTTCATGCACGGCGTGATGAAGACATGGTTCGAGATGGAGGAGGCGTTGCCCGGCTCCGCGATCGACCATGATTTCGTGGCGTGCCACGTTCACGGGTACGAGGAGCTGAAGGCTCATGCGACGCGACAGACGTGGGAGCAGCTTGAATCCTCCTCCGGCCTCCCGAGGGAGCGGATGCGCGAGTTCGCCGAGCTGCTGGCGGCAGCGAAAAGCGGCGTGTTCGTATGGAGCATGGGGCTGACGCAGCACCGGTTCGGCACGGACAATATTTCGCAGGTTGCCAATCTGGCGCTGCTGCGCGGCTTTCTGGGACGGGAGCATTGCGGCCTGATGCCGATTCGCGGACATAGCGGGGTACAGGGCTCCGGCGAGATGGGCGCCGATCCGTTCAGCCTGCCGGGCGGCGAATTCGCGCCAGAAGAAGCCGACCGGTTGAAGCGACTCTGGGGCTTCGCGCCGCCGGCTTGGCAAGGCGACATCGTCGGCGTTTCGCTGGAGAACGCGCTACTGCCGGAGGGACACGAACGGAAGCTTAAGCTTTTCTATACGTCGGGCGGGAACTTCCTCGAGACGATGCCTGATCCCGATGCCATTCGCGCGAGCTTGGAGGCGGTAGAGCTGCGCGTTCATCAGGATATCGTGCTGAACAGTTCGGCGCTGCTGGATGCGAGGGAGGATGTTATTCTGCTGCCTGCGATGACGAGGTACGAGCAGCCGGGCGGCGGCACGTCGACGTCTACGGAGCGGATGGTCTACTATTCGCCCGAAATTCGCGGACCGCGCATCGGAGAAGCGAGGGCGGAGTGGGATATTTTCGGCGAGCTGGCGTCTCGGGTTCGTCCGGATGGGTCGGAAGCCGCACGGGTCTGGTTTAAGGATGCGGGTTCGATCCGGGCAGAAATCGCGGAAGCGGCTCCTTATTATAAAGGAATCGAGAGGCTGGGAGAGCGGGGTGACGTGTTCCAATGGGGCGGCGCATGGCTGTGCGAGGGCGGCGAATGCCCCACGAAAGATGGCAAAGCGAACCTGATCGCCGTGGAGCTGCCGGAGCTTCGCAAGGCGGAAGGGCGGTTCTACGCGACGACCAGACGGGGGAAGCAGTTCAACTCCATGATTTACGGAGAGAAGGACAGCTTTAACGCGGCCGACCGTTACGACGTGCTGATCCATCCGGAGGACGCGGCGGGTCTGGCCATCCGTGAAGGCGATGCGATCGTCGTCTATAACAGGGGAGGCGTCTTCCACGGGAGGGCGAAGCTTGCGCCGGTTGCCCCGGGCAATATCGAGCTGTTCTGGCCGGAAGGCAATGTGTTGTTCGCCGCGGGTAATTACGAGCCTCACGCGGGCATTCCGGAATATAACGCTTCGGTCGCGGTGGAGCGGGCCGATGTCTTTCATGCCCTTAAGGATTCCAAGTACGTGGAGAGCCGGATCGCGGATCTGGATATCGAGGCGCCGGAATAGGCGGGGAGAGGGGCGATGCGGCATGGAGAAAGAGCGGAGCAACCGGACGACCTGGCAAACGCTGCACGTCGACGAAGACGGCGGCTGCCATGAACTGGAGGACGAGATCGCGACCGAGTTCGCGCTTACCGTCCGGTTGAACGGCGAAGAGTTCGGCACGTTCGTCTGTTCGCCGACCCATTTGGAGGAGCTGGTTTACGGGTTTTTGGCATCCGAAGGCGCAATCCGGTCGGCATCCCAGGTTAAGAAACTAACGATCGATTCAGATCGAGGATATGCGTACGCGGAGCTGAACGGCGAGCCTTCCGTCGCGAAAGAGCGGTCGTCCAAGCGGTTTATCGGGTCTTGCTGCGGGAAGAGCAGGCAGTTTTATTTTCACGGGGATATGTTGACCGCAAGGACGGTCATGAGCCGGATCACGGTGACGGCCGAGCAGTGTTGGTCGTTGATGAAGCAGCTGCAGGATAGCTCGGTAGACTTCCTAAGCACGGGCGGCGTCCACAATGCGGCGTTATGCACGCCCGATGAGATGCTCGCGGTCCGGACGGACATCGGCAGACACAACGCGCTTGATAAGCTGTACGGCTACAGCTTGCTGGGGAACGAGAGGATGGGGGATAAGCTGATCGCGTTCAGCGGCAGATTGTCTTCCGAGGTCGTGTTGAAGGCGGCCAAAATGGGCTGCGGCATCCTGCTCAGCAAGTCCGCTCCGACCGATCTCGCGCTCAATCTGGCAGAAGAGCTTGGCATCACTTGCGTCGGATTCATCAGGGGAAAGCGGCTCAGCGTATATACGCACCGGGAACGTTTGATTATAAGCAATGGAACGTCTTGACAGGTCGAACCCGCTGGGTCAAAATGCAAAGAGATGAACCCGTTCCAGTGCCAAATAGACAGAGGTTCAAGAACAGGAGACTAGGAAACTGCCATGCTGCGTCGTTTTTTTTCGTATTACAAACCTTACAAGAGGTTGTTTTTCCTTGATTTTATCTGCGCCGTGCTGCTTGCCGTGCTTGAGCTTGGCTTCCCGCTCGCCGTAGGTTACGTCGTGAACACGCTGCTCCCGGACGAGAACTGGGGATTGATCGTCACCGCGAGCGCGGTCCTGCTGCTTATTTATGTCATTAATACATTGCTGAGTTATATCGTCACCTATTGGGGGCATATGCTCGGCATTAACATCGAGACGGACATGCGCCGCGCGTTGTTCGACCACGTGCAGAAGCTGTCGTTCCGGTTTTTCGATAATACGAAGACCGGCCACCTGATCTCCCGCATGACGAACGACTTGTTCGAAATCGGCGAGGTGGCGCATCACGGCCCGGAGGATATGTTCATTGCGGCGATGACGCTGGTCGGCGCGTTCGGCATCATGCTGTACATCCATCCGATGCTGGCGCTCATGACGTTCATCATCGTGCCGATCATTATCTGGCTCGTGCTTTATTTCAACGGACGCATGACCAAAGCGGCGAATCGCCTGTTCAGCGACATGGCTGACTTCAACGCGCGAGTCGAAGATACGGTCGGCGGGATTCGCGTCGTTCAAGCTTTCGCGAACGAGAAACACGAAGGCAAACTATTTAAGGGCAATAACCTGCGGTTCCGCGAAGCGAAGCTGATTTCGTACAAAATCATCGGCATGAACGCCTCCGTCTCTTACATGCTGATGCGGATCGTTTCGCTGTTCGTGCTTATCGCGGGCGCCTATTTCGTCATTACGAAAGACATGTCTTACGGCGACTTCATCACGTTCGTGCTGCTGACCAATATTTTCTTCAAGCCGATTGAGAAAATTAACGCCGTTATCGAAAGTTATCCGAAAGGCATTGCCGGCTTCAAGCGTTATATCGAACTGATGGATACGGAGCCCGACGTGGCGGATGCACCGAATGCCGTTACGGTTGATCGCCTTCGCGGCGATATTCGCTACCAGAACGTTACGTTTGGCTACGAAGGCGAGTCGAAGGTGCTTAACGGCATTAACCTGACGATTCGCGCCGGAGAAACGATTGCGTTCGTCGGTCCTTCCGGTGCCGGCAAAACGACGCTTTGCAGCCTGCTTCCGCGCTTCTACGAAATCCAGAACGGCAGCATCACCGTCGACGGTCACGATATCCGCGGCCTGAAGCTGGAGTCGCTCCGCAAGAGCATCGGTCTCGTACAGCAGGACGTGTTCCTGTTCGCGGGCACGATCCGCGAGAATATCGCCTACGGCAAGCTCGGGGCGAGCGACGAGGAAATTATGGAGGCGGCCCGCCGGGCAAGGCTTGAAGCGTTCATTACGTCGCTTCCGGATGGACTCGCGACGGTCGTCGGAGAACGCGGCGTGAAGCTGTCCGGCGGACAGAAGCAGCGACTCGCGATCGCGCGGATGTTCCTGAAGAATCCGCCGATCCTGATCCTGGACGAAGCGACTTCAGCGCTCGATACCGAGACGGAGCAGGCGATCCAGCAATCGCTGGCCGAGCTGTCCGTCGGCCGTACGACGCTCGTCATCGCGCATAGGCTCGCGACGATCAAGAACGCCGACCGGATCATCGTCGTGACCGAAGACGGCATCAGCGAGCAAGGCCGTCACGAGGAGCTCGTCGCATCCGGCGGCATCTATAGCCGCTTGCACGAAGCGCAATTCGGCCGCGCGTAGGACTCGAGTAAGCGCTGTGCTGCTGCTGGCGCTTGGCGATGCGCGGCATAGAGAAGGGTAGTCCCCGGAGGGGAACAAGCAGAGTGGTATAGAGAAGGGCAGTCCCCAGTGGGGAACAAGCTAATGCTTGCTCCCGCGGGAACTGCCCTTTTTTGTTGTGCTCTGCGCATGCGTCACGCCTGTTTGGCGGAAATAGGTACGCGAGGCGAATCTAAATTACTCAGAGGTGCTCGTATGGCGGTAATAGGTACACGAGGCGAATCTAAATTGCTCGGAGAAGCTCATTCGGCGGATTTAGGTTCGCGAAACGGACCTACAGCGCGTCGAGCGCCGCCGCCAGCCGCTGCAGGTCCGCGAAACGGACCTGCAGCGCGCCAAGCGCCGCCTTCAGCCTTACCCTTCGGCCGGCTGGCGCTTGCGCTCCTTGGACGGCTTCGGTTTTTCCCACTTGAACACCTTGTTAAGCCCATTAAAGATGAGCTTCGATTCCTTCGTAAGCAGAGGGCCGAGGATCGCCAGAATGAGCACGTAAAGCGCGGCGAACGGCTGGAGTTTCTCGTCCAGGTTGGCAGCTAGTCCAACGTTTGCGACGATGATCGAGAACTCGCCGCGCGAGACGATCGTAAGGCCGATGTTGGACGAAGCTTTCGGCGACAGTCCGGCGCTCTTGCCCGCGAGCATGCCGGCGACGAAGTTGCCGAGCAGCGTGACGCCTACGGCGCCAAGCGTCAGCCAGACGGCGCCTCCCAGCTTATGCGGCTCGATGGTGAGGCCGAAGCTGAAGAAGAACAGCGCGCCGAAGAAGTCGCGGAACGGCAGGATGAGATGCTCGATCCGCTTCATGTGGTTCGTCTCCGCAAGCACGAGGCCGAACAGCAGCGCGCCGATCGCCTCCGCGACGTGGATCGTTTCTCCAAGGCCAGCGACGAAGAACAACAAGCCGAAAATAAGTAGAATGAACAGCTCGTTCGAACGAATGTCGAGCAGCTTGTTGAGCAGCGGAGCGGCTTTGCGCCCGATGATCAAGAACAGAAGCATGAATCCGAGGGCGTAGGAAGCGGACAGCAACACGCCGCCGAGCGACGATTGATCGCTGAGCACGAGCCCGGATAGGACGGACAAGTACACCGCTAGGAAAATATCCTCGTACATGATGATGCCTAGAATCATTTCCGTCTCGGCATTGGCGGTGCGCTTGAGGTCGACCAGCACTTTCGCGACGATCGCGCTAGAGGAGATGGTCGTAATGCCGGCGAGCACCATGGTCTCGGCGAACGGGAATCCGGTGGCGAAGCCGTAGATCAAACCAAGCGAAAAATTAATGAAAATATAGATGGTTCCGCCAACGGCGATGTTGCGGCCCGACTTGATGAGCCGGCCGACGGAAAATTCCAGACCGAGGTAGAACAGCAGAAATAGAACCCCGAGCCGACCCAAAAAATGGATCGTCTCCGCGCTTTCGACGAAGGTAAAATCAAGTACGCCGATTTTAGGAGCATGGGGCCCGACTGCCATACCAATCAGAATGTAGAAAGGGATAACGGAGAAACGGATTCTCGCTGCCAACAATCCGACTAGGGCAATCAATATGACGGCTAAGCCGATCTCAAGCACCATGTGGTCCATCGTTATCGTCTCCCGGTCTGCAGCATCGCCTTCAGCAATTTAAGCTGCTGACGCTCGCCGGCCACGATTAACGTCGTATCCGCCTTGAACCTGTAGTCCGGTCCGGGATTAATGTGTTTGGCATCCTTCTCGACCGCGGCGATGATCGTCGTGCCCGTCGTCTGCCGGATATCGGCTTCGCCGATCGTAAGCCCGATGCAGGAAGCGCCCGGTTCGACCTTGAACCATTCGATCGTCAGATCGTCAAGAGCGACCTCGATCGTCTCCAGCGCCTTTGGCTTGTAAGTCATGCCTCCGATGATCGCCGCCATTTGGCGGGCTTCCTCGTCCTCCAGCGTGACCATGGAGATGCTGTCGTCCGGGTCGTCATAGTCGAAGTGGTACAGCTCGCGCCGCCCGTCATCGTGGATAATTACGACAAACTTGTCGCCGCTTCTGGTCATGATTTGATACTTCTTGCCGATGCCCGGCAAATCCGATTCTCTGATGTTCATGTTGTGTTCCTCCTTAAGTTGTAGATTGAAACGTTGCCCGGAATGAAGGATAGGAGGAATCCACGTACATGCACGAAAATTTGAGCGGCAGCAGCAGCGACGACTTCAACCTTTGCCGGAATGGTGTCTGGAAAATCGACGCTCGCGCCGCGAGAATATAGATGATTAATAGACTGACGGCAGCCGCAAGCACGTCGGGGCTGTTCGGCAGCAAGGCGTTCGTATCGGAAGGGTGCTTCCCCGGAAACGAAGAGTGGGAGGCATGAGAGACGGCCGATTGCGGCGTTTTACTTACGCTCGCTGTAAGCTCGAAGTTGTTGCCGGCTTGATAAGCAAAGGAAGCGGTAACGAGCAGCGCGAAGAGCAGCAAAAGCGCAAACGGCGTTTTCGGTTTTTCGTTGCGGGTATCGGATAACCCGGTTGCGTAGGTTAGGCGCGTGCGGAACATCTCTCGTCCTCCTTTCTTCGTTTCGTTAGTGACCCTGTATCGTGAATAAGATCATTACTCCATTATAGCCTAGCTTGACGCGAACATAAACTAATGGCGGCTTCCCAATATTACAATATAGAAGGTTTATCTTGAAGCGAGGTCAAAAAAGCGAAGAGAGCGGCTCCGCTGAGGGATGCCGCTCTCTTTCATGTCATGGTGGTCGATTCGTAAACTGCCGTTTATGGCAAAATAATTTTTTGACCCGGGAAGATGAGGTCCGGGTTCTTCAGCTTGTTCAGTTTCGCAAGCTCCTGCCAGGTCGTGCCGAACTTCCGGCCAATCGCCCATAACGTGTCGCCTTTCTTCACGACGTACACCTTTGGCGCCGGCTCCGGCTCCGGCTTTGGTTCCGGCTTCGGCTCGGGTTTCGGCTCCGGCTTTGTCGCGCTCGGCAGCGATCCCTCGGCAATGCGGCCCTCCAGAACGGGCTTGGCGGAACCAAGTTCGTCGATGTAGGCGATCAGCGCCTCGTCCAGCGACCCGAACATGCCGGCCTGCGGGTGCTTGCCGAACATCGTGTATTCGTCGCCGCCGGCGGCCATGAAGTCGTTCGTCGCGAGCGTATACTCGGCGGCCGGATCGAGCTTCTTCCCGCCGATTAGAATCGAATGGACGCGGCTGCCTTTCTCGCCGGCCGGGTCGATCTTAAAGCTCATGCCGCCGACCTGAGGGAACGCGCCCTTCGGATTCGGGTAATCGGATACGCCGTTTTCCAGCGCGGCTTTAATGTCCGCTCCGGTTACCTTCAGCGTCACGATCTGGTTGCCGAACGGCAGCACTGTAATAATCTCGCCCTTCGTGATCGGGCCTTTGTCGATCGATGCGCGTATGCCGCCGCCGTTCGTAATGGCGACATTCGCTTTGGTGACGAACAGGAGGGCATCGGCGACAAGATTGCCGAGGTTGGTCTCTCCGGCGCGAACCTTCTCGCGGGCTCCCTCAAGCGTGATGCCCGCCGTGCCGACGACCTCGCTCAGCAGCTCGGCTTGTTCCGCCTGAATGTCCGCGATCAGCGCGCCCACCGCCTCGTTCGGCTCGATATCGGCCGTGCTCTCTGCGTTAAGCAGCTTCGCCTTCCGGGACGTCACGGCCCCGTCTTCGACCCATAGATCCACGACGCCGACATGCTGCGTATATTCGCCCGTGCTGACGATAAGCGTGCCGTTCTCGGCTTCGAGCCCTTCCTCAAGCACCGTATGGCTGTGGCCGTCCACGAAAATATCGATGCCTTCGACCTCGCTCGCGACCTTCAGACTCGTGTCGACGCTCGATTCGTCGACGCCGAGATGGCCGAGCGCGATAATAATATCCGCCTCGTCTTCAAGCTCGTCCACGATGGTCTGCGCCTCGGCGGCCGGATCGGTGAAGACAACGTTTTCGACGTTTTTGGGATGGGTTTTGTAGGCCGTCTCCGGAGTCGTTAAGCCGAATATGCCAACTTTCACTCCGTCCACTTCCTTAACGACATAAGGCTTGAAGAGCGGCTTTCCTTCCTTGTCCTTCACGTTGGCGCTAAGGACCGGGAACTTCATGCCTCCGGCAAGTTCAAGCAGACGATCAACGCCATAATTGAATTCATGGTTGCCCGGGGCCATGGCGTCGTAGCCCATCAGGTTCATCGCGTCCGCGACGCTCTTGCCGTCAACGAGCGTGGCGAAGGTCGTGCCGTGGATGGCATCCCCGGCATCAAGCACCAGCGTATTCGGGTTACTCGCCCTGTAGCTGTCGAAAATGCCGGCGAGTTTCGCAAATCCCAGTCCGTCTACCGCCCGCGCATGCATATCGTTCGTATGCAGCAAAGTAATGCGCGTTCCGGACGGTTCTTTCGTCGCGGCAGCCTCCTCCGCGGCCGCGCCGCCCGCCGTGCCGGCCAGCAAGGTCAAGCTAAGCGCGGCGGACATCATCCACTTCCATCTCTTGGCCATTTCTCCATCATCCCTTCATCGCTATGGGTATAGTCTGAAGCATCCGACAGGAACATATTCGGCAATATGGATAGGATATCCTGTGCTTCCATAACGAAAAAAGAGCAAGGCTTGTCCTCGGCAAGCCATAAATCAAATAAAAGCGCTCCGATTACCGATAAAAATCATCGGCGAACGAAGCGCTTTGGCGATCGATTGGATTATACCGTGAATGCCCGAACCGAAGCTTTCACTAGCGAAATGAACTTCGGCCGCGTCTGCTCGGCGACTTTCACGACTTGCTCGTGGGTAAGAGGCTCCAGCTCGTCGCCGATCGCCATGTCCGTAATGCACGTGATGCCGACGGCTTTCATGCCGCAATAATTCGCGGCCGTGACCTCGGGCACAGTGGACATGCCGACCGCATCCGCGCCCCAGCCGGCCATCATCGTGAGCTCCGCCGGCGTGCAGTACGTCGGTCCCGAGATGCTGACGTATACGCCTTGCTGCAGCTGAATGCCCAAGGCTTCGGCCTGTCCGGCCACGATGGAGCGCAGCTCCCTGTTGTAGGCTTGCGACATATCCGGGAAACGAGGACCCAGCTCGGCCACGTTCGCCCCGATCAGCGGGTTGCTGCCCGTATTGTTGATATGGTCCGTGATAAGCATCAGGTCGCCGGCCGAGAAGGAGCGGTTCATGCCGCCGGCGGCGTTGGTGACGAGCAGCGTGTCGATGCCCAAATATTTCATGACGTAGACGGGGAACACGACTTCTTTCATCGAATATCCCTCGTAATAGTGGAACCGGCCCTTCATGACGAGCACGGTCTTGCCTTCCAAATCTCCGATGACGAGTTCGCCGGAATGGCCTTCGACCGTAGAGACGGGGAAGTGAGGAATCGCTTCGTATGGAATAACGACGGCATTCTCGACCTCATCGGCCATGACGCCAAGGCCGGAGCTGAGGATGAGGCCGATTTGGGGTTTCGATTGGAGCTTATCTTCGATATAAGCGGCTGCTTCTTTTATTTTGGCCAACACGTTGTCCATGCGCTCAACATCTCCCTTTATTCGTTGCTTGACAGGTTTGTGCGAAACATTCCCATAATAGCCTATCCGTTAGGGGAAAGTAAACCGAGGCGAAAGCCGGCGAAGCGGGGGCAAGTTGTTGTTTCGCCCAAAGCTTCGTATAATGGGAACGAGCAACTCACATCACCTAATTGGAGGCCATATTCCATGAACAATGATACAAACCTATCATCCGCCCAAGTGGCGGCGATGATCGACCATACAATTCTCAAGGCGGACGCCATGAGAGACGAAATTCTGCACATTTGCGCGGAAGCAAGAGAACACAAATTCGCGACGGTATGCGTGAACGCGGGCTGGGTGCCGCTGGCGGCGGAAGAGCTGAAGGGAAGCGGCGTCGGCATTACGACAGTCGTTGGTTTCCCTCTCGGCGCCACAAGCACGGCATCCAAGGCGTTCGAGGCGAAGCAAGCGATCGAAGACGGCGCGACCGAAATCGACATGGTGCTTAATATCGGCCTGTTGAAGTCCGGCGATACGGAAGGCACGCTGCGCGACATCGAAGGCGTTGTGGCGGCATGCAAAGGCAAGGCGCCATTGAAAGTCATTCTGGAGACGGGCATGTTGACGGACGAAGAGAAGGTCGTGGCGTGCGAGCTGTGCGTGAAGGCGGGCGCTGACTTCGTGAAGACGTCCACGGGCTTCGGCAAAGGCGGAGCGACCGCGGAAGATATCGCGCTGATGCGCAAGACGGTCGGCCCGGATCTCGGCGTGAAAGCTTCCGGCGGCGTACGCGATCTGGAGACGGCGCTGCGGATGATCGCATCCGGCGCCACCCGGATCGGAGCAAGCTCGAGCGTCGCAATCGTAACCGGCGGCAAGGGAGAGGGATACTAAGCCTTCGAACAGCTCTCAATGATTCGACAAGGCGCGGGAGAAGAGTCGATGCGATCGACTTAAAATTCCGGAAAACGTCATTGCGCGGGAAATAATTCGATGCGATCGACTTAAAAAAGCCTCCAAATCCCGTGAAACATGCGGAATTTGGAGGCTTCTTTGCGATACACGGCCAGCTGCTGCGGCCGGCGACGGACGAATGAATCGCGAAGAAGTCGTCGCCTCAGCTCTCGCAGCCGATCGTCATGCCGGCTTGAAGCTCTTCGCCGGGCGCGAGCATGACCAGTTCCTCGCGGCGGTTCATTTCGAGAGGCTGCGCCATCCACGGCTCTACGCAGACGAACGGGCGATCCTTGAGCGACCAGATGACGACGTACTTGAATATCGGATCGTACGTCAGGCGGACGCGGGTGCCGCCCCCGACCGGAAAGGCGATTTCGCTTTTTTTCGCATCCAGCAGACAGAACGACTCCACCATCGGCTCAAGGTCGACCGAGCCGTTATAAGGTTTCACAACGTTGTCGTTATAGTCGACGTAACGCGTTGCGTCGGTTTCGTAAGGGATATCCTTGCCGCCTTCAATAGCAAAGTAAGGATGGAAGCCCGCGTAGAACGGCATCGGTCCGTTATCGCCCAGATTGCGGTATGTCTGGCGGGTATGAAGTCGGCCGTCCACCAGCGCATAGGTGAATTCCAGCTCGAAGTCGAAAGGATACGCCTCAAGCGTGCTTTCGCCCGCGCGAAGACGCAGCGTGACGGAGGCTTCGCCTTCCGTGGAGATGCCTGCCACTTCCCAGGAAGCGTTGCGGGCTACGCCGTGTTGGCCCATGCGGTACGTCTTGCCGTTCCATTCGTAGACGGAATCCTGCACCGGTCCGCAGATCGGGAAGAGAACCGGATTGCCGCCTCGAATGTTGGCTTTCGGGTCTTCGAAAGTCGCCTTGTCCAAATAAAACAATTCCTTGCCGCGCAGCTGGCAGCCGATGACGATGCCGCCGCGTTCCGGGCATACCAGCACGCGCGAATCCGTTCCTGCTTCCGTAAGTTCGTAAATCGTGTATGTATCCGTGTAATTCGTAACCGCAAACTGGCTCATGTTGATTGTAACCTCCGTTATGAAGTGATTTCTTCCATTGTGCGTCAATGACGCCCACTTAACTATCGTTCGAAGTGGGAGCTTGTAACTACCCGATCGTGGTAACGTCTTGCGACTCCGATCTTTTAGCATTCGGACAGAACGTAGTGTTACATCCACGATAAGCTTTCGCCTACCGATGGGCAGATTGACAGCTGCCCTGCAAGCCTAGTCATGCTACGCCTGCACCTTGAAGAAGGTACTCTTTTCCCAACAGATAGAGATTCATTGCGCCTATACGGTCATCGTTGCTTTGATAACCGCAGTTTTGGCAACGAAAGTGATGGCTCTTTTTGTCCCGGTTAGCCGTTGCGGTATGATCGCATACCGGACAGGCTTGCGAGGTGTACTTCGGATCCACCGCAATCATCATCGATCCCGCAAGCTGCGCCTTGTACTCCACCATCTTGCGCAATTGATGGAACGCCCACGATACCATGACATACCGATCCTTGAGCCTGGTCTTTTCCGTCCGCTTTCGGACTCCTGTCAGATCTTCCAGCACAAAAAGCGTATTTGCTCCATAACGGGTAACGAGTGCCTTGCTGACCCGATGATTTACATCGGTCATCCAACGGGTTTCTCGTTGCCCGATTTGTTTGAGCTTACGGCGGGACGAAGGCGTTTGTTTTCGCTGCAGCTGCGCCCGCAAGCGTTTATAATTCGCCCGCTTTCGTTTCAGCGCCCTGCCTCGGAAGAAAGCGGCTTTGCCATCGCTGCCATAGGCGGTTGCAACAAAGTTGATGCCCAGATCGATCCCCGCAACTTGTGTGATCTCCTTCAGCTGCGGTGCGGGTATGTCTTTTGACATCGGAATATGCAGGAACCATTTGCGCTTTTTACAGACAAGCTTAGCTGTCCCGAATGTCCAAGAGCCGTCGAAGTATCGCTGCATTCCTTTTGTCTCGAAGCGAATTTTGATGCGGCCTTGAAGCGTATTCACGGAGAACAAATGCGAGACCAATGAGTAATCCCTGTTCCATACGAGATCATATTCCGGTTTCTTAAACTGCACGTGCATCCAATCGTGGCCATTGCTTTGAATAGTCTTGTATCTGGCGGTGACGGTTTTCATCGCCGACTGAGCCATTTGGGATCGCAAGCCGAACATGTTGCGCAGGGCTCGATAGGCCATGCGGTGCAAGGCAGACTGCTTGACTTCTCTGGTCTCAAACACAAGGGCAGAGACAAGGTTACAGCCTTGCCGATAAGCAACTATCGTTTCCTGCAACGCTTGGATTTGGCTTTCCGTCGGCATAATCTTGATCTTCGCAGTGATGGTTGCGATCATACGTTCTACTCCTTTCCATGCTAATTATAGCATGGAATTGAAGGTAACGACATTCCAAAAAACCATTCAGGCAAACGCCTGACGCACATTCCTCCCCCGCTTGCAGAAGCGGGAGTATCCTGTGCGAATTAGATGAAAGCGGCGCAGGAGTAAAGGGACTGGGAAAGAAGGGGAGGCGCCGGAAATAGAAAGGACCTGCCCCAAGCATTGGCTTGGAAGCAGGCCCCTCGATTCTCTATTCGGTAGTCGTTGTTTCGCCTTCCCCGGCCGGAGCGTCCGTTGCCGCCGGAGCGTCCGAAGCGGCAGGCTCAAGCGTGTTCGTAATTTTCGCTTTGCCGCGGATTTCTTCAATCCATGTCTCGGACAGCGTGCGCGCTTCTTGTCCGACAAGAAGGGTGCGGATGGCAGCCTTTTTCTCTTCGAAGTTCGGCTCGACCGCAGCCTTGTAATCCGTTTTCTTAATGATGTGGTAGCCGAATTCGCTCTTCACGACTTCGGAGATTTGCCCAACTTCAAGCGCGAATGCGGCTTCTTCGAACTCGGCAACCATCTGGCCGCGGCCGAAGAAGTCCAGATCGCCGCCGTTCGCGGCGGAGCCGTCCTTCGACTTGGCTTTGGCCGTCTCCGCGAAGTCGGCGCCTGCTTTCAGCTCAGCAAGAATCGCGTCGGCTTCTTCTTTTGTATCCACGAGAATGTGGGAAGCGCGAACCTGCTCCGCGTTGCCGCCAAGCGTCGCTTTGTTCTCGTCGAAGTATGCTTTTACCTCTTCGTCCGTTACGTCCGTCTTCGATTCAAGCACCTTGCGGATCATCGCGCTGATCTTCATATCCGCACGAAGTGCCTCCATTGTGTAACCGTTCTGCGCAAGCGCGCCCTGGAAAGCTTCTTCTGTGCCGAATTGCAGCTTGATCGCTTCGATCTCGTCCGTGATATCTTGATCCGTAATGGAGATGCTTGCCGCGTCTGCTTCCTGCTGCACGAGATTCTCGAGAATCAGGTTGTCGAGCGCTGCGGCGCCGTTCGCTTTCACGAGCGTATCGTATAATTGATCTTTCGTGATTTTTGTTCCGTTGACCGTCGCGACGGCATCATTGCTGCCTCCGCCGAAAGGAGGCTTGATCAGCACGACGATCAACGCGATGACGAGCACCGCGGACAACACGATCCAGCCTAATCCTCCGCCTTTCTTGGCCGGCGATGCCGGAGTCGACGCCAACGCCGCTGGAGCTGCTACCGCAGCCGCGGCAGCCGCCGTTTCTTTGCGAGCATCATCGTCCGCCTCGTCTTCATAGAACTCTTCGTCCGTAAGCTCTTCCGCTTCGGTCAATTCGTTCTCTTCTTGTTCTTGGTCGTACGTATAACGTTCTTCCTTCTCCGCTCCGATATCTGTTTTCTTCTCGTTCGGACGCGTTTCGTCATGACTGCTCATTCGTTCGTAACTCCCTTCAAAATGCAATTCTTCAACTACTATACCAAATGCTTGTCCCAAAAACCTTAATCTTAAATAAAAAAAGCCCATATTTTCGTGTCGCGTCCTATTCATGTCTAGCGTTACTAGTGTTAGAATAAAAACGACAATTGCTGACACGGAGGGATCGTTTGAATAGTCTACAAGGAAGCTACGACGGATGGATCGTATTCATTTCGTTCGTCATCGCCTTAATTACGTCGTATTCCGCGCTTAACCTAGCCTACAAAACATCCCATTCCAGCGGAATTGCCCGCATGGGCTGGCTGATCGTGTCCGGCGTTGTAATGGGCTGCGGCATTTGGACCATGCATTTTGTCGGCATGATCGCCTTCCATGTCGACGTGGAAGTGAGCTATCACGTGCCGACGACCGCTATTTCGATACTGGCTAGTATTATGGCCTCTTTGCTAGCGTTCTATGTGACCATGTCGAGAAAAGTAACCCGCGCGAAGCTTGCTGCCGGCAGCCTGCTCATGGGAGCCGGCATCGTGACGATGCACTACACGGGAATGGCTTCAATGGAATCGGAGTTTCTTCAAATTACATATGATTCTACTCTATGGGGCGCGTCTGCCCTCGTCGCGGTCATCGCTTCCTGCGCCGCGTTGTATTTGTTAACGAGATTCAAAGAAGGCTCGATTACCTTCTGGCTCAAATGGCTAGCTGCCATCCTGATGGGCATAGCCGTCTCGGGCATGCATTATACGGGAATGGAGGCAGCTGAATTCTGGTGCTTCCCGACCGAGTCGACGGGGAGCAGCACGCCCGAGCGGTTCGATTCTTCCATGTTGATGTCCATTTCCTTCGTCATGGCGATTATGGTATCGGTCACCTGGCTCGCCCTGCACTGGGAGCGCGTGCTGCTGAAGCGGCTTGCCTATAGCGATTCGCTTACGGGGCTGCCGAATCGCCATGCCATGAACCATATATTCGAAGAGAAGCTGAAGTTGTCCGGCGGCAGCTCCGTTATGTATATCGATCTCGACCAGTTCAAGCTCATCAACGACACGCTCGGGCATGACATGGGCGATTTGCTGGTGCAGGAGGTCGCGAACAGGCTGAACCAGTTCGTGAACCGCAGCCGGTTCGTCTTCCGGCTTGGAGGCGATGAGTTCCTTCTACTCGTTAACGACCTGAAGGAAGAGAAAGTCGAAGCGCTCGCTTCCCAAATGCTGGAGGAGCTTCGTCGTCCGTATTGGCTCGAAGGCAACGAGCTTTACGTCACCGTCAGCATCGGCATTAGTTACGCCCCACGGCACGGAACGAACCGATCTTCCTTGCTGAAGGCGGCCGATACCGCGATGTATTACGCCAAGAGTCTCGGCAAGAACCAGTTCTGCGCCTATAACGAAGAGCTGGATCGACGATTGTCGAGGCGCATGGAAATCGAGAAGGGGCTGCGCACCGCGCTGATTCTCCAGCAGTTCACGACGTATTACCAGCCGAAGTGGAACGATGCGACGAACAGGCCGATCGGCTTCGAAGCGCTGCTCAGATGGGAGCATCCTAGGCTTGGCCCAATCGCGCCCGACGAATTTATACCCGTGGCGGAAGAGACGGGGCTGATCATCCCCATGACAAGGTGGGTGCTCGAGCAGGCGTGCAGCGACTGCAGATCATGGAACGAAAGAATGGACGCAGGGCTCGGCGTGTCGGTCAACCTATCGGCCCACCTATTCGAAAGCAGCAGCTTGCCGGATATGGTTAACGAAGCGCTGACGCGGTCCGGCATTCCGCCAAGCATGCTGGAGCTCGAGATTACGGAGGCGACCGTCATGTACTATGCGACGGAAGCGGAGGCGCAATTGGCTCCGCTGCAGCGGGATGGAGTAAGGGTTACGATGGACAATTTCGGTTCCGGTTACTCCTTCCTCGGCTCCATCGACCGCATTTCGTTCCAGACGCTCAAGATCGACAGACTGTATATGCAAGACTACGAATCGCCATCCAAGCGCGCGATCGTGGGCACGATCATTACGCTCGCGAAGCAGCTCGAGATCGAGCTGATCGCGGAAGGGGTCGAAACGGAAAGCCAGCTGGAGTTTCTCAGAAGCGCCGGCTGCTCCATTATGCAAGGCTACTATTTTAAGAAACCGATGCCGAAGGAAGAAGTGGATTCTTGGCTCGCGGAGTTAATTGCTTGATGGTTTGATCCGTTCATCCGTTCGCCGCGATTAAGGAGGGATTACCATGGGGAAGCATAGGAAAGTGTTTGCTTGGCTGGCGTTCTGGCTGCTATTACCGCTGGTTCTCTATGTATGGTTGCAATCGACGCCCTACGACGGGATGATCAAGGCTCCGCACGAGCATTTTTATGTCGTCAGCCTTGTTTCCGTTCTCGCGCTTGCGGTAGCCGCGGCCGTCGGGATCGTCGCCATCCGGATTCGCAACAGCAAGGTCAGCTTCTTGTCGCTTGCCTACGTATCGCTTGCCGGCATGTTCATCCTGCACGGATTGTCCACGCCGGGCTTCCTCATGCATCATTCCGCCATTGCGGGCAATGCCGCCCAGCTCAGCGTGCTGCTGGCCGCATTCTGGTTATGGATGTGCTCCATATCCGGCGATCATCGGCTCGTGCGCTGGTTGTCGGAACGCCAGCTATGGCTGCTGCCGGCATGGTCCGTTATCCTGCTGCTCTTCGGGTCGTTCCTCTGGCGCAATCCCGAACTCGTCCATTGGCTCAATCTCAGGGACGAGCTGGGCAAATGGGTCGTGACGGCCGTCGTCCTGCTGCTTAACGGCTGGACGGTTTATCGGAACCTGCAAACGTACAGCGCTTCGAGACTCCCTCTGCAGCTAGCGATCGCGTACAGCACAGGTTGGATGTTCGTCGCCCAATTGATCATGGTAACCGGACAGTCTTGGCGGGCTAGCTGGTGGCTGTACCATGTCCTGCTCCTCGCCTCGGTCATCGTGATGGTCATCGGCATCGCAAGGGAACATCTGAGCACGGGGTCGCTAACCTCCTCGATTCGAAGGTTGTTTCGGGCCGCACCGCAGGATTGGATCCACACCTACATATCGCCCAGCGTGAAGGAGCTCGTGTTCGCCACGGAGGCGAAGGACGCCTATACCGCCGGGCATAACTACAGAGTAGCTTTGTATGCGCTTAAGTTAGGCGAAGAGCTTGGGCTGTCCTTGTCGCAATTGCGCGCGATCGCGCAAGGCGGACTCGTGCACGATATCGGCAAGCTGGCCATTCCGGACGGCATTCTGAACAAGCCGGGCAAGCTGACGGACGAGGAACGAGTCGTCATCGAAACTCATCCCGTCTCCGGATACGACATGTGCAAGCGGCTCGGCTTCATGCTGGAGGAGCTTGCGGTCATTCGCTCCCATCACGAGAAGTGGAACGGCAGCGGCTATCCAGATAAGCTGGCAGGGGAGGACATTCCGCTCGTGGCGCGCATTACGGCGGTAGCGGACGTCTACGACGCGTTGACTTCGTCTCGCTCTTACAGGAAGGCGATGACGCATGAAGAAGCGATGGACATTCTGCTCCGAGAGAGCGGCAGGCATTTCGACCCGCGCTGCATCGCGGCATGGGAGAAGCTGGTGAAGGAGCAGCAGCAGTTTATCCTGGAGACTTCGAAGAACAGCGATTACGTAAGGCTGGATTCGGACGGGAAAACAGGATGAATGGCGCAGACAGGCGAATCGGAAACATCGCAAGTTCAATCATTTGTAAAACATAAATCGGAGGTAATGAATATGCCATATACGGCCGCGAATAATCGATATGAAACCATGATATACAATCGGGTAGGCAGGAGCGGACTGAAGCTTCCGGCCATCTCTCTCGGACTATGGCATAACTTCGGAGGCATCGATAGGTACGAGAATGGCAAGGCGATGGTGAGACGGGCATTCGACCTCGGCATCACCCACTTCGACCTGGCCAATAATTACGGGCCGCCCCCGGGCTCCGCGGAAGAAACGTTCGGCGCGATTCTGAAGAACGATATGGGCGCGTACAGGAACGAGATGATCATCTCGACGAAAGCCGGCTATTGGATGTGGGAAGGGCCTTACGGCGAATGGGGCTCGCGCAAATACATGCTCGCCAGCCTCGACCAAAGCTTGAAGCGGATGAATCTCGATTACGTGGACATTTTCTACTCCCACCGTCCGGATCCGAATACGCCGCTGGAAGAAACGATGGGCGCGCTCGACCATGCCGTTCGCCAAGGCAAGGCGTTATACGTCGGCATCTCCAACTACAGCGCGGAGCAGACGGCCGAGGCGGCTCGCATCCTGAAGCAGCTGGGCACGCCGTGTCTCATTCATCAGCCGTCGTATTCCATTCTCAACCGGTGGATCGAAGACGGCCTTCAGGATGTATTGGACGAGCAAGGCATCGGCTCGATCGTTTTCTCGCCGCTTGCGGGCGGGATGCTGACGAACCGGTATTTGAACGGCGTGCCGTCGGATTCCAGGGCGGGCGGTCCAAGCGTATTCCTGAAGTCGGATCATATTACGGAAAGCAAGCTCGGAGGGATCCGGGCGCTGCATGAGCTGGCCGAGGCAAGAGGCCAATCGCTCGCTCAGATGGCGCTGGCATGGGTGCTGCGCGGCGGCAGGGTGACGACGGCTCTGATCGGAGCGAGCCGGGTGGAGCAAATCGACGATAACGTCGCAGCGCTTAACAATCTCTCGTTCAGCGACGAAGAGTTAGCCCGCATCGACGAGATTGCGGCAAGCGCGAACTAATTGCCAGCCGTCGCCGCGTCGCGGCAGTCAATCAGCATCCGGCACTTTGATGGATTAGGGGGATGATCCATATGAACAAGATGTCGCTCAGAACCAAAGGCTTGATCTTTATCGTGCTCATATCGCTCATCCCGTTGCTGATTGCCGGCGTCGGCAATTATTCGGCGGTCAAGAAGGCGATGCTGCGATCGGAGATGGACAAGATCGGAAGCAGGCTGAGCAGCCAAGCGGACAACATCGCGGCCTGGATGGATATTCGCAAGGCCGAAGTGCTGGTCATGAGCCGGACGGATGTTGTACGTTACGGATCGCCATCCGAGCGCAAAACCTATTTTCAGCGTGAATTGGTACGAAGCGGCTTCGCCTATCATACCATCGGTTTCGTCGGCGCGGACGGCATGGCCGTTCGCAGCGACGGTCCGGATCGGGACATGAGCGGCGAGCCTTTTTTTGAATCCGCGATCGATGGGAAGGTTACGATAACGGATCCGTATAAGCCGGAGTTCTCGCTTGTGGACCAATCGTATATCGTCGTTCCCGTCTACGGAAGCGGGACGAGTATCGTTGGCGTTATTTACGCGTCGATTCCTTTTACCTCGTTTAACCGGTTTTTCGATTTCGCGGAGGAGACGAATCCGGTTCGGTTCTACAACGACGAAGGGGCTATCATCTATTCTTCCGAAGCTTCCTCCCAGCCGCCGGAGTTCATTACGGAAGATCCCGTGCTCGAGGCGGTCTCCGGCGCTATGCTGCATCAGAACGAAGGCAGATCGAACGTCGAAGACACGGGTCAATCGTTTATGGTGTTCTATTCCAAGGTCGACGGAACGCCATGGCGCATCGCGATGTCGGAGCCGGTATCGAAGATGGAGGCGCTGCTGGCCCCAATCTTCTGGCGAACGGTCACGACGATCGCGATCTCGGAGCTCATTATCGGGATCTTCTTTTACCTTTATTTCGAAAAAATCGTCAAGCGGCTGGAGCGAATCCTATCCGTGACGGAGCAGGCGGCCGCGGGAGAATTCGAAGCCGAGCATCTGGACACCTCCCAATTCGACGAGATCGGCCAGCTCGCGCATTCCGTGAACGGGATGATGGAGCATCTTCAGGAAATGTTCGACAGGCTTGGCGCGATCATCAACCAGAATCAATACGGGTTCATCGTGCTGGACGATCAGTATCGGGTTACTTATCTGAATCAAACCGCAGAAGAGATGCTGGGCTACAAGACGGCGGAGCTAGCGGGCCATGCCACGCCGATCGTCTTCATGGATATGGACGAGATCGAGCTGGAGGCCGCCCGTCTGAGCGCCGAGCTGGGGCGCGAAATAAGGCCGGGCATCGAAGTGTTCCGGGAGCTGCGGACGGCTCAATTCTCCTATGAGCGTGAATGGACGTTCATCCATAAGGACGGAACGCGCATTCCGACGCTTCATAGCTCGAACGGACTGCGCGATCGCACCGGCAAGTTTACGGGCGTCGTTGGCATGGTGAGGGACATCTCTGACCGGAAGCACGTCGAGAACGCGCGTAATCGGCTGCTCAACATCGTGGAATCGGCCCAAGATCTCATCGCTTCGGTCAATATGGACGGCGATATCGTTTATATGAACCGTGCCGGCAAAACGATGTTGGGACTGCCGGAGTCAGGTAATGTCAAAGCGAAGGCGAAAGCCTTCATTGATCCTTCCATGCATGACCAATTGCGAGTAGGGACGGAGCAAGCGCTGAAGCATGGATATTGGAACGGAAGTTTGCAGATGAAAAAAGCGAACGGCGATCCGCTCTTCGCTTCGTTCGTCGTCGTCGTTCACGAGGACGAATATACCGGCGAAATGTTCTACTCCTGCATAGCCCGGGATATCTCGGAGCAGAAGCTGGTGCAGGAGGAGCTGGTCCGGACCACCCTCGAGGCCGAAGAAGCGAACAAAGCGAAAAGCAGCTTCCTCGCGCTGATGAGCCACGAGATCCGGACGCCGCTCAACGGCATTATCGGCTTGACGAGCCTCTTGCGCAAAACGGAGCTTTCCGTGGTTCAGAAGGATTATATCGACAAGATGCATTTGTCATCCGAATCGCTGCTGCGCATTATTAACGACGTACTCGATTTCTCCAAGATCGAAGCGGGCAAGGTGGAGACGGAACGGTTTCCGTTCAAGCCGGAGGAGCTGCTGCACCGCATCGCCAACCAGCTTAGCGTATTCCTCGGAGGCAAGGAGCAATTCGAATTCATGATCAAGACGCCGGATCGACTCCCGCAGATGCTGATCGGCGATTCCTTGCGGCTGGAGCAAGTGCTGCTGAACTTATGCATGAATGCCATCAAATTCACGGGCAAAGGGCTAGTGAAGCTCGACTTGGACATGGAGGGCGAGTCAGAAGGGCAGGTGTGGATCCGGTTCTTGATCGCGGACACGGGAATTGGCTTGAGCAGGGAACAGGTAGACAGACTGTTCAAGCCGTTCACGCAAGCGGACAGCTCTACGACCCGCAAGTTCGGCGGCACGGGACTTGGGCTTGTCATCGCGCAAAATCTTGTGAAGCTGATGGGCGGGACCTTATCCGCGACCAGCGTGGAAGGAGCCGGAAGCCGCTTCTACTTCACGCTGCCGTTCGGCGTAGACCCCGCGCGAATCGATTCTGCCGACAAGCTTCCGCCATTCTCGAACGAGCAGACGGTCTGGGTGCTGGAAGACAACAAGCGGATGCGCGATCATTGGACGCTGCTGCTGGAGAGCTTCGGCTTGACGACCATTGCCTTTGGCAGCTGGCAGACGATGTTCGAGCGGCTTCGGATCGTTGGAGAAGGCGCTCGTCCGCAGCTTCTGCTTACCGATATGGAGATGCCGGATATGTACGGCACCGAGACTTGGCTGGATATGCATGCGGCCGCGGCCCAAGCCGGCGTTCCGATCATCGCGCTGACGACGACGTTCGGCCGGGACGAGCTGCTACAGCTGCCGTACGAGAACCGGCCTGCGGGCATTCTCGCGAAGCCGGTGACGAGAAAGGCGTTGCTTCGGGCATTCCAGGATGCGACCGGGAGGAAGAGCTTGGCGAAGAAGGATGCCGGTATCGGCGCGTCGATGCAGACGGCCAAGGAACGGCGGAGCCAAATGAAGATTTTGTTAGCCGAGGACAATAAGATCAATCAGATGGTCGCGCTCGAGATGCTTAAGGATGCCGGATACGAAGCGCAGCTGGCGGAGAACGGAGAGGAAGCTCTCCGCATGCTGGAGCAAGGCCGCTGGGACTTGGTGCTGATGGATATCCATATGCCGGTCATGGACGGAACCGAAGCTGTCCGGATCATGCGGAGCAAAAAGGAATATGACGGCATACCCGTCATCGCGGTGACCGCCAACGTGGTGAAGAAGGACCATGAGCGATACTTGAAGCTCGGCATGAATGAAGTCATTACGAAGCCGCTGTCGGTTGAACGGATGCAGGAGGCATTAGCTTATTGGCTGGAGCGGAAGGCGGGAGCCGAGGGCGGCCTGGCCGACTCGGACGAAAGGGATGAAAGCCGGACGCGCTGGCACGACAGGAAGCCGGGCAATCAGGGGACGCCGGCTGCAGCAATGCGCCCGATTGCCGGGATGGACGTAGAGAGCGCGCTGGAGCGGGTCAACGGCAAGCTGCCGATCCTTCGCCACATGATCGATCAGTTCAAGCTGGACTACGAGCGGTTCATGGATCAGCTCCGCCTCGCGCTTAAGCAGGAGGAGACGGACAAAGCCTCAAGGATGCTTCATACGCTGAAGGGGGCGGCAGGGTATTTGTCGGCCGCCGAACTGGCCGACGCCGTGGGCAAGGTAAGCGATCTGGTAAAGGAACGGGCGGAGTCGGCGGAACTTCAGCTTGCTCTCTCCAATCTGGAGAAAGAGCTTGCAACACTTTTGCAAGGCCTTCGGGAATCGGGCGAATCGTTCGACAGAATCGTCTAACATTTTTCTAACAATCTGTTGTTCGCGGGCGAACAGTCATGTATAGTAGAGTTACATAATTGCGTGTTCTCTACAAGCTATCGATACGGATCTTCAATTTATTAAAGGGTGACGCCGATGTATAAAGTTTTGGTTATTGAAGATGACGTTATGATGAGCAACATGCTGTCCATGTATTTGACGGAAGAGGGCTACCAGATTAGCCAGGCATTCCGTGGCGACGAGGGTCTGCAGCTCGCAAGCAGCTTCTTGCCGGATTTGATCCTGCTTGATCTGATCTTGCCCGATCTGGACGGCATCGAGGTCTGCATGGAGATCCGGAAGACGTCCAACGTTCCGATCATGATTCTCTCGATGAAGAGCGAAGTGTCGGAACGCGTGCAGGCGCTGAAGTCGGGAGCGGACGATTACTTGTGCAAGCCGTTCAGCATGCATGAACTGACAGCCCGCGCGGAAGCATTGATCCGACGCTCGAACGTCATCTACGGGGAAGCCGCAAGCGCCGCGGCAGCAACGGCGGAGATATCCGATCATCAGGAAGAGATGATTCAACTGGATGTCGAGAGAAGACTGCTGCTCGTTCGAGGACAGCTCGTGGAAACCACGTTTTCGGAGTACGAGCTGATGAAGTTGTTCCTCGCGCACCCGGGCAAGGTGTTCAGCCGAGAGGAATTGATCAACGCCATCCGCGGATTCGACTCCTTCGTGACCGACCGGGCGATCGACGTACATATCGTCAACCTCCGCAAGAAGATCGAGCTCAATCCCAAGGAACCCCGCCTAATCCGAACAGTATGGGGGTTTGGCTACAAGTACACTTCGCAAGCCGCCACTTAACCGCATAGGCATAGGTGTACGCATATCGTTTGTATGTTTTAGGGACTGTCCAGCAGGTCGGATTCGACCAAGGGCGGTTCTTTTTTTTGTTATTCTAACAATCTCCTAAAAAGAAATTCCGTATATTTCTAATACTTCTATGCGACTATAGTCTCAACGGAAACTGGGAACGAGGAATATTAGGGAGGATTGTAAATGGGATGTTCCACTCAATTGCTGAGCCGGAAGGAAGCGTACGCGCTGATCGAGCTCTCCGTCCAGCAAGCGCGAGCCGGAGGCAAACGATTGATGATCGCGATCGCCCAATTCGATCGGTTCTACCGCGTCGTCGATACGAGAGACACGGCGTTCGGCCAATACGTATTGGACGTTATGATGAACCGGCTGGGAGAAACGGGGAAGCTTCTGACGGGATCCGAGCCGCCCGTACTGTGCAATTGGGGAAGCAACGCTGTTTTGTACATCCTGCAGGAAAACGGCGATTCGGAGCTGTGCTGGCAGGCGGCGGACGCGGTCAAGTACGCGGTGGAACGTCCGATTCCGGAAGGAAGCTCGGAGCTGTATCTCACATCAAGCATAGGCGTATGTTATTTCCCGCAGGACGGCCTGACGAGCGAAACGTTGATCTGCAGGGCGGAATCGGCGCTCCAGCAAGCGAAGGATGACGGAGGCAACCGGATCTCATTCTATCATTCGGAGGATACGAATCGGATGAACCGGCGAATCGCGGTCGAAACGGGACTTAGGCCGGCGTTGTACCAGCGCCAGTTCCATCTGAGCTATCAGCCGATCTATCGGCTGCAAGACGGGCGTCTGAGAGGGCTGGAGGCGCTAATCCGCTGGAACCACCCGGAGCTCGGCGTTGTCTCGCCGAACGAATTTATTCCCATCGCGGAACAGAACGGGCTCATCGTGCCGATCGGGGAATGGGTTATCCGTGAGTCTTGCAAAATGCTGGCGCGCATCCGCAAGTACGGCTTGCGGGACTTGCGCATGTCGATCAATATATCGCCGGTGCAGCTGCAGGATATGACGTTCACTTCGACGGTGCTGAACGTGCTGGAGGAGAACGGGCTCGAGCCTGGATCCATCGAGCTAGAAATCACGGAGCATTATTTGTTCCACTCCTCCGAGACGGCGATAGCCTCTCTGAGCCGCTTAAGAGCGGCAGGCGTGCGAATAGCGCTAGACGACTTCGGCACCGGTTATTCTTCGTTCAGCAACTTGAAGCAGTTGCCGATTCATTGCTTGAAGATCGATAAGAGCTTCATTGAGAAAATCGATCTGCAAGGCGCGGAGCGGCATATCGTGGAGGCGATCATCGGTCTGGTGCAGAAGCTGGGCATCGAGGTCGTCGCCGAAGGGGTGGAGTACGAAGGTCAGTACCGATTGCTGAAGGAATGGGGCTGCGACTTCGTGCAAGGTTATTTGCTCGGCCAGCCGATGGAGCCGACCATGATGGACACGACCATGTTCCGCCGGACGGAGCGGGAGGAGGAAAGGCAGGCCGATCCTTGCTGCGCCTACGAAAAGGAAGAAACGCCGGCAGCCGAAGTCCGCGCTTAAGCGACGAGTTTTAATGTCGCTTAAGCGAGGTGGCGTGCGGACTGGGCTCAGGTCAGGACAACAAAATGGGCTGCCCGGCAAGAGGATCGATTCCGATCTTCCTGCGGTGCAGCCCTTCTTTGAACGTCATGGGTTAGCTGACCTCCAGGTACAGCTTCGTTCCGTCGCTATATTGGAAAATGGCGACGTCTCGCACCATTTCGACCGATTTAATACGTTTCCACTTTTTCCTGAAATCGAAGTCCAGTTCCATCTCGTACAATTTATGGTGAAGCAGCTCTACAGATGCCGATTGTTCGTTAGGGTAATAAACAGGGACGGAACGATTCTTGAAGGTTAGGACTCGCATCATAATGCCATGCACCTCCGATTTGCGTTTTTCCCATTATACCGAGAACAGATTAGCCTCTTATGAAACTGTCGTAAGGAGATTGTTTGCTTTGCTCACACTTTCCTAACACTTTTAGATGCCAAAGTCACGATTTGCGTTGCCACCATTCGACAAGTCGGGTCCTAAGAACTGCTGTACTTCCATTTTTTCTTATAGTACCCGTGGCCGTAATGATGGTTGTATCTTGGCGGCGGCGGGTAATGCGGCGGTTGATTCGGGTAAGGCGGCTGTCCGGGATATTGGCCGTGCGCGTTCGGATGAGGCGGCGGTCCTTGATAGTGGCCAGCTTGATTCGGATAAGGCGGCTGGCCTTGGTATTGGCCATGCTGATTCGGATAAGGCGGCTGGCCCTGATACTGGCCATGCTGATTCGGATGCGGCGGCGGACCATGGTGATGGCCGTGCTGATTCGGATGGGGCGGATAATGCGGCGGCGGATAATAACCTTTCTTGAAATCGCTGCTGCTGTAATGGTGATAGCCATGACCGTGACGTCCGGTCAACGAATGCAAAATACGTCTTAACATGCAACTTCCTCCTTCATAGAAATAGGGAAATTTAATAGCATTGATTATTTATACGTAAATCCGAAGAGGAGGTTTCTCATTCGTAAGCCTCATCTTGCGCGCTCGACAACATCGCTTGCTGACGGTAATCTAGGAACAGGAGATGATCGTATGCGAAAAGGCTTCAAGGCCAGATGGGCCGAAATCGTAACGGAGTGGCGAGATTATCCGCTCCAGCCCGGCAAGGGTTGGGGGAGCCGGTATGTGATTGAACGTTTCCTCGGCATGGGCAGCTACGGCCAGGCGTATGCGTGCAGGGATCGGGCAAGCGGGGAGCTCGTGCTGCTGAAAAGGAACAAACCGAGCAAAGGCAATACCGGAATTCGTCTACTGCGCAGGGAATACCGGATCATGCAATCGGCCTGCCATCCGCAAATGCCGAAAGCCCTTGATTATAGCGTCATGGGCAAGCAGGAAGCCTTGGTCATGGAATATATCGAAGGGTATAACTTAGAGTATGCCATCTATGAACAAAATCAAACCTTCGGCGCCGAAGAAGCACTTCGACTTCTTAAACAGCTCATGCAGCCGCTGAAACAGCTTCATGCCGCAGGTTACGTTCATCGCGACGTTCGGATCCCGAACGTGCTCATCCGCGAAGGGCGCCCTCATTTGATCGATCTGGGATTAGCTTGCGCCATTGGGGAAGAGCTTCCTGCCGATCTCCGCATGGCGTTAGGCGAAGATGGCGGCCCGCCGGGAGACAGCGCGGCTGCGCTCAAACAGCGCATGAGGAATCCATACCCTTCCAGTGATTGGTTCGGCCTTGGCCACTTGTTCCTCTTCGCCATGTATGCGGGATACGAGGCGGAAGAGGATCAGGCGGAACAAAGCTGGGAAGAAGAGCTCTGCTTGCAACCGGAAGTGCGGGTGTTCATTCGCAAGCTGTTGAACGACGATACGGCTTGGCCGTCGACGGAAGCTTGCGAGCTGGAGCTCGACAAGCTTATCGCTTCGCTGGCCGCCGAAGCTTAGGCGGCTGCCGGTTTACGACAGCATGCGCCAAGCAATGGCGATCAGCGCGAGATGCAGCGGATAGAAGCTTCGCCAGAGCATGCGCGGAACGCGAACGCGGTCCATCGCGCGAAGGAAATCGGGCAAATAGAAAATAAGCAAGCTGGCGAACATGCTGAACAGCTGAAGTCCCCAGCCTTTGGTCACGACGGACAGCACATTCAGGCCTAGATGCAGCCAGACGATATGGCCGGGCTTGGCATAACGAAAAATGTACACGAGCAGCAGGGCGTAGGCGCCGTAATCGAACGGGATAAGTTCAAGCATCGCGAGTGCCGCCGCCGACAGCAGAAGCTGGAGCGGACGCTGCTCCCGGTAACGGTCAAGCAGCGTCAACATGAGCAAGCAGACGAACAAGGTCGCGATCGCGTTCACTTCCCAGACCCTGAACGCCAGCATGTACGGAATCTGCGACAATCCGGCGAGCAGCGCCATACGAAGGAGATAACGGTTCAAGTTCCTCGTGCGGAAATAACCGATGACGATGGCGTACGCGTAGAGAGGAAAGGCAAGTCTGCCGACAATTCGCCAGACGGCATCGTCCGGGAACCACACGGCGCCGATATGGTCGATCAACATCGTTAACATGGCCAGCAATTGCATGATGAAAATCACCTTCGCTAGGTACATAATTAAGTAGGTTCAGTATACCATAGTACGCCAGCGAAGACGGCACTGCTCGTTTAGAGCCCCGCGTTTTTCTTCAGCCGCGCGGCAATCTCCAGGAAATCCTCATGCGAGATACCCGGCGCGAATTCCTCCGGCAACTCTTCCAGATCGTACATCGGCGCGCCTTCCGGGGCGCCTTGAATGACTTCCAGCTTGGCGCCGGTCAGCGGGTTCTGTCCGTTCCAGATGAGGACGACATCCTTATAGTCCTGCGGGCTGAACGTGTACAGTTTATTGCCTAGACCCATCGCTTCCCACTTTCGCGCCGTCTCGAATTGTTCATTGCTGAGATTCGGGACCGGAATCATTTTTTTCATATCGACGCCGGTCGCGATTTCCAGCGCTTTCGCATAGGCCAGAATGTGGACGCCGCCGCGTACGAGCAAATAGCCGATCATGCCTCGCGCGGTTGGGTGATCGGTCATTTCGTAAACGCGCATCTTGTGGGTGCGCGCGCCGCATTCCAGAAAGAAATTATGAAGAAGATCGAGCACGAGATTGCCGCTGTTGAACACGTAATCGCCGCGCCAGGAATTCCCCATGGAATCTCCCGCGAGGGATGTCTGCGCCGTGCCGATGAAGAAGTAGCTGTTGCGTTTGTTAAGTCCCTCCTTTAGAGGGGTGGAATCCGGATCGCCGGAGCTCGTCGTGCCGGTGAGCACCATGTTGATGGCGGCGGAGACGAGCTCCACATGGCCAAGCTCCTCGGCCGTAATGCTGGAGACCAGATCGAAGAAGGGCTTCAGCTTTTTTTTGGCGCGAAAGTTAAAGGATTGGTACAAATAGTTGTTCAGCGTCGACATCTCCCCGAATCTGCCGCCCAGCAGCTCTTGCACGGCGGCAGCCGCATTGGCGTCAGGATACGGCGAGGGGGGCAGCTCGATTTGGAGCTTGTTCTGGCGGAAAAACATAAGCGTCTTCACCTCTTTCCATTGAACTTGTAAAGTACCGTGTTTATTAATAGGTATGCCGGAGCGCAAGGCGTCATACCGATGGGAAGGGGGGCGTACGGTTCGCGGGAGCACAAAAGGGCGAAAAAGGCTTGACAGCATCTTCGGAAATTTGTATTCTATTACCTGTCGACTAAATATTCGCTGATGTAGCTCAGGGGTAGAGCAACGCACTCGTAATGCGTAGGCCGGGGGTTCAATTCCCTTCATCAGCATTCCAGAAGCACTGCAAAGACGCGGGTTCCGAGGATTCGGAGCCCGCGTCTTTTGACGTGCGCAGGGATTTATGTTTCATCGGGGCGGCTCTTGTTTTCTCGAACATGTCTTGCGCTTAGTAAAAATAATGAAAGTCATGTCAATAGGTTTAAATTGCAAGCGTTTTCTTATTAGGATTACAATTCTTATATGCTAATAAGCTCTGGTTGCACAAGTCGGAAATTTCGTAGATCGGGAAGGGAGGGATGGGGATTGAGAAGGCGGGTTATCGTCGTCTTTTTGATTCTGATCGTTTTGCCGGGAGCCATTGTCGTAAACCGCATCCTATCAAATCATGATACGGACGACAAGTATATGGCTCTTGTAGACGGCATTCCAATAAGCACAAAAGAATTTGATAAAGCCATCGAAGCCAATAAAACTCCAATCATTGATTATTTCTACAATAAATACGGCGCCGAGCAGACAGCCGAATTTTGGACGACATCATTTGAAGGCGAAATTCCAGCGGAATCCATTATGAATAAGGCGCTGGAAGAAAGCGTTAAGATCAAAATTCGGCAGCTGATTGCTAGGGAACAGGGTATGTTGCAGGACATCAGTTATGAAGGTTTTTTACGGCAGTTAAATGAGGAAAACAAGAGAAGGCAAAGGGCCATCCGTAACCGTGAGGTCATCTACGGACCTCGCCAATACGAGGAAAACGCCTATTTCGAATATGTTTTGAGCAATACGACCCGCTTAGTCAAAGGTCAGCTGATGGAGGAACAATGGAAGCCGGATGACCAACAATTAAAATGGTTTTACGACCTGCGGAAAAATCAATTGTACCTGTCGCACGGGTTGGTGAAAGTAAAGCTTATTTCGATATCGTTTCTGGATTCCAATCAGAGCGTTGACGAAGCGCTCAAGGAGGATGCCAAGAAACAGATGGAAAAGGCGCTGTCCATGGCGGCTTCCGGGACCGATTTTGAACATATACCGAAGGCATTCGATACGGACGTCCAAATGATGGAGAAGGAGTTTAACTCGAGCAACGTCAGGAGCAATGCCAGAAGTCCTGTCGCACAGGCCGCCGAAAAGCTTTCGATGAATGAAATAAGCGGCATTATTGAAGAGAACGGGCGTCTCTATCTGATCAAATGTATGGAGAACCAAAAAGAGGGATCTGGCTTCTTGGATTTCGATAGCGTCAAAGATCAAGTACTCAAAGATTATGCCGACTTCAAATATGAGGAGTATGTCAATAAACGCGTTTCAGAAGCGCAAATCTTATGGAACGAGACCGAGTATCGCGCTTATCAAAAGATGTAAGAGGGAGTTTCCAAACATATTGATGTTAACGCTTCAATCAGGGCCCGATTGAAGCCTGACATAAATCCATGTAAAGGATGATGAAAGTGGTCAATCGGCTATCAAAAAGACTCATCGCAATCGTGTCTGTCATAGCCATGCTTTGCAGCATGGTCATGGCAGCCCCGCCTGTCGTCAATGCAGCTGAAACTACAACTGGAACTACCTACTACATCGATAATATTGGCGGAGATGACGGCAATAACGGGACAAGTCCCGGAAACGCCTGGCAATCGCTCGACAAAGTCAATGCCACAACATTCGCTCCCGGCGACAAAATTTTGTTCAAGGCAGGGGGAAGCTGGAACGGCAGGCTTTGGCCCAAAGGCTCGGGGGCCAGCGGAAGTCCAATCGTCATAGACCAATTCGGCTCCGGCGACAAACCTCTGATCGCCGGCGTGACATCCGAATTGGAAGCGGTATTTTTGAAAAACCAGGAGTACTGGGAAATCAACAATTTGGAAGTCACAAACCGGTCATCCTTGCCTTTTGACCGCGATTGGCAAAATCCTCGCGGTCAGCGTCGGGGTGTTTACATTTTGAATGAAGAAGCTGGCATCCTACATCACATACAAGTGAAAAACTTAACGATCCATGATGTTGACGGATCTTACACGACTCGCTCCGGAGGCATCATATTCGATTCCGTCGGATCGGTCACTCCAAGCGCGTTCGATGGCATTCTTATTGACGGCAATACGCTGACGGATGTAGACGCTTATGGCATTTACATCGGTTCCAACTGTATTCTGCGCTACGGAATGGGAGACTTATGGCCGTGGGTGCAGAAACCGTACGGACCGTGGACCCCTTCCACCGACGTGAAAATTTCCAACAATTCAGTCATCAGGGCGGCAACGGGCGGGATTGCGTGGAACGTAACCGATGGCGCCATTGTCGAGCATAACACGGTTCAACAAGCTACTTATCTGGCTACCAACGCTTCGATATGGTGGGCTTATGCGGACAACAACCTCGTTCAATTCAACGAGTCATTCGAGAGCGTTAACGGGGCTGAGGACGGCCACGGATTTGACGTGGACGCAGGAAACCTCGGTTCGATCGTCCAGTATAACTATAGCCATGATAATGCGGGCGGCTTCATGCTGTTTGTGAATGACACTTACTACACGATCAACACGATAGTCAGATATAACATTAGCCAAAACGACAGGAAAAGCATCTTTCGATACAGCGGATCGATTGATACGGTCTATAACTACAATAATTCGGTTTATGTGGGAGAAGCGTCCGGAAATCCGGTCATGAGCGATTATTTCACGAAGGCTTCGGGATCCCCGATCAACATTAAGAACTACAACAACGCTTTCTACAGTGTCGGAGATCGAGGATGGGACTTAACCGGACAAACGTTCGATTACAACGGCTATTTCGGCGGGAATACGCTGGTGCAGGGTGACGCCCATAAGGTAACCGGCTATCCGAAATTTGTAAATCCCGGAAGCGGCGGCAAAGGGATGAATACAGTCGGAGGATACCAATTGCAATCGGACTCCCCGTTGATTGGCGCGGGCATTCGCATGACGGATAACGGGGGACGAGATTATTTCGGCAATCCGTTATACAACGGCGCTCCCGACATCGGCGCCCATGAATATGCGGGCAGCGTGCCTCCGGCTGGCGATATGCCGGATCCAATCGTCGTTACGACGATTCACTTGCCAAGCACGCCGAACAGCAATTTGGCGCCAAAGGCGACCGCAAGCACGACGTTCCAGACAGATTCGACTATTGCAAGCATCAACGATAATTTTTACGAAACCGCTTGGTTGAGCGAAATGTCGCCCGCATTCCCCAACTACATAACTCTCGATTTCGGCTCAAGCCAAGTGACTGCCAATATTTTGAAACTTAACACATCATTCGGAAAAAGCCGGGGGATTACGGACTTCGACCTCGAATATTTCAATGGTTCAGTTTGGATTCCCATTCAATCTGGTATCCGTGTGACATGGAATTCGGATACCGGTGCAGACGAGATCCAAACGGTGAAATTCCCTACTACGATGTTCAAAAAAATCAGATTAAAGATAAACGATGGAAACCTGCAACGGGGCAATATTGCGCTAAAAGAACTGGAGCTGTACTTCGAGGCAACCGATATCGCCAGCACAACATTTCCTACGGGGGGAGGAAAGATTGCCGATATCATTGACAACAACGTCTCGTCAACGTGGGGCAGCTCTACCAACATTACTTTCCCGGGCTATTTCACCCTAGACTACGGAAACAACCCCGTTACGGTCAACAAGATCACCTTGGTCACGCATTTCGGAATAGGCCAAGGCATTACCAATGTCGATGTGGAATACTACGATGGCGCCGAATGGGTAACGGCTTTATCCAATGCCTCAATTGATTGGAAGCTAAACGACAGTACCAAAGAGCGTCAGTCCATTGAGTTTCCAACCGTTACGGCAAGCAAAATCAGACTGAAGGTCAACGATGCTAACCGGCAATGGGGGAACATCGCGCTTAATGAACTGATTCTGGAGAACAATGCGGTTGTCGATCGGAACGCCCCGGTGATTACGGTTGAATCGGTCGCGACGACAGAAGACAATACAGGGGATTTCAAGCCGCAGTTTACGGTTATTGATGAGTTGTCGGGAGTCGACTATACGAAAACAGTCATGACGCTGGATGGCCATGTTGTCATGAACGGAGATTCGATTCCACTATACACATTAGAGCTTGGAACACATACCCTCATCATTACAGCCAGCGATTTAGCAGGCAATACGACCAGTCAATCCATTACCTTTCAGGTGAAAACGAGTCTCCATGCGCTGAAACAATTGGTCAAATCTTTTGCAAACAAAGGCTGGATTGACAATAAAGGGATTTCCAACAGTTTATTGTCCAAATTGGAAAAACAAAATTTGAAAAGCTTTATTCATCAAGTAAAAGCACAGGCAGGCAAGCACATTTCCGCCAATGCTGCCCAATACTTGCTCCGCGATGCGGAATCGCTACAAAATGAGGAGGATTATAGTGATGAATAGAACATCAAAGAAACTCATTGCAATATTGGCCATACTTTCCATGGTTTGCAGTTTTGAAATAACGGCGCCATCGAAGGCCCATGCAGCCGGAACAACCTACTACATCGATAATATCGGCGGAGATGACGGCAATAACGGGACAAGTCCCGGCAGCGCCTGGCAATCGCTCGACAAAGTGAATGCTACAACATTCGCTCCAGGCGACAAAATTTTGTTCAAAGCAGGGGGAAGCTGGAACGGCAGGCTTTGGCCCAAAGGCTCGGGAGCCAGCGGAAGTCCAATCGTCATAGACCAATACGGCTCCGGCGGCAAACCTCTGATCGCCGGCGTAACATCTCAATTGGAAGCGGTATTTTTGAAAAACCAAGAGTACTGGGAAATCAACAATTTGGAAGTCACAAACCGGTCATCCTTGCCTTTTGACCGCGATTGGCAAAATCCTCGCGGTCAGCGCCGGGGTGTCTACATTTTGAATGAAGAAGCCGGCATCCTGCATCATATCCAAGTGAAAAACTTAACGATTCATGATGTTGACGGCTCTTATACGACTCGCTCCGGAGGCATCATATTCGATTCCGTCGGCTCGGTCACTCCAAGCGCGTTCGACGGCATTCTTATTGACGGCAATACGCTGACGGATGTTGACGCTTATGGCATTTACATCGGTTCCAACTGTATTCTGCGCTACGGAATGGGAGACCTATGGCCTTGGGTACAGAAGCCGTACGGACCGTGGACCCCTTCCACCGACGTGACAATTTCCAACAATTCAGTCATCAGGGCGGCAACGGGCGGGATTGCGTGGAACGTAACCGATGGCGCCATTGTCGAGCATAACACGGTGCAGCAAGCGACTTATCTGGCTACCAACGCTTCGATATGGTGGGCTTATGCGGACAACAACCTCGTTCAATTCAACGAATCATTCGAGAGCGTTAACGGGGCCGAGGACGGCCACGGATTTGACGTGGACGCGGGGAATATCGGTTCGATCGTCCAGTTTAACTACAGTCATAATAATGCGGGCGGCTTCATGCTGTTTGTGAACGACACCTATTACACGACCAATACGATTGTCAGGTATAACATTAGCCAAAATGATAGAAAAAGCATCTTCCGGTACAGCGGATCGATAAACAATGTGACGAACCACAACAACACGGTTTATGTCGGAGCCGCATCCGGAAATCCGGTCATGAGCGATTATTTCACGAAGGCTTCCGGTTCACCGCATAATATAAGAAATTATAATAACGCTTACTACAGCGTTGGAGATCGAGGCTGGAACTTGACCGGGCAAACGTTCGACTACAATGCCTATTTCGGGGGGAACACGGTGGTAGGCTCGGATCCACACAAGGTGACGGCTGATCCGAAATTTATTAATCCCGGAAGCGGGGGAATTGGAATGAACACGGTTACCGGTTATCAGCTGCAAGTGAGCTCGCCGCTGATCGGTGCAGGTATTCCCATTACAGATCATGGAGGGCGCGACTACTTTGGCAATCCTCTGTACAATGGCAACCCTGACATAGGAGCGCATGAATATGCAGGCGCGGTAGCTCCCGCAGGGAATAGGGCTTCCGTTCCCTATATACTCGCGCCTCAATCTCCGGCATCCAATCTTGCATCGGCGGCCAAAGCAAGCACATCATTTGTTTCTTTGAACCAAACGACTGCCGATATTCAAAATATTAATGATGGAAATTACGATTACGCATGGTCAAGTCATTCGACTACGACCTTCCCGAACTATATCACACTCGATTTCGGCTCATCCCCCGTAACCGCCGATACGTTGAAGTTGAATACGAGATTCGGCCAAGGACAGGGAATTACGAGCTTCGATATCGAATATTTTGACGGAACGTCGTGGCTGCCTATTCAAACGGGAGTTAATCTGAGCTGGAATTCCAATACAGCCGAGGAAGAAATCAAGACCATCGCTTTTGCGGAAACGACATTTTCGAAGATAAGGCTGAAAGTGAACAACGGAAATCGTCAATGGGGCAATATCGCTGTGAATGAGCTAGAATTGTACAATTCTCCGGTGAGCGCGCCAGCCAATATTGCGCCAGCCGCGGCGGCAAGCACTACGTTTCCACTAGGAAATGCAGGAGCAATCGCAGCGGTCAACGACGATAGAAAATCGACGTCTTGGGCTAGCGCCGCATCGATAACCTTCCCGCAATATATTACGCTCGATTTCGGAAGCACTGCCATTACCGCGAATAAGATCAGTTTATTGACCCACTTTGGGATAGGGCAAGGCATTACGAACATCGACGTGGAGTATTTCAATGGTTCCAACTGGGTGACGGCATTAACGAATGTGCCCATAACTTGGTCGTTAAACAATAGCACGGTCGAAACAAGAGATATTTTCTTTAGTCCGGTCACCGGCACCAAAATAAGGCTTAAGGTCAATAACGGAAACCGTCAATGGGGCAATATAGCGCTCAACGAACTGCGCGTTTGGACTCCTTAAACGAACAAGCGCAAAAGAAGCCGAATTCATCGAATTCGGCTTCTTTGTATATGAAATATATTCGTATTTTTAAGTTTTTACATATTATCTTTACGGAACAACCGCATGTTAACATAAACAAGATTCGGAAAGTCTTATTTTTATTTGTCCACAGAGGAGATCACTGATGCTATCCAAGTCGTCGTTTCCGTTATTGCTATTGAACATGTTTCTCGCTAATTTAAGCATGGGTCTTGTCATTCCGATATTACCCGAACTTCTCAAGGAGTTTGGGGCAGGTGGTCAAGCGGCGGGATATTTGGTATCCTGCTTCGGTCTGACACAGTTTCTTTTCTCGCCCATTGCAGGCAATTTGTCTGATCAATACGGTCGCAAACCGATGATTATAGCTGGACTGATCTTGTTCGCGATCTCCAACTTATTGGCTGCTTTAGCAGGCGATTTAACTTTATTGTTTGTGTCGCGATTAATTGGCGGAATCGGCTCTGCGGCTTTGATCCCAGCCATTGTCGCTTATATTGCCGATATTACGGCAGATGATCAGCGAAGCAAGGCGATGTCGTGGTTAGGCGCATCGATGACATCGGGTTTTATTATCGGGCCGGGAGTAGGCGGATTGCTTGCCGAGTTAGGGATCAAAGCGCCATTTTATGCATCCGCATTTGTGGGTTTACTGGCCATGGTATGCAGCTTGTGGATGCTGCCTGAATCGCTGTCGCCGGAAATTCGCTTGATGCGCCGGCAAACGAAGGAGAAGAAGCCGAATGTTTTTCATCAAATCGCGCTTTCCATTCGATCTCGCTACTTCATGCTGTTGCTTATTGTTTTCGCCAGTACGTTCGGTTTGACGCATTTTGAGGCGATTTTTCCGCTATTTGTCGTGCAAGGCTACGGATTCACTACACGTGAAATCGCGATTCTGCTTACCGTATGTTCGTTAATTGGCACGTTTAATCAGGTTGTACTGACGGATCGGATATCGCAACGATTCGGGGAAAAGAAAGTTATCGGCGCCATGCTTTTGTTATCGGCTATATCCCTCGTGTTCTTGCTTTTCTCGGGCCATTTCCTTTATGTCATGTTCGTAACGATGTTATTCTTTACGTTCAATAATATTTTGCGGCCAACGATCAATACCCTGCTGTCCAAAGAGGCGGGGGAGGAGCAAGGATTTGTAGCAGGAATGAACAATGCCTATGCAAGCCTAGGGACGATTTTTGGACCGATGCTGGCAGGTATTCTATACGACATCCATATCGATTTGCCTTATCTGTTCGGCGCATTCGTGCTGCTTGTGTGCAGCTTCGTATCGGTTAGACGGTTAGGAGGAAAATCGTCGTCAATTGCTTCATAATTCCCTTCTTCTTTGAACAAATCGATAAAGTTGTTGGCAGCCTTGGATAAGCAATGATCCTTTAGCCATATGAATCCGACAGGGGAAGACAGCTCTGCAGCGTTGGAAATTTTGTGCACATGCATAGAATACCCTTTATGCCGTTTAAGCAGTGTTTCCGGAACGATCGATGCACAAAAGTCAGATGAAACTAAATCCATCAAAAGCATAATGTCGGAACATTCGCCGATCATATTGGGCTGCAGATGGAGCCTGGAAAAAGCCTCCAAAATTAAATAATGCACGCCCAATCCTTGGGTGCTTGGCAAGATGAGCGGATGGTTGTGAATGTCTGCAAGCGACACTTCACGGTCAAACCGTTTCTGATTCTTGGATGTAATGAAGTAAAACGGCTCGGTGTACAGGTGAAGAACTGAAAAGTGACTTAGTTCAAGTGGCATGCGAATTATTGCCAGTTCGATTACCCGTTCTCTCACTAAGTTACAAAGATGAGCCGATTCATTTTGCTGAATTTGAAAGGTTACCTTTGGGTATTGGCTGCGAAATCGATGGAGGAGTTCAGGCAGCTCAGCAACCGAAAACGTATTGATGCCAATCTTTAGCCTGCCGTTTGCCCCGTTACCGACTTCCTTCACTTCCATTTTGGCTTCTTCCATCAATTGGTTTATTTGCAAAGCATATTTATACAAAGCTTTTCCTGCTTCCGTTACCTCTAAAAATTTTCCGCTTCTCTCCACTAATGTTGAGCCGAGCTCCTCTTCCATTGCTTTTAAAAGCTGGCTTAATGGAGGTTGAGAGATATGGAGTCTCTTCGCGGCTGCGGAAATTTTCCTTTCCTCTACAATCGCTATAAAATAGCGCAGTTGTCTGATGTCCATCGCCGAAAACACTCCTCCATTTTGTATATGAAAAACTTAAGTAAAACTTATTGTTTATATATTTTTCATATAGTTTTCTTCATGTTAGCATAATTGTATGAAGGGAAAAAGGAGCGACGCTCACTGGGAGGCGAAGGAGATGAATGAGGATTATTGGTTGAGGAATGTTCGTTTGGAAAACGGGCATTTAAAAGAAAGCGGTTCCATTACAGGAACGACGACGGATTTATATCATCTGCGGATCGATAACGGCACGATTGCGGAAATCGCGCTCGCAAGTGATACGCCGGATGAAGCAGATCACGATGATGCGAAATCAAATAGGGCGCGGCCCGTTATAGATGCGCGCGGCTTGCTCGCGCTGCCTTCATTCGTGGAGAAGCATTGCCATTTGGACAAAACGCTGCTTGGCGATCGTTGGCGGCCGGTTCATCCGGCGGCTACAATATTTGAACGATTCGAGATCGAGAAGAACACGCTGCCCAAGCTGGCAACAACGATGAAGGAACGAGCCGAAACGCTGCTCGGCATCTTGCTGCGAGCCGGTTCGACTCATGTTCGCACGCATGTCGACATTTACCCGGAAGTCGGGCTTCGTCACTTGGAGGCCGTACAGGAAGCGCTCGCCGCCTTTGAAGGCAAATTGTCTTACGAGATCGTCGCCTTTCCGCAGCACGGACTTCTCCGGACGCCATCCGCTGGACTTGTCAAGGAGGCACTGAGCAGCGGTTGCGGGTTGATCGGCGGCGTAGATCCGGCAACCGTGGACGGCGATATGGAAAAATCGCTGCAGAAGATGATGGAACTGGCTGTGGAAGCGAATGCGGATGTCGATTTGCATCTGCATGATGGGGGCGCGCTGGGGCTTGCGACTATCAAGCGGCTGGCAGCGCTCACGGAAGAAGCGGGCTGGCAGGGCAGAGTCTCAGTGAGCCACGCTTTCGCTTTAGGGGATATGGCAGGGCAGGAAGCCGATGAAGTGGCGCAAATGCTTGCCGATCTCGGAATGACGATCATTACGAGCGTGCCGATCGGCAGAACGATTCCTCCGGTAAACTTCCTTCACGAGAAGAAGGTGGCGGTGGCGGCAGGGTGCGATAACATTTTCGATTCGTGGTCTCCTTTCGGGAACGGCGATATTTTGGAGCGTGCGGGCCGTTTGGCGGATCGTTTCGGAAGAGGCACGGAACGGGCGCTGGCCGAGACGCTGGGTTTCATTACCGGCGGCATAACGCCGCTTAATACAGAAGGACAGCGTGTCTGGCCGAAAGTTGGAGACTCGGCGAGCATGGTGTTCGCCGAAGCAAGCTGCTCCGCCGAAGCGGTGGCCAGAAGGTCGAATCGGCCCGCCGTCATGTATAAAGGAAAGATTGTTGCCGGTTCGCTTGAACGATAACATAGCGCAACCCGTTTCACCTTGAACGAAGATCGTTCTGTTCAGCAAAAGGAGGCTATATACCGCATGAAGCCTGTTGGATATTGGTTAACGAATGTTCGCCTGGAAAGCGGGTATCGGTTCGAAAACGGCATCGTCACGGGGACGGAGAGCGAGATTTGCCATCTTCGGGTTGAGGACGGAGTCATTGCCCGCATCGTGCCCGCTGCGCAAGATGTAGAAACGGATTTTCCCAATCAAGATGCAAGAGGCCTTTTGGGACTCCCGCCTTTTAAAGAAATGCACAACCACTTGGATAAGACGTATTTGGGAGGACCCTGGAAATCGTGTACGCCCGTAAAAAATTTGGTCGAACGATTGGAGCTGGAGGCTAAGGAGCTTCCAAGTTTAGTAAAGACCATGAAAGAAAGAGCGGAGCTGCTTCTTACTCTATTTGTTCAATCGGGAGTGACCCATGTGCGCACGCATGTCAACATAGATCCGTACATCGGCCTAAAAAACTTGGAGTCTGTGCGGCAGGCATTGGAACAATTCGAGGATAAGCTCACCTACGAGATCGTCGCTTTCCCGCAGCATGGATTGTTGCGCAACCAGGTGGTTCGTTTAATGAAGGAAGCGATGCGGGAAGGGGCCACTCTGGTTGGCGGGCTTGATCCCGCTGGAGTCGACGGCCAAATCGAAGCGTCTTTGGATCAAATGATGAACATTGCGGTCGAGAGCGGAGCGGATATCGATATGCATCTGCACGATCCGGGCCATCTGGGATGGTATACGATGAAAAAATTATCCGAGCTGACGCGAGAGTCCGGCTGGCAAGGCAGAGTGGCGGTCAGCCATGCATTCGCCCTCGGTGAAGTGCCGCATGAGCGTTCGGACGAAATGGCTCGCATATTTGCGGAATTGGGCATTTCCGTCATGTCCACGGCTCCCATTAACAGGCTGATCCCCCCGGTTCCGCTGCTTAGGGAAAGGGGAGTCCAAGTCGCTTTAGGCTGCGACGGGTTCTATGATTCCTGGGCTCCTTTCGGCAATGGCGATGTTTTGGAGAAAGCGCAGCGACTGTCCCAGCGTTACTGCTGGGTTGACGAGCTTTCTTTATCGCAATCGCTGGGATTCATTACAGGCGGTATAACGCCGCTGAATACAGAAGGACAGCGTATATGGCCGAAGGTTGGGGACGAGGCGAGCATGGTGTTCGCCGAAGCAAGCTGCTCCGCCGAAGCGGTAGCCAGAAGGGCGAATCGGCCAGCTGTTATGTACAAGGGGATGGTTGTTTCAGGGACCCTTGTCTGACGAGCCTTCGATAGTTACCCGGATAAAACCAAGATTTGTGAGAGGATGATATGGAATCATGAGCTTGTCTTATTGGCTGACAAATGTACGGTTGGAGAGCGGATATCAATACGAGAACGGCAGAGTGACGGGTACGGAGACGGAAGTTTGCCATATTCGGATTGAGGACGGAAAAATCGCGGAAATCGCATCCGAAGCGCCTCCGCATGGGGGCAACCTGCCGATCATAGATGCAAAGCAGCATTTGATGCTGCCGTCGTTTAAAGAGATGCATATTCACATCGACAAAACGTATTATGGCGGACCATGGAGAGCTGTCAGACCGGTAGCAGGCATATTCGGGCGGATTGAAGAAGAGAGGGAACTCCTTCCGAAGCTGCTGCCTACGGCGCAGGAAAGAGCCGAAAAAATGCTCGATCTGCTGCTCGGATTTGGTTCCACGCATGTCAGTACCCACTGCAACATCGACCCTGTGATCGGTCTGAAAAACCTGGAAGCGACGATGCGGGCGCTGGAGTCGTTCTCCGGTAAAATGTCTTCCGAAGTCGTCGCGTTCCCGCAGCACGGACTGCTGCGTTCCCAGTCCGTTGATCTCGTTAGGCAAGCGATGCATCAAGGCGCCTCCTTCGTGGGCGGCGTCGACCCGGCAACCATAGACGAGAACATCGAAAAATCGCTGCAGACGATCATGGACATCGCCGTCGAGGCGAATGCAAGGATCGATGTCCATATTCACGACCGGGATCATTTGGGCATATTTACAATGAACAGACTCGCCGATCTGACGGAGGAAGCCGGCTGGCAAGGGAGAGTGACGGTGAGCCACGCCTTCGGTTTTGCAGGGGCCCCTGCGGGAGCGGCCGCCGAGCTTGCGGAGCGGTTTGCCGCACTCGGCATTTCGATTACATCCACCGTTCCGATGGGCGCGGTTCAGATGCCAATTCCGATGCTGCGCGAGAAAGGTGTCAAAGTCGAGCTCGGCAATGACAGCATCACCGACCACTGGTCGCCGTTCGGCATCGGCGACAATTTGGAGAAGGCCGGATGGTTAGCGGAACTGTACCGTTATATTGACGAATTACCATTAGCCCAAGCGCTCGGCTTCATTACAGGCGGCCGAACCGTCCTGAATCGAGAAGGGAAAAGAGTATGGCCGGCCGTCGGCGATGAAGCCAACGTCGTATTCGTGCAGGCAAGCTGTTCCGCGGAAGCGGTTGCGAGACGGGCGAAGCGCGTGGCGGTTTTAACCGGAGGAGCAATCGTTTCCGGATCTTTGAAAGATGCAACCGTTAATTAAAGGGAGCGTTTCGTCATTCACAGACGGAGTGCCTAAGATGATGAAAAGACGGCCTCCCGGCCGTCTTTTGTGTTTGGCGTGCCCAGAGGCACGCATCTTCTAGCCGATGAAAGATCGGTCGCGGGAGGGGCCAAGCCCCCGCGTAGCTAGGATACCTGCGTATGGCGAAATCTGTGCGTAGAAGCGTATCGACAAAAGTACCTGTCAGAGACAGGGCGAGCAACATGCCAGGCCGTAACATCAAGTGAATCCTGCCGCGTCGTCAAAAAGGCCTTGCAAAAGGGAAGAGAGGATGCCGAGTCCCGCACACATGGACGAAGGCCAAGGAAGCTGTTTGGAACTTGGAGCGACAGCGAAGAATCCTCCGGCGTAGAGGGATCGGCATAGCATGAGAGAGGATGCAGTGAACTGGGGAGACCCTCCCCTGCACGAGATTTTTTTTTCGTAACGAGACGTTCTATAAGCCCAAAGGTGAAATGAATCGTCTGCAGGAAGGGAGTCCGAGGGGCTCATAGTACCGAGGAACCGCAGGACAACATAACCTGCGGGAGGGAAGGAGCCCTGCTTTGTTCACGTTTCTTAAGGAGGTACGAGTCAGTGAATGCCAATCGGCTAACAACACCAAAGGAAAACGTTCAACAACTCCAAGAGAAACTAGGTCATGCGGCCAAGGAAAGCAAGAAACGTAGATTCCACGCCCTGTATGACAAGGTCTACCGGATGGACATCTTGTGGGAAGCATGGCGCAGGGTGCGAGCAAATAAAGGTTCGGCTGGCATCGACGGCGAAACGCTGTCGGACATTGAGAAACAAGGGGAATACCTCTTCTTGCTTGAATGTCATCGGCTTCTAAAAGAGGGGCGCTATCACCCACAGCCTGTTCGGCGGCACTACATCCCGAAGAAAGACGGGAAGCAACGACCGCTTGGCATACCAACCGTCCGAGATCGCGTCATACAGATGGCAACAAAACTGGTCATGGAACCGATCTTTGAAGCAGATTTTCAGGAATCCTCGTTTGGATTCCGTCCGAGGCGAAGCGCGAAGGGGGCACTCGACCGAATCCGGAAGGCATGCAACCGCAAAGGGAATTGGGTGATCGACGTCGATATCCAAGGCTACTTCGACAACATTAACCAAGAGAAACTCATGAAGCTGGTTGAAATGCGGATCAGCGACAGACGTATCTTGAAGCTAGTTCGGAAGTGGTTACGAGCGGGAGTGATGGAAGAAGGAACGGTAAGGCGCTCAGATTTGGGAACGCCGCAGGGCGGGGTTATTTCTCCGTTACTTGCGAACATTTACCTAAACTACTTCGATATCCTGTGGGAACGGCATGGCAGCGGACACGGGGAACTGACGCGTTACGCGGATGACTTCGTGGTCGTATGCAAGACGAGGAAGGAAGCAGACCGAGCGTACGAGCTCATTCGTTCGATCATGGAGCGCCTGGAACTCACCTTGCACCCGACCAAAACGCGCATCGTCGGACTATGGACAGGGGAAGAAGGCTTCGACTTTCTCGGTATGCATCATCGCAAAACGAAAGCTGAAACCTCCAAAGGAAAAGTGTACTACACCACTCAGCAATGGCTGACCCGGAAAGCGGAAGAACGCATCCGGGAAGTTGTGAGGGATCGCCTGGCACCGCCAAGTATGCGACACAAGTCAATTCTTGAACATGTAGACTGGTTGAACCCCAAAAATACATGGCTGGCGGAATTATTACTACACCGCTTACAGCCAGCGGAAGATGGCGAAGCTGGACTGGTACATCCTACAGAGGCTTGCGAGATGGTATGCAAAGAAACGGCAACGCTCGCGATGGATGAGTTCCATCGGCGAGGTTAAGTTTATGGCCAAACAGTGTGGACTCAAAACGCTTTTGTAATCTGCATGCACATGAATGACGAACATCGGAAAGCCGTATGAGGGAAAACCTCACGTCAGTCTGTCTAACAATTATTAAAGATCCTCGTTTTCGGGCATGAAAATGGAAGACCTTTGTCGAATCTCTGTATTTAAGGAGATGAGCGCATATGCCCTTTATCGAAGGTGAAGA
>NZ_JAVFVT010000049.1 GCF_030929555.1 Paenibacillus sp. LHD-117 | reverse complement strand
CTGAAGAGTTTACTTTCTCGTTATTTGGAGCTTTGTTAACCTTTTGGAACCGCCGTATGCGGACCCGCATGTACGGTGGTGTGAGAGGACGGGGGCTAGCCGCCTCCTCCTACTCGATTTCCGAGATTACCGGAATCGCGTTTATGCTTGTTCCTCGCCGCTGCCGCCGGCCGATTCCGAAACGCTTGGCTCGGCTTTGTCTTGCATGGCGTCTGCAGGGGAGACTGTCGCTGCATCGCCATCGCCATCGGCAGGTTTCCGGGCCGCCTCCGGACGAGGCTTGGGCGCCGCGGGTTTTGGTTTCTTCGCAACCTCGGCTTCGAAATAAGCCTGCAGTTCCGCCGCTTTTTTCGGGTTGTCCAGCTTCACCTTGTCCTTCAGGACATGCTCGACGAGCGCTTCCCATGTCGGTTCCTTCTTCTGCGACCGCAGCAAACGCACCGCGTTCTTGACGAGCCTGCGTTCCTTGGCGTTCGTGTGAAGATCTTTGTACTTCTGCTTATAGCTGAAGTCGAGCTCCGTGAACGACTTGCGGAAGATGTCCGCCGTCATTCGAGCGTCGTCCAGCGCGCGGTGGGCGGAGCCTTCCGAGCTGAGACCGAGATCCAGCAGCGCCGCTTCGACGCTCACGTCGTTCGTTAAGCCGCGGTAGCGCAGAAAACCTTTGAGCAGATCGTAATAATCGACCCCGAGCCAGTAGGCATCGTCAAGCTTATGCATGCGCGTATCGAGTACAATGCGCTTCAAGTCTTCGCCGCCCCACGTGACGAGCAGAGGGGATTCGCTGCGCGCGAGCCACTGAAGGAACGCCCCGATGACGCGGGGAAACCGTTCCGCCGTATCGATCGACTCCTGTGGAATGCCCGTCTTCTTCTGAATGAAGCTGTTCAGCTTGGCGAAGTAAACCGGTTTTATGAAAGCCGTAAATTCGTCCACGATTTCCAAAGAGGCGTTCAGCCGGACGGCTCCGATCTCGATAACCTCCATGGGCAGATCGCTGGCGAACTTGCGGCCGTTAAATTCAATATCCAATACGATGTAGTCCAATACCGTAACCTCCGCTATGAGTGTCGCAGCTTCCATTCTAACAGATATCGGCCAGGAAAGCTTCTTTTTGACCAGATCATCGGATCGGTTATACAATGAGTCTTGGGTTTCCAGCAGCATGAGAGGAGAATGTTTATCTGATGTCTTCAACCAACACGATTGCAAAGCCCATGGCGAGGTCCAAGCGACTGCTGATCGCCGTCATCCTCGGATCGCTGTCCGGCATCGGGCCGCTTAGCATCGACATGTATTTGCCGGCGCTCCCGGCGTTATCGGACGATCTAGGCGCTTCCGCTTCGCTTACCCAGCTTAGCTTAACGGCATGCCTGGTCGGTATCGCCCTCGGCCAATTAATTGTAGGGCCAATCAGCGACGTCAGAGGTCGCCGCGCGCCTCTGCTCATCGGCATGGCCGTCTATTCGATTATTTCGTTGCTCTGCGTAGTTTCGCCGAGTATTTGGGCATTTATTTTTCTTCGGTTCGTACAAGGGTTTGCCGGCGCGGCCGGCATCGTCATCGCGAGGGCGAGCGTCCGGGATTTATATTCGGGCGTTGAGCTGACGAAGTTTTTTGCTTTGCTTATGCTGATTAACGGCGCGGCTCCGATTCTTGCGCCGATGATCGGAGCGGAGATCGTTACGTTTACTTCTTGGCGAGGCGTCTTCGCCGTCCTTAGCGGTTCGGGCTTGCTGATGCTGGCTGCCGTTTTCGTCGGGCTGAAGGAAACGCTGCCGCCGGAGCGCCGTTCTCGCGGCGGCTTGCGGAATACGATCATCACGTTTCGAAGGCTTCTCGGGAATTCGATATTCATGGGTTATGCATTTACACAGGGACTGATGATGGCGGCGATGTTCGCTTATATTTCGGGCTCCTCCTTCGTTCTGCAGGAGTTGTACGGCGTCACGCCCAGGGGCTACAGCCTCGTCTTCGGCTTGAACGGGGCGGGCATTATCGTCGCGAGCCAAATCGCGGGAAGGCTGGCGGGCAAGGTGGAGGCGCGCAGGATGCTGGCGATCGGCCTGTCCATCGCGGGAGCCGGAGCCTTGATCCTGATGGGGGCTGTGACGCTCGAGCTAGGATTGCCGCTCGTGATCGCGGGTTTATTCTTTATCGTATCTAGCGTGGGGATTACGGGCGCAACGACGACCTCGCTCGCGCTCCAGGACCAAGGCAGCTCCGCGGGAAGCGCTTCGGCGCTGCTCGGCATGCTGTCGTTCGTATTCGGCGGGGCGGCGGCGCCGCTCGTCGGGCTCGGCGGCGAGGGGACGGCGCTGCCGCTCGCGATCGTTATTTTATTGCTGATCGCGGCCGCCTTCGTCTGTTTCTCGCTTTTCACCCGCAAGAAGCCGGGATTCAACTAAGCCCGCGCCATGTAAACGGTAAATTCGTTATACTTGTACACGCAGTCGACGGAGGCGAACCCGGCTTCGCGAAGCCATGACAGCTGGTCGGATAGCGACGCGTTCTTATCGAGCGCCCTGCGCGCCTTCGACGCACCGATGGCGGCTTGCGTTAAGCCGCTTCGCGAGATCGCCTGCTCCCACAGTTCGCCGTACTTGCGGTCAATCTCGGGCGTGTCGCCCGCGGATTGATCCGCGTTGACGAACACGCCGCCCGGGCTTAGCAGCTCCCGAACGCGGCGGAATAATTCCCGCTTCTGCTCATGCTCCAAATGGTGGATCGATAGGGAAGAGACGACGGCATCGAACTTGCTTTCGAATTCGAACGCCGTATAATCAGCGGTTACGAAGCGGATTCCATCGCGGCCCGCGAACCTCGCGCGCGCTCGATCCAACATTTCCTCACTAAAGTCGATTAACGTAAGCGACGCCTCCGGAAACTTATCCAGCAGCATGGAGGTGAGCAGTCCGGTGCCCGCCCCCAGATCGAGGATGACTGGCTTCGCGCCTTCGATCTCGGTCCATGCGACGGCGGAACCGTAGAAGTCGTCGAAACAAGGAATTAGACCTCTACGTTCCTCGTCGTAACGCCGCGCCGCTTCATCGAATTGTTTCTTGATCGTGTTCTCCATCGAGAATCCCTCCTTTGGTTTCTCCAATCATATCCTTAACGCTAAACCTGCGGAAATATATAAAACTTATATCTTTAATAGGTTAAAACTATGAAATGCGAGGTCAAGGTCATGATCCGATTGCTGGTTCCCAAACGATCGAGTGATCAAGCCCGGGTTCAGCGAATGTAAGCAAGCGGAGCCCTTCTTCCTCCAAAGATTCGCGGTCTCTCACAGCCAAAGAGCGGAATGGCCGAAGGCGAAGGACGGCCGACTTCTTGGAAGTTTCGATGTTCCAAAGGCCCTGCACGAAACCGTCCACAAGAAACGTCGACTTGATGATTCCATTGATCGTGAACACGAGCGGCTTGTATTCGGGAGCCATAATCCGGCTGCGATCATGGAAGGAGAGCAACATGTTGTCGAACTCGGACAGAAACCTCGCCGGCGCAGGCGCGTCGCCCGGAGGGAGCGGCATGTCCGCTAAGTCGAATAGCTCCTGCCCGGCTTCGTCCCGATACGCGCGCAGTTCCGGGCGCAGCCTGGCGAAGACGGTCCCGAGCTTCGTAAGACCGGACCAAACGCCCATATCCTTCGCCGACGCAGGGCCGAAGACGCGCAAATAACGCCTGGCCAGCTCGAGTAAATCTTGTTCATCCGCTTGCACGAGCGGCCTGCCGAGCCATTCATCGACCGGAGCATGAATGGCGCCGCCGCTTTGTCCCCACACGCCCCGCGGGGGAAGCTGGACTAACGGGATAAGGCAGCGCACCGCGCCGGACAAAGCGTTGACGCTGCTTGCAGGCCACTTTGCCAAAAGATGTTTGCCAAGCTCTTCGAACGTTTGGGGCTGCTCGGCCAACCTTGTTCGAGCTTCGGCTAACAGAAGCTCCAAATCCACGCCGGATAAGTCCCGCTTGTAAGTCCCCATCAGCGAGCGCTCCAGTACCGGCTGGAGGACGGGGCGGAAGAGGAGGCAGTCGTGCGCGGACACGAGATGGATCGTGGATCGCATAAGCGCGATCCGCGCGACTTGCCTGCCAAGAAGCAGCTCTGACAATTGCTCGGGCTTGAAGTCGCGAAGCCTGCTCCATAGTGCGTAGTAAGGCGGCATCGGCGCCTGTGATTGAAGTCCGGCGAGCCGTTCGATCGCGTCGAGCGGGTTGAGGCCGGAGCGCTCCAGCAGCATTTGGCGTTCGAGCAAGGCACGGTTTAACTCTTTTTGGCTTAATCGATTCGTGGACACGGTTTTCCCCTCCGAAAGGTCATTCTTTATCTATTAGTATAACCAATGCTGGAAGACGCTGGATAGCGCAATCTGCCAAACGCAAAGGATGTCTGTTCGCCTATGCAAGCCGAAGCGGCATATGATAAGGTGGAATGGAAGCTTAAACTCTTTAACCAAGAGCGGGAACAAAGGAGATGGAGATCATGAGCGAGGCAAACGGCTGGATTTTGCATTCCGTCATTTTTACCCTGAAGCACGAGAAAGGATCCGAGGAGGAGCGCCGATTCCTAGAGGACGGCGAACGCATCCTGACTTCGATCCCCGTCGTGAAAAATTTTAAAGTGTACAAGCAGGTCAGCGCCAAAAACGATTACGATTTCGGCTTCGCGATGGAATTCGGCAACCAAGAGGAATACGACGCTTACAACGTCCATCTGCTGCACGAGGCGTTTGTGGCCGAGCGCTGGCAGAAGGAAGTCGCGTCGTTCCTGGAGATCGACTACAAAAATTAACGTCATTTCCGGTTGCCGGATCGGCGGAATAGCTTTATAATGGCGCTAGAGAAATCGAACATTTTCGAACAAAGACGTACGAAAAGGGGAGAGGGTCTACCGTGTTAAAGAAGCTAAAAGTGTTGGGCCAATTGACGGATGCCGGCGTCGTAGCCGTGCTCCGAGCCGATTCGGCCGAAGAAGTGGCGGAGATGGCCAGGCGCGCCATCAAAGGCGGCATCAAGGCGATTGAAATTACGATGACAGTTCCGTTTGCGCTTCGCGCAATCGAACAGCTGTCCAAGGAATATTCGAGCGACGTCTCTCCGGAAGCGGATAATTTTGCGGTCATCGGCGTAGGAACGGTGCTCGATCCCGAGACGGCGCGCGCGGCCATTCTCGCGGGAGCCGAATACGTGGTGGCTCCGGCGCTTAATCCGGACACGATCAAGCTCTGCAACCGTTATGCGGTGCCGATCATGCCGGGCACGATGACGATCCAGGAAATTCAGAACGCGCTCGAGCTGGGAGTGGACGTGGTGAAGCTGTTCCCGGGCAATCTGTATTCCCCGAGCGTGATCCCGTCGATCAAAGGTCCGTTGCCGCAAGCGAACATCATGCCGACGGGCGGCGTGTCGCTCGACAACCTGAAGGATTGGATCAAAGCTGGCGCGGTTGCCGTAGGCATCGGCTCCGATCTGACGAAGGAAGCAGTCAAGACCGGCGACTTCTCGATCATCGAGCAGAAGGCCGCCGCTTACGTCGCCGCTTACAAGGAAGCGAAAGGGCTGTAATCCACGGCAATTTCGACTGCCGGATGAAAGCGCCCGCGAAGCTTTTGGCTTCAGCGGGCTTTTTTTTGAATTCTGCCCCACGATAGGACGGCGACAGCCGTTTCGCCTTGCTCAAAGCTCTGTCCGGTTTGCCTTGGTTCGGCTTGCTTCTACGGGCGATTAGCGTTATAAATGAATGAGGTTATCAGCTTCTGTAAGAAGGACTAATTCAAGCGTAAAGGAGTCGTTACTTAATGGATTACCGGATTGAGAAGGACACGATGGGTGAAATCAAGGTTCCTGCGGATAAGCTATGGGGCGCGCAGACGCAGCGCAGCTTGCAGAACTTCAAAATTAGCGGCGAAAGAATGCCGATCGAAGTCGTATATGCGATGGCGATCGTGAAGAAAGCTTCCGCGTTCGCGAACCGCAAGTTAGGCGTGCTGGACGAAGAGAAAGCCGTCGTGATCGGTGAAGCGGTCGACGAAATACTAAGCGGCAAGTGGGACGCGGAGTTCCCGCTCGTCGTCTGGCAGACGGGAAGCGGCACGCAGACCAACATGAACGTCAACGAAGTGGTTGCCCGCCGCGCGAACCAAATTCTCGAAGCCCGTGGAAGCGCGACGCGCGTCCATCCGAACGACGACGTGAACCGTTCGCAAAGCTCGAACGACACGTTCCCTGCGGCCATGCACATCGCGGGCGTCATCGCGGTCGAGGATCGTTTGATTCCGTCGCTTGACGTGCTGAACGGCACGCTCCGCGCGAAAGCGGAGAAATTTAACGACCTGGTGAAGATCGGACGCACCCATCTCCAGGACGCAACGCCGATTACGTTCGGCCAAGAGATCAGCGGCTGGTACTCGATGCTGGACAACACGCGCGCGATGCTCGTCCAAAGCGTGGACACGATGCGCGAGCTGGCGCTCGGCGGAACGGCGGTCGGTACGGGCCTGAACGCTCACCCGGACTACGCAGTTGCGGTTGCGGAAGAAGTAACGGCGCTGACAGGCAAGACGTTCGTCACGGCGCGCAATAAGTTCCATTCCCTGACCAGCCATGACCAAATGGTCTACACACACGGCGCGATCAAGGCGCTCGCGGCGAATCTGATGAAGATCGCGAACGACGTTAGATGGCTGGCAAGCGGTCCTCGCTGCGGAATCGGCGAAATTTCCATTCCGGAGAACGAGCCGGGCAGCTCCATCATGCCGGGCAAAGTGAACCCGACGCAGAGCGAAGCGATGACGATGGCGGTCTGCCAGGTTATCGGCAACGATGCTGCCATCGGCATGGCGGCAAGCCAAGGCAACTTCGAGCTGAACGTGTTCAAGCCGGTTATTCTGTATAATTTCATCCAATCCGTGGCGCTTATGTCCGATTCGATGATTTCGTTCAACGACAACTGCGCGGTCGGCATCGAGCCGAACGAAGAAGTGATCAAGCGCAACCTCGATCAATCGCTGATGCTCGTGACGGCGCTGAACCCGCATATCGGTTACGAGAATGCGGCGGCAATCGCCAAGAACGCGCACAAAAAAGGACTGACGCTCAAGGAATCCGCGATCGCGAGCGGCCTCCTGACTTCGGAGCAATTCGACGAGTTCGTTCGTCCGGAGAACATGATCGGCAAACGTTAATCGCGTTCCATAGGGAAGCCTGCCAGCCGCTTGCGGCTTGGCTGGCTTTTTTTTCGTATCCGCACGATGCGTGGGAACTTTCGGTTATGGTATGATACATATGGTTTCATTGTTTCATAACTAAACAAAAAGTGGGTTTGGACATGCATTTACTATCGGTTGAACATATAACGAAGAGCTACGGCGAGAAGCTGCTGTTCGAAGACGTCACGTTCGGCGTCGAGGACGGGGACAAAATCGGCATCATCGGCGTTAACGGCACGGGCAAGTCGACGTTTCTGAAGGTCATTGCCGGCATCGACCAGCCGGACTCCGGTTCGGTGTCGGTCGGCGGCAGGGTCATCGTCCGGATGTTGTCGCAGGATCCCGTATTCGCACCGAACGAAACGGCACTCGAGCATGTGCTCGGCGGGGATTCCCCGCAGCTGCGCGCCGTTCAAGCTTACGCTGCGGCGATGGGAGCGATGGAGCTGAATCCCGGCAGCGAGAAGCTGCAGCAGGAATTGATCGCGGCGAACGCGCGGATGGACGAGCTGGATGCGTGGGGACTCGAGAACGAAGCGAAGACGGCGCTGTCCAAGCTCGGCATCCAAGACCATGGCGCGAAGGTCGAGACGTTGTCGGGCGGCCAGCGCAAGCGTGTGGCCATGGCGGCGGCGCTCCTGCTGCCGTCCGACGTGCTCATTCTGGACGAGCCTACGAACCATATCGACAACGAATCCGTAGCCTGGCTCGAAGGCATGCTGCAGAAGCGGCGCGGGGCGCTGCTGATGATCACGCATGACCGGTATTTCCTCGACCGGGTCAGCAACCGGGTCATCGAGCTGGATCGCGGGCAGGCGCATTTCTACCAGGCCAATTACAGCCGGTTTCTGGAGCTGAAGCTGGAGCGGGAGGAGCGGGAAGCGGCATCGGAAGCGAAGCGGCAAAACCTGCTGCGCAACGAGCTAGCCTGGATCCGGCGCGGTGCGAAGGCAAGAACGACGAAGCAGAAGGCGCGGATCGACCGGTTCGAGGCGCTTAAGGACGCAGGGCCGAAGGCTGCGGACGGCAAGCTGGAACTGTCCGTCGCGTCCTCGCGGCTGGGCAAGAAGATCATGGAGGCGGAGGGCGTAGGCAAAAGCTACGGCGATCGCAAGCTCTTCTCCGGCTTCAGCTACATCGCCGTGCCGGAGGATCGCGTCGGCATCGTCGGACGCAACGGAAGCGGCAAATCGACGCTGCTGCGGATCATCGCCGGCAAGATCGAGCCGGACGAAGGTTCGGTGGAGCTGGGAACGACGGTGAAGCTGGGCTGGTTCTCGCAGGAGCGCGAAGAGATGGACGAGACGCTGCGTGTGATCGAGTACATCCGCGAAGACGCGGAGCAAGTGAAAACCGCCGACGGCACGACGATTTCCGCGGGACAGATGCTGGAGCGGTTCCTGTTCCCTCCGGCCATGCAATGGTCGCCGATCGCGAAGCTGTCGGGCGGGGAGAAGCGCCGCTTGCAGCTGCTGAGGGTGCTCATGAACGCGCCGAACGTCCTGCTCCTCGACGAGCCGACGAACGACCTGGATATCGCGACGCTAACCGTGTTGGAAGATTATCTTGACGACTTCCCGGGTGTCGTTTTTGTCGTTTCCCATGATCGTTATTTCTTGGACCGCACGGTGGACAAAATCATTGCTTTCGAAGGAAACGGCGTCATCACGCAGCATACGGGCAACTACTCGGAGTATCAGGAATACGCGGAGAAACGCGCGGCCGGCGATAAAGCTTCGAATGCGGGAGGCGGGCAATCGTCTTCTGCAGGAAGCTCGAAGGGCTCTCCGGCGGCTAACGCGGGCGCCGGGAAACCCGAATCCGTCGGCGATCGGCAGCCGGGCAAGGAACGCGCGCTCAAGATGTCTTACAAAGACCAGAAGGACTACGAGCAGATCGACGGCTGGATCGCCTTGGCGGAAGAGGAGCTTACGGCCGTAGCGGAAGCGATGGACGCGGCGAGCAGCGATTCGGCCAAGCTGCAGGAGCTGGCGGCGGAGCAGCAGCGGCTGGAGCAGAAGCTCGAAGAGCTGATGGAGCGCTGGACGGAGCTGAACCTGTTGGCGGAAGAAATCGCCGCGCAGAAGAAAGGTTAAAACCCGCAGATACAATCCCATCAAGGAGGCCACTTGCAATGAGCACAATCGGAGTAGAACCGAAAGAGATCAAAAACATTTATTGCATTGGACGCAACTATAAGCTCCATGCGCTGGAGCTAGGCAATGAGGTGCCGGAATCGCCGCTCGTCTTCATGAAGCCAAGCCACTCCGTTGCGGGGATGGACGGCGGCACGGTCGAGCTTCCGGGCAGCGCGGGCGAAGTGCATTTCGAGCTCGAAATCGTGCTTCGCATCGGTGAAGGTTATAAGCCGGGAGCGCCGGCTGACGACTGTATCGACGCCATGACGCTCGGCCTTGACTTGACGCTTCGCGATGTGCAATCGAAGCTGAAGGCCAAAGGACAGCCTTGGCTGGAGGCCAAAGGGTTCAAAGCATCCGCGCCGTTGGGCCGCTTGATGGCGTATCCCGGCGAAGCCGCGCTGGCGGAGCAGGAGTTTACGCTTCTTCGCGGCGAAGAGGTCGCTCAGCGAGGCTGCGCGAAGGATATGATTTTTGGCGTATCGGAGCTGGTACGACACATCGAAGCGAACTACGGACTCGGCGCGGGCGATCTTATTTTCACGGGCACGCCGGCCGGCGTCGCGGCTCTCCGCGAAGGAGACAAGCTGCAAGCGTTCTGGGGCGAAGAAAAGCTCGGCGAATGTACGGTAACGCTGAACCAATAAGCTCGGAAAGCTGAATAAACACGCAAAAAAACCGGAGCGATAATGGCTTCCGGTTTTTTGCGATGGGATCGTGCTGATGGAGAATGAATCGCGCCGACTTATCTTCCGTTGAACGCGTTCAGCATCCAGACATGTTTCTCCAGCGTCGAGTGGATGGCGAGCAGCATGTCGGCGGTCGTTTCGTCATCCGCCTCTTGCGCGGCCTGCATGCCTTCCTTCAGTTCTCCGATAATGGCAGTGAAGTCCTTGACCAGCTGATCGACCATCTGCTCGGCCGTTTCCTTGCCTGCGGCTTCCTTGATGCTGGATTCCTCCAGATAATCGCTCATCTTCGCGATCGGCTGTCCATTCACCGCGAGCAGGCGCTCCGCGATTTCGTCGACGTGAAGCGCGGCTTCTTCGTAGAACTCTTGGAATTTGGCGTGCAGCGTGAAAAATTGGGTGCCTTTAACATACCAGTGGTAGTTGTGGAGCTTGATGTACAGGACGCTCCAGTTGGCGATTTGGCGGTTCAAATGTTGTTGGACGGTTTTGGATGTAGTTAGGGTTTTTGTTGTCATTTCGTAACATCCTTTCAAAGGTTCGTAGTTGGTTATTCATCAAAATCGCACAGGATACTCCCACTTCTCCAAGTGGGGGAGGAATGTGCGTCAGGCGCTAGCCTGAATGATTTTTTAAATGTTCTTGACCTCCTATATATGCTATCATAAGTATAGAAAGGAGGCGAACGTATGATCGTAACCGTCACTGCGAAAATCAAGATTAAGCCGACGGATAGTCAAATTGGGGCGCTGCATCAAACCATGATTGCTTATCGGCGAGGCTGCAAACTGGTCTCTGAATGTGTGTTCGACTCGAGTGAATTAAAGCTGCCTGCTTTGCACCGAATGACCTATCACACTCTTCGCAGCACGTTTGGCTTGCGTTCCCAAATGGCTCAGTCGGTGATGAAAACCGTCATTGCCAGATATAAGACGATTCGGAGCAGCGGCCACGATTGGACGCGCGTGCAGTTTAAGAAGCCGGAATACGATCTCGTCTGGAATAGGGATTATTCGCTGAACGCGCAGCTGTTCTCTGTGAATACGCTTCAGGGCCGGATCAAAGTCCCCTTCGAATCCAAGGGAATGGAAGCTTATTTCGATGGCTCTTGGACATTCGGCACAGCAAAGCTTGTATTGAAAAAACGCAAATGGTTTCTGCATATTCCTGTATCTAAGGAAATAGCAGCTCCTGGGCTGCAGGAGATCGAACAAGTTGCCGGGATCGATCTGGGCATCAACTTTATTGCCACGGCATACGGCTCCGATGGCAAGACCGTCTTCTACCGGGGCAGGGCGCTGAAACGAAAACGAGCGAACTACAAACGATTGCGTTCCGAGCTTCAGCGCAAACAAACGGCCTCGTCACGCCGCAGGCTGAAACAAATCGGAGAGCGAGAAACCCGCTGGATGACGGATGTGAATCATCAGGTCAGTAAGGCACTCGCCCGCCGATACGGGGCGAATACGCTGTTTGTGCTGGAGGATTTGACAGGTATTCGCCGTGCAACGGAAAAAGCCAAGTTAAAGGATCGCTATGTGACGGTATCATGGGCGTTCCACCAGCTTCGCACCATGCTGGAGTACAAGGCGCAGCTTGCGGGATCGATCGCGATTGCGGTTGATCCGAAGCACACGTCGCAGGCATGTCCGATATGCGGCCACATTGCAAAAGAAAATCGGGATAAAGGGAAGCATCGTTTCAATTGCCGGGACTGCGGATATGCAAGCAATGATGACCGCATAGGCGCTATGAATCTCTTTCTGAAGGGAAAACAGTACCTTCTGCAAGGTGCAGGCGTAGCATGACTAGGCTTGCAGGGCAGCTGTCAATCTGCCCATCGATAGGCGTATGCTTATCGTGGATGTAACACCACGTTCCTCTGAACGCCAAGAGATCGGAGTCGTAGAGACGTTACCACGATCGGGTAGTTACAAGCTCCCACTACAAACGATAGTTAAGTGGGAGTCATTGACTGTGTTTACACCGGTTAACGGTCACTGAAACAGTCGCGAATCGAATAGGAGCAACAGTTGGAGTCCTGCGATTAGTTTGCTCCTCCGACGGCGAAAGCATGCAGAAGAGCCAAAGTTAGGAAAGATGCGGGCAAGCGCGCGCAGTGCTCAAGATAATCTCCGTTCCAACACGGTATCGATATTTAGATTAATTCCTTATTTATAATTATTATAAACTACAAGCGGTTTGTCAAGTCGCATCTTGCAGTCGTTCGGAAGTCGCCCACCAAAACAAAAGACCGGGCAAAGGGATATTCCCTCGCCCGGTCTTCCGCCATCCGTACGATCAAATCTTCGCTTCCGCGTCAGCCAGCATGAACAGCGTCAGCACGAACATCGCGTGCGACCACGTGAGCGGCACGACCCAAGCGGTCTCGCCGGTCGTTTTGTCGACCTGCTCCGGCAACAAGCCGGTTTCGGTGCGGTGCGCCACCGCCCAGTTCAGCAGTTCTTTCGCGGCATCCAGCTCGCCGATCGCGATCCGGTAGTGGGCCAGCCACAGCGTCGTCAAAATCCACGGGTTCCCGCCGATGTAGATATCGTCCTCGTAACGTTTGATTCCGCCGACGCCCGGCACCGTCAAGGACGCCTCGATTGCGTCCGCTGTCTTGCGCATCCGCTCGTCATCCGCGGACACGGCCTCGAACGGTACCGACAAGCCGATCAAGCTGATGTCAACGATCGGATCTTGTTTCATCACATGTTTACGGTAGCCTTTGCTCAGCTCCAGCACGTAGCCTTCTCTGTCATCGGCGACAAAATGGTCGTACTTCTCCGCGCTTACGGATAGGTTAACCCCGCGCAAATAATGGCCGGACGCATCATCCCAGCAGTCGGATTGGATGGAGGAGGCGATCCTTGCCGCGAGCCCACGCCACTCCGAAGCTTGGCCCGACTCTCCCGCAAGCTCGGCGAAGCTCGCCGCAGCCGTTAATCCGCCATAAACGGCGGCCGAGGAATAAGTATGCGAGGCTTCGCGCTCCTCCCACAGATCGATGCTCGGCTTCGGAAGGCCGCTGCTTTCGTCGATGAAGCCGGCGAGGAACGAAGCGCCTTTCCGGACTGCCGGCCATACGGAATCGGCGAACGCGCCGTCATGTTTGACCAAATAATGCTGCCACATGCCCCATAGGATCGAGGCGCCTTCGTCGATCTGAAGACCCCAGGACGGAGCGAGACTGCCGTCGTGATAATGGCGCTGCTGCCACGAACCGTCCGGCGATTGCGCGCTAAGCGTCCAGGCGTAGAACTGGTCGGTCAGATCGTATAAGCCTGCGAGGTCGAGCGCCGTCGTAATGTAGGCCGCGTCTCTTCCCCAGCAGTAGGAATAACCCCCGCAGCGCTGGAACCGCTCGTCGAACTCTGGCGCGGCGATGATGCTGCCCGTCTTCTCGTCGGACATCAGCTTGAACATAAGCAGGGAGCGGTCGTAGACCTCCTTCAGCTCTTCGTTATCGACCGGGCAAGGCGTAGCCGCCTCCAAATATTCGCGCCAGTAACGATCCGTCTCGTCCGCCCAATCGCGGCTCGCTTTGCTCTTCGCTAACCGGAGTGCCTCAAGCGCTTGCTCCTCGCTTCGTCCCGCTGCGATGTAAAGCGGCAGCGTAACGGATTCGCCGGCCTTCAGCTCGTCGATCTGCCATGCCATAGCGCCATCCGGGCGCATGTCGATGACATTGCCGGCGAGCTCGCCGTTTTGTGCGGCTTCGGATTCCCATGGCAATCCGGCTTGGAATTTTGCGCATACGTTTGCACAACTTAATGCAAAAAAGTAACCATGGCGGAAATGGATCAATGCGTCGGACTCATGATTAAACATGGTCGTATTATAGAGCCCGTTCTCGCTAATGACGAAGGAGGAGTGAACGACGAATCGGAACGATGCCGAGCTCGCCCCGGTGTTCGAAAACGTGTATTCGCGAACGAGCAAATCCTGTCCCGGGACTGCAAAATGACGGCTGTCGATCGAAATCGGCGACGATGGCGAGGAAGCTTTTACGATAAGCGTATTGGAGCCTTTCGCATAGGCGGCTTCATGCCGCCATCCATCTGCGCTGTCGTCGAACCAAGAGACGGCGGCGCCTTCGATTTGAATGCCCGTGCGCATGGCGTCTACATGCTGAGGCGTATCAATGTTCGGCCACCATAGCCGGTACATCCTGCCGGTGCGTCCCATGGAAGCTAGCATGGAGGAATTGCCGACGATCGCGTCGATTAGAAACGGTTTGTTGTTGCTGGACATGTGATTAGCTCCTTTTGCTAACGGATAGGATGGATGAATCCCTGACGATGAGCCGGTGCGGAATGATCATCCGTTCTTGATAAATGTCATCTTCGTTAATATGGCGGATCAGCAGCTGCGAGGCGGAATAACCAAGCTGGTACGTCCCGATATCGACGGAGCTTATCGGGGGCGTCGCAAGCTCAGACAACGCGATGTTGTTGAAGCTGACGAGGCTGATGTCCTGCGGGACGGAAAAACCGAGCTCGCTAAGGCCGCGCAGTACGCCGAAACCTACGACGTCGTCGATGACGACAAGGCCGCTGGGCCGCTCCGGAAGCCCCATCATGAAGGACATGGCGCGATAACCGCTTTGCTGAAGGAACTCGCCTTCGACGATCCACTCGCTCCGCATGGGAAGGCCTGCTTCGTTCATCGCTCTTCGATAACCGGTCATCCTGTCGTGGGACACGGTGAGTTCGGGAGGCCCGCTCACGAATCCGATCCTCTCGTGTCCTTGGATAATGAGATGATGAGTCGCGTCGTAGGCCGCTTGCTCGTTGTCGTTATCGACGGAGAGAATATTCACATTTCCTTCGGGACGGCCTACAAGCACGGTAGGGAAGCCGTGTTTGTTCAGCATTTCAATAAGCGGATCGTTCTTGCGCGCGGAGAGCAGGATGATGCCGTCTACGCGCCTGCCGAGCACGAGCCGGGAGATTGTCTCTTTCTCGTCGTGCTGGGAAGTGGCCGCGGCTAGCAGCATGTCATAGCCAGCCCGCGTCGATTGAGCGAGAATGCCTCTAAGAAGCTCACCGAAGAAGAAGTCTTGGAACAGTTCTTCCGCGGGACGCGGCAGCAGGATCGCCAGCGTGCGGGTTGTTTTGGACACAAGGCTTTTCGCCATTACATTGGGATGGTACCCCATTTCGTCCATGATTCGTTTGACTTTTTCCGTTGTGGCTTTGCTGATCCTAGGGTGGTTTGAAACGACCCGGGATACGGTGGAGGGCGAGACCCCCGCTGCTTTCGCGATATCTTTTATAGTAACCATGATTGACGAGCCTCCAATTGTTACATGACGATATTATGTCCATCCTAATGCAATTGTTGCTCACAAGTAAATATATATCTTGCTAATGCTTTAGCACAAATGACAAAAAACTGAGCATAGGGGAGAAATTGAAAGGAAAATCGAGTTTAAATGGGAATCTAACGAGAAAATGATCTGTGCAAACGTTTTAACAAATTGCATGTCATGTTGTATAGTGAAATCAAGAATAGAACGCTTTCAATTGGACATATTTGCAAATTATTAGTGGTTTCATAACGAAACATACGTCGGGCTGCTAATTTTTTGTGAAATTTGTACAAACGTTTGCGCAAATTGTTGGATGCGGTTATAATCTGTTCTTGCAACGCTAATTTGCGTAAGCCAAAGGAAAGCGCGAGTTCTGGAATTTTACATTTATTTTTGGAAGGGGATCAAAAACAATGAAAAAATGGCTAGTCTCATCTATGATTATCGCGATGTTCGCGGTAACGGCATGCGGCGCGAACAACGGAAACAATGGCGGGGCGGCGAACAACGGCGGCGCGGAAGCGACAAATGCAGCAAACAATGGCGCTAACAATGCAGGTAACGACGCGGCTGCCGCTGAAGACGATCTGAACCCGGAAGACGGCGCGACTCTGCTCGTATGGGAATCCAAGGAACAACGTCCTTTCGTAGAAGCCATCGCCAAAGAATTTACGGCCAAATACGGCATCGACGTAAAAGTCGAAGAGATCGGCGCAGCCGACCAAGTGAACAAATTGATTTCCGACGGCCCTGCCGGTCTGGGCGCCGACGTCGTCGTGTTCCCTCACGACAACCTTGGCAAAGCGGTATCCGCAGGTCTCGTTCTTCCGAACGATTACTTCGAAGAGCAATCCCGCAGCGAAAACGCGGACAACGCGGTTAACGCGGTTTCTTACGATAACGTGCTGTACGGCTACCCGCGTTCGGTAGAAACCTATGCGCTGTTCTACAACAAAGCGTTGATGCCGACGCCTCCGAAAACATTCGACGAAATCGTCGAATTCGCCAAAACATTTAACGATCCGGCAGCAAACAAATACGCTCTCATGTGGGAAGTAGGCAACTTCTACTTCAACTATCCGTTCATCTCCACGGGCGGATATGTATATGGCGACAACGGCCAAAACAAAGATGACATCGGCCTGAACAACGAAGGCGCGATCGCGGGCATCAAATATTACGGTTCCCTGAAGGACAGCATCCTTCCGATGAACTCCGGCGACATTACGTATGACATCAAAAAAGGCCTGTTCACTTCCGGCACGCTGGCAATGGACATCAACGGCCCTTGGACGATCGCGGATTACAAAAACGCTGGAATCGATTTCGGCGTAGCGCCGCTTCCAAGCATTAACGGCCAGCCGGCTTCTTCCTTCTCCGGCGTCAAAGCTTGGTACGTGAACAGCTTCTCTAAATATCCGAACGCTTCCCGTCTGTTTGCGCGTTTCGCTTCCACGAAGGAAGCGCAGCTGAAGGACTTTGAAATGTCGGGCACGCTTCCGGCGAACAAGGAAGCAGCCGCGGACCAAAGCATTCAAAGCAACGAAATCGTCAAAGGTTTCCTGGAGCAATTCAACCAATCCACGCCAATGCCTTCCATCCCTGAGATGGGCAACGTATGGAGCCCGATCGCGGCCGCGTTCTCCGATGTATGGAATACGGGAAAAGACGCGAAGGAAGCGCTGGACAACGCGGTTCAACAAATCAAAGACGCGAACAACGGCACAGCAGCACAATAATAAGCAGAAGCATCGAAAGCTCGCCCGCCGGCTCGACCGGCGGGTGAACCGATGTTCAGACGAAAGGAAGGGAGCCAGGCGGAATGAATCGTCATCGCGGAATTGCGGCTACGTTGTCTGTGCTAGTTATGGGACTTGGCCAACTTTATAACCGCCAATTCATAAAGGGTTTCATATTGATGGCTGCCTACGCGGCAGCGTTGTTTTATTTCATCCCAAATTTAGGGAAAGCGGTCTGGGGCGTCGTAACCCTGGGCGAAAAAACGCAAGGCCTGCAAAAAGTCGGCAAGCTTATGGTACGGGTGGATGGGGATCATTCCATCTATTTGCTTATTAGCGGATTAATTACCTTATTCGTTTTCGTCATTTTTCTGGTTGTCTATATTCTGAACATTCGCGACGCGTACCTGACGGGAAGGCTGAGGGACGGCGGCGGGGAACCGGCGGCTTTCAAGCAGTCGTGGGCGCATCTGACGGATCGCGGTTTCCCGCATCTGATGCTTGCCATTCCAGCGCTCGGCGTCTTATTCCTGACGATCATGCCGATTGTTTTCATGATCATGCTGGCATTCACGAACTACGCGTCGCCTAATCATATTCCGCCGAAATCCTTGGTGGACTGGGTCGGTTTCGAAACCTTCGCCAATTTGTTGACTTTGAAAACATGGAGCCGGACGTTCTTCAGCGTATTCTCCTGGACGATCGTGTGGGCGGTCATCGCAACCGCCACGACGTATTTCGGCGGCATGCTGGTCGCGATCCTCGTCGAATCGAAGGGCGTGCGGTTCAAGAAGCTATGGCGCACGATCTTTATTTTGCCATACGCGATCCCGCAGCTGATCTCTCTGCTTGTTATGCGCAATCTGTTCAACGGCCAATTCGGTCCGATCAACCAATATCTTTCTTATTTCGGTCTTGGCAAGCTGCCCTGGCTGACCGACCCGATCTGGGCGAAAGCTACCGTCATTTTGGTCAACATGTGGGTCGGCATCCCGGTCTCCATGGTTCTGATCATGGGCATTCTGACGGCGATTCCGAAGGATCTGTACGAGGCGGCGGACGTGGACGGAGCGACGGGCTTCCAAAAGTTCAAAATCATCACGATGCCGTTCATTCTGTTCTCGACCGCCCCAATTCTGATCATGCAGTTCGCGGGCAACATCAACAACTTCAACGTCATCTTCCTGCTGACGAACGGCGATCCGGTCAACGGCAAGTACCAGTACGCGGGAAGCACGGACCTGCTCGTCACGTGGCTGTATAAGCTGACGCTTAACAACAACCAGTTCAACATGTCGTCGGCGATCGGCATCATCATCTTCCTGATCGTAGCATCGCTTTCGATTTGGAGCTACCGTCGTTCGAGATCCTACAAAGAGGAGGACATGATTCAATGAAAATGGGACGGAAATCCGCGAATGTGCTACGTCTGACCGTAAGCTACGCTATTCTCATCATAATTGCGGTCTGCGCGCTGTATCCCGCCCTTTGGGTGCTGCTGTCCTCGCTGAGGCCCGGAACCTCGCTGTTCAGCCCGACGCTCATTCCGGAGGAATTTACGATCGTTCATTATAAGGAGCTGTTCACGAATCCGAGCTTCCGATACGGCGCTTGGTATTTGAACACGCTGAAGATCGCGACGTTGTCCATGATTTTCTCGACGATTCTCGTGACGCTGAGCATGTACGCGTTATCCCGGTTCCGCTTCCGCGGCCGGAAGCAGACGCTTACCTTGCTGCTGGTGCTGGGCATGTTCCCGGGATTCATGAGCATGATCGCGGTATTCATCGTGCTGCTGCAGCTGAACTTGCTGGACACGCATGCGGCGTTGATCCTCGTCTATTCCGCAGGCTCGGTGCTGGGCGGCTTCGTCGTCAAAGGGTTCTACGACACGATTCCGCGCAGCCTCGACGAAGCGGCTCGCATCGATGGCGCGACGCATCTGCAGGTTTTCCTTCGCATCATGCTTCCGCTGTCGAAGCCGATGCTGACGTACGTTGCGCTGACGACGTTTACCGGCGCTTGGGTTGACTTTATTTTTGCCCGCTTGGTGCTTCGTTCCAAGGAAAACTGGACGCTCGCGGTCGGCATGTGGGATCTCGTCAACTCCTATCAGAACAGCAACTTCACGTTGTTCGCGGCTGGCGCCGTACTGATCGCGATTCCGATCACGCTTCTGTTCGTCTTCCTGCAGCGGTTCCTCGTGCAAGGATTGACTTCTGGCGCGTCGAAGGGATGATGCCGGTGGCTTCGAAGCTAGGATGGAAACGCGCGGCGCTGGCGTTCGCGCTGGCGGCCGCGCTGCTTGCGGGCTGCACGAACGCGAATGACGCGGCGGGCAATGAAACCGACGCCGGAGCGGGGACGGACGGAAGCGGGAACGGAAACTCTCAAACGTCGTCGGACCAAACGCCCGTCCCGGCTTCCTATGAAGTCGACGAGCAGCCATCGCGCGTGTTCTACGAAATTTTCGTTCGCTCGTTCTACGACACGAACGGGGACGGAATCGGAGATTTGAACGGCGTGACGGAGAAGCTCGATTACTTGGATGAGCTCGGCGTGGGCGGCATTTGGCTCATGCCGATCAATGCCTCGCCCAGCTATCACGGCTATGACGTAACGGATTATTATACGGTGAATCCGGAGTACGGGACGCTCGAGGATTTGAAACGGCTGCTGGACGAAGCGCATAAACGGGATATCGAGGTGATCATGGATCTGGTCGTGAATCATACGAGCAGCGAACATCCGTGGTTCAAGGATGCGCTGGCGAATCCCGACAGCCCGTACCGGAGCTGGTATACGATCGCCGGCAAGGACGAGCAGCTTCAGGCGGACGGCGCGGTCGGCGGCAATCCGTGGCATCCGTACGGGAGCCTGAAGTATTTAGGCGTGTTCTGGAGCGGCATGCCAGATCTCAACTTCGAAGAACCGAAGGTTCGCGAAGAGATGATCAAAATCGGCCGCTATTGGCTCGATCAAGGCCTCGACGGCTTCCGTCTCGACGCGGCCAAACATATTTACGGCGACTTTGCGTCCACCGTGAACAAACCCGAAGTGCAAGCGGACAATCTGGCCTGGTGGCAGGAGTTCCGCGCAGGGCTCGCGGCGGCGAAGCAGGATGTTTATTTGATCGGGGAAGTATGGGATTCCGTTTCGGTGATCGCGCCCTACTTCGACAAGGCGCTGGATTCTGCGTTCCACTTCGATCTGGCGGGCAAGCTGATTAGCGCGGCGCAGACCGAACGCGATCCCGATCTGGCCTATTCGCTCGGCAGAGTGTACGGCGCGTACGAGGCGAAGTCGGGGGGCGCGTTTCTGGACGCCCCATTCCTCAGCAACCATGACCAGAACCGGGTCATGAGCATGCTCGGCGGCAACTTGGATCATGCGCGGATGGCTGCGTCCCTGCTCCTCACTTTGCCGGGTACGCCGTTTCTCTATTACGGCGAAGAGATCGGCATGACCGGCATGAAGCCGGATGAATATATCCGCGAGCCGATGCTATGGCACGCCTCGGCCGAAGGCGGGGAAGGGCAGACTTCGTGGATTGCGCCGCGGTTTGCGTTGCCGGGAAGCGGTGTTTCCGTGGAGTCGCAGCTTAACGATGAATCCTCTCTGCTTGCGCACTACAAGACGCTGATCGGCTGGCGCAACGAAGAGCCGGCTCTCCGTGACGGCGGCATCGGGGAATATAAGATGGCCGAAGCGATTGCTGGGGTCAGCGCCTATGTTCGGATGACGAAGTCGGAGCGCGCGTTGGTCGTCCACAACTTGACGGGCGAGACTCGGACGGCGGAGCTGACGGCTTCCGATACGTTCGGCGAGTTCAAGGAGATTGTCCGTAGCACGAACGATGGGGCGAAGCTGGAAGGAGCGACGTTGTCGCTTCCGCCGTACAGCACGGTTATCTTGAAGTAAATCAAATGAGGCCAGGCGGCGAGCGCGGCATGCTCGATCGCCTGGCTTTTTGTTCTGCTCTGACCGAGGTCAGGCAGTGCGGCTGGGAACTGCCCTCCCCGGGCACGGCAATTCCTGTAGTTCATACCGCATTTTTTCTTCGAATGAAAGCCAACTTGCCGATTCCTGCAAATGTGCAGGATTTTTAGAGATATAGGAGCGGATTCGGGCTTTTTCTGAGGAAATTGCTGCACATTTTGCAGTAATTGACGTATTCCTGGATGGTGTAAAGTATTCTGTGTACCAAGTTTTGGAGTCTTCCCAAGACACAAAAAAGTAGGGTATTCTCGGGATTGCGAAGTCACCAAGAAAGGAACCCTACTCGATGAATACTATACCCGAAAATATGCTGCACAATCTATTTGAAAATGTTGTCACTGAATTTGTGAAGAACAATCTGGAGTCCATCATGCGTGCTGAAATTGAAGCATTCATGGACTCGACCGACTCCGGGAAGCGGAACAGTCGCAACGGCTATTATAAACGCAACCTCCACACGAAGTTTGGCGACATCCAAGATTTGACGGTACCGCGGGACCGTGCTGGTGAGTTTCAGACACAAGTGTTTGAACCATACCAGCGCCGTGACGGATGGCTAGAGGAAGCGGTTATCCAAATGTATAAAAGCGGTATGGGGACCCGTGATGTCGCACGCTTCATCGAGAGCATGTTTGGAAGCCACTACTCCCCGACGACCGTCAGCAACATCACAGCAACCGTCTTGGAAGACATTCAAGCTTGGCACGAAAGACCGCTTCAAAAACGCTATTCCGTCATCTATCTAGACGGTATGTACGTCAAGCTGAAGCGCAGCACGGTCAGCGGCGAAGTGATCTACTTTGCCTTAGGGATCGACGAAGACGGCCATCGTGAGATTCTTGGGTTCTACGTTGGTGGACATGAGAGTGCCAACGGCTGGCGTGACGTGCTGAAGGACCTTTACAACCGCGGAGCAAAAGAAGTTCTGCTTGGCGTCTTCGACGGCTTGTCAGGGCTGGATGAGGCCTTCAAAGAGACCTATCCGAAAGCAGACGTTCAGCACTGCGTGGTCCACAAAGTTCGGGCGACATTTCCGAAGATCCGCGTTCAGCACAAGACAGAGTTCATCGACGATTTAAAGACGATCTACAATGCGCTTGATCACGAGCTTGCACTGGCTGCTTTTGATAGCGTGAAAGCCAAGTGGGGCAAGCAATACCCGAAGGAGATTCAGTCTTGGGAGAATCAATTATCCACACTATTGACCTTTTACAAGTACCCGGCGATGATCAAGGCAGCTATCTACACCTCAAACCCAATCGAACGTATGAACAAAGATTTCGAAAGCGGCTCAAGCCGATGAACAGCCTCACGAACATGGATGCTGTAGAGAAAATCGTCTATCTGGACATCATTGCTTACAACGAACGGTATGGCAATCGCGTGGTAACGGGCTTCGGTAACGCTGAAGTGAAGAAAGAACTAACTGTAATGTTCGAGCAACGTTATCCGCAGTCATAAAACGCGGAATGGGAATGATACCCATAAATCCAAATCACCGGTGGGGGATGCCCCCTAGCAAAAGTCGTCAGAACATTCATACTACAATCCAACTTCCGATCTCGAAGGTAATATCCACCAGCTTACACATAATTCTTGACGCTACCTATTCCTGTTCTTCTAGCCCGTAAAATGCTGTACGTTATGCAATATTTTATTGGTGAGCGACGATAGGGAGGTTTGCAACAGGAGAGAGGTTTGCGGTTGCGAGAAGCAAAGAAGACCTACGCGGGAATGCGTAGGTCTTACGTTTTGCTCAAAAGTGTCGAAGGTGCCGATTCCCTAGGTTACCTCTCTCAGCTGCCTCATCGTCAGCAGCGCGACGATTCCGAGCGCGAGCATGGCGATGCCGCTGCCGAGCATGATCGGGCTTGGTCCATACTCATCCGATAACGCGGAGAACACGGCTAAGCCGACGGGAGGCGTCACACTCGTGACCGCGCCGAACAGGCCGAAGACGCGCCCCTGCATGTCGGATTCGACGCCGATTCGGAGCAGGATGAAGACAATCGTCGTACAGAAGGAGAACAGCAAGCCGACGATCAGGATAAGAGGCAGCGCGACGAGCGTCTCGCCCGCGAGGGCGATAGCCGCGAATAGCGGCCCCATGCCCGCCATGGCGCCCATCATCCATCGGCCTTTGCGCTTCAGCAGCCGATCGAATTTCAGCAGGAAAAGGGAGCCGATAATATACCCGAGCGGAATGCACGCCTCCAATAGACCGAACACGAGCGGAGAGGCCTTCCACACTTTTACGGCCATAACCTGCACGAGCATGAAGTTGGATAGAAAGAAGAACATCAAGAGCGGAAGCAGAATCAGAGCCGCTCGGGTAAGTGGGCTGCCCCAAACGAAACGAAGTCCCGCCGTGAAGTCTTCCTTGAACGAAAGCCGCTTGCGTTCCGTGCTTGCCGCCGATTCCGCATCCGCCGCATACGGGAACCGCCCTGCCGCGAACAGCAGCAGCCCCGATATGAGGAAGGCGAAGGCGTCGATGGCAATGGCGACCGTGCCCCCGAGGAGCGCTACGGCCATCCCGCCGAGCGCGAAACCGACGATACGGATCAAATTGTCGGACAACGTGAGCGCGCTGGATGCTTGCGTCACGCGCTCCTTGCCGACCACCTCGATCAGCGAAGCTTGGAAGGCGGGCGTGCGGAACACGCCGACGAAAGCCGTTAAGGCGGTCAACAGAATAATGGCCGCGAACGGTACGCCGGGTACGGCAATGCAGATCGCGATCAGGCCTACGGTAACGAACCGCAGCAGATCGGACATCCACATGAGCTTGCGTTTATCCGCGCGATCCGCGATCGTACCTGCGACCGAGCCGAACAACATGCCGGCAGCCAGATGGGTAATGAGGACGAGCGACATGAGCTTCGCGCTCCCGGTCGTCTGCAGCACCCATAAATTAAGCGCGATGCTGTGGAACGTATTGCCCATTAACGAAATACTGTAGCTGGCAAAATAAAGGCTGAATGCCCGGCTGCGCCAAATGGACGACTCCCGTCCGGCCGAAGCCGCATTCGCGGCGGAACGGGGGAGTCCCGTTGGCTCGGTCTCCCGGAATAATTCGCTCATGCCGACATCCTCCTCACCTGCGCAATTGATAAGTCAACTCGCTTCGGCAGTCTTTGCGGATCGGACAGATTCCAAACCCTCGTTAAACCTGCCTTAGCACTACGTATCCAAATCCGCCAAGCGCCAGGGGAAGAACGCCGTCCTTGCCGGTCGACAAGATGCTTCCGACCGGATAGGCATCCTCGCTGGAGAAGACGACTTTCCATTCTGTCGGTACGTTCAATGAATCGATGCCGGCGTTAGGCAATTCGCTGCTCAAGGAAACAACTTCTTCGGACGCCAACACTTCTTCTGGGTTTCCATCTACCGCTTCTGCATCAGACCCTGCAGCCTTGAATCCGCGGAACGGAATCGCGAAGACCGCTCTCGAGCCTGCCGCTGCATCGCGATGCGACGGCAAACACGCAATCTCTCCGTCTTCCTCGCTCGCATTCATCGCAATCAACAGACGCTGACCGTCCGAGCGGCGCTCGTATGCAAGCAGCCCATCCGCGTCGCCCGCATGCAGGAATGCGATATCGGAGCCGCGCATCGCTTCGAATTCATGACGCAATCCGATCGCGTCTTGATAGAAGCCGAACAACGCTGCGTCTTGCTCATGCGGCTCCCAGACCATACATTTGCGGCAATCTGGGTCGCCTTCGCCGTTCATGCCGACTTCGTCGCCGTAATAAATGCAAGGCGTGCCGGGATAGGTCATTTGGAAGAGCGCCGCCAGCTTCAGCCGGCCGACATGATCGCCGCATAGCGAGAGCAAACGCGGCGTATCGTGGCTATCGAGCAGGTTGAACGCGGATTCCGTCACTTGTTGCGGGTAAGCGGCAAGCTGGGCGCCGATCGCGCTCGCGAATGCGGAGGCCGATCCTTTCCCATAGGCGAAGAAGTCCAGCGCCGCGTTCGTGAACGGATAGTTCATGACGGCATCGAACTGGTCGCCTTGCAGCCACATCATGGAATCATGCCAAATCTCTCCGAGAATGTAGGCTTCCGGATTGACGCCTTTTACGACGGCGCGGAACTCGCGCCAGAATTGGTGATCGACTTCGTTCGCGACGTCCAGCCGCCAACCGTCAATGCCGATTTCCTCGAGCCAATAGCGCGCCACTTCGAACAAATATGCTTTGACCTCCGGATTCTCCGTATTCAACTTCGGCATAAGCGGCTCGAAAGCGAAAGTTTCGTACGTCGGAACGCCGTCGACGACTTGAAGCGGCCATTCCCTCACATGGAACCAATCGGCATACTTCGAGCTCTGGCCGTTCTCGCGCGCGTCCACGAACGGCTGGAAAGTGCGGCCGGAATGGTTGAAGACGGCGTCGAGCAGGACGCGGATGCCGCGCGAATGGCAGATGTCGACGAGCTCCTTCAGCTTCTCGTTCGAGCCGAATTGCGGGTCTACCTTCAGATAGTCTTGCGTGTCGTATTTATGATTGGTCGTCGCTTCGAACAGCGGGGTAAAATAAATTGCGTTCACGCCAAGCCGGGCCAGATGGTCCAGATGGTCGATGACGCCCTGCAGGTCGCCGCCGAAAAAGTTTGAAGGCGTCGGCTTGCCGCCCCAAGGTTCTACGCCTTCCGGGTTCAAGGACGGATCGCCGTTAGCGAAACGTTCCGGGAAGATTTGATAGAACACGGCGTCCTTCACCCAAGCCGGCGGCTCGAAGACGTCGACGGGATTCAGGAACGGGAAGTCGAAGAACGTAAGGCAGTGATCCGGAACCTTCTCCTCAAAGCCTTTCTCCGTCAGCAGCAATCGTTCGCCGCCGCTCGTAAGCAGGAAGGCGTACCGAAGTCTGCGGAAGGGAGGGACGACGAAGGTCTCCCAATAATCAAACCGCTCGTCGCTTGCGAACAGACGCATCGGAACGGTGTCTGCGGTCTGCTCCCACGCGTATTTGTCGCCGACGATCGCTTCTACGCGCTCGACGTCCCGGCGTCCCGTACGCACTCTCAAGTGAATGGTTTTGCCGTCATAGGCGTACGCCCAATTTTGTTTCGGTCTGTGATAGATCGCTTCTAATAACATTTTCCATCTCTCCTTCATAATGGATGTAAGTAACGAAAAAAAAGGTACAACCTCTGCTTTGATAGCCGAGGTTGTACCTTTTTCTTAAAAATGTTCGGCGCCGCTCTCGCGAAGCGTGGATCGAACATAAGAATGCGGTAGCAGTGCCTTTATATTTTGAACTCTCAACAAGGTTCATTATACATGATTTTTCCTAATTGCACTACAAAAATTTTTGCCTGCGTTCGGCAGGTTACGCATGGACGGCTTCGTGAGCCTGCGCCTCGAGATAACGTTCGCAGTCGAGTGCCGCCATGCATCCGCTGCCCGCGGCCGTGATGGCCTGGCGATACGTCGTGTCCTGCACGTCGCCGCAAGCGAATACGCCCGGAATATTCGTCTCCGACGTGCCCGGCTTCACGAGAATATAGCCTTGCGCGTCCGTCTCGATCTGGCCGCCCAGGAAGCCCGTGTTCGGCGTATGGCCGATCGCGACGAATACGCCGTCCGCTTCCAGCAGCTCTTCGGCGCCGGTCTCGTTGTTGCGTACGCGCAGCCCTTGCAGGCCGTTCTCGCCGGCAACGACTTCAAGCGGCGTGCGGTTCAGGCTCCACGCGACCTTCTCGTTCCCGCGGGCGCGGTCTTGCATGATCTTCGAAGCGCGAAGCTCCTCGCGACGGTTGACGACGCGAACTTCGGTCGCGAAGCGGGTAAGGAAGCTCGCTTCCTCCATCGCGGAGTCGCCGCCGCCGATGACGATGAGCTTTTTGCCGCGGAAGAAAAAGCCGTCGCATGTTGCGCAGGTGCTGACGCCGCGGCCGATGTTTTCTTGCTCGCCGGGAATGCCCAAATATTTGGCCGATGCACCCGTCGAGATGATGATCGATTCCGCCTGGAGCTGTCCGAGCCCTTCGACTTCAAGCGTATAGGGGCGTTTGCTGAAGTCGACGCTCTTCACGGAGCCGGTCTTGAACGTCGCGCCGAACTTCTGCGCTTGCTTGCGCATGTTGTCCATGAGCTCGCTTCCGAGGATGCCGTCGGGAAAACCCGGGAAATTCTCGACTTCGGTTGTCGTCGTCAATTGCCCGCCCGGCTGCCAGCCTTCGATGACGAGCGGCTCCATGTTGGCGCGAGCCAGGTAGATGGCAGATGTCAGTCCGGCAGGGCCGGTTCCGATAATAATAGTTTTGTGCATATCGATAATACCTCCATTATATTGTTCGTGCTTGGAAGAGTAACTCGTACATTAAAGTTATTACTAACTGTAACGAATGTCAATACAGTTCATGCAACCTTCATGTAACGCTCGGGCGAATGTAACGAAATTGCAAATCGGACTGCCCATATTGGCTTACGCCGCCAAAAAAAGGTATGATGGAGGCAAACAGGACGCTGCTGATCACGCATGCAGCGCGCGTCATCGAGAGGAGAGGCGTATGGGGAACATCATCCGGAAAGCCGTCATTCCCGCGGGCGGACTTGGCACCCGGTTCTTGCCGGCGACGAAAGCGCAGCCGAAGGAAATGCTGCCGCTCATCGATAAACCCGCGATTCAATATATCGTGGAAGAGGCGGTGCGGTCGGGCATCGAAAGCATCGTGATCGTCAGCGGCCGTCATAAGCGCGCGATCGAGGATCATTTCGACAAATCGTACGAGCTGGAGGCGGAGCTCGAAGCCCGCAACAACGAAACGATGTTGTCCGTCGTGAAGGAGATCTCGCAGCTGGCGGATATTTATTACGTCAGGCAGAAGGAGCCGCTCGGGCTCGGACACGCGGTGTTATGCGCCCGCAGATTCATCGCCGACGAACCGTTCGCGGTGCTGCTCGGCGACGACATTCTTACCTCGGAGCCGCCATGTCTGAGGCAAATGATCGATATTTACGAAGAAGAGCAGTCGTCCGTGGTCGCCGTGATGGAAGTGCCGTGGGACCAGACGCACAAATACGGCATCGTCGATATCGAACAAGGCAAGCGCGTATCGCGAGTCAGGGATATCATCGAGAAGCCGGCGCCCGGGCAAGCGCCGTCCAACTATGCGGTCGTAGGCCGCTACGTGCTGCATCCTTCGATCTTCGGCCTGCTGGAATCCGCGAAACCGGGAAAGGCGGGAGAGATCCAGCTGACGGACAGCCTGCAGGAGCTTAACCGACTCTCGTCGCTGACCGCTTTCCGGTTCGACGGCCGCAGGCACGACGTAGGGGACAAGCTGGGTTTCGTGCAAGCGACGATTGATTTCGCGCTGGAGCGCGAGGATTTGGCGGAGGATGTCAGAAGGTATATGCTGGAGCGGCTTGGCATCCATGCGAAATAAAGAAAGCGTAAGCCGCTTCGACTAAACGGAACCGCTCGGCCACTAGCCGGGCGGTTTTATTTACGCTTGATGGCAATTATAAGATGATCTATGTACAAAAAGAGGTAATTCATTTAGAATAAATAATAAGTAACATAATTTATATTATAATTGGAGAACTCTATATGCTGGAACTCTCTATCAATGAACCGGATCAACTAGTAAAGGTTGCGCATGCGCTGTCGTCCCACACTAGGCTGAAGATTATTAAACTGCTTTTGAATTATAACAACATGAATATTAATGAGATCGGCGAAAAGCTGGGAATACCTGTTTCTACGGCTGGCATCAATGTCAAGGTGCTGGAAGAGGCAGGGCTTATTCTGACCGAGATATTGCCGGCAAGCCGCGGCGCTATGAAAGTATGCAAAAGGAATTTCGACGACGTGAGATTGATTCTAAATCCGATTAAGGGGTACAAAAACAAGGATCAAGTCTACGAAATCGAAATGCCCATCGGCCATTTCGTCGATATTGACGTGCAGCCGACTTGCGGGATCGCGAATACCGAGTCGATGGTTATTCCCGAGGACGATCCGTTCAGCTTCTTTGTTCCCGAATGCAGGACGGCGGAAATCATCTGGCTGAGACAAGGGTGGATCGAATATCGGTTTCCTCGCTCGCTGCCGCGCGACATCGACTTGAAAGCAATCGAATTTTCATTGGAAATATGCTCTGAAGCGCCTAATTTTAATAACGACTGGCCATCGGATATCACGATTTGGATGAATAACGTCGAGATCGGAACATGGACCTCTCCAGGCGATTTCGGCGATCGCCGAGGCAAAAATAATCCGGAATGGTGGCATGACAGCAGCACGCAATACGGGTTGTTAAAAACGTTTCGTGTAGACAAGCACAAAAGTACGGTTGATAATTCTAAAATTTCCGACATTACCTTACAAGATCTGAACATGGATTCGCACTCCAATATCCGCTTTAAATTGGGTGTGAAACCGGACGCCGTCCATAAAGGGGGCCTCAATTTATTCGGCCGCGGGTTCGGAAACTATGATCAGGACATTATCATGAAGCTTCATTACGAGTCAAAAGAGGAACAATAAAACGAATGAAACAAATATGTTGTTCAAATAAGCGCTTTTGCGCTTATTTTTTTGTTATTAATAATAAAAATATTGTTTGAAAGCGTTGACAGGATATTATTTTGAACATATAATCTGTTTTGTAACGTGATGCGTGTACAAAAAGATGAGTGTTTTGGTTCAGAAGCGAAGGGGAAATAAAACATTCCAAACAAAATGGGGGGTGAAAAGCAACAAAGTTATTGGAATGGTCAAGCAATTATTAATTAAAACAAACAATCTGTTTCGAAAAATTAAAGTGAAGGAGATCAATCTTATGAATCAATGGAGAAAAAGAGTAGGGGCCGTTGCCGCGTTGATGGTATTGTTCGGCAGCACCGTTGGATGCGCAACTGGTAACGACGATAATAAGGCCTCGACTTCAAGTTCCGAACCAAGCGCAAGCGACAGTACGTCGGACGGGGGCACAACTCCTGAAGCCGCGCCCGTGAAAATTAAATTCGCAGGCTGGGGCGATCCGACGGAGAAGGAAGTATTCACGAAATTAATTAAAGACTTTGAAACAAAAAATCCAAACATCAAAGTTGAATACTTGCATATTCCGCAAGACTATGTAGGCAAGATGAATACGATTTTGGCCGGAGGCGATGCCCCGGACGTCTTTTATGTGCCTGATGGCGACTTCGGACGTTGGGTAAGCCAAGACCTATTGCTGCCAATCGAAGATTACGTAGATGCAAGCAATATCGATAAGGCCGATATGTGGGAGTCTTCATTGATTCGTTATCGTTACGACGGCGCCGTCATCGGGCAGGGACCGCTCTACGCATTGCCGAAGGATATCGGCCCGACAGTGCTGTATTACAACAAAGATCTGTTCAACAAAATGAATGTGCCTTTCCCAAGCGCCGATACGCCAATGACATTCGATCAGCTGCTGGAAACAGCGCAGAAGCTGACCGTAAAAAAAGGCGAAAAAGTCGAGCAATACGGAATGGGTCCGATTTGGTGGGAAGGATTCGTGCTTGGCAACGGCGGCAAGTTTTTGAGCGACGACCGGAAGGAATTTTTGCTGAACGGCAAGGAAGCTTCGGATGCTCTGCAATTTGCGGTTGACCTGGCGCACAAACATAAGGTCGTACCTGACAGCCGGGCGCTGAAAGCGATGAATGACGGTCAGATGTTCGAGACCGGCAAACTTGCGATGATGATTCAAGGGCGCTGGATGGTTCCGACTTACCGCAAGTTGAGTTTCGACTGGGATGTCGCACCTTTGCCTGCGAACGGACAATGGAGCGGCTGGAGCGGTTCTGTCGGAATCGGTATTTACAGCAAAACAAAACATGCGGAAGCGGCTTACGAGCTCGTGGAATATTTGGGCGGACCGGAAGGGCAGAAGGAACAGTCGCTTATGGGCTTCGCGATTCCGAGCTTCAAGTCGATGGCGAACTCCGATGTCTTCCTTCAACCCGGACAAAAGCCGGAGCATGCGGAAGTGTTCATTAAAGCGGCGGAAAATCAAATCCCGGGTCCTTGGACTAACTTGCCGAACGCCAAATGGTGGGATATGTTGAATCAAAATTTGGGTCCGATGTGGGAAGCCAAACGGCCGGCCGCCGAATTGTTAAACGAACTGAAGCCGAAGATCGATCAAGCGATCAAGGAAGGCAATCCGGCCATATTTAAATAGAACATAGCTTTGGAACGGGAGAGGGGCATACATAAAGCTCCTCCCTTGTTCCCGCAGTATTGGAGGAGGGTGGATGTGAGCAACAAACGGAAAATGTATGTGTGGGCGTATGCCTTCATCTCTGCCCCGATTTTGGGCTTTCTGCTTTTTTCTTTGATTCCGATCTGTTTTTCGGTATACGTCAGCTTTACCGAGTACAGCGGTTACCGCGCGCCGGAAATGACGGGGACCGACAATTACGGCCGACTGCTTTTCAATGACCCGCTATTTTGGAAAACTTTGCGCAATACCGTGTACTCTGCTCTTTCCATCCCGTTCGGGATGATACTGTCGCTTGCGATCGCAATCGCTTTGAATCAAAAAATAGTCGGCATCCGTTTCTTTCGAACGGCCTTTTTTATGCCGACGATCAGCTCTGTCGTTGCCATGACTTTGTTATGGAAATGGATCTTTAATGCGGATTACGGATTGTTGAACAACTTCCTCGGCTGGTTCGGCATCACAGGCCCCGCATGGCTTAGTAGCGAAAGCTGGGCAATGCCGGCCATGATTATTCAAGGCGTATGGGCAGGTCTCGGCTTTAACATGGTCTTGTATTTGGCGGCGCTTCAAGGAGTGCCGGGCAGTCTTTACGAAGCGGCGGAAATTGACGGAGCAAGCGGGTGGCAGCGGTTCCTGAAAATTACGATTCCGTGTATTTCGCCTACAACATTATTTATTCTGATCACTTCGATCATTAGCGCGATGCAGGACTTCCCGAGATTTCAAATTATGACCGAAGGCGGACCTAATTACTCGACAACTACGATTGTGTATTACTTGTTCCAGAACGCGTTCCGCTATATGGAAATGGGATATGCATCGGCTATGGCATGGGTGCTCGGCATTTTGCTTATGGCGATCACGCTTCTTAATTTCCGGTTGTCTCGTCGCTGGGTGCATTACGAATAGGAGGAAAAGCAAATGTCGAATACCGCGATTGGCGAGAGATATTCAAGGAAAAGAGCGAACAATCGGTTGCGGAAAGCTTCGGCTTACTTGTTTTTGATCTGCGGAGCCATAGTGATGGCCGTTCCATTCCTATGGATGTTATCCACCTCGTTAAAAGAAGAAGGTGCTGTTTTCGAACTGCCGCCGAAATGGATTCCCGCAAATTTTGAATGGAGCAATTATTTGTTTGTGTTAGGAGAAGCCAATCTCCTTCATGGTTTTATGAACACCATGATTATTATTGTCCCGACGACTTTTATCGGTTTGTTTACGAGCGCGCTCGCTGCATATGCATTCGCGCGCATTCATTTCCCGGCACGAAACGTACTGTTTGTCATGCTGCTTGCTACGATGATGATTCCGGGCGTCGTTACGATGATTCCTACTTTTATTTTGTACAAATCGATCGGATGGGTGGACAGCTGGCTTCCGCTTATGATTCCCGGGATGTTCGGAGCTGCTGCGGCGGTGTTTTTTCTAAGGCAGTTTTTTATGACCATTCCTTCGGAACTCGAAGACGCTGCGATGATGGATGGGCTGAATCCGATTCAAATTTTTATCAAAATTATTTTACCGCTATCGAAACCCGCTTTGGTCGCTCAAGGTATATTCGGTTTTTTGGGGGGGTACAACGACTTTCTCGGCCCGTTGATCTATATCAACAGTCCGAATAAATTTACCCTTCAGCTTGTACTCGCGTCCTTCCAAGGGTTCTACAATGCGCAGTGGACTTACATTATGGCGGGGTCGGTGCTTGCGTTGATTCCGACCGTATTATTGTTTTTCTTCGCGCAGCGCTATTTCGTTGAGGGCATCACATTGACAGGAATGAAAGGATAGTCAGGGGGAGAACAGATTGAGATTTACGACGAACAAGACTTTTCGCAATCCGATAATGGCCAGCGGTGCGGATCCGTGGATGTATCGGCATTCTGACGGTTGCTACTACTTTATGGTAACATGCGGTGATCGGCTGGATCTGCACAGATCCCCATCGATGAGCGGAGTTGCCCTTTCGCCCAAAACAACGATATGGCTTCCGCCTGAAGAAGGTCCGGGCAGCCGGGACTTGTGGGCGCCGGAGATTCACTTCATCCAAGGAAAGTGGTACGTCTACTTTACGGCAAGTGACGGGAGCGGAGATGCAGGCCGCAAAATTTATGTTTTGGAAAACGAAAGCGATGATCCAACGAAAGGGATATGGACGGAAAAAGGCGCCGTCAATGTTGCGTTGCCGGGTCTGGACGGGACGGTTCTGGAGCATGGCGGAAATCTGTATTTCATGTATGCAGGTTACGGGCATTTTCCCGATTACGGTTCTGCGATCTACGCTTCCTTGATGGAAAATCCATGGACGCTGACCGGGCCCGAAGTGTTGTTGACGAAACCGGAATACGAATGGGAGAAGCAAGGCGGAATGGCGATCAACGAAGGGCCGTGTTTCCTCGTAAGAAACGGCAAGGTTTTCCTTATATACTCCGCTAGCACGACTTGGTCGGACGATTATTCGTTAGGCATGCTCGTAGCCGACGAGGGGAGCGATCTTCTCGATCCGAAGTCTTGGACCAAAAGCGAACGTCCGGTATTCGCGAAGTGTACGGAAACCGGCATATACGCTCCTGGACACAATAGCTTTACGCAATCGCCCGACGGCCTCGAGGATTGGATCGTCTATCACGCGATTCCGAAATCGGAAGGCGGCATGGAATTGAGACAGCCCCGGATGCAAAAGTTCAGTTGGACGGCAGAAGGGTACCCTGATTTCGGCAAGCCGGTTCCCTCCGATACCGAGTGTCCCGTTCCGTCGGGAGAATGAGCGTATGCGGCGAATCAGAATGACGCTTGCGGCCCTGCTCCTCGTCATTGTCGTCATATCCCTGGCGGCGTGGAGATTTTATCTATATGAGGAGCAGCAGGGTGTCAAGACGGCGTATACCAATCCGGTGTTTGAACACGATGCGCCGGACCCGACAGTGATAAAGGCGGAGGACGGTTATTATTACGCCGTTACGACGCAAAGTCAGTATGAAGGATCTTTTATTCCGTTGCCGATCTTGCGCTCTAAGGATTTGGTCCATTGGGAGATGAAAGGATCGGTATTCACGGTAGAGCAGGTTCCCTCCTGGGCGACGTACGACTACATGTGGGCGCCTCATCTAACCTTCTACAATGACAAATATTATGTGTACTACTCGACCAAAGTGAATGACGGCGATCCGCTGAAAGGGATGGGGATTGGCGTCGCTGTCGCGGATCATCCGTTAGGTCCTTATAAGGACTACGGCGGGCCGGTCGTGTGGGGAACGGGATTCGAGAAGATCGATCCTTTCGTGCTGGATGACGGCGACGGGAAACGGTATTTATATTGGGGTTCGGATAAACAGCCGATTTACGTACAACAGCTCGCCGACGACGGATTTAGTGTGATCGGGGAGGAGAAAGCCGTCGTCTATTCGGGCGTGCAAAGCCGGGAAATGTATGACGCTCTGGTAGAAGGGCCATGGGTAGTGAAACGCGACGATTATTATTACATGTTCTATTCCGGCGATTATTGCTGTATGGACAATAGCGGCCAGACCGCACATTATGCGGTTATGGTCGCGCGCGCCCAATCCCCTGAAGGTCCGTTCGAGGCGTATCCGAACAACCCGATGCTGGAGAAAAACGAAAACTTTCTGGCTCCAGGCCATAACGCCGTTATTCAGGATGAAGCGGGAGTGGACTGGCTGCTTTACCATGCTTACAACTTAAAAGATGTTTCGACTTCCGGCCGCGTATTGATGCTCGACCGAATCGAGTGGAAAGACGGATGGCCGATTATTCACGATGGCAGCGGTCCGAGCTCGGCCATGCAGCAGGACGGGCCGGTAACAAACCATTAGGGAAAACGTATGCGAACGGAATGAACCATAATCATGAATGCCAAGGGAGGAATAGTCGTGAAAAAAAGGAATCGATTATTTGTACTATCGCTTGCGCTTCTATTACTGCTTCAAGTGTTCGTTATTGGCTCTGCGCATGCAGCTGCGACCGGCTCGGTCATTTACAGCAACGCATCGCAGCCGGAGCCATATTACGCGCGGGCGGTCAAGCTCGGCAACGGAAATATTCTGGCCACGTTCACCACGAAGTTTCCCGTCAACTCGGGATGGGCCGGGATGCAGCCATTCAACTTTTACCGCAGCACGGATAATGGCGCAACTTGGTCGTACCTTTCGCAGATCGATCCGAACAACTACGGCTTAAACCGCGATCAGCAGGCGATGACGACACTGTATGTATTGCCGCAGCAGCTCGGCAGCTATCCGGCGGGGACGCTTCTGTTCGCATCATCCGATTGGGGCGTCGGAGCGGCGTATACGATCCATATTTGGCGAAGCACGGACAACGGCGCAACATGGCAGCTGCATTCCAATCTGGCTGCTCAAGGCGGATACGGCACGCATCATACGTGGGAGCCGGAGTTCGCGGTCTCGAGCGACGGACGGTTAATCTGCTACTATTCGGACGAACGGCAGCTTGGCTACAATCAGGCGATCGCTCTGGAAACTTCGTCCGACGGCGGCTTGACGTGGGGCAATTACAGCCTCATCATCGGCGACAATACGAATTGGGGCGCACGCCCGGGCATGCCTCGAGTCGTGAAACATAAGAACGGTACTTATTATATGTTCTACGAGCATTTCGGGGCGGCTCCCGAAGGCGCCGTCCGGTTCAAGACGTCGTCCGACGGCATAAACTGGGGGACTCCATCCGCGCTTGGCACTCTTGTCGGCACCGGCATTTACCGCGCGTCGCAAGCTCCGGAGATCGCGTACATCGACGATGGAAGCGCGAACGGCCGGTTTTATGTGCGGGGCATGACCGACGTCGTACAGAATCAAAACCAAATGTTCACGAGCGCAGATAACGGCGCGACCTGGTCGCTGGTCGACGCTCCGCTGACGGTGGCCGGAAGCAATCAGAATACGCCCGCCGGCTGGAGCGGTACGCTCATCCCGCTTAACAATTCAATGCTGCTTGAAGTCAATACCGTCAAAGTCGGCAGCCGAAACGAAATTCGCGCAAACGTCGCTCAGATGAACGGCGATTCGGCGTTGGTGTCGGGCGCGACGTACAAATTCATCAACCAGAACAACGGGCTTGTCATCGATAACGCGGGCGGAGGTTCTCCAGTAGGAACGAGACTGATCCAGTGGAACGATCTCGGTTTGAACACGCAATGGTTCCGAGCGGACTATCGGAGCAACGGCTTTTTCCGTGTGATGAACTTGAACAACAATCTCGTCTGGGACGATCCGAACGGCGCGACGGCTCCCGGCACGACGATCAACCAATGGACGGATAACTTTCTCGATACGCAGCGCTGGAAATTTGCGTATTCGGGCGGCGGTTTCTACACCATCATGAACGAGCACAGCGGTTTGATGGTCGACAATGCCGGAGGAGGGGCGCCGGCGGGGACCCAACTGATCCAATGGACCGCGAACGGCCTCGATACGCAGCGGTGGAAAGCGGTACGCATCGACGTCGAAACTCCGATAAACCAGCTGGCAGCCTACAACTTCCCGGGCAGTTACATTCGTCATGAGAGCGGCAGAGGAAAAACGAACGGAAGTCAGTATATCGCGGACTCCCAATGGAAAATCGTTCCTGGTTTGGCCAATGCCACAGCAATCTCCATCGAATCCGTTAATTTCCCGGGACATTTTTTGAGACATAAGAATGGGGAAATATGGATGGAGGCGAATAACGGCACGACGTTGTTCAAGAACGACGCAACCTGGAGACTCCGCACGGGCTTCTCGCACGGTAACGCGGCGTCGTTCGAATCCTATAACTTCCCAGGACAGTATATCCGGCACATGAATGGTCTGTTGTATATTACTTCTATTAACAATGTATTAGATCAGCAGGACGCAACGTTTTTCTTGAAAACTTAAAGCAGCTGTAGTCAACACCCGTCTCATGAACAGGCGCCGATATTCGATCGGCGCCTGTTTGTTGTGAGCCACGCATGGCGACAACTTTACAGAAATGAAACATGCGGATGATCGTCTGCTTACATGTATTTGATAATCTTCTAACTACATCCATGGACAAACTTGCCAATCAAACTCACGACTGGAAGGGAGATCAGGGAATGCGTTGGTTGAAGGATGCAAGAAAGCTGACAAACGCCATGTTGGCGGGCTTGCTGCTTGTCGGAGGAACATTCGGAGGATTATCGCCGCATGCGGAAGCTGCTGCGGATAACAGCGGAATCGTGATTTCGCAAGTGTACGGGGGAGGCGGCAATTCCGGCGCCACGCTCAAAAACGACTTTATCGAGCTGTACAACCCGACGAACCAGGCGGTATCGCTGGAGGGTTGGGAAGTACAATACGCTTCGGCATCGGGCCCGACTTGGGGGAGCAATGTGCATTCGCTGACGGGATCGATCGCGGCAGGCGGATATTTCCTTTTGCAGGAAGCGGCAGGTACGGGAGGGACTGTGAATTTGCCGGCCCCGGATGCTAGCGGAGGGCTGGCTTTGTCCGGCACGAACGGCAAAGTCCGTCTGCTTGACGGAAGCGACAACGTCGTTGACCTTGTCGGGTTCGGGAGCGCGAACGAATACGAAACCGCGCCGACGGCAGCATTATCCAATACGACGGCCGCCATCCGGAAATCGCTGGCGCAAGGAGACCGCGGACTCGATACGAACAATAACGGAAGCGACTTTAACGTAGGCGCTCCTGACCCTAGAAACTCCCAGTACGGCAACGTCGTCGAAGCCATAACGGCGAATCCGGCGGCAGGCACCGTCGTCTCGGGGACGGAAGTCGTGCTTTCGACGGCTACGGCCGGAGCCGAGATTTATTACCGGACCGCGGCGGAATCGACGTACGCGTTATATTCGGAGCCGATCGCGATCACGCAGGACACGACGATCGAAGCTTATGCAACCAAGTCCGGATTCGCCGACAGCGAAGCCCGCAGCCACGCTTATACAGTGACTGCAATTGCTTCCATCGCGGATGCGCGGATCTTGGCTGACGGAACAAGCGCCATTATCGAAGGCATCGTGACGTACAAGGAAACGACGGGCGGCAAAAACAACCTGTACGTCCAGGACGTGACGGCGGGCATCGTCGTGCGCGGCGCGAACCTGTCTGCAGCCTTCGGCGACCGCATCCAAGCGTCCGGGAAGCTGCTGCAGTACTTCGGGCTTGCAGAGCTGGAGGTCGAAACGGCCGGCGTAACGGTATTGGAGCCCGGGGCAGGTGTGCCGGCGCCGCAAGCCGTTACGTCCGCGTCGCTCAGCGCTGAGAACGGAGAAGCGTATGAGAGCGAGTACGTTGAGATTAAGAACGTGACGGCAGGCTCCTCGAACGCTTATAACGAATTTACGGTGAGCGATGGCGACGGGTCGCTGACCATCAAATCCGCGCTGCTTCAGTCGGGCAAAACCTACGAAGCCGTTCGCGGCGTCGTGACTTACGCCTTCAACAAATACATGCTTGTTCCCCGTTCCGAATTCGACATCATTGAACGGGCCATGTCCGTAGCCGCTTCTCCGAGTCCGGCATCCTTTGTCGCGACCGGGACGGCGGTGACGTTGACGACGCCGGCAAGCGGAGGCGCCATCCATTACACGACGGACGGAACCGATCCTTCGGCAGCCAGCCAGCTTTACTCCGCGCCGATCATCGTTCATTCGGATACGGTGATCAAAGTGATCGTCGTAAAAGACGGCGTGCCAAGCGGATTATTTACCTTTGCGTATACGGTTCAGCAAACGCACGAAGGCAAGGCCATCCACGACATTCAGGGGGCTGGACACGTATCCCCTTATGCGGGACATTTTGTTACCGGGGTAACCGGTATCGTAACCGTGAGGCGCGAAGACGGCAAGTGGTTCTTGCAAGCTCCGAAAGCGGAGTGGGACGATTCCGTCGCGACTTCGGAAGCGATTCTGGTGCAGCCGGCTGCTGCGGTCGGCGTCGCGCCCGGCGATCTCGTCACGGTCGGAGGAACGGTGCAAGAGGTGAAGGAAGAAGGGTATGCGGATGCCCATGACTTGCTGACGTCGCAAATTCTGGCAACGTCAATTGAGGTAAAGCAGCAAAGCAGGCCGCTGCCGGATCCGATCGTCATCGGCGTGGATCGTACCCAGCCGAAGACGGTGATCGACAACGATGGCATGGCCGCGTTCGATCCTTCGGAGGATGCGCTTGATTTTTATGAAAGTTTGGAAGGGATGCGCCTGCAAATCGGTGATGCGCGCATCGTCGGACCTTACAATTTCGAGATTCCGGTCGTGCAAGGCGTTCAAGCAGGAGAAGAAACTCCGGCAGGCGGCGTCATCCTGACAGGAGAAGACTTGAATCCGCAACGAATTTTGATTGCCAAAGAACCTGCTGTTGCGGTGAAGACAGGCGACCGTTTCCTAGCGCCGATTGTCGGCGTCTTGTCGTACGATTACAGCAATTACAAGGTAATCCCAGAAGGGGCGTTGCCGGACATCGAATCCGGTTCGAACGTTAGGGAAACCACGGCGTTGACGCCTGAAGCGGACAAGCTGACGGTGGCTTCGTTCAATATCGAGAACTTCTGGAACAATACGAGCGGCCCCGAGACGGCAAGGAAAACGGGATCGCGAAAGCGATCGTCGACCGCTTGAAATCGCCGGACATCGTCGCGTTGGTCGAGGTGCAGGACAATAACGGCTCTGCCGATAACGGCGTCACCGACGCAAGCCAGAGCTACGAAGCCTTGATCGCCGCGATCGTCGCGGCAGACGGCCCCGCTTACTCGTACACGGACATCGCGCCGGTGAACGGGCAGGACGGCGGCCAGCCGGGAGGCAACATTCGAGTAGGGTTCCTCTACAACGCGGAACGCGTATCGCTTGTCGAAGCGGCGGGAGGAAAAGGTGATTCGACAACCGGCGTAGCTTACGGAGACGAGGGGCTGACCTTCAATCCGGGCCGCATCGATCCGACCAACGACGCGTTCGAAGCATCGCGTAAGCCGCTTGCGGCGGAATTTGATTTCGCGGGCGAGCGGGTCGTCGTCATCGCGAACCACTTTAATTCCAAAGGCGGCGACGAGGCGCCGTTCGGCGCGGTTCAGCCGCTTCCGGCAACCCTTGGAAGCGAAGCGCAGCGCCACGAGATCGCGCAAATCGTTCATGATTTTTCCGCATCCGTGCTGGAGAATAACCCGCAAGCCAATCTAGTCGTCCTTGGCGACCTTAACGACTTCCAATTCTCGCGCACGCTGGAGATTGCGAAAGGCGACGAACTGGTTAATCTGGTTGACGAATTGGAAGCGAACCAAAGGTACTCTTACATTTATCAAGGCAATTCGCAGACGCTCGACCATGTATTGGTCAACAAAACGCTCGAGCGGTACGCCGAATTCGATATCGTGCATATCAACGCCGATTTCGACGCGGATCACGGACGAGTAAGCGACCACGATCCGCTTATCGCGCGGCTGGACCTTGCGAAGAAAGCCGCAGAACAAACCTACGACCTGCGCGTCCTGCATACGAACGACACGCATGCGCATCTGGACACGGCGCCGCAGCGGATCAGCGCCATTCGCGACAAACGGACGAACAACTCGTTGCTGTTGGACGCGGGCGACGTGTTCTCCGGAACGCTTTATTTCAACCAATATAACGGATTGGCCGATCTGTGGTTCATGAACAAAGCGGGCTACGATGCCGCGACTTTCGGCAATCACGAGTTCGACGAAGGTAGCGCGACGCTGAAGCCGTTCGTGGAAGGGGCGGACTTCCCGTTCGTCGGCGCAAACGTCGATTTCGGAGCGGACGAACTGATGCAACCGCTCGTGCAGGAAGGAATCGGCCAACCTGGAGACGGCGGCAACATATATTCGGCGATCGTTAAGCGGGTTGCCGGCGAGAATATCGGCATTTTCGGATTGACGACGGAGGATACGAAGTTTCTGGCTTCCCCGGGAGAGATCACGTTCAAAAATCACAAGGAAAGCGCGATCGAAGCCGTTGCCATGCTGAAGGAGGCGGGCGTCAATAAGATCGTGCTGCTCTCCCACCTCGGCGTTACGGTGGACAGGAAGCTGGCGGAAGAGGTCGCGGGCATCGACATTATCGTGGGCGGGCATTCCCATACGGAGATTGCCGTTCCGCTGGAAGTGGAGAATCCGGAAGGCGATCCTGTCTTGATCGTTCAAACCGGCGAATACGGCAATGCGCTTGGGCAGCTCGACGCGCGGTTCGATTCGGACGGCATCCTGACGGAGTGGCAGGGCGGACTTGTTAAGGTTAGCGGTTATGCGGCCGATCCGGAAGCGGCTGCCAAGCTTGCGGAATACGCGGCGCCGCTCGAGAATCTGAAGAAAACCGTTATCGGAACCAGCTTGGTGGAGCTTGACGGTTCCAGAGCGAATGTACGCGCCAAGGAAACGAACCTCGGCAATCTGATCGCGGACGGCATGCTGGCGAGAGTAAAAGCCTTCGCCGATTCCCTTGATACGGAAGGCGTCAAGGGATATGTGACGATCCAGAACAGCGGCGGCATCCGCGCGTCCATTGACGCCGGAGACATTACGCTAGGCGAGCTGCTTACGGTGATGCCGTTCGGCAACAATCTGACCGCGCTCAAAATGACGGGAGCGGAGATCGTCTCAGCCTTGGAGAACGGAGTAAGTGGAGTCGGATCCGGCCAGGGCCGATTCCCGCAAGTGGCAGGCATGCGATTCACGTTCAATATCGACCGGCAGGCGGAGGTGCTGGACGTGACGGGCACAACCGTTTTGAAGGAAGGCAAACGGATTGTCAGCGTCGAGGTTCGAGGGGAGGACGGAAGATATCGTCCGATCGAGCCGCAAGCGTATTATATCGTAGCAACGAACTCCTTTATGGCGAACGAGGGCGACTTCTACCGTTCCATGAAGGCGGCCAAGGACGCCGGAAGAATCACGGAGCTGAATCTGGTCGATTACGAGGTTTTTAGAGCGTACCTGGAAAGTCTTGGCGGACCGGCTTCGATCGGAATCGAAGGGCGTATTACCCAGGTCAAAAATCCGCCGGATCCGGGCCCTAGCTCGACGCCGACTACGACGCCAAGTCCGAGTCCGTCGGCATCGCCAAGTCCGACGCCAACACCTACTTCGACTCCCGCACCGACCGAGCGGCCTGACGTAGAACATGGCGATGTTGAATCGCACTGGGCGCATGAAGCGATCGATAAGGCAACCGAGCTCGGAATCGCTCAAGGTTACGGGGACGGCACGTTCCGGCCGGACGACCATGCCACGCGAGCTGAGTTCGCGGCGATGCTGGGACGGGCACTCGGATTGGACGGCGAAGCAAGCGGCATGGATTTCGCCGACGCCTCCGATATTCCTGCATGGGCTCGCGCGTTCGTGGCGCAGCTGGCGGAGGACGGCGTTATCGGCGGGTACGAGGACGGAACGTTCCGGCCTCATGGCGAGCTGGATCGTACGGAGATGACGGTCATGCTCGTTCGCGCATTAGGATTGAAGACGGATGCGGCCGATACGACACCGTTCGCGGACGACGGCGCCATCCCGGCATGGGCGAAGCCGTATATTGCCGCAGCACGCGAAGCGGGTCTCATCCAAGGAACAGGCGGCCATAACTTCGCGCCGGACAAACGCGCGACCCGGGCGGAAATCGTAACCTTGTTGCTCCGAGCGCTTGAATGGATAAAGGCAAATCCGAAATCTTAACCTATGCAACGCTGGAAAAAATGATATCTCGAAGCCGTCTCTTCGTGGGACGGTTTCTTTTTGTCTACGGCCTTGCGCAGTATACCATGAACCTATCCAGGGGGCAGTTGATTTTTGCACGAAGCTATTGTCAACCGGGCCAGATCTTGATATAGTAAACTCAACTCATACGTATGAGTGTGCAACGATGTGTACGGGATCGATGAAAGCGTTCCAGTTTGTTCCGGGAAGTCAGGCCAGAAGGAGGACGATATGCTCAACAAGCACGACAGTGTCCCGCTGTATGTTCAGCTGCAGAACATCATTCGGAGCGAAATTGTAAGTGGTAAATACAAGGAAGGCGAGAGTATTCCTTCCGAGACGGAAATGATGAAAACGTATCAAGTCACGCGGACGACCATCCGCAAGGCCATCGCGAATCTGGTGGACGAAGCGCTGCTGGTGAAGCTGCACGGCAAGGGGACGATGGTCTGCTTGCGGGAGATGAAGCACAACATCTGGAACTTCAGCGGCTTCACCGACTATACACGCAAGAAAAACGAGGTTCCCGTATCGCGTGTGCTGAAAAAGGAAATCATAACGCTGGATCAGGCGAGCTACATGCATCTCGTACGGCTGCGCGGCACGCGAAGGGAAACGCATACAAGCTGGCTTACGCTAGATACTTCCTATGTGCCGCTGGCGTTATTCCCCGGGATCGAGGCGTACGATTTTGCGGAGCAATCGCTGTATCAGCTCATGAACCAGCGGTACGGCACATATCCGCAGAACGCTACGCTCGGAATCTCTCCGATGAACAGCACCCCGCTCACGAAGGAGCTGTTCGGGTATAAAGAGGATGTGCCGCTGATCAGGGCCAAGGGAAGCGTGCTGGATGAGAGCGGAACTGAGGTGGAGAAGGTGGAGGTCGTCTACGGACCAAACGTCGAGTTTAAAGTAGTGACTCATATTTGATGCCGAGCGGACTCGGCCTTCTTTTTCCGAAAGACTCATACGTACAAGCGTATCACTAAGGACGGAGTGGAGACAGAGATGATGAAAAACAACATACTTGGCGCCCTATATGGGATGGCGATCGGCGATGCGATGGGCATGCCGTCGGAGTTGTGGGGCCGGAATAAAGTGAAGGCGTTTTTCGGGACGATCACCGAATTTCTGGACGGTCCCCAAGAGAACGACGTGGCGTGTAACTTCACACGCGGCCAATTCACGGACGATACGTCCCAAACGCTGCTGATTCTCGATGCGCTGATCGAAACGGGATTTGTTCCCGATCCGCAAGTGATCGGGCGGCATTTGCTCGCATGGGCCGATCGGCTCCAGGCGTTCGACAACAATATTCTCGGGCCCAGCTCCAAGGCGGCTCTGCTGGCGCTCAAGGACGGGCAGGACGTGACACCGTTCACGTCCAAGGCGGAGACGAACGGCGCCGCGATGCGGATCGCGCCGGTCGGCTGCCTGTTCCCATCGGCGGAGCGGGAGAAGCTGGCGCAGTTTGTCTTCGACATCAGCCGGGTGACCCATTCAACCGATGTCGCGGTCGGAGGTGCCGCGATGATCGCCGCGGCCGTGAGCTCCGCGATGGAGGACAAGCCGTGGGACGCGATTATGGACGATGCGATAGCCGCCTATCATACGGCCAAGTCGCATGGGGCCGAGACGTACAGCGCTTCGCTGTCCGAGCGGCTCGAGCTGGCCATCGAATACGCCCGCAAGCTGGAGGGGCAGGATGACCGGTTCCTACAGAGGATCTACGATGTGATCGGCAGCGGCGTGATCACGAGCGAGTCGGTGCCTGCGGCGCTGGCGATCGCCTACTATGCGAAGGAGCCGCAGCGGTGCAGCCTGCTGTGCGCGAACCTGGGCGGCGACACCGACACGATCGGGGCGATGGCAACCGCCATCTGCGGGGCCAAGGCAGGGGCGGACGCGATCGATCCGGCTTGGCGGCAGCTGATGGACGAAGCCAACGGCGTGGATTTCGAGGCCTACGCCGACCGTATGCTGGCTTTTCGCAATCAAGCATAATTCAACTTATATTCAGGTACAGGGGGAAGGACTTATGTCCAATACGAATTCCAACATGTTTATCCCGCAGGCAGAAAGAACCGGAAGTCCAAAAGAACTGTTTTTTATCTGGTTTGCCAGCAACATCGGTATTCTGGGTGTTGTGTACGGCGCGCTTATCGTCGGCTATCGGCTTAGCTTCATTCAATCGGTGCTGTCGGCTATCATCGGCGCCCTGTCCTTCGCTCTTGTCGGCTACCTGAGCCTGTCCGGGCTGAGATCGGGCGGGACGACATTCGTGTTGTCCCGGGCGGTCTTCGGCATCCGGGGCAACTTGATCCCGAATTTGCTCGGCTGGCTGAGCCTGATCGGGTGGCTGGCGGTTAACGTCGTCACTGGCACGCTGACCTTGCTGTCGCTGCTTGGGCTGCTCGGCTTTGAGCAATCGGCGGTATGGACCGTGATTAGCCTGGCGATCTTTGTCCTGCTGATCTTGACCTCGAACTTGTTCGGGCAGGATATGCTGGTGAAGATTCAGACGTTCTTCACGTATGTATTCGGAGCACTGACGTTCCTGATTCTGATCATCCTGATCCCGAAGACGGACTGGACGGCTTTGCTGAGCATGCCGGACGGCGGCTGGCTGAGCAGCTTCCTGCCGGCGATCTCAATCATCATCGCCGGGACCGGCATCAGCTGGTCTATCGCCGCTGCGGATTACAGCGCTTACCAGAACCCCGGCAACACCGGCGGCAAAGTATTTGCCAGCGTCACACTGGGGGCGTTTATCCCGCTGTTCTTCATCATGGGTGTCGGTATCTTGCTTAGCACGTCGGTACCGGATCTCGCCTCGGCGGCCAACCCGATCCAGGCGATCGGACAGGCGCTGCCGACCTGGATGACGGTGCTGTACTTCATCACCGCGCTCGGGGGCTTGATTCCCCAGTGCATCATCAGCCTGAAGTCCGCGCGCGTCAATCTGGAGACGCTGAACATCCGGGTGAGCGACCGTACGGCGATCGGGATTCATGCGGTGATCATGATCCTGATCCCGGTCTACGTGCTGTTTGTTTCGGAAGATTTCCTGATGAACTTCCAGCTGTTCCTCGGGCTGCTGGGGATCGGTCTGGCCGCTTGGGCCGCAGTCTTCATGTTTGATTACATGCTGTTGCGCAGCAAGTCTGGTTATGAAGCGAGGCTGCTGGATAATGCGACCGGCCGCTCTTTCGAGTACCGCGGGGTGATCAGCTGGCTGGCGGGCGTCGTGGTGGGCTTTTTGTTTACGAATTCCCCGTTTTTCAGCGGGCCGTTCGCCAAGGGCATCTTCCAGGACAACAGCTTGGGCGTGCTGCTCGCCTTCGTCGCAAGCGCGCTGGTGATGACTGTCTTAACGAAAACGAACAGCAAGTCCGCGTAACGCTTAAGGAGGATGTTATCATGAACAACAATCTGGTTCGTCGGTCCGGTACCGACGAGGAGCGCCGCATCCTGGTCATCGGCGCGGCCGTGGTCGATGTGATCATTGCACTGGACAAGCTGCCGAAGACGGCCGAGGACGTCATGGCCGAGCACAAGGAGACGGTCGTCGGCGGCTGCGCGTACAATGTATCGAATATTCTCCAGCAGTTTCGCGTCCAGTACGGCCTGCTGGCGCCCGTAGGGAAGGGCACCTACGCGGATATCGTGAAGGGGCAGCTGATGCACGACGGCGTGCCTATCCTGCTTGAGGACGCCACGGCTGACAATGGCTGGAACCTGTCCATCGTCGAAAGCGACGGCGAGCGGACCTTCATCACGATCCCGGGCATCGAGTCCCGCTGGGAGCGGCGCTGGTTCGAGCATCTCGACCTAGACCGGTACGATTACCTCTACATTAGCGGCTATGAGCTGGAAGGACCTTCGGGCCCGGTCATTCTGGATGCACTAAGCCGGCGGAAGCCGTCCGCGAAGCTCGTCTTCGACCCCGGCCCGCGCGGGCAGTTCCTGGAGCCGGCCGTGCTGGACCGAGTCCTGGGCTTGGGGACGATCGTGCATGCCAATCAGTCCGAGATTCTCGCCCTGATGGGTGGCACCTATGCGTCCCAGGCCGCGGAAGAGCTGATGCGGCGCACCGGGGAGCCGGTGGTCGTCACGCTGGGCGGCGAGGGCACGCTGTATTGCTCGCCGGCGGAGCAGGGCTTCGTGAAGACCGAGCGCGTCAAGGTCGTCGATACGATCGGAGCGGGGGACGCGCATACCGGCGCATTCCTGGCCGGGCTGGCCCGCGGCTACTCCCTGCAGCAGGCGTGCGAGCTGGGCAATGTGATTGCCGGTCAGGTCGTGCAGCAGCAGGGCGGGCGTTTGCAATTGTAAATACCGCCGGAAGGTGTGAACACCAAGGGAGCCTCGAGACGAACTCGAAGCTCCTTTTTTTGGGGTGCCGTACGACCCGCTCCGTATGGGCTTCGTCTGCAAGGGGAGTGCCCGAACATGGGCTGGCGAGCGCCTGCGCGGCCAAGGGGCAGAAGGCCTGAAGCTGGGAGCGGGGCGGATGGGCGCGCAAGACGGCCCATGCGTCTGCTTGCAGACTTTTAATCCCAGTCAATGAAGAAGGCGACCTCCAGCTTCCTCCCTGCCGCAGTCGGGGCAGGCCAGGACGGGGGCTGCCGCCGAGAAGTCGGCCAACGGCTCGGGCGGCAGCGTCTCGGAGCAGCGCGGGCAGCGGCCCGTCGTTTTTCAATTTTAAGTTCATTTCTGTGAAAAATATGCAATTCTCATTTATTGGAATTAAGTGCATAGATCATGTAGAATAGAAGGATAGAGAGGGTTCAGGAGCTGGGAGTTGACGTACGTTGTATTGCCATCATTGCATAAGAAGCTTCACGGGGGATGCCGTATTCTGCAGCCAGTGCGGGAGAAGGCTTCATGAAGTAGCGATAATCGAAACCGAATCAGGGCGCGATGCCGGGGCGGACTCTAGCGGAGAGAGCGCGGCGTCGATGGAGATAGATCGAGGTCATTTCATAGATTTGGCATTCTTGCCGCAGCACAATGAAGAGTCGTTTGAAGAGGTGACGGCTCGTCAAGAGCAGGGTCCCTACTGGCCCGTTGTCGTATGGTTAACGGGTTTGGCCTCTGTCGTTGCGATCGGCGTTTTTTTGTTCTACAAGCATGAAATGAACGTAAACGAAAACGTGCTGCGGCTTCAAGTAGAGGCGAGGGCTGCCGCTTTATCCGGCCATTACGAGGATGCGCTTTTCTTGTTATCGGAGGCATCTAAGGCGAGGCCCGGTTTTATTGCGCTTGCCGCGGACGAAGAGCAGGTCCAGCATGCGGCCGAGCTCGAACGTCTTTCGAACGAAATCAAAAAGCGACTTGCTAGCGGGGAGTCGGAGGCGGCCCAGAGCGAGCTCGACCATCTGAAGTCCGAGCTAAGCGGGCGCAAGGAGCCAATCTACGACAAGCTGAAGGAGAAGGCGGACGGTTATGCGATGGAGCTGACTTTGCTCGAATTGACCGATCAACTGGAGTCGCTTACGACGGTCGAGGAGCACGGGGAGATGCTGAACGTTGTGAACGGGCTGATCGGGCAGCAAGCAGAGGCTCTCCGTTCCCGAATCGTCGATGGCATTCGATCCATCACGCTGGGCGGCACGGAGGATATGCTCAGCCGCAAAAACTTCTCTAGCGCTTTTTTAGCGGTAGACAAGGCTTTGGCATGGGCGAAGGATGATTCGGAACTGCTGGCTTTGAAAGAACGGGTGAAGGAAGAGAAAAACCGATATGAACGCGCTGAGCAGCAGCGGATCGAGCAGGCGATGGAAAACGCGGCGGAGGAAGACCTGATTAATCAGACCGCGGCTGTGGAAGTGGTCAACATCGAGAAGATTATCGATGAATTCGGCGATCTAACGATCCAAGGCACGCTGAAAAACAAAGCAACCCGACCGATCTATGCAGTGAAGATCGAATTCTCCGTCCATGATGCAAGCGGGGAAATGCTCGGCAAAGGAACCGCGACAGCGACTCCGAACTATATCGAGCCGGGCGAAGAGATGACCTTTACGGCAACGGTGTACGGCGTTTATAAGGAAGATACCGCCGTTGTCATTGACAATACGACGTGGTATTTGGATTAAGGAGCGTTATGATGAGAAACAAATGGCGGATTGGCCTGCTCGGCTCCTTGCTGATCGTGATTGGAGGCGTCGCGGCGGGTTTCACGGTAAACGAGCAAGTGCCCGGACAACTGAGAGGCGCTCCGCTCCTGGCCGTAGGCGAAGTGAAGAAGTCTTTGAAGGATATTATTTTCGAAACGCAGAAGCTGGTCGTGATGATCGAGACGGAGAGCGGCTCGCAAGGCTCGGGGTTTCTGTACAACCTGGAGGGCGATTTGATCACGAACGCGCATGTCGTTGAAGGGGTTCGCCATGTCAGGGTTAAGACGGCCGATGCGCGCGATCTCGAAGGAGAGGTCATCGGCATCAGCACGGAGACCGACGTTGCGGTTGTGCGGGTGAAGGAGCTGGCTGGCACCGAGCCGCTGCCCATGGTCCGCTATGAACGCGGCGAAGTCGGCGACGACGTGATGGCGGTCGGCAGTCCGCTTGGCTTCCAGAATACTGTAACGACGGGTATCATTAGCGGGGTGGGGCGGAGCTTTCAGATCGAGCCTTACGCTTACAAGGATCTGTACCAAATCTCCGCACCTATCGCGCCCGGCAACAGCGGCGGGCCGCTTGTCGACATGAAATCCGGAGCTGTGCTCGGCATTAATTCGGCAGGGCTGGAGGATGGCGGAATCGGCTTCAGCATTCCGATCTCGAACGTATTGTCGATCGCGGAAGGCTGGTCCAAGAAGCCGATGGAGATGCTGCCGAATCTATCGGTGGCGGAAGCGCCAGACGAGACGCAGAAGGAAGCATCCATGGTGCGGATGGCGGAATATTTGGTTAAACATTTTTACGATAGCCTGAACAATCGCGACTACGTTTATGCTTATTCGCTGCTGGGCGGCACATGGAAGGAAGGCACCAGCTACGTTAAATTCCGCGAAGGTTACCTGACGACCCGCAACGTCGTCATCGACGACATGCATATCTCGTCGCCGAACGACGACGAAGCGACGGTGACGGCAATCCTGTCCGTAGACGAGCGCAAGAACGGCGAATATGTGCTAAGCAAGTACCAGGTTACCTACCGGGTCGGGTACGAAAACGATCAGCTAAAGCTGTTGACCGGCAAAGGAAAAACGATACGCAAATAAAACGAAACGCCCACCCGGCATCGGATAGCCGGGTGGGCGTTTTGGTGTATCGTCTTTGGCGTCGTCCGTTATGTCCTGGCTGAGAACCGCCGGATTGCGAAATAAACCGGTGGTTAGTTGGCGAATAACTCCAAGGCCACGGTGTCGGAGGGCTGAATGGGGAAGTTCAGAAGCGTGGCCGGTATGACTCTTCCGTTCAGTTTGAGCTGGTAGCCAATATTGCCACTCACCGGAACTCCGCCTACGGACACGATCTGACCGGCAGGAGAAAAGCCGACCGTTCCCGTCGACGCTAGCGCGCCGCTACGGTTAAACCTTGTCGGTATGGGATCGTGTAACCGTTCGTCAAGTTCGGAAACAAGGTTCCGCCGTTAGTGACGACCGTTGCGAAAGCCTGCGGTATCGGCCCTGGTCCAGGCATGAAGCCTGGTCCTGGCCCCGGTACCGGTACCGGAATTGGCAGGGGGATGGGGACCGGCCCTGGCGGCCAATATCCTTGGTCATGCCAATGACCGTGGCCGTGTCCATGACCTGGTCCATGTCCGGAGCCATGGCCATGTCCAGAGCCTGAACCGTGACCGGAGCCATGGCCATGCCCAGAGCCTGAACCGTGACCGGAGCCGGAGCCATGGCCGTGTCCCGAGCTTGATCCGTGACCAGACCCGGAGCCATGGCCGTGTCCCGAGCCTGATCCTTGCGACGGTCTTTCTTCCTGGCGAGGTCCGTGCCCCGAGCCGCCAGGTCCATGCCCCAGCCCGCCAGGTCCGTGCCCCGGTCCCCAAGGACCTGGCCCCGGTCCCCAAGGTCCGTGCCCCGGCCCCCAAGGTCCGTGCCCCGGCCCCCAAGGTCCGTGCCCCGGTCCCCAAGGTCCGTGCCCCGGTCCCCAAGGACCTGGCCCCGGTCCCCAAGGTCCAGGCCCGGGTCCCCAAGGACCTGGCCCCGGTCCCCAAGGGCCTGGCCCCGGCCCCCAAGGGCCTGGCCCTGGTCCCCAAGGGCCTGGCCCCGGTCCCCAAGGGCCCGGCCCCGGTCCCCAAGGGCCCGGCCCCGGTCCCCAAGGGCCTGGCCCTGGTCCCCAAGGCCCCATTCCAGCTCCTCCCAGCCCCAGCCCAGGCAAAAGAAACGGTAAAATCGGACGTTCGCTTGAGCGGACGCCGCCTCCGCCTCCGCAACCGCAGTCCTTGATCGTCGCGTAGCGGACGATTGGTTTGTCTAGCTGCTCCGCGTTGCCGACATTCGAATGCGTGTCTGTCATGTTAGCCTCCGTTCTCAATATCTACTGATAGGCTCTTATCCTCCTGTATCTTATGCGCATGCGCCTATTCCGTGCGGATGGGGGCTATTCGCCGACGAACGGGAAAAAACCCGGTTGCCCGGGTTTTCTCTACCACATAAGAATTTATATATTTCCGAGTTTCCAGAATGATAAATTCTTATTGGCGATAAAAACTACCCTGTGCTTACGAAGCTGCTTTGCTTTGCAAAGCTGCAGGTCGCTCATCCTTGAAGCGCTTCGATAGAAGTTTTTCTCATGCCGCCAAAGAGCCGGCAAGGTTATTTCATGTCGTTCTACGATTCATTATGATTCGGCATAATACCAATTGGTATCCAGTCCCGTCACGGGACAGTAAGGAAATCTGTCGCCTTCCTTCAGCGTGACGCGGCGCCCAGCCTCGCAAATGTAATCGCCTGCCCGCTCTGCATTTTCGCCTGTCCGGTAAGAAGTATTCGTCGTACTCATCTCGAAAGCACCTCTTTCCTTTGATTTGCAGCTTCGATGTTTTCCGATTCCCGGCGGAAAAGGGAGTTGCCATCGTCTGCTTGTTCATCATTAACCGCGGATCGGCAAGTTGAAACAGCAGGAGAGAGGGCGAGTCACAAAAAAATATGTTGCGATCTGAGGTTGTTGTAGTAAGTGCAGGAATTACTGGATACTGCTAGATCGCTCCCAAAATTACTGAAACCATTCGTTGTTCTAGCTATGATGAACGTAAAAACAGCCCCGTATGTGCTTCACGTCGTAGGTTAAAAATGGGAAGTAAGAACACAACCATTTTCAGAGCTACATAGCAAAAGGAGCTGTTACTATGCA
>NZ_JAVFVT010000048.1 GCF_030929555.1 Paenibacillus sp. LHD-117 | reverse complement strand
AGTAGCTCATGTTGGTTTCTCCTGTACAAAATGGTGGTGTGGTAACTTCCATTTTACACGAAGCCTGCATGGGCCTTTTGTTTTTCTAGGTGTCGCACTTCATATTACAATTCGTCAAAAATAAAACAGCGACAGTCTAGGACTTTATCGTCCTTGGTTGTCGCTGTTTCAATTTCTAGGCTCAGTCTAAAAGTCTAATTCCTTATTTTCTTCTGACACCAGACTCCCCTCTCACCCCTTCACGCTGCCCTCCGACAAGTTCGGGTTGACGAATTGCTTCTGGAAGATGACGAAAATCGCGATGATCGGCAGCAGCGCCATCATGGACGCCGCGAAGAACAAGCCGTAGTAGGTCGCGTATTGGCCGCGGAACAGCTGCAGCGCGATCGGCAAGGTGCGATGCGCCTCCGTTTTGATCAAGGTCAACGCCAGAATAAACTCGTCCCACGTGCCGGAGAACGAGAAGATGCCGAGCGTCCCGATCGCCGGGAGCGACAGCGGAATGTAGATCGCGCGGAAGATCGTCCAGCGGTTGCCGCCGTCGATGACGATGGATTCCTCCAGCTCCGTCGGAATCCTTTCGAAGAATCCTCGCAGGAAAAACGTGCTGCCGACCACGCCCGTGCTAATATACACAAGGATTAGCCCGGAGTAGGTGTCCACAAGCCCAAGCGACTTTACGATCGTGAACTGCGGAATGATGTTCAGGATGGCCGGGACGAACATGGAGAACAGGAACAACTTGAACAGCGCCTCCTTGCCGGGGAACGGAAATCTCGCGAACGCGTAGGCGGTGGAGCATGCCAGCGACAGGGACAATACCATCGTGGCGGACGAGACGAGCAAGCTGTTGACGAAATAGCTCGAGAAGTTGTTTTTGTTCCACGCCTCGACGTAATTGATGAGCGTCTTCTCGCTATGCAGCAGCTTATAGGGGCTCGGCAGGCTGAAGTTGTCCGTCGTGATCGACGTCAGAATCATATAGACGAACGGCCCGATAACGAAGCCGATGCCAAGCACCAGTACGATGTGCGCGAGCCAGGCTGTTGTTTTTTTCATACGGGGATCTCCTTCCTTGCGGGCGCTCCTAATATTCGATCCGATCCTTGCCGAACGTCCGCTGATTGCCGTAGGTGATGACGAAGATGAGCAGTCCCAGCATGACGCTGATCGCGGCGCCATAGCCGAAGTCGAAATATTCGAACGCGTGCTTGAACATGTACGTGTTAATGAGATGCGTGGAATCCAGCGGACCGCCCTTTGTAATCAGGAACACTTGAATGAACGCCTGGAACGCTCCGATAATGAGGTTGATAACGACGTACGCGGTCATCGTGCGCATCAGCGGAAGCGTAATATGAATGAAGGCCGTCGGCCCTCTGGCTCCGTCGATTTGCGCTGCCTCGTACAACGATTTCGGAATGGATTGCAGCGCGGCGAGATACATGATCATGACCCAGCCGACGCCCTTCCAGATGCTAAGCATCCAGATGACCACGTTCGCGCTCCACGTATTCTGCAGCCAGGCGATCGGCTCCTTCGCGATGCGCAGCACATCCGTCAGCAAATAATTGATGATGCCGCTGCTGCCGTCGCTGAACAGGAATTGGAACAAGTAGCTGACGACGATCCAGGAGCTGATGACAGGCAAATAGTACACCAGCCGGAAAAACACTTTGAAGCGTATGACCTGCAAGTTGATGATCATCGCCGCCAGAATCCCGAGCGCCCATTGGCCGGGCACCGTCACGATGGCGAACAGCACCGTGTTGCGGAACGCGATCCAGACGTTAGGGTCGTTAAATAGACGTTTGTAGTTGTCGAAGCCGAGGAACACGCTTTGCTCCGGCTTGATGACCTTGTATTCGAAGAAGCTGATGTGTATCCCCTTCACGAGCGGGTAAAGGACGAACACGCATGTCATGATAAAACCCAGCACCAGGAATGGCGCAACCTGGATATATTGTTTGACCGCTCTGCTTACTCTGTTCATGTCCGGATTCCTCCCAAGGCGAAACGGCCGTGGCCGTCCTTTGGCAGTGTGACGCGTCTCGTGCCCATTATGCGAAGCACGGGATCAAGCGGCACAACTATTGTTAATATGCAGATCGTTCCGAGATTACCGTAACCATTCGCCGATCTAACGGAACTCAGCGCTCTTATCATGCGCTAATGAGCTTATATGGGTTTCTAACGGAAGCAAGAGCTCTTATTCTATTAAAAAGAGCGTTTTTCAGGCTGAAAAACATGGATAAGGCCACATACTTCCGTTAGATTTTCAAATCGTTCAAATGGAGCCGAATAACGTCGGCTGTTTCCGTTAGCATTCAAGAACAACCGCAATGGTAACGTTGTTTAGGATCATTCTACGAGTAAAGGAAAGGCAGCCGGCTTTCGCCGGCCGCCGCCTCCTTCCGGGCCTGCCGGGCCCTTATTTTTTCAGCAGCGCGTCGATCTCCGCAGCCGCTTTATCCAGCGCGTCCTTCGCCGTCGCTTCCTTGCGAAGCGCGGTCTCGAACGCCTTGCCGAACACGTCGCTGATCTGATTCCAGTTCGCGCTCGGCGTGCGCGCCAGCGCCGTCTCCATCTCGGCGACGTAAGCGCCGAGGTAATACACGCCCTTCAGCTCTTCGGCGTTCGCCGCGGCCACGTTCGTCGGAATGGCTCCCGTCTTCACGGCCATCAGCGTCTGAATTTCCTCCGTCAGCATGAACTGGGTGAATACCCATGCCGCATCCGGCTGCTTCGCGCCTTCGAAGATGACCATGTTCTGGCCGCCGATCACGGAGTGGCTCATGCCGTCCGGTCCGTTCGGCATTTTGGCCGGAATCATGTTGTCCTTGACCGCGTCGCCCAGAATGCCGAAGAACCAAGGGCCTTCATTAATCATCATGTAAGTGGCCGGCTTGCCTTCTTCGCCGCGCAGTCCTTCCCACGTGCCAGGCTGGCCGCCGAGAATCGGAGGCGCGAGCAGCCCTTCATCGTTCCAGCCGATGATCGTCTCCAGCGCTTTCACGCTGGCGTCGCTGTTCAGGTAACCCGTCGCCGTTGTGTAGTTGTCGTCGGTAATGCGACCGCCGAGCGACCAGAACCAAGGTGGCATATTCCATGCGTCCGGACCGCCGATCGTAATGCCGAATTTGCCTTTCGCTTTCAGGTTGCGGGCGAGCGCTACCAGTTCATCGATCGTGGCTGGAGGCGCCGAAGCTCCTGCTTCCGCCAGCAGCTCCTTGTTGTAGATCGCGATCTTCGTATTCGTGTCGAGCGGCACGCCGTAGTAGCTGCCGTCGTAGAAGTTGGTCGACATCGGCCCTTTGAAGGAATCCGCGACGATCTGATCGAAGCCGGGGAAGCCGTCTACCTTCTGCAGCACGCCTTCCTTGGCCATACGCGGAATCCACGTATTGTCCATCCGCATGACGTCCGGCACCGCGCCGCCCGCCGCCGCCGTAATGACCTGTTGATCCAGATTCTCGGTCGGCATGCGTGTCGCTTTTACCGTAATATGCGGATACTTTTCGTTAAACTTCGGCATAACCTCTTCGAGCAGCACTTTCTCCTCGCCTTCGCCGAACGCGTGCCAGAACTCGATCGTAACGGGATCCGCCGGTTTCTCCGTAGGCTCTTCCGTCTCCTGCGCAGCGCTTGGACTTGGATCCGCGTTCGTCGTCGCGTTGCCTCCGTTGTTTCCGTTGTTGCCGCCGCTGCATGCGGCCAGCACCATGATCGCGGCGAGCCAGATCAGCATCATTTTGGATATCGTTTTTGTGTTCAGCTTCATCCCTTTTCCCCTCCATCGGTGTATGAGTACGCTTACATTATAGGAAAAAAGTCAGGGGCCATCCGATTGACTATCTTCTTTTTTTGGTGTTTTTTCTTCATCCGTTTTATGAAAAACAGGATTTACCAAACATTCGGTATGTTTTCTTCCGACGATCAGAAAAAAAGAGACTCCAGGTGAACCGGCTATCGCCGGCCCTCGGCGGCGCATTCGAAAAACGCGAAAAGCCAGCGCCCCTAAGAGCGCCGGCTTTCCCGTTCCCATTCCCCGCGAATTATTGCTTCGTCAACCTTACGTCGTCGATATGGAGCACCGTGCCGCCAGGCGAATTGACGTAGAACCCGACGTCGATCCCTCCGCTCGTGACGAAGATGTTGTCGATGCTGATATACTCCCACTCGCCGGTGTTCGAAATGTTGGCGTAGATCGCCGCACCGCCGTGGCTTGTAATCTCCGCCCTCGCGGTCGTCGGAGTCGCGTGCTGCATGCGAACCCATGCCTCCAGCTTATAGTTCGCGTTGTTCACCGGCACGTTCACGAATTGGTGGATGCTTTGCTGATAAGCGCCGGCGGCGTAAAAGTATGCTCTTGCATCCCTGTTCCAAGCGGATGTCGGAGGATGCGTGCCCGATCCGCTGTCGACGCCGAAAGCTAACGCTTGTCCGCCCGGATGCCATTCCGTCCAGTTCGAGCTATACCCTACTCGCTCGAAGCTGCCGTTGTCTAGCAGATTTCTCTCAGACTGCGGCGATCCGGGCGCGCTCGAAGACACCAGAACCCGGTCCAGATTCACGTTGCCGCTGTCCGCTCCATCGTACTTGAAAGCGATCGTGTTCTCGCCAGCGATCAGGGAAAGCGACTGGGTCGCGTCTTGCCACACGCTCCAGCTAGCGCCGGGACTCGGCAGGCTGACCTGCGCCACGTCGACGCCGTTCACGTACGTGCTTAACGTCTTTGTGCTGCCGCTACCGTTCGCGTAGCGGAGCGCCACCTGGTAGCTGCCCGCCGAAGGTACGTTCACCTTGAACGACGACGCCGCTCCGACCGAGGTCATGCCGTCGACGAATGCCGTGCCGCTATGGAACGAATGGTTTTTGTTCGTCGCCGCGCCTCCCGAGAGCGCCGCCCCTTCCGCTTCGTATTTGCCGACGGAAGGATGGAACGGCACCGAGATATAATCCAGATTGACGTAGCCGGTATCCCCGCCGTCCGCATAATACCGGTACGTGATGGCGTTGCGTCCGGCAGACAGCGGGATCGTCTCCGTCTGCGTACCCCATGTATTCCAGTTGGCGAGATTCGCGAGGCTGGTTTGTTTGACGCGCTTGCCGTTTACGAAGATGCTAAGCGTCTTAACCGAGCCGTTCGAATTCGCGTAGCGCAGGTCTACAGCGTAATCGCCAGCCGCTTTCACGTCGGCGTAGAACGTGACGGACGCGCCATCATTCTCGATTTTGTCCGCGAAGCCCGTGCCGGAGTAACCCGTATGATTGTTGTTGACGGAAGCCTGCGTGGCCGTGGTGTTGCCCGACAGCGACGCTTGTTCGGCCTCCAGCTTCATGGCCGTCGCGGCGGCCGTGCCGCTGCCGGAGACGACGATGTTTTTGGCCGAGCCGCTGCCCGCCGCAACCTTCACGTACGTCACCTCGCCGTAAATATCGCGTCCCGTCGTCCAGCCTTCGCCGGATGCCGCGCGCAGCGCCGCCGGATCGGCATAGGACGTCATTGCGGAGCCGCCGAGCGTTACTCCCGTGCCCGCTTTGCCGTGAATCTTGACGATGTAGCTTTGCAAGGCAGGCGCGTACGTGCCCGACTTGGCGCCCACTGAGAAGCTGATCCCGCTGCCGCCGTTATCCTGCGCCGTCAGCGTCTGTTTGAAAATCTCGCCGCTTTCGTAATCGTAGCTGCCGCCGTCGTCGTCGTAGTACGTGAAGCTTGTGGCGGACGAGTCCGGGAAGACTTCGATGTCGACCGTCGAGACCGCGCTTTGGCCGATGTAATCCTGCGGCTGCTGCGTCGGGATAATCGCGCCTTTCTTAATGAAGAGCGGAATGTCCGACCAATTGTCGGCGTCCACCGCGTACTGAATCGTTTGGCCCCCGCTGTATACCCTGCCCGTAAAATAATCCGTCCACGTGCCCGCCGGCAAATAAATCGGCTTCGACGTCTGGCCCTTGTCCACGACCGGGGCTGCCAGCAGCCAGTCGCCGAACATCCAGGCGTCGACGTAGTTGCTTACCGCGGCGTCCGTCGGATAATCGAAGAGCAGAGGCCGGACGAGGCCGTTGCCCGTCTCGTAAGCTTCCCGCTCGTAGGCATACATATAAGGAATGAGTGAATAACGAAGCTTGATCGCGCCTTTGGCCGCTTCCTCGGCCGTGTTGCCGTAGTACCACGGCTGCCGCTGATGATACAGGTTGCCGTGTACGCGGAACACCGGCGTCAGCGCCGCGAACTGCATCCATCTCGCGTACAGCTCGGGGCTCGGATTGCTGTCGTTCGGGTTGAAGCCGCCCGTGTCCATGCCCCACTTCGGCTGCCCCAAGTTGACCGACGAGAGCATGACCGTGCGCTGCTCCTTCATGCCAGACGCCCAGCCGACTTTCTCGCCCATTTGGAATTGCCCGCCGATATCGCCGGACCATAACGTCGTCGCGTAACGCTGCGCCCCTGGATAGAACGTCCGCGCCGTCTGCCACACGCGCTGCGCGTTATTCGTATAGGCGCGTTGTCCTTCATACATCGCCTGGGATAGATGGGTCGTCGTGAAGTTGCCGAACCACCACTGGGCCGCACCGGACGCGATCTTGTCCGTTTCGTCGTTCCACCAGCCTACGATGCCTTTGTCGTACGCATCCTTCGAATGATCCCAATACCAAGAACGCATGCCCGCGTTATAAGGATCAATGCTCCTGACCTTCACCGGTATAAAATAATCGTTGTATTCGCCATGCCCCGGATACCAATAACCCGCCGCGTTGGCGTCGTTGTATTGGGTCGTCCGGTTGCCGCCGCTGTCTTCCGTCACGATTCTCGGCTTCGTGATGCCGATCATCTTCACGCCTTTGGCGTCCATCGCGGACTTCAGGGCTGTAGAACTTGCGCTCGGAAAGTTCGACGTGTTCCAAGCGAACTCGCCGTAATTCGTTTCTCCGTATTTCTTCCAGTCGTAGTCGAGTCCGTACGCGTCAAGGGGAATATCCTTCGCCCGGTACGTATCGATCATGGAGGTCATCTCCGTCTGGTTCGTATCCCATTCGAAGTTCATGAAACCGAGCGACCACTTCGGCAGCATTGGGGATTTGCCCGTGATCTCGCCCACGCTCCCCATGATTTCCTCGGGCGTGCCGACCATCGCGTAATACTCGACGTCGGTCTTGAAGTAGCGGCGCCCTTCGTCCGGCGTGCCGCCATAGTAGAACTCCAGCTTGCCTGTCGCGTCGGTGTACGGGTACCCGCCGTCGCTGTCGACGAGAACGCCGTAGCCGGCCGTCGACCACATGAGCGGTCCCCCGGAATCGCCCTGATTGCCCGCGTGGGCGGGATGCGAGTTGGCATTGCGCGTCAGGTCGGGCGCCGACTCGTTGGCGTTGTAGCTGCGGATGCCGTAAATATTGTCGCCCGAATTCCGCATGAAACGTACGCCATCGTAGAAGACGCCGCCCCCGGACGGCTCCCATAGCAGCGTCGTTCCGTCCGCTTTCTTAATCGTGATGCGCGTCGGCGTCTTCGCGATCTCCACCCGGATCTCGGAGGTCACGATCGTAATAGGATTGCCCGCGGTGTTGATCGTCGCGCCGACCGAGCTCCATGTCTTGCCCGGGTCGATCATCGGCGTATCGGCGCTCGGCGATACATTGTTGGGACGATAGGATACCTTCACGATGTCGCTCTTCAGCACGTCGAAGATCAAAATGTCGTCATTCGGTTCCGCGCCGTTGTCGATCGTGAGCGTGAGCGTATCCCCGGATACCGAGGTCCCCGTGACGTTGCCCAGCGCGCCGACGTATGCGTTTGCCGACTTCGGCTGCGAGGCCGTAACGAGCGATACCGCCATCGAGACGAGAAGAACATACGTCATGACCGTTTTCCACCTAGACTTATCCGCCCTTACCACATGACATGCCACCTTTCATGATTGGAATGAGACCCATGCCCCAATCCTCTGCACGAATCTAGTTCTATCATAATGGAAGCGCTATCCTATCAAAAATCCATAATATTCCGATTAGGTATCTTTTGTTATGGAGCCTGCTTCATCTATCGACTCTACTTCGCCTACTTAATCGCGCAGCAGCCCGTCAATCTGCACCGCCGCCTGGTCAGTCGCCGCTTCCACCGTCAGCTCGCCGGCCATGATCCGTTCCACCATGCGCGCGAATTCCTCGTCGATGGCGGTCCAATTCGGAACGGGCGGTCTCGGCTTCGCACGCTTCAGCTGCTCCAAGTATGGCTTGAAGATTGGATTCGGCACGCTATTCTCCAGCCCCTGAATCGTCGGTATGAGACCCGTCTCGGCCATGATCCGCTGAGGCTCCTCCGACGTCATCCAGCGGATGAACTCCCACGCCTCCTGCTTATGCTCGGACTGTTCGAAGAGGACAAGGTTCTCGCCGCCGATAACGGATGTGCCGGTGGCCGCCTTCCCGTCCGCGTCCGCGGCTGCCGCGCCTTGGCCGCCCGCCTGCCCGCTTCCCGGGAACAGGCCGATGACGACGTCGTCCAGCAGCTCCTTGTTCGGCCCCGTCGCATTGACCGTATGAAACCAATGGGCGTCGTCGATCATCATGAGCTGGCCCTTCAGAATCCCGTCCCAGGTGCCCGGCACCTCGCCCAGGACGGAGCGGCTTACGATGCCACGGTCCAGCCAATCCTTCATCCGGCTTAGCGCGGCACGGCTTCCTTCGCCGTTCAAGTAGCCGGACGCTTTCGTATATTGCGGGTCGGTCAGCTCGCCGCCCAGCGTCCAGAAATACGGCAGCATGCCCCAGCCGTTCGAGCAGCATACGCCAATGCCGTAAGCCTCCGGCTTGGAAGCGCGAAGCCGCTCCGCGGCCGCCTCGAGCTCCTCGAAAGTGGTTGGCGGCTCCGTCAACCCGGCTTCCCGCAACAGCGTTTTGTTATAAATCGCCGCGCGCGTATTCGCGTTGACAGGCAAGCCGTAATACCCGCCCTTGTACATATTGGTCTGAATTAACGAGCCGATGAACGTGTCCTTGATCGCTTTGAAGCCCGGCATGCCCGACAGCTCCGCCAGCGCCTCCTTCTTGGCGAATTCCGGCACCCAGACGATGTCCATGCGCATGACGTCGGGCTGCTTGTTGTCCGCTACCGCGAACAGGAGCGTATCCTTGAATTGGTCCGTATAGTCCTTGCGCACGGCGTTCACCCGAATATGCGGATACTGCTTCTCGAACAGCGGCAGCACCTTCGCCAGGAACACTTCTTGCTCCAGATCGCTGTACGTATGCCAATACTCCAATTCGACCGCGTATTTGCCTACGTCCCCGTTCTCCGTCCGCTCCCCGTCGATCTCCGGCGCCAGCGAAGCCCGCATGCAGCCGGCAAGCGCGGCGGCAACGAGCAGCAACGCCGCCAACCGAAGCGTCGCCCCCGCGGTCCCCGCCAAGCCCCCGCGCCGCTTCCCCGCCTTAAATTTCATAGAGCACATCCTCTCCGGCGCGACCGTCGTCCGCGGCGCGCTGTCGTTCGAACCGCTCTCGGAATTCGACCGGCGTGCAGTTCATCTCCCGCTTGAACAGCTTCAGGAAATGCTTCGGGCTGTTGAAACCCGAATCGGCGCCGACGTCGATCACTTTCATGCTGGTATGCTCCAGCAGATGCTTCGCGTAGTGCAGCCTCAGCCGAATAACGAAATCGATAAAGTTCATGCCGGTACGCTGCTTGAACTGCTCGCTGAAATAATTTTTGCTCATGTGCACGTAATCCGCCACGTCCTGCAGGGAGATGTCCCCGCGGTAATGCTCCTGAATGTAAGACAAAGCGAGCTGAATGACATGGGCGCCGCCGGCGTCGACCGCCACGGGCGAATCGTCCGGCTTCCAGAACCGGGACAACTCCTCGCGCACCGTCCGGATCAGATGATCCAAACTTGGCGCCTGCTTCAATCCCTCCAGCTTGCCGATCATCATGCCCATATCTTCCTCCGTCTTCATTCGGAACCGATGCGACCACATCATCGTCAGCAGGCTTCTCCCATGGGCGATAATCTCCGAACGGCCGTACCGCTTCATTCTCCACAACGCGATCATGTCGTTCAGCGCGGCTTCGCTGCCGTATTGGTCCGCGAATGCGTACGCCTTCGAGAACCTCTCGCGCAACCGGTCGATGCCGTCCTCCGCTTCCAGCTCCTCTCTATCCGTTCCCTCTCCTGCCGAGGCGGGAATCCGGCCTAGATAACACCGGTTCCTCCCCTCGAAAAAAGCGTTCTCCAGCGCCTTCAAAGCCCAAACGTACGCGAGCGCCGCGGCTTGCAGGCGATGGATGACGGGGCTTATGCCGACCGTAAAGCGCAAGCCCGACCCTTCTGCCCCGAGCCGCTTATGGAACAAGGCAATGTCGGTTAGCGCGCTGCCGTTGTAATCCGCGATCAGCGTGACGAGTTCATCATCGCCCGCCACGAACGATAGGCCGTTGCCGCACCACTCGTCCAGCCTGTTTTTGGCAGCCTCCAGGGAGACGAGTTGCCGAAGCGACTTGCCGTCGTCCGCGTCCAATTTCCAAACCGCCAGAGCCAAATTACCGATCGCCCAGTCCGGCTTCCACTCGAACGCCTGATCGGCGCCGCCCATGAACGCCTTCAGCTCCTCCTCGAACCGGAGCCGCCTGCTCTTCGCTTCCTCTAGCCGCAGCCACTCCTCCTTCCGGCTGCTCGCCTTGTCGAGCTCCAGCCGTTCCTTGCAGGCGCGGATGACGCGGATCAGATCTTCCGGCTCCATGGTCGGCTTCAGCAAGTAGTCAACGACGACGCCAAGCTTCACCGCTTCCACCGCGTAAGAGAAATCGCTGTAGCTGCTCACCAGCACGACCTTGAGCAAAGGACGCACCTCCTTGGCGAGGCGGATCAGCTCCAGGCCGTCCATGAGCGGCATTTTGATATCGGTGACCAGGATGTGAATGTCCTCATTCTTGATAAGGCGCAGCGCCGCTTCTCCGTTGGACGCCTCGCCCGCCAGCCTAACGCCTTCCTTCTCCCAATCGACGCAGGATGCCAGCCCGAACCGTATCATCGGCTCGTCGTCCACGATTAAGGCGTTATAGACCATCCGCGAGCCCCTCCTTCATGAAGTTTGACCGTAACCGTCGTTCCGCTTCCAGGGACGCCCGCGATGTCGACGCCGCTTCGTTCGCCGTAATAGAGCTGGACCGTCTCGTGCACGTGGTTGAGGCCGATTCCGAACATGCCGGACTTCGGCTCGCGTGACCGGGCCAGCAGCCCGGAAATTTTCTCCGGCGAAATGCCGACCCCGTCGTCCTCCACCCTGATGATCAACATGGGCTCGAGCGCATCCTCTTGCTTGCAGATAGTCACCGTCACCGTCCCTCCCTCTTCCTTGGGCGCAAGCCCGTGGAAAATCGCGTTCTCCACGATCGGCTGCAGCAACATGCGCGGAATCGGAACGTCTAGCAGCTCCTCCTCGCATCGGACATCCAGATGAATGCGGAAGTCGTACCTGAATCGTTGAATGACCATGTATTTGTCCAGTAAGGCGAGCTCGTCGCGGATGCGGTAGAACACGCCCTGCTTCTCCATGCTCGCCTCCATCAGCTGAACCAGCGAGGAGATGCCGTCGTACGCCCCTTCTTTTTTGCCGAATTTAATCATCCACCGGATCGTCGCGAGCGTGTTGTACAGAAAATGCGGATTAATCTGGTGCCGCAGCGCCCTCATCTCCGCCTCCCTCTTCTTGGCTTCCACCCGGTTCACCTGCTCGATCAGCATCTCGATCTGCCGGACCATCTGATTGAACCTGCGGCTAAGCTGTCCGATTTCGTCCTGCGAAGATACCGTCGTAAGCGCCTTGAAGTTGCTTCGTTCGATTTCTTTCATTTGCTTCATTAATGATTTGAGGGGTGAAGTAATCCGCCTAGAGAACAGATATCCCGTCACCGATGCCAACGCGAGCAGCATCGTCGCGAACAGCCAGATTTGACGCTGGATGCGGGCAATATCCCCGATGATCTCCCCCACCGGCACCGTCCCGACGATCATCCAATCGTTCTTGAGCTTGCGCGTGACCGCGTAGTGCCGCACGCCGTCCAGCTCCGCCTCGAATTCCGACTCCTCGGCCTGTATGCTTGCCAGCCTTGCGCCGAGCCCCGTCGCCGCCAACGTGTCGGACCATCTCTCCGGTTCCGCGGCGATGACGACCTTGCCTTCCCGGTCCACGACGAAAAAATCGCCCGTCTTCCCCAGCCGGATCCTCTCGATCGCCTGCAGAATCAGCTGTCCATCAATGTTGACCAAGATCGCCCCGACCGACTCGCGGGCGGCGAGGTTGCGCAGCGGCTTCACGAACGTCAGCACCAGCCTCGTGTTCTCGCCGCCTCCGCTGAACGGATCGTACTGCAGCGGCAGCCACAGATCGTCCCTCCTTCCGCTCACCGCGTCGTTATACCAATCTCGCTCCGTCAGCGTGTACCGCATCACCTTCGACGCGTTGAACATCCCGCTTCCCCAGCTGACCCCCTGCTCCCGAAGCAGATAGATACTGTGCACGAACGAGCTGGTGTACATAATATTGTTAAGGATGTCGTTCACCGTGTTCTTATGGTCGAATTTCTGGTCGACGGTGAGGCCGCCCTTCGCTTCCTCCTGAATGACGCCCTGAATCCGGACATCGCGGTAAATTTGCTGGCCCATATCGCTTCCCACCGTCAGGATCAGCGACAAATAATCCGCCGATTGCTTGGCGGATTGTTTTGTGGAAGCCCTTACATTTTGTAAAATGACGTCAGACGTGAACCAGTAATAAAGCGAGCTGATCATCGCGATCGCAAAGGTAAGAAGCATAAGCAGAAGAAGGATCAGCTTCGCGGATAAATTACGGGTCAGCCTGTTCCGAATGAAAGTCATCATGCCGCAGCAATCCTTTCCTCAGTAGACGCACCTTTATTATACTCGGGGGAGGATGGTCCTGCACGAGAAAAAACGGGACCGCGGCGCGGACTGGCAGGCGGCGGGGCAAGGAACTGAAATGGGGCCGAAGGACCGTCGTCTCTCAGCGGATGGCGATGATTTCAATCCCTAGGTTAATCGTTGTCCAAGCCCGATCTGCGGTAATGACCGGACATTCCAGCTGTTGACCCAGCGAAAGACAAGCCCGATCGCCAAAAGACAACCCGAGCTGCTTGGTTTCGTTCCGCATCGCTGCAGCTTTGACAGCCGATTCCGCAGTAAACGGAACGACTTCGAAACCAAGCAACAACAAATACTTCATCGTTTGTTCCATGGGAATTTGCAGCTCCTGCTGTTTGGCCTGTACCTCCGAAAGGTTAACTGCCGATATCATCGCTTCGCAGCTCTCCACGTACCGTTCCACGATCTCGCTGCCCGATTCACGGAACAATAAAGCAAGCACTGCGGAAGCATCAAATACAACACGCATTTTCATGAATCCGCTTCTCCCTTACGTTCCTCAAGCAATTCCTCCGACAAAACCCGATCGCCAATTTGATATTGGCTCATTTGCTCTTGTACATACTGAATCGCCTGTTTCCGGGTCATGAGAATAATTTTTCCGTTCTCCATATGAAGCATCAGTTCATCTCCGACTTCTATGCCGAGCGCTTTCCTAACATCGGCCGGAATTACAACGCGGCCGCCTTCACCGAGCTTGACGGGTATTTGATGCATGAAGTCACCTCCATTGATTCGTGGCATATCGATTAAATGATGTCATTCTTATTATCTCATGACACAATCATGTCGGCAATGTCACACAAAAAAAGCCAGCCTCAATTATGAGAGGCCTGGCTCTGTTCGTTTCTATCCTTAACTAACTAGCATGCCTCCCTACAATCTCCCAATCCGAAGCGGTGTAGTTGCCCATGTGCCAGAGCGATACGCCCTTCAGCCCGTAATACTTGGCGAGCCAGATCTTCTTCTCGATGCTTTGCGAATCTTCGTAATACAGTACATGGCTGCCCCTCGCGTCCTTAAACTCCGCTTTCTTCAGCAAAAACGGCATGGACCATGTTTGCGTAACGCCCGGCATCGCCAGCCGCTTCTCCACGTCGGCGATACTCGGCTTTAAGGCAGTGCCGGTCACACCGTTCGGAGCCGTGATCCACTGGTTGGCCTGCTTGGAAATGCCCAGCACAAGCTTATCCTTCGGAATTGATTTCAGCGCCGTTCGGACGGTGTCGTTCACGAGCGGCAACGGCGCCGACGGCAGCATGCCAACATCATGTGTGAAATCGTACGCCATCAGGATGACCGTATCGGCCAGCTTGCCGATAGCTCCCAGATCGTAGCCCTTGTAATAATGGATCGGCGGAACGGCTACCGATAACGTTAACGTGCCTAATTGCGCCTTGAGCTCCTTCAAAAAGCCGACGAAATCCGCCGCGCTCCCCGCTTCCTTCAGCCCCTCGAAATCGATGCTGACCCCGGTGAACGAATAAGCCGGGTTGTTCAGCGTCGCGAGCAGGGACGTGGTAAACGCCTGCCGCGCAGGCTGGTCCTTCAGAAAATCCTTTAGATTCGACGCGGCGTAAAATACCATCAGCTCTTTCGTCGCCCCGGCCTTGTCGGCGGCCTCGATCGCTTCCCCGTACCCGCCCGGAATCTTGAATTCCGTCGCGCTTGTATTCAGAGACGCGGAACCCGCCCCGTCGTACTGCAAATGCGACCAGCCGTAGATCACGTCGGACAGCTTATCCACCTGACCGATCGCCGGATAGGAAGCTATGGCGTAATAACCGGTGAAGTCAACCTTCTGCCCCGCGATCCGCTGGTCCAGCAACCGATAAATAACGGCCGCTGCCTGCTTGCGGATGAGAGGCGTACGCGGTTTGAACCCGGTCGGATCCCCCTCCATGATACCAAGGCGCGTCGCGTAATACACGTACGGCTGCATGGCCGCGTCGATGGTCGAAGCATCCTTGAACGCGCGCGCGTCCCGTTCCTTCTTCCATTCAGAGGCAAGCCATTGCTCGCGTACCTCCTCGTCCGCCGCTTCCAGCTGCGACACGCCGATCAACATCGCGACCTCTTGGCGCGTAATCGTCAGCGAAGGCTGAAAGTTCCCTTCTTTTGAATCTAGCAAACTAGCAATCCAACCGCGTTCATAGGCGACGGAAATATACAGCGCGGACCAACGATCTTTCGCCACGTCCGCGGGAACGCGTCCTACGGTGGCTCGTTCGGCTTGCGCGGCCACGACGAGAAGCTTCACGAACGCTTCCCGCGACAGATCGTTTCTAGGACGGTAAGTCCGATCCTCGTAACCGTCAATGATGCCAAGCGCGGACAACGTGTAGATCGGCTCCTTGGCATAATCGTTTTCTTCATCCTTGAACGGCAGCAGCTGGACGTCGTAGGCGAAGGCTTGGCTCGCGAATAACAGGGTCATGACGACCGTTAATAACAGCATTTTCGAGACTTTCAAATTTGGTTCTCCTCCCAGCGGCCTCTCTTAAAAAACCGCCAAGAAGTAAGACGCGAAAATGACCCGGTTAGTTGCACCGCTACCGTCAAATAAACCCTTTTATCGTTCCGCGCCCATCGCGCGCGCTGCTGCCGACCGGGCATAAACGGCTACATTCATTTTCCCCCTTAGCGAACGAGGCCCCATTGGGGTATAGTAGAGGGTACTCCATCACAAATAAGAGAATATCTGGGGGCATACCTATGATTAAAGAAATCACGGAGCAATATCATCCCGGCATACTGGAAGAAGCCGGGCGGCGGTTCGGCGTCGTGCCAGAACGGGTGAAGGATCTTGGCGGGTTCGAAAGCTACGTGTACGAATATACGGCAAACGGCGCGGATCGCATTTTGAAAATTACCCATCAGCTCCGCCGTACGGAGAACACGCTCATGGGCGAGCTTGATTTCGTCAACTATCTGGCGGACGGAGGCGTTCCCGTGGCAAGGGCGGTCGCTTCGGAGGCAGGACGTTACGCGGAGACGCTCGACAATGGCTTCCTTGCTTACGCATTCGAGAAAGCGCCGGGGAAGCTGGCGGGAGCGGATGACTGGAACGATGCGTTGTTCGAGCAATGGGGCCGCTGCACCGGACGGATGCACGCGCTGACGAAGGCGTACGTCCCATCCGATCCGGCTTACCGGAGAGCATCCTGGCGGGAAGACGACATGCTGAATGTCGCGGACGGACTGGCCGGGCAGACGCTGATCATCGAGAACGCGGAGGCGCTCATTCGCCGGATTTCCTCGCTGCCCGAGACGAAGGACGGGTACGGGCTCATCCATAACGACCTGCATCAAAAAAACTTCTTCGTCGACAACGGCCGCATGACCGCGTTCGACTTCGACGACACGGCTTACAACTATTTCGTCAACGATATCGCCATGCCGCTTTATTACGCGCTGTGGCTGCCGCCGGTCGCCCCGGACGACCGGAACGCGTTCGCCAAGCGGTTCATGGGGAATTTCATGAACGGTTATGCCAAGGAGAATACGCTGGGCAGCGAGTGGTTCCGTCATATCCACGATTTTATGATACTGCGGCATGTCATTTTGTACGTGATCTACAGCAATATTTTGGACGCGAAGGACTTAAGCCCCAAAGAGCAGCAGCTCATGCACAGGTTTAAACATGACATCGAGAACTGCGGGCCGCTGGTGGAGCTGGATTTGGAGAGGTTATAGGAAGGTTTGTGTTAGTTAAAAACCCACAGCCTCGAAGGCTGTGGGTTCCTTTGTTCATTCTTTTATTTGCGTCTATATTTCATTTGGAACTTCTCTTCATTCGATGCTAAATAAACAATGCCCTCGATAAATCCAACAATGGCAGGAATATACGTCCAGCAGAACAATATGTAAGCAATTCCCCACCAGATTCTGCCGAGGTAAAATTTATGGATACCCAGCCCGCCTAAGAAAATACCCAACAAACCCGCGGCAACTTTACTCTTCCGATTGTACTGCGCCGGTGCGCCATATGCGGGTTGCGTAGGATTGGAGTAGTTGCTAGCCGGTTGTTGGTATTGCGGCGGGTTCGAGAAATTCGGATTCGCTTGATAGTGGGGTTGGGCAGCCGTTAACTTCTCCCCGCAATATTTGCATTCGGTTGATTGGGCTCCGGTCGGAGCTCCGCAGGACGGGCAATTCGGTGTACTCATTTATGATGATCTCCTTGTCATTTCGATTTTTTTAAGCTTTATTGGATGCTCATTGTTTCTCTTGCCATCACGAGTTGTCTTGTTTCTTCCATTAACTTTTGGATTTCGATGACGGCAGCTTGCGTAATTTCGAGTTTGGACTGCATCCATATGTATTCCAAATGATTAAGGATCTGCTGTTCCATCTCCATTAATTGATGGTTTCCGGCAAATCTTCCGAAAGGACTTGACGCTTGCAATCTTTCTTTTAATAAATAAAAAGATTTGGAGAGTGGAATGAAGCCTTCCTCATGTTTTTTGGCCATTAACGTTGTTTCGATATGATAGAGTTGCAGCGCGACGGCTTGTTTTGCATTTTGCTCGACCTTGTCGAGATCTCTGTCTGCGGCCGTTCGCCGGGCAAAGAAGCTAATCGTTGATAAAGAAAGCAAATAAACGGCGAAGACGACCAGCTGCCACACGATATACCAAGCGATGCTGGCGGAAATCGCAATAATCGAAATCACATTAGCGATGATCGTGTAAGTGATCGTTGCGACGATTAAAGTCGTGGTGTGAACCAATCCTATTCGCCCGGTTATTGTTCCCGGAATGAACAAAACGGCGTTCGATACGCCCAGACTTCCAATAAGAACGATTAACATGAGCATGGACTTAAGCGGCGACATCACGGAAAACAGATCAAATAATCGAATGAAGGCAATAATAAGCGCGGCGTTAATGACTAAACAACCAGCTAGTTTAAGAAATTGCGCGATAGATATGTTTTTGGTACTCACGGGTTGCCCTCCATTCTCGTACCGCACTCGGAGCAAAACTTCGTCTCGGGCGAATTCTCTTTGTGGCAACTCGGACAAACTTTCATCCCCATCGAACACCCGCATTCCGGACAAAACTTCGCGTTACGATCAATGTGAGACTTGCAAGATCGGCATTCCACTTTCTCGCTCGCAAGCTTGTTGCCGCAATTGCCGCAGAACTTATCGTCAACGTCGTTCATGGATGCGCATTTGTTGCACGGAATGACTTTGGTGGAACTATTCATGATGCCGCTAGCATGATTGGTAAAAGCCGTCCCTACCGCCAATCCGGCGCCTGCGCCTAGACCCAAACCGATGCCGGCCGCCGCAATATTCCCTCCGCTTTCGTTGCCCGCGGCCGTTTCCATCACGTCAAACGAACGTTTCACATTATAGCGTTGGTCGCCAATAATCTCGAAAGCGGCTTTCTCTCCCAGAATCCGATTAATCGTTTCAAAGTCTTCATCTGGAAAATTAACGGAAGATACAAGGAAGTTAACGATGGTTATTCCGAAGCGTTCGAACTCGAACGCAACGCTGTTTTCTGCCCTTTCCGACAATTCTTCCAACAACGGGGCAATCTCAAGAACGGATATTTTTTTGTTAATTACGGTGTTGGCTATCAATGTTTTGATTTTCGTGACGGTAATGCCTTTAAAATAACTGATGATCGTATCGTATTTGACAACGTCATGGTCCCCTACGGCCCCAATTAATTCGGTCAGGAATACGCGGAAATCCGAAATTCTCATCCCGAACTGCCCGAACGCACGTACCCTTAACCTAACGTTATATTTAGGATCGATTAGGCTAATTGGGTCGCTCGTTCCCCAAAGCACATCCAGTTTAATCGTCTTATTGATGAAGAACACTTCCGCGGTGAAGGGCGTTCTCTTGCCGAACGGAAGATTAATAAACGATTGCAGGATCGGAATGTTATTGGCATTAAGTGTATACGTTCCCGCGGAAAAATAGTCTAGCGCCTTGCCTCCCTTTACAAAAACAGCAATCTGGCCTTCACCCACAATAAGCTGGGTGCCGTATACGAAACTTTCGCCCGGATAACGAAAAACGAGCCAATCGCGATTGGCTATTCCGTTAAATTTGATGACGTCGATGATGGCCAAACGTATCCCCCCACTATCTCAATCCTACTCTACTATGTTCCACTTTCCCTATATTGTAGTACAAATTTCCCAATGCAGGCAATTGAAATCATAGAAAAACATGAGATAGAGACTAGGAAATAATACTCATGAACCGGCACTCCCCCCATCCCGCCAGCACCCAACACTTAAATGTGCTGCCCTTGCCCGGCTCGCTAGCCACCATGATAGGCCGCCCATCATGCTAATCAAGAAGCATAAGAGGTTGTATCCGGAAAAATGCATTCTCCTTCTTTGAGTATTCTAATTAGTGTAGAGGCTACTTGAAAAAGAAATTCGCGGTTGAACTGGAACCTTTTCTAGTACTTCTGGTTCTCCATTTTTTTGTGATCGGAAGTAGGGCAACATAACATATAAACACCCACAGTTTTGTTGAACTGTGGGTGTTTTGCCTCTCGCTTCAAAGACTCCGGATATTGCTTCAATTTTTGTTCTTTAAACGCCATAAGAATAGCACCCCCTAAAAGGGTGTTTTCCAATTAAGGGGTGCACTTCGCGAAGCCAACCAAGATTTCTAAAAATAAACTTATACTATCTTGCAATATCACTCGAAAGTATTTCCCCATTAGCAGGATTTATAGAGTACCTTCTGCCATAAAAATCCGAAACAAACATGTCAGATCCCTGCAACATCAAGTTTTCAAATGGTAACTGATTTTTTATTGGAAAAACATCACCAACATTTTGAATTCGCCATTTTATTATTCCTATACTAGTAATACCAAACACGTTATTTAAGTACACCTCGTTGCTAGGTATTTCAAGTAATACGATTAAAGTCTCCCTTACTTCTTTAACGTATCGTATTTTATGATCGAAAACTATTTTATTATCGTTTACTACCAGTTCATTATCATTTTGGCTAAATACTATCGACAATTTCCTCACCTCTTTACGGTACGATATCCGGTAAGACTGTTTCATTTAATTAAACTCAAACTTCTAAGTTGAACTACTATATGCTAGTCGAACTAGCATTGTCGAGTAATATTGGTTCAATGATTTTTCTTTCATAAGTACTTGCAAGCTGAAAGTCTTCGCTATACTTATTTTTTTTGTACTCATTAAACCAACCTTTATCCCCGAGTAATATATTCACAAAATGATCTTCTAATCCCCTTGAATGAATAATCAAACCATTGATAATTTTTTCTAACAAATTCGTGGATATGATTATACCCCTTCTATCATTTTCGTTATAATTCATGGCGAGATAAGAAGAAATATTTATTTTAACCAATGAGTTTCTATCATCTAACATTAGATAGACTATGTCCACTCCATCTCGACTTCTCCAAATACTAATGGCAAAATTACGCGCTATCAAAGCTACTTCATCATCTACTATTTTTTCTAAACAGAGATCATATTTTGAAACGATTGATCCAAAATGTTGTTTTACTAATTCAAAAAACTCCATGTAATCACTCTCCTTTTTTAGAAATCATCTTCATTGTCGATTCGTCGAGAACATATCCATGTTATATCAAGTAATTATATTCTTTTCCGAATCCTGTAGCGGCGCATGCTACAGTTGTGACGTAATAGTTTGAAAAAATGCAAGAAAATGATGCTAACAAAAACAGGTCAATCATGGTGGTTATCTAACCATAATCGACCTGTTTAATGTAACAAATCTTTATACGTGTATTACATGGGTTATATGTGTTATTGGATGAATGATGGGGTCATTCGGCACTGGGTAGCCCCACTGTAGTTATGTTGTTAGTCTATCTAAATTATGATGTAAGTTCATTACCATCCATTACTCTCTTTGTCGATAAGCTTTCCATTTGATATATCCACTGAAAAACGCATCCCGAAAAAACTCGTTACTTGTACAGTATCTACATTAACAACTTTCAGAGCAACATAGGGAGTATTTTGTGGTATTCCAAAAGCTTCATTATTTATTTCATTTATTCTTTGTAAAGTCTTATCCAAGTACATTTCTTCACCTCGAACTTTAATAGTCGATTTCATCATCCATATGTTTAATAAAATCAGATTCTGAGTCATATCCTGGGAATGGATCAGTTGGATTTGGAGCCGTAAGGTTAGCTTTATCATGTGCATTTTTGGATGGATTGATATCGAATACCTCAGTAACTGGATTCCAAGTAGAACGGTCTCTCAAAGGCACCCCAAACAAAGAAGAAACCTTAAAAGGCATGTAGCCAATCAAGGTTGAAATGAACTTAATAAAGTCCCATATCCTTTAAATCCTTTAAAGCTTCAATAAGTGAATCGTAAAAATATTGACATGCTTCTTCTTCCTTTTGGAATATTCGTAAGCCAGATTTATTCCCTCGCTCACTGTAATAAACTTCCCAAATTCCATTACTCTGAGAAATACAGCAAGCCTCGTTTGGCAAGCCTCCATTGAGTGAATAAACGTCACTCCGAATATTCTCCGATATAAGCCTTAACTCCAGTTCTTTGATATTCATTTATCGCTCCACCCTTTAAGATAACTACCAGTGTCTACTCCTCCTCATAATGGAGCTTTTACTTACTCTTTATATGCTTCTGATTTGATAAAATTATCGACTAAAAATTTGTCATTCTCATTCAGATTTTCGAAGAGTTCAATGAACTTCTTTTTCGAACTCTCGCTTTCTAATAATGATAATGCTGCTAATGCTACATGCCCCATCTGCCATGGTCCAATAAATTTATTATCTTTCAAAAGTCGGCTTAACTCAGCTAAACGATCCACTATTCGTTGATTGCAATATTTTCGTTCTATCGCTTTGAACATTGACATGGTTACTACACCAAAATTATGGTCCTCCATGCAAAAAATTAAATCTTCATTTTTTATAGTATTATTTTCAATTTGTTTTACCAATTCGGCAACTGAAGCCATTTAAATCATCTCCTAACAGTTTTATTCATCTCGGGGTTTAAATCTGTCAATGATATATTGTTTCTCTTCTTCAAAGTTTTTTTGGAGTTGTTTTGCTACATTGTCCAACCCCAATCTTTTTGCCTCTTCAATTTCAATAGTATAAGCTTTAAGTTCATCATCAATCCTGGCTTCCCAATCTCGATACGATTCAGCAGCCGACGGAAAATTTTTAGTCTTTGCCTCTAAAAAATGACTATACTCATGCCGTAATGCACTCATGGAGGCTTCTGGATCAATTAATATCTGACCAGGTTCTCCTTTTTTAAGTGGGCCATAACCCATACTGCCTTCTCTATATACCACTTCAACTCCATTATTTTTGAGCTCATCTATAAGTCTATTCCACTCTTCTGGATGTGAGATAGATCCTGCCCCGAATACATCCCTAAACGGATCAGCGGGGTTTAAGAAATGAGTTATTTGTTTTCCTTTTTTAATAATCTCATCAATTTCTCCTATCCCACCACCCACAACTTCATCCTTAATTTCCTTAGCATCGGCCGGGGAATTACCCAACGCATTCTTAATACCATCTATTAACTCTTTCACTTTAGGTGTAGCTTTTGCAACAGCTTTGGCTACAATAGGGTAGCTAAGAGTTATAGCCCCTGCTATGGCCTCGACGGCTTTTGTAAGATTCTTGCCGTAGGTTCGGGCTTCCTCATAGCTGGCTTGTCCGCCCGATACCTTCGCATAGTTGTTAATAAGATACTGGAAAGGTTCGACATATTCCTGCTTGACTGCGCCCGCCATCGCGCCGAATAAGCTGTTGATTGTTATTTCGCCATTCATGATGCCCTTGGCCAGTTCGGTCAGCTGCGGAACTGTTTTAGTCCAAAATCCCGCGCTCATCGGATTCAAAGCCGCTACTGTTTCCAAACTACTATAAGCATCTTCCGCAAGCTGCGTTACCATGCCGTCCGCAATCCCGAAGTACGTGACTTGCTCACGCAGGAAAGATAAATCGTTGGTTGGGCTGTTCTTCCTGCCTAGCCCTGTATCCGTAATGGCGAATTTGACCAGCTCTTTCGTCACCATTCCTTCTTTGCCAAGATCAACCCCATCCTGCTTGAACATCGAGGCTCTGGCATCGCTCTCCAGCAGCTTCTGATAAGCAAATACCGCTACGAAGGTTCCCTTGTCGTATCTGCCGGTTATCGGACCCTCGTAGATGTTCATCTTCGCCAGCGACTTCTGCAGAGCCGCCATATCCGTATCGGCAATCGTTACGTTGACTTGATTGATCCGCTGGTTGATTGCCGCATTCATACTTTCCGCCGCCGATCGATTCATCAGCTTGTCCAGATCGCCGACCAGCTTATCAATTTCTAATGTTGCACCCTGCGCTACGTTCTTGCGTCCTTCGTTCATATAATAGTCGGCTTTGGTACGAACGCCTTCCACGACGGCCTCTAACACTTTGTTCCTCGCCTGCAATACCTTCTCATTCGCTGCGTCCATCGCAAACTCCGGCAGTGTTAAGTCTCTCGCGATGTACTTATTGGCAGCGGTCAACAGGTTTTCGATCGTTTGTTTCGGATTGGTCGGTAACCTGGTGTTGTCATTCGGCGCAATCACTCCGGCATCCATATCCCAAATCGTCTTCTTGTAATCGTACAACGTGCTTAATTGTTGATCCAGCTTCGTAGTACCGCTTTCCCCCGCACCGAATGAAAATCCTTTCACGGAATCGGAAAGTCCTAAATTATTGGCTTTCGTCACTAATGCATTCACGTTTTTACCTAACGCGTAAACCTCATCTTGTTGATCCGTGTTGCCTCTTTCTGTCCAAGACCGAATCTTATATTCGATCGCATTTCGGAAAATCTTATTGAATTCGGTATCCAGATTTGCCGTTAAAGTGGAATTACGATCTGCAGCGGCCGTTCCGATATTTTTATAAGCCTGATCCAATTGAGCGGACGAAGCTCCGTTTGTTACCGAAACCCAGAAGTCCCGCTTGGCTGCTAAAACCTGTCTATTCGCGTTATCCATCGCTACGGCTGCATCCATACCGGCTTGTGTAATACCCAGCTTATCCTTAACGGTTGCCTTTACTTTCCCCAGCGTACCTCCCGCATCCGAGATCAGGTTTTCGGCGTTTTTCCATTCTTTCGCCTTAATGTGGAGAAGCAACCCATCCGCGCTTGCCGCACTAACGGAGGCATTACGCCGTATACTCAGATCGGAACCGTTTTGTGTAAGCATCTTTTGCAATTCTGTGAGTTTTGATATTGCACTGTCATAGAGACTCTTGGACAAATCCGCATTGAAAGCATCACGCAAACTTAGGAATGCTTTATTGTTGGCTTCCTGCTTCGTTGATACAAGCAAGCCGTCCAGCCCCTGATTGGTTTTTAGAAGCTGATCGATCTGCGTTTTTTCGACATTCGCTGCTGCCGTGTTTCCAGTATCAATCGCTCCCCAGTATCGCTTTCGCAGCTGCTCGAGCTCCTTGTTCACAACATCGGTCTTCGTCTCCCTGAACAACCCGAAACCGCTTAAAGCGGTATGCATCGACTTATATAAATCCTGCAACTCTGCTTCACTTGATGACAAAGAAACGTGTTGCGTGACTGTAGAAACAGGAAGCACAGAACCGTCTTTTGGATTTATCCCTGTATTGTAGGATGGAGACACAGAACCGCCTTTTGGATTTACGCCAGTATTGTTGGAAGATTCATATTTGTTCATCCCGGTGTAAGTTAACACTTTACCTACTGTCGATTGTTGAGCCGATTGCATCGAAAGCTCATTGCGAGACAACGTTGCATATCGATCCCATTTGTCGGCCGTCTTCCAGATGATATCGTTGGCGACTTGATCAAAGGCTGTGCTCCGATTATCGCTAATCAGCAAGGATTTAAAAGCATGGTTATTTCGATAGGTTTGTTCGGCATACTTATGCTGCTCCGCTTTGTTCCAACCCTCCGCCGCATTCGTGTTCCAGTAAGCCACCCGATGTCCAATAATCGTCCGATTAGCGGTATCCATGCCGTAGACCGCTTGACTGGATAAACTTGCGCCATTCTGGATTGTCTTTTCCATTCTTGCCTTCGCTTCAGACATACCCGATGTATTCAAGTTCATCTGTTGCGTATAGTAATCTTGTTTGGCTCGCAGGAACTGCTGGTTTTGGGTTTCTAACCGTTCCATCTCCGCTGTTTCCTTCACGTATCGATTACCGCGAAGCTTTTCCGCCGCTGATGCAGCTTTGTTCATCCCCGCTTGATCCAAGTTTAGATAAGCATTCCACCAGCTTTTCTTTTCTTGAAGCAACGCCTTTTCTCCTGATAATTTTTCATCCAGAAGCGTTTGATAGCGACGGTTAACCGCATCAGACTCAGCTGTGTCTTGAGCACCTTGGGCTCGGAGTTCGTCGCCTTTCTTCTTAATCGCATCAAGATTTGCGATTTCCGCAGGGCGATTGCCGCTTTGCAGCCTAGCTTCCCACCATTGCACTTTAACTTGCAGCAGCTGCGAATTCAACTGCTGCTGCTTCTGGCGTTCAGTTTCTCTTGCTTGCTCCTGTTTCTTGGCCTCGGACTGCTTCAGGCGTTCGGCATCGTACCGTCTCATCTCATCCGTCTCTACCGCCCCCATGCTTCGGTACAGCTCGCCCTTTGCCTTTGCGTCCTTCATCCCTTGTTCATTCCCGCTATCGTATGCATCCCACCACTGTTTCTTGGAGGCAAACAAGTTGGCGTTGAGTTCGTTTTGCTTTAAAGCCTCCCACTTCGCCGAGTTTTCAATATCCAGCTTTTTGGCCGCTTCCGTTTCTACGGCTCCCGCCTGACGAAGCGTGTTTCCCTTCGCTTTTGCTGCTTCCATAGCCTTTTCATCATTGCGGAATCTGGCATCCCACCACTCTTTTTTCGCAGCTTCCAGTTGACTATTAAGCTCGGCCTGACTGGGCTTCTGATAAGTCGTAGAACCGCTCGTTGATGTTGTTGTCGTGCTATTCGATGGTGATGAGGGTACGGGCAAATACTTGGTATGATCTACTTTGGTGGAGGCAAGAGGGCCTAAGCCTGAAGGAATAGTAATAGGCGGGCCTGGTAGATTTCTTGGCGGTAATGACCCATTCAATCCGACAATCGACATAACATCATCCTTTTTTTCCTGAAATAGTCTACTGTTCCTCAATATACATGACTATTCGAGTATTTAAAATAGGAACTTTTGTCGGATTATGTCAAAAATCCCGCAGCCTCTGAAAGCTGCGGGATCTCTATTTATATGATACGACCGACCTATGAAACCATCGTCCCCCGCCCTGCCGGCACCCAACACTTGAACGTGCTGCCCTTGCCCGGCTCGCTGGTTACCATGATATGGCCGCCTATCATGGCGAGGTAGCGGTGACTAATGGCGAGGCCGAGACCGGTGCCGCCGTACTTGCGGGTCGTGGACGCGTCGGCCTGCGTGAACGGCTGGAACAGCCGCTTGAGCTGCTCGGCGCTCATGCCGATGCCGGAATCGGCGATGACGAAGCCGTATCCCGGATTACCGCTCACCGTCTCCGCGTACGTCTCGAAGCGCACGGTCCCTTCATGCGTGAATTTGCTGGCGTTGCTGAGCAGGTTCAACAAGATTTGGCGCAGCTTCATGGCATCGGTCTCCAGCTCGCCTTCCGCTTCGGCCGTCTCCAACCGGTTGCCTCCCCCTTCGACGAGCGGACGGATCGTCGTGACGACTTCCCCGATCAAGTCGGATATCGAGATCTTCTCGTAGTACATCTCCACCTTGCCCGCTTCGATCTTCGATATGTCCAAAATATCGTTAATCAACGTAAGCAGATGCGCGCTCGCCGTCCGGATCTTGCCAAGGTCGTCCGCTAACGAAGCTTCGCCCATCTCCTCGGCTTCTTCCTTCAGCATCTCGCTATAGCCGATGATCGCGTTCAGCGGCGTCCGCAGCTCGTGACTCATGTTGGCGAGGAACTGGCTCTTGATCTGGCTCGCTTCGATGGCTTCGTCGCGGGCCTGGGATAGCTCAAGCGTCCGCTCCCTCACGATTTGCTCCAATTGATCGTTCAGCTCGCGAAGCTCCTGGTTCACCTTGTGAATTTCCGTCGTTTTGTCTTCGATCTCTGAATCTTTGTAGGTGAATTTATTGGAGATATAAATGCCGATAAGCGAAAGCCCGAGCGTAAACAACGTTCCGCCCGAGATGAAGTACGCGAGCCGCTTCTGATCAAGGATCAAACCCGACCCCGCTAGTTCGGAAATCTCGCCTACATCGAAATGCGCGGCATACATGCCGACGTAATGCATACCGGCCACCGCGGCGCCCATAATGAGTCCGCTGGCGATTTTTTTGGTATGGTAGCCCCGCTCCCCTGCTCCGTCCCTGCGGAAATAAAACGACAACCATAGCGCCGTAATGGCGGCTACGATGGCGATAACTACGGATAAAGCGACGTATCCCGGGTTGTAGCGGATATCGATCATCATCGCGCTCATGCCGATGTAATGCATCGCGACGATGCCCGCGGCCAGCAGCACGCCTCCGGTCAAAATCCGGCGAATCGTCGGCTGCCGCCTTCCCACGATATGCAGAGCGGCAATGGAAGCCGCGATTGCGACAACCACCGATAACACGACGGTCGGGATATGATAGGCAACGGGAACGGGAAGCGAGAAGGCGAGCATGCCGACGAAATGCATCGACCAAATGCCCATGCCCATCGCGCACGCGCCCATGAGCAGCCACATCCACCGGTTCCGCCCCTCCGTCGTGCCGATCCGGTTGACCAGATCGAGAACGGTATACGAAGCGACGGCCGCCACGATATAAGAGAAGATCACCAAAATTAAGTCATACGTACCGTGATCGTGATGCATGCTGCCGACCTCATTCCTGTTCATGGTTTTTTCTGGAATGTGTTCTCATTCGACGGCAAGCGATTATTTTCCTCCCAATACGCTGATGAATCCTGCTCCTAGTAGACCAATCCTGTAAAACGTTGCCGCAGCGGTAGTTCTTAAGCGCTAACGGAAGCGGTCGACTCTATTCGGCTCATTTTAGACAATTTGAATATCTAACGGATGTATGGAGCCTTATTAGGCTTTTTCTACCTGAAAAACTACAATTTTCAATCGATTAAGAGCCTTGAGTTCCGTTAGATATCCAGAAAGGCTCATAATCCCGTCATAAGAGCGCTGAGTTCCGTTAGATCATCGAATGGTGACGGCATGCTCGGAACGATCCTCTAGTTCGCCGCTACCAGCTCATTTTTTACGGTCCTAGAAGAATATAGTCGAAATATCTCGGATTTCATTCTATACTATTACATAGAATGTTAAGTTGCACCAATTCCAATCGACTCTATTACATACGCAAATGAGGACTGCCTACCTATGGACGAGTTATGGATGAAAAATGCCACGTTCCTGATCGTGGACGATCAGGACTATAACATTAGCCTTCTTCAGCGAATTTTGAATCGCGCCGGGTATTCGAATCTGGTGACAACCACGGATCCGACGCAGCTGGAGACGTTGTACCGCGCGCACCAACCCGATATCGTGCTGCTAGACTTGCATATGCCGGGCATGGATGGCTTCGAGGCGTTGCGTTACTTGCGTGAATGGAAGCCGGAAGGCGACTATTTGCCCGTTCTGGTCCTTACGGCGGATGTCACGCCCGAAGCGAGGAAACGAGTGCTTCACGAAGGAGCCAACGATTTTATAACGAAGCCGTTCGACCGAACCGAGGTCGTTCTTCGTATTCAGAACTTCCTCGCTACGCGATTCTATCATCTGCAGCTACAGGAGAAGAATCACGATCTGGAGCGGCGAGTACGCGAGCGGACGAAGGCGCTTGAGCTTGCCCAGGCCGAAATTCTTGACGTATTGGGCCGCACGGCGGAGTACCGAGACGACGAGACGGGTCAGCACACTGAGCGGGTGGCGGACTTGGCGGTCAAAATCGCCCTTGCGCTCGGCTTGCCGGCGGAGGAAGCTGCGCTGATCGGGCGCGCGGCTCCGCTGCACGATATCGGCAAGATCGGCATTCCGGACGGCATCCTGCTGAAGCCCGGCCGGTTCACCCCGGAGGAATTCGCCAAGATGAAGCTGCATACGGACATCGGCGCCAGCATTTTGGAAGGGAGCCGCTTCCCCGTTCTGCAGGTCGCGAGAATCATCGCGCTCACCCATCACGAGAAGTGGAACGGAGCCGGCTACCCGAGCGGGCTTAGCGGGGAGACCATCCCCCTCGCCGGCCGGATCGTGGCGATCGCGGACTTCTATGACGCACTCACGCACGAGCGCCCGTACAAGCGGGCATGGACGCAGGAAGAAGCAATCGCGGAGATTCGGATCCAATCCGGGCAGCATTTTGACCCCAAGGTGATCGAGGCGTTCTTCTCCGTTATCGAGAACGGACTTACGAATGATAATACGACAAAGGAGGGCATCGGAGGATGAAAGGCATGATTTTTACAACGTTTCTGGAAATGGTGGAGAGCAAGTTCTCGCTCTCGCTAGCGGACGATATTATCGTCGCGGCGGATCTGCCCTCGGGCGGCAGCTACACGACGGTCGGCACGTACGGCCACCAAGAGATCATCGCGCTCGTCGTGCAGCTCAGCGACCGAACGGGTATCCCCGTAGCCGACCTCGTCCAGACGTTCGGACACTATTTGTTCAGCTATTTGGTAGAGAAACATCCTTATTTCATGGAAGAAAACGTGAATGTATTCGATTTCCTGCAGCGGGTGGACAGCTATATCCACGTTGAAGTACGCAAGCTGTATCCGGGAGCCGAGCTTCCTTCCTTCGAATTCGACGCATCCGTCCCCGGCCAGCTCATCATGATCTACCGCTCCGCGAGACCGTTCGCCGACCTTGCCGAAGGACTCATCTTGGGCTGCATCGAGCATTACGGGGAACGAATCGAACTGCGAAGAGACAATCTGACGGACGGCACGTCCGCCCGGTTCGTTCTGACCAAAGCGGGGTGAGCGGATTGACAGACGACATTGAGGTACTCCGCAGGCAGCTGGAACGGGAAAAACGCGCGCGCAAGGAAGCGGAGCGGATCGCCGAGGAGAAAACCCGCGAGATTTATTACGTAAATCAAGAGCTCCGGCAATTGAACGATCAGTTGGAAGAACTCGTGAAGGAACGTACGCAGGAGCTGTCCCAAGCCCGCGACGAAGCCATCGAAGCGAGCCAGATCAAGAGCCAGTTCCTCGCCAATATGAGCCATGAGCTGCGCACGCCGCTGAACGCGATTATCGGCTACAGCGAGATGTTGAAGGAAGAAGCCGACGAGATGGGCGAAGCCGCCTTCTCGGACGATCTGCACAAGATCCACACGGCAGGCCGTCACCTGCTCACGCTGATCAACAGCATCCTGGATCTGTCCAAGATCGAAGCCGGCAAAATGGAGCTGTATTACGAGCCGATCGAGCTGCCTTCCCTGATCGGAGACATCGTCGCCACCGCGGAGCCGCTGATGGCGTCGAACCGCAACCGGCTCGCCGTGGACTATCCGGACGGACGGATTCATTCGGACGCAACGAAGCTGAGGCAGATCTTGCTGAACATCATCAGCAATGCCGCGAAGTTCACGGAGGACGGGACGGTTACCTTGTCCGTCGTTTACGAGAGCGAGGAAGGCGTGCCGGGCATCACCTTCCGCGTGCGCGACACCGGCATCGGCATGACGCCCGAGCAGGCGGCCGACGTATTCCAGGCGTTCAAGCAGGCGGACTCCTCCACGACCCGGAAGTTCGGCGGGACCGGACTCGGGCTTGCCATCAGCCAGAACCTGTGCACCATGCTCGGCGGCACGATCCGCCTCGACAGCAAGGCTGGCGTTGGCTCCGTCTTCACGGTCTGGCTTCCCTTGGTGGAGGCGTCGGAATCGGAGCCGAACGTGGCGGTCATGCCGCCGCGCTCGCGGGATCGCGCGGCCGGCGCCGATGAAGGCGTGTCCGGCGTCGGCACGGTGCTCGTTATCGATGACGATCCGGCCATGCTCGGGCTGATGCAGCGCTATTTGGGCAATGCGGAATGGAACGTAACGCTGGCCCAATCGGGGCAGGAAGGCATCCGGCTCGCGAAGCTGCTGCGGCCCGCCGTTATTTCGCTCGACGTGCTCATGCCGGGCATGGACGGTTGGAACGTGCTGACGATGCTCAAGAACGATCCAGAGCTCGCGCATATTCCGGTCGTCATGATTTCGATGCTGGAAGATAAGCAGCTGGCTTATGCGATGGGCGCTTCCGAATTCGTCACGAAGCCGGTCCATCGGGACAGGCTGGTTTCCATCATCGAGAAGTATGTTCCCGATGAGCGGCGGCAGGCCCACTCGGTACTCGTCATCGAAGACGACGCGCTGACCTCCGACATGATGACGAAGCTTCTTCGCAAGGAAGGCTTCCGCGTCATGCAGGCCGGCAACGGCAATCTCGCGCTCGATTGCGTTCGGCGGGAAGCGCCGAGCTTGATTTTGCTTGATCTCATGATGCCGGAGATGGATGGGTTCGAATTCGTGAAGGTGCTGCGGGAGCATGAGGAGTGGCGGACGATTCCGGTCGTCATCGTCACCGCGAAGACGATCACGGAAGAGGATCGGGACAGGCTGAGCGGCTACGCCAAAAACATCGTAAGCAAAGGGCAGTTGAATCGCGAAGAGCTTGTGCAGGAAATTCATCAGCTGATCGCCCTGTCATCGGGAACAGCGGAGGAGGATGGTGACTATGCCTAACATACTGCTCGTGGAAGACAACGAAATGAACCGTGACATGCTGTCGCGCCGCCTGATTCGCAAGGGCTTCGACGTGGAGATGGCGGTGGACGGACAGCATGGCATTGACCTCGCGAAGTCGCGTCAGCCGGACCTCATCCTCATGGACATGAGCTTGCCGGTCGTCGATGGCTGGAACGCGACGCGCGCGCTGAAGGCCGATCCGGAGACGCGCCACATCCCGGTTATCGCGCTGACCGCCCACGCCATGACGAGCGACCGCGACCGCGCCTTCGAAGCCGGCTGCGACGACTTCGACACCAAGCCGGTCGAATGGTCGCGGCTGCTGGAGAAGATCGGGGCGCTGCTGGGGCGCGGGGGCGGAGTGAGGAGCGCGGCGGATTAGGGCTGCCGTCAATTTGGCGGCTAGCCTTAGAATCTGACCATAATCGACCTGTTTAATGTATCGGTATAGCGTTATTTAGGTAATAAAAGAGTAAAGCATGACGTGCGTTTATACGGGCACTACATGGTTTAGATGTGTTATTGGTTGAATGATGGCTTCATTCGGCACTGGGGAGCCCCACCACAGAAAAGAACCTTGAAGGGCGCGAAGCCTACCAAGGCTCAAAATTAATCATTGTTATTATTACAAGGATTTACTTACTAACGGTAACATTTTATGAGCTAGGTTCTCCATAAAAATAATATCATCTGCGCTACTTTTAATCGGACATAGGCAATAGCCCGTGTCCTCATGGTACATCAACTTAAACGGAATATTGTTAATTTCAAAAGTCCAGTATCTTGAATATATTCCCTCAAGTTTTTCAACAACTTTTGCGTCCATCTGGGTTTTAAGGATATTTGTTAAAGTATAAAAATCATCCCATAACTCAAACCCGACAAACTCAAAATCAACTCTTCCATCATTAGCGATGTGCTTTACGATTCTAACCACTTGAAACCTCCTCTCACTTTAATCCCAATGATTCATTTACACTTTTCCTTGATTTTTGATAAATTCCAATCATTCTCAAATTCCTATGGTAATCATACCCTTTATGGCGCATGACAGGCTTAACATCAAACCAGTCCCGAAAAGACAGTGCGAGTTGATTGTAGAAGTTCACTGTCACTCCATGATATTCAATAGCAACGTTGTCAATGGAAAGCTACACGTTATTCATGCGTTCCCCCACTGGCAAAACTTTTAACGGATTTGCCGCTGGTATTATGTTGATGAGGGAGTGGGAGGCTAGCCTTACTACATGACCTACTCTTTATGTAAACTGGTCGTCACCAGATTGCTTTCTTCGTCGTAACTATCGCTATTATGTTCAGTTTTGTTGCGGACATAATCAAAATTATTCAACTTCACCACCCTTACTCTTAATTGTCGTACCATCCATCCTAGAAGATGCGATTCATTGCCTTTCCATCATCTCTATCGGAGCGGCATATTCTATAGTTGCGATGGATTTTGAAAAAACGCAAGAAAACGAAGATAACTAAAAACAGGTCAATCATGGTGGTATCTAACCATAATCGACCTGTACATTGTAACGTAATAGCGTTATTTAGGGTATAAACTTCAAGCATTTACGTGCGTACACACGAATTGGAGAAATCTTTATACGGGTAATAAATGGGTTATATGTGTTATTGGTTGAATGATGGGTTCATTCCGTACTGGGTAGCCGCCCAATGAAAAAGACTCTGAAGAGGTAAAATTACCTCTATCAGAGTCAAGTCACAATTTAGATTTTTTCACCTAGTATTGGTGAAATTTTCTCGAAAGAATCAGAATCAAAACCTTGTGATAATAATTGAGACTCCACTAAATCTAAGACATCGTAATATGCAAAATTTGAACCCAACCTGTAACATTTATCCTCGGCACTTTCGTCTACAGGCACAACCAACGTTTCGTTGTACTTCTCATGAATAAGTGTAATTAAATCGCCTAGAAAATCTTTTAGCTGTTTATCCATTTTCATCTACTCCTTAAAATGTCTTCAAGAATTTCTTTTTGTTCCATCTGTCTTTGAATGTCTGATGGCCACTTTTTATTTATTAGTGCTTCCTGTTGCCTTGGGTCTAAATCCCTGAAATTAGGTATGTGCGCCTCAGGATTGCGAATCTTATCTTGATGCTCGGCTATTTGTTTATCAAGTGATTGTATACCTTTTTGAATTTCTTCATTTGATTTGCCAACATACTGATTATAAAAGCCAGAGTGCTTTCCTCCGCTTTTCGCGGCATTGAAAGCATTTCCCGTCCCCTAAGTTGTAATCTTAAAATCTCTTATAGAAAAGGTGGTAACTGATTTCCAATTACCACCTATTATATCATCCGGCTTTGAGTTCCGTTAGAGGACTCGCCGCCCTGTATTCAGTTTTGTTCTTCATCATGCTGTAGATGATGTTCACTAGCCTTCTCATGATGCATATGAGGGCTTGCTTTTTCGTCTTGCCTTCTGCTAGCTTCCGTTGGTAGAACTCGTACATGAGTGGATTACGCTGTGTCTTGTTCTTTCCCTTGGCGACTTGGATTTGCTGAACGGCTAGGTTATGGAAGATGCTGTTCAGAACTCGATTGCCTTGACCGCTTGCTTGGTCTTTGCCCTTGCCGCCCGAACTAAATCGGATAGGAGCGATTCCGGCGAATCGGGCTAGTTTGTCGGCATTAGAGAAGCGGCGAACATCTCCGATTTCTGCAACCAGTTCCGCCGCTGTCACAATGTTGATTCCGTCCATCGAATCTAGCTTATAGTCTGTCTTGGCTAGCACCTTCCGAAGTTCTTCTTCAACTTGCTTAATAAGTTCCCGACTTCTCCGCATATCATGAACCATACTAACGACTAGGAAATCTCGATGTTCTTGAAGTTTACGCTCGGTTGCTCCGTCCTGTCTGACGACTTCCAAGATTTCTTCCGCCTTACGGGTGGAACAGGTGTTATGGCTTGCTTTGCGAAGGTATTCAGCTAGTTCCTCTGTCCCCACCGATGATAGATGATGCGGTGCAGGGTACTTTTCCCAAAAGGCTAAAGCCGCCTTCCCGTCAATGTCACAGAAGAATTTCTTGTAGGACGGATAATGATAGCTTAATTGCTGATGAAGCTGATTCTTAAGCATAGCGGCATGTTTGACGATAGAGTTTCGTCTTGCTACTACCTGCCCAAGAGTCCAGTAAATGTCCTGTGGATTTGCATCCGGCAGTTCATCTAGTCTTGCAAGTAGCACTTTGGCGATGCAGAACGCATCCCAACTGTCGCTCTTTTGCGTAGTCGCATTACTCATGCGTTCATTGTAAGATAGAGCCGAATTGACTTCCTTGACAATTTGCTTGTTCTCGACAAGGTGAACGGCTACTGACCTGCCGTTGCCGCCCGTATCCTCTAACCCATATACAGGGGTCAAGCCTTTTGGCGTATGCTTCATGACGAACTTCATCAGGTCATCAAAGGCAGACGGTTTATTCACGATTTGGATTTCGCCTAACCGCTCATTCCAACAGTTGATGATAACGGCGGTATGTTGAGCCTTATGTAAATCCATTCCGACATAGATATGCGTTTGCTTATAGTGCAACAAAAGGATTCACCCCTGTTTACGGATTTGTGAGTTAGCTATGACGGTAGGTAAAGAATGGGTGCAACCTCAGTTCGAGCGTTAACCTTTCGGTTCGCAGTGGGACGCAAGCATCTCCATTCAATGTCCGTCAAAGGATGGCTTGATGTAAGCCCTCCGCTGATATATCTCCATAGCGGTAAATACCGCTATAAAAATCACGTCTGTCTAATATTCGTTTGACTTGCACTTTCGTAAACTTCTTGCCTTGTTGGGTCGTAAAACCTGCTTCATTCAAGGATTCTGCGATTCTTGTCAGCGTCCATGTTGGATGCTGTTCCTTTAGTTCAAACACTCTGCGGACGGTCTTAGCTTGCTTTTCGTCCACTTGGATACACTTCTGACCTATCTCAGCCTTGTAGCCGAATGTTGCTCGTCCTCCGGCATAGCCGCCCTGTTGGGCTTTCTTGCTCCGCCCCCGACCTAACTTGAGAGCGATTTCGAGCCGTTGGTACTGGTCGAGCAGTTCCATCAGCCCATTGATTAGAAAATCGTTCGGGTCTTTCTTGTAGATGGAGTATGTCGGCTGTTCGATGCTCCGAACGTCTACCCCATGCTTCTTGAACTCTCGATGTACCAACACTTTCACAATGTCTGACCGCCATAAACGGCTTGTATTGAGGACGACAACTGCATCAATGGTTTGGGCGGCAATAGCGGCTAACATCGTCTGAAAGCCGATTCTGTCCACCTCAAGGGCTTCCTCGTCTATCTTAGCCCCACTGATACCTTCATCGCTGTATATGTTCATCAGATTCCATCCTTGCTCCTGACAATAGGAACGGATTTCATCTTGTTGGTACGCTAAACTATAACCGTCTTTGGCTTGTCCTTGTGTCGAAACTCTGACATAACCGATGACATTCATGCTGTTTCCTCCCCACCGTTACAGAAATCTGAATTATTGTAACGCTTAGTAGATACAACTTGATTATATACCAACTAAGCGATACAATCAATCATTTCCATATGGGGTAAGGAAATCGTATAATAGGGGTAATCAAGTCTGTTCGGAAGTTGGTGTCAAATTGCCCGTTGTAGTAAAACTCAAAGAGATTCTAGCTGAACGTAATATGTCTCAGCGTGAATTGGCAAGGTTAACAGGACTACGACCAAATACCATAAGTCATCTATGCTCCAGTGAAGTCGACAGAGTTCATCTCAGCACATTTGACGTTATCTGCAAGACATTAAACATCAGCCTGAGCGAACTTCTTGTACAGGAAGATAACTAACCTTGCCACAAACTAAAGCACAGGGAACTGTTATTAAATCCGCCCAATGCCTAGTGGCGAGAGCATCAAAATCTACGGGTTTCTGTTTCTGTAAGGACATAATTTCTTTTATTGATGCTCGGTGATGCTTGCTGAGTTCATCAGGAGTCATTAAGCCATGTTGTAGTGCTAGTATCATGGCTCTTTTCTCCGCTCGTACAGCTTGCAAGTCAGCAATAATGCTACAAGTGTAGTAGTCATTGAACTTGGGCGGATACTGGATGATGCTCTCCATCGGGATTTTCTCGTCAGGTCTATAAACCAGTTCCACCCTTGTTCGTTCCCCCACTTCTCAATCCCCTTGGACTTCCGTTCTTCCTTCTTATCATAATTCCGACAGAAAGCATGGTCTTTGCTTTCTTCTTTCCTGCCAAAATAGCGAGTGCCTTCATAAACATTCATGTTCCGCCCCGTATTTGAAGCAAGAAATACATTGCTCATCGGGTATGGGAAATCATAAGCCAACTCGCATCGGTTGAAATGAACTTCCTGAGAATGTCCGTATAGTGCATCAAGCAACGTGCGAAACTTCACCAAATAATCAGGATGGGTTTCAATTTGAAGCGTGTACTTCCTTGATTTCTTCTGCCACCATGGTTGATACCGCAAGTACAGGTAAGCATCATCCATTCCCAAATTCCAATGATAAACATACCCTTTATGACGTATGACAGGCTTAACATCAAACCAGTCCCGAAAAGACAGGGCGAGTTGATTGTAGAAGTTCACCGTCACTCCATGATATTCAATAGCAACTTTGTCTATTGAAAGCTGTACGTTATTCATGCGTTCCCCCACTGGCAAAACTTTTGACGAATTTGCCGCTTGTATTATAAGAATGAGGGAGTGGGTGGCTAGCCTTACCACATGACCTACTCTTTATGTAAACTGATCGTCACCAGATTGCTTTCTTCGTCGTAATAATCGCTACTATGAACAGTTCTGTTGCGGACAAAATCAAATTACTTGATTTAGCCGCCCCTACTAATAATGGTCGTGCTTTCCATCTTAAAAGATGCATTACCTTGTCATCCTCCCTATCGGGGCGAAGTATTCTACAGTTGCGAAAAATTTTGAAAAAAACGCAAGAAAGCGAAGATAACAAAAAACAGGTCAATCATGGTAGTATCTGACCATAATCGACCTGTAAAATGTAACGGTATAGCGTTATTTAGGATATAAAATTCAAGCATTCTAGTACGTACAACAAATTCAAGAAATCATTATACGGGTATTACATGGGTTAGATGTGTTTTTGGTTGAATGATGGGTTCATTCGGCACTGGGTGGCCCCCACCAAAAAAGAAACCTTGAAAGGCATGAAGCCAATCAAGGTCTATACTTATGATTCATGTAAGTTGATAAACAGTTATTGCCATGTCTGACTCTCCCATGAAATTTTCAATTATTTCAATATTAAATTTGAGCTCAGGAAATAGTTCCTTAAACCATAATTCCCAAAAGTATTTGATAATTTTGCAGAAATTAAAATAGATACCATCATTATCCAACGAACTATCTCTTGCTAGTAAGAAAAAGTCTGTCAAAGACCAACTATTAACGTGCTTTTCTATTTTTTGTCTGTCAAAATTATACTCCTGTTCTAGCGATTCAATATTGCCATTATAAAATTCAGAGATGAAGTAGCAACCATTGACTTCTAAAATCTTAGGTGAAAGCACTGTGGCAATCGATAAATAGTTTTCAATACCACAAGTATTAAAGGCATGATTCATCATAGTCTTTCCCATAGGATTCGCAAATTCTTTCAGCAAGTTCTCATTGGCTATGCTTTCATAAATTTTCATGTTCAATCTCCTATTTTAATAATTCTGATGGAACACTACCTTCCAATTTTACATCCCTTGGATAATAATTTCCGTTAGGTGCTTTATCCCAAACGGTCATTTTTACCCTTTCACTCGAAATATCATAAATTAGTCTGCCATCACCATCATATACAAGGGTGTGCCCTGCATCTGTTTTAACGTAACTGTTCGGAGTACCATTCAGTGGTCTTCCTCCACCACTTCTTCCTCCTGATTTAATTGTGCCTGCATCTGTTAGATTATCAAGCAAATTCTTATCAAGTTCGGAAGTCTTAGTTACGTTCCGAGTTAATTGATTACCCGTCCCCTCATCAGCGTTTTTTGCCATAATACCCTTCACTGTTGTTTCAACGGTTTCAACAACCTCTTTTACTATTACAGGCCCACTTTCAATTAATTCCTGTACCTTCTTTTGCGGAATGAAATTTATTGCGACATTACCTGCAGCTAAAAATTGTTTAAAGGAGTAAGGATCTTCCTCAGTTATTGCAACATATTCACCCCATGCGCCCATCGTATAACCATCAAGAAAGTCATAGGCAAGGTTTTTCGCATTATTGACTGCTCCTTGAAACTTACTTACCTGGGTGTTTGAGTTCAGATCAGATGTCGATTTTGCAGGCTGAGTTGACTGCTTACCCGTATTACTGGATTCCTTAGATGATGACTGCTTGGTATTAGATCCCTGCTCAGGTTGATAGTTCTTATTCCTTCTTGAATCATTATAATAAGAATTATCGGCTGATGATAGTCCTCCTGGCTTTGTATTCTTAGCTGAATCAAGAGCATATTGTTGAATAGAGTCTGGAGCTGCTCTAGTACTGTGTGCAGCATTCAATACGCTCAACGTCTGATTACCCACGCTACCATCTACTTTGATGCCCATACTCTTCTGGAATGCCTTAACCGCTGCCTCGGTTTGAGGACCAAACGAACCATCCACTGCAACATTAAAGCCCATATCCTTTAGCTTCTGTTGTACTTCTTTGACTTCTTTGCCTTTATCTCCGCGATCAATATAATTATGACCACTAGGATCATAATACTTCAACGGATTATTAATTGTGTACGTATAAAGATTCAGCGACAACGGATCTTTAGCATTCCCTCGATACGTATCCTCGCTCAAGAACCTTGCGATCTTCGGATCATAATAACGGGCGTTCAAATAATACAGCTTGCTCTCCTCGTCGTACTGATATCCCGCATATCGAATCGGATTCTGAACGGTACCCGTGGACTCCATTATGTTGCCGAATGCGTCATACCGATACGAAGCCTTAACAACGCCTGCGTTGTCTACCAATGAAGTGACGTCGCCATGGCCGTTGTACAAGTAGCTGTATTTCTCGCTGCCCATTTCCCGCGTCAGCAAGTTAATGCCATATACATTTCTTGCTTTGGTCTGGCCTTTGCCGTTAACCTCCAGAATAACTTTATCGTATTCATAGAGATAAAGAGTCGTCTCTCCTCCTACTGTCTTCTGCGTACGAAGGCCTTCGGCATTATACGCATAGGTTGAACCGCCGCTTCCCGAGCCAATCTGAATTAATTGATTCCAACCATCGTAGACAAACTGGGCCGTGCCGTCGACAATATTTTGGATACGCGGATTCTCGTTCTCCTGGCCAGTGATGAACATGCCAAAGCTTGGATCGATCGGCTGCATGGGATCAACAACTTTAGTAACCTCGCGTCCCTTGAAGATCAAGTTGCCGTTGTTATCGTATTTGTATTGATCGATCAGCTTCTCGCCATTCGTCTTGACTTCTGTCGTATTCATGAGCCGATTCTGCTCGTTGTACGTGTACAAAGTCAAGGTGACCTGGCTTCCCTGAACGACTTTCTCCTGCGTTCGGTTGCCGGAGGCGTCGTAGGTGTAGCTGGATACACGGCCGCTTGGTTCTTGGACGCGCGAAAGTCGATTCAATTCGTCATACGTATACGTCGTAGTCCCAATCGTGACGCCGTTTTGCATTTCGGTCTTGGAAGTTTGATTCCCTGCCGCATCGTACGCATACGTGTAAGAATCTAGCAGTGTAGTGCCCTTCCAGTTCTTCAGCGTCTCTAATTGATTACCCGCGGTATACGTATATTCCTCCTTGATGCCGTTGCTGTATTGAATCATCTTCACGCTGCCATCATCGTAATAGGTGTACGTGGCTGTGTCTGTCGGGCTGCTCTTAACAATCGACAAGCGATTTGCATTATCATAGACCTTCAAAGTTTCGTTGTTTTTGACATCCACGGTTTTCTCAACAGAATAACCTGGGAACAATTCATCCATTACATCGTAATGGAAGACGCTAGTTCCCATCTTCGGAACGGACTTCGTTACGACCCGGTTAAGCTCGTCATACGTCCGGCTTGTCGTCCCGGTGCTATCCGTCATCGTAAGTTGGTTGCCGTTCGCATCGTATGTGTATGTCACTTTCAGCTGCAGCTCAGAGAGCTGGGCAATGCCCGCTCCTTCGACCGATTCCGTCGTTAACCTACCATGAATGTCATAGGCATACGTTGTCGTATGACCGTTTCGGTCAATCTTCGAATGCAAGCTACCGTCTGCGCGATAACGATAGCTTTCCGTCTTGGCTTCCATATTTTCGGTCGGAACGGATTCGTCGCTCTGCTCGGCTGCGGGATCGATGCGTGCAATGAGCTTATTGCCGGCGTTGTAGACGAAGGTTTGCGTAAAACCTCTACCATCCGTCTGCGTCAGTTTGTTACCAACCTGATCATACGTATAACGGGTTACTTCGCCCAACGCATTCGTTATGCTCGTCAGTCTACGCATGAAATCATACGAATACGCCGTTTCGTTGCCTTTCGCATCGCGATACAAGCTGACGAGTCCCAACTCGTTATACACGTTTTCGATGCGGTTATTTAACGCATCTACTCGTGCCGTCTCCCGATTATTGCGATCATATTGATATTGAGAAAGCCGATTCAATGCATCCCATGATTTTACTTGCGCATGGTTGGCGTTATACGCCAATCTTTGAACGACAACTCCGTTGGCATCCCATTTCACCGCCAACCGATTAAGGCCGTCGTAAACGAATGTTAATTCATGAGTCTCTCCATTTATTAAGTAGTTCTCATTAAGAATATTTCCATTCCGGTCGTATAGATACGATGTCACCTGTTCCTGTGACGCCGAGTTAACGCCTGTTACTTTGACCTGTTTCTCTATCAATCGGTTCATTGCATCATATTGATAGGCGATCCGATTGCCATTGCCATCGGTCTCGAATCGCTTATTACCAGCCAAATCATATCCGGTAGAAGTCGTGATCCTATTCGTACTCGTGCTGGACTGCTGGGTTTGACTTATGACTCTTCCGCTCGGATCGTATGTTGTCAATTGAACGGCGCCAAGCGCATCCCATTCCTTCGCAAGGCGACCCATCACATCGTATTGTCGGTTCAATACTTGGGGCGGCATGGTCTCGTCTCCAGGCATTTGTACCGTACGGATCTGACCAAAATCATTATAACTGTAACGCGTTACCTGTCCATTCGCATCCCTCTGCTCGAGCAGGTGCCCCGCCCAGTCATACTCATTCGTCGTAAGTGCCTGCTCTGGCGAAGCAGCCGACTTCCGTACGGCTGTCGACGATATACGGTTTGCATCGTCGTAATAGGTGACGTACACCGTGCCGATCGCATCGGTTTCGGCGATTTGTCTACCTAGACCATCATACGTATAAATACTTGTAAATTTATTACCTTTCTCAGCGCTAACCGGATCCGTCTTTGTGGCAATCAAATTGGCGGCGTTATAAGTCGTTCGAGTACCATACCCGTTCTGAATGCGTTCGTCCGCCGTCTTGCCCGTTCCGAAAGCATAACCTTCTCCGTCAAGTTCTTTGGTGACATTGCCTTTCTCGTCATATGCGAACGCCTTTGTAACCAGTTCTTCCCATTCGGATGTCAGTTCCTCGCTCTGCGGGTTATACTCTAAACTTTTGAAAAATTCCGTTACAACCTTAACCCGATCCATCTTATCATACATATATTCAGTTCGTTGCATTTGATCCCAATGCAAGTCTTCACGATAAGCTGCCGGCGAAATAACGGCGATTTTTCGTTGTGCCCGGTCGTAAACTTGTAACTGCTTTCCGCCATGCGGATACGTTGTGAGTTCAAGCGAACCATTCGCATTATACGAATAGGACGTCTTTCGTCCTAAAACATCCGTCGAAGTAAGCGGGTTTCCCTGCCAGTTGTAAGTCGTCTCCGTTGTCGCAATGGATGGTTTTCCAAATTCGTCCAAAGCCTCACTCTTCGTTTTCGTCACTCGGTTTAGCGCATCATATTCATACTTTGTTTCTTTGCCGTCCGGTGTTATAACAGAAACTATGTTCCCATTGGCGTCATAGCGGGTTTTAGTCTCGAGTTGTATCAAGTTATTGCTTGTAAATGCAACGCCGCTAATATCTCCGCCCCTTACCGGATTTTTCTGGGAAATAATCTGACCACGATGATTGTATGCATATTGGGTTACCATGGACGCTGATGCTGATGAATATTCCTCTTTCCTAACCAACTGCCCGTCCAAATTGTATTGCATCAGGGTTTTGCCGCCGGATGAATGGAGCAGCTCCGTGTTATGCCCCTGTTCGTCATAGATGTATGTGGACACAACGGCTCGGTCTCCAATCGGCTTGCTATATAGCGATACAGGATCTTTACCCCGGCGCTCTTCAACTTTTTGCCCGTTCCGATTATAGACAAACCCTGTATACATGTACTTTCCTTTATCCAGAGGCGCCCATTGATCGGTTAGACGATTTAATCCATCGTAGGCGTAAATCGTGGAAGAGCCTCTGGCATCTGTGACCGCACTCGTCAAACCATTGGCATGGTAAGTTGTTCGATCCGTATTCCCGTCCGGAAGTTGTTTCTCGACTACTCTTCCCTTCCAATCAAATACAGTTGCGGTTACTGCTTGTTCCGTATCGTTCAAAAACACGGTTTCCGTCTTGCGCTCATGCCCGTTAGATAAAGTTGTGATCGCAATATCCTTCACCTTCACAGGTACAGCCGATTTACTGGTTTTGAACAATACCCTTTTAATCCGATTCATGACATCGTATTCATACACATACTCCGAACCGTTCGGTTGAATTTCTCTCGTAACGTTGCCATATATGTCGTATTCATATCGGGTTTCGAAACCCATCTCATCGACTGTACGTTCGATCTTGCCATATGGATAATAATAAGTTCTGAATCCTGCTTCCTGATTGTTATAAGCAATGCCAGTAGAATTAGATAGTTGGTCTTCGAACGATTGATATTGGTTAGGCCGAATTTCTTGAACATTACGTCCTTCCGTGTCATAGACGGAACGAGACGTTTCTCCTCCATCTTCGACCTTCCTCAATAATCTTCCATTCCTGTCATACGTATAATCCGTTCGATATCCTTCCGGCGTAATCACAGAGGTTAGCCAACCAAGCGGCGAATAACTTTTCCTTGTTACGCCTCCCCCAGGAGCGGTGCTAGTAACGGCGTTGCCGTATTTGTCATACGTATAGATGATTACATTCCCTTCCGCATCGGTCTCCGATTTCAACAAACCATTGACCGAAACGCCGAAACGCTGTGCCTCGGCTTGGGAATAATACGTAAAAGAAGTAACGATGAAAGCTCCGGATAAAGTGCCATTGTAGACGTCTGTACCGTTAATCGGATTAATCTGTTTGGTTTTCAAATGGTTAATATATTCGTAATATATCGTCTTGCCAAGCTCGTCCTTCTCCTTAACAAGATGGTTCCAATTGTCGTAGGCATATTCCCGGAAGCTTCCATCCGGATTAACGATTTTGGTAATATTGCCTCTATTGTCTCTTTCGTATAACGTTTTGTTGCCATTTCGATCCGTAATCGACTTCTCTTCGCCGAATTTATTAAAGCCGCTTGCATCCGTATAATATTCGACAACGGTTTGCTTGCCTTCGGGATCTTGCGACTTCGTGACAAACATCGCCATATCGTACCACTTCGTCAATGTACGACCATTGATATCCTTAATGGTTGTCTTCCGATTTACCGTATCGTAAATGAATGATTGCGCATTTCCGTACGTGTCGGTGTAACGGGAAACTTTGTTTTGGTTAACGCCAGCGTTTCGGTCATAGATGATGGAAGCCACAACATGATCGCTGGAATTGCGGACGACGTTCAAGTAGCTATACGAATCATATTCATATCGGGATATGACTTTGCCCTCGGCATCCGTTACATTGATCAGTCGATTCGAGCTGTCATAACTATATGTAACGAACCGCCCCGTCACATCCGTTATTTTCGTTATGAGGTTACCGGTATAAGAAACCGTATAATCACGGCCGACGGTATCCGTTATTTTGGTTACTTTCCCCATGTTGCTGACTTCGATCGTAATCGTATTTCCTGCGGGATCCTTCATCCAGTTCAAATAACCGTCGCTCGTAAAACCGTACGAATATTGGTCTGAGGTCGTCAGGATATGCGTATTGTCCGGCTGCTTCTTCAACTCGCTATGCGAGTCGTTGGCCGTATATGTATCCCCGCTCTTAATGAACACTTGAGCCGATCCATTCGGCAGCTTGGCAACCATCTGAGTCCCCAGTTTTAAGCTACCTTCGAAGCTGAACGTCCATCCCCTTCCCATCCAGCTTGAAGTACGGTCATCCTTGGAATTGTAAGTCCGGCCGATATTGATTGTAAAGCCGGGAGACGTGACGGACATATCCGTGATAGTCTTCGAATAATTCCCCGTCGTGACGGAAACGCCCTCTTCCCCGTAATGGATCTGTTCTTGCAACGCCGGATCAATCTCGGCAGCCAACGTTACCACCATATCGTCGATATCTTCTTCGCCCATGACAGGGGTTGTCTCATCTGTGACAACCGGGCCTGCTTCCTCTCCCGTTATCGCCTTGGCGGCATCTACGATGCCGCCGCTAGCTACCTTTCCTTTCAAGGAGGCGAGCGATGTTGTGGCTGCTCTTAATCGATCAGCCAATTGAACGGCCGTCAAATCCGGGTACATGCTCTGGACCAATCCCGCGACACCGGATACGAAGGCGGCTGACATCGACGTACCCGTCAAGTAACCATTGGATTCATTCGGCAAAGTGCTCAGCACTGCAACTCCCGGCGCCGCCAAATCCACGTTTGTCCCGTAATTGGACGTAGCCGCCAGTATTCCTTGATTATCCAACGCGGCTACCGAAATCACATTGGGTAAAGAATAGGCCGCAGGATAGACGGGACTTGCCGCCGTATCCTGTCCATTGTTTCCAGCACCGCTTATGAACAAGATACCGCTATTGCGTATAGCATCCTCTAAGGCCGGATTAGAAGATGGGCTGCCGAAGCTGGCATTTATGATCTTGACTCCGGCTTGTTTGGCATATTCGATCGCCGCAATCGCGTCAGATGTATATCCTTTGTTGTCCGACATGAACTTTAATGGTAGCAGAGTGATGTTCGGCGCCACGCCCCTTGTTCCAATACTATTAGCGCTTGCCGCAACTAAACCAGCCACGAACGTACCATGTTTGTCATGTGTTGCCGCATCAAATACGGTTGCGTCGTCATTAGCAAAATCCCAACCGCTCGTGTCATCTATATATCCATTCCCGTCATCATCAAGTCCGTTGCCCGAAATCTCCAGCGAATTTCTATAAATACGATCCGCCAAATCGGGATGCTGGATATCGATACCCGTGTCCAATATTCCGATTAGCGTAGACGCTTGTCCCGTCGTATGCTGCCAAGCTTCAAGCGTGCGAATATCAACGCCTTTCACTCCTTGCTGCATCGCAACGTCTTGGCCTGTGTTGTTCAATCCCCAAGATTCCTCAAATCGCTCATCCTCGGGTAACGCAAGAGGTGTTAGCTCATAGTTCGGCTGCGCGTATTGTACGTTTGGATCTTTGCGAAGTTCGCTCAGAACCCCCTCCATCGAGCCTGTACCCTCAATCGTTAGCAATTCCACACCGGTACGCTGCATTTTGCGCTTGCTGGTAAGATCGTTAGCCGATAACTTCTTGTCTACCCGCTCCTTCGCTTCCTTGGATTTGGACTGGTCTTTGTATTTGACAAGCACTTCAGTCTTACTCCGTGGAGTGGGTTTGTTCTTCTGCCCTTCAGCGTATACATAGCTGTAATCTTGAGCGAAAGAGCTCAGCAATACGATGATTAATAAGCTTTTGAATAAAGCCGATAAAATAGTTTTCATAGGTTCCTCCGATATCGAATAATGGGACTCTCATCGTTATTACTATTTAAGATTGTTGGACAACCGTATACGTAATGGAAGATCCGCCGGAAGCGAGTCCCTGGAATTTTATGCTGTTAATAACGCCCGTCCAAGACTGTCCGGATTCAATCGGCTTATCCGTCACAAAGGTGATACGACCCGGGGTAAATTGCATGATGGTGATATCTGTCCCTTCAATGCGACCCGTCGTTAATTCCGGTTTTCCTGTAAGGGAGGATAAATCCGTCACCTTCATTGCATTGGCGTCATAACTAATCATCAAAGTATATTTGCTGAAATCCGTGATATCGGAGGCCGTCAAATTAAGATCGACCAACTTCCCTTTGGTTAGCTTCGCGTTTATTGTATTGTTCACGATCAGATTGCTCCAAGCTCCGATACCCGCTTCATTAATTGTGCGTATCCGATAACGATTTTCGGAACCTGCAGCTACCCTACGGTGCGTATAACTCGTCTGCAATCCTGCATCTTTCACAGCGCCATTGATCTCGAGCTCATAACGTACTGCCGAAGGTTCTTCTGCCCACGACAATTGTACTAAGTTCCCGGAAGAGGAGAGCGTGATGCCTTCAGGTGCTTTCGGCACTTCAGGTAACGTTCTCATAGCAATGGCGGTCGTCCAATCGCCTTGAACCGCATCGGTTACTGCTCGAATACGATACGTATGCGCGGTGAAAGGATCAAGAAGCTCGTCTGAATAAGACGTGGCATTAAAGTTATCCATTATCACCTTACCATCGATTTCAACTTGATAGCCGCTAGCTCCGACGACGTTCTCCCAAGACAAAGTAATGTAATCCTTACCTGCTACGGCGTAGATTCCGACAGGCGCAACCGGCTTAGCCGGAAGCGTAGTCAGCTTCATCTCGGAGGACCATGCACTACTTCCGTTAGAACCTTTTGCTCGAATTCGGTACGTATATACGGTCTCAGGCTGCAAGCCTTCTTGAATGACGTTTATGCCGCTAACTTGTTGGAGGACGCCGTTACGTTCCAACTCATAACTTGACGCTCCGGTTACTGCCCCCCATTTCAATGAAAGTTCCGTATCATCCGCATATTCTTTGGTTAACTTCGGCGTAGCCAAAGCGAACGTCGTTAAAGAAAGCGAGTTGCTCCACGTACTGGAACCTAACTCATTCCAAGCCCGAACGCTATATTGATAGGTTGTATTCGGTTGCAAACCGCCAAGCGAAGCAAAATTAGCAGAACCGTTATAAAATACGACTCCATTCGCCATAATTTCGTAATAAGTTGCATCCTCAACTCGTTGCCAGTTCAGATGTACCGTGGTGTCGGATGCCGATCCGGTTATCCCCGCAGGTGCAGCAGGTGCTGTTAGTAGTGTCAGCACCGTTCTGAGTGAAGACCATGGACCCGGTCCGCCTGTATTGATGGCGCGAACGCGATACGAATGCTGAGATCCAGGTAGTAAATCTCTGAAAGTATAGACTGTAGCTTCTCTACCTACACGATATAATTGACCGTCCCATTCCAATTCGTAGCTCAGCACGTTGGTCACGCCGCTCCATTGAATCGTTACGCTCTTTGCGGTTGAGCTAACCGTCACTGAAGCTGGCGTAACCGGTGCAGGCATTAACGTCTTTGTAGATAGTGGCTCGCTCCATTCTCCAGGCACTCCGTCTCGCACTGCGCGTACGCGATAAAGATGGGAAGTACTAGGCGTCAAGTTATTGTGAATATAAGACAATTGAATGCCAACTTCTACAATCGATCCATCCGTCTCCAATTGATAGGACGTGGCTTCAAGTACGGGCTTCCAACTCAGTTCAATTTGATTCGTTAATGGTACGGCCTTGAGTCCTGCTGGAATAGTTGGTGGTTTAATAGGCGGGCCGGCTTGCACCGCGGCCGATATTGCCGTTTCGATCCCTTCCTTATTCCGAGCCTTGATTTGGAATTTGTAGTTAGTGCCGGACTGTAGGCCTTTGACCGTAATTTTCTTGGCCGGAATCGAAATCCAGACGGGTTGCATCGTTAACGTGCCGTCTGTAGAAACAAATTTATTGCCAACTGTAATCTGATAGGAGGTGTCTGAAGGGTTTGAGTCTGACACAGTAAATGTTGCGGATGTTGGTGTAATACCTGATGAGGCTAAGGTTGGTGCGGCTGCTAACGTAAATGCATCTTTCTTCTGTGTTGTAATCTGGCCGTTAGCGTTCTTCACTTGAAATTCGACAGGGTATTTCGTATTAGGCTGCAGTCCGTTTAGTGTATAAGTTGCTGCAGGACTGCCTGTCATCCAACCACTGTCGGACTCATCGAAGATAAAGCGATAAGGCGAAGGATCTAATGCCCCGCTGGCAGATGATCCGATTGCCGTTATGGAGTTCGTATCCGATGTTATGTTGAAAGAGTCTATTGTAGGTAAAGCATTTGTCACTTCGAAAGGAACTTCTTTACGAACGAGTTGGACACCGTCTGTTACTTCAAATACTAATTTATGGGTTCCTTGTGATAAGGCTGACGTATATAAAGACTCGAAATTGACGTAACTACTCTCTTGAGATAATCGAACATTCTTTGTTTCTAAAGGTTCTGTTCCGGAATCAAGAAATATCCTTGCGGTGACTGTGGTGTCTGGTAGACCGCTAAGGACGAGTCCAGGAGTATTATGAATCATCATTAGATTAGTTGGTTCATAAGCATACTTTGAATGTCCTAATCCTAATTGTCCAGAAGTGTTTAACCCCCATCCTTTGAGCGTTCCATCCTCCATTAACACCAACGTATGGAGGTTGCCCGCTGCTAGCTGCATTACTCCAGTTAAACTTGCTAGAGTCGTTGGAATAATTCTACTTGATATGTCACCTAATCCCAATTGACCCTCATAGTTAGAACCCCAAACCTTAATTGTTCCATTCTCCATTAACGCCAAGGTATAATAAAAGCCTGCCGTTATCTGTTTCACTCCGGTTAAGCCAGCTATAGTCGTTGGGATATTCCTGTTATTCGTATCACCTAATCCTAATTGACCGGAAGAGTTAGATCCCCAAGCCTTAACCGTTCCATCTTCCATTAACGCCAACGTATGTGAATTACCCGCCGATAGCTGCTTCACTCCAGTTAAGCCAGCTATAGTCGTTGGGATATTTCTGCTGGTCGTATTGCCTAATCCTAATTGACCAGAAGAGTTAGCCCCCCACGCCTTAACTGTTCCATCTTCCATTAACGCCAACGTATGGGAATCGCCTGCCGTTAGCTGCTTCACTCCAGTTAAGCCAGTTATAGTCGTTGGGATATTTCTGCTGATCGCATCACCTAATCCTAATTGACCGGACGAGTTTAATCCCCAAGTTTTAGTCGTCCCGTCCTCCATTAACGCCAAGGTATAAGATGAGCCCGCTACTATCTGTTTCACTCCGGCTAACCCAGAAATTGAAGTAGGAGTATATCTACTGGTCGTATCTCCCAATCCTAATTGTCCATAAGAGTTTACACCCCAAGTTTTGATCGTTCCATTCTGCATTAATGCTAATGCATGATTACTGCGTGCCGCTAACTGCCTTACTTCAGATAAGCCAGCTATATGAGTAAGGATATATCTGGTAAACGTGTCTCCTAATCCTAATTCACCGGAAGAGTTAGATCCCCAAGCCTTAACCGTTCCTTCATTCATTAACGCCAAGGTATAATAAGAGCCTGCGACTATCTGTTTCACCCCGGTTAAGCTAGATATAGCTGTGGGAATATTTTTTATAGCCGTTGTACCTCCTAATCCTAATTGACCAGAAGAGTTAGATCCCCACGCCTTAATCGTTCCATCCTCCATTAATGCTACGGTATGTGAAGCACCTGCTGCTAGTTGTTTTACTTTAGTTAAGCCAGAAATAGTTGTGGGGATGCTTCTGTTGGTCGTGTTTCCTAATCCTAATTGACCGAAAGAGTTAGATCCCCAAACCTTTACCGTTCCATCCTCCATTAGCGCCAACGTTTGGGATGAACCTGCTGCGAGTTGCTTCACTCCAGTTAAGCCAGCTATTGTAGTAGGAGTATTTCTGCTGGTCGTGTCGCCTAATCCTAATTGACCGGAAGAGTTAGATCCCCACGCCTTAATCGTTCCATCCTCCATTAGCGCCATCATATGGGAGTTGCCCGCCGATAATTGCTTCACTCCGGTTAAGCCAGTTATAGTCACTGGGATACTTCTGCTGGTCGTGTCTCCTAATCCTAACTGACCAGAAACGTTATTCCCCCACGCCTTGACCGTCCCATCCTCCATTAACGCCAGGGTATAGTACGAGCCCGCAGCTATCTGCTTCACTCCGGTTAAGCCTAATATTGTAGTAGGAATATTTCTATCGCTCGTGTCTTCTAGTCCTAATCCTAACTGACCGTAAGAGTTAGACCCCCATGCCTTGACCGATCCATCTTCCATTAATGCTAGTGTATGGGATGAGGATGATCCCGCTGTAAGCTGCTTCACTCCAGTTAAGCCAGCTATCGTAGTAGGAATATTTCTGCTGGTCGTGTTCCCTAATCCTAACCCACCGGAAGAGCTCGATCCCCACGCCTTGACCGTGCCATCTTCCATTAACGTCAGGGTATGGGATGTGCCTGCTACAAGCTGCTTTATTCCGGTTAGGTCAGAGATAGTTGTCGGTGTATTGCGGCCGATCGAATCTCCTAATCCTAATTGGCCGGAACTGTTACTCCCTGTTACCTTCATTACACCATTCGAATAAATAAAAGTAGAATTAGAATTTGGTCCCGTAGCAATAAAATTTTGCCCAATATAACCCGTGGCCTGAATCGGAATGGTCATGACTTGCATATTAATTAAAGTTGGTGTCGTACGCGGGCTACTATCTCCTAGACCTAGCTGAAAGTTGGAGTTAGACCCCATGCCACGAATACTATAGTCTCTCGATATTAGAAAGCTATAGTCGTATCCCGTTGCAGCATAAAGGATGTTATCTATTTTAAGTTCTATCGGGGAAGTATAATTTCCCTGGGAAGCTAAACCCAATTGATAACTATAATTGTTGCCCCATACCTTGACCTTACCATCATTTAATACAGCAAGTGTATGACTACTTCCTGCTGAAATCTGGGATACATTATCTAGTCCACTGATATTAACTGGCGATAATTGCTGAGCAGTCGAACCAATTCCCAATTGACCATTGGCATTAATTCCCCATGCCTTAACTGTACCATCATTCATGATTGCCAGAGCATATTGACTTCCTGCAGCTATATCTTTAACATTCGTTAGCCCTGGAACAACTGTGGGAGAACTCACAGTATTAGTATGACCTAATCCTAATTGTCCGTATTGATTATATCCCCAAGTTTTAACCGTTCCGTTATTTAACAATGCAGCAACATAGTTAGAGCCAGCAGCAATTTTTTTGACATCAGATATTCCGGGTATCGTTACAGGAGTTAATGAGTTACTGTATGTCCCATTCCCTAATTGTCCAACTCCGTTATTACCCCATGCTTTTAAAGTTCCGTCTTTCATAAGAGCAACGGCAAAATTGTCTCCTGCCGCTACTTGCATGACATTTGATAAATTGGTGTTCTTAGTAGGTACTGAATATTGCGACGTATTTCCAGTCCCTAGTTCTCCGTTGCTATTATATCCCCAAACAAATACTTCCCCCGATTCATTTACTGCATAAGAGCTATAGTACTTACTAGCAGTTATTTGGCGAATTCTCGTCAGGTTAATTTCTACTGGTGAACTTGCAGTATTAGTCGAACCATTTCCAACCTGAGTTAAGTTGTTTAAACCTACTCCTCTTACCTTTCCATCCGGCATCAAAAATAAGGTGTGATAATAGCCCGCTGCAACCGATGGATAATTAGTTGCAGATTGTGCCTGAGCCATTCCAGGTATGAAAGTCAATTGAACCAATAATGCTGTTAAAATGCACATCACAATCGTTTTTTTCATGTTCATGAAACTTCTCCTTTTGGACTAGATTAATAGGACTCTATGATTCGATATCAACAATCACGATATCCATTATAATCCAACATTTCGATAATTGTAATAGATGAAAAATGTTGTAAATTGTCGAACCTGCAGTCATTTTGTCGTTTGTCTTCAATAGTAGTGACTTGAGACTGATTTATTAATTTATGGACGATTCATAATTGTCGAATAAGATCGCTCGGATCGAAAAGACCGGCCGCAAGAATATGGTTTTGGCCTGATAAGTTGAATAGAAATACAAATAAGAGGCCGCCCAAGTCAAATCGACTTTCAGGACAGCCCCTATCGCTTCTGGTATTATTCTAGCACTCCAACTAGCTCGTATGCTCTCCTTCCAACTCCCCTTCTCCAGCCCATCTTACTCATGTTCTACTGCCCCAACTTCGGCAAATACCTCTCCCTCACGATACGAAGATGATGCTCCGCATGTCCCGCGATAAAATAAACGAGCGCCGACGCGATCGTCTTCGTATCGTTCACCACTCCCGTGCGGCCAAGCTCCTCCGCCTCCAGTCCTTGCACAAGAGCCAGCGTTGCGGCCCGGACGGCGCGATACTCGGCAACGAGCTCGGCCAAAGGACGCCGGTCGAACTTCGTGAAGTTCACGAATTGATCCGGATGCCGCGGCAGCGGCGTCTGATCTCCACGGGCGGCGCACATCAAGCGGTAACTCGTAATCCGCTCCGTATCCATGATGTGGCCGAGTACTTCCTTCAAGCTCCATTTGCCCTCCTCGTAACGGAAAAAACTTCGCTCCTCGCCGATCGACTCATATAAGGCGTCGATTGCCTCTCCCTGCTCTTTCAGCAGCTGGACGGGATCGCTCTCCGGCACCAGCACGATGTAGTTGTTGAAAGGCGGCGGGTAAAGGCCGTCCAACGGTTTTGGCAATACCATTCGCATACACTCCTTCGTAAACTCGAAATGATGAATAAGGAAAAGTATACCACGTATCTTCGTGCCGCCCATCCCCCGCTTACGCCTAGTCCAAGGCATGCCGCGCTGAATATTCTATCATCATACAGACCCATCAGACCCGCAGCATGAACGAACTTTCGAGGGAGGGTTCATCTTGGACATGTGGCAGCAAAATTATGAAGGGGTATTCTTCCTCCAGGACAGGGCGAGCGGATTCAAAGCGATCATCGCCATCGATAATACGAGGCTTGGCCCCGCTCTCGGCGGATGCCGAATGTGGCAATACGACAGCGACGAAGCGGCTGTCACGGACGCGCTGCGGCTCGCTAAAGGCATGACTTACAAATCCGCGATCTCCGGCCTTACCTACGGCGGGGGCAAAGCGGTTATTTTATCCCATCCCGGACAAGGAGCTCGCGAGCAGCTGTTCCGAACGCTCGGCCGTTATATCGATAAGCTGCAAGGCCACTACATTACCGGCATGGATCTCGGCACGACGGTCGCCGACATGGACCGCATCCGCGAGACGACTTCTTATGTCACCGACGTGTCGGGCTCGCTCGGCGCCGTAAACGATTTGACCGCCACGATGACGGCATACGGCGTTTTCCTCGGCATACGGGCTTCAATGAAACGCGTATTCGGTATGGAATCAACGCTTGGCAGAACGATTGCCGTGCAGGGTCTCGGCAAGGTCGGTTACCGGCTATGCCGGTATTTGCGGGAGGACGGGGCTTATCTGGTCGTCACGGATATCGACCCCGAACGCGTGAAGCAGGCTGCCACGGATTTCGGGGCGACGCCTTGCAAGCCGGAGGCCATCCTATCCGTGCCATGCGACGTGTTCGCCCCATGCGCGCTTGGCGGCATCCTGAACGACGCGGCGCTGAAGCGGCTCGATTGCAGGATCGTCGCGGGAGCCGCAAACAACCAGCTCGCGGAGGCGCGGCACGGAGAGAAGCTGCGGGAGCTCGGCATCCTGTACGCGCCGGACTACGTCATCAATGCCGGAGGCATTATCGTGACGGGCTCGGAGCTCGGCGGCGGGGACGCGGCAGAAGCGAAGCGGAACGTGGAGAAGATTTACGGCACGCTGACCAACGTGTACGAAACGGCTGCGGCGACGGGCACGTCCACCTCGGCCGCGGCCGACCGGATGACGGAGGATATTTTGCGGAAGTGAGGCGCTGTTGGCTTGGCTAGTTAGTTAGAGGCTGGTTTGCTCTCGGCGAGCTGTCGAACATTCGGCACAACAATTGCCTGGAGCGAGGCATCCTCAGGAAATCCGTCACTCGAGACGCTCGGTGCGAGCATACCTCAGGTCATCCGCCATTTGAGTCGCTTGGTGCGAGCACACTTCAGGACATCCACTTTTCGAGTCGCTTGGTGCGAGCACACTTCAGGACATCCGCTTTTCGAATCGCTTGGCGCGAGCACACTTCAGGACATCCGCTTTTCGAGTCGCTTGGCGCGAGCACACTTCAGGACATCTGTTATTTGGGCCGCTTGGCATGTGCACCTTCCAAGCAACTAATATTCGATTAGTCTGATGTGCGAGCATACCTCAGGTCATCCGCCATTTGAGTCGCTTGGTGCGAGCATACTTTAGGACATCTGTTATTTGGGCCGCTTGGCATGTGCACCTTCCAAGCAACTAATATTCGATTAGTCTGATGTGTGAGCACTCTTCGGGATATCCGCTATTCGAGTCGCTTGGAGCGATTCCTGTATTCCATACAGCAAATTTGAGTGAAAAGCCTTCTGCTATTGGCCATTCCTGTACTCCGTACAGCAATTTCACCACTTATACGACCGCAGGCTAAATAAGCGGCTGAAATTGCTGCATGAAATCAGGCTGTTGGGAAACCCCACTAATGAAATTGTCTTGAGACTTTTTATTGGAGGAGAGACGCATAAACATGCGGAATTACTCACCCCGCTAGCTTAGCGAGGTGCGTGGCTATTTTCTTTATGTTCTGTGCAGTTGCTGTCATCAACACTTGCATCTGCACCTTGTCTCTTCCCCGAAACCGGCAATAGCGAAGTCCGTGGAGCACTTTGGCGTCCGCGAAACTTCGCTCAATCGTCTGGCTTCGAAATTTATATATGGCTTTGCCCGTATCGGATTCCCG
>NZ_JAVFVT010000047.1 GCF_030929555.1 Paenibacillus sp. LHD-117 | reverse complement strand
GGTATTCTTCGCGATTATTGGGGTGATTTCCAAAAGTCAAGGGGTTTTCCGTTTTTTAGCTTACATTTCTATGACTATTAATCGGTTTCCATCACTTGGAATGAACTGCATAAGTCATGTGAATATAGGGTAAGTGTGCAAGGGGAAAGAAAAGCGATGCAGTGCAGTTATTCGTATCAGGGCGATCTATGAATAGTTATTGGCCTCTGCTTCGGCAGTGTTTTGTGAAACTACTTGAGAACTTGGAAAGTTATGAGTGACCTGGATTTACAGTAGATGTGTTTATAAGGATTATAAACTTGACAATTCAAAAGCCTCATTGGAAATTTGATTCGAATAAACTTGCTATTATGTAGCGTATTTTATCCGAAAGTCCTGTCCGAATTTATAGACACGGTGTAGACAAAAGCTGTAAAATGATATAATCAGCGATAAATCAGATTAACACCATCTAATAAGTAGCACGTCGTAAAGCTTTACGGGATTTGATAACATTATTCAACAAGCCTCAAAGAATCAAGGACTAGAGTTCAAATTCCCTCGCCTCCACCAAATGAAAAACCCGACCGCGAGAGGTCGGGTTTTTCATTTGGTGGAGGCCGGGTTGAAGTACATTAGGCCCGAAGAGGATAGGGGTTCAACCGCGCGCAGGGAATGGATGAAGCTTCTACGTGCTGCTACATGGACGAGCACGGCATTGATATCTACCGCAATGGTTGTCATCGGTGATAGACATCGTAAGCAATTTAATCGGGATATCAATAATCCCCTCGCCTGTAAAAACCACAACCGTGTGAGGTTGTGGTTATTGCTGTTTTCATTTCAGTTGAGAAAAAATTCCAGCATGAACATTGCTATTTACATGAAAAAAAAGATTACACGGGTTTCAAGTGCATCAGCAGTTGTCGGGGCTGCGTTTACAGTATACTGGGCATGTCTACGCTGTTAGTATACTTCGACCTCTGTTATAATGAAATAAAGTAATTGTGAGGTGATCGCCAATGAAACAAATCAAGGATCATTCACTGTTCGTACCGGAATTTCAAAAACTAATTGACTCTCATGAGTATGTGAATATGAAGATCGATGAGATTGATCACGGGATGGTGATTCGCTTGGAAAAAAACAATAATACGGATCAAGGGGCAAAGAAAGCACGTAGGATGAGAATGCTGGAGAAAACAGCAGGCATCTTGAAAAATGCGCCTGATTCGGTAAAAAAAGAGTTCCAAGCGATAGCTGAAAGGGACGGTGAAGATGACCGGGAGGGGAGCCGGTTGTGAGCAGTTTTCTGTTAGATACCAACATTTGCATTTATTACTTTAGGCAGTATCCGCCTGTAGTCCATTTTCTGCAGCAGTTATATGGTGAAGATACTGCTCATGAGTTGTTGTGTTGTCCACTATTACGGAGGCAGAGTTGCTTTCAGTGGGGGAAAACCATGTTAACCGTGAATTGCGGCTAGGTATACAGGAATTTGTTGACGATTCTGATCAAGTGCTCGATGTGAATCGGACGATTGCAAGAAAAGCAGCTACAATACGCTCAAGACTGGATTACGAATACGGAAAGAAAATTAAACTGCCGGATGCACTGATAGCAGCGACAGCATTGATAACGGGTTCTGTGTTGGTCAGCAATAATAATAAAGATTTTAAGCAGGTAGCTGAGGTTTTTGGGTTGAAATATTTGAATCCCGTGCAAGATCAAGAAGAGCTGCGACATTATTTGAATACGCAATAATATTTCGCAAATCACATTAATTCATCCCGAATTTTGATAAGATATCCTGTCCGAAATGTGTAGACATGATGTAGTCAAACGCTGTGACAAGTACTAAACACGGGTAAAACAGTCCGGGATTGCGTAACATTTGGAATTCCAGGAAACCATATAGGATAAGGCTTCCTGGGATTTAATAAACTAACGCGAATATAGTGGAAAGTGCGGGACAGGGGTTCAAATCCCCTCGCCTCCACCAAACATGAGAAACCCGACCGGATCAGGTCGGGTTTTTGCTTTATAAGCGTTGAGAATTTTGATAAAATGTACATACGTTATAAAAGTTATAACAATTACAAGGTATAACTGGTCGAAGGCCGATCATAATATAGGAAGGAGAATGAATATGAATGGTGTGATCAAAGTGACAAATGATAAGCAGAATATGAAGCGTTATTCTCGCAAAATCGGAAGAATGGGCAACAGCTTGGGAGTAAGCTTGCCAAAAAGCCTGGCTGAAAAATTGAATGTCTCACAAGGCGATGAGATTGAATTTATTGAAAATGATCGTGGTGAAGTGGTATTGAAAAAGGTTCGGCAAGTTCAACTCCCCGATAATGTAAGACCAGAAGTTCTTGAAGCGTTCTTTGACGTATTTGAAGAAGATGAAGGTATCCTTGAGGATTTGAGGGATAGATGAAATGACAACATTCCTATCCAAAGAAGAGGTTGTTTCTGCCCACTACTTCATGATGAAGAAAATGAACGACGCAGACCAAGCGGGTGTGAAGGATCACGGCTTGCTGGAATCTGCGGTACATAGACCTCAGCAAAGTGTTTTTGGAGAAGATGCTTATCCCAATTTATTTGACAAAGCCGCTGCCCTTCTAGAGTCTCTGGTGAAGAATCATTGCTTCCACAATGGCAATAAACGGACAGCCTATCTAGTTACAAAATCATTCCTTATGTTGAATGGAAAACATCTAAAAATGGAACGTAAATATGCAGTGGAATTTATCGTAGATATTGCAAAAGGAATTCATTCATTGGAGATTACAGCAAACATTTTAAACGAACATTCTGTCGACAGATGATTCATAGGGGCGTTGCTCGGGTGACATCAAAACCGTGACAACACCATGTAAATCCACAACCGCATGAGGTTGTGGATCTTTGCTTTTCCTCCGTCTTGGCGTTCTATAGGTCTAGCTTCGGTGAAATTGCCCCTGAATGAATTTTTCTCCCCACTCGCATAGCTGATCCAAAATCGCTTTAAGCGACTCTCCTATTTCAGTCATTTCATAGACTACTTTTGGCGGTACTTGATTGTAAACGGTCCTGAAGATTATTCCGTCGTCCTCCAATTCTCTAAGTTGCTGCGTTAACATTTTTTGCGTAATGCCGGGCATTGCTTTCTTAAGCTCATTCGTTCGTTTGGGACCATAGGACAAGTGGCATAGAATCAGTGTTTTCCACTTCCCACCGAGGACGTCGAGCGTGGCTTCTGCCGGGATGTTGTATGTGTTCTTCGGTTGTATTTCCATGGATTCTCCTCCTGTCGATGACTGAAATCTTATCAAAAATATAGGTACTTTTCGGTACCTATGTCACCATTCGGTGTTAATAGCACAATAAAGTGCGTTCTTCCCTAATGTTAACATATGGAACATAATCTCCATATACCAGCATTCAAACTTAAATAGTGGAGGGAAACTAAATGACACAACGCTTATTAATCGCCGGAGGATACGGCATTGTCGGCAGCGCCATTGCCAAACATGTCCGTAAAATCAACAAGGATGTAGAAATCGTGTTTGCAGGACGAAATCCGGAACGAGGCATCGCGCTTGCCAAAGAACTTGGGAACGCCAAAACAGCACACTTGGACTTGGAGAATAATCATGGATTAGACAATCTGGGGGAGATTGATCTCATCGTCTCTGCTTTGCAGGATCCTGCCGACATCTTGATCGGGCTCGCCTTGGAGCAGGGAATTGCCCATATCGGCATAACAAAGCTTGCCGACGAAGTTGCACCTTTTACCTTTGCTACGCTGAGGATACCTCCGAAGCGTCCGATTGTCCCGCTAGGTCATTCGCAATCCGGGGTCATGACGCTCGTTGCACTGAAAACAGCTGAAGACTTCAAGCAGATCCATTCGATTAAATTGGCAGGTCTCTACGATGATCGTGAACAGATGGGGCCGATGACGGTTGGCGATTCGGAGGGCTTCATTGGTCGGGCACTTATTCGAGAAGGCGGCAAATGGGTCTGGATCGAAGCGAGTCAACGCCCGATAGATGTTCAGCTTTCCGATGGAAGCACATTAGAGGGACTTCCGATGGGACTGCTCGATGTACCCAGCTTAGCGGCTGCCACTGGCGCGCCAAATGTTCGGTTTGATTTCATACAGGGTGAATCCATTGGGACTCGTGCTGGAAATCAAGCCTCCCAAGATCTTTATATAGAGATTGAAGGCATTCTGAAATCGGGCAAACGGGCCACGCGCCGAACGGTCGTATCCGATCCGAAGGGCCAAGCGCACCTTACGGCCCTCGGCGTATTAGTCTCAATTGAGCGTATTCTTGGTTTGGACGGCAATCCCGCCGCAGCGGGTGGAATATATCTGCCTGAGACGCTGGTGCCAGTGGATGCGGCTATCGCACGTTTCGAGCAGTTCGGCGTACGAATCTTTGATCATTCATGAACGTTCATTGCTCACTAAAATAAGGAAAGCAGGGATATCAGGATGAAAGTATTAACCGTTGTAGCCCATCCGAGAATAAATTCTTTCACTTTTGCGATCGCAGACCGTTTTGTACAAGGCCTTCAAGATGCTGGACATGAAACGGAGATGTTGGATTTGCACCGGAGCGGGTTTGATCCTGTCTTGTGGGAAGAAGACGAGCCGGACTGGTCAACTGATCATAAAAGCTATTCACCTGAAGTTGAGACGGAAATCAAGCGAATGAAGCAGTTCGACGCACTGGCCTATATTTTCCCGATTTGGTGGTACAGTGTACCAGCCATGCTAAAAGGGTATATCGACCGCGTATGGAACAATGGTTTTGCATACGGATCCAGTAGGCTTCATCATGACCAGGTATTGTGGCTTGGACTCGCCGGTGCTTCATTAGAGCATTTTGAGAAAAGAAACTACGACAAGATGCTCGCTCATCACCTGAATGTGGGCATGGCTAGTTACGCTGGAATATCAAATTCCAAGGTTGAGATCTTGTATGACACCCTTGATGCTAAGCAGGGACATTTGGAGAAGTTGCTAAAGCAAGCATATGATCTGGGACTACATTATTTACAGCTAAAAGGCGATGTTTCAAATGCTGAGAAGTACGAGCAATAAAGTATCGTGGGGGCTGTTGCTCGTGCTATGAGGGGCGATCTTCCTCGAAGGAATCGACGTTTCGATGACCGCCGTCAGCATTATGGCCACGGGAGATAATGAATCACCTCAGGCAATCTTGGAAGGCTTTCGAACTGCACACTCCGGCGAATTGTGGTTTTGCACAGCCACGGTTCGCCTCGAACTGTTCGGTAGAAGAGACATTAATTTGTGACTATTGTTTATTCGTTAGAATACAGACATCAACAGATGCCCATTGCGAGCTGTATTATGTAGGCTTCATCCACGCTGCAAGCTTTTCAGAAGTCTGTGAACCCGGTATAGGCATATAAATGCAACACATTAGGTTTTCGAGATTGTTAACTGGGGAAAATGAAATGATTTCAAAATGTAAACGTCCCATGGACGGGTGCTGAATCTCCATTGTTATTCCATTCCTATATGCCACTTCGTGAAGAGGCCACCACTCGGCAAACTCCTTGCTCTGCACTTTCAGATTTTCAATAAGGCTGGTATACCAATATTGATCGGCCGAACGGTCATACACCTTTCTGTAAAAAGACAGCGCCGTTTTGACTGACTGCTCCCAGTTCACGATCCTCGTTCGGAATGCAGGGTGCATGCAGAACAGCCTCATCATCTGTCTGTCCTCTAATGGTATCAAAGAAAAATCCGTCATTATAGCACAGGCAGACTCATTCCAGGCAATTAACCGGTTTTCAGGACCAGTAACAAAGAAGGGATAGGGGGTATTCGTGACCAGGTTCAAAAAGGCTGGTGAAAAATTGTATTCGGATAAATCGAGCGGCGCCCCGGAGTATCTCCCTGCTAACAGGTATAAGTATTCACGCTCAGCATTTGTCAACTGCAGCGCTGTTGAAAGCCGTTCCAGTACATCGGGCGATGTGGCTACGTCCCTTCCCTGCTCCAGCCAAGTGTACCAAGTTGTACTTAGATCGGCGAGTTGAGCAACTTCTTCACGACGGAGTCCCGGCGTCCTTCTACGTGTATATCCTTTAGGAAGACCAAGTTGCTCTGGTGAAAGACTTTCTCTGCGAGCTTTTAAAAAGTCCCCCATTGCTTTTCGATTCAGATTGGTCTGCATAATTATCCACGATGCTCCTAACCTGGTAGTTTTTATACTAGTTATAAATCCTTCTGCCTACAGTATAAATCGCATGTTAAAGTTGATTCAAGGGATAGCCCCTTTTTAACAAATTGTCGGGGAAGAAGGATGCGTCATGAAGAGAATCAAAATAAGCAAAAAAGAAATCGTTTTTGCACACACCTTTACCGCCAACCCGTAGGCGGTGTGGTACTCGGTTTTCAGGCAGGCCCTGGAAGCGGATGGCTTTAAAGTGAAAATGCCGGCTCTTCCTAACCCCCAATCATCGATAATTCGCACGATCCATCTAAAAGGTGTATAAATCCTTGTTGACAATATAGGATACAGGGGTATACTATATTCATGCAAACTAAGAAGAACTCAAGGATAGGATGGACTACTTTTCAGACGGTAGGATTGAGAATGATCCAGAAAAAAATGTTGTTTGTCGAGGAGGAAATAATGATGAAGAATCAAAGGATTCAAGCTCTGGAAATTCCGCAAGCAGATCCGAAGCGTTGGAGAGCTCTTGCGTTATTATGCTTAGCTAATTTTATGGTGATCATGGACACTTCCATAATCGGTGTTGCTTTGCCAGCTATCAAAGAAGCACTCGGCTATACGCAAGCAAGTTTGCAGTGGGTTTTTAATGCTTATGTCATTTTCTTTGGCGGTTTGTTGTTATTAGGAGGGCGATTGTCTGATCTATATGGTCAGCGGCGAATATTCATGTGGGGATTTTTTATTCTTACGTTAGCTTCTTTATTGGCAGGGCTGGCTTGGAACGAGGAATCGCTAAATGTTGGCCGCGCTCTGCAGGGACTCGGCTCCGCATTCATTGCGCCTTCCGCGTTAACGATTGTTATGATGCTTTTCAGCGGCAATCCCAAAGAATTAGGTAAAGCATTGGGCTTCTGGGGGGCATCAGCTGCTGCAGGCGGGTCAGCAGGTGTGTTTCTGGGCGGTGTCATTACCGAGTGGCTCAGTTGGCAGTGGACATTTCTCATAAATGTTCCGGTCGGGATTGTCGCATTGCTCTTATCGCCGGGGCTTTTGGCTAAGGGAGTACGGAGGAAGGGCAGCATCGACTTGATTGGCTCCGTCTTCGTAACAGCGGCATTGGTATTGATAGTATATGGTATTGTAACTGCAGAACATAACGGGTGGGGGGCGTCGTCCACGTTATGGACGCTTATCTCGGGTGCTGTGTTGTCTATCCTTTTCCTGATCATTCAGGCTGTTAAAAAGGAGCCGCTTGTCCCGCTGAAGATTTTTAAAGCGCCGAATCTGGCCGCCGGTAATATCGCGCTTATTATGTTATCCGGAGGATGGATTCCTCTATGGTATTTCCTAAATCTCTACATGCAGCAAGTATTACAGTTTTCTGCTTTCGCCGGCGGGGTAGGCCTGTTGCCGATGACGATCCTGATTGCTATCTTCATGATCTTGATTACCGGAAAATTAATCGGAAAGTTCGGCATGAAGGCCAACTTGGTCATTGGATTGATTGCGCTTGGAGGTTCGATGCTTCTGTTCGCTGGAAATACGCCAGTTGATGGAAACTTTATTGTTAACGTTCTTCCAGCTTCCTTACTCGGCGCCCTTGGGATGTCACTTGCTTATATTCCGGCTACCATGTCCGCTATGTCGGGTGCCAAACCGGAAGAAGCAGGGCTTGCATCGGGTCTTGCCAATACGAGCTATCAGATTGGCTCAGCTATCAGTCTGGCCATTATGGTTGCGATAGCGGGAGCTGCTACCGCTTCGCAAACAGGTGCTGACCCGGCCGCTCAATTGAACGAAGGTTTTCAACAAGCGTTCTTGTGGTCAGGTATTGTAGCTTTTGCAGGTGCGGTGCTAGCATTCTTGTTTATCCGTTCACCCAAGCAGGGGCAGGCAGATAACACGGCAGCCATGTAATCAATGACTCGAGTTCCAGAATGAGAGGAGGAGATCCTATGAGCGAAGTGACAGTACACTTGGAACAACATATGGATCAGGATATGGGCTGCTGCTCTCATGAAGAAGGTGAACGTAAGGGCCATTATTCCGATAGATCCAATAGTAGTTTAGCTGACCGGTTAAATCGGATCGAGGGACAGATTCGCGGTATTAAAAGCATGATTGAGAAAGATATCTATTATAATGATGTGCTGAATCAGATCGCTTCGGTACAAGCCTCTTTAAACAGTGTCGAAAAGCTGTTCTTGAATTGCAGCTTAATGGAGGAGAACCTCCTTGCGGGAGATAAATCAGAGTGAACACTTAGAGAGGAATCGCTTGATTGGAATTGAAATCGATAGGGGATAACATCAAGAGATCAAGAAAGCTGTTGAAATCGCGCATACACTCAAATACTTGGCGAATTGTGGCTTTGCATAGCCACGGTTCGCCTCCACCAAACATGAGAAACCCGACCGTATCAGGTCGGGTTTTTCAATTGCCTGGATAAAGCAGTTTTTTGAATGACGCCAGGTCAGACTAGGAAAAATAAAGTCATTGTGCAATACGTTTATTTAAGTTGACACTTAATTAAGTGTGTGCTAAATTAAAGGCATGATCGATAAAGCCATTCAAGCCATAACGGAGCCAAGGCGCAGAGATATTTTACATCTCGTCCGTAATGGGGAACTGACCTCTAGCGCTATTGCGTCGCACTTTGACATTTCAGCACCGGCAATATCGCAGCATCTTAAAATCCTGGAAGAAGCCGGGCTCGTCGTTGTGAGGCGAGCAGGCACCAAACGATACTACGGCATTAGGAGGGAAGGGTTTGCCGAATTGATGCAATACATCGAGAGCTTCTGGGATGACAGCTTAATGCGCTTGAAGGAAGCAGCGGAAGAGGAGGAAAGGAAAAAACATGACTTCAACAAGCAATAGTGACACGATCACGAAAGAAATTTTTATCGAATGCCGACCGGAGACCTTGTTCCCGTTTCTTACCGATCCTGATAAATTAGTTCGTTGGATGGGGCGCCACGTATTGCTCGATCCGAGTATCGGCGGCAAATATCGCATTGACGTTAACGGGAGTGACATTGCGATGGGTGAATATAAGGTCATTATCCCGAATGAGAAAGTTGTCATGACATGGGGTTGGGAGAAATCGAAGGTGGTGCCTCCTGGATCCAGTACCGTTGAATTTAGATTAACCCCCAAAGATAACGGAACTCTCTTGGTTTTGACGCATTACGACCTGCCTGCAACGGAAGTCGCCTCGCATGTACAAGGCTGGACCCATTACATGCCACGCCTGCAATCGATAGCGCAGGGCCAAGATCCTGGCATTGATCCGTGGTCTGAACGAGCTATGCATTAATGTAATAAATAATAAACCTAGTTAAAGGAGAGCATCAATCGAATGAATACATTATCTTGCGCATGCGGATTTAAAGTAACGGACGATAACAAATATAAAGTTGAAGCAGCCATGTGGCATCACGCCATTCAAGATCACTCGGACATGCTGAAGAGCATGACTGTTGATATGCTGGAGCAATGGCTCATGAACAAAGATGAACAGATGAAGGCTGGTGCATAAAGAAGAGTGCAACGATATAGATAAACGATTAGCTTAAGTGAAGCGGCGCGCAGCTTTTATGCGCGCTTTTCATTTTCATGGAGGGATAAAGAAATGGTGGATGTTTTAACAGAAATAATCATACATTGTCCTTGTGATAAAGTTTCGGAATATGCTGCTAACCCCGACAACGCGCCAGAATGGTATGTCAATATTGACTCGGCAGAATGGCAGACGCCAAAACGGATCGAGGTTGGCTCCAAAGTTGCATTTAAAGCTGCCTTCCTTGGAAAACAGCTTTCCTATGTGTATCAATTCGTCGAGTATGCACCGGGGAGAAAATTAGTAATGAAAACGGCGGATGGCCCCTTTCCGATGGAAACGACATACACCTGGGAGCCGGTGGACGGTCATTCAACTAGGATGACTTTACGAAACAAAGGCAATCCTTCCGGATTCTCGATGTTATTTTCTCCTTTTATGTCTTTGATGATGAAGAATGCCAACAACAAGGACTTGAAAAGACTCAAGTTGTTACTGGAAAAACGATCATGATAAATCGAAAGGGACACCTAAAGCGGTGTCTCTTTTGTTTTGTTCTCTGTTCATGGAGGAGGTGTGGCGCCTGCCGGACGGGCAAAACAGCCTCCGGATGTTCATAACGTTAATCGACGCGAAGCTGCTGCAGGCCAATTTTATGTGTGATAAAGTGATAGTATCGGGAACCGAGCTTTGTAAGCGAGTGTGGTTTCTTTCATACCCAGTTTGAAGAAAAATATGAAGACATACTTGTTGTGAGGTGGTGGAGGTGCTCGGCAATCGCTTTATTAAATCTACTAGAACAGCTCGTAAGAAGATAGGCTACTTGTATATGCTTCGAAATCGGTTTGTTTTCTCCTCTCTTCGCAAACGAATTATGGTGTTTCTGACTATTGGCTTTGTGGGATGTGCCATCTTAATGGCGTCCGTCTCCTACAATGCGATCTACACGATGCAGCATGATAAGATCAAAGCTTCAATGGCAGTTGATCTGTACCAGCAAACGGCCAAGCTGAATCAAATGTATAATAACCTGCTCCAAGTTACCCAGCAGATGACGCCGGAGGGCACGGTGGGTCATTTGATGGAGTCGTATGTATCGACCGCGGACAATTATAAGCAGAGTCTCATCTCTCGCGATATTTCCTATAATATCGGCTTAATTACGTTTTCGAACCCGGCGATGCAGTTGGTCATGTACTATGATCCCGGAAGTGGACAAGCTTCGTATTCGAATCTGCCGCTGCGCGGGGACTTCAAGCTGCAAGCCTTGCCCAACGTCGCCGGCATGCGGGAGCTGAAGTACCAGTCTCCGCACAAATCGTTATGCCGGTTCTGCGACGATCTGGTGGTGTCGGTCACGCGGGAGGTTCAATTTTCGGATGGCACGCAATTGGTCGTGTATGTGGAAGCTAAGAATGACATCACGAAAGAAATGAATTCGCTTACAGAAAACTTGAATATGCCTTATATGCTAGTGTTTACGGATACGGCGGGCCTCGTGACTTATAGCAGCAATCCGACGGCTTATAGTGCCGGGGAGCACCTCGTGCTTAGCGGTTCATCCGGCATGACGGATGATTACGTATGGAACCGGATGAAAGGCGATTACGGCTACGACGTCACGCTGCTTCTTCCCGTCTCTTACTACAATCATGAGCTCTACACGTGGAAAAATCATATGTACTGGATACTCGCCGTTGCCCTCCTGATGATGGTTATGCTCACGCTGGTCTTGAGGCGTCTCATTAACCGGCCGTTTCGATTGATCGAGAACGAAATGAGGACGTTCGGCAAGGGTTTCATGGGCACCCGGCAATATCATACGGGGATTGATGAATTTGACCGCATATTCGGACAGTTTAATGTGATGAAGCGGCAAATTCAACAGCTGATTCTGGACGTGGAGCACAAGGAGAAGCGCCGGCATCAGCTGGAGATCGAGAAGCTTGCCTACCAGATCAACCCGCATTTTCTCATGAATACGCTCAACTCGGTCCGCTGGCTGGCGGTCATGCACAAGCAGGCGGAGATTGAGAAATTCGTGACGTCGTTAATCTTTTTGCTCAGTTATAATTTAGGCAAATCGCAGGAGACGGCTACCTTCCAGTCGGAGATCGAGGTCATGCGCGCGTATTTGGAGCTGCAGCAAATGCGGCATGATTTTGAAGTCAACCTGGACATCGCGGAAGGGACGTATCTCGACTGTCCAGTCGCGAGGTTCATTCTGCAGCCCATCGTGGAGAATGCCATCTGTCACGGTCTTGACGATAACGGCAAGCTGGATATCCGCATTACGCCGGATGAAACGGCGGGGCTCGTGCGCATCGCGATCCGCGATGACGGCAAAGGCTTAAGCCGGGAGACGCTGGCCCTGCTGCAGCGCGACACACCGGACCAACAGCAGACAGGCTGGGGGATCGGGCTTCGTTACGTTCGCTCCATGCTGGAATCCTTTTATGGCCCTAAAGCCCGGATGGGGATCGAAAGCACGCAGAATCAAGGCACGACGGTGACGTTAGAGCTTCCTATTGTCCATCATGGAAAGGAGAGAGCGGTATGATTCGAGTATTGATTGTCGACGACGACAAGCTTGCGCGCAAAGGCCTGATTTCGATGATGCCCTGGTCCAATCACGATATGGTCGTCGTGGGTGAAGCGGCGAACGGCGCGAAGGCGCTGGAGTTTATGGAGCGGCACGAGGTGGACCTCATGTTCGTGGATCTCTCGATGCCCGTCATGTCGGGGATGGAGCTGCTACAAGTGGCGAGGCAACGATTCCCGTCCTTGCGCTCCGTGATTTTATCCTTCCACGAGGAATTCGAGAACGTGCAGACGGCTTACCGGATGGGCGTTCTCGATTACCTCTCCAAGGTGCGTCTGGAATCGGAGGACGACGAACAAATACTGAGGCGGATTCAGCAGCAAATGACGGGCGAAACGCCGATTCGCACGGCCGATCCTCTCGTGTCGTCGACGTCCCCTCCGCTTGTCTCCGAGCCGACTAGCTGCTCTCGGGAAGAAGAAGAATGGAGCGGCCTGGAGCGGGAATGGCGCTCCCACTACTGGCTCTATAATGAATCGGTCTTCCAGCGCCTATGCAAGCAGACCGTGGACGCCAAGGTGTCCTTCCGCCGACTGGAAGGGCTGTTCATACGCGTGCTGTCGCAGCTGGAGACCGAGCTGCTGCTTCCTGCGGAGCTCCGTTCCGACGCGACCGACGTCCGGCAGGCGGTGGATTGGCTGCGCGACTACCGAAACCGCGTGTATGCGCAGGTGGCGGCATCCGCCGACTTTACCAACACGACGAACAGCATCTTGAAAGCCGTGCTGTTCATTCGCGAGCAAGCCTCGACTACGCTGCACGCCGAGGACGTTGCCGATCACGTGCACATGAGCAGAAGCTACTTCAGCCAATGCTTCAAGAAGCTGACCGGCTCGACGTATAACGATTACTTAAGGCAGGAGCGGATCAGAGCCGCCGAACGGCTGCTTTGCGAGACGAATCAGTCGATCGCGTGGGTGGCCCATGCCGTAGGCTATAACGACTCCAAATACTTTTCCCACCTCTTCTATGAGCAGACCCGTCTCTTGCCTTCCGAATTTCGTGCCCAGCATAAGGGGGGGGAATGATTACAGCCGATCGAACAAATGTCTACCTTGGCGTTACTTTCATCACCAAAACACGGTGCAACCGTCCGACTTTTTTTCGCCGTTCCCCCTGTACAATAAAATCATGAAAACGCAACCAATCACAATCATTGTCTAGGAGGGGTAAGATGAAAAAGAACATGGCAAAGCTGCTATCCATTGCATTAATCGGCTTAAGCGTCACGGCATGTACGTCTTCCAATAACTCGCCGAATGACTTGAAAGCGTCTCCAAGTCCGGACGCCGGCACGGAAAGTCCGGCGCTCTCGGGTGACGACCTGGCCTTCTCCAAATTTCCGGAGCCCGTCGACGTCCACATCGGCATGGTGGTCGATCCGACGGACAAAACGCTGCCGGAGGGCGACAGCGTCAGCAATAACCAGTACACGCGCTATCTGAAAGAAAAGTACAACATCAACGTCATTGTCGATTGGACCGCGGCGACCGGCAACGATTTCAAACAAAAGGTAAGCTTGACGATCGCGTCGGGCAAGCTGCCTGACGGCATGGTCGTCGATGACCGCTCCTTCATGACCAAAGCGGCCAGCTCGGGGCTGCTGTACGATATTACCGATCTGTTCGAGCAGTACCAATCCTCGCAGGTAAGAGACATTATGGCAAGCACCGACGGCCGCGCCATGGAGAACGCCAGCTACGAGGGCAAGATGGTATCCCTTCCGAACATTACGGTGGATACCGATGGCGTTCACGTCATGTGGATCCGCAAGGATTGGCTCGACAAGCTGAGTCTGCCGGTTCCGAAGACGATGGCGGATATCGAGAAGGCCGCGCAAGCGTTCAAGGACAACAAGCTGGGCGGAGACAAAACGATCGGCATCGCCGGACCTTCCAAAAATACGTTCCCTTACTCCACGTTCCTCTTGTCCTCCAACAATCTGGGAGGTTTCGATCCGATCTTCGGCGCGATGGACGCTTATCCGGGTTACTGGCTCGATAACGGCGACGGGACGGTATCTTACGGAACGACGTCGGAGAATACGAAGCAAACGCTGGCCCTGCTGGCCGACTGGTACCAAAAAGGATTGATCGATCCCGAGGTGGGCACTCGCGACAACGTAGGGGATCCGATCAATGCCAATCAGGCGGGCATCTTCTTCGGCCCATGGTGGAGCGGCGGCTACGGAAACGGGGATTCCTTCAAAAACGATCCGACGGCGAACTGGCAAGCTTATCCGGTCTATACCGACGATGGCAAGTGGAATACGCATATGAAGACGACGGGCAGCAGCTACACCTTGATTAGCAAAAACGCCAAGCCGGATGTCGTCAAAGCCATCCTCATCATGAACAATGCTCTTGTGCGCGACGAAGCGACCTTTGATTTGTCGGTTGCCGTGGGCTGGTATCCGCTTCGCAACGTCATGGCGGCGGCCAACGAGACGGAGTACGAGTATACCGAGCTGATGAAGGTGCTAAAGGGCGAAGCCGATCCGGAGGATTACAACAAGCCTAACAGCTTGTACAAACTGATGTACGCGGACGCGAAGAAGGTGAAGGACGTCATCAAGCCTCCTTTCGACGATTTGAATGTCAGCAACTTCAATACGGCGAACTTCGGCGACTTCCAGCGTCTCTACTCCCTCATGATCGGCGATCGTCCGTTCTCGACGGTTCCGATCGACAAGAAGGTGTATAGCGTGACCTATAACCAGACCGAGACGATGGAAACGAAATGGGCCAACCTGAAGAAGATGGAAGACGAGACCGTGCTGAAGATCATCCTTGGCCAGGCGTCGATCGATTCCTTCGACAAGTTCGTGAAGGACTGGAAGGCGCAAGGCGGGGACGAAATTACGGCGGAAGTCGCGGAGCTCTTGAAGAAGTAAGACTTCATCAAGCTGGGGAAGGCACTGCATCATAGTGCCTTCCGCAGAGGCTTGGTTTGCAAGAGGGAAGGGAGGTTAGCCGCAATGAGGAAATTGGGCCATCAGAAGCATTATTACCTCATGCTACTGCCGGGTATGGTCTGGCTTGTCCTATTCAGCATCGTGCCGATGTTCGGCATTGTGATGGCATTCCAGAACTACAATCCGGGAGCGGGACTGCTCAAATCCGAGTGGGTCGGACTCGAAAACTTCAAGTACATGTTCCAGCTGAACGATAGCAAGACGGTCATTGCGAATACCTTCATCATCGCGATCGGCAAGATCGTGCTGAACTTGATCGTTCCGCTCGTGTTTGCCATTCTGCTGAACGAGCTGCGCAGCCTTCGCTACAAGAAGCTGGTGCAGACGATTGTCTACCTGCCGCACTTTCTGTCGTGGGTCATCATGTCCACGATCGTCATCGGGATTTTCGGCTATTACGGGGTCGTGAATACGGTTCTGGGTTACTTCGGCACCGATCCCCAGCTGTTCATGGCGGATGCGGGCATCTTCCGGCAGTTAATCATCGGCACCGACGTGTGGAAGGAATTCGGCTTTAACGCGATTATTTATCTTGCGGCGCTGACGGGCGTAAATCCCAATCTATACGAGGCAGCCGCCATAGATGGCGCGAACCGGTGGCAGTTAATCCGGCACGTCACGCTTCCGGCATTGACGACAACGGTTGTCCTGCTTGGCGTCCTTAGTCTCGGCAACGTGTTGAACGCCGGCTTCGACCAAGTTTACAACCTTTATAATCCGCTTGTGTATTCCACCGGCGATATTTTGGACACATGGGTATACCGGCTGGGCCTGCAAAATCTCCAATTCTCGCTCGCGACGGCGGCAGGGTTGTTCAAGTCGGTCATTAGTTTTGTACTGATTTACATTTCCTATCGACTAGCATACCGTTATGCCGATTACACTATATTCTAAGAGGAGGGCGCTGAATTGGTCAGAAATATAACGTTAGGCTCGCGAACGTTCGATATCGTCAATATCATCGTCCTCGGTCTTCTGCTCGTCAGCTGCGTCTACCCGCTGTGGTACACCTTCTGCGTATCGATCTCCGACAAGGCGGCCGCGAACGCGGGTCTCGTCACCCTGTATCCGATCGGGTTCTCCTTGGAGCCTTATAAGGAAATCATCGGCGACAAAATGTTTTTCAACTCGTTCTGGATTTCCATCCAGCGCACCGTGCTTGGCACGTCGCTCGGCTTGTTGCTGACGGTATTGATGGCTTATCCGCTGGCGCGGCCGAAGAAGGACTTCAAGGCGCGCAATGTGTTCATGTGGATTCTTGTGTTCTGTATGCTGTTCAACGGGGGATTGATCCCGTGGTATCTCACCATTCAAAACTATCAAATGATCGATACGATCTGGGCGTTGGTGCTTGGCGGAGGAGTGCCGGTGTTCGACGTCATCCTGATCATGAATTTCTTCCGCAACTTGCCGAAGGAGCTGAACGAGGCGGCCGTCGTCGACGGCGCGGGACCATGGTCGGTGTTGTTCCGGGTCTATATCCCATGCTCGATCCCCGTGCTTGCCGCAGTAGCGTTGTTCCTAAGCGTCTATCACTGGAACGAGTTCTTCAACGGATTGGTGCTGAGCAACACCTCCGCTAACTATCCGCTCCAAACCTATATTCAGCAGCTTGTCGTGAACATTCCGGTCGGCACCAATCTGACCCCCGAGCAGTACAAGAAGCTGTCGGAGCTATCTAACCGGACGCTGAATTCGGCCAAGGTGTTTATCGCGATGGTGCCGATGCTGATCGTATATCCTTTCCTGCAAAAGTACTTCGTATCCGGTATTATGCTTGGCGCCGTGAAGGAGTAAGGCTTGGCTTGCGAGGGATGCACAAGGGACCACACCTATAAACGGGTGTGGTTTTGTTTTTGGACTACTCTTCGGTTTGATACAGGGAGTAGGTGAATTGCCGCAATTCGCAAGTGGTTGGTTCTTCAAATTTGTTTCTTTGTATAGGGTAGGGGGGCTATAGTACAATAGAGAGAAAGGAGTGATTTGGATGGAGGAACTTACGCAAGATGATGTCCAAACGCCTACCCACGATTCATGCGGCACGAACGGGCGGCAAAGTCACCATTCGGAAAAGACGAAAAACAATTTGATAAGCCGCCTCAACCGAATCGAAGGTCAGGTTCGGGGGCTTAAAGGTTTGATTGAGAAGGATACTTACTGCGACGATGTGCTAAATCAAATTTCATCGGTCCAGTCCGCATTGAACGGTGTAGGAAAACTTCTTTTGGAGCACCATATGAAGAGTTGTGTGATCGAGCGTATTCAAGATGGAGAGAACGAAGTGATCGACGAGCTCCTCGTCACCATCAATAAGCTTATGAAATAAGGAATGGCCTGGGATTCGTAAGAATCCTTTTTGTTCGGGGTTAAATATAGGGTTGGGGGGTAACGTAAAATTTGTATTGACTATTATACTGTAGGGGGGTATACTAAAAACATCTTAAAGAGTGTGTGATGAGCTGCTGCAAACCATTCAAAAGCTGATGCAATAAAAAACCAATAAATAGTTAAAGGAGAAATGAATCCATGAAAAATGTAACGTTGAAAGTTGAAGGCATGTCATGCGGACACTGTGTTAATTCGATTGAAGGAGCTTTGAAAACAATCGGGGCAAGCGGCAAAGTCGATCTCTCGGGAGGAACAGTAGCTGTAGCGTACGATGAAAGCCAACTGACTCTCGCTGCCATTAAGGAAGCCATTGAAGAACAAGGATACGACGTAGTGTAACGAATCGGAAAAGAAACGAGGTGTTCGTGATGGAAGCAGCCAGACTGGAAACGGAGCAAACATCCCTGCAATTAACTGGTATGACATGCGCCGCGTGCGCAAACCGAATTGAGAAGGGGCTCAGTAAACTCGAAGGCGTGACGGAAGCGAACGTGAACTTTGCCCTGGAACGGGCGACGGTTACGTACGATCCGAAAAAAGTAAATCTCGTGCAAATGGAACAAAGCATTCAGAAACTCGGCTATGGTACGGCCAAAGAAGTTGTTGATTTCAAATTGGAAGGCATGACCTGCGCGGCTTGCGCGAATAAGATCGAGAAAGGCCTTGGCAAATTGCCTGGCGTCACGAACGCCTCCGTTAACTTTGCGATGGAAACCGCACGGGTTGAATACAACGCGGCCGATGTATCTATCGCCGATATGAAGCAGCGCGTGGAAAAGCTGGGCTATAAAGCGATACCGAAGCAAGACGAAGCCAATCCTGCGGAGCATCGCGCGAGAGCCATTTCGCAACTGAAGCGGAAACTGCTCATCTCCGCCGTTCTTTCGCTGCCGCTGCTCTGGTCCATGGTCAGCCACTTTTCGTTCTTATCCTGGATCTGGATGCCGGAACTCTTCATGAATCCGTGGTTTCAATTGGCGCTCGCTACACCCGTTCAATTTTACATTGGCAAACAGTTCTATGTGGGTGCATTCAAAGCACTGCGCAATAAAAGCGCCAATATGGACGTACTCGTCTCGCTCGGAACGTCGGCTGCGTACTTCTACAGCTTGTACTTAACCATTGAATGGGCATCGATGGGCAGCATGGCGCATCATGGTCCATCGATGTATTACGAAACGAGCGCGGTCCTCATCACCCTCGTTATTCTCGGGAAGCTGTTCGAATCGTTGGCAAAAGGCCGCACATCCGAAGCGATCAAGACGCTGATGGGCCTTCAAGCGAAAACGGCTCTCGTTGTTCGGGACGGACAGGAAATGACGATACCGGTCGAGGACGTACTTGCCGGCGATATCGTGGTGGTGAAACCGGGGGAGAAGATTCCGGTGGATGGTGAAGTGCTGGAAGGCAGCTCTTCGGTCGATGAATCGATGTTGACCGGCGAAAGCATCCCGGTTGAGAAAAAAGCCGGAGACAGCGTGATCGGTGCTACCGTCAACAAAAACGGCAGATTGAGATTGAAAGCGACCAAAGTCGGTAAGGAAACCGCGCTTGCCCAAATCATTAAGGTCGTGGAAGAAGCGCAAGGCTCGAAAGCGCCGATTCAACGGGTAGCGGATGTCATTTCCGGGATCTTCGTGCCGATCGTCGTAGGGATTGCGATTGCCGCGTTTCTCGTTTGGTACTTCTGGGTGACCCCCGGCGATTTCGCAAATGCGCTGGAGAAAGGAATTGCGATCCTGGTCATCGCCTGCCCGTGCGCACTGGGGCTTGCTACACCGACATCGATTATGGCGGGATCCGGCCGCGCCGCGGAGCTTGGCGTGCTATTCAAAGGCGGGGAGCATCTGGAATCCACGCACAAGATCGATGCGATCATTCTTGACAAAACCGGCACCGTAACGAAAGGTAAACCGGAACTTACGGATGTTGCCGTCGCACATATGGACGAACAGACATTTCTACGCTTGGTTGGCGCTGCCGAGAAGGACTCCGAGCATCCGCTTGCGGAAGCGATCGTTGCCGGAATCAGGGCCAGAGGCATTGAACTGCCGGCAACGGAACAGTTCGAGGCGATTCCGGGGTTTGGGATCCGCGCCATCGTCGAAGGCAAAGAAGTTCTGGCCGGTACGCGCAAGCTAATGGCGAAATATGACGTTTCGGCGGAGCAGGCGTTTGAGAGGATGACACAGCTTGAAGAAGATGGAAAAACGGCGATGCTGATCGCGGTTGACGGAACGTATGCGGGTCTCGTCGCAGTTGCCGATACGATTAAAGAAACGTCGAAAGAGGCTGTGACTCGGCTGAAAGAAATGGGCATTGAGGTCATCATGATCACCGGTGACAATGAACGAACCGCACGGGCGATTGCGAGGCAAGTCGGCATCGATCATGTTCGCGCCGAAGTGCTTCCGGAAGGCAAAGCGGAAGAAGTGAAGAAGCTGCAAGCGCAGGGCAAGAAAGTGGCGATGGTTGGCGACGGTATCAATGACGCCCCCGCGCTGGCAATGGCAGATATCGGTATGGCGATCGGTACCGGTACGGACGTGGCCATGGAGGCCGCCGACGTCACCCTGATGCGCGGCGATCTGACGAGCATTCCGGATGCGATCTACATGAGCCGCAAGACGATGAGCAATATCCGGCAAAATCTATTCTGGGCGCTCGGCTACAACACGCTCGGCATTCCGATTGCCGCGATTGGACTGCTGGCCCCTTGGGTTGCGGGCGCGGCGATGGCGCTCAGTTCGGTATCCGTCGTTCTTAATGCTTTGCGGTTGCAGCGTATCAAGGTTCGCTCTGTATCCTCGAAATCGTAATGAAATGGAGTTGATATAATACATGAAGAAGAAAATCATCCTCGTCGCTGCGGCGGCGATTGCGTTAAGCGTATTGGCCGCATGCGGCAAAGCAGGGGAAGAGAAACCCGCAGGCGGAAATAACCATGCCGGTCATGGGGAGAGCAGCGGGCAAGAGAACGCCGAAAAGCCAGCAGGACAATTGGAGAATCTTCAAGCATCATTTGCCTTCCCCGCAGGCGCCGCAAAAGCAAATGAAGAAACGGAATTGACCATCCAAGTGACAGATAAGGACGGGAAACCGGTCAATAAATATGAAGTCAATCACGAGAAGCTACTTCATCTCATTATCGTCAATCATGATTTATCATTCTTTAACCACATTCACCCGGAGTTTAAGGGAGACGGCACTTTTACGGTGAATACGTCGTTCCCGGCGGGCGGAGAGTACAAAGTGTTTGCGGACTTCATTCCGACTGGCGGGGCCAAAATAACGCTCAGCGAGTGGGTGAAGGTGGAAGGCAAGGAAGCCAAGCATTCCGCGATTGCAGCTGATGCGAAGCTGGTGAAAGAAGTCGATGGAAAGGAAATCGAGTTGGCTATGAGCGCCATCAAGCCTAAAGAAGACGTGACGTTGACCTTCAACATTCGCGACGCGAAGACGAAGAAGGGGATCGATAACCTACAGCCTTATTTGGGCGCGGTCGGACATGTCGTGATTCTTTCGGAAGATGCGAATCAGTATCTTCATGTTCATCCGATCGATGAGAAAGCAACCGGACCGGATGCGAAATTCGCGACTTCTTTTCCGCAAAGCGGCACGTTCAAAATTTGGGGACAATTTCAGCACAATGGCGAGGTCTTCACCGTCCCCTTCGTCGTCGATGTGAAATAACAGAAACGAGGAGGAGAATGATCATGGGAGAAAAGACGAAATTGGCGGTATCGCCTGCCATTCAAGTCGGGGGAAGCCTCTTTACGCCAGATCAGCTTGCTAAGATCGGTACGGTCGCCGGTTCAGACGCCAAAATTGAAATGACCTCGTTCAAGCAGCTTTACGTGGAAGTGTCTCTTGATAAGCGAGAAATCATTCAGAAAGAGCTGGAGCACGCCGGCCTGGAGGTGTACCCGGCCGGGTTTGCGACCAAGAGCTTGATCGCCTGCAACTTCTGCAAAGGCGCGGAAGTAGCCGGTCTGGAGACGGCACGCATCTTGAATCGGGCGATTGCTGGAAACGCGACGCCCACGCCGCTGAAGGTGGGCTACGCAGGTTGTGCACTGGGCACAAGCGAGCCGCTGCTAAAAGATATCGCTGTCGTCAAAATGCGGGATACGTTCGATATTTACGTTGGAGGAGAGCCTAAAGGCATCAAAGCTGCGACCGGACGGCTGCTTGTCTCCGGCATAACGGAGGAACGGCTTGTTCCGGTTGTATCTACGCTTATTGATTTCTACAAGCAACAAGCGAAAGGAAAAGAGAAGTTCAGCAAATTTGTGGATCGGATCACAATGGAGCAGTTGAAAGAAATCGTCGCGTAAAGGAGTGAACTTCCATGTCTCAAATCGATCCAAAGAAACCGATCAAAATTTACACGATCCCGACCTGCAGCGACTGCCACTTTGCCAAGCGATATTTCAATGAGCATCAAGTTCCCTATGTTGACTACAATTGTGAAGATAATATCGAATATGCGAAAGAAGTGCTGGAGCTGACAGGAAAGCAGGTCGTACCAACTATCGTTATTCATGACAAGGTGTTTGTCGGTTTTGCCGAGAACTTAAATGAAATAAGCAAACTCGTTACGGAAGGGAAACATGATTAAAAAAGGGTTGGTTGTTCTTCTTTATGGGGTTGTGATCGCCGCCGTCATCGTTTACAAGGAGCCTCTGCTTTCATGGCTCTCTCTTGGAGGTGTGGAGCGTCTTCCATGGATGATCGGGGCTGCCGTCCTTCTTGCGATGATTCCGGTCGTTCCTTTTGGGATTGTAGCCGGAATCATCGGTGCGGCGTATGGGCCTGTCTGGGGCAGTTTGATCAATGTGGCCACTTCAACCGTCGCGGCAGCCTTGACCTTTTGTGCGGTTCGGTTGATTTTTCAGGAACGAAGCCGTCAGCTCATGGCATCGTTGAAAGGAGCAGAACGTTTTATCTTCCTTCTGGAGCGTAATGCGTTCTTTGCGGTCATACTGGCTCGCCTGCTGCCATTTGTCCCCGCGGTTATCGTCAATATCGGGGCGGCCCTCTTCCGAATGTCCTTTGGAAGTTTTATTATGGCCACTGCGGTGGGGAAAGTACCGGTCATGGTTGTTTTTGCCGTCATGGGAGATCAGTTGAATTCAACCGGCTGATGAATAATATAGACGAAAAGGGGACTGATTCGGGTCGCCCTTTTGTTGTTTCTGGACGGCATCTTTGCATCTACATCAGTTCTACATAAGTCATGGGTAGAGTGATACGTAGAAGCGTTATTCGCGGAGGATGGTCATGAAAACGATATTGGTCGTCGATGATGAATCGAAAATTCGAGATGTGGTTGTATCCTACTTGAAAAGAGACGGCTTTCAGGCCGTTGAAGCCGAAACGGGCAGCGAGGCCATTCGGCGCGTGCAAAACGAATCGATTGATTTTGTCATCCTGGACCTTATGCTTCCGGATATGGAGGGCGAGCAGGTTTGCCAAGCGATTCGTCAAATCCATTCTGTTCCGATTTTGATGCTTACCGCCAAGGTTTCCGAGAACAATCGGATTAAGGGGTTATCCATGGGGGCCGATGATTACTTGATCAAGCCCTTTGACCCACGCGAAGTAGTGGCTAGGGTACGGGCAATCCTGCGGCGTACGGACGAGTATCATTTGCTTGCGGATCGACTGGCCTTTAATCAAGGTGAACTTATTATTGATTCGTTAAAGCAGCAAGTATTCCGTGACGACCAACCGGTGAACCTAACTCCGAATGAATATAAGCTGCTGCTTGTCCTGGCTAAGCATCCGCAGCGTCACTTTTCACGAGACGAGCTTGTGGAACGCGTTCTTGGCTATGATTTTGATGGCGATAGCCGAACGATCGATCAGCATGTAAAAAATATCCGGCAAAAAATAGAGGGCGACCCCAAGTCCCCAAAATATATTGTGACGGTGTATGGAACCGGCTATCGGTTTGCAGGAGGAACAACATGAATAAGCGTCTGCATACCCGTTTGGCTCTGATTATTATCGGGATTGCTGCCGGCATTGTCCTGATTTCAACCATTAGCGTCATTTTGACGACACATTATCATTTCTCCTTGTATCAAGCGCAAGCCGGCATGACGCACGAATTACCCGAACTGAATGATCATTTGGAACAAGCGATGATACAAACGATCATCTGGACGTGTTTAGTTGCGATTGTACTTGCCGTATTTCTCGGTTTTTATGTTGCCAAACGAATTTCGGCTCCTCTCGTTCATATGACGCGAGTCGCAGAGCGCATGACGGACGGGGAATGGAGTACGAGAGTGGATATTCAAGGGAAGGATGAGCTTGCAGACTTGGGCGCATCGCTAAATACACTGGCGGAGCAGTTGCAGCAGCATGAGCAACTGCGCGTCACGATGACCGAAGACATCGCCCATGAGCTGCGAACCCCTTTGGCCACACTCAAAAGCCATATGCGCGCCCTGGAGGACGGGATTTGGGAGCCTACGCCGGAGCGCATCCATTCTTGCTACGAAGAAATCGAACGATTGACACAGCTAGTGGCCGAATTGGAAGACCTGACGCATGTGGAGTCCCCCGGTTTTCAATTGGTGCGAAAAGTAGAATCGTTGGCGGCTATCATTGAGAGAGGCGTAGAACTGGTTGCTGCTGCCTATCGTGAAAAAAACGTTCATCTACAGTATTCAGTAAGTCCTCCTATTCATGTTTTTGTCGACCATGATCGCATGATTCAGGTGCTTGTTAATCTGCTTAGCAACGCTCTGAAATTTACTCCTGAACACGGAGAAGTGCGAATTGAGGGGAGTGAAGACAGCGGGCATGTTTGGGTCCGAGTTCAGGATACGGGAACGGGAATCCCACAGGAGGACTTGCCCTATGTGTTTGAGCGATTTTACCGGGCGGATAAGTCCCGCAATCGGAAGACCGGCGGCAGCGGCCTGGGGTTAACCATCGTCAAAGAGTTGGTAGCAGCCCACGGCGGGGAAATTTCGGCCGAGAACCGTGAAGGTGCCGCCTTTACAATTCGGCTTCCCAAAAGGCAGTAAGGCGTTCTACATCAAATCTTCGAAAGTATCATTTACACTGTATATTTGGGGGTAATTTTTTGAAAAGGATGACGATGCTTACACTAGCGGCTGTACTCATTATCGGGACTGCGGCATGCTCCAAACAGGCAGAGCAAGGGCCGAATTCCATTGCGAATACCACTTTTATGCACCTGCATGGCCTTGGTTACTCCGCAGACGGAAAACGGCTTTTCATTCCCGTTCACAACGGACTACAGGTATATGCAGACGGTTCATGGAGTGAAGGTCCGGGGGAGAAGCACGATTATATGGGGTTCACCGCGGTAGATGACGGATTTTACAGCAGCGGCCATCCAGCACCGGGTTCGAACTATAAAAATCCATTAGGACTTGTGAAAAGTACGAATGACGGGAAAATCATCTCGGTTCTGGCTCTTGAGGGGGAGGTCGATCTACACGGTATGACGGCCGGGTATCGTTCGCATACGCTATACGTGGCGAACCCGGAGCCTAACTCCAAAATGAAACAGGCAGGGTTGTTTTATAGTGAGGATGAAGGGAAAACCTGGACAAACAGTCTTGCAACTGGCCTCCAAGGGCAGATGACAGCAATCGCAGCTCATCCTTCTGATGCATCCATCGCTGCTGTCGGCACGACAACAGGCGCCTATCTATCGAGGGATTACGGTCAGAGTTTTACCCCAGTGATTCCAGAACAACCGGTTTCGGCCCTGACTTTCACGGATTCCGGTAACGTGCTGGTAGCTACATCCGGCCCCAACGCTTCACTGCTTGATTTCAACATAGAGAGCAAACAGCCATTGGCGATCCAGACGCCAAACAAGGATACGATCACCTATGTTGTCCAGAATCCCGCGAATCCGAAAGAGCTGGTCATCGCAACGGAACCAAAAGATGTTTATCTCTCTACAGATCGTGGCGCTACATGGATACAGATTGCAGATAAAGGCAAAACGATTAACCGAAAATAGGAGGTGTTTAAGCATGAAAAAAGGCTTGAAAGTCGGTATCATTTCGGCGGCTACAGCAGTAGCGCTAACAGGATGCTTTAACAATTCCAACTCTTCCACTCCACACGATATGAACAACATGGGTCAGCAAACCGGTTCGGCTCAAAGCCCGACCAGTACCGTATCAGTACCGTGGATAGCCTCAAAAAATACGACACGCATCAACACAAGTGACCCGGCGGAAGCTGCGGTGCTTGTTTCGAAATCATTGTGGATGGCAACCCATGAAGCGAACCGTCCCGGAGGCGTCATTCTAGCGAACCCGAAAGATTGGCAGACGACTCTCGTTAGTGCTGATTTGATTCATCACCCGAATAACGGTCCAGTTCTGTTTGTAAATAAAGACAGTGTGCCGGAAGTAACGCTTAACGAATTGAAAAGGCTAAAACCAATGGGGACGGACGCGAATAATGGAACCCAGGTTATATTGGTCGGGGATCTTGATCCTAAGGTAGAGGAACAGGTAAAAGCGCTTGGCTACAAGACGGATAAGATTGCAGGTGGCAACCCGGCAGCCGTAGCCAAAGCCGTAGATGCTTATTATACCGTTGTCGCGAAGGAAAATCCGCCTTCGGTCATCATTGGTTCTATGGACAGCGAAGAATATACGATGCCAGCAGTGAATTGGATTGCTCATATGCCGGAGCCGCTGCTTTATGTTAATAAGGATGAGGTTCCGCAAGAAACCGTGGATGCTTTGAAGACGCGGGGCGGGAAAGCCAATATTTATTTGCTCGGGCCAGAATCGATTATTTCAGCCAAAGTTCAAGATCAATTGGGCCAGTACGGGAAAGTGGTTCGTATTGCGGGCAACGATCCGTATGCGAATGCCGTTGCCTTCGCGAAGTATAAAGATTCGGCAACCGGTTTTGGCTGGGGAATCACAACACCGGGCCATAACTTTTCGTTCGTCAATAAAAATTCCGCAGCCTTGGCACTTGCGGCAGCTCCATTCTCGCATTTAGGCAAACATGCACCGCTTCTCTGGACGGACAAAGACAAACTGCCGGATACGGTGATGACCTATGTCATGTCGATTCAACCGAAATATAAAAACGAGCCAACGGAAGGGCCATACAATCATGCTTGGTTAACGGGTAGTGAGAATTCGTTAACAGCCGCCGCGCAAGGGGAGATCGATTCCATGCTGGAGATCGTATCGGAGACCGGAGAAGGCCATGGCGGGCATTGAGGCGGAAATATGTATCGAATCCGCTCGTTTGGGTAAAAAATAAAAGGTACATGATTTGGATTGTGTTTTAACTGATGTGTAGGCTTCGACTGTTGGAGACAGTTGAAGCCTACTTTTGATGAATTGAGGGGTGTTCACAATGATGAATGACATGATGATGGATCGTTCGATGATGGTCATGATGTGCATAATGATGTACATCGGGGCGATCATCTTCATACTGATTGCTGGAGCAACCATTTACGTTGTTGCTCGATTACTGATGATGAAGAGCCGTGTTGTGGATCGTCCGTTGATTTTGCTGAAAGAACGGTACGTCAGAGGTGAAATCAATGATGACGAGTATTTGCGAATGAGAAAAGTCATCAATGACATGAAATAAGTTTGTCGTTAGTTCAAACTTCGAATATACGCGGTAACATTGCCCAAGCAACAAGCCCCTTGAGGGTTGTTTACTTCGCAGCCACAGCGATTCGATTGAACATGTTTTTTTATTTGTTCAATTGGCCGTTGATTATCACTAGTTGCTTGAAAAAGGCGTTCTCTCGTCCAATTAAAGCAATAGCAAACGGGAACACCCATGCCGGAGCTCTTTTGGAATACCGATACTTTTAAGGCGTCCTCTTCAAATGTTTGCGAATGATCACCACTGAAATAAACTGTATGACATGAAGAGTTTGGACAGAAAAAATAGGTGTTATCTGGTTCGATGGTTTCCAGAAAAGAAGCTTTAAGTAAGGACTTTAGTGTAATGAGAGGTACGCTTTTGCCTTTTTCTCCACAAGAAGGACAACTGGTTGTATTTGATTTTTTCTGGTTGTTGGATGGTGTGCAGCAATCCATACAAAAGCAACTCCTTTACATTTATTTCCTCCGCTCTGGAAGAAGCTGCAGCAATTCAGGCCGAGTTAGCCAAAGATGGCGGTTCATTAAAGCGTAGACAATGGCTTCCCGATCATCTCCGAATCCCATATAGTCGGGCATCTTGCGAGGGAGCTGCTTCTTGCCCTGGAGATACGCGGGGACGAATGGGTTATGCGCAGTCGCTTTTTTGATCAGCGATGTTAGTTTGGATGATTTTCCGCGTAATCCATATTCCACAAGCACTCGGCTATAATTAAAGGATGCACTGCCGTCTTCATCGAACTGTCGAATAAGCTGCTCAGCGGCTTTCCACTCCAATGTCTCGATATAAGCAGGCAGGAGCAGATCGCGTACACCCTGATTATCGTTTGGATTAAGCTCCAGCAGCTCGCGATAATGCTTGATCGCTTCGGGCATTTTGTCCAGCATGGCACAAGCCTCCGCATACCCTTTTTTGGCCCTCATATAAGGTCTTGTCGGTAAGTAACCCCAAAAGTGACCTTTGTTCTCCTTGAAAAAAGCCTCGCCCAGACGTTTTTCCTCAACCATCATCCCTTGTTTGTAAAAGTAAGCCATTTCTTTAGAGGATGACGAGCACTCGGCAAGAATATTGTAAGCGTCGCCGCTGCTGGGATCGAGCAGAAGCGCATCTTGAGCCAGCTTCATTCTGCGCTGCAGATTCGGCTCCTCCCATGCCTGATACAGGAGCTCCGAGGCTTGTTCTTGCTTGCTCACTTTTTTACTCCTTGAGGGCTTGCTGTTCATGTTCTGCTCAAGGAAAGTGTTGATTTCTTCGATCGAATCGAAATTTTGCTGATCAAGCAAGGCATGCAGACGAGCCATCTCCTGCTCCATCTTCATGCGTGAGTTCGGACTCCCTGAAGCCGAATGCTGCAGTGCAGACGGCTCGCCTGGCAATTCGGCATGATCCTCAAGGAAATCGAAGAGTTGATTGGCGCGTTGTGATAATGTCGCGACCGATACCTTGTATTTCTCGGCCAGTTCGCTTTGGGTTGTATCGTATTCGAACATCTGGCAAAGAACGTACTCTAACGCCGAAGGATATGCGCCCAGCTTTTTCGAGACGGGAAGCTCTTCGTGCGCGAACTTATTCCAAGTTAGAATGAGTTCTGCAATGTGCTCAGCTTCATATAAGCCTGCGGTGTTTTGGAGGAAATGATGTGCAATTAGCCGGTGCAGCTCGTTTGGCCACTTGAGCTCGCGATCAATGATGTCTGCCAAGGACGGAGGCTGTGGAGCGGCAAGGCGGGTTACATTGACAGCATCGTCTTTGCTTAAACAGCACTTTTTATATTTCAAGCCACTTCCGCAGTGGCAAGGATCGTTTCTTCCTAATTTCTTCATGTGAACCTCCCTGCTTAATGTATTCTTTTATTATCGGCTAAATCTCGCTTTTTGTCTAAAAATAATGTCTTATTTATTTGAACCGTAGCTAAGAGTGTCGTCTGAAATGACTAAAAATAAACCGATCGCGAGAAGCTCACTTCATAATTTTTCTGTGACAGGCTATACCAAAAGTCTCCAATATATGAGAAAATATTAATCGAAATTAGTAGAAACTACATTTTTTTCTTTCGTTCTAGTTTACTTACTTTTTTATGGGAGGTCTCATTCTTGAAGCGTTCGAGGGTCATCGGTAAGAAATCATTGTGTTTATTTTTGGCATTGCAATTGGCGCTCGGTTTATTCGGAGCACAGTTAGCGGCTGCTAACGATTCGCAATCTGCATCAAATTCGAGCGAGGACAGTCAGGTTCAATCAAGCATCAAAGGAGAGTTGTCGGCTCCTCTAGTGAACGATCAATCCGTACTGCAATATTTAGCTACAAATAAAAGGTCGATCGGCGTTTCCGATCCTGCTAGTGATTTAACGATGAAGCAAAAAACGGTAGATTCCGCTGGGCGGACGCACTACTTATATCAGCTTCAAGTAGACGGAATTCCCGTATACGGCAAATACATAAGGGTTCATCTTAATAAATCCAAAAGAGTGACGGAAATTCGCAATCAAGTGGCAGAGTCTCCTCTACCGCAGATCCCTAAAACATTGACGCCTGAGCTTTCCTCCGAGGATGCGATCCATGCGCTAGAGAGGCATCTGGAAGAAACGCTTGGCTTCGAGATTCAGTCGGAAACGACGATCAATGGCAAGCTCGTGACGAGCCCGCCAGACTCGACGTTAACGATTTATCCGTTCCAAGGGAAAAGCTATTTGGCGTACGAAACCGAATTGAGCTATCTCGAGCCGAAGGCCGGAAGCTGGATCGCTTACGTTGACGCGAATAGCGGAGACATCATTGATAAGTATGACCGGATGGCCGAAGTCGAAGCGAAGGCCTTGATTAAAGGAGTCGACGAGAACAATACGGAACGGTGGTTGAACGTTGTTTTCGACGATATGGGAGACGAGGATTCGGAGAACAACATTTACGTCCTGGAAGATCGCTCTCGGGATATGTACGAGGATGACACGAACACGGGAGCGATCGTTACGTTCGATGCGGGAGACTGGGGACCGCCGGTTACGACGCCGGAATCGGACGTGGCGTTCATCGATACGGATGAAGTCAATGCCCATTACTACAGCGGAGTCGTCTACGAATATTTTAAGGAGAACCATAACCGGAATAGTATAGACGGGAACGGAATGGATATTCTTTCTCTCGTCCACTACATGGAAGACGGTTCTGATGCAGATCAATTGCCGGATCCATACGATAACGCTTTTTGGTCCGGGGATGTTATGGTTTACGGAGACGGAAGTTGTTACACCTGCGCCCTCGATGTCATCGGTCACGAGATGGTGCATGGCATTACGCAATATACATCGAATCTGGAGTACCGGTATCAATCGGGAGCTTTGAACGAGTCGTTTTCGGATATTTTCGGAGCGCTGATTGAAATGGATTTCGAAAATACCGCAAATGATTGGGTCATCGGAGAAGATACGGGAGAAGTCGTTAGAGACTTGGCGAATCCTGAGCTTTATAATCAACCGGCGACAATGAATGATTTCTATTACACCTCCCTGGGATTCGACCAAGGCGGCGTCCATATCAATAGCGGAATCCCGAATCATGCGGCCTATTTGACCGCGACGGGGATCGACGAGATAGGCTTGGACGGCAAACAAATATTAGGGCAATTAAGCTATGACGTGCTGTCGAACCGGCTCATGCCGAATTCGAATTTCGAAGACGCGCGCGACGCTTTCGTGTCGGCGGCGGAAGACTACGCCTCCGTTCATCCAGGCACGCAAGGGATTGTGCAAAAGGTGAAAGACGCATGGGCCGCCGTTGGTTTGCCTTACGGTTCCAGGCATGATATTACGTCTCTGCAAGGTGATGGCATCTCGTCGGTCTGGATCGATGCCAATTCGAACGAAATCTACGTCAATGCGTCTTCGCCGGAAACGATTAGGACTGGCATTGAGGTGTCTCCAGGTGCCGTTCTAAGGGAGGGTAGCTGGAAGTACTACGCAGAAGGCGACTATTATGCGGGCACATACACGGTCTCTTCCGCAGGCACAACCGTAGAGTGGATTATTTTCGTCTATGATTATGCCCCTTATTTAACCTATAATTGGAACTATTCGGGACGGAACTATTACGAAGTAGACGTGGACATCGGGCAAATCGGGGGAGAAGTCCTAATCGAGCTCCATAATGATATATTTGCAGGGGAAGAAGGAGAAGACTTCCTGAGGACGGGCAAAGCCATTGTATCTCCCGTTCCGGAAGGCCTAGTGCCGTACACCATGCTTGTTCGCAATAGGCTGTATCTCTGGTTTCTGGGGGAAGCCGTTCATCACGATAACAGGGATGACGTAACCAACTTCTCCATCCGATTCATGGATAGTGCATTCAAGTATAGCAATGCATACCAGGTCGCCAACAATTATAAAAATGATATGGTCATCGATATGAAGTCACCGCTTCGAATAACGGAAATAACGGAGACGACGGCTTCGTTCGAATGGCCGGCTCTCAGTGACGCAACCGGCTTCCAGCTATTCCAATCCACGAACAATGGATTGTCTTGGGATCTTCCGGCTGTTTCAACCGCGCTTAACGGCAGCAGTACAACCGCGACTATTTCAGAGTTGTTGCCGAATACGTTCTACAGATTCAAGCTTGTTACGACCGGCGGGGAAGATGCAGGCGAATCAATCTGGTCGGCAACCTATACGTTGTCGCCGGGCACGTATGTGCCTGCGGTAGCCAATCCGATTGCGGACCGGACGGCTATCGCGGGCGGAGAAGATCTTGTTATCGCTCTGGACGGTACCATTACGGATAAGGACAAACACGATATAATCGTATACGAGACGGCTTATTCCTCGAATTCGAATATGGCTGAAGTTTCGCTCCAGTACGGCGTTCTCACGATCCATCCGCTTCAAGCAGGCAGGGTAGAAATCGTTGTCAACGCGCATGACGGCTGGGGGCATTACGCGCAGGACCGCTTCTTTGTGTACATCGATCCGCCGCCTAACCAAGCTCCGGAAATTTTTAGGGGCGTAGCCGGACAGTTTGCTTACGTCGAGGGCGCAGACGTAAGCGTGTCGCTGTCTAACGTGTTTAAGGATCCGGACGGAGATAATTTAACTTTCACGGCCGTATCGAACGCGCCTGACAAAGCGAGCGTGATTGTCAACGGGAACTCGTTGCGCATTCATCCCGAGTCGCCAGGTACGGCGATCATCACGTTGACGGCGAACGATGGTCAAGGACATACGACCGCTGTTCAGTTCGCGGTGACGGTTAAACCGCCGAATCAGCCTTCGACCATAGCCAATCAGATCGCGGATCAAGAGGCTACAAGTGCAGGTCAGGAACTCACTATTCCATTATTGGGAGTCTTCGCCGATCCAGACGGCGATCCGTTAAGATTTTCTGCTAGTTCGAACTCTAGGCAAGTCGCCTCGGTCAAGGTCGTCGGCAATACGTTAAAGGTGAAGACGATGGAGGCCGGTACGGCGGCCATTCGTGTAACGGCAAACGATGGCAATCGAAATACGGTCAGCGATATTTTCTTGGTAACGCAAAGTACTGCTGCTGTGAACCGGAGCCCGATCATAAATAGCCCAATCGCGGATAAGACGGCAACTGCAGGCAGTCCTAAGATCAGCATCCAAAGCACAAGCGTATTCTCGGATCCGGATCCAGCCGACCGCTTAACCTATTTGGTTACTTCGAGCCAGCCTAGCGTCGCATCCGCGAGTATGAGCGGCAGCCTTGTCGTCGTCAATCCGTTAGCGGCGGGGACGGCTACCATTACTGTGACCGCGACGGACAGCTCCGGTAGTTCCGTATCCGACGCCTTCGTCGTTACAGTAAGCGCGGCTGCTGTGAACCGGAGCCCGATCGTAAATAGCCCAATCGCGGATAAAACGGCAACGGCAGGCGGATCGCAGATCAGTATCGCAAGCACAACCGTTTTTTCGGATCCGGACCAAGGCGATATCTTAACCTATTCGGTTACTTCGAGCCGTTCGGATGTAGCGTCCGTAAATATGAATGGCAGCCTTGTCGTCGTCAATCCGTTAGCGGCGGGGACAGCTACCATTACTGTGACCGCGACGGACAGCTCCGGTAGTTCCGTATCCGACGCATTCGTCGTTACAGTAAGCGCGGCACCGACACCGACGGTTCCGGATACTGGCGGCGGAGGCGGTGGGGGCGGAGGCGTGCCAGCAATCCCTCCAGTCGTGCCAGATGAAGAAGGAACGGAAGAAGGGACGGATCCTACGATCGACGACGAGGGGATTCATCTGAACCCTGACGAGGACAATATTCAGACTGTGCTCTCGACAGACGGTACGAAAAACATGACGATCTCAGTGGAAGCAGGGGATTTGGAGAAGGCATTAAACGCGATGAGCGATGCCGACTCGAAGCCGGTCATTTTGAAGGCGAGCAACTCTGAAGGGAAGACGAACTTTGAATTACCCGCTGGACCTTTGGAGAAAGCTTCCCAAAAGAATAAGGACGGCGTCATTTCCATCCGTACGGACCAAGCCAGCTTGAACTTGCCGTTGAACGCTCTCGACTTCGAAGACTTGGCACGAAAAACGGGTAATAGCATCGACAAAGTTACGATAGTCGTTTCCTTATCCGCCCCGTCGAAAGCCGAGGAACAAGCGATTAGAGATCAAGGACAGTCGCAGGGATTAACGTTTTTAAGCATTGTCGATTTTACCGTATCCGCGGAAGCGGGAGGAAAGTCTGTTGCGGTTTCCGATTTCGGCAGCACCTACGTTCCGAGAACAATCGTCGTTTCCGAAACGGACGGCAACAAGAGATTACTGGCCGTCATCATCGATCCGAAGACCGGCGAAGCTCAATTTATTCCTGCGACGATTAAAGTCGAGAACGGAGTAACGACGGTTGTCATATCCGCTCCTCACGCCAGCGTTTACGGAGTCGTAGAAGCGAAGAAAGTTACGTTTGCGGATATTCAGAATCACGCTGCGAAAAGCGAAATCGAGGCGCTCGCTTCCGCGCTGTTGATCAAAGGGACGAGCGCGACAACGTTCTCGCCGGAAAGGTCCATCACCCGGGCCGAATTTGCCGCATTGCTGACAAGAGCTTTAGGTCTTGATGCAAAAACAGGCGTATCCAAATTTAACGATGTAAAGGAAACGCTTTGGTTCGCCCCATCCGTTAATGCAGCCGTCCGGGCTGGCATCATTAACGGCAAGAGCAGCACGATCTTTGACCCGAACGCGACGATCAAGCGAGAAGAGATGGCGGTTATGGTGTCCAGGGCGATCGCGTTCGCCGGTAAAAAAATCAACTTGGCCGGCTCGAAGGAGAATTCGTTCGCGGACGGGGAGCAGATATCCGGATGGGCGAAGAAGGCAATCCTTCAAGGCATCGAAGCAGGTTTATACGAGTCGGGCCAGTCGGAAAACTTCAGACCGCAAGAGAATGCGACCCGTGCCGAGGCAGCTGTCATTTTGAAAAACATGTTGGATTACTTGCAGTTCATCGATTAAAAGGGAACTATGAGAGGCCCATGCAAATGCGCATGGGCCTACTTAATTTTTTTGTTAATGGCTTAAACAATCGATTCCAAACGATAAGCCCATAAATATCCTTTTGACTCCAGCAGAAGCGCATCCGGCTTTTCTTTGGGTTCGATGACGATGCTGTTGTTGGTGTTCATGATGTAACCGTCATTGATTCGATCGATGACGATTGGCACATCCAGCTCCATGAAAAGCTGCCGCATACGGTATATCGTATTGTACAGATTGGGGAGCGCTCGTTTTTCCTCTATATGCGTCCAGATATCATCGATGATTCTCCATTTTAAGCACAATTTATTTTCATGAAGCAGAAAATAGTAGAATAGCTCCTCAGTTAAGCGAGTCGGCCACTTTGCGAGATGCTCACCTTTTTTAACGTAGATTTCTCCATAAAGCTGGACATGGAGATTCTTGTTATTGGTCAGCTTCTGTTTCTGACCATAATATTTCTGAAGGCGTTCATCTAGTTGCTTAATCGTATTCGGGGTCATCGGTTTTAAAATATAATCCAGTGCTTGTACACGAAAGGCCTGCACTGCATATTGTTGGTGAGCTGTTGTGAAGATTACAGGCACGTCAATACCGTTCTCCACTAAGTTTTGAGCGAGCCCAAGTCCCGTCATTCTCGGCATTTCAATGTCGAGCAAGAGTGCGTCTACATCTAGCTTCGGTATTTCCTGCAGCGCATCGAATGGCGATTCGAAGCGGCCTACAATTTGAAAGGGGCCGTAGGTTTCCAGCAATCTGGCATGCAGCCCCAGAATCGCTTTCTCATCCTCTACGATAATTACTCTCCACATCATCTAGTCCCTCCTTGATGGGAATCTTTAATTGAACGGTTGTTCCTTTGCCCGGCACTGAGCTAATCTCAAGGTTGCCTTGGGTGAGATCATGCACACGTCGACGAACGTTCGTAAACCCGATGCCGACATTGGCGTTCCCGCCGCCCATTAATTGAGCGCATTGCTCTGCCGACATGCCTACACCATCATCGGCAACTCGTATGTTCAAAAAAGATTCATGCGAGTAAATGGAAACCTCCACATGTCCCGGACCTACTTTGTCGAATAGGCCATGGCGAATCGCATTCTCGACTAAGGGCTGCAAGAGCAAGCTAGGAATCAGAACGTTCTCGGCAGCAATGAGCGGATTGATGTGATAGGCGAATGTTAACCGTTCGCCAAATCTAGCTTTCTCCACCTCTACATAGGCATCAATGATTTCCAGTTCCTTTTGAAGAGAAGAATATTGTCCATCCCGACTCGATTCAAATATATAACGCAGGAAAGAGCTGAGCATCGTCAGAAGATAAGCGGCACGCTCTCCATCCGTGTAACAAAGGGAAATAATGTTGCTCAGCGCGTTATATAAAAAATGCGGTTTGATCTGGGTCTGCAAAAATGCCATTTCATACTCGATCGCTTTCAGCATAGACTGCTTTGTTTGTTCAGCGGCATTCAATCGAGCCATCAATGTCTCTTTCGAGAAAGGTTTTATTATATAATCATTTGCGCCGGAAGCAAAGATCTTTTCAATATGTCTTGGATATTCGGAAGAAATCATCATGATAATCGGCAACTCCATCAAAGAAGCCTGCATACGGATTTGCTGAAGCAATTCGAGACTATTCAGGTTGCCCGGAATAATGTCGTCAATGATCATCATCGCTATTTCCGGGTGGTCGTTATAATAATCAAGCGCCTGTTGAGCTGTATAAGCAATTCGTATCTTGTAGTTATCACTCAGCATGCCTCTCATGACTTCCGCGTGCATCACATCATCATCAACAATGAGCAGCGTCCCTAGCTCCCGTTCTTCTGCGATCATGGCAGATGGGATGTTTTCTTCGTATTCTGTTGCGGTAACCGGATTTTTGCTCTCGCTGAAAGCCAATTGGAGAGTGAAGCGGATACCGCTCCCCATACGTTCATACGTTATACTTCCATTCATTTGTTGGACAAGCTCTTCCGTCATCATTAGCCCCGAAGAATGCTGTCGACGATCCCTAATCGGCGCTGCTTTCTTGCGGGTTGTCGCCACATGAAGAAGGACATCCTCTCCTGTCTGCATGGATTCAATGGTCAGGTTGTCATCCGCGGCATCGTGAGATATTTCTGTCATCATACGTAAGAGCACCTGCGTCAGACGTTGCTCGTCCGCCCATACGTAAAGCTGATTCGAAATATTTTCGTTTATTCGAACCTTCTTTTTCGCGAATGTAAGCTGCATCAGCTGCAGGACATGGAGCATGACCATCCGGAGATTGGTGGACTTCAGCTGGATGGCGTAATCATCAAATCGAATGCGGGTAAAGTCGTGCAGATCTCGCAGTAAATAAACCATGTTTCCAATTAGTTGCTCAGCTAAGTAAAGTTGCTCGCCTTGCTTCTGGAGATCGCGCTCTCGGGCAATCGACTTTATCAATTGGACGGTATCATGAAGAGGTCTCTGCAAATCTTGTGTAGCGACCTTCAAGAAATCATCCTTCGTATCGTTGGCCTTCTGCAACCGAACGGTCAGCTGTTCCGATTCCTCGGCCCGATTCATGAGACGGATACCGAGAAAAACATTCATCGTCATAATAACCCCGATCAATCCGATTCTGTTCATACTGTTGCGGCCTGAGAAAAATAAGCTGTCCGACGAGCTGCTAATAGCTAAGATGGCTAGAAACAAAATCATCAAGAGGAGAATGACGGCTTCGTTTCGACGTATGGATATTTGATTTTTAACCGTTAAATAGAACATTCGAACGATAATGATCAGGAATAATCCATCGAGGTAATAAAAGAACGGATACTGCACGCCCGACACGGTTCTGGCCGGGAGAATGGCATTTAACAAGGCATAGATCAGAATCGGAAGGAAAAGCAGATGCAGCGTCCTTCGATTCATGATGGAAGGAACCATTTGGACAATAAAGGCAATAATCGAGATGGCCATCAGGAAAGTACCGGTGTCTTGAAGGCGAAAGTAGAGATCGAAGGGAAACGATGGGAATTCGCCGTCTACGGCTTTGATATGGACGGAGCCTGTATCCCGGTCGCTAAAAATCATATAGAGAATGGCGATTAAGGCGCATGCCGCACCCAGGCAGCCCATCCATTTCTTCATGTCTAGTCACACCCCTATTGTTACTACTATACGTTAAATATCTCTCGAAAAACTACTCTTTGTGTTTGAGAGATTTTTGAGAGATGCTTCTGATATGTTGTTATGAGAATAATGAACCAAATGTATGAGGTAATCGAATTAACAAGGTACATAATTCTTATTTTTAATTGTGTTACTCTTGCAGATTGTCGTTGAACGGGATTGAAGACACAGGACGTTGTTACTAAACTTACAGGATGGGTGAAACAGATGAAGAAAAAAATGATTGCAATGGTAGTGGCTTTCCTATTAGTTGTTACGAATGCGTCAATGGCGCATGCGCTATCGCCGGTAGCAGAGGTTTACTATAATAGCGGAACAAGTACATATGATTCCAGTGATTTTGAAAGCCAATTAAACGATGCGATTAAAGCCAAGCTGGAAGCAGGGGGCGTCAATCCTAAATATGTGTCCATCATGGACGCAAGCGCGGATCCGGCAGCTGTAACGGATACTCACGTTCACTCCGGTAGAGCGAGCTGGTATAATGGACCAACTCCGGAGGTTGAGACCGCCGATTACAACCATGTTCAAATTTCCAACAACGGCAAAACGTTAACCTTCTACGGTTATACCTCACCTGGCTACAAAGATTTTATGCTGACGAAAGGAAGCCCTTCCGGCAAAAAGATCATCACCTTCGACATGGATGAATCCAAAGTGAATTATCACAGCATGGAAGGCGGAGGTTTCCTATTCAATACGCAGATCGACAGTGACAAGAAATTAAGCGGTTATGCTATTTTATATGTCCAAGGCGCTGTCAAAGTATATAAGATCAATGGGGTGGACGCAGCTGCTCTGCACAATGAGTCGTCGAAAGGTTTAAGTTTGATGACAAGTGCAGGCGTTACCGAAATCGGAAGTTACACCAAAGGGGCATCCACGCAACACAACATTAAAATTAATGTAACGGATACAAAGCTGAATATGTGGGATAACGGAGAGCAACTCATCAAAGATTTACCCCTTCCCGACGTGTACGGAAATGAATTTGGCCCGATCGTTAGCCATGTAGGCCATGGCTGTCAGATCATCTCGATTTTTTCGTTTGACAATATGAAGCTATTCTCGACTTCGAGCAAAACGTTAGATGAAGCCGTAGATGAAATCCAGTGGGAGACGCATTCGCCTGTACGTTATGTCGTGAACATTAACGATGACCCTAGCACGAGTTTGGATGGGGGATCGAATCAATCCGATCTGACGAACTCGTTCAATAATAGCGGAGCACAATATGTTGGGGTAACTAGCTCGGTTTATGCGGAAACCAGCCAAAACTTCATTGCCGGCCTTGCGAATGGCGGACTGCATGTCGATTCCGGAAACGCCAGCGCCGATATCATTAATGCAATCGCCGATCGTATAGCGAATAAAATCATCACTGATTATAAAGCAGCGATTCTGGCTATTGAAACAGCAGAAACTGAGACGAACATCGCGTTTAATCCCGGCGACACAAAAAATGCGGTAAAACACGATATTACGCTGCTGCAAGACGATGATGTAACGACAGTCTGGTCCTCGGATCAGCCTTCGATCATCGCACCTGACGGTAAAGTCACGAGACCGGTTACTACTCAATCGGGAACTTACGTGACATTAAAGGCGACTATCACGAAAGATGGGCTTACAAGCGAAAAAACGTTTACCGTCTATGTTAATGCGGCTGATCCGGCTCCACTAGCTACATTGTCGGCTGCTGCAGGCAATGGCCAAGTGACACTAAGCTTTCCGTCTCTAATGGTCGCATCGGATGAAGATATTGTTGTGGAACAATCTACGGACGGTGTCGAGTTTAAGGCGGTTAAAACAGTAGAGACGCTTACTGCGGTATCAACGAGTGCAACAGTAACCGGTTTGACGAACGGTGCAACCTACTACTTCCGGCTATCGGTCGGATCGGGATATTATGAAGGTGAGTCCAATGTGGTAACAGTTAAACCAAGCGCACCTTATGTACCAGTAGTTGAACAGCCTACAATGAAAACAACAGTTATTGTTTCCGACCCAGCGGGCGGCGGCAAAGTTGTTGAGGAGAAAATTACAAAGCTAGTCGGAGACAACTTAAAAGTATCCGGGACAATCAAGTCGGCAAACGGTCAAGAACTTAATCTGCCGAATATCGTGATGAATGAGGATGGAAGCTTCACGCTTCCGAAAGTTGCACCTGGCGAATATACACTGTCGATGAACGTGATCGCGCCGAACGGTGAAAAGCTGGCCGGTCCTGTCGGCAAGCTCATTGTCGATAACAACGGAAATGCAAGCTTGTCGGTTGATCTGGTCGATCCGTACGGTACGATACTCGACGAGATCACAGAGCAGCCTGTTGCAGGCGTGAATATGAAATTGTACTGGGCGGATACAGAGCTGAACCGTTCCAAAGGCAGAGTGCCTGGAACGCTTGTTAATCTGCCGGAACTGCCGGATTTTGCGCCAAACAAAAACCACAACCCGCAAGTAAGCTCGGACAAAGGCGAATATGGCTGGATGGTTTATGCGGATGGCGATTACTACTTCTTGGGCGAGAAGGATGGCTACATCGTTTTTGACAGCCGCAACGATAAGCGCGAAGAGAAATTTGGGGATGACAGCTATATTAAAGGCGGGATCATCCATGTCGGCGAAACGATCGTCAAATTCAGCTTCTCCGCGCAGCCGAAAGTGAAAGAGACAGGCGATCATAGCCCATTCATGGTTGGATACCCTGACGGAACGTTCCAGCCGGATCGCGGAATTTCCCGAGCTGAGGTTGCAGCAATCTTGTCCCGTCTGTATACATCTGCAGCGGGCGCTAACAAAGCAGCGTTTGCGGATGTGAGTGCAAATCATTGGGCTGCGGATGCGATCACGACTGCGACCAACAATAAATGGATGGTAGGCAACGGCAACAACATGTTCCAACCGAAGAAACAGATCACGCGAGCGGAGTTCGCGCAAATGCTCACCAATTTGTATAAGTGGGACGTCGCTCAAGAAAGTACCTATACTGACGTAGTTGGACACTGGGCTGAAAAAGCGATTGCAACAGTAGAGAAGCAAGGGTTGCTGTTTGATTTTACAGAGAAGACCTTTAATCCGAATCAACCGATTACGAGAGTAGAAGTGGTCCGTATCTTCAACCAGCTGCTGGACCGCCACCCATGGAACATCGAGGTTGAACAAAAATGGACCGACGTGCCGGTAAGCCACGAGCATTATACAGACATTATGGAAGCTTCGATTCCACATCCATTCGAACAATTCGAGACCGGAATTGAAAGCTGGAAGGAATAGTAATTAACGAGAAACCCGACCGAGTGAGGTCGGGTTTTTGCTATTTGCAGTGTCATTCCGCCTGCCTCATAATCATTAGCTCAGGAACACGCCGTCATGCGAAGCGCTAGGTACGATTATGAAAAAATGATTGTATCGGCACCATTTTTCAGGTTGATATGCTAAGGTTGTTTCGGGCTTTTGTTAAAAATTGAGAACGGGAGGGATTAATTTGAAGAAAAGAGTTGTGAACGTAACGAGCATGGTGTTGTTGTTTTCCCTTGCACTATCTTTAATAGCCGGCGGATTGCCCAGGACGATCATCCATGCCGCCGGACTTACGATAACGGGCAGCGGAGGCTGGAACGAAACGGCCTATGTGCAATGGTCGCCTGTTAGCAACGCGGAGGGTTATAACGTCTATGTGAAGCCTGCAAGCGCATCGGATGCCAACTATCAGCAAATCGACACGGAACTCATCCGGAGATACCCTTCTTATTGGAGAGCGGATGCCGTAGGACTTGCAGCTGGCAATTACGTCATGAAAGTCGAAGCCAGGTTGTCGGGCGGCACAACGGCCAGCGGCATAACGAATTCGATATCCGTAACTTCGCATGACCGATCCGGCTTTGCTTTCTCGGCAAACTCGACCTATGGCACGGGATCAGGTGCTTATCAAGATAACGGAACGCTTAAGAATGGCGCTCAAGTTCTGTATGTCACATCCGAAACCGCTCAGACCGTCACGCTAGACGTGAAGATCAATAGCTCGGGCGGCGTGCAGACGGGCGTTGGTCTCGGCGCGATTATGGCACTCAGACAAAAGGGTTACGATACAACGCCGCTTGCCATCCGTTTGATTGGAAAAGTGACGGATGATGATATGAGCGGTCAACTGAACAGCAGCGGTTATCTTGAAGTCAAAGGCAAAAACAATTACTCGGAAATGAATATAACGATTGAAGGAATCGGAGACGATGCTTATGTTTATGGGTGGGGGCTCCTTCTTCGATATGTCGGTAATGTAGAAGTAAGAAACCTAGGTTTGATGTTATTCCCTGACGACGGCATCTCCATGGATACCGGCAATATGAATGTGTGGGTGCATAACAATGACATATTCTACGGAAGCGCCGGAGGAGACGCGGACCAGGCGAAGGGCGACGGCTCCACGGACCTGAAAAAAGGCTCCACCTATATTACCATTTCGCACAATCACTACTGGGATTCCGGAAAAGCTTCTCTTGTCGGTTTGAGCGAGTCGTCGCCGTTTTTTGTATCGTTCCACCATAACTGGTTCGATCATTCGGACTCTCGCCATCCGCGTATTAGATTGGCATCCGTTCATATCTACAATAACTTCTTTGACGGCATCTCCAAATACGGCGTCGGCATTACGACGGGGGGTTCGGCCTTTGTCGAATCCAATTATTTCAGACATGCCAAATATCCGATGATGATTTCGCTGCAAGGCACGGATGCACTCGGGGAGGAGGGCACGTTCTCGGGCGAGAACGGCGGCATGATTAAAGCCTATAACAATCTGATTGTTGATGCAGAAAGCATAATTTATGCCAACTCCAATGCCGGAACAGCGCCGGCTCACGCCACTTCGTTCGATGCCTACTTAGCTTCGTCAAGAACGGAAACCGTTCCAAGCTCTTACAAAGCATTGGTGGGCGGAACACCTTACAACAATTTCGACACGAGCGTCGATACGGGAGTAAACGGATCCGACATCGATAACGTTAGCGCAGTTGAACAGATCGTAACGGCGGAAGCGGGACGCTTGAATAAGGGAGACTTCGCATGGGAGTTTAACGATGCCGTCGATGACGCATCCTCCGCGCTTAATTCGGCATTGATGTCTGCAATAACCAGCTATGCGACGAAGCTTGTATCTGTAGGGGGAAATTCAAACCCGACCGAACCGTCGCCGACTCCGGTACCGACGGCAACGCCAACACCGACAGCGACGCCATCACCAACGGCAACACCGTCTCCAACAGCGACCCCGGCACCAACGGCAACACCGACTCCGACAGTAACGACTCCGGGCTCCGGATATGCTCATAACTTCACGACAAACGGAACGGTGAGCGACTTCTTCGCCATTCAAGGGAATCTCTCGACAACGAAGGGGACTGTGGTCTATAACGGGCTAACGCTCACGCAATGTTTGAAAGTCGAGAGTTCCACCAGCATTACGTTCACGACAACCGAAACTGCAACTTTAACTTTGGTGTTCAACACGGCCGATGGAACCAAAATCAAGATCGACGGAATCAGTTATCCGATGAAGAACGGCATTGTCAGCGTATCGCTTGCGCCGGGCGCACATACGATTACAAAAGATAGCGTGACCAATTTGTATTACATGGAACTAATATAGATCGTTTTCGTGTCACCATATGCAGCAACAGAAAGACCACCGCAATTGGTGGTCTTTTCTGCTGCGGGAGGTCTGCTAATATCTACCGATCAAATAGATTGTGTTTTTAACTTGTTAATATGGTACAATAAGTTTATTGGAATTCTGACCTTAATTCACATATTGCAGAGGGTTATTATTTTGAGTAATAATCTTGTGCAATATGTGAATTTTTATTTTTAACCGAATAAGAAATCATGTAAAAAAGTGGAGGTGTTTCTATGCAAACAGGAACAGTAAAATGGTTTAACGCGGATAAAGGTTTTGGTTTCATCGAGGTTGAAGGCGGAGAAGATGTATTCGTGCATTTCAGCGCGATCGTCGGCGACGGATTCAAGTCGCTCGATGAAGGACAACGGGTGGAGTTCAATGTTGTTCAAGGCAACCGCGGCCAACAAGCCGAGAATGTTGTCAAACTGTAGGTCGGACACTGTCCCCAGACTCACGTTTGGGGGCTTTTTTTTGAGGGATGCGAAGGGAGAAGGTTCGATGCCTTATTCATGGAATAAACCGCTGGAGAATTTGCCCGAGGAAATGACCACCATCTGGTCCTGCGGCAGAGACGAATGCAACGGCTGGATCAGGGACAGCTTCTCGTTCAAAGAGCAGCCCACATGCCCGATGTGCAAGACGGCCATGATCCGGAGCGAGAAAGTACTGCCGATCCTGGTCACGACGGATCAAGAAATCAAACATTACAGGAAGAAACAACGAGCAGACGAGATTAGCTGAATTCGTGCTGAAGCACGCCTAAGCGGGACGGCGATGTCCTCGGTCAAGAAAACCCATCTTGTGGACATTGAAGAAAATACTTAAACGATGAGCTGGCGCCGGTATTCAACCGGCGTCAGTTTTTTAGTTTTCTTCCGATTCCAGTCTTGTTCTCATCAACCAGGCAGCGCGATGGCGTCCAATACGCGCTGCGCCGCCATGCAGAGCTCCACTTGTCGGAATCCGAGTCCTGATGTGTTTCGGAGCGGCCCGGATGTAGCGGCGCGTATCCACTCGTCGAAGGAATAGATAGCATATTTGTCCACTCCCTTGGCTGAGGCAAGATTCTCCGCCAGACGGATGATGAAGGTCATCGCCGAAGCGTCTGCCGGCAGCCGCATGCTGCCGGACAGCCTCGGCATGATGGCCTTGCTCCACAACTCCTTGGCGGGCAAACTGCCGCCTATGCCGAGCATGCCGGCGAGTCCGCGCACTTTGGCTTCGGGAAGGGAATCGAGCATCTCCTTGCACATCGCCTCGGTTAAACTGCCTGCGTCAATGCAATAGACGCGCCCTTGCAAGCCCTTGAGGTGACGAATCGCGTCATAATAACCCATGTCTAAGCTGCGGCGAATCGCATCCGGGTTAAAGCTCATGGTGCCGCCAAGCGGCTCGGAGGGCGCAATTGTCGTGACCGCGATGTCGGGATACTCGACTTTGCGCGTAATCCCTAGTCCGAGCGTTCGAATCGCGACCGCATGCTTGTAGCCTTTTCGAGCCAGCATGTTGATGGGGCAGTTATCGTACAGACCGCCGTCGATGTAAGCCTTGTCGTCGATGACGGTTGGCTGGAAGCCCGGGAAGGCGGCGCTAGCCATTAGATAATCCGCCAATCGTCCTTGCGGAATATCGTCTTTGTACAGCTCGAGCGGCGCACGATCCGTTAAGGACACCGTCACCAGGCCAAAGTCGGCCGTGGAGCCCCGCAGCCGGTCTTCGTCGACGATGGATGCGATTAATTGTCTCATTTTGCGAGTGTTCATGCCCCTGCTGGCGATCAGCTTCCGTGTACGAGAGGCCAGGTGACGCAAGGCGTTTGTATCCAGCTTGCGGCGCATCAGCAGATGATATTCTTCATCGGACAAGTCGAATATCAAACGAGCGTCCAGCTTCTCCCACAGCCGATAGCCTTGCTCGAAGTCCCCCTGCGCAATGACCGCCCCGTTAATGGCGCCGATCGAGGTGCCGACAACCGCGTCGAAGGTATGTCCCATCTCCAGATACGCCTTCAAAACCCCCATATGATAAGCGCCTTTGGCGCCGCCGCCTTCAAGCGCGAGCCCTAATCCCGGCTTGGCCGCCGTTTCTATTGCTTCCATGCTCCGCCTCCCCCTCCGTCGTTCGGAATGTGCACATTATATCCGTCTAATTCCAGCTTGGCAATGTCATTGCGTCTTGGATCCGTTTCCAATATTATGCGCTTACAAGAGAGAACAGGTGCAGGGTTGTCGAAGTTTTTTTGAAAATGGGTGTGACAGAGTCCGGCTGTGGTGGTCCCGATGCCCTTGCAGATCATTAAATCCGTGCAATGCCACGGAAGTCTCTGACTTGAAATGTCATATTTCATAGGAATAAATACCCATCTGCGTTATAATGACAGGGAAAGCGCTATAACGGAGAGACAGGGGCTTGGGCAACAACATGGAGAACGTTGTCGACAAGCAGCTTATGCCCAACCATCCGAACGTCGCAGAATGATACGAGAGGCCGCGCCATATTTGGAGAAGTGGAAGGGAAGCTCCGCATTTGACGCTTATCAAAGCCATAATCCGATTCGGGTACGCCATCAGGTAGCCGCGATTTATTCAGCGATTCAAGCGAAGCAAATCACTTATTGCGTAGCGCCGGCAAGCTTCGAGGAGATCGGCCAGCGGGTCAGACTGCCAGATGCCATAATTATTAATAATATGGGGAATTGTCTGGACCAGACCTTGCTGTACGCGGCTTGTCTGGAAGCCATTGGATTGTATCCGCTGGTGGTGTTCACCGAGGGGCATGCGTTCGCTGGCGTATGGCTCATCCAGGAATCCTTCTCGGAGAGCGTGTAGGATGACAGTTCGCTGCTTACCAAACGACTCGTAACCGGAGTACACGAGATCAGCTTGGTGGATGGCCCGATCCGAGCGCGGATCGAGCGTCATATGGACAGCTTGCTGGGTTCAATGGCGCTCAGGTCTACAACTTGGAAAGGCATTGCTTATTTTTGGCCAAAGGAAGCCGATCTCGCGCAATACAGTAACTGTTGGGTAAGCGACAACGAGTCGGAGCGAAGAAGCGCGGAGGATCTGCCTCCCGAAGAAATCGCCAATGCCGTACATGATGTCTTGTTCATCCACGGCAGCCTGACTGCGGATGACCTCGTGAAGGAGATCGTGAAGCAGCTGGGCTACGCGAGAACTGGAGCCGCTCTCGATAAGGTGCTGAGGAATGGCATCCAAGTCGCGGTGGGTCTTGGGTTGGCTTCTGAGGAGGATGGTAGGTTTTCTTTTGGGGTGAGGTAACGGTGGGCTTAGTTTGGGTTAATTAAGACCATCCTAGCAGAGCTTCCAATAGCAGGATAAAAATTATTATTATCGAATATCTTGTATAGCATGTAGAAACCTGTAAAGGGGCTATTATGAGTGAGTGAAAGATTGGTTTCGAGCTGCCTAGTAAGCTTGTTGAAGAAATGTAAACAATCCTCTAAAGAAGCCGTTGATAATCTACAATCATTTGATTCTTTTAAAAGTTATATGCATATCCCAAGAGTCGTTGAAACAGAACTTGAGGAGATTATTTTTAGAGCACGCCATTCTGAAAAGTCGCAGCTAATATTAGTGTGTGGTGGTGTTGGCGACGGAAAGTCACACACTCTAGCATACTTAAAGAGCAAATATCCATTCTTAAGCACCGAGTTTTACATACATAATGATGCTACTGAGAGTTTCGATCCACAGAAGACATCGATTCAAACCTTAGCAGAGTGTTTTCAAGAGTTTTCCGATGAAAATTTAAAATCTGGACTTATTAAAAAATCTATACTTGCAATTAATTTAGGAGCACTAAATAACTTTATTGATTCAGGCTATGCGAGTGATTTCAAACAGTTGCGAAATTACGTCACCGAGAAGGAAATTTTGGAATATTCGATAACATCAAATGATTTTGATCCTAGCAGTCATTTCCAGTTTGTGAATTTTAGTGACTTCCATATGTTTGAAATAACAGAAGCAGGAACTAAGTCTGATTATCTGTCTGGTCTGATAAATAAAATAACAGCCCCCCTAGAAGAAAACCCTTTTTTCAAAAGTTATGAAAATAATTGCATGAACAACTGCCAAGTTGCGAAACAGTGCCCAATTAAACAAAATTACGAGCTACTTGCAGAGTCGAAAATTCAGAAGAAGGTAATAGACCTCATTATAAATGCAGTCATTAGTGAAAAGCTAATTGTCTCGTCGAGAGCATTTTTAAACTTTATATACAATATTATTGTTGCTCCTTGTTATGAAAGTTTGCCAGATGAGTTAATAAAAGAAGAGAATGCCGATATTAAAATCAGAGAATATGTGGAGAGACTATTACCGCTTTTGGTTTTTGCGCAGCCGGATAGTTCCAATATAACGAATGCTTTATCAAATTTAAGCCCTACTAAACTGCGAAATGAACAAATAGATCAAGTATTAATAAATTTTAGAACAGTAGATGATAAGTCCGAGTTGTTTCGAAAATATCTTGATATTAATTCATTGCCATATCTCTTAAAACAAATAGAAATGATTCATAAAGATGAACAAGTAAAGGCACAACTAGAGCCAGAAATTGGCCGGTTGTTTATTCATTTATCGTTTTTTATCAGTAATGAGAGCTGGAATATTTATTATAATCCTGTCTTCCATAAATTTGTTTCATACTTGTATTCAGCCAATGTTGGGAACATGGGGCAGCTTGCGAATCTGTATAAAAACGAACTCAGAGAAGCGATTTTTAGCTGGAACGGAAACGGCTTTGGAGATTATATTAGCATGAGCGTCGGGCATCCCCAAAGTTCCTATAAAACTCTTCAGAGGTTAGAGATTCAACCTTTAATTAACAAAGAAATGGTGAAAAGGTCGGAGAAAGAGCTGTCTAGGTTCTTAATAAAGATTCCTGTCGCCTTTAAGTTAAAAAACACCGATGGTTCAGTTGCTGTAGAATTAGATTTCTCTTTATATAGACTTGTTACTAAAATTGGGGAGGGATACCGCCCCAATAAAAACGATAAGCTTCAATTTATTAATTTTGTAGACTTTATCAATAAGCTTAGTGAACTAGGAAATGGGCATGAAGAAATCATAGTGGAAGAGGTTCAAACCGCGAGTAAAAAGAAATTTTCCTTAAGTTACGATAACACTTTTGAAAATTATAAATTTATGGTGGTATAAGACATGAGCTATCAACTGGATCTTGAACAAATAAGGATTAACTTTAAATTTCATGAGACCACTCTGAAACACAATCCAAATAAACAAACGAAATTCTTGCCATATACTACTAAGTCCGATAAAAACAAATTGAAGGACTTTTCTATGATATTAGGGGAATTCTTCCGGCTTGTTGAAAGGAAAAGAACAGAGAAAACTATTGTTTTCGATGATATTTTGGAGAAAATGTTGTTGGAAATTTCTTTCGATAAAGAAGATGATAGAGATAGTTTTATTAATATCGTAAATACAATTTTTCAGACAGATGATAACAAAACGTATATGTTTCACCCGTATATCTACTTGTACCTGTCCTCCGACACAGAGACGAGGAAGCTAGGGCAATTTCTGTTTGATGTTTTGTTATGCGAAATGGATCAGAGAAATGGCGGGTTAAAAATAAATTTTGGTACAACCGATGTGCTTTCTCAACTTTTCATTAAGGTCTTACCCCAGTTAACAGAGTACCATGAAAACGAGAAGCCAATATATCATTGCGCAGTACCTGCTATATCATCATTGTTTCACAGCGATCTGAAATGGCTACTAAAAAATCCAAATTTGTTCATCCTCCATGCCGAGAAGTTGTTAAAATATTATTACTTTTTTTATGTCTCCCAGTTTTCTTTATCATGTCAACGTTTCTTAAATGACGAAGAACAAGGTGTACAGCCGATTTATTTTAATTTGGAGTGGGAGAACACTTCAAGTAACAGGATCAGTTATGAGAATGGTTGGAAAAAGATTGAGACCCCCATATCACAATTATTTTCTCATGTTAATTGCCTTGAATTTCTAAACCATAAGGCACATTCGAATAAGGTATATTTCTACCATGATATAGGGGCAAAGTTGAAATCTTTGGATACTGAAGGGCGCACTAAGTTATTTAATGACTTAGAGATTTTACTAAAAGAGTATCAGGAGAAATTAAGCGATACAGACTGGGAAGGTTTTAAGTATAAGGATATTTATGATGATCCTGTGAAGTGTATGATGTATAAACTTTTCAGAGCTATAGATTATCAATTCAATGATGTGAGTTCTCGAAAACAACAATATAAGTTATACCAGCAGTGGTTCGTTTCCTTTTGCCAAGATAATTTTATTAAAATAAGAGGGCGACTAGGGAAAACTTTGAAGCTAACTCCTGAATACCTATTGTTTATTACGAAAGTAATTATTAAGGATGAGTCGAAAATAAGAATGAAAAAGTTATTCGAAGGTTTTAAAGAAAGGGGAATCGATTTTGATCGGGATTCCCAAAATCAGATTATTAAGTATTTTGAGGCTATAAATATAATCGAGAAAAAAAGCGACAGTGGGGATGCAATCTATGTCAAATCCTTTTTATGAATATCTTGCAAGGAAAGTAGATGAATACTTCACAAGTTCATTTCTTCTACCTGGTGATAAATATCATATTTATTTTGATCGTGATGAGCACGTCTTCGAGTTGCTTTCTTTTCTAAGAAAGCTTAACAACAGCGAAACATTTCAGGTCAAGGATGAGAGCGGTCATGTAGTTTACGAAACTTTTAGTCTAAATTACTCTAGCTCGGACTTAGTCGTTGGCTCTACATCCAATGCAACACCTGATTATTTAACAAGGCTTCGTAACAGTGTCGGAACAGCAACTAACGGCATGGAACGGGCTTCATTCTTGCTAATACATAATTCAAATTTAGATAGTTTGGTTCACGGAATGGATTCATTTTATAAGGAAGGCATGCCTTTTCATATTAAGGTCTTAGAACAAGATATAAAACAACTTTTAGCAACAACTTCATTAAGTGGGAGTGAAAAAAGAACGCTAGAGTTTATTGTAACCAATAAGAAGGCGATGCGCAGCCAGTATGAGGAAACCACTTTATTTGATTTTATTGATGTCCTGACGGTGTTAAATCGAACTAAAATTTCAAATAGTGACTATACTTCTTTTGGTTTGTTCAAAGATACCGATATGCTGCTTCCTACTTTAAGTGATAAAGAATTCAGAGAGAGATTTAAAATTAACCATGAATTGTTCACTAGAATTGATTCAATTTATAAAAATGGGAGTAGTGACACTGAACTCGAAAGATATTTTGACGATGAAGGTGTGAAGATACTCTTAAAACCAAATTGGCAGGAAACCGAATTTAACCCTATTTATGTTTCTCATAGCAATAAGCAGAATGATAAAGGACTTGAATATGTCGAGGAGAAAAAGAAGACTCAGGAAGGTTTGATTTTTTGGGAGAAGCCTGCGGGTGAAAGTAAATCCAAACAGAGGATTAGGAGCTTTCTTATTTTTAACCCGGATAGAAAATCTGAAATTAACCTTGAGTTGAATTTTAATAATAAAGTAAGCCATCAATATGCCGAGTTGGAGACTAAGGTTAGCGGTGTAACTATTGATTCCTACAATACCAAGTTGAAATTAAGAATTAGAGTGAATGAAGGAGAGAATAAGTTTTTTAAGATTAGATATAAAACCGATACTTCAAATAAATTTGATTTTAGATTCGCTTTGGTTGACGTTAATGAATCTTTTCTAAAGGGAATTCAAACTTCTTTTTCCATTGTTCCTGCTAAAGAGCCTTACCTCTTAATTAGTTCTGAGGAAAATGAAATCATACTTAACCCCACCGAGAGTGATTTTGAAACAAAAACTATTATTCTTGATGGAAAATCGATCCTACAAACTGACGTGAATGCTGGTCAAAGAGTTGTCCTTAAGAAAGTACTAGACAGTGATAATGAGGAAGAGACGGTTCGTTTTAACGTTTCACTGGACAACTCTTTAATTCCTTTCGCGATTGAAGATATCGTTGAGCGGCCAGCTCCGATAACAGCGTTTACAGTTTGGAAACATAAGATGGTGAGACAAGAACACTTTTATTACAAAATTGAAAATGAAAAGATGAAAATCATACATGGCACTAGGGAAACTTTCGCTCAGGGGGAATTTAAGAAAAGTTTGGAGAGGGAGTATAAGCTAATTCATTCTGACGGACTCTATTTCCAAGAAGGCGTCATGGGTTTATTTAACAAAGAGATCGATGTTCCTGATAGTATAAGAAGCTCCTATCACGATTTAATTACTTACTTCAGAACAAATAAATTATTGCCTAGTTTGGCGTACATGGATGAGGAATATATTAGCCTAGCCCAGACTTATATCAATTCATTCATCAATGAGCTGGCGAATCTGGAAAACGGACAGTTAACTCAAACAAGTCGAAATATGGGTTTGGTAGGAACAATTGACCGAACGATAGATGAAAAGGAATGGTTGTTTAGTCCGTTACACCCAATGAATCTTGCTTTTCAAATGGAATTAAACAAACTAGTTGCTAAACAAGACTTGCAAGATGAACTAATGAAAACGTTCAGTGGAACATTCCTTATTCCACATGTTCGATTTGGAAATGATACGCTCTACAAGGTAGCTGAACATTCAGATGCCTACGAATGGAACACCTACGTAAATTATGATCTTCCAAGGTATGATGGTAACCGATCATTTGTGAATAAATTAGTGTATGAGAAGATCGAGGAGTTCATCGAACACTTTACTTACTTGTTCGACACTGATGAGAGTTCTCCCTTGAAAATTAACGTGGTGAATATGGGAGATTGCCGTGAAATCGCGCAAGGTGTATTAGAATTCTACAAAAGACGACTTAAAAAGAAGATTGGAAAGGATCAGTTGATTCCGATAAATATAAGTATTTATTCTGAAACAACTGAGACAAATGCTTTTGAGGAAATTGCTGAGTTATCTAAGGTTGAAGATATTGAAGAAAGATTTAATCTAAAACTATCGGTGGATAATTATTTATCTGAAGAAGTGATTAATATCTTCCATGACAAGATCACTTTCTTCTCAAAAGATGCTGCGAATGAAAAGTACGAGTACAGTCATTTGACTTTTTATCAAATGAAGAAAATTGAACAAATAGCCGACAGTAAGATGGTGGACATTCCAACAGGCCTCTCCTTATTTGGACTTTCTTCAGGCGTACCATCGTCATTCGTTAACGGCAATTATTTAACGGGTTTCGGCAGCAAATCATTACCGGACAGCAATAATTTGATTCATCGCCTCGGGCCACGAATGAATGCACTGTTAAGGGTCGCAAGGAATCTGAACAGTTACCAGGATGATACGGCCGTGGTTACAGCGATATCTTCTGATGGAAAACATATTCTTAATAAAATTTACGACTCGAGCCATTGGGTTACTTTCGTAGAACCTCGTGTAGACCTGAGTTTCTTTAAGAATGATTCTAAAAACAACGATTTATTGGTTATTCATTATAATGACCAATATACAACATCCAATGCATTGGACGCTATAACGGTAACTCGGCGATCGAAACAGTACCAAGTACTTATTCAAGATTTTTTAGGTTCCAAAGGGGTTCCTGTAAACGAGGATATTACAGTAAGCATTATTAACCTTTTCAATGCGCTAAACGGAAACTGGTTATTACGTTTATTAGCTCAAAATAATCATTTTCCAAAAGAAAAGCTTAGTATTCTTTCAGCAGCTAAATTAGCCTTAGCATTCCTATGGACTCCTGAAATCGTATGGATACCGATTTCAATGGAGGAAGTACTTAGAATTTCTGGTGGGGCTGGACTAAAGCAAGCAGAAGGATTATTTTCTGCGAAAAATCTGCGTCAGCAAGGATCTTTTAGTGACGACCTACTGTGTATTGGAATTGAAATGAATGGAAACAATATTCCAAAAGTTCACTTGTGTCCAGTTGAAGTGAAAATTGGAATAAACAATAATGTACAGCCTAAAGCCATTGCACAAGTAAAGGAAACCAATCGCCTCCTCTACGAATTTTTAACGGGGGAAATCCCATCGGCTATGATATATCGTAACTTCTTTATTCAATTAGCATTGGCGAATCTGGAGAAATTGGTTATCTACGATACATGGCCAGAGCAGAATTATAAGACTAGGATAGATCACTTTTTAATAGAGAAACTTTTAAATGATAACTATACACTTTCTAATGAACTAAACGAAATCTTAGGTGAAGGTATAGTCATTTCATTTAAGAGGGATATTTTCTTTGCGGAAGCGAAAAAAATTGATAATGTCATGTATGTTAGTTATCCTGAGAAGAGTGGGTATAACTTTGTCATTGAAAGTGTTGAAAAACTGAAGAGTGCGCTGCATGAAGGTAAGTCCAGCATCGACAAAAGCTCACTCTTGGAAAATTGTAGGAGTGATGGGACTAATACTATTGTACCTGATCGCATATACGAGAAAAATGAGCTTGTAACGGTCACGGCCGAGTCCAGTGAGTCGTATGAGTTTAATTTTCTGGCACCAGATGAAGCTAAACCGCTAGAAGTTTTATTTGGTTCAAATATACAAAATGGCGATAAAGTGAACTGGTTCCCAACTTCTACTAATAAAGTGTTGCATACGAATACAGGAATAATTGGAACGATGGGGACAGGTAAGACACAATTCACAAAGTCTCTGGTAGCACAGCTTAATCAAAATTCAGACCAAAACCTATATAAAACACCAATCAAGATACTTATCTTCGATTATAAAGGTGACTATATTAAAGATGATTTTGTGAATGCTACGAGCGCCAAGGTGTATGATTTATTCCATCTGCCTTACAACCCGCTATCCTTGTTCATTACTCATCCGGTAAAACCGTTATTACCGGTTCATACTAGCAGTACTTTAACTGATACGATAAGTACAGCATTTAACCTTGGTCCAGTTCAAACGATTACTTTAAAAGATTTAATAATGGATGCGTACGCTAACAAAGGAATTCTTAAGGCGGACTCGTCTACATGGGGGAATCCTGCTCCAACATTCTCGGACATATTTGAGTTATTCAGACAAAAAGACGGGTTAAAGATTGACAGTTTGTACGCAGCACTAAAGGATCTATACGACACAGAAGTTTTTGAACCTGATGCGACGAAAACTATCCCACTCTTTGATCTAATTGAGGGAATAACGGTAATTAATCTTTCCGGATATAACGATAGTATTCAGAACCTGGTTGTCGCAATCACGTTAGATACTTTTTATAACCAGATGCAGATGTCAGGGCACAGTAGGATACAAGGTAATATAAGAGAAATTACAAGAATGATACTGGTTGATGAAGCGGATAACTTCCTAAGCAAGGATTTTAAAGCTATTAAGAAGATACTGAAGGAAGGAAGAGAATTTGGGGTTGGTACAATTCTTTCAACACAGTTCTTAAGTCACTTCTCGACTAACGATAATGATTATGCAAATTATATTTTGACTTGGGTTCTGCACAATGTCTCAGAGTTGAGCAGCAAAGAAATTAGAATGATATTTAATACTCAATCCAAGATAGAAGAAGAAAATATTATGAGCCAAATAAAAAAGTTGGAAAAGCATCATAGTGTAGTTAAAGGGATCGGAAAAGAGCCGATCCTGATGAGGGATAAAGCATTTTGGGAATTGTTTTCCTAGAGACAAATAAACAAATATCGAAAAGATGCTCTAATTAGGAGCATCTTTTTTTATTTCCACCAAATCTAAGATTTCACGAATATCACTAATATCTAAAGCCTCAGCAATTTTTTCTATATGGTTAAAGTTTATATTTTCACGTTTTTGATTAGAAAGCTCACTAAGAGTCGCATGACGTATATCAGTTAATCTTGATAGCTCTCTAAGGCTAATTTCTTTTCGTTTAAGTAATTCTTTAATTTTTATACTAACTTTTAGTTCCACGAGGGATGGCTCCTTCACTTGACATATGTTGAAATTTAGCATAATATTGACCATAGATTGGTACTCATATTAGTACCATAGTTGAAGTGTTAATAAAGTAAAATATCAATACGAACTTCCATTTTAGAAAAACAGACTTCCATTCGGGGAAAGGTGAGTTCAAAATTATACATTCTATGTATTACACATTTCCTACAATAAGAGGTATCCAGGCAAGACGAGAATATTATATTACTATGTGCCCGTTGAAACTTATACCCCGTATATTCTTGTTTAACGAAGAGGATATTGAGCCCGATGTAAGATCCCAGAGAGTACTAAACAAATCTCGTGTCCCTGAAATAGCAGAGTATTTAGTTAACAACTCTGAGGACTATGTGTTTTCTGCAATTACTGCGTCGATCGACGGACTTGTTGATTTTGTACCGTTTTCTGACAATCCCCAAAATTATAATATTGGTTATATTAAAGTGCCTATGTCCTCAAGGATCGTCATTAATGACGGACAACATAGACGGGCAGCAATTGATGCCGCTTTAAAAAAGAAGCCCGAGATCGGGGATGAAACGATATCAGTAGTTTTCTTCATAGATGAAGGGTTAAAGAGATCACAGCAAATGTTTGCAGATTTAAATCGTTATGCAATCCGCCCATCCGGTTCGATAAACATATTGTACGATCACAGAGATCCAGTTGCTGAAATTTCGAGAGTACTTTCGACAGAACTATTCCTCTTTAAAGGACTAACCGAGGTTGAACGGTCTACAATATCTAATCGATCAACAAAACTATTTACACTAAGCGGATTATATAGAGCCACTAATGAATTAATTAATAGTTGTATCGACAAACCTTATGAAGAGTTGAAAGTATTATCCTTTGAGTATTGGACGGAAGTGGGTAAACATATAAAAGAGTGGAACAGTGTTAAAGAAGGTATTGTTAAAGCTTCTGAATTGAGAAGAGATTACATAAATGCTCATGCAATAACTTTAGTAGCTCTGGGAAAAGCCGGCTGTTCCCTCATTAAAGAGTTTCCCTTGAGCTGGAAAGAAGAGCTAGTACGGCTGAATAGTGTTGACTGGCACAGAGGGAATAAATATTGGGAAGGTCGCGTTACTGTTGGAGGAAAGATTAGCTTTTCACGAAATAACTTAGTGTTACTAACAAGTTCTTTGAAGAAAGTATTGAGGATCCCTTTGACAATAGAGGAACAAGAAGCAGAAAATTCTTTAGCTTCAAGTAACGGAGGTATAAGATGAGTATAGAAATTAAAATAAATAAGGAATACCTTCAAGAAATAAATGAACGTATTCAAGATTTATATTTATCCGACCATATTCCATGGATTGTAGGTTACAGTGGTGGCAAGGATTCCACGGCCACACTACAGTTAGTTTGGAATGCAATTAGATCGCTACCACCTGAAAAAAGAAATCATAAACCAGTCCATGTAATCAGTACGGACACTTTGGTAGAGCAACCAATTGTTGCTGCATGGGTCAATAACTCTTTGAAGAGAATGAAAAAATCAGCAGAGTCAATGGGAATGCCAATTACACCACACAGACTAACTCCAGAAGTTTCAAACTCTTTTTGGGTGAACTTAATTGGACGAGGCTACCCGGCACCTCGACCAACCTTTAGATGGTGCACAAGTCGACTTAAAATAGATCCATCTAACAGGTTTACTACTAACTTAGTGAAAGATTACGGAGAGACAATTCTGGTATTAGGGACTCGCAAGGCGGAAAGCACAAGACGGGCCGGAACCATGAATAAATACGAAAAGCAAAGAATCAGAGAGTGGTTAAGCCCTAACGGGAGTTTGCAAAATTCTTGGGTATTTTCCCCAATAGAGGATTGGACGAGTGATGATGTATGGTTGTACTTAATGCAACATACCAATCCTTGGGGCATTTCTAACAAAGATCTAATGGCCATGTATCGTGAAGCTACAAACGATAATGAGTGTCCTTTGGTAGTGGATACTTCTACACCGAGCTGCGGAAATAGTAGATTTGGTTGTTGGGTATGCACGTTGGTATCTTCGGACAAATCCATGGAAGCAATGATTCAGAATGACGATGAGAAGGCTTGGATGGAGCCACTTTTAAAATTCCGTAATGAAGAGATTGGTATGCTTAATGAGAACGGAAGAATAGATGATCATGAGAAGAGGGACTTCCGAAGAAAAGGTGGGGCAATCACTTTAAAGAGGAGCGGAACGGACGTAACTCCGGGCCCTTATCTAAAAAGTCATCGTGAACATTTGCTGCGCCGATTGCTTGAAGTTCAGGAGGAAGTCCGTGCATTAATGCCGGAGGACATGGAAGGGTTAGAGCTTATTTCAATTGAAGAACTCAAGGAAATTCAACGTATTTGGGTTCAGGATAAGGCAGAGTTTGATGATGCTGTTCCTAAAATTTACCAGGAAGTTACGGGGGGCGATTGGCCATTTAACGATAAATATAGCTCGTTTGGTCATGAAGAATGGAATATTCTCGAGGAGATAACAGAGGGTAATCATGTCGCTATGGATTTGTTCTCTTCACTATTATTTATGGAAGAGCAACACACCACTTTAAGGGGAAGAAAAGCTGTTCTTAGTGAAATCGAAAAACACATTAAAAGATGTTTCTATGAGGATGCCCAGGATGCACTAGCGTTTAAGTTGAGCCAAGTGGCACTTAGAGATAAAGAAAATTTGGATGAGCTGTCCCGGCAACTAGAAATGGAGTCAGAAGATGATTATTAAATCGATTAGTCTTTGCAATTTTGGTGTGTACTCAGGGGTACACAAAATAAACCTAGCTTACGATAGTGAGGGTCGAGTTGTCACTCTGATTGGTGGGCTGAATGGGCGAGGCAAGACCAGTATTCTTGAGGCGCTTCTGTTGGCCTTTTACGGAAATCGCTCTCCGAAGGTCAGGGAAAGTGGACGTAGTTATTCCATCTACTTGGCCGATTTAATTCATGGTCGAGGAATTGAAGAACTGGAAAGTTGGGTGTTACTAGAACTAGAGCTTCCTTTAGATAGCACTGTAACCAATGTTCGACTAAAGCGTTCCTGGGGAAAAAAAAATGTACGGGTGACAGATTTCTTACAGGTTTGGCGCGATGAACGAGAAGATCCATACTTGGCGGAGAATTGGGATAGTTACGTTGAAGAACTAGTACCTTCCGCTATAGCAGAATTGTTCTTTTTTGATGGTGAACGAATAAGCACGTTGGCCGAATCTGATGAAACAGTGGAATCTTTAAGAAAAGCTATTCAGTCGCTTCTAGGTATTGAGACTATTGATAGACTAACAAAAGATCTAGATCTTTTAATTAAAAGAAATAGAACTGTTACCGCAGATACTGAATTAAAAGATGAATTACAGGAAGTTAAAGAATACCTTCAATCAATAGAATTGAAATATAGTAATGTATATCAGGAAAGAGGCGGTATAAATTCAAAAATTCAATACTTGACTCAGCAACTGGAGCAATTGAAAAAAGCATATAATGAAGCAGGAGGAGGATACTTTGATAATCAAGGTAAACTTCTTAAACGTCAAGATGAGCTTTATAATGAACTTGATGAGCTTAAGTTAAGTGTGGGTTCTATTCTAGCGGGTGCTTTTCCTCTAATAATTGTTGAAGACCAGGTCAGGAAGGTTAAAGAAACCGCTAAACGCGACTTGAAAAACAATCAAGCCAAGGTATCTTTATCTTTCATCAAGAATATTTCATCAGATATCATGTCGAGCATCAATACCCTGGAGATTGACAGTACCGAAAAAGATAAAGTACAACAGCTAATCTTATCGAAGATTGCCGGAGTAGAACAATCAGCAAATGAGGAACCGTTATTTCCTTCCGGGCTTACGATGTCGAATCAACTGGAAAATATACTAGGCTTGTTCATTTCTGAAAAAACTTATATCCGGGAATTAATTAGTAGATATGAAGATATTGATCATGAGCTGTACCAAATAGAAAAGAACATGCCATCCGATCCTGATGTTGATGCTCTAAAGGATTTGCTTGAAAAGCAGAAAGAAATTGAAATAACCATCGTTGCATACTCCAAGGCTATAACGGAATATGACGAAGAGATGAGATCGTTAAAAATTGAAGAGCAAAAGGCCAAGGAAAAGATTGTGAAGATGAGTACTATAAAGGCTGAAGCAGACGAGACAGAGCGCCTGATCAAATATGCCTTTCAGACTCAGCTCAAAATGAAAGTTTTTCGGGATCGCCTGACACAGCAGAAAGTTAATAAGTTAGCGGAATTTATTTATGAAGCGTTTAATTTATTAACTCATAAGAGTAACTTGGTCTCAAAGGTAAGTGTGGATTCTGAGAATTTTAAGATAAAACTATACGATATAAGCGGTGCAGAAATTTCTAAGTTTAAACTGTCTAGTGGAGAAAGACAAATGTTGGCTCTTGCGATTCTATGGGGGCTAGCAAAAGCATCCGGTAAAACATTGCCTGTTGTCATTGACACACCAATGGGACGACTGGATTCACTCCATCGGATTAACTTCGTAGGGAAGTACCTTCCTAATGCAAGCCATCAAGTTGTCGTTCTTTCCACGGATACTGAAATTGAAGGGAGATACCTTCAGATGCTTTCGCCATATGTCGGGAAGAAGTATTTATTGGTATACGATGAAACAAAACGGGCTACCGAGATCACTGAAGGATACTTGCAACCCGAAAACGAGATGGAGACAATTGTATGATAGTGAAACAGATTCGGCTTTCGAGCAAAGCAAAAGAGCAATTAATTCGACTAAAAGCGAAAACAGGTATCCAGCAATGGAATATCTTATGCCGTTGGGCGCTCTGTCTTTCATTAAAGGAACCCAATCCACCGATGGACATTGATTACCCAGCGGATAGCAATGTTGAAATGACTTGGCAGGTTTTTGGTGGGGAACATCAAGATATTTATGAAGCTCTTATTATTCAACGTTGTTTGGATGATGGTTTGGGAACTGATCCGAATGTTCTTGCAAAACAGTTTCGACTACACTTACACAGAGGGATCGGACGGCTAGCCGCACACGGTGCTAGGTTGAAGAAACCTACGGACCTATTAATGGTAGGTTTAGGAGAACTCTAGAAAGAAGTGAATGATAATGCCACTTTATCTTGATTTCAATGCAACAACACCTGTCCATGACGAAGTATTAGAAGTAATGATCGAAGTTTACCAAAAAAATTTCGGAAACCCTGCTAGTAGGACACATATTCACGGTCATCAAGCGAAGCAGTTAGTCGATAACTCTCGGAAAAATATTGCTGCGGTACTAGGAGTTAACGCAAGTGAAGTGATTTTTACTAGCGGTGCAACGGAGAGTAACAATATATCTATTTTAGGGCTCGAAGAGTTCGGGATTTCTCAGGGGAAGAAACACATAATATCTTCAGCTATAGAGCACAGTTCCGTTTTAGGGCCATTAGAGCAACTTTCAAGGAAAGGTTTTCGAGTTGATCTTATCCCTGTGGGGCCAACGGGAAGAATCACTGTAGAAGATGTGATTAGTAGGGTCACTGAAGAAACCTTATTGGTTTCGGTAATGCACGCCAATAATGAGACTGGGGTTATACAACCGGTAAAAGAAATTGGGGAAGAGTTAGTTGATCGAAACGTATATTTCCATGTGGATGCCGCGCAGACACTTGGTAAACTTGTTGAGGAGCTACGTGAAGTTAAGTATGATCTTCTCAGTATAACGGCACACAAGATTTATGGTCCGCAAGGAATTGGGGCGTTAGTTCTTAAAAGTAAAAAGTACAAGCGGCCCCCAATTACACCGTTGATGTTCGGTGGAAAGCAAGAAAAAGGGTTACGTCCAGGGACATTACCCGCTCCTTTAATTGCTGGATTTGGAAAGGCAGCGGAGCTAGCTTTACAGCATTACGGCGATTGGAGAGCTAAAGAGTTAGAAATTAAGAACAATTTGCTAAGTCAGTTAGAAGGCATTAGTTACTTAATAAATGGTGATATATGCAACTCTCTACCGAATTGTATCAATGTCAGCATTCCAGGGGTAGACTCAGAGGCTTTGATGATGGGAATAAACGAACACCTTTCAGTTTCTAATGGTTCTGCATGTACTTCCTCCGAGTATAAACCCAGTTACGTTCTTCAACATATGGGGGCGTTGGCAGAAAACGCGGTGCGTTTATCATGGGGCCCTAACACAGACTTTGTAGATTTAACTTCACTTATTAAATTTGTGCAATCAATCTGAAAATCAACCAATTTCTTCATTTTTATTATGTGAAATACTGGTTCTTTATTGGAGTTAAGTATTCAACCATGCAATTCTGTTAGTGTGCGATTAGAATACGTTTCCCTTCACAATCCCTTAAACCTATTAAGCCCCTTAATCGGATTTGAGTCTAGCACACCTAACGGTGTAAGCTAGAAGCAGAAGCGATGGAGGGGATTTTTTAATGCAACGCAGACGATTTTCAGTGGAAATGAAGAACCAGATTATTCAAGAGGCCAAGGAGGTCGGGAACGCTTCC
>NZ_JAVFVT010000046.1 GCF_030929555.1 Paenibacillus sp. LHD-117 | reverse complement strand
TTCATATTAAGCTCCTCCTTGATGGGTTTAAGGGCATTGACCCGTGTACACCCCCATCATACGAGGAGCTCCTTTATTTGTCTAAATCCAAATCTTAGACTCTACAGGAATGTTTAGATATTCAAATCGTACAAAATGGGCCGAATAACGTCAGCTGCTTCCGTTAGCATTCAAGAACAATCAAAACAGTTACGTTTTTTGTTTTTTAGGATCGTTCTACTAGACTCATCGGCGTCGATATACCATAGCCGGCCTCCGTACACGGTGACCAGCCCGGGGTTTGCCTTGGCACCCGCCTCCCGACGTTCTTCCTATTCGCCGTTGCCGATCATGAGGCTGCTCAACCTATAAAAATAGTCATCGTTAACCTTGAATTCTAAGAGTAAATACGTTCAAACCTAGAAGCCAAAGGAAATCGGAGGATCGCGAATGTCGAATGAGCCGAATGATTCGGTTGACCGCTCGTTCCAGCTATTCAATCGCATGGAGGAGCTGCATCGCCTGAACACGGCGCTGGAGGAGCTCGGCGCGGAGTTCAGCTGGACCCGGCGCTCGGTGCTCGATCTGTCGCTCGCGTGCGAAGAGGTGGTCGTGAACATCGTTAACTACGGCTACCCCGAAGGCTGCGATGGCCTTATAGAAGTGGAGTTCCGGGCTTCGAGGGAGGCGGTGGAGATTCGTCTGTCGGACCGGGGCACGCCGTTTAATCCCCTCCGGGAGGCCGATCCTCTCGAATTGCTGGAGATGGATATCGAGGATCGGCCGATCGGCGGACTTGGTATTTTTTTTGTTAAGCGGCTGATGGACGAAACGGATTACAAATTCGAGAACGGCATGAACCGCCTGCGGTTGATGAAGAAATTTCGGATCGATGAATGAATCGGGAGGAGAGAGACAACATGAACATTCAAGTGGAAGACTGGAACGGGGTGACCGTCATTCCGCTGGAAGGAAGACTGGACGGCAACAACGCGAGCGTGGCCGAAGGCGTATTCCTCCAGCAGCTGGCGGAGGGGAAACAGCGGTTCTTATTCGACTTCAGCGAGCTCCAGTACATTAGCAGCGCGGGTCTGCGGGTCATTCTGGTGGCAGCCAAGAAGCTTCGCGCTTCCAAGGGCCGCCTTATTTGCGCGTGCTTGGCGGAGCAGGTCTACGACGTATTCGAAATGTCGGGTTTCACGACGATTCTGGAGATGGCGGCGACGAAGGAAGAGGCGCTGGAGAAGCTCGAAGCCGGCGCTTAGCGCAGGGCTGCCACACCAAAGCGAAAGCAAGAAAGGCGGTACCCATCTTGTCAGAACTTTACTTGGTTATCGGGGCGGTATTGCTGGCGCTCGCGATATATTTGGCCGTCGTCAACCGCCGCCTAACCTCCAGACTACGGCGGGCGGAGAAGCTGTTCGAGTTGAGCGCAGGACTGCATTCGTCCCTACGCAAACCCGACTTGCTGCATGCCGCGGAAGCGGCGGCGCGGGAACTGGCAGGCTTGCGAGAGGCTGCGGTATCGATCGCTTACGGCGAATCGGCGATGGAGGATACCGCCGACGCTCGGCGGAACGCCGCGGTTACGCTCCCCATCGAGGCTGAAGGACGGGTGCTTGGCGAGCTGCGACTGTCCGAGATTCAAAGCGGTCTTGGTCGCGAGGAAGCGGGACAGCTGGCCAAATTCGCGGAGCCGCTAGCGCTTGCCATGAGCAACGCGAGCGTGTACGAGGCGTTGGAAGAATCGGTGAGAGAGCTGCAGTCGGCCACGTTCCTGAAGGAGCGGCTTGAGAGCGAACTCCAGATCGCCGGCAGCATTCAGCTCAGCTTCCTGCCGACGACGATGCCGTCCGCGAACGAGCCGTTCGACGTCTGCGCCCTGTTGAAGTCGGCCAAGGAGGTCGGAGGCGACTTCTACAATTTCTACAAAATCGATGACCGGCATCTGTTCTTCACGCTCGGCGATGTGTCGGACAAAGGTATTCCCGCCGCGCTGTTCATGGCCATGACCTTGTCGCTCATCAAAGGAAGCATGCGCTCGGGCCTTACGCCGGGCGAGCTGCTTGAGAAGGTGAACGACATGCTCTGCGCCGACGACGCCCAGCTGTTCGCGACGATCGTCTGCGGCATCCTTCAGATCGAGACGGGAGAGGTCGTCCTCAGCGACGGTGGGCATTGCACTCCTTATCTCGTCAAGGCCGACGGAACCGTCGAGCCCGTCAAGCTGGCGAAAGGCATTCCGCTAGGTTCGTTCCCGGAATTCGCCTACAAGAATCAGTCTCTTTTACTAGAGAAGGGGGATAAGTTGGTCGTTTATACCGACGGCATCACGGAAGCGGAGAATGGGGCGCAGGAGCAATATTCGGCAAGCCGGCTGCAGCAGTTCCTGTCGCTCGCCAAGGACTACTCCAGCGCCGAGATCATCGACGCGCTGCTGATGGATGTGTTCATGTTCGCGGGCGGAGCCCCGCAATCGGACGATATCGCCGTGTTATGTCTTTCGAGAAGATAACGCGATTCGGGGAGAGTTTATTTTTTTTGACAAATTGCGCCTAATTTTACGTAGTCATATCGGATTATTGCAGGTATAATAATAGACGAAATTGGAAGTTTTCGTGACATGGTACTAGGAACAAAGTCATGAGAACGGCGAACGCTGCCGTTCCGGAGCGACCGGGAGGCAAGGCCGCGCGTTTCCGCCGCTTGCGGGTGGCGATCTCGGGTCTTTCATGAAAGCGCCTTAGTCAGTCAGCGTACCGCGGGGAGGTTTCCCCGGCATCCGCGGTTGATCATCGGTCTTGGGGTTGGCGGAGGGTAGTAGTCCCCGTCGTCGCCTAATACATATATCGTTTCAGAGAGGAGATCACACATGGCTGAGTATTTATCGCCAGGCGTATACGTGGAAGAATTCGAAAGCGGCGCCAAACCGCTCGACGGAGTGAGCACGAGCACGGCCGGCTTTATCGGTCTGGCCGCAAGGGGGCCCGTTTCCGGGCTGCCGCTGCTGATTACGAGCCCTGCGGACTTCGGGCGTGCGTTCGGATCCTACTTGTCCGAAAGCGCCTTCGGATCTTACCGCTACCTGGCTTACGCAGTGAATCAGTTCTTCATGAATGGAGGCTCCCGTTGTTATGTCATGCGCATCGCGCCGGAAGACGCGAAATCGGCAAGCGGAGGCGGGGACATCCTGTCCGTCTCGGCCAAAAACCCAGGCGCGTGGGGCAACCAAGTTCGCCTGACGCTTGTTCCCGCCAGCAAGGCGAAAACGCAAATTTACGAGGTGTTGGAAGGCAACCGCTACCGCGTCAAGAACGCTTCCGGGTTCTATCCGGGCGACGTCGTGCAATTCTCGGACGGCGGAACCAAACAAACGAACCGGATCGTATCCGTTCACGACGGCATCCTGGAGTTGGCCTCGGCGCTTAGCGGAGACGCCGCGGATACTTCGCTCGTGCCGACCAAAGTCATCTCGACTTCCGAATTCACGCTTCAGGTGGCTTACGGAACGGAGAGCGAAACCTACGAGAAGGCGTCTCTCAATCCGGAGGCTCCCGGTTATATCGAGAAGCTGACCGGCCGCTCGAATCTGATAGACTTGCATGTTGCCGGCACGCCCGGCGCCGCGGAAGCCCCTTACGGGTTGATCGCAGGCTCCGAATCCGAATCGTTTTCCTTCTCGCTCGCGGGAGGCAGCGACGGCTCGGCGGCCAGCATCTCGCCGGCGGACTACATCGGCGTGGACGAAGGTCCGGGCAGAAGAACGGGCATCCAATCGTTCATCGACAACGACGTCGTCAGCATTATGGCCATTCCGGGCGTAACGGATCCAAACGTGCAGCTGTCGCTCGTCGCGCATTGCGAATCGCTCGGCAGCCGCTTCGCGATTCTGGACCTGCCCCGCGAGGCGACGAAGGTTCAAGACGTGCTGACGCATCGCGATCTGTTCGATTCCAGCTATTGCGCCCTCTACAATCCGTGGCTGCAAGTGTTCGATCCGCTGGACAAGCGCAATATTTTCATCCCGCCATCCGGCACGATCGCGGGCGTTTATTCCCGCTCCGATCAGACGCGCGGGGTGCAGAAGGCGCCGGCCAACGAGACGCTTCGCGGCGTCGTCGGCCTGGACGTGCAGTACAACAACGGCGAACAAGATATTCTGAACCCGGCCGGCGTGAACCTGATTCGCGCGTTCACGGGGCAAGGCATCCGGGTATGGGGGGCGCGCACCTGCTCGTCCAACCCGCTTTGGAAATATATCAACGTTAGACGCCTGTTCATCTTCCTGGAGAGCTCGATCAAGAACGGCTCCAGCTGGGTCGTCTTCGAACCGAACACGGAACAGCTGTGGGCGCGCGTCCAGCGCACGATCGACGCTTTCCTTACGCGGGTATGGCGCGACGGCGCGCTGGCGGGAACAAGTCCTTCGGAGGCGTTCTACATCAATATCGGCCGCGACACAATGACGCAGGACGATATCGACAACGGCAGGCTGATCTGCGTGATCGGCGTTGCACCGGTAAAGCCGGTCGAGTTCGTCGTGTTCCGCATGACGCAGAAGACCGGATCGGAATAATTTATAGATCGAATAACGGAAGGGGATTCCCATGGCAGGAGATCGCACGGATCCATATCGCAATTTTAGGTTTCGCGTGGAAGTAGAAGGGCTTGAGCAAGCCGGCTTCAACGAGGTGTCGGGCTTCGACGCGTCGATCGACGTTATCGAATACCGCGAGGGCAACGAACTGACGACGCCGCGCAAGCTGCCGGGACTGACGAAATACGGCAACATTACGCTTAAATGGGGCACGACGGATTCCGTCGAGCTGTACGAATGGCTGCAGGAATGCGTGGAAGGCACCATCGAACGCAAAACGATCACGATCATCGCCCTCGACGAGGAAGGCAGCGATGTGGCGACGTGGCAAGTCATCGAAGCATGGCCGGTTCGTTATACGGCTCCGTCCTTCAACGGACTGGGCGCGGAAGTCGCAATCGAGGTGCTGGAGTTCGCCCATGAAGGATTGTTAAGAACGGCTTAATACCCATAACGCGGCTCCTGGCCGCCGCACGTCGGCGGCTTCGGGGCCCAAACCGGACAAACAAGGGCCGGCCGCCGGCGTTATGGCGCCGGAGCGCCCCTTGTTTTCCGTCTTTATCCGCACCTACACTACAAGGAATGGAGAGATGAACCGATGGCGTTCCAGACGGAGTACGATTTTGAGCTGCCGCGCGGTTACGTGGATGAGCACGGCAATTTGCACCGGCGCGGAACGATGAGGCTCGCGACGGCTGCCGACGAGATTCTGCCGATGAAGGACCCCAGAGTCCAGTCCAATCCCAGCTATTTGACGGTTATCCTGATGGCAAGGGTCGTAACGAGGCTCGGCGACGTCAAACATGTCGACACGCGGCTGATCGAGAAGCTGTTCACGGCGGATTTGGCCTACCTGCAAAATTTATATCGCCAGATCAACGACCTGGAAAACCCGAAGGTGCTCGCCGCTTGCCCCAAATGCGATCACGAGCATGAGGTCGCGATCGATTTTTTGTCCTTAACGGAAGCCCTCTCCTAGCCTATCCCATCGATCGGCTGTACGAGGAGCTCGGCTTCATCGCCTACTATTTCCACTGGACGCATGACGACATTATGAATATGGAGCATGCGGAACGCCGCAGATGGTGCGACGAGATATCGAGGATCAATCGCAAGATGAACGACGACACGGACAAGAAAAACGTCTTCGACGTGTTCGGGAAGAGGTGAAAGCGTCATGGCCGCATTCAAGGTGCCGGGTGTGAACCGGATTCATCGGCTGGCTAGCTCGTTCCATTTTTGGGTAGAGCTTGACGGCATTTACGTCGCCGGATTTTCCGAGGTATCCGGGCTCGAGGCGGAGACGGAAGTCGAGGAATACCGGGAAGGCGGGTTAAACGGGTACGTGCATATGCTGCCCAAAGGCATCCGATATCCCAATCTGGTGCTTCGGCGGGGAATGACGAAGTCGCCGGTGCTCTGGAGCTGGTACGAAAGCACGATGAACGGCGCCGCCGCGAGAAAGTCGGGTTCCGTCGTTCTGCAGCAGCCGGACGGCAAGGAGTTCGGACGCTGGAATTTCTATGACGCGTATCCGGTCCGTTGGAGCGGACCGCAGCTGAACGCGGCGTCGAGCGACGTAGCGGTCGAATCGCTGGAGATTATCCATTCGGGTCTGCACGGCGGATTCGCCAAATAATCAAAACTTGAGGGAGGATGCGCCGGATGGACAGGAACAAAGCGCCGAAGCGACGATTGGCCGCCGAATACGCGGTATCCGTCCAATCCTTTGCCGGGAGCATTCTGAACAAACACCGCCCGGGAACGGGCCGCGACAAACATGGCAGAACGACGATGCAGCACGTTAAGCCGAAGGCGGAGGCTGCCCCCGTGCAGCAACGCATCCATATTCACGTGGCGCCGCCCCAAACCCCCGCAGCGAAACGGCAGGAGCAAGGGCGGAAGCAAGCGGAGCCGAAGACCGTTCGAATCGTCGAACGCGAGAAAGTTATTGTGGAACGAGAAACGATCATTTTGCGCGATGTCGTCCGAATCATGGACAATCAGCGCCAAGCGCGAGCGCTCGCGATGACCGAGCCCTATCGAATCGAAGATTCAACCGAACATCGCCTATTGCCTGACTCGGCGCTACCGAACATCCGCCAGGATGCAGGGAAGCGGCGGCAGGATCATCATAGCGGCCCCCGGCCCGCAGCAACATCGCTGGGGAATAGGATACGGAATCAATCAGGCCAAGCCATCCGGCAATCGCAATCGCTAGAGAAGCTGCGCCGCATCGTTGCCGCGGGAGAAGTCCGTTCCGCGCTCGCGAAACAACGGCATGAACATACGCTTCGCGAAGTTGCCTCCAGCCGCGATGCCGCGGCCCACATCGCCGCGAAGAAACGGCCGTTGACGCATGCGCAGCGCGAGACGAAGTCCGCCGATCTGGAGCAGGCGGAGGCGCGCGCCGGGCAGCAGGCGGCGCGATCGGAACAAGCGGCGAGACGCCTCGAGAGGAAAGCGGCCGAGCGCGCCGAGAAGAAAGCAGCCGATGCTGCGCAGGCGGCAGAGCGAGCCGAGAAGAAAGCGGCGCGACCTGCGCAAGCGGAGAAGAAGAAAGCGCGGCTTGAGCAGGCGGCAGATGGCCAAGCCGAGCCGACTGACGCGGCGAAGAAGGCGGCGGAGCGGGCGGAGATGACAGCAGCGCGGGCCGAGCAAGCGGAGAATCGCCGAATGGCAAAGCCCTCCGAACAAGAGCAAGCGGCGGAGCGCGCCGGGGAACAAGGCACGCGGTCTCAAGCCGCCGGCAAGACGAGGTCGAAAGCCGAAGGCAGCGTAAAGCCGCCGGCTATGCCGGCTATGGTACATAAGAAACAAAAGCCGGAGGGGGAAGACGATGCGGCGACAAGCAGGGCCAAACTTCGTCCAGTCTCCCTGCAAGCGGCTGCGGACATTTCCGCTCCACTTCGTCCTAACGTCGCCCACTCCGGGACCCGAGCGGACTCGGCCGGCGGCTCCGATGCCGGATCCGGCGAACGGAGCGGGGCGCGCGGAGAACAAGCGTCAGTCGGCGGCGCGCCCTTGGAGCCCGTATTTTCCAAGTCAGGCTTGTTGCGGAGCGCCGGCCGACTTTTGTTCCTAAGTCCCAAGTGGATTGATCCGCAATTGTCGGGGGCGGAGCGACGACTCCGGAACAAGTCGTCCGGGCATCGGCTGTCGGCCATGCTGCCAGAGCGGGAAGCAGGAGCAGCCGCTGCGGGCAAGCCGTGGGGAGTGCCCATCGAAGCACGGAGATTCGTACACCGCCAGAATGGCGGCGCGATGCCAGTCGAGCGGCATCCTTCCGTTTCGGCAGAAGCCTCCGCCGAACGAACGCCAGAACGATCCGGGGCAAGCCTAACCGCTTCCGCCGATACCCGTCGCCAGCGTTCGGCAACAGGGATTACGCCAAGCGTGTCCGCAGCGGATGTGTATTCGCGGACGAGCATCCGGGACTTTCTTCCCTTGATAGCAGCGCTGAAGCAGCGTCGCGGCCATTCGGCGGCACCTCGTTCGCAGGGCCAAAAAAAGATTGGCCCGGACGCGTTCGCCTCGAGCTTGGACCGGCAAGCATCGCTGCCGATTGCGGCGCGTCGCTCGGCTGCGCGGCCGGATAAACCGGGTGCGGCGAACGAGAGCGGCGCGGCCGCGCCGGTCAGCGGGCGCCCAGGATCAGGCGCGGGGACGATTCAGCATGTTGCTGTTACTAAGGGATTGGAACCGGCGCATCTGATCGCACGGCGGCACGGCGGTACGGCGGATGCGGCATCCGCCGTCAAGCCTTCCCGAAGCGGCATGGGCAGCGGAGGTTCACTGATCCTAGCGCCCAACAATGGACAAGCACCCGGCGTGAGCGAGCAAGGCAACAGGCGCCGGAATGGCCGATCGTTCGCTGCGGCCCATTTGGTTGCGGCTTCGTCCGGCGTCTTGCAGCAGCAAGGGAATTCGGAGAGGAACGTTCCGATCCGCCGGGCCAACGCGTTTAAGCCGATTGGACTTGTCCTTCGAAGAATGCCGGAGAACCTGGGTGCAACATTAGTCCGCTTGACTCGCTCGAATCGCGCCATAAGCGGCTCCCCTGCTTCGGCAAGCACGTCGGGAGAGTCACCGCGGGGCGAAGCGTTGACCGACAACCGGAGAACGCAGTCTTCACACCTTCATCAAGCTTCGGCGAATCCGATCGGATTGCGGCGTTCAACCATCCCGGCGACGGAAGTCAAAGCCGCTGGTGCTTCAGTATCCGCAGATTCGGCGGGCATCGCTTTCATAGTACCAACGGGGACGCGTAGAGACGACCGCCTTAGGCCGTCAACGCCGTTCTTGAGCAAGTTGCGCCTGCGGAGCGCAGGGAAGGCAAATGACGGAGCCAAACGGCAGCCGGCATTCGTGCAGCGATCCGTCGGCATGAGGCAAGAGGCAGCGGCCTTCGCGAAGCGGCAAGACGGTGTGGTCCAAACAGCGGCCAACTCGCGGACATCACGCGACATTCGGCAGTCGCCGCTAACAGCAAAGCCATTCGCCGCCCGCAGCCAACAGCCAGCCAGGCATGGCATGAACGGCGGCGGCATCAGCCTCCGGTCCGACGGCAGCGGCATCACCGTTCCTTCGGCGCTCGCGTACAGCCGGGAGAGGGCGAATAACGGCGCCGTCTACGGATCGGCGGCTTCGCGGCAATCGTCCGCGCCGGAAGGCCCGGGCATAACCAGCGGAGCGCAGCTCGGCCTGACGCACCGGACTCCCCCGTCCGCTCCCGCGGAGCCGCCCCGGCAAGTTCAGGTGGAGGCGCCGCGCGAGCTGGAGCCCGAGAAGCTGCAGCGGATGATTATGAAAATGCCGCAGCTGAATCCGGAAGCCATTGCCGACCGCGTATATAAGGCGCTGGAGCGAAAGATGAAGCTGGAGCAGCGCCGGAACGGATTTTGACCCCGGCTCGAATGGACCGGGATGCACGAAGGTAAGGAATGACGGATGAGGAGGACGGGGAGCGTGGCTTTAAGCAAAGCGCAGTTCTGGATATACAAGAGCAGCGGCACGGAAACCGTGGACGTGTTGTTCAACCCGACGGAATACGAGCTTTCGGCCGGCAACCAATATGCCGAGAACGACGTTCCGGGACTACAGTCGCCGACGACCCAGTTCGTAGGCGGGGACGCTTCTACGCTGTCTCTTAATCTGTTTTTTGATACATATGAAGCGGGGACCGACGTGCGAGCGCACACGTCCAAAATCGTGGGCATCCTTGACGTCGATTCCGATCTGCATGCTCCTCCCGAATGCCGGTTCGTTTGGGGCTCGCTCGACTTTAAAGGCGTTATCGTATCGATTAAGCAGAGGTTCACGATGTTCCTGGAATCCGGAGCGCCCGTCAGGGCTACGCTGGACGTCGAGATGAGAAGCACGCAGACGATGAAAGAGCAATACAAGGAAATTCCGAGGCAATCGGCCGACCGGACCAAACGCAAGACGGTCAAGCAAGGCGACCAGCTCTGGAATATCGCGGCAGAGGAATACGAGGATCCCGGCGCTTGGCGGCATATCGCCCAGGCGAACGGGATTGACAATCCGAGGATGCTTGCCGCTGGCAGAAACTTGACGATTCCCAGACTGGAGTGAATGGAATGCCGACTTATAATATAAGCGATCTGGAAGCGAAGTACGGCGATTTCCACTCTCCCGAAGGCGATGTCGTTATTGAAGGGGAATCCGCCCGAATGGCGGAAATGGCGATCGGCTGGATCGAAGTCGATCTGTCGACGGAATCGAAGGCCGACATTGCCAAATTCAGCATCATGAACGCGTACGAATGGAGCACCAGCACATTGTCCTGGGTGAATTCCAAAATCGCGCCGGGCAAGAAGCTGGTCGTCAAGCTGGGTTACGCGGACAAAAAAAGCCAGGTGTTCGACGGGCTGATTACGGGATACGCCGTTGAATATCCGTCGACAGGCAGCCCGGTCGTAACGGTTACCGCGATGGATCGCTCGTTCCTGATGATGAAGACGTCGGGGTCCAAGGTATGGAAGGAAATGAAGGACAGCGACGTCGTCAGGACGATCGCTTCCGATCATGGACTGACGCCCGACATCGACACGCTTACGGTTCAGAAGACGACGATCGAACAGATCGGAATTAGCGATTTTCATTTCGTGCAATCGCTGGCGCAGGACAACGACTACCGGTTTCACGTGACGGGCAGCAAGCTCCACTTCCGCAAACATCAGACGAGCGGCACGCCCGTTGCCGACCTGAAATACGGCATCAGCCTGCGCGACTTCACCTTCGCGGTGGATGCAAGCGGGCAAGCTTCACAGGTCAAAGTAAGAGGATTCGATACGAAGACGAAGCAAGCCGTAGAAGGAACCGCAAGCAGCGTGACGGCGATCAGCGGCAGCAAAAGCGGACCGAGTCTGGCGGCGGCGCTCACGGCGAAGAAGATCGAGACCGTCTATACCGGCGTGGAATCGGTGGATGAAGCGAACCATCTCGCGAAAGCCATGCTGAACCGGATGGCGAGAGATTTGGTCAAGGGGCAAGGCACATGCGTCGGATTTCCCGAATTGCTTCCCGGCGAATTGATCGCGATTTCCGGGCTCGGCTCCGCGATAGACCGCAATCTCATGTTGACGAGAGTGATCCATCGTCTCGATGCCTCGGACGGATACCTTGTACAGTTCGAAGCGGAGGGGAACGCCTTATGAGAAATATGTATCCCGGATTCTTCGATCCCTATCAGCGCTCCATGCCCTCCGAACAGTTGTCCGGCGTATGGAACGCCATCGTTACGAACACCAAGGACCCGGAGAATCTGGGCCGCGTGAAGCTGAAGTTTCCGTCCCGCGAAGGTGAACTCGAAACGGACTGGGTACGGGTCGCGACGTTAATGGGCGGAAGCGGCAAAGGCAGCTTGTTTATCCCCGACGTCAATGACGAAGTGCTTGTCGCCTTTCTTATGGGACGGCTAGACCAACCCGTCGTCATCGGCTCGTTATGGAGCAAGCAGGACAAGCCCCCTCCCGGCGACACGAACAACGAAATCAAAAAAATCAAAACGAAATACGGCCATGAGATTACGTTCAACGATAAGGAAAGCGAAGGTTCGATCACGATCAAAACCAAAAAAGGCCACTCCATCATCCTGTCCGACAAAGATGGCAGCGTCAAGGCGGAATCGGCCGACAAACAGCATTCGCTGGAGCTTGACGAGACAGGGAAGAAGGTAACCGTCAAGTCGGGCACTTCGAAAGTGGAGCTGACTTCAAGCGGCAACGTCACCATCAGCGGCACGCAGTCGCTCTCGGTCAAAGCGCCCGAGGTAAAGCTCGAAGCGTCTGCCTCCATGTCGATCAAGTCGACCGGCATGCTCGACATCAAGTCGGATGGCATGATCAATATTAAAGGATCCATGGTCAAAATCAATTAACAACGAAGTTCAATTTGATGCCGGAAGGGGAGACCGTAATGTCAGCGCCGTTCTTGGGAAAAGGGTGGAAGTTTCCCGTGCAGGTGGACAAAACGACAGGCCGCATTACGATGTCCGAAGGCGAAGAAGACATCGAGGAAGCGATCCGAATCATTATTCGCACCTCGAAGGGCGAGAGGCTGATGCGTCCCGATTTCGGCTGCGGGCTCAAAGGATTTGTGTTCGGCACGATGGATGACATGTCCATGCGGCTTATCGCCAGCGACGTGAAGGAAGCGATCCAGGATTGGGAACCGCGGGTGAAGGACATCGAGGTGTCGGCGCGTCCGGATCCGGCTTCGAACGGCCGAGTGCTGCTGGAGGTCGGATATACGGTAAGATCGACAAACAATCTCTTTAACCAGGTCTATCCTTTTTATTTGGAGGAAGGCACGAAATAACGGGAGCGGGCATCGGACATGAAACAGTCGGGAACGGGTGGCGGGCAGCGACGGCCTCCGAGAATCAATACAAACAACTTGTCCTCGTATATGGAGAAGTTCAAAGAGATGGCGCCGCATTATACGCCGGAGTGGCGATTCTCGCTAGACGCGCCGGATCCGGGTACGGGACTTGCCTATATTGCGGGCGAGATGCTCGAGGAGACGGTTCAGCGGCTGAATTCGGCGCCCATGAATCATCTGCTTTCCTTCCTCGATCTGATCGAGGTGAAGCTGGGGCCGCCCCGTCCCGCGAGGGCTAGGGTCGTATTCCGGCTTAGCGAAGGTTCGACGGAGCCGGTCTTCGTGCCGGCCGGGCTCAAGCTGACCGCCGCGAATCCGCAGGGCGGGGAGCCGCTGATCTTCGAGACGGAGGGACCGCTTGCAGCCACGCCCGCGAAGCTGACGGAGATCGTCAACGTGAATCCCGCCAGGGATGAGATCGTCACGGTTGCCCGTTCTTACGACGAGAAGCTGGAGGTTGGCAACGCGGATCCAGTCCCGCTGTTCGATACGCGTTCGGGAAGCAACGAACAAGAGCATGCATTGTTCATCCGCCACGACGATCAATTGCTGGTGGATCGGCCATGCCGAATCTACTTGAACGTGTTCCATGGCGAGAAGCGTTACGCCGAACCGGAGCTGGCTGAGGCTCTCGCTTCCGGGCAAGTGGAGTGGAGCTATCCGAGCGGCGGGGAATGGAAGCCGTTTCAGTCGGCGATTGCCGCCGGCAATATGATCATCCTGCACAAGAGCGAACCCGGAAAGCTGGATACGACGGAACACCAGGGAATTATGGGCCGGTGGATCAAGTGCGCGGTGAAATCGCTGGACGGCGCGGCTTCGCCCATTCTCGCCAAAGGGCTCGAGATGGACAAGCTGCGGCTGCGTGTCTCTCATGACGCCGCGGGCGATCCGGAGAGGATAAGGCCCGACTCGATCTATTTTAACGACATGGCTCTGGCGGAGGACGGCTGTTATCCGTTCGGCGAACACTTCGTCCCGTATTCGGTCTTCTACTTGTCCAGCGAAGAAGCGTTCAGCAAACGGGAGAGCAAGCTCGAGCTGACGTTCTCGGCGATGGCCAAGGCCAATCGGCTGCGCATGGCGCCGGACCCCGAGGTCAAATGGAAGATGGTGATGCGCACGTCGGAGTTCGAGGAGAAGGATCCTCCGCGCGTTCGCATACGCCAGGTCGTCTGGGAATATTGGAACGGCAGCAACTGGAACGTTCTGCCGGGCAATGAACGGTACGCTACGTTCTTCGAAGAACTGCCCGAGCAAGGCGCGAAGCCGTTCACGCTGTCGTTCGAATGCCCGGAGGATATGGATCAGACGTACGTGAACGGGGATTACCAGTATTGGATCCGCGCCCGAGTGCTGCAGACGGACCCCGTTATTGCGCCAATTATGCAATACATGTCTCCGTGGCTCGAATCTCCGAAGCTCTCGTACGCCACTGGCTCCCAGACGGTGTTCGTACCGGAGAACGTGTTTACGAGAAACAACGCGGACGATCGCGACCGCGGCTTGTCCGCCGTGCAAGGGACAGAGCCGTTCAAACCTTTTGAACCGATACCGTCTTTGGGACCGTCCGTCTATCTCGCGTTCGATCATCCGCCGGCGAAGGGGCCAATCCGGCTGCACTTTGAGCTTTCGCAGCGGTTCGCTTCGGGAGGCGAGCGCCCATTGCTGGATTGGGAGGCGTTATGCCGGGAGAACGGACGTCTCCTCTGGAAACCGATCAAGATAGAAGATGGGACGGACGGCCTCGGCATAAGCGGAGAATGGCAATGGGCGGGCCCGAGCACGATGGCATCCGCGCGCCTGTTCGGTCATGACAGGTACTGGATCAGGGCGATAAACCGGGACAGCCGGATTAGCGATGCTTTTCCCTACCATCCCATTGCGGAAAGTCTTCGCATCAATACGGTTGCCGTCACTCAGCAGATCAGCCAGGAGCGGGAGCTGGCGATCCCTGCCGACGGGCTGGTGCATCTGTCGCCGACCGCGTTCGTGGACGAACAGGTGTGGATGGACGAGCTGGATACGCTCTCCCCTGCGGAACGGGCTTCGCTGCTGGAGACGGATCCCGACAATTGTTATGCCCAGGTTGACGGCGAAGGCCATACGCTCAGGTTCTGGATCAAGTGGCAGGCCGTGTCGTCGCTGGCGGATTCGGGACCGGACGACCGCCATTATTCGCCGGATCGGGCGGGAGGTTCGCTCCAGTTCGGAGACGGCATGAAGGGCAGCGCGCCATCGGCCGAACGGGATCGGTTGGCACGCATCTCCTACCGAACGACGGCAGGCGCAGCCGGACGGGTGGAAGCGAATCAAATTACGGGCATGCAGTTGCCGATCGCTTACATCGACAGCGTCAGCAACCCTAAGCCGGCCATCGGAGGCAGCCATACGGAATCGATGGAAGCCGTGCTGCTTCGCGGACCGCAGCGCCTCAAGAACCGGAATAGGGCCGTAACGTCCAGGGACATCGAGTGGATCGCCCGGGAAGCCTATCCGGGCATCGCGAAGGTCAAATGTCTTAGCAACCGGAATTCCTTGCTGGAGCGGGCTCCGGGCTCCGCTACGCTGGTAGCCTGCGCGGACGGCGGTCTTGCCGACGCGGCCCAATTTCCCGAGCTTCGCAGAACGGTGGAATCGGAGCTGCTTCGCCGGGCGGCTGGGGTCATGTCGGTCGGAGGCGGCATTCGCGTCATCGAACCGGCTTATTTGGAAATATCCGTACACGCTACGGTAGCGGCCGAATCCGCAGGAGGCCTGCTCCCGCTGGAGCGGGCATGCATCGATAAATTGACGGCGTTCCTGAACTTCATGCACGGAAATACCGGCGGACAAGGATGGAATATCGGCGAATCGCTGCATCTGTCGCTGCTCTATTCGCTGCTCCACTCCGTTCGGGGGCTGCTCTATATCGATAGGCTTTACGTGCATGTCGCGAGAATCGAGGGCGGGATTCGCACGGAATGGGATCCTGCAAAAATGAACGAAGTGATGCACGGCCTTGTCATGAGCGGCACGCACCGGATAACTGCAGTGCCGGCCGAAGGAGCGTCACGCTAAGCGGGAAGGAGGGACAATGATGTTGCCAAGGCTGCCGCTTGACGATCGAACGTACGCGGAGATCGTGCAGCAAACCAGAAAGCTTATACCAAAGCGATTGCCGGAGTGGACCGACGAAAACGCGCATGATCCCGGCATCACGATGCTGGAGCTGTTCGCATGGCTCACGGAGATGCAGCGTTATTATTTGAGCCGGGTACCCGACCGGAATCGGAAGAAGTTCCTCGACCTGCTGGGAGTTCAGCCTCGCGATACGGCTTCGGCCGAGGCGCTTGTCCGCTTCTCCGGGGTGCGCGAACACGTAACCCTGCCGAAAGGGACGAAGCTCCTGGCGGAAGATCAGGTGTTCGAGACGCTTGCGAAGGCAGAGCTCAGACCGCTCATGCTGGAGCGGATCCTGTGCCGGACGGAGCGGGAAAGCAGCGACGTAACGGCGTCCAACGACCATCTGCACGTGTCGTTTTATCCGTTCGGGTCGGACGCCAAGTCGGGCTCCAAGCTTTATATATCGTTCGATAGGGAGCTGCAGCCGGATGTCCCGGTCGCGTTGACCTTCAAACTGCTAAGATCGGATGAATCGCTTAAGGATATTTACGACTCCGCGAGCGAAGATGAACTGACGCTGCTGGCCCCGTCGGCGAAGCTGTCTTGGAAGGCGTACGGCTGGGACGAAGCTGCGGGCAAAGCCGCTTGGACGCCGCTTGAGGTTCTGTCGGACGAAACGCGCCATTTGACAGTGAGCGGGACGGTGAGAATCGCCCTCTCGTCGCCGATGCGAAGCGTGACGGTGCATCCGGCGGGAGACCGGCCGCGATTCTGGTTCTGCTGCACGGTCGAAGAAGAGGGTTACGAAATGCCGCCGAAAATAAGCAGCTTGATGCTGCATACGGCACATGCCGTTCAGCGCGATACACTGTGCGAATATGTAGAGGCGGAAGCTGCCGGGGAGGAACTCGAAGCTTTTGTTATGGATTCGTACTTGGCCGCTTATGGCGATGTTCGGTTGCAGATTGAAGCCGACGGCGGCGGCTGGATTGAACAATCCGCGCAGTCGTTCGCGGTGGATCGATCGGGTGCGGGGCATGCGACGACCGTGCGCTTGATGTCGGGCAGCGAGCGGCGTGTTCTGCCCGCGGGCCGCAAGATCAGGCTGATCGCGAGCACGCCGGATTTTTACCGTTATCGCATGGCGGGCAGAAGCAACGGTCTTCCGAATCAAAGCTTCGAGCTGTACGAGCTGCCGTGCCGGAAGCGGAACGCCATCGGCTTGCAGGTAGGGCGGCTGGATTCCTCCGGCAAGATGGTCTGGGAGGATTGGAGCGCCGTCGACGGTTTCGACCGTTCCGGTCCAGGCGACCGGCATTACATATACCGACCGGAAGAACGAACCATTACGTTCGGCAACGGCGAACGCGGGGCGATACCGGAGGCTTGCCCTGATGACAATATCAGCCTGATCGCCTGCGAGCTCGGAGGCGGGGAGCGCGGCAACGTGAAGCCGGGGCTGATTCGGGAATGGGCGCACGAGGATCAGCGGAAACTCGGGATCGAGGTGTCCAATCCGTTCTACGCCGCTGGCGGTTCGGAGGCGGAGACGCTGAACGAGTCGCTGACGCGGGCAGCGTCTGAGCTGAAGGTGGCCTTCAGGGCCGTAACCGACGAGGATTACGAAGTCATCGCGAGACAGACTCCGGGAGTCGAGGTGGCAAGAGCCAAGGCGATTCCGCTCTACAAGCCGGGGTTGTCCGATTATCCCAAGGAAAAGGCGCATGGCCAACTATCGCTAGTCGTCGTGCCCGAAGGGTTGTCTCCGACTCCGATGCCGAGTCCGGGCTTTCTGCAGACGGTGAGCAGCTATCTCGAGCCTCGCAGACTCGTGACGACGGAGCTGCATGTCATTCCGCCCGTCTATGTCAAAGTCACGGTCCATGCCGTCATCGTCGTGGAGCCGCCGTTCGCGGACGAGACGGAACGTTTCGCGGCCCTGCTGAAGGGATTGCTCAGACCGCTCGACGGCAAGGACGGAGAGAGGGGCTGGACGTTCGGAAGAACGGTGTACAAGGGCGATATTTACGGCGCGCTGACCAAGGGAAGCGGCGTCGTGTTCGTTCAGGATTTGTGGCTGGACGCGGAGGGGCCCCATGTAAGCAAGTCGGCGGGCGGCGATATCGTGCTGCCGCCGCACGGCTTAGTCTACTCCGGCGAACACGAAATCGAATTAATCAGCAGAACCCGCTTATAGTGCGTGTTCAAAAAGTCCGGTTTTTAGCACGGCTGAGGCATTGCCGGGAGGGCAATCGGGGGCAAAGGAGGAATTCGACTGAAGGAGCATAACCAATATTTCTCCGTCAACCGCCGGGAGGATTGGTTGAAGGGTACCGCTTACAATCTGGAGACTGGGATGGCGGGGCTGGGCATTCGGAGGGACAAAAGATACGGTATCGCCGCAACGCTCAGACTGGATGCCTTAAGCGGCCTGTCCGCAGTCAAAGAGATGGCCGTCGGCGAACACGACTGCCTCTACCTGCTTGACGACCGGGCCGACCTGTGGAGCTACGATTGGCGGATCGGCGACCACAAGCGGTTGTTCCCGCAAGGCCATGGGCTGTTCGGCAGCGATACCAGACTTGCGGCTTCGGGACCGTTCCTGTTTGCCGCCGATCCGTCGGGGGACAGCTCCCTATCGGCTTACCACGCCGGCAACGGGCAGACGATGTGGTCGTGGCAAGGCGGCCATATCGAGGGTTCCGTCTTCCATCCGCTGGCCATTGCAGCGGATGCTCGATACGTCTATGTGCTGTCGCCGCTGGAGATCGATACGGGCGGTGACGAACCTGCCGTTCCCGAAGGGGGCAGTCTGGGCATCTACGCGTTCACGCATGCCGGCGTACTTGCCGATACGATTCGGCGACCGTCCCTTCGGCAGCCGGTGCGGGCAAAGCTTATCCATATGAAAGGCGCTTATTTCTTGACGATTGCGCCGGACGGAACGATTACGATGCTCGATACGATCTTCGCCAAAGCGACGATTATGGGCCGAGGCCGCGAGGACGTCGTCCGGACGCTTCCGGCACGGACGTACGCGGGGCTTGCTTGCGACCGGAGCGGCATGCTGTATATCGGCGATGCCAGAGGGATCGAAGGGGATGACGAGGACGACCGGTTTATTCTTTCGCTGGGACCTGACGGCGAAGCTGCAGGTGCCATTACGAGTTATCGGGGGCAAACGTCCATGCTTCTGACGGACGTTTCCGACCGGCTGTACGCGCTTGGCGGGGGAGAAGAAACGACGATTACGCTGCTGCATCTGCAGCCGCAGACGCTGTCCATGCCGGAGACGGGCGTGCCTGAAGGATTATGGCTTTCCAAACGGTTCGACAGTACGGAGAGCGGCACCGTATGGCATAAGCTGACGGCCGACGCGTTCGTTCCCGAAGGGACGCAGCTTCGCGTTTCCTACTTCTGTCTTGACCACGAAAGGGCGGTTATCGCGGGGGAATATCGCTCCGTCGACGATTGGATTGCGGATCCCTCCATTCCCTACAAGGAGAAGCTGGAGGGGCTGGCGACGTTCTGGTCGCCATCGATTCCGAATCCGAAGGATGCCCTCTTTATGGGGGCGAAGGGCCGTTACCTGTGGCTGAAGCTAGAGTGGAACGGTACGGAAAGGCATACGCCTACGGTCGAGAAGCTGAGGCTTTATTTTCCGAGGGAAACCTATCTGGACTATTTGCCCCCGGTCTACCAAGAAGACGAGGAAAGCCGCGATTTTCTGGAAAGGTACTTATCGATCTTCGGCACCGCCTTCACGGAGCTTGAGGAGGAGATCGGCGACCTGTCCCGTTATATCGACCCTTACCGGGCAACGGGAGAACATCTGCGGTGGCTTGCAACCTGGATCGGACTCGAAACGGACGATTATTGGACGGACGAGCAAGTGAGGTCGTTCATTCTCGCCGCTCCCGAGCTGTACCGCTATCGCGGGACGAAGCGGGGCATAGGAGCCGTCATCGAAATGTATACGGGCGTCCGGCCGATTATCGTGGAGCAATTCCAAACTAAAGCCATGCGTGACCACGCCGAGCTCCGCAATCTGACGGACGCGCTGTACGGCGACAATCCGTATTCCTTCACGGTGCTGCTGAGACCCGAGCAGGCGCTGAACGAGAAGCAGCGGGTTGTCATCGAGGGGCTGCTGGAAGAGCAGAAACCGGCTTATACGGAAGCGAAGCTCGTCCAGCTTCAGCCGTGGATGTACTTGGACCTGCATACGTACTTAGGCATCAATACCGTATTGACGGAGCCGTCGCTGCTCATGCTGGGGCCGGAACGCAGCATGCCGAACGATACGCTTATCGTCGAGATGGGCATGGAGAAACGAATGGACGTTCATACAAGGTTGGAGCTGGATTCCGAGCTTGAATAAACCGGACAAACGCTAAAGGAGTGGTTGGTGTGAAGAAGTCGAGGCTGTATCCGTTCGAGAGAAACCGTTATTTCTACGGCAAGCTGCTTACCGTGAGGGATTTCGAGTCGGAGCAGAAATATTTTAATGACAAAAGAAGGTTGCTCAACCGGCTGCTGTTCGGCAGCGGCGTCTTGTCCGGCATGTCGGTCGTCGCCGTGGACGACAAAACCGTGTCCGTCGAGATGGGCGTGGCGATCGACTACATCGGACGCGAAATCGTTATTCCGGCTCCCGTCACGATGAAGCTGTCGATGATCGAAGGTTTCACGAACAACGAATACAAGAAAAACGTCTACCTCTGCGTCGCCTATGACGAGAAGGGCAAGGAGCCGGTCCATTCGGTCGGCAATTCCTCGGTTAATACGGGCGAGGTCAGCGAATACAACCGGGTGCTGGAATCCTATCGTCTTTTCATTAACGAATCGGCGCCGGCGCCGTCTTCGTTCGAGTTCGCGCAGTTAATGGAGAACATCGTGACGCTGTACGAAAAGGACAATGTGCGCATTACGCAGCGCATGCCGAAATACGTCGTTCCTGGCGAGGTCTTGGACGTGAAACTAGTCGTAGAGAAGACGCTGCAGACGCCTCGGATTGCGTTCTCGTACGCATACGAGCTGAACGGCTTCAAGGACGTCGGCGATTCGAGCGGAGCCGTCTCCTTCCTGGAGCCCGGCGATGCGCAGGATACGGAATATACGGTCACCTACCAGCTCAAAGCGCCGCTGGAAGGAGGCGGGTTCGCGGAGCTTGCCGTGCCGTCGCAGCTGGCGAAGCTGACGATCGGCGACGCTCCCGTCCCGATCGACGCGAGCGTAAAGCAGACTATCGAGGTCGTCGACATTCCGGTCGCGGAGCGCATCTTGCAGGATTGGCATAACCGCAGCTTAGAGCAGGCGGTCGAAGGTTCGGCGGACAAAAGCATCTGCCTGGCGAAGATCAGCCTGCTGCAGCTCGGTCCGACGTACATGATCGAGAAGGTCGACCGCATGCCGTTCGACGAATACATCGAAAGCGCGACGCTGACCCAGCGGCTATCCAGGAACGGCGGCTCTGCGGCGCTGCATCGTTTCTTCGCCAGCGCGGAAGCGCATGACCTGGAATACGGGGCGCGTCCTTCGCTTGACGTGCAATACTATCCAGAGCGCAACGAGTTCGACTTCAAGCTGGGCATCCCGCGTCCGCAGCATCTCTACGACGAGATCGCGACGGGCACGATGGAGGTCGCGCTGGAGTCGATTGGCAAAACCGGCGGGTTTTTCTTCTCGCGGGGCAAAAAAAATTACGTCTCCGATGAAATCGCCCATGGCCTCGGCGACGGGCATATCACGGTCGTCGTCGGGCTGGAGGAGACGGACGAATCCGGCCACGCGGCGGGGAACGGCGCGCAGAAACGCGTCTACTTCGGCCAAAACGACGTCTTCAAAGGGACGGAGTTCGAGCCGGATATCCCGAATGTCTCGCTCGGCACGATCGTTTATCCGGATCGGGGGACGTTCCGAATCGGCATGAAGCTGCAAGGCGATACGGAGACGACGGCTTCCGTCATCGCGGTCCGCTGGTGGGCGTTCAAGAGCCTCGGCGCGGCGCCGAAAGCGGCGATCCAGGCTCAATCGGGCTTCGCCCTGTCCGAAGCAGCCGCGGGATCCGCGGATTAGCGGCAAACAAAAAATAAACGCCAACCCTCTGTTCGAAGCAGAAGGTTGGCGTTTTTATTTAAATATAAGAAAGTATAAGTTTTCTCTATACTGTGCTTATATTTCTCGGAATGAAACGCGCTGCGCCTCCAAAGAACGGCGACAGCCGTTTCACCTTGGCTTACTCGGGCTGGATCTGGTCAAGCTCCATGCGAACGAGCTTGTCCTTGTTGAAGATGAAAGTCAGGAGCACCTGGCCGGAGACGAAACGGACGCTCGTTCTGCCGTTCGCCAGCGTTTCCTTGACCGAGACGGCTTTGGAGTCGGTCAATCGCTTGTAGGCGGGCTGCATGATCGTTTGGTTCCAGGTCGACAGCTTGGTGACGGCGAACGATTCCGGATTGTCTTCGTCGGCGGTTAACAAGAAGGACATGCCCATGGAGCCATACGTCAGCAGCTGAGTCGCGGGCATCGTCGGCAAGGCATCTTCCGCAAGCGGTTCGCCGGCCGAATCGTTTCCGCCCGTTGTCCCTCCGGAGGCTAGGCTTTCATTGCCGCCGGCAGTCGAGTCTCCGCTGCCGTTCTCAGCAGCGTTGCCGCTTGCGCCGCCCGTCGAAACGCCAGACGTCGAGCCGTCGCCGCTTGCCGCCGCGGCTCCGCCTGTTGCAGAGGCGGAGCCGGTCGGGGTCCCGCCCGTTCCGCCCGTTGATGTCGAGTCTCCGCCCGGTTGAAGCGCGCCGCCTGCACCGCTACCAGATGCCCCCGCATCGGCGCTTGCGCCTTCTTCGTTCGCCGGCGCGCCGGATTCGCCCTCGGGAGGAAGCTCCGGCAGCAGCGGTTCATCGGCCGGAGGCGCGGGATCGGCCGCGCCAAGCGTTTCTTGCAGCTTCGCCAGCGAGATGCCGACGAATCCTTCGGCCCACGCGGCTCCGCCGCGGAAAAAACCTTTGTACGCGATCGCGCCGTCCGCGTCGAACAACGTGCCGACGCCATGGTATTGACCCTGCGCATATTGGCCCGCGTAACGAACGACCCCGGCTTGGTCGTAGGTCTCGCCGGTTCCGCTCTTCGCCCCGCTAAGGAAAGCGCCGACGTAGACGGGTTTCCCCGTCTCGTCGAACAACGTTCCCGCGCCATGGTACGCGCCAAGCAGAAATTCGCCTTCGTACTTCACGAAGCCGGACGGGTACAGCTCCTTGCCGGTTCCGGACGCCTTGCCTGCGGCGAACATGCCTTCGTAGGTCACGGTGCCTTGCGGGCCGAAGAGCTTGCCCGCCCCTTCGTAGACACCCGCCGCGAAAGCCCCCTCGTAGACCGGCTTTCCGTCCTCGCCGGAGAGCTTGCCTTCCCCTTCGTACATGCCTTGGGCGAAGCTTCCCGCGTACAACACGGTCCCGTCCTTGTTATACGCGACGCCTTCGCCGTCGAACTTGCCGGACAGGAATCCGCCTTCATAGCTGACCGTACCGCCGGAAGCGTATAGAACGCCGCCGCCATTGTACGCGTCGTTCGCGAATTGTCCGCGGTAAAGCAGCGTTCCGTCCTCGGCGTACAGCTCGCCGTCGCCGGTCATGAGCCCTTTGTCGAACGCGCCTCGATAGCGGAGCGCGCCGTTCGGATAATACAGCTTGCCTTCGCCCGCATATAAGCCGTCGGCGAGACCGCCTTCGTAGAGAAGGCAGCCGTCTTCTCCGTTCACGGTCGCCGTGCCGCTGAAGCCGCTGCCCGCAAGGGCGGCCGCCTCGAGTTGCGGCGTCTTGCCGAGCCATTTGTTCAGGAAGCCCGGCGGATTGATGAAACCGAAATAAACGATGATGAGAGAAAGGACGACGACCAGCGCGATCAGCTTCTTCGCGATGTAATAGCTGCCCAGCCGCAAGTAGTTGTCGAGCGAGCGGAGCGGGCCGAACAGCGCCGTGACGAGAAACTTCCGCAGCATGACGAGCAGGCGCTTGGGCAGCGTCTTCGCTTGTTTGATCGGCCGGATGATCATCCGCTGGATCGGTTTGAAGATCGGCTTCAGAATCGCTTCGATCATGTTAGGGCACCTGTATCGTCATTTGGCCGGGATTGGCTACGGAGATGACGCCGCCCCAGTTGCACATGCATTTGGACGAATTGTTCAGCGCGGGCATGTTGCCGATGAGCACGGTCGGCGAACCCGGCGCCCAAGGCGCGGCGGTAACCGGGATGCAGGGCATCGGGGTAAGCGCTCCTAGAGCGGCGGCCGTTGCCGACGCCACTGTCGGATTGGCCAAGGAATTGCACATGCCGAAGGGCAAGATGTTCACCATTGGCTTGTTGTCCATAATATTGGCCGCCGGCATGGCATTTACGACCCGGTTGGCCGGCAAGGTGACGAAACTGCTTGGAGCGGCTCCGAAGCTGCACTGCAGCATGGCCCCGCCGCACACTAATTGTCCCATGACGATCCTTTCCGTGAGCAGGGGGCCCTAAGGCCCCCTCTCTCTACTATGAAATATCTGCTAATTCTCATAGTACTATAAGCCTCTATCGCGCTCAACATAAACCTGCAAGGGTCGCTAGCAATCGCCATAAAATTCATAGGAAAAGGATGCCAATCTATTAAACATATAGTACTATAGAAATAGAAAATTCATGCAATCGAAAGCGATGGTGTTCATGCGAAAGTCACCGATCATATTGTTGCTGCTCGCGCTCGCGGTCGGCCTGGGCTGGCTCGTGTCCGCGAACCGGACGCATTTGGAATCTATGCCGTTCGAGCGGGATCGCCCGCTGACTTATCTGTCCAAAACTTCGATAGGACCGAACGGTCTCGTCCATGCCATCGCGGATTCCCGAAAGGAGCTTATCCAGCTCGGCGCGGACAACGTTCTGCGGCAGGATGTGAAGCTGGGCGAGGAGGAAGGCGGCAGCCATGGCTTCACGGAGGTGGCGGCGGCGGACGACGGCAGCATGATCGCGCTCGACACGGTGCTGGACGAATACGGGCTGTACGTACAGGAAGAAAGACTTATGCGCTACGCCCAAGGAGATATTGACGGCTTGCTGTTGTATGCTCACGAAGGATCTGGCAGCAATAAGCGGATCGGCCAGATCAAAGGCGTTCAGTCGGCTGGGGACTACGTTTATTTCTACGTCGACGAGGCGGAGGCCGGCATAGGCTTGTTTCGCGTCCCTCTGACGGGCGGGGAAGCCGAAGGGATGCTTCGGTTCGCGCTGCCTGAAGACCGTTACTTGTCGGAAGTCGCGGGTTACGAGAAGGGCGAAATCTACTATTCCACGCGTCGAGGCGCGATTTATCACGTGACGGCGGAGGGGGAAAGCGAGAAAATTTATCCGCTGCCGGAATCGGAACGGACAAGCCGCAACTTCCCCGAGGTGCTTCAACTGCATGAAGGACGGTTGTATTTTATCGACAGGCTGGTTAACGCGGTCTCCAGTATTAGCGTTTCCAACCCGGCAGACATTCGCACGGAGTTGACGGAAGACGAGTTGTCCGAACGATCGGGCGGCGCCGAATATTTGGAACTGATGGATCTCGCGATCGATCGGCAAGGCGGAATGCAGCTGGCGCTGGACGACAGAATCGTAACCGTGCCGCCGGACAAGCAGAGCTCCCGCGTAACGTCCGCGCTGGCTTACGGCAAGTCGGAGTTCCGTCAGGGCTGGATCGCGTGGTCCGCCGCGTTGCTCCTGGCCGTCGTGCTTGCGGCTATGCTGAGAATGATCTACGTGCATTGGCTGAACCGGCGCGTATCGTTATTCTTCAAGCAAGTATTCGCCATCGTTCCGATTCTGGTCGTATCGATGATCCTGCTTTCCAACTTTATCTATGACAGCTTCTCCGGGCGAATGGAAGAGGAGATGCAGCGGCAGCTTTCGCTGCTCGCGCGGAACGGGCAATCCATCATCGACGGGGATCAACTGAGCCGGCTGAACTCGCCGAGCGACTATGGCAACGCGGATTACGAGGCGCTGCGCGCGAAGATGGGCTTCCTGTACGAGAACGAGGAGCCGTCCGTCCGGCAAGGGCTTTACAGCACGTTGTACAAATACGAGAACGGCGAGTTTTTCGTCATTATGGACGATGACGACGGCGTGAACATGTTCAAGCCGTTCGCGCTGAGCGAGACCAACAAGCCGGTCGTGGACAGCGGAGCCATCGTTTCCGACCGCTGGGAAGACGCGACGGGGAAGTGGCTGTACGCGATCGGACCGGTCTATGATTCCGCCGGCAAGGTTGTCGGCGTTTACGAGACGGGCAGCGATTTGAACGTGCTATACAAATCCAATCAAACGATCTACCAAAACATTCTGCGCAATATCGGGCTGATAAGCCTCGTCATTATCGCGCTTGTGCTTGGCGTCACGTATTGGCTGCTCCGCTCGCTGAGGAAGCTGCGCCGGAGCGTCATGGAGATGGCCAGCGGCAATTGGGACGTCAGGGTGAATATTCGCTCGCAGGACGAGGTCGGCGACTTGGGCGAGCAATTTAATCGGATGGCCCAGCATATCCGGACGTATATCAAGGACATCACGACGTTCAGCGAAGCGTCGCACCGGTTCGTGCCGCAGCAATTTTTCAAATACTTAGGCAAAAAAGGGATCACCGAAGTCCATCTCGGCGATCAGGTTCAGGGCAACATGTCGGTCATGGTGGCCAACATTCGTTCCTTCAACCAGCTGTCCAAGCAGCTGTCCCCGAAGCAGAATTTCGATTTCATGAACGGCTTCCTTAAGCGGTTCAGTCCTTTCGTGCGGCAGGAGGAAGGACTCGTCAGCAAATATTTGGGGGCGGGCTTCATGGCGCTGTTCCCCGGCAGGGCGGAGGACGCGATCCGCGCGGCCATTGCCATTCGCAGGGAGCTCGCGGCTTATAACGACAGCTTAATAGCCGCTGGTTACCGGCCCGTCGACATGGGCATGGCCATTCACAAAGGGCCGCTCATGCTCGGGATCGTCGGCGAGGATCAGCGGATGGAGGGCAACGTCATCTCCGACGACGTCAACGTCACGACCGCGCTGGAACGTCTGTCCGACACGATGGGCGCATCGGTGCTGGTCACGAAGTCGTTCTTCGACCAGCTGCGCGCGCCCGAGCGAATCAGGCACCGGTATTTGGGCCGCGTCGGCATGGAAGGCAAAGACGAATCGGTTGAGCTGATCGACGTCTACGAAGGCGATACGGACAAGGAACGCCAGTTGAAGGATCGTACGAAGGCGATGTTCGAGAAGGGCATTCGCTTATGCCAGGAGGGCCGGTTCTTCGACGCGCGGGAGACGTTCATCGAAGTGATTAAGGTCAATCGGTTCGACAAGGCGGCCAAGCTCTACTTCTACTTATGCGACGAGTATTACCAGAAGGGATCATCCGAAGGCTGGAACGGAACGCTTGCCGTATAGCGGATGAGATAGAGAAACGGAGGCGGGGAAGCATGCTGGTTCAATCAAGTCTGATCGAGCTCCTTGCGGATAGGCAAACGGCGGAGGAGATCAGCGAGTTTCTGCTGTCGGACAGCTCGTTTGACGATACGCACTACACGCCGGGCGAGCTTAAACATTTTCGAGAGCTTCCATATCGGGCTTTGCAGGGGGACTGCACGTTCTGGTTCGCCCGCAACGAACATGGAAAAATCGCGGGCATCAACTGCATCGCCCAGAACGAGCAAGGAACGGGCGGGTATAACTGGGATTATCTCGTCGTTCACAAGGATTACCGCAGAAGCGGACTCGCGGCGAGGTTCATTGAAGAGATGTTTCGTTATTTGCAAGAGCAGGATGCCCGTTACATCGTAACGTACACCTGCGATCTGCCGGAATACGCCGCGATTCAGAGGATGTTCCTGAAGCTTGGTTTTTCTTTGGTCGGGCGTTGTCCCGACTATTATTACGATGGGGAAGACCGGCTCATCTATCACCGCAAGCTGATTTAAGGAGAATATTATGAACGGATTTTTGCGTGCCGTCGGTGCCCGTCCGGAGGATCAGCGTAAGCTGCTCTTGATGGCACCTGTTTTTTTTGTGTGCGGCATCGCGGAGATGCTGAACTACAATAGTTTCATGACGCTGTTCAACCAAAGGTTCGGCAGCGAATATTTGCCCTACGTGTACGCGGCGGAGGCGTTCGTCTTGCCGCTCGAAGCCTGGCTTCTGTCCTGGCTCGCCGCCAAACTTCCGAAGCCGAAGCTGATGCGGGTCATGTACGGCCTCATGATCGGCATCGTGGGCGCGAACGCGGCGATCCTGCTCGCGCTTCAAGGGTTCGGCATGGATGCCCGCTGGTATTATCCGGTGCTCTTCATCGCGTCAAACTTCGTGGTCCGGCAGCAAACCTTGCTGCTTTGGAGCCTGGCGATCGATCTATGCTCGACTCAGCAAGCGAAACGGCTCATGCCGGTGTTCGTCGGATCGGCGACGCTCGGCGGCGCGACGGCCGGCTTGCTGGCTCAGCTCATTAGCCTGGCCTTCGGTCCCGTGGCGATCTACGCGGCGGGATGTTTGCTTCTTCTGCTCGTATGGCGCCGCTACCGGAAAGTGATCGACGACTATTTGGTCCCGATCTCTTTGCGACTCGAAGCCGCCAGGGATGAGCTGGAAGTCGGAGCGGGCACGGTGTTCAAGCAAGCGATGCGGTCGCCGTTCCTGCTTATGGTCATTCTGCTGATGACGTTAATGCCGGCGCTTTATTTCCTAATGGAATACGAGTTTCTGAACGTGGCCCGAACGGCCTACGACAGCGAGCAGTCGTTCAGCCAGTTTTTCGGCATGATCACCATGATTCTGTTCGTGCTCGCGTTCTTGCTCCAGCTCGTCTCCGGCAAGCTGATGGAGAAGCTTGGCGCCAGCCGAATGCTGACGATCATCGCCGGCGTATACGTGTTGTCGTTCGCGGGGGCGGTTGCCTTCGCGGGCGGCACGGCCGCTTTGCCGATGATATCGCTCGGGTACATGCTGCTCTACTTGCTGCTCTATTACTCGGCGGAGCCATCCTATCAGCTATTCTTCAAAACGCTTCCTCTCGCGCAGCGCGACAGCTACCGGTACGCCGCCCAGGGCATAGCCGCTTCGGCGGGCATCCTGCTCGGGGCCGGCATGCAGTTCCTGCATTCGGGCTTTGGCTTCTCCTGGCTGCTGCTCTCCTTGATCGGACTGGCGGGTTCGGCGCTCCTGCTCGCGCTTGCATGGTACGGACGCAGGCTGTATATGCGCGAGCTCGTTCATAGCGTCGGTTCGATGAGCGCCGCGGATATCGAGGAGTCGATCGAAGAAATCAGCCTGAACCCCGCCGCGATGGCGGAAGTGCGGCGCATGCTTGGGCATCCGTCGGATTCCGCGAGGGAGATCGCGATCCAGTTGGTCGGCAAGGTGAAGGACCCGAAAGATTTGCCCGCCCTGCTCGGGCTGCTGGAAGACGCGAACGACCGCATCCGCGTGGCGGCAATCAGGGCGATGACGCTCGAGAAAGCCGATTTGCAGACGATGGCCAAAATCGCGAGGTTCCTGGAGGAGCCCGACGATGCGCTCCGAACGGAAGGCGTGCGGGCGATCGCCAGAATGAAGCAGCTGGAGGAGCAAGCCTTTTTCTTCCTGCGCCAAAAATTGTTGGATCGCCATCCGTCCGTCGTGGCCGAGGCGGTCAAGGCGATGTATTCCCTTGGCCGCGAGCAAAGCTACGAAGCTTGCAAGGAGGTCATCGACCGGATTCTCCGGGAAGGCGGCGAAGCTTCGGTTTATATGTGCGGGGCGATCGCCGAGCTCCGTCTGACGGCTTTTATTCCCGCCATTATGAAACTGGCGGATGACCCTCATCCGGCGGCCAGGGTGTCCGCGATCCGTGCGCTTGGACAGCTAGGCAGCGTAGCGTTGATTCCGCTATTGCTCGCCAGGCTTCCGCTAATGGACGAAGAAATGTTAACGGCATCTACGAAGGCGTTCGTCGACATCGGCGCGCCTTCCGTCGAACCGCTGCAAGCGAGCTTGCCGAAGGCGTCGCCGAAGCTATGGAGTTCCGCCGTCATCGCATTGTCCGAGCTTCTCGGCGAGGAGGACATTCGCGGCGCGCTGGCGCAAGAGGCGATAAGCCGCCTGGCAGAGCTTGGGAAGGCGGCCGATTATGGCGCTGCCTTGCGCGCTTATGGCGAGGAAGAGCTGGCCATGCTTGCGGATATGCGTTGGAGGGAAGTGCGCGCTTTCGTATTCAGGGGATTGTGGAGCATGCTGGCCAAGCTGACGGATGAACGCGCCGTCGACGTGATCCGCGCCGGAGTGACGCATGCCGAAGAAGAATATAGGAGCAATGCGCTCGAAGTGCTTTCGGAAGGATTCGGAGACCGCAGAATATCCCAGGCGATGGTCGTCTCGCTGGAGCAGGAATCTTCTTCTCTGCCGATGCTGGAGCCGGAGCAGGCTAGGACGCTCCTCGAAACGGCGCTCCAAGGGACGGACGATTGGTGGAAAGAGATGGCGAGCGAAGCGTTGACTGCATCGAAAGGGGGGATGGCCGTGACGAACGAAGGACTGATGATGAGCCGGTTGAACAAAGTCGTATTTCTGAAGCAGGTTCCGTATTTCTCCGATCTGTCTCTCGAGGAGCTGGGATTGATCGCGGGCGTGGCGGAGGAGCAGACGATTTCGGACGAAGACGCGCTTCTGAAGCGCGGCGAAGCGCATCCGGCCATGTATGTCATCGTCGAAGGCAATGTCGAACTCACCAGCGTATCCGCCGCCGGTTGGGAGGGGACGATCGGCGTCCTGGGTTCCGGCGACGTCTGCGGCGTAACGTCTGCGCTCGACGGCTCGCCATCGACGGTAACGGCTCAGTCGCTCCTGGGAGATGCACGGGTGCTCAAGCTGTCCGGGGACGACGTGTCGCGTCTGGTCCGGCTGTATCCGGAGATCGGCATCGGATTGCTGCGGGCGTCCTTCGCTCGGATTCGGCTGCTGGAAGAGATGATGATGCGGATCGACTCATAAAGTTGATACTAAAGTCCTTCCATCCCTTCGGGGAGGAGGGGCTTTTTCTCAAAATATAAGAAAGTATAAGTTATCTCTATACTGTGCTTATATTTCTCGGAATGAAACGCGCTTCGCCGTCAATGGACGGCGACAGCCGTTTCACCTTGTGCCGAAACCTTCATCGTGATGACGAGTCGAATGGTCCACGCGGGTTCTCAGGCGATTCTTTGTATATCCAATCTAACGACATTGTTTATATATAATATATTTTAACTATGGGGCGAAGTTATTAGCTCGTATGGATTAGTTTGCGGCTAAATTGTCAAAGTGTGGAGATTCGCTTCACGATAAACCTAGAAATTTAAGAGATAATCCGTTTCCATAGGAAGCTTTGTCGAAACAATTGAAACTCCATAAAAAATATATTAAACATATATACAGGAACGGCGTTTCCAAACATAACCAAAGAGGGAGGAGGTCCGAAACGAAGCAACGCCAGCCATAAGCTTCACCATTCCACTAAAAGAGGTGTAATGATTTGATTCGAAAATTGACCGCGATCAGCATGGCCTTAGTCTGCACGTTGTCCTTATCGGCCGGCGCGTATGCCGAACCTGCTCCGGAGAAATCGCACGCGAACACGATTTCGTGGCCCAAAGATCAAGCGCTTCCATCCTTCGCCCGCGCCAAGCAGCTTGAAGTCGCGGACATTTATGACGCGCCTGGTGACGTCAAGCTGTTATTCTCCTCCTTGCAGGGCATCGTGAACAGGAAGGAGCCCCGGATCTACTTGCTGGAGAACAAAGAAGAAGGCAAGTTCAAATGGCTGAACGATCTTGACGTCGACTACAAGGTGCGCGACGACTACTGGGATATACTGAAAAAATTCAAAAAGGAAATCAAAGGACTCATCATCTACGATCCAAACGTGCCGGATTCGATTAACGTCGCGACAACGCTCGCGGGGCTTCGCGACGGCTTGGCGGTAAGTCCGGAGCTCGTGGAGCAGCTGAAAGCCGCCCCGTACGGCCTAACCGTCATCGAAGACCTGCAGGGCAAATTCAAGGATCGGATCGACGCGTATACTTGGCAGTACGAAAATCTATGGAAGGAAACGAGCCACCGGATGCTGATTGGCTTAAGCCCGGAAATTACCGCTCGTGCGCCGATCGATCAGCCGAACCGATTCGAGACGGTGGCGCAGGAAACGACTGAAGAGCGAGAGGCGGCTAACCGCGACGTTTATGACATCGGCTTATCCGATTTTCTCGGCAAACCGGATGTGTACGTTCGGTTCGAAGACGCTTTCACGCAGGACGGTTGGGGTACGGCGCTCCATGAGCTTACGATCAAGGCGGACGGACAGACGATCGCCCACTTCGTCCCGGGTACGCCTGAAGAGGAGGCGTTCCTGTACGATCCGCAAAGCTCTCAGCTGTCGACCGGCAGCGGAGGCCACCGCTTCGCCGATAACGGCCGCTACTTTACGTACAAGTTCACGCCTCCGGCAGGAACCAAGGAGCTGGTTCTGTCCGCGGATATGTGGAATCAATACAAAGTAAGCGCGGGCAACGACAAGCCGTTCTCCTCCAAAACAAAGGAGCCTTATGGCTATTTGCGCGACTATGCCGTCGCGAACAAAGCGATGGTATTCTGGCTCGAGTCCAACGTGCCGGAGGAGAAGGCGCTGTTCGAGAAAATATTGTCCGGCGTAAAGCCGGGCACGCCATACCTGGGCTGGTTCAGCAATGATTTCGAAGGCGAATTCAGCGGCGTCGAGATCGCGTCGAGCCATGGCGCTTACGTACTCGCGGCGGACTGGTTCAGCAATTTGACCGTGTTCTCCGGAACGAAACCGGAATCTTATAAATCAAAAGCGCCAAAACCGGTGAAGCTGGAAAATAAAATCTACGTCACGTATACGTTTAGCGAAGGCGACAACTTCCAATACAACCAGCATCGGCTGCGGGTGCTGTGGGACGATCCGAGCCGCGGCAAGGTGCCGATCAACTGGACGTCCAGCCCGCTGCTGTACGACGCCGCGCCCGCCATGCTGAATTATTTCCGCGGCACGGCGACGGCGAACGATCAAATCATCGCAGGGCCTTCCGGAGCCGGCTACTTCTATCCGGATGCTTGGCCGGACAGCTCGTTCGCGACTTTCCTGAAGGACACCAAAAAGTATTTGAAGAAAACGGGGATGGATATCCCGTACGTGCTCAACCGCGTCGACGGGCAGAACATTCCGCTCAGCAAGTCGAAGAACGCGGCTTACCGCGACGTGTACGAGGCGCCCGGCATCTTCCTAAGCTGGGACAATTACACGAAAGTCGAGATCGTTGACGGTCTTCCGACTTCCACCATTCAAGGCATCAGCACGGCGAACGACGGCAAAAACGTGCTTGCGGAGGCGAAGAAAAACTGGGACGGCAAGTCGCCTCTCTTCTTGTCCCTCGGCCTGCTCGCTTGGAGCATGACGCCGTCGGATGTCGTGGAAGTTACGAAATCGCTTGGTCCGGAGTACGAGGTCGTGCTGGCCGACCAATACTTCTCGCTGATCCGGCAAGCGAACGGCCTTCCGGCCAAACCGTAAAGGGCGGAAAGACAAAAAAACAATCCTGCGCAACGCGCGGGATTGTTTTTTTTGGTTGTTGCGTTCCGTTTAAACGGCTCGCGTTATTGTTGCCCGTTTACAGCCCCGCAAGCTCTCCGTCCCCGCGAATGGCGGCGGCGAGATGGTATTCGTTCGGGTGCAAGTACCCCGTCCCCGTAAGCATGCGGCCGTTCCGGTCGGTCGCCTCGACATCCACGCGGATATCCTCGCTTCGGCCGAACCAACGCAGAAGCTCCTCGTCGCCGATGCCTTCGGCGTCGACGTACCAATGCCGGTCGCCGTAATCGGTCACGACGACAAGCTCGGCCTTCCCGAATGCCAGGCTTCGGGAGGCATGCTCCCCGTAGCTAATCCGCAAGGCTTCAAGCGGAATTCTGATCATTTCCATCCGTTTTCTCTCCTCCGTACAATTAAACTCGTCTAATACAGCTTGCCTTGCCTATACAGCACCGACGACAGCTTCATCACCGCATGGACGTAGCAGTTCTGGCGAAGCGGCAGCGGATCGCCGAAGTAGGCGGGAAGGATGCCGTTCATCGTTTTTTGCATCTTGGCGAAGAGGAGCTTGTAGATCTCCTCCTCCGTATAAAATTGCGTCTCCCGGCCTTGCAGCCATTCGAAATAAGAGACGATGACGCCTCCCGCGTTCGCAAGGATGTCCGGAATAATAATCGTGCCGCTCTCCGCGAGCGCGGCGTCGGCTTCTCCGGTTATCGGCGCGTTCGCGCCCTCGACGATGATTCGCGCTTTCACTTCCGCAACGTTGTCCGCTCGGATCTGGTCTTCCAGGGCGGCGAGGAACAGCACGTCGACGCCAAGGTAGAGCACGTCTTCACGCCCGAGCACCCGTGCCTTCAGGCCGATCTCCTCCAACGTTTCGGGCGAAGTCGGCAAATCGCCTTTATTGGCTGCCGCGAACGCGAGCAGGGCGGGGATGTCGAGCCCTTCCTCGTTGTACAAGGTGACGTTGCGGTCGCTGACGGCGACCACCCGGTTGCGCAGGGCGGAGCACTTGTACGCTTCCAAAGCCGCGACGGAACCGACATTGCCGAAGCCTTGGACGGCGACGGACATCGGTTTGCCGGCATAAGAGAGCGCCGTCTTAGCGAAGGGGTTGTCGCTGCCCGACAGTGAGCCGCTGTGCTCCTTCAGGAAATCGTGCAGCATGTAGCGGAACGTAAAATAGACGCCTTTGCCGGTCGCTTCCCGTCGTCCCAGGGAGCCGCCGCTGACGATGCTTTTGCCGGTGAAGCTTCCTAAATACGGAGAGCCGGGATTGATGTTTTTGTATTCCGCCATCATCCAATCCATCTCGCGTTCGCCCGTACCCATGTCGGGAGCGGGGATGTCCTTGTCGGGACCGAGCACGTCGCTGAAGTATTGGACGTATTTCTTGCAGATGAGGTACAGCTCCTTCTCGGAGTAGCTTCGCGGATTAATGACGACGCCGCCCTTGCCGCCGCCGAAGGGCACTTCGTGAAGCGCGTTCTTGAGCGTCATAAGCGCTGCAAGGTTGGTAACCTCGTCCTCGTTCACGGTTTCGTGGAACCGGATGCCGCCTTTGTAAGGGCCGAGCGCGTCGTTATGCTGAATCCGGAACGCGGGAATGCGGACGACGTTGCCGCCGCCGAGCGCGATGCGCAGGAACGCTTTATGGACTTTGTTCGGCGTGGACAGAATCGCGGCAAGCGATTGGAACGATTGCTCGCGAAGCTCGCCTCGCAGCTGGGGCAGGAAGGCGGGATCGCCCATCAGGGCATGCAGCGATTGCTGCACGATTGCGCCGGTCTGGCTAGCCATACGGAATCAACCTCCTAGCAAGCTGAATGTGAATGATAACGATAGGGTTTCCTCATTGTACCATATCTTGCATCCCTCTTCGAAATGACCGATAATGTGAATAAACCTAACACGCTGCAAAACAACTATTGCAATTCTCACATCATTCAGGAAGCGGGCGATTTCAATGTCAGTTATTCGGGTATTCATCTACGGTTCGTTGCTGCCTGGCCACAGCAATCATCATGTCGTTTCGGATTTCATCCGACATAGCGTCGAAGGCGAGATCCAAGGCAGGCTCGTCGATTACGGCCCCTACCCCGCTGCGATCCGGGATGCCGAGGCGGCAAGCAAAACCATTCGCGGCATGTGGATTGACGTCGATCGGGATGGGCTCGCGTCGATGGACGTGCTGGAGGGGTTTATCGGCATCGAAGAGTCCAACGATTATGACCGGGTATGGGCTGCGGACCTCCAAGATTGCTCGCTCGCGGGCTGGGTATACGTATGGAACGAAAGCCGAGGCTACCCGGCGATTCCCGACCGATATTGGCCGGATTATTTCGCCCGCAAGACGGGATAGAAGCTCGGAAGGAATGCCAATAGGCCCCTGCGCAAGCACTGTCTTGCTCAGGGGCCTTCCTTATGTGTTCGCATGTTGCTTGGTTTAGTTCTGGCCGTTCTGGTCCTGCTCGGCAGCATAAGCAACCAAAGCGATATCGGAGCCGCTCCGCTCGCTTAATTGCTCTTCCAGCCGCTGAATAGCTTCCAGCGCGTCGGGCTGATCCCGAAGCTCGGCCAGCCGATAGCGGTTATCCAGCGTCAACACATCCTTTCCGGTAGAATCGGGCTTACCTCTACATCATGATCGTTATCGATAAAGGCTATTCATGCGAAAGGCCGTTGAGAAAGCCATGAATTGTTCTTTCTTCTACCGTTTAGTAAACTTATCCTGAATCGATAGGAAGGATGAGTGATCCGATTGCGCCATTATTATCATTTGTTCAAATACCCCGCATGCGCGGTCATTGCGATGATCGCGTCTGTGTTCTTCACGCTGCCGGCTGCCGAAGCTTCGGGCATTCAAGCGGCTTCTCATTTGCATGACCCGAACGGAGGCTCGTTATCGTCCCTTATTATGGACGTGCTGATCTACGGTCTGCGAGCGGTCTACTACTTTCTATTGCTAACGACCGCGGGAGCGATGCTGCTGTTCATGGCCGTGCCGCAAGACGAACAGAGGCAGCGGCAACGGACCCTGATGAAAAGCTGGACCGGCGTCGCCATGAAGGCGATGCTGCTCGTCGTCCTTCTCCATGTATTCGTTCAGTCGAACAGGATTGCTAAGGGGCTGGACGGCGGATTCGCCGATTGGCTTCGCGTCTTCACGGAGACATCGTCCGGACAAGCTTGGCTGGCGCTCGTCCTGCTCGCGATGATCGGTCCCGCGGCGCTCCGTTTGCCCGATGCGATGAAAGCCTGCTGGGCGCTGCTGGCGCTTTCGGCCGAAAGTTTCGTCGGCCATGCGGCCGCCGCGGACAAGCTTACGCTGACCGTCGTATCCGATTTCGTTCATCTCGCTTGTTCGTCCGTCTGGGCATCCGGCGTCGCGCTGCTGCTTTTGTTCTGGAAGACGGATCGGAAGGAAGCAGGCCGTTTCTCGGAAACGTTCTCCCAAATCGCTTGGCTTACGATCGTTTTGCTAGCCGTTACCGGCTCGATCCTGACATGGTCGCTGCTGGAGGATTGGGTATACGTTTGGTACACCGACTGGGGGAGATGGCTAATTGCCAAGACGGTATTGGTGCTGGCCGTCATCGCGATCGGTGCCTTGCTGCGCGGAAGCGCCAGACGGCGCGAGATGCCTCGCGGCATCCTGCTGAAGCTGGACGGCGCGGCAATGGCTGCAATCCTGATTATCGTAGGCATCTTCACCGCCGTCAGCCCGGCGCTGCATGGCGATCCGGTCAACTACCATCGGATGGGGGGCGACATGCATTACACGCTTCGGGTCGAGCCGAATACGGTAGGTCCTAACGACGTGTCGCTGCAAATCTGGCTGCCGGAGAGCAGCGGCAGTCCACGGAGCGTCGTTCTTCAACTGATCCGGGGGGATGACGGCAAACGGGTTATCGAGGTGCCGCTTGAGGAACGACCGACCGACGCTGCCATTGCATTCCCGGGATACCAGGAATTCCGGTATACGGCGAACGAATTGGTGCTCGAAGGGATCGGAAGCAGCTGGACGGCGCGAACGGTCGTTCAGCTCGCAGGCGGCGAGGAAATCGTCCGCGAAATGACGTTCGAAAGCGGCTATTAGCGCAGGGAAAGAGAGGGAAAGCTCCATGTCATACAAATGGCTGCGAGGATTGATTTTATGGATTCCGACCGTTGTGATCGGCTTGTGGGAATATGCCCGTCACGCTTTCTTGCTCCCGTACGTCTCGATGGAGCTGGGCAACCTGCTTGCCCCGATCTTCGTATTCCTCGTTACGCTGACATTGCTGCGACCGTTGTTCGGGAAGCTGGAGGCGATGCAGGAATCGCTGAAGCGGGAGCAAGTAGGGAAGTCGGCATTGGAAGAACGGGAGCAGCTTGCCCAGGAGCTCCATGACGGCATCTCCCAATCCTTGTTCATGTTATCCGTCAAGCTCGATAAGCTGGACCGGGCGCGGACGGAGGAGGAAACAAGGCTTACGATGGAAGGCATACGGCATACGGTTCGTCATGTGTACGACAACGTCAGGCAATCGATCGCGAGCTTGCAAGAGCCGCCGAAATCGGCGGAATTGGCGTGGCTGCAGAGCGCGCATCAGCTTGCGGAGGAGATGGAGAACGCGAGCGGAACGGTTACCGAAGTGGAGTGGGGCATACCCGAGAGCTGGCTGGGCAACAAAGAGAAGGTCGAGCTGCTCGCGATTATCCGCGAAGCTTTGATGAATATCCAAAAACATGCGGGGGCTGGCCATGCCTTGATTCAAGCGACAGCAGAACGGAGCGAGGACGGCAGCCCCGCCGGTTTCCGCTGCGTGGTGGAGGATAACGGCGCGGGTAACGAACCGGAGTCGCTGACGGCCAAAGGGAAATACGGCGTGAAGATGATGCGGGAGCGGGCTTCGTCCATGGGCTGGAGCTTGCGGATCGGACCGGGCGGTTCCGCGGGTACGAGAATCGAAATTACGAGGAGGTGCAGCTCGACGTGAGAAGAGGTTTTTCCAAAGAAGTGGTCAGCGTGCTCATCGTGGACGATCATCCGCACGGGCGGGAAGGGATGCGCGATATTTTGTCTGGCGATTCGTCCTTCGCCGTTGTCGGGGAAGCGACCAGCGGCGAAGAAGCGATCGCGAAGGCGGCGGACCTGACCCCTGACTTGATTCTCATGGATATTCGAATGCCGGGCATGGGCGGCCTGGAGGCGACCTATCGGCTTAAGCTTTTGTTTCCTGCGGTCAAGATCGTCATGGTTACCGTCTCCGACGACATCACGCATCTATTCGAGGCGATCAAGCGCGGCGCGCAAGGTTATTTGCTCAAAAATTTGTCGCCTTCTTCCTGGCTTCAATATTTGCGGTCGGTGTCGGTGGACGAAGCGCCGATGTCAAAGGAACTGGCTTTCCGGCTGCTCCAAGAGTTTTCTTCCGGCGCGGGCCAGGAGAAGTCGGATGCCGGCGCGGGGAATCGGGCAGCTTCCTGGTTCGGGTTACCCGCGAGCCAGCTTACGGCCAGGGAGAAGGAAGTGCTGGAGCATGTGTCGACTGGCGCTTCCAATCGGGAAATCGCGGAGCGGCTGAATTTGTCGGAGCATACGGTCAAGAACCATTTGAAAAACATTCTGCAGAAGCTTCATCTGGATAACCGCGTCCAGCTTGCCAGATACGCCCTTGAGCACGGCCTGCAGCGGACGAAGGAGTAGTCCATTGAAGTTTTGATTGTGCGTCATGAATCGGCCGATTCGTTTCAGGTGTTGCATCGCTTCAAATCCTTGCATATAATAAAGATTAATGTTTAATTTTTATCTCTTTTAGCAATAACATAGGATATCTGCCAAGATGGAGAAGAGTACGCAGTGCCTCCGCACAGGGAGAGGACGCCATGGATTGAGAGCGTCCTTATGGAATCAGGCTGCCGAAGTTCGCTCCGGAGCATGCGCTTGAACGGATGAGGCGAAGTTGATGCCTCGCGCCAGTAGGGCCGCACGGTTCCCGCCGTTAACGGGACTAGAGGGATTGCGATGCCGCTCGCGTATGCGGGTCCGCGGTCCGAATTAGGGTGGTACCACGGTTCTTCCGTCCCTTCGGGGAGGAGGGGCCTTTTTTTGTTGGCAGCAAGTTGGTTATAAACATATGGAGGCGATGAAAATGAAGGCAAGGCTGGAGGAGCTGCGCGCGGAGGCGCTGCGGGAGCTGCAGGACGTGACGTCTCAGGGTGCACTGAATGATCTGCGCGTCAAATATTTGGGCAAGAAGGGCGCTTTGACCGAAATTTTGCGCGGCATGGGCGCGCTTAGCGCGGAGGAACGTCCCGTCATCGGCGGCGTGGCCAACGAGGTGCGCGGTGCGATCGAAGCGGTCATCGAAGAGAAACAAGAGGCGTTCCAGCGCGAAGAGACCGAAGGACGTCTGCGCGAGGAGACGATCGACGTGACGCTGCCCGGCAGGAAGCTGCCGACCGGCTCCGTTCATCCGCTGAACAAGGTCGCCCAAGAAATCGAGGACGTATTTATCGGACTCGGCTACACCATCGCGGAAGGACCCGAAGTGGAAACCGACTACTTCAACTTCGAGGCGCTGAACCTGCCGAAGAACCATCCGGCGCGCGACATGCAGGATTCGTTCTACGTGACCGACGATATCCTGATGCGGACGCATACGTCGCCGGTGCAGGTCCGGACGATGCAAGCGAAGGAAGGGTTGACGCCGGTCAAGGTCATCTGCCCGGGCAAGGTATATCGCCGCGACGACGACGACGCGACGCATTCGTTCCAATTCAACCAAATCGAAGGCCTCGTCATCGGCAAAGGCATCCGGATGAGCGACTTGAAAGGCACGCTGCTGCAATTTGTGCAGCAAATGTTCGGCTCGCAGGCGCAAATCCGACTTCGTCCGAGCTTCTTCCCGTTCACGGAGCCTAGCGCGGAGGTCGACGTAACCTGCGTGCAATGCGGCGGCGACGGCTGCCGGATGTGCAAGCAAACGGGCTGGCTCGAAATTTTGGGCTGCGGCATGGTCCATCCGCGCGTGCTCGAGATGGGCGGCTACGATCCGGAGGAAGTGAGCGGCTTCGCGTTCGGCATGGGCGTGGAACGGATCGCCTTGCTGAAGTACGGCATTGACGACATCCGCCATTTCTACACGAACGATCTGCGGTTCTTGGGCCAATTCGCGAGAATGTGACGAAAGAAGGGACGGAGAAGACATGAAAGTATCCTATCAATGGTTAAGCGAATATATCGATTTGTCCGGTCTGACGGGCGAAGAGCTGGCGGAGAAAATGACGCGCGGCGGCATCGAGATTGACGGCGTGGAATCCCGCAATAAGGGCGTATCCGGCGTTGTCGTCGGGCATGTGGTCGCCAAGGAAAAGCATCCCGACGCCGACAAGCTGAACGTGTGCAAGGTGGACGTGGGGACGGGCGAAGAGCTGCAGATCGTATGCGGCGCGAAGAACGTCGACGCGGGCCAGCTCGTGCCGGTGGCGGTCATCGGGGCCGTATTGCCGGGCGACTTCAAAATCAAACGCGCCAAGCTGCGCGGCGTGGAATCCCAAGGGATGATCTGCTCCGCGAAGGAGCTTGGCCTGAACGACAAGCTCCTGCCGAAGGAGCAGCAGGAAGGCATTCTCGTGCTGCCGGAGTCGACGCGCATCGGGGCGCCGATCGGCGACGTGCTCGGCATCGACGACGAAGTGCTGGAGCTCGACCTGACGCCGAACCGTTCGGACTGCCTTAGCATGCTGGGCGTCGCGTACGAAGTCGGCGCGCTCACCGGGCGCGAAGTGAAGCTTCCGGACAACCGCGTGCTGGACGCGGAGGCGAAGACCGACGGTCTCGTCTCGGTTAGCGTAGAAGCGGAAGAACAATGTCCACATTATACGGCGCGTTACATCAAAGACGTGAAAATCGGCGTATCGCCGGCTTGGCTGCAGAACAGGCTGATGGCCGCGGGCGTCCGCCCGATCAACAACGTCGTCGACGTGACGAACTACGTCATGCTGGAATACGGCCAGCCGCTTCACGCATTCGATGCAGACCGTGTTCTGGGAGGCCGGATCGTAGTGCGCATGGCGCGCGAAGGCGAAACGCTGGTCACGCTGGACGATCAGGAGCGCCGCTTGGAGCCGCATATGCTGGTCATCACGGACGGCAGAGAGCCGATCGCGCTCGCCGGTGTCATGGGCGGAGCAAGCACGGAAGTGACGGCGGGTACAGTCAACATTTTGCTGGAATCCGCGAGATTCGACGGAGGCACGGTTCGCAAAACATCCCGCCAGCTAGGCCTTCGTTCGGAGTCGAGCATCCGGTTCGAGAAGGAAGTCGACCCGGCGAACGTCATCCCGGCGCTTGACCGTGCGGCGGCGCTGATCGCGCAGCTTGCCGACGGACTCGTGACCGACGGCATCGTTCAAGCGGCGGCGGGGCAGCCCAAGCCTGCCGTCGTCGAGGTGACGCTCGATCGGGTCAACGGCTATTTGGGAACGGAGCTTTCGAGCCTTGAGATCCGTTCGATACTCGGCCGTCTGCAATTCGCTTATGAAGTAGGCGCGAACGATTCGTTCCGCATCGAAGTACCGGCTCGCCGCGGAGATATTACTAGAGCGGTGGACATCATCGAAGAGGTAGCGCGTCTGCACGGCTATGACAATATCCCGACGACGCCGATCCATGGCGACGTCATTCCAGGCTCGCTCACGAAGCCGCAGGCGATCCGCCGCGAGCTGCGCAAGCGGCTTGCCGATTCCGGAATGAACGAAGTGATCAGCTATTCGTTCACGAGCCCGTCGCGCACAGAGCTGTTCCCGGCATTGTCGGAAGGCGCGCGCGCGGTTCGACTCGCGATGCCGATGAGCGAGGAGCGCAGCGTGCTTCGCACGACGCTCGTTGCCCAGCTGGTGGAGACCGCGGTGTACAATCGCAACCGCAAGAACGAATCCGCGGCGTTGTTCGAGATCGGCAGCGTATTCCATACCGATGAAGAAACGTTGACCCGATTGCCGCAGGAGAAACACCGTTTCGCCGCGCTGCTGACGGGCAATCGGACGGAAGCGAGCTGGAATGGCAAAGCGGCCGCCTACGATTTCTACGATGCGAAAGGGATCGTGGAGACGATCGCCAGCGTGCTCGGTCTGGATGGCAAGCTGTCGTATGAGCCGGCGCAACCGGAACACTTCCATCCCGGACGTACGGCTGCAGTCGTGCTGGAGACGGAAACAGGCCCGCAAGTCATCGGATACGTAGGCCAGCTTCATCCGGCAAGCCAGCTGGAGTGGGAGCTTGCGGATACGTATGCGATCGAGCTTGAGCTCGGACCGGTCTACGAATACGCAGACTTCGATATCGTCTATCGTACGCTTCCTCGTTATCCGGCCATGGAACGCGATATCGCGGTGGTCGTGAACGCGGACGTGGCAGCGGCCAGCTTGACGGAAGCGGCGTCACGCACGGCGGGCGATCTGTTGGAGTCGATTCGCGTATTCGATGTTTACACGGGCGAGCGTCTCGGAGCCGGGAAGAAGAGCGTGGCTCTATCGCTCGTCTACCGCCATGCTGAGCGCACGCTTACGGACGAAGAGGTGACCGCGCAGCATGCGGAGGTTGTCCGGATTTTGGAGCAATCTTTTGGCGCGGAATTGCGTAAGTAGGCAGGAAACCATCGGAGCCGCATCGAATTAGTTCAAATACGAACTTCGATGCGGCTTTTTTTGGCCTTTTTGATAGGCAGGACGGGCTGCATTGGAGGGAATTGAAGTCATTTCGGTCAGGCCGATCGCGGGCAAATCAGAATTTGGATTCGGATAAGTAGCACGACTTGGAAACGATAGGAGGATACGACACAGTGGATGCAGATCAAACCGTTGTAACCGTTGATATATATGGTGTTCAATACAAGCTTAAAGGTCATTCCAATGTCGAATATATGAAGAGGGTTGCCAGCTCCATCGACGACAGCATGAAGAAGCTGGCCAAGACGTATCCTCGTTTAGATATGCAAAAGCTTGCCGTACTGTGCGCGATGCAAATTACGGAGGACGTATTCAGGCTCAGACGCGACAACGCGCGCCTGCAAGAGGAGGAAGCGCGTCTTCAAGCGATCAGCCAGCAGCTGGAGTCGGAGAAACGCAAAAGCGCGGAGCTGGAGTCCGGTCTCGCCGAGCTCAGAGAATCCGCGGAAGCCAGTCTGCTTGATGCGAGGGAGAAGGCAGAGCAGGAGCTGGCGGCGCTTCTCGCATTGACGGAGGAGCAGAAGCAGGCGGACGAGGCTGCGCTGGCGGAGGCGTTGGAAGCCGCCGGGAAGCGGCTCGAGTCGTTGCGGGGAGAGCATGAATCGGAGCTGGCGCGCGTTAGCGAAAGTCTGATCGCGGAGAAGAAAGCGGAAATGCTGCAGCTGAAGAGCCGATTGGAAACAGAGCTTGCCAAGCTGGAGGCGGATCGCGATCAATCGATCGCGTCATTGATGTCCGAGAAGGAGCAAGCGGTTGCAGCGCTTCTTCAAGAGAAAGAGCAGGTCGTCGTCGAGCTGAAGAACGAGCAGGAGCAAGCTTTGGCCGCGCTCGCGAAGGATCAGGATCGGCTCGTTGCCGAGTTGAAGGCTCAGCAGGAGCAGGCCGTCGATCGGCTGCGAACCGAGAAAGCGCAGGTCGTGGCTAGGCTCATGAGCGAGAAAGATGCCGTTCTGCTCGAGCTGGCGGATATCTCGGCCGCGAAGGAACGGGCAGCGCTGGAGCTGGGCAACGAACGCGAGCTGGCGCTTGCCGATTTAGCAGTCGCGAAGGACGAGGAGCGGGAACGCCTGTTGTCCGAATGGCAGCTGAAGTGGGAACAGCGGGAGACCGAATGGTCTGCGTCCGCCGAAGCGGCGAACGCCGATCGGATCCGCCAGGCGGAGGAACGTGACGCTTTCTGGAAGGCGGAGCTCGAGAAGGTCGATCAAGACAGCCGCGCCGAGCTTGAGCGTCGCCGCAGCGGCTGGCTCGAGGACCGCGATAAGCTGTTGGCCCAAATTGCCGAGCTGGAGCAGAAGCGTCTTGCCGATAAGTCGGCGCTCGAGCAACGGATCGCCATGGCGGACGAAAGCATTATGGCCGCTATGGAGCAGGAAGAAATTCTTCGCTCTTCTCTGTCGCAGCTTCAACAGGAGCGGGAAGAGTGGATGGAGCAGATGGAGTTTGCCGGGGCGCGTCTGGAGGAGCTGTCTCAGGAGAAGGAGTCTTTGGCTGCCGGACACGAGAGCAAGCTGATCGGCCTCGCGCAAGAGCACGAATCTGCGACACAAGCGAGCAGGCAAGAGATTTTGCGGCTAGAAGAGACGCTTGCGAGCATGGGGCAAGCGGAGGAAGGTTACTTGGAACAGCTTGCGGCTCTCGAGAGCAAAGTGCAATCGCTAGCCAGCAAGCTGAAGGAAGCGGAAGCGAGCGGCGAGCATTTGGCGGAGCAGCTCGAGCGCAAGCATGCGGAAGAGCAGGAGCGGCTTGCGAAGCTGGAGCAATCAGAGCTCGAAGCGCTTGAGCTGGCGGAACGGCTTGCGCAGCGGGAAGAACGCGAACGGGAGCTGTCCGAGCAATTTGCGTCGCTGGAGTCGAATGAGCAATCACTGGCTGCTCAGCTTAAGCAAGCGGAAGAGAGAGCCGAGCATTTGGCGGAGCAGCTCGAGCGCAAGCTCGCGGAAGAACAGGAGCAGGCGGCGAAGCTGGAGCAATCGGAGCTCGAAGCGCTGGAGATGGCGGAACGGCTTGCGCAGCGGGAAGAACGCGAACGGGAGCTGTCCGAGCGTTTCGCGCAGCTGGAGTCGAATGGGCAATCACTGGCTTCCCAGCTTAAGCAAGCGGAAGAGAGAGCCGGGCAATTGGCGGAGCAGCTCGAGCGCAAGCTTGCGCAAGAACAGGAGCAGGCGGCGAAGCTGGAGCAATCGGAGCTCGAAGCGCTGGAGATGGCGGAACTGTTGACGCAGTCGGAGTCGAAAGAGCAATCGCTGGCTGACCGGCTCAAGCAAGCGGAAGCGAAGGCCGAGCAATTGGCGGAGCAGCTGGAGCGCAAGCTCGCGGAAGAGCAGGAGCAAGCAGCGAAGCTGGAGCAATCGGAGCTCGAAACGCTGGAGCTGGCGGAACTGTTGACGCAGACGGAGTCGAAAGAGCAATCGCTGGCTGACCTTCTTAAGCAAGCGGAAGCGAAAGCCGAGCGATTGGCGGAGCAGCTGGAGCGCCAGCAAGCGGAAGAGCAGGTGTGGCTGGATGAGCGCGATGCGCGCGAACATGAGCTGACCGAGCAGTTGGCGGAGCGTGACGCCCGCGAACGTGAACTGGTCGAGCAGTTAGCGGCAAGAGGAACGCTCGAACATGAGCTTTCCGAGCAGCTGGCGGAGCGTGACGCCCGCGAACGCGAGCTGTCCGAGCGACTGGAAGAAGGCGACATACGCGAACGCCAGTTGAAGGAGCAGCTGTCCGAGCAGCGCGAACGGATTGAGCTAGAGTCCATGGAGCTGGCTTCGGAGCTGGAAGAGCAATTGATCTCGGCTTCGTCAGAAGCCAAGGAATTGGCGGATCGCCTGAAGCAGTCCGAAGACAGACTCTTGCAGCTGACGTCGGAGGCGGGCGACCGCGCGACGAAGGAACAAGAGCTGATCGGTCAGCTCGAGCTGCTTGCGGCTCGCGAACGAATCGCGAGCGGCCATATGGAAGCGGCGTTGGAGCGCGCCGAGCAAGCGGAGATGCAGTTCGAGAAACGAGAGCAGTCGATTCGGGAGCTGGAGGAAGAGCTAACGCGCATGGAGCAAGCGAAAAAAGAATATGCCGCCATGGAAGAAGAGCTGCGCGAGCGGATGGAGCTTGCGGTTCGGGAAGCGGCGGCTTCCGTCGACGTGCAAGACGATTGGCAGGAAAGGCTGGACGAGCTTCAGAGGGAGCGGGATCAAGCCGCAGAGTCCGCCGAAGCTTTGTTAAATGATCATTCCGCGCTCCTCGACGAACATAAGAAACTAAGCACTGAATATTCGAAGCTTCAATCGGAATTCAACGAGTGGATCGAATTGATCGAGAAGAGCTGACGAGTATAAATGACCATAAGCCAACACGAAAAACGCCTATACTGCATCGCCGCGAAACCGCGGCGGATGCGAAGTATAGGCGTTTTTTTTTCGACCATGAATTATCCGTACGAATGGATCGTCCCGGTCGGGCCGCCGAACGACAGGCTGGCAAGCCGAACGATGTCCGGCGTGACGACGGCAGGATCTTTGCCTGTCGCGTGCATCTCGGTCCGCAGCGTCCCCGGGTTATATAAATTGACGAGAATGCCATGCTCATGCTCCTCGTCCGCAATCGTGCGCGTAAGCGACTCGAGTCCCGCTTTGGCGGCGCTATAGGCCGCGTAACCGCCTGCTCCGTTCTTCGATAGGCTGGAAGTAATGTTGATGATCCGCCCGTACTTGTTCTTGCGCATGGCCGGGAGGACGGCTCTCGTCAGCAAGAAAGGGCCAGTGAGATTGGTCGAAATTTGTTTCTGCCAGTCGTTGGAAGTGAGCTCCATGACGGAGCCCGGCTCCAAGATGGCGGCATTATTAAGAAGCACATCGATTTTCCCGTGACGCTCGAGCGCCGCTTGTATCGCGTCTTCGACCTGCTTTTCTTCGGTAATATCGGTCTGCAGGATCAGAGCGTTCTTGCCTGTTCGGCCGAGCACCATGGCAGCCGTTTCATCCAGCTTGTCGAGTCGGCGTCCCAGCAATACGACTTCCGCGCCTTCCGCCGCGAAAGCGATCGCCGTCGCTCGTCCAAGCCCCGTCCCGGCACCGCTAATCATGGCAATTCGAGAATCCAAAGCTCCCATTATGCATTCCTCCCATGCAGTTCGTGTTGAGTTCATCTTATCAAAGCCCGATCCGCATGGGAAGGCAACAAGCTATCAGACTTTTTTACCTTCCTCTTAAGGATTGCTGATAATAGATGCGATAAAACAAAACGCCTGAATCGACTCGAGCAGCCATAGGGGCATCGTTGTCGTTTCAAGCGTTTTGGGAACTTTGGTTTACTTGATTTCGCCCGAGCGTTACGTAACGACAAGCGTCGCTTTCATTTTGCCATGGCCGACGCCGCATTGAATGTTGCAAATGATTTCGTACGTGCCAGGCTCGTCGAATTGAACCGTCACGGTCTTGTTGTTGCCGATTTTATAAGCGGTTTTCAAAATTTGCACGCCATGTACGCCGTCAACGGATTTGAGCGTTAGCGCAACGGGTTCTCCCGCTTTTATCTGGTATTCTTGCTGATCGAATTCCCAACTGGATGCGGTAAGTACGACTTCGGAAGTCGGCTCGGCGCCCGTATTCACCGCTGCTCCGGCATTGTTGCCGCTATTGTTGCCTCCGCTGCTGTTCGCCCCGCAAGCCGCGATGATCAACGTCAACGCCATGACGGAAGCGAATGCAATCCACTTTTTCATGAGAAATCCCCTCCTGGCCATAATGGTTATAACTAAACTTACCCTATCATTGTATCCTAATTTTGGACATGATAAAGAAGGTCGAGGTGACAACTCCTTGACAATCGAATGTGGAACTTGTAATGAACACTTAATTCGGCGCAAAAAAGGAACCCTTGCCCTCCATCTTCCGACGGGGCAAGGGTCTGTCATCCGGCTGCATGCGGGCCGTCTTAATCGTGATGATTTTTGCCGGCTTCGTATGGCGTGCTGACCGGGATGAACAAGTCGATGATCCCGATAACGAGCGCGGCCAGGATGGCGCCAAGCCAAGTCACTTCGACTCCGCCGACGACAAACTGGGCGATCCAGATGACGACGGCGCTGGCGATGAAGCCGACGATGCCTCTGCCGAACGGGGTAACCCGCTTGCCGAAGATCCCTTCGATAATCCAGCCCAGCGCGGCGATGACCAGAGCCAGGAAGAATGCGCTCCAGAAACCTCCGACGCTGAATTGGGGAACGATGAACCCGACAAGCATCAGCACGAGAGCAGAGACGATAAACCTTACTACATGTCCGAGAAATGTCAAATCCATAACCTCCTTCATGGTGTGGTGAAGCCATGTAAAGTTTGCAGGCAAACAGAGTTGGAACAGTTGTTGCCATCTTAGTATGATCATGATTCCCCTAATTCATGTGAAGCGCCAAACAACCATTCGTGAAGTCCGTCCGAATCGTGCATCGCGTCCAAGGTTCGGCTATAATATAAGGGCGAGAGGAGTGTTCATCGTTGGATTCCAAAATATTGACGACACTTGAATATCCAAAAATTATAGATAAATTAATCAAACATGCCAGCACCTCTTTGGGCAAAACGACCGCGGAACAGCTGAAGCCTGTGACGGAGCTCGAAGCCGTGAAGACGCTTCTCCAAGCGACCGATGAGGCGTACGCGGCCGACCGGCTGAAGGGAAGCGCGCCGTTCGGCGGGGTCGTCGACATCCGCGCTTCCTTGCATCGGGCGCGGATCGGAGGCACGCTTAACCCGGCCGAGCTGTTGGACATCGCCTCGACTTCGCGCGGCAGCCGCAGGGTGAAGCGCCATGTGGAGACGATTCACGGCGAGCATCCGCTGCCTATGCTGTCGACGATCGCGTCGGGCATCAGCGAACATAAGCCGCTGGAGGACGCAATCTTCGATTGCATCGACGAGAACGCGGACGTGCTCGACAACGCGAGTCCTGAGCTCGCTTCGATTCGAAGGGAGCTGCGCAGCGGCGAAGGACGCATTCGCGAGAAGCTAGAGAACATGATTCGTTCGTCGAACGTGCAGAAGATGCTGCAGGACACGCTGATCACCCTGCGGAACGATCGTTACGTCATTCCCGTCAAGCAGGAGTACCGGTCAAGCTTCGGCGGCATCGTTCATGATCAGTCGGGCTCGGGCGCGACGCTGTTCATCGAACCCGAAGCGATCGTGGCCATGAACAATAAGCTAAGGGAAACGAAAGCGGCCGAGGTTCGCGAGACCGAAAAAATATTGCAGAAGCTGACGGCGCTGGCGGCCGACCATACCGAAGAGCTGCTGATCGATCTGGAACTGCTGGGCGATCTGGATTTTGCGTTCGCGAAGGCAAGGCTCGCGCACGAGATGAAGGCGACGCAGCCCCGGATGAATGATCGGGGGTTTCTTAAGCTGAAGCGAGGCAGGCATCCGCTAATCGATAAGGACAAGGTTGTGCCGCTCGACGTGGAGTTAGGCAACCAATACACGGCCATTATCGTGACGGGGCCGAATACAGGAGGCAAAACCGTCTCCTTGAAAACGATCGGACTGCTGAGCTTGATGGCGATGTCCGGCTTGTTCGTGCCTGCCGAAGAAGGCAGCCAGCTTTGCGTCTTCGATGCGATCTATGCCGACATCGGCGACGAGCAGAGCATCGAGCAAAGTCTGAGCACGTTCTCGAGCCACTTGACGAACATCATTCGCATCCTTGGCTCGATGACGGCCAAAAGTCTCGTGCTGCTTGATGAGCTCGGAGCGGGCACGGATCCGGCCGAAGGTTCGGCGCTCGCCATTGCCATCCTGGAGCATATCCACGCGCGCGGATGCCGGATCGTCGCGACGACCCATTACAGCGAATTAAAGGCTTATGCTTACAATCGCAAGTCCGTCATTAACGCCAGCATGGAATTCGATATCGCGACGCTTAGCCCGACTTACCGACTGCTCGTCGGCGTGCCGGGGCGAAGCAACGCGTTCGCCATCGCGGAACGGCTAGGCTTGTCGCGTTCCATTATCGATCACGCCCGCGGCGAAGTCAGCGAAGAAGACTTGCGCGTGGAAAATATGATCGCATCTTTAGAAGAGAATCGGATCAGCGCGGAATCCGAACGTCAGAGCGCAGAGGCCCTTCGCAAACAGATGGAGTCGCTGAGGACGAAACACGAGGAAGAGCGGCTTCGCTTCGAGGAGCAGAAGGAGAAGCTGCTGCGCAAAGCGCAGGAAGAAGCGCGCGAAGCGGTCGCAAAGGCGAAGAGGGAAGCGGAGGAAATTATCGCGGACCTGCGCAAGCTCGCGATGGAGGAAGGCGCTTCGGTCAAGGAGCATAAGCTGATCGAGGCTCGCCGCAGGCTGGACGAAGCAACCCCTCATTTGGAAACGAAAAAAACAAAATCCGCCGCGAGCGGCAAAACGGACAAGATCGAGCCCGGCGACGAAGTCATGGTGTACAGCCTGAACCAGAAGGGCTCCGTACTCGAAGTTCACGGCTCGGACGCCACGGTGCAGCTCGGGATCATGAAGATGAAGGTCTCTCTTGACGATATGGAGCTTCTGAAGGCGAAATCCGCCGCGGCGAAGCAGTCCCCGGCGAAACAAGCGGGCGGCGCGAGCTTGAACCGGACGCGCGACGACAACGTCAAGATGGAGCTGGATCTGCGCGGCGAAAGCCTGGAGGAAGCCATTATGGAAGTGGATCGTTTCCTGGACGAGTCGTTCCTGTCCGGCTTCGGGCAAGTGTATATCATTCACGGCAAAGGAACGGGCATTCTTCGGACCGGCATCCAGCAATATTTGCGCAAACATTCACACGTGAAGAGCTTCCGCAACGGAAATTACGGCGAAGGCGGCATCGGGGTAACGGTCGCCGAGCTGAAGTAGGAGGATAGGCATCCATGGAATCCGGAATCGATAAGCTGCTCGACCATCCGTATGCTTCGTCGCTCGTCTTCGTATCCGTGACCGTCTTGTCGCTGATCGTATTTCTGTCATTGTTCGAGCTGGTGGCCAAATACAAGTGCTGGAGCGAGATCAAGCGGGGCAACATGGCGGTGGCGATGGCGACCGGGGGCAAAATATTCGGCATTTGCAATATCTTCCGCTTCTCGATCGAAGCGAACGATACGATCTATCAAAGCTTGATATGGGGAGCTTACGGCTTCGTTATTTTGCTGGTAGCCTACTTCATTTTCGAATTTCTGACGCCCGTGTTCCGGATCGACGAAGAGATCGCCCGCGACAACCGCGCGGTCGGTCTGATCGCCATGGTGATCTCCGTTTCGTTGTCCTACGTTATCGGGGCGACCGTCATTATTGGTTAGAGGAGGCGCGAAGTGAAATATTTGTGGAGCACGCTGCTTGTTGTTGCAATTTTATTTTTTGTAGTTGGCATTATCTATGTTATGAATACTTAATGAATACTCCCACCACTTATTTGAGCTAACGCTCCGATAGAAGTGGGGGTTTCTGATGTATCAATTTGACCGAAATCAAAATGCTTAACACCAGTGGAGCTGACACATTGACGGACTGGTTACCGTCCAGCCCCTCTATCCCATTGGAAATTCCTTTGGGAATACGTTTGCGCTAGGAGGTAGATTCCTACGAATCTCAAGCGCATTGGTGGCTTGAACATTTTACGTAGCAGAGCCAAGTAGTACCTGCTACAACCGCATATGTTCAGTTATCAAAGAACATGTGTTCTTGTTCAAATCTTAACACATTTTTATTTCCAAAGCCATTCACTTTATAGAGGAGCGTTTCAACGATGGAAGAGCAACAAATTTGCCCGTGGTGCCTGACGGAAATTACATGGGACGAAGAGATCGGGCCGGAATCCCATTGCCCGCATTGCGAGAATGAGCTGGGCGGTTACCGAACGATGAGCATCGGGCTTGACGGCGGCAAGGAACGCGGAGGCTACGACTCGGAGGAAGAAGACGACGAGGATATGGAGGAATGGAACGACACGGGCGCGGACGACAGCGAAGCGGACTGGGCTTCCGAGCAAGAAGGCTACAGGGGCGCAAGCAGCGGCATGCTCGCGGCGGAGGGCGTCATCCAGCGCGTGATCGACGAACAGGATGAAGCGCCGGAATGCCCGAATTGCCGCGAGTATATGATGGAAGCCGGTACGCAGACCGTAGGCGGCGAAGGCTTCGTACCTGCGGTTCCCAAGGCGATAGGAACGCCGCTATTGCCGAATCCGTTCCGCATGGTATGGTACGTTTGCCCATCTTGTTTCACCGTGTCTTCGCAGCTCGCTTTCGGAGACCGCGAAGCGTTAATCGAAAAGATGTCAGAGGCGGAGTAAACCGACTGGATTTGAGCGGCGTTTCCAATATTGGACGGGCATAGGGGTTAGGTTTCAGGGCATCTTACAAAACATATTTCGCAAGCCGCGGCCGCATTAGCCGCGGCAGGAGGTCATGTTTTGGCTAAATTAGACAAGCAAGCTGTCCTGCTCCTTCTCGTGCAAGCGTTGTTCGGAGTCGCGAACGCGCTCTCGGGCACGTTCGTCCCGGTTTATCTATGGAAGGCCAGCGAATCGTACATGCTGATCGGCTGGTTCACGTTCGCTCAATATGCGCTTAGCGGCTTGACGTTCTGGGTCGCGGGCAAGTGGGTCAAGGAGCATAACAAGATGAATAGTCTGAGGGTCGGCATCACGCTCTCGGGCGTATTCTATTGCGCTGTATTATTGCTAGGAGAAGGAGCCAAAGCTTGGGCGATTCCTCTCGGAGCGATGAACGGCATTGCGATGGGCATGTTCTGGATTGCCTTTAACGTCGTCTACTTCGAAGTGACGGAGCCGGATACGCGGGATCGCTTCAACGGCTGGGCCGGCTTGCTCGGCTCCTCCGCCGGCATTATCGCGCCATGGATTTCAGGCTTGCTTATTACGACGATGCAAGGGGAGAAGGGCTACCGCCTTATTTTCACGATCTCGCTCTTCATCTTCTCGGTAAGCGTCGTTCTTAGCTTCTGGCTCAAGAAACGAAAGGCCGAAGGGCATTACAATTGGAAACACGGCATTCAGCAGCTGACGAGGAAAGGAAATCCTTGGCGCCGCATGTTCGCGGCCATTATGGCGCAAGGCGTGAGGGAAGGCGTGTTCATGTTCCTCGTCGGGCTTACGGTCTATATCGCCACCAAAAACGAAAGCAAGCTCGGCGCATATTCGCTCATCACATCCTTGGTCGCTCTGATCAGCTTCTGGGCGGTGGGCAAGTGGCTGAAAAAAAGTCGCAGACTGGTTTCCATGCTGATCGGCGTCATTATGATCGGCGTCGTCATTCTGCCGTTGTTCTGGAACGTATCGTATACGACTCTTCTGATGTTCGGCATCGGCACTTCCTTGTTCATGCCGCTGTATATCATTCCGATGACATCGAGAGTATACGATCTGATCGGCGAGTCCAAGGAAAGCGCGAGCGAACGAGAGGAATTTGTAGTATTGAGGGAAGCAGGACTGACGATCGGCCGCATCATCGGATTGTCGGCCTATCTGATCGTGTTGCCGATCACCGATTCCCCCAGGGCGATTACATGGCTGCTGCTTGGTGTTGGGATCGTGCCGATCGCCGGCTGGTGGCTCATGCGCCCTTTCTTGAAAATGAAACCTTCATAAGCTGCGTGACCGGAGAGGGGAAAAGTTATGGCAAGAGCAGTAACGGATATAACAAAGTTAATCGGGGAGACTCCGATCGTGCGGCTGAATCGCATGGCGGAGCCGGGCATCGCGGAGGTATGCGTAAAGCTCGAGCGATTTAATCCGAGCGGAAGCGTGAAGGATCGCGCGGCATTCGCTTTGATCGAAGCCGCCGAACGCGATGGTCGCATTCAACCCGGAGATACCATCATCGAACCGACAAGCGGCAATACGGGCATAGGCCTGGCCATGAACGCGGCCGCGAGAGGCTATAAGCTGATCCTTGTCATGCCCGACAATATGTCGGCGGAGCGCATCAAACTTCTGCAGGCTTACGGAGCGGATGTCGCGCTGACGCCGGCCGCCGAGCGCATGCCGGGCGCAATTCGCAAAGCCGAGGAGCTTCGCAGGCAGCATCCGGGGAGCTTCATTCCGAACCAATTCGAGAATGCGGCGAATCCCGATATCCACAGGCGCACGACCGCGCTCGAAATCATGGAACAGACTGGCGGGGAGCTGGATGCGTTCGTTGCGACCGCCGGCACGGGCGGAACGATCACCGGAACCGGAGAGAAGCTGAAGGAGCTGCTTCCCGGACTGCACGTTGCCGTCGTTGAGCCGAAAGGATCACCTGTCCTCTCCGGAGGGCAGCCAGGACCGCATAAGTTGGTCGGCACGAGTCCCGGCTTCATCCCGGCTATTTTGAATACCTCCGTTTACGACGAAATCATTCAAGTGGCGGATGAAGATGCGTTATCGACGATGCGCGCCCTTGCGAGACGGGAGGGCTTGCTGCTCGGTCCGTCTTCCGGCGCTTCCGTCTGGGCGGCGTTCCAGATCGCCCGGCAGCTTGGCGAAGGCAAACGGGTCGTCTGCATTGCACCCGATACGGGTGAACGTTATTTAAGCATGGGTATTTTCGAATAAAGAACAAAACGACGCATCGCAATCACTCTCCTCTTTTTTCCTCCCTTTCATGCATTTGGCCATTCACTTCTGGGCAACCTTTGGTTGTGAGGAAGTGAATGCCAAATGAAAATCAAACCTTTCGGTATACTGCCCGCTATCAGCATCATGATTTTATCCGTCGGACTCGTAAACCATGTGCTTGTCGTCCCCTTGATTCTAAACGGCGCCAAGCGCGATGCGTGGATGGCCGTGCTAGCGGCTATGCTTGTCATCCTGCCTTGGACGGCCATCCCGCTATACGGATTATTGTCCAGGATGAAAGGCAAACGGATCGACCATTGGCTCCGGGAGCGGCTGCCTCCCTTCGCCGTTTGGATCGTCATGGCTTATTGTCTGCTTACGATTTTTTTCGTCGCGACGGAATCATTGATCATTACGACCTCTTGGACCGAAACGACCTATTTGAATAACACGCCGCCGATCGCGGTACTGCTTGCATTTGTCGGTTTATGCGTGTACGCGGCTTGTTTGGGGCTTCGTACGATCGCCTTCGCGAGCTGTCTGCTGCTTCCGTTCGTCGTCATCTTAGGCGATTTCGTCATGTCCGCCAATATGCCGCACAAGGATTACCGGTACCTGCTGCCCTTGCTGGAGAGCGGCATGCAGCCGGTATTAAAAGCTTCGCTCTATTCCTTAACCGCCTTCGGCGAATTATTTATGCTTTTGTTGATCCAACATCACTTGAAGGGCAGCTTCAAACGATGGCAGCTGATCGTTCTCGTTATGTTTCTGGCGCTTCTGGCCATCGGTCCGGTCACAGGCGCAATTTCGGAATTCGGCCCCCTCGAAGCCGAAAAGTTGCGCTACCCCGCGTTTTCCCAATGGAGGCTCGTCACGATCGGGCGCTACTTCGAGCATGTCGATTTTTTCGCGATCTATCAGTGGTTATCCGGCTCAATGATCCGAATATCTTTTGGGATCTACCTGCTTGCGGAATTTAGCCCGTTAGGCAGGATGAAGAGGAAGTGGATCGGCATCTCCTTGATCGGAGCGATCATGGGCGGCATCGCGTGGTATTGGGTATTCCATATGATCGAATACCGCCAAGTCTTGCATTTTGTTTATACATACGGGGGGATTGCGTCGATCACGATGGTACTACTCGTTTACATTTCGAGCTTTCTGAAGGCAAGGAGGGTGCAGGATGGGCGGGCAAGAGCTTGACCAGCAGGCGGAGATCAGCCGGACCGGAACCGGCGAGCGAATATCCATCGCGGAGTTCAGGGAGCGCGTTGATCCCTGCAAGGACGTGTTCCACCACGTCGTACAGCTCAATGCCGGGGACGGCGAACGCGAGCTGCGCGCGATTCTTTATTATTGCGACGGCATGATCGATGGCCAGATGTTTCAGCTCGGCCTTCTGCCCATGCTGGAAAACTGGAAGTCGCACACCTCGAAAGCATGGATCGGCAGCGACATTCGAGGCGAGACCGGGAGCAAGGAAACCGGCGAAGGGAATGTCGGCGAAGAGGATCGCGGCCGCCGGCATCCCAGCGACTTGTTCAACCGCATGGACGGCGTGGAGGAACATCTATTCGAGCGGCTGTTCGCAGGCAGCGTCATCATCGTCTTCTCGGATCGGGAGTCGTTCTACGAGTTCAATATTGCCAGCCAGCCCGCAAGAAGTCCGGAAGAGTCCACGATGGAGCTGTCCTTGAAAGGACCGCGCGACGGCTTCGTGGAGAAGTTGTCGGTTAACGTGGCGCTCGTGCGCAAGCGCATGCGTACACCGAACATGCACGTGGAGTATTTCATTATCGGAACGGAATCCAGAACGGAGGTCGCTCTCATCTACATGGCCGACCAAGCGAGGCCGGAGCTGGTGGAAGAGGCGAGGCGAAGGCTGCAATCCGTCCATATCTCGAGCTTGAAGGGAGCGGGGGAGCTGGAGGAGCGCATCGGCGACCGGCGAAATTCGTTGTTTCCGCTGATGGATTACGTAGGCCGTCCCGATTTTGTCGTGCAGTCGATCATGAAAGGAAGAATCGCGGTGCTGACGGACGGCACGCCGGCGGCCTTGATCGCTCCGGGCAACTTGACGCTGCTTGTCAAATCGCCGGAGGATGCCCATCTGCCCTTCTATTACGTGACGCTTGAGCGGCTGCTCCGGTTTCTGGGTTTGTTTACGTCTATGTTCCTGCCCGGATTCTGGGTGTCGTTATGTTCGTTCAATACCGACCAAATTCCGTTCACGCTGCTTGCGACCGTGACGATGTCGAGAATCGGACTGCCGATCTCCGCGACGATGGAGATGTTCCTGATGCTCGGCATGTTCGAGCTGTTCAGGGAAGCGGGCGTGCGGTTGCCGCGTCCGGTGGGGCAGACGGTATCGGTCGTAGGCGGCTTAATCATCGGCGATGCCGCCATCAGGGCGGGCATGACGTCTCCGACGATGCTGGTCGTGGCGGCCGTCTCGGCCGTTTCGACGTTCACGCTCGTCAACCAGTCGCTTGCCGGATCGGTCAGCATTATCCGTTTTTTTGTGCTGATCTTATCGTCCATCTTCGGCATGTACGGTTATTTTGTGGGTATGTTCGCGGTAATCCTCTACATGTGTTCGCTGGAGTCGTTCGGCCAGCCTTACATGGAGCCGCTGGCCCCCCTTCACCTGAAGGACGTGGCGGCCGCTTTAATCCAGAAGCCTTGGCATATGTACAGGAGCAGGAGGCAGCGGCCATGAAACGAATGCGAAAAACCATTTCCGTATGGGTTCTCGCGGCTTTATTAATCTTGCTTCCCGGATGCTGGGACGAAGTGAACCTGCAGGATGTCAGCTACGTATCGGCGATCGGCATCGATTATCAAGACGGCCAGATGATTTTATACGGTCAAATGCTCAACTTCGCTTCCATCGCAAAAAGCGAATCGCCGGCAAGCATTCCCGCGGAGACGTGGCTCGGGAGAGGTAAAGGAAAATCTACCCTGCTAGCCCTCTACGATTTGATGCGCGGGGGATATTCGTCCATCAATCTCGAGCATCTAAAAACGGTGATCATCCATGAAAGGGCCACTGGCAAAATCGACGACGTACTCGACGCGCTCAACCGGCAACGGGCATCCCGGTATACGTCCTTAATTTTCGGGACGACCAGTCCGATCGAAGATATTTTCACGACGGAAAATTTCTTCAACCAATCGCACTTGTATAGCGTGATGTACGCTCCGAAGCCCCATGAAGACCAATACACGTTTATTGAACCGCTCCAGATGCAGCTGGCGGTGCAGACGATCAAGGAACCTTGCGAATTGACGTTGCTTCCTGTCATCAATAGCAGTCAAACCTACTGGAAAAAAGGGAAGAAGCCGATCAGCACTCAGCTCATTTCAGGGTTGTTCGTGTTTAAGGATTATAAGTACTTGGGTTATTTCGCCGAAAAATCGGTCATCGGGCTGCGATGGCTGAACGAGGATTTCCATAAAGTGTATTTGGAAGCCAATGCCGACGGCCATACCGGCACAGTCTCGATCAAAGACGCGAAGTACGGCGTAGATATCGACACGGCAGGGGAAGAGCCCCGCTTCCGTTTGAACGTCTCCCTCACCGGAAGCCTGATCGAACTCGACGGCGAGATGACCGCGGGACAAATCGAATCCTCCATCGAAGAGACGGTACGCGGACAAATTCAATCGTTGTACGAGATCGGAATCAAGAAGGGCGTCGACTTCCTGGAGCTGGAACATAGGCTGTATCGGTACCATAACCGATTTTGGCACTCGCATATCAAAGATAAGGATTGGGTGCCCGATCCGAAATTCCTTGCGGAAATCGACGTGAAGTTCCAATTGTCCGACTCTGGCAAATATGATTTGCAGGCCGCACATAATTTGCCGGATTAAGCTCATAATACGGAAGGCGCGAAAACGCGAAAGCAAACCTAGAAGTGTATGTTCAAAAAGTCCGGTTTTCAGCTGAGCGTATGCTTACGATGCTGCGTTTTTTCAAAAAACGCTGTAGAAGATTGGATGAAGCTAGAAAATGAGGAGCGGAGCGTAGTGTAAGCTACGTGAGCACCTGCAATGTTTCCGGAGGAAACATACTTCGTAAGCATTCGCTTAGTTTCGGCTAAATTCAATATTCGATGTCGAATATGCTACTTGGTATACTTCGTGATCAAAAGTGGACTTTTTGAACAACCTCTAGAAGGCATACACCAATATAAAGGGAGGAACCTCACCTTGCTACAGCCAATGACAGCCAAAGAACTCGAGTATGCGGTTGATTCCATGTCTAACGAAGACCTGCTCTTGAAGCAATGCGCGGCCACTGTATCCGTGGCGACGACGCCGGCGATCCGCAACGTCTGCTCGCAGATGATCCAAATGCACCAGCAGCACTACGATTCGCTCATGCACGCCATCACTCATCATCAGCAAATGGCGCCTACGCAGCCGCAATAAACCGTCGCAATTGCCGTTAACTTACTTTGTGGAGGGATTACGAATGTATCAACAGCAAAACCAGCAGATTCTGACGGAAGAAGACCTGGCGTCAACCGTATTGGCCGATCTGAAGCGCGTCGTGCGCGAATACGCGACGGCGGCGACCGAATCGACTTGCCCCGACATGCGGCAGCTGTTCACCAAGCTGATGAACAATACGCTAACGGCGCAAGGCCAGCTGTACCAGGCAATGCAGCAGAGCAACATGTACACCGCGTCATCTCCTGCGCTGCGACAAGAGCTGGACAAGCAGGCGCAGGAGTACAAGCAGACGCAGCAAAAGACCAAACAATTCCTGCAGCAGAACCTGGGCAACCAGCCTCAGTCGATGTATGTGCCGGCCGGCCAGCACCAATCGGGCCAATCTTCGCATCAGCCACACTTCATGTAAAGACCCCTCGGGGTCTTTTCTTTTTTCTCTTTGCAGGAACCGCTAATTTCTTGTAAAATATTCGTTATAACCTAGAGGCGAGCCGGAAGGAGTTTTGGGATGACGGAACTACAATTGAAAGTGTTGGAGCTGCTGAAGGAAGACGCCCGAAGGGACGCGGAGCTGATCGCGACGATGCTTGGGGTGCCGACAGCGGACGTGAAGGAAGCGATCGCCGCGATGGAAGATAACCACGTGATCGTGAAATACGCGACCGTCGTGAACTGGAGCAAGGTGGATGACGAGAAGGTAACCGCGCTGATCGAGGTACAGATTACCCCGGAACGCGGCAGAGGCTTCGAGGGCATCGCGGAACGCATCTATCTCTATCCCGAAGTGAAATCCGTTTACCTGATGTCCGGCGCATACGATCTGCTCGTGGAGATCGAAGGGAAGAACCTGAAGGAAGTCGCCTCTTTCGTATCCAACAAGCTTTCGCCGATCGATGCGGTATTGTCGACCAAGACCTTTTTTATCCTTAAAAAATACAAACAAGACGGCATCATCTTCGAGGAACACGAAGGTGACCATCGGTTGATGGTTTCGCCGTAACATAGAAGGTGGCGCTTATGATGAAAGAGGAGCTGGAAGGAACCTCGGGCCTACTGCGGCGGCAATCGATGAGCGAGTATTTGTCTCCGCTGGTCAGGGGCATCAAACCGTCGGGCATCCGCCGGTTTTTTGATTTGGTGAGCACGCGCAAGGACGTCATTACCCTTGGTGTAGGAGAGCCGGATTTCGTTACGCCTTGGCATGTCCGGGAAGCGGCGGTGTACGCGCTCGAGACGGGAAAAACGCAATATACGTCGAACGCGGGCATGCCGGAGCTGCGCGAAGCTATTTGCCAATACTTAAACTACTCGTTCGACGTTGAATACAACCCGGCGAGCGAAGTGATCGTAACCGTGGGCGGAAGCGAAGCGATCGATCTCGCTTTGCGCGCTTTGATTGCGCCAGGCGACGAGATACTTATTCCCGAGCCGTGCTACATCTCGTATTCTCCGATTACGGCGCTTAGCGGCGGCGTTCCGGTCGGCATCGAGACGTTCGCGGCCGACGAGTTCAAGCTGACGGCCGAAGCGCTTCGGAAGGCGATCACGCCGCGTTCCAAAGTACTTATCTTATGTTATCCGAGCAACCCGACCGGCGGCATCATGACGTACGAGGATTGGCTGCCGATCGCGAAAGTCGTCGAAGAAAACGACCTCATCGTCATCTCTGACGAAATTTACGCCGAGTTGACGTACGGCTCCAAACACGTGAGCTTCGCGGCCGTTCCCGGCATGAAAGACCGCACCATTCTCGTCAGCGGCTTCTCCAAGGCGTTCGCGATGACGGGCTGGCGCCTCGGGTACATGTGCGGACATCCCGAGCTGCTGTCCGCGATGCTCAAGATCCATCAGTACACCGTCATGTGCGCGCCGATCATGGCGCAGTACGCGGCGCTCGAAGCGCTTCATCACGGCTTAGAGGAAAAGGACCGCATGGTGGAGTCGTACAACCAGCGGCGCCGGCTCGTCGTGAAGGGCTTCCGTGACATCGGGCTTGAATGCCATGAGCCGCAAGGCGCCTTCTACGCGTTCCCTTCGGTTGCTTCGACGGGGCTGAGCAGCGAGGTATTCGCGCAGCGCCTGCTGGAAGAAGCGGGAGTCGCCGCTGTTCCGGGCGACGTGTTCGGCCTCGGCGGGGAAGGGCATCTACGGTGCTCGTACGCCACTTCCGTCACCCAGCTGACGGAAGCGATCGAACGCATCGGCAATTTCGTTTACAAGTTGAATCGATGATAAAGGCTTCAGCAGGTCAGGACGCGCGTCCGGCCTGCTGTTTGTTGTAACAATGTATGTTCAAAAAGTCCAGCGGGCTTGGGAGGAGCGGGGATATGCAGTTGTATACGAAGACCGGAGATAAGGGAGAAACATCGCTTATCGGCGGAAGAGTCCGCAAGGACGATTCGCGAGTGGAAGCCTACGGCACGATCGACGAATTGAATAGCTTCGTCGGATTGGCCGCGGCGGAATTAAATAGGCATGAGCCACTGCGCGAACTTGCCGGCAGACTCGTCGACATCCAGCAGGAGCTGTTCGATTGCGGCTCCGATCTGGCTTATGCGAAGGAAGGGGCTCCCTTCAAGATGGACGGAATCCCGGCGGCGCGGCTGGAGGAGTGGATGGATGGTTACGTTGCGGAGACTCCGGAAATTACGAGATTTATTCTCCCGGGCGGAAGCGCCGCTTCTTCCATGCTTCACGTTTGCAGAACGGTGTGCAGGCGCGCCGAGCGCCGCGTCGTGACGCTCGCAGGCGAACATCCGATCAACGGGGACGTGCTCGTTTATTTGAACCGGCTGTCCGACTTCTTGTTCGCGGCTGCCCGGCTGGCGAATGCCAAGCTTGGCGAGCCGGACACGGAATATATCCGGAGCGCGGAAGTGTTCCGCAAGGGAAAAGGAAAAAAAGAACGGAAGAAATGAGTGTCTCGCATGGATGAATTCGCAAACGCGGAAGCGTTAAGCTTGCGCTATTATGATCCGCTCGTCGCGATCGTCTCCGCCCAAGATCACGGCAAGGATGTAAGGACGGTACTCGAGAGGCGCCTCGGCGTCTCCCGCAAGCTGCTGTCCCAGGTGAAGCTGACGGAGCATGGCCTGACCTTGAACGAATGCCGGGTATACACTTCCGCGAAGGTGTCGGAAGGAGATGTTATCCGGCTCCGCATGGAACGCGAGGAGTCAGACGATATTTTGCCGGAGGCGCTTCCGCTGGACATTGTCTTCGAGGACGACAGTCTGCTCATCGTCAACAAACCGGCCGGTATCGTCGTCCATCCGACGCACGGGCACTATACGGGCACGCTCGCGAACGCGGTCGTCCATCACTGGAAGTCGCGAGGCGAACGTGTGCGGTTCAGGCCGATCCATCGGCTGGACGAAGACACGTCCGGTCTGGTCGCGATCGCGAAAACCGGTTACGTCCACCAGCAAGTATCGGAGCAGTTGCAAGCCGGGGAAGTGGACAAGCTGTACCGGGCTTATGTTTACGGGTTGCCTGAGCCGCTCCGCGGTACCGTCAACGAACCGATCGATCGGGATACGGATCGGCCGCATTTGCGCGTGGTGAGGGGGGACGGTTATCCCTCGGTGACGCATTACGAGGTGGTAGAGTCGTTCGAGTCGGAGGGTAAGCTGGCAGTGGCCGTTCGGCTAAAGCTGGAAACCGGGCGAACCCATCAGATCCGCGTCCATATGCGCCATATCGGCTGCCCGCTGATCGGCGACAAGCTGTACGGACCGGATGACGGCGGAGCGGAAAGCTGGGAGCAGGCCGCGGGGAGGCAGGCGCTGCATGCCGAGACGCTCGGATTTACGCATCCCATGACACGGGAACGGATGGAATGGCATGCGCCGCTCCCGCCGGAGCTGCTGAAGCTGGAGCGGCTGCTTCGCGGCGAAGGCATGTAGTTTCGAGCCGCAACAAAATAGATTGAAACAAGCCAATCATGGGAAAGGTTAGAAGAAGGGAGTTACATCTAAATTGGGCAACGAACGCAAGGTTACAATTATTCAATATCCGAAATGCAGCACTTGCAAAGCCGCGGTAAAGTCTCTGAAGGCGAAAGGGAACGAAGTGACCCTGCGCGACATTAACGAGGATACGCCGACAGTCGCTGAGCTGAAGGAATTGCTGCGCATCGGCGGAATGGATCTGAAGAAGCTGTTCAATACGTCGGGTGAAGTATACCGCGAGCTTGGTTTGAAGGACAAGCTGCCCGCAATGAGCGAAGATGAGAAGCTTGAGTTACTGTCCCGCCACGGCATGCTGATCAAACGTCCGATCGTCACGGACGGCAAACAGGTCACCGTCGGCTACAAGGAAGATCAGTACGAAGCCGCATGGGGGAACAAATGAGCCGAACGGGGAAGTTGCGCTTCCGCGCGAATCGGCTGTCGTTGCTCGGATCCTCGATCTTCGCCGAAGTCGCGGCTTGGAAGCGGGAAGCAGCGGCTAACGGTCTCGATATCATTGATCTTGGAATCGGCAGCCCGGATCAGCCGCCGACCGAACATGTGCGTCAAGCTTTAAGCGAGGCTGCATTAAGGGAAGATATGTATGCTTATCCAGCGACTAGCAGTGGATTGCCGTTCCGGGAACAAGCCGCTGCTTGGATGGCCCATCGCTTCGGCGTGCAAGTCGATCCTGCCCATGAAATCGTGACGCTCATGGGCTCGCAGGACGGTCTTGCCCATCTCGCGATGGCCATCTGCGACCCGGGAGATACCGCGTTCGTGCCGGATCCCGGTTATCCGATCTATGCAGCTTCGCTGGCGTTAGCGGGCGTCGAGCCTGTATTCCTGCCGCTTCGCGAAGAGAATGCTTACTTGCCGGATCTGGACGCCATCGTGGAAGAAGTATGGGACAAGGCCGCGTTCATTCTGTTGAACTATCCGAACAATCCGTTGTCCGCCGTAGCGGATCTGGCATTCTTCGAACGGCTGATCGCGAAAGCGCGCAAGCACGACGTGCTTGTCGTGCACGATCTGGCTTACTCCGAGATGGGCTTCGACGGCGTCGAGCCGCCGAGCATTCTGCAGGTGCCTGGCGCGCTCGAACAAGCGGTCGAGTTCCACTCCTTGTCCAAAAGCTTTAACATGGCAGGCTGCCGGATCGGTTTTCTTGTCGGCAATCGGGACGCTGTCGCAGCGTTGCGGGAGCTCAAAGGAAACATCGACTACGGCGTATTCGATCCCGTGCAGGAGGCCGGCATCGTCGCTTTGCGGGATGCGATCGCGGCAGGCAATGGAGCTGCGAAGGCCGCGGACGTGTACGAACGAAGAAGGAACTTGTTTGTGGAAGCGCTTCGGAAGGAAGGCTGGGATGTCGAAGCCCCGAAGGCGACGATGTTCGTCTGGGCTAAGCTTCCTAGTCTTCGAGGACAAGACGGCGCGGTATGGAACTCCAGAACTATTTCCCAGGAAATGCTTCGACAGTCCGGAGTGGTCGTCATACCGGGCGAAGCGTTCGGCGATGAAGGTGCCGGTTACGTGCGAATCGCTTTGGTCGAGGACGAAACGAGATTGCTGGAAGCGGCGGCAAGAATCGGAAGGTTCCTTCGCGCGGCCGATGTGGTAGGATAGAAGAGCAGGTTTGGAGCGAACGATCAAAATCCCCTTGCACGGGCAAGGATAGAGTAGGAGTTGTAACCAAGCATGAACGGTCAAAAAGTATTGTTGGTCGATGGCATGGCTATCTTGTTCCGCGCGTACTTCGCGACTTCGTTCACGGGCAGCATCCGCCGGACAAGCAGCGGGATACCGGTGAACGCGGTGCATGGATTCGTCCGGTATTTTATGGACGCCGTAACGAAATTCGATCCAACGCATGTGATCTGCTGTTGGGATATGGGAAGCAAGACGTTCCGCACGGAGCAATACGACGGGTACAAATCCAACCGTCCGAACGCGCCTGAGGATCTTATTCCGCAATTCGATCTCGTGAAAGAAGTGGTGGCTAGCTTCAACGTGCCGAACGTTGGGATCGAAGGATTCGAAGCGGACGACTGCATCGGCACGCTGGCGAACCGATTCAAGGAGTACGCCGACGTATACATCGTGACAGGTGACCACGATCTGCTGCAGTTGGTGGACGAGCGCGTATCAGTCGCGATTATGAAGAAGGGCATCGGCAATTATATGGTGTACTCGCCGCTCGTCTTGATGGAAGAGCGCGGGCTTACGCCGCCGCAAGTGATCGACATCAAAGGATTGATGGGCGATACAAGCGATAACTATCCCGGCGTTCGAGGCATCGGCGAGAAAACCGCCCATAAGCTGATTCAGGAGCATGGCTCGATCGACGGGCTGCTGGCGAACCTGGAATCGGTCTCGAAGACGATCCGGGCGAAGATCGAGGCCGATCTCGAGATGCTGCACCTCTCCCGCGAGCTCGCGACCATTCGCTGCGATGCGCCGCTTGATACGCATATCGACAGCTGCGGCTGGCTATACGATCGCCATCTTGTTCTCAGCAAGTTCGAGGAGCTGGAGTTCAAAAGTTTGGTGGCGTTGATCGGGTAAACAAATGAAAACGGGATGGATCAGATGTTATATCTGCTCCATTCCGTTTTTTGTGCGCTTGGCAGCGCACTCTACTAAGGAGTGAAAGTCTCCAGTACACCGCAGGTGGCGGAAGTACATAGCCGACACATAGTGCTTAGTCCGTGAGGATAGGTGCGGAGG
>NZ_JAVFVT010000045.1 GCF_030929555.1 Paenibacillus sp. LHD-117 | reverse complement strand
GGATTTTCAAGGGTTTGTTTCACCAAAATCACCTATTATCTCGAAAGATATACCCGTTAGAAAAGGTATTCTTCGCGATTATTGGGGTGATTTCCAAAAGTCAAGGGGTTTTCCGTTTTATAGCTTACATTTCTATGACTATTAATCGGTTTCCATCACTTGGAATGAACTGCATAAGTCATGCTCCAACTTTATTGTTTATAGAGTTCCACATCATCGAATACAGCCCAGTCGTTGGCGCCGCCCTTGTAATCGGTTGAGAAACCGAACTCGATTTGTCCATTGGTAACTTGAATATTGGATATGGTGACTTGATTCCAGGAGCTGCCGTTCACGTCAACAGTCCGCTCTGCACCGCCATAATCCTTCACGTACATGCGGCAATAATTGTAATTGGCGGCGCTGCTTTTGGCGACCCATGCTTTTAAGGTATATAGTCCGTCTTCTAATCCGGTTTTCCTTTGATACGTGTTTACGACAAAAGGAGTGGTGGCTTTGGAGTGCTGCAGCTTATAGTCTCCGCTGTGGGTTCCGCCGCGGTGATAGGGCGCATAGCTGGCATCCGTGTCACCGGACTCCAGCCACTCGGTCGGAGCTTGACCGCCGTCGGCTTCAAACCCGCCATTTAATACAGGAGTGCTGGAGTAGACTCTTACGTAATCGATTTCAAAATCGGAGGGCAGGTAAGCGTCCACAGGGTTTCCCGAATGTCCTTCAATGCTCATAATAACGTTTCTGGGCTGAGTAGCGAATTCTTTAATGACGGACGCATTATATTCCCAGTACTTTACCCCATCCAGATAGAACCGAAGCTTGCCGTCCCGACGTTCCAATCCATACACATGAAAATCGTTGTCGAGGGGCGCGGATGCGATATATTTCTTGTTTCCGGCTACAAAATGAAAGTCAGGGTCTTGGGGCCAAGTGTGAAGCGTACTTTCGACACGCTGTGGAGCGCCATCCGCATCCAATGACTCTTGCATATCGATTTCGATATTCGGATTGCTCCATGGGACAGGTTCATCCGATAACCAAAGTGCCGCGGTTACATTGGCATTTTTGTTGATCATTTTAGCTCGGATTTCGGTATACGAGTTTGCGCCCACCTGAAATTTCGACTTCAACACGCCTGCCGTGTAGGATTTGCCATTGAAGGATTCCTTCTTGGCGGCCAGCTTCATAATGCCACCGGAGACACTAACATTGTTAGGCTTGAAAGCAAATACGCCGGAGGTATCATACCAGAGAGAAGTACCCCATTTGGATGAGTCAAGACTGTCGAACTCATCGCTTCTGCTGAAGTCTTGCGTCCATACGGTACCGGATGGGCCTTCTGCCCGGACCGACGTGGAACTGATGGAAAGGATTGTCCCGACTAACAGCGTTGCGGCTAAAGTTAACAAAGCAAACCTTTTCTTCATAACAATGCATCCTCCTTTTAATGTAGGTTCTTGATCATCGTATCAAGAAAGCTTCCCGCAAAGAAGGATGCAAAATAAACAAAAGGTTCGCAATTTCAACTAATGTAAACGCTTGCTTTTATTCTGTATGCTTAAGAAGACCGTCAATAGAGTAGCTTTTCCCCGCCTTGGTGTTGAGTTCGCCTTTCCTATTCATTTTCAGCCAATCGCCTTAGCAGGTCGGAGACAATCCTCTCATAGTCCGCATCTCTCAGGGAAAACAACTCTTCGCGGGTCTTTCGGCGATTCGGATGGAGTTCGGTAATGCTCTCCCATAAAAAAACAGTCTTCATTTGCTCCAGGAGCTGCTCTTTATGGCCTCCCTTGGCAACATACTTTCTAAAAATCTCATAGTCCCGGATTCCCTTCTGCAGCAGCTTGTAACGGAGCGTCAGCAGGGGCGTACCGTCCTTGCCCGGGTAGACGAAATTCGTATCGCCGGCCGGATAAACCGGGTAATGGCAGGAGATTTTGTTCAACGGATCATTCGGCCATACCGTGTAGTTCCATCTTAGGAACCCGTCCACATTCAAATAAAAGGCGAGCCAAGGAATGAGCCTGCTCTCGAGCAGTTGGGAGCAGATAAACGTGTTGGGAAGCATCGGCACACAACAGACATAATAGGTTAAGGTACCTTTCACTTTAGATTGCAGTGACCGAAAATGATCGTACTCGCCAGTGATGCAATCCAGAATCGGAATTTAGTCCAGAATGCCTTCAATTTCCCGTTCGATGAAAGAGGCATGATTGATGGCGGCCTTATACTTGAACGAAGGCGCCATCGCCTTGATTTCATTGAGACGGGCAGTAAATAAATCGATATCTGCAGGTTCGTCCGCAATAACTCTTACAAGGTCGATCCAGCCCTTTTGAATGAAATTTTGTTCCAACGCCTGCACATATTCCTGAAAGTCCTTTTTCTGCTTCATATACTTATAAGTGCGGCTCGCTTCATCCCAATATCGGATGCGAATCGCATCGTCGTAATCCTCGAGCACTCCGCCAAAGCCGACGTCTTCGAGCACCCATATATTGATTAATCCGAACACTTCAATCTGTTCCTTAATGCCATGCTTCATACCGAGCTCAACATAACGGTTCAACGCCCGGAAATCAAAGACCCATTGTCCATCGTCCTTCAGAGTGACACCTACAATGTTATATTCGAACATATTCGCAGGATCAATCCGGTCATAGCTGGAATATTGCCCCGACCACGGGATCTCGGAAACAATGACCGTCAATGATTTTTGGCCGAGGGCAGCCAGCGAAGCGAGATATGGATCCAGAATGGCAAAATGCTCGTCACTCCAAAGCTTGGCATCATATTTCCGAGCAATGTTGGAATTGTGCTGCCATAAATCGAGATGGAATGTATAATCTTGAGGATCGCTAAGCATCGTGTTTACTACATGAATATCAAAGGTCATCGTCCGGATAATTTGCTCGTCCTGAAACATGCGGTGACCATATACCGTGATTTGCGGTGTGTAGGTTCCGGGAGGGACCTCCTTGCCGATTTCTACCTCGATCCAGATCGGTTGCACCTTGCGGGCTTCCACGTGGATCGCCGATTGATGCAGGAGGATATCAGACTTCAACTGCCGGTCATCGTCCTCGACAAGCCGATTAATTGCATCTTCGCGCTTCCTTCCGAAAGCCCCGGAACTTCTACGCTAACGCGGACCATATCGGTCGGTCCGCGCTCGTAGAAGCAATTGTCTTCATTCACGCAGACGATCATTTCGTGCTCCGCATACACAAGGAGCTGGACGGCTGCGCGGTCGTTCCTGCCGCAGTCAAGCGCAATGGGCTTGCGTTCGTCAAAGGGGATCGTAAACTTATTGACGACCCCATGAACATACTTGTAGCTGGCTTCCTCTAAACCTAATGAAATAGGAATAATCATACCTCCATTTCTATCGCATTGTATCGGCAAACCCTGTATTTTGCTCGATTTCAATATTACGGGTCGTATCCGCGTCGGCGTGGATGCCTGATTCAAACCGGGTGGTCGTCGACATACATTTATTATTCGCAATCGTCACGTCCGACGCATGAAGAAGATAGATGGTTCCCTGGTAAACTTCATCATAGATCGGCGCTTCTTCTTGGCTGGAGCCGTAATGATGCTGCTCTAGCGGCACTTGGTTCGCATTGATGATGGCATTTCCCTGGACCGTAATATTGCGGCAGGAAGAAAGGAACATCGCCATGCGAGGGCTGTTGACGATCGTATTGTGCTCAATCCAGATATCGCTGAAGATCGGATATGACGTTCTACCGCCAGGCAGATATACCCCCATGTAAATGACAGCCATTTGCCAAGCGTTCAGATCGCAATTGCGGAAGATGTTATGACGGATTGCAAGCTGATGTACCCCAGTTCCTTCCGACCATCTGGATTCGCAGCCGGATTCAATTTGAATCGCCGCCCCTTGAATATTCTCAAACACATTGTGCTCCACGATGCCATGTGAGCCATGAATCAAGATGCCGCGAGCCCGGTTATGGGTAAAGCGGTTATTGCGGATGATGAAATGATCCGTGGAGAATCGGCGGTTAAACAACACCGTATTCTCATCCAGCTGCTCCGGCAAGGCGCTTTCAAACGTAAGCGTGCATGTATGCTCATCCTCGTTGTAGCTGACCTCGACCAACGGAGATCGGAACGACATCGGCGACAAGTCCGGGTTACGCAGCTCGATGATGTCCCCGATTTGGAACAGCAGAGAATTTTTTCTTACTCTCAAGGCCGTTAACGTATGCTGATTCACACGCTTGACGCCCATCGAGGTGTTGTCATGGATGTTGATGCAGTCGTCTCCCGCATACCCGAACTCGCAATCCTCAATGATGAAATATCCTTTGGAGTTGGCAATATGGAAGCAGTCCACAGAAGTGGAAATCGGGCGGTCTGTGCCGGGACGCTGCGTAATCTTGCAATGGTCCAGGTGAATATGGTGAATGGCGCCGTTGCCGACAAATCCGCTCCCTGGACATGAATAGATGGTGACGCGGTCGACGGTGATGTGGCTGCTGTCAAACAAGAACACAGCGACTGTATCATACTCATAGTGCCGCAGATTGTAGCATTGTCCCGGCTTGATCCGCGCGGCGGTCCAAGAGGGCTTGGAAGCGTAAAACCGCATCGTATTCGGCCCGATTTTTTCCATGCCCAGAATAATGTTCGACAGCTCCCGGACGAGCTTCTGCATCTCCGCGTCTGTCCCTGCCTGCTCGCTAAGAAGCGCATGCTCATTCTTATAAGGGCGGTACTCCATGCCGCCGGTCGTCCCAGGCGTGTAGCGAACGGGATCAAACGGCCCGACGATATGGATCCGCCATTGCTCGGGAATCTCGATATAAGCCGGGAACTCCATATCGAAGTAAGCTCCGCCTTCTTCTACGTTCGTAACAACTCCCACACTGGCCAAAGGCGCAATCTCCCAGTTCCAATCCAGCACAAGGCGGTGAAGCCGAACCCTGTGGCAATTGATGACCTTCGTAAACATCTTCGGGTAACCAAATCGGAGCTCTGACCCGCAGCCGTCCACGGTAAAATCGATCAACCCGTCAAAGGTCAGAAAAGCGTCTCCAAGCGGGTTTGAATGAAAGTAATAAACGCCGTAAGGAATAAGGAGCCGGGAGGCCCCTGTTTCCTTGCAATGATTGATAGCCTGTTGAAACACAAGCTGGTTGCAGAAGGAAGGATCCGTAGAGGCGCCGAAGTCGAGTACATTAATGACACGTTCCTCTGGCGGCTGGGGCAAATCAATAACAATATCTAACATTTTATCAGTTAACATGAATGATCACCCTTTCACTCCAGATGACATAATGCTTTGCTTCAATTGCTTGGAGGACAATGCGGTTGCTAATATAACCGGAACAATCATGACGAGCGAAAGCCCGAGAATGAAGTTTTGCTTCGTATTGCCGTTCATGGACAGGTTGTACAGCGCTACATTCAAGGTCCAGAGACTTTGGTTTTCCGTAACCATCCATGCCCAGAAGAAATCGTTCCAGTTGCCGATAAACGTCTGCAGCGCGATCAGAGAGATGATCGGCTTCGACAGCGGCATCATAATTTTTGCGTACAGGAAGAAGCTGCTTGCCCCGTCTATCCTTGCGGCTTCAAAGTAATCGTTCGGAATCCGGTCGAAGAACCCTTTAAATAAGTACACATAAAATCCGAACGGGTACAGGAACGGCAGCAGCAGCGCCGCGTAATTGTTATAAGATCCCATTGATTTATACATGATAAGCTGCGGCAGCATGATCGACGCGAATGGAATCATCATCGCTCCCAGGAAATACAGCAGCACGTAGCGCCCGGCCTTTGGACTGAGCAGTCTGGAGATGGCAAAGGCAGAAATCGAACAAAGGAACACCTGCGAAATAATCGCCCACCCGATGACAACAACTGTATTGAAAATAAACGTTAGGAAGCCGTACTCAGCAATCGTCTCATTCTGCGAATAAACATAGGACGGCATCTGCAGATAGTACACGAAGCTTTCCAGCAGCAGCATATTTTTTGTCTTCACGCCAGTGCTGGTCAATTCGCCGTTCAAATCGTATATCTCGGAAAATAAACCCGACAATGTCGTGGTATACTTGTCATTCAAGCTCGATAACTTGGGCTTGTTGTCAAGGCCGTTCGGATCGAATTTGTAACCAATTGTGTTGTTCGCTCTTACATATCGATCGCCGTGCAGCAGCACATCGGATTTCACGACACTGCCCTGGTAGACGCCAAAGTCGCGAATCAGCTCCAGCTTCATCTTATGGGCTCTCGAATAGAAAACGGTCTTGTTGTCCTTCACTCCATAAAATTGGATCTCAAATATCGATTCTCGAGGCAGCTCATAGCCGGTCGAGAACATGGCGAGCGCATTGTCGCGCATCGCGGCATCGAGTAAATCCTGCTCGCTGACCGACCCTAGTTTTGAATAATCGACAACGACGGTCATGCTTTGCGCGCGATCTGGAAGGATGCTTGGCGGCATATCGTAAATCTTCACATTGTCTTTGGCTGAATTGCTAATCGTATAGAGCAGCGGGTAGAGCAGCAGGACGACAAATCCGATGGTAACGACGTAAGCGACGATTTGTAGCCACTTGTCCGCGCCGTGTTTTTTTTCTTTTTCCATGCTTAAGACCTCCTCCTTTTAGTCGTGTTCAAAAAGTCCGGTTTGAACAACCTCTTCTAGTCTCTTTCTGTACGATCCAGTCGCATTTGTATGGCGGATATGACAGCAATGACAATCAGCAAGACCATGGAGGCTGCAGAGCCCCGACCGTAATTGAAATCCTGCTTGAAGGTGTTGAAGATATAGATGCCCATCGATGTTGACGCACCGCTCGGACCGCCGGAAGCAAACATATAAGGGATATCGAGAATTTGCATCGTCTGGATCACCGCCATAACCAGTTGGATGAAAATTAAGAATCGGATGTTTGGCAAGATGATATAACGAATTCGCTTCCAACCGACGCAACCGTCCAATTGAGCGGATTCCACGATATCTTTGGAGATGCCCTGGATGGCCGACAAATAGAGCAGTACGCTGATTCCTCCTCCGATGACGCCCGGGAAGATGATCGAGAACTTCGTTAAGGAAGGATCGCTTAACCAGGCTTGGGGCTGACCTCCGAAAAAGGTAACGATCTGATTCGCAACACCGTAATCCGGATGCCAGATCCATTTCCAAATGATGACGTTTACAGCAGTCGGGATAAGCGCCGGCAGGATGTACAGGGTCATAAACGCCTGCTTCCAGCGCGATATTTCATTAAGGAACAGAGCTTGAATAATCGGAATAAAAAAAGCCATAATTAAGCTCAGGATCAGAAAGGCAAATGTATTCTCCCAAGCCTGCCAGTAATAGCTTGTGGAAAACATGCGGCTGTAGTTGTCGAATCCAATAAATCTGCCGGGAGAATTGATCGGATCGTAATCGAAAAGTGAAATATAAAACGCTTTAAATATAAGGTAGTACTTGAGCCACGCGGTTAATAAAATCGGCGCCGCGAGCAATAACCATGGAGCTAGCTTGTGTCTGGTTGATTGATTCAGCCATTTTTTTGAGGGCGTTTGGGCTGCCATGATGTAACCTCCGTTTCTGAATGTATGGTCTTGAATATTAGGTTATCAATCGGCGGCGGCGGACGGTAGGATGCATAATTAATATTAAGGGGACCTGTTTTTTACTTTTTGTGCAGGTATCAAGCTGTCGGATAATGAGGGGATCGAAAATAAATAAAGCGCTATCATAAAGTTGAATTTAGGTACCATTAGGTTCAATCCACAGCCTATAAATTTCGAAAAAACTGATCTAGACTTTACTTAACGCTCATAACGAACTCGTTTTGGCGGAAAAAACCAATACAAACGGAGGTCAAACAGATGACAAAAAGAAGAACGCTTCTGACATTATTGTCCCTCATTCTTCTGGTTTCAGTATTAAGCGCTTGCGGCAGCAACAATGGCAATTCGTCCAATACGGGCGGGCAAGAAAGTTCAACTCCCTCTGCCAATACAGGCGATAAGAAAGAGCAGCCGGAACCCGTCACCCTGACGATTTGGGTCACAAGCCGCGAGCAGGATGATTTCGGAGCTCAAATGGAAAAGGAATTCCTGGACAGCCATCCTCACATCACGTTGAACAAAGTCGTGAAGGAAGGCGACCCAGGGAATGAATTCTATCAAGCGGTTGCGGCCGGCAATGCTCCTGATTTTGTAAGTGTTTCCTTTACGATGATGGATAAATATATGAAGGCGGGAATTCTGGAGCCGCTGAACAACTATGTTGATAACTGGGACGAATGGAGCAATTTCAATAAAACGTATGTCGATATGTTTACAGTAGACGGAAAAGTCATGGGTGTTCCGAATGGCGTTTCCCCCATGCTGTTCGGCTATAACAAAGCCTTGTTTGAAAAAGCAGGTATAACGGAGCTTCCTAAAACTTGGGATGAAGCGTTGGAAGTGGCTAAGAAAATTAACGATCCTTCCAGTCAAGTATCCGGCTACTCAACTCTTGCGGCGGAATGGACCGAATGGTTCTTCCAATACTATGTATGGCAGGCCGGTGGAGATTTAACGAAACAAAATGCTGACGGTACAGCTGAAATGACGTTTACGGATCCTGCTGTAATCAAGGCTGCAGAGTTCTATAAGCAGCTGCGCGCCGATAAGGTGTTGCAATCCGACCTTACGTTGAAATTTGACAATCTGATTGAGAAGTTCGCTCAGGGCAAGATTGGTATGATGCCGTTCGCCGGCGACTGGGTCAGCTGGGCCATCTCGCTCGGCATGAAGCCGGAGGACATCGGATTGATGCTGCCGCCGGCAGGTCCATCCGGCAAAACCGCTACAGCCATTGGCGGCAGCACCTTTGTGATTAATGCGAAAACGACACAAGAGAAGAAGGATGCCGCTTGGGAGTACATCAAATACCAAATTTCTAAGGATTACATGACGAAAAATTTCCAGAATATTGCCAGCAAAGGTGCGGGCAACCCTGTAGTTATGGTTCGCGACGATCTGAACATCAATGATTTCTTCGACTTCCCTGAAGAGTACGCCGAAGTGCTGAAGAGCGTAACGGACGTCGGCCGACTTGAATTCTACGGTAAAGCCGACTTCGGTGTCTACGTGGATCGCGCCGTACAGAAATTGCTGACGGATCCGAATGCAGATCCGACCAAAGAATTCGAAGCGGCTCAGAAGCTGGCTGCCTCGGAAGTATTGGATAGTTTTAACGAGAAATCCAAACAATAGTTAATACCATATATGGTAAGAAGAAGAACTGCCTCCTGCAGTTCTTCTTTTCATTGAATTCATCTATAATGGAAATAAATCTTGCAAGGTAAAAAATTAGGTGGGCTTATATAATGATCAGAGGGATCCAAAATCGATTCGTTCATTTTTCTCATGTCATGATTAAGGCGCTGCGTTCCACCCGTATCTTCCAGCGGCTGGTAGTTGCGTTTTTTGTTCTTATTATTTTGCCGTCTCTGTTCATTACGTTCTTCACGTACAACAAGTACGTCAATGAAATTGAAACGAACATGGAAAAGTTTCTATCCTTGCTCGTTCAGAATGTTAATGTTCAAATAACGGATAAGTTGAATTCCTTTGAGCGTGCGGCGGTTCAAATCTATTCCGATAGCGCGATAATAAGCGCTTTGCGATACGCCTCGATGGAAGACCGCCTTGCGGTCGGACGAAAGCTGAACTCCGTAGCTATGAACAACGGATATATTGCAAGCCTGCAAGTCGTTACGCCAACGGACCAGTACACGATGATTGACAGCTATGGAGAACGAAGCGGCGGTTATATCCGCGATTTAAAGCGCTTTCGAGAGAGCGAGTTTTATACCGCTGCCATGGAGCAGCATGGATATCCCGTTTGGTTTGATACAAGCAGAGTCACTGATCTTTTCTACAAAAGCGAGACCATTAAATATGGTATGACAGATCTCATAACGATGACTCAAGCCGTCTATGATATGGAGACCCACGACTTTGTTGGCGTACTCGTCTTGAATATCAAGGTAGGCGTGCTCACGGATTCGTTGAAATCCTATGCCTTCTACGGAAGCGGAAATACGTTTCTTACTGGTCCGAACGGGGCTATTATGGGCATTAATCTGAATATATCCGAGCCTAACTTCTCCACAGCAAGAGATATTGTTCCGCTGATTGCATCCAACAGGGAGGGTGTCTATAACGGCAAGATGGACGGGACCCGAGTATTTATTGTTTACAAGCAGGTTCCTTATACGGATTTGTCCGTTGTTCATATCGTTGACAAAGACAAGCTGCTGCAGCCGGCCTACAACATCCGCAACCTATGCCTTTCGATTGTAGCCGTGCTTATTATGCTGTCCATTATTGTTGCTTATTGGACGACAATCAGCATCTCGCAGCCATTAAATAAGCTGATGAGGGCCATGGGCGCTTTTCCCAGCAATGAATTCAATGTCAGCTATACACCTTCTGGTCAGGACGAGATTACCTTATTAGGCAACCAATTTATCAATATGGCGGATCATACGAAGACGTTGATCGATCAAATCTACGTCTCGGAAATCAAACAGAAAACGTTAGAACTGAACCAAGCAACAGCCGAATTAAATGTTCTCCAGATGCAGATTAATCCCCATTTCCTATATAACACATTAGACATCATACGCTGGGAAGCGATGTATGAGGCTGGCGGTGAAAGCAAAGCAACCCGAATGATCGATGATTTCTGCAAATTGATGCGTATAACTATCAACAAGGGTGAAGAAGTGATCCCGATTGAAATGGAATTGACCCATGCGCTGACCTATATTGATGTCATTAACTTTAGACATCGCGCCCCTATTTCGCTCACAATTGATTTTGATTTAAATACGAAGAGCTTCTACATTCCAAGGCTGACCATCCAGCCTCTCATTGAGAATGCGGTCATCCATGCCTTTCATGAAGTGGGGGCGGAAGCGAGAATTAGCATAACGGGAACAATGGAGCATTCCATCGTGCTGATCCGTGTAACCGATAACGGAGCAGGAATTCAACCGGGCAGGCTGACGGAGCTAAAGGATTCCCTGCTAAGCGACAACTCGCCTCAGGGCAGCATCGCTCTTTACAATGTCAATCAGAGATTGAAGCTGCTCTACGGGGAAAGCTGCGGACTAGACATAACGAGTGAGCTTGGAGTCGGCACTACCGCGCTCATAAGGCTGCCGGCAATCGAGAAGTAGGCTGGGAGCACTTCACATCCATGATGAGAACAGGAGAATGGACATGTATGTAAAGGTATTGCTTGTAGACGATGAAGAAATTGTATGCGACGGATTAACCCGATTTATCAATTGGGAAGAGCTTGGTTATCAGGTTGTCTCTTCCGCAAGCTCGGCAGCTCAAGCCCTTGTATATATGGAGTCCTCGCCTGTCGATCTTGTCATTAGCGATATTCGGATGCCGGTTCAGAACGGGCTGCAGCTTATGGAAATCATCCAGTCCGAATATCCTGGTGTGCGTACGATTATTTTAAGCGGATATGGCGAATTTGAATACGCGAGGCAGGCTTTGCGGCTCGGGGCGAGCGATTTTCTCACGAAGCCCGTAAACTTTGGAGAGCTGAAAAAACTGTTGATCAACATCAAGAAGGAGTTGGACCTGGAACGCCAGGAGGAGCGAAACCGAAAAGAATATAGGCAGATACATCTTAATCATGTATTAAACAGCTTGGCGAAAGGTTATATTGTCGATGATCAGGAGGAGCAGGCTGCGCTTGCCGGATTGCCATGGGACCGTGAATACTGTTTAATCCGGATTCAAATCGAGAAGTTCTTAAGCGAACAATCGGTTCTGAACGATGGTAAGGAACTCATTTCTCGAATCGCCAGCCAAGCTGCTGATGAAAAGGGCTCAGTCTGGGTCTTCAATAATGAACGGAGCGAGATCGCTTGCTTTTGGATGCCTCAGGTGGATGAAGATATGACCGCTAGTTATTTGAAAGCGCTGACAGAAAATCTGCAAAATCATCAGATCGAGGCTGTACTGGGAATCAGTGAAAAGCACCGTCGACTTGTTCATTTGAAAGAGGCATACTTGGAAGCTGGACGCGCACTGCAATATGCAATGATCCACCTTGACCGGAAGATAACTTATTATCGCGAGATTGATCATGTGCTGTTGACCAACTATCGGATTGATGAGACTCTGGCTGCCGAAATCCTGGATCTACTGGCCTCGCCTGAGCAGTGGATCCGAATCGAATCGATTATTTATTCCACAATTGATGCCATGAATTACGAAGGCTGCAAACCTCATGAAATCCAAGCTTTCTGCATCCAGATTCTGTTTATGATCAGCCAGCATCTTTATAGCATCCATAACATAAAGTCTCCTTCCCAAACAGATACTGCCCTGTTCGTGTCTATTCGGGCCATGCTGCTATCTTCCGACGTGACCAGCATGAAGAAAAGCATTGCAGACGCCCTCGATCGGATGAATCAGGAACTGAACCCATCGGATCAGGAAGCGAAGTCAAGCCATACAATTGCCAAGGTGCAGCGCTATATCGATGAGCATTATGCGCAGGATATCAGCTTAACAACACTATCCAATGTGTTCTTTATCCATCCGATCTACTTAAGCCGTTTGTTCAAAGAAAAGACGGGCAAAAATTATCTCGACTATGTGACAGAGGTCAGAATCATGCGAGCCAAGGAATTGTTGAAAAATCCCGCATTAAAGGTGTATGAGATTTGCCAAATGGTCGGCTATGACAGCCCTCGCTATTTCAGCAAGCTGTTCAAAAGCTTAACGGGGATGACGCCGAAGGAATATAAAGAGAGCGCACACGGATATTGATTATTTTAAATGACAGCGCCAGTAGGATCCAACCACTTTTGGAATCATCTCATCAGAACAAAAGGGTAAAGGCTGAAGTACACACACTTTATGCATACTTCAGCCTTTTCTAATCATATCCGTCGAAATGAAGGGTGTTTACAGTGTACGGACATGAATCAGGCTACGGAAGCGGCGCTCACCGATAATACAACGGTTTCCCCGAACGACGCTGATCGGACAGACGGGAGGTCCAGCATACGGCAGGCTGTTTGGCCGATGTCTGTAACGGCGTTTCCGAGCACTTCATAGTAGTCCAACTCGAAACCCTTCAGCTCTTTGTAATCTCCGAATTATATAGGTTAAGCACGGTTATGGCGATCGTATGAACCTGATCCGTCTGAGACAGCTTGCCGGTAGCAAAGATGACCTCTTGCGTCGGATAGATGCCGTTCAGCCGCGCAATCTTCTGGGCGTCAGTCTCCCGCCCCCTCTGCTGTATCTCGCCGGATCATCCGGCCTGAAACCCATTATGCCTCTGCTGCGAATCTGGGCGCGGGCAGCGATCGGAAGAATATTACTTGCACAGTCTATCCTAGGCAGTGAGCTAAAAGAATGAAGGGGCGCTCACGTCATTAAAATGACTTTTGAGACAGCCCCTCTTACTAACTCTGGCGATTCCTATTTCAGAAACTCGTCAACTTGCTTTTGCATCTCCTGGATGACCTTATCGATGCCTGCGCTTTTCAGTTTCTCTTGGAATACGGCTACCCCTCGCTCTGTGTCTCCAGGCTCCGCCATACCGTACTTCAGCGGTTTACCAAATGTGTCCATCGCGTTGTTTATCGCTGCGATCTCATTCTTCACATTAGAGTCATCGAATACGAAAGTTTCCAATGGGTGATTCACAGTAACTTTCTTGAACTCTTCAATGGTTTGGAAAAATTCTTCTGCTGTTTCTTCATTTTGCCGTTCATTATCTGATACCCATCCCCAAGGACAAACTCCGGCAGGCGGGAAGCCCTCAGAAGCAGGCAATGACTTGAATTGATCATCGCCGATCGCTTCATAATGCTTCCCTTCAATTCCGTAGAAGGTCAAATCATGTATTTCTTTGTCGTAACGAAGAAGATCCAGCACCATCAATGCGCGTTCGGGATTTTTGCTTGAAGCGCTAATGGACATTCCATTGGCGGTGAAAGGAACACTGTACCTTTTCTTTCCATTACTGATATCGATAATCTCGATCTTCCATTCCGGATTTGAACTCTTGATGGACGCTTTTGCCCCAAGCAGCGTGCCGAGATTCCAATCAATCGCAGCAAGCTTCCCATCTTTAAACGCCTGCTGCTTATCCATTTTGCTTACAATCGCATCTCTTTGCCAAGCTCCGGCCTGTGCTGCTGTGTACATCTTTTCGATATACTCCGTATATTCGGGAGTGTCCATGTAGCTGAACACCTTGCCTGTTGCATCATTCATTTTATAGCCTATCGGCAGCGGGTACATAGCATCAGCAAATTCATTCGGTTGGACGAACTCCAGCCAGGATCCTTCCCCTGGACCAAGACTTGGAATGATCGATTTCTCCTTTTCTGCAATTACTTTTAGGTAGTTTTGGTAATCATCCAGTGTCTTAACTTCTGGAATACCATGCTTCTCTCTCAAGTCGCCGCGGATCGCAATCAACTTTTGTGAATATTCGAAGCCGTTCTGTGGCACCATGTATACCTTGCCATTGACTCGTGCCTGCTCCCAAGCAGCCTCTGGTTGTTGTTCCCAGGTTATTGGCGCATATTCTTTCAGCAAATTTTCCGTAATTTCCATATATCCGTTTTTGGTCGCTATTTGGGTGTATTTGTTCCAATTAGCAGAGAACACCAGATCCACATCTTCGTTTGCCGCAAACAGCAATGGGTACTTTTGCTCTACGTCTCCCCAATCGATAAAACTTACATCCAAGGTAGCATTCACCTTTTCTTTCAATCGCTTGTTCACTTCGCCATATACCTCATCGAAATCGGCAGGCTTTGCGCCAAGCAACACCATCTTCAGGGTTATTTCCTTGCTCGTATCTAGTTTTGAACCATCTGCAGAATCTTGACCTGTGCTGTTTGTGTTGTTTGTAGACTCATTTGAATTAGATGGTTCCGGCCCGGCATTTTTTCCACAGCCGCTTAGAACAAGCGCTAATACGAGAAAAACAAGAATACCCCAGGTCTTGAAGCTTTTTCTTTTTCCTGCAAACATTTTTCTTCCTCCCTTTATCATTATTATATATTTGATAACCGGACGAGCCGTGATTATCCTTTGACCGAGCCAACTGTCATGCCTTGTACGAAATATTTCTGAACGAATGGATACAACAAGACAATCGGCCCTGTAGCCACTATAGCTAACGCCATCTTGAGATTCTCGCCCGGCAGCTGCCCTACTGAGATTCCCGTCTGAGCCATAATTCTTCTTACTCCTTCAAGATTTCCTAAAGATTTATAAAGCAAATACTGAAGGGTATACAAATGCTCATTCGATACATAGAGCAGCGAGTTAAACCAGTCGTTCCAATACCCTAATGCTGTAAATAGCCCAATCGTCGCTAGACCCGGTTTAGCAAGAGGAAGAATGAGACGAACGAAGATTGTTAAGTCGCCCGCTCCATCAATCTTGGCTGATTCGGTAATCGCCTCCGGTATGCTGCGCATGAGAGTCCTTAATATGATGATATAAAAGACGTTCAACATTGGAGGCAGCAACAGAGCCCAATAGGTATCCTTAACTTGTAGATAATTCACCATGAGAATATACCAGGGAACCAGCCCCCCTTGAAAGAGGGTCGTAAAGTAAAAGTAAAACGAGAACCCGTAACCCCACTTAAAATCCGACCTTTGAAGAACATAGGCAGCCATCGCAGAAGTTAATAAACCAAACAACGTACCTACCACGGTAAGCGATATGGTCAGCGCATAAGATCGAAATAACACGTCCGGCTCTTTGAACACATATTCGTAGGCGCTAAAATCCAAGGAACTTGGCCAGAGCCGGAATCCATTCGTCAAAATGTCCGATTCGCTCGTAAAAGATCCGCTAATAACTAATACAAAGGGAATCAAGCAAAATAATACAACCAACGTAACGAAACAGTAGCCAATAATTTGGAGGAATATGCGGTCTCTTGCCATTTTCGCTCCAGCAGTTTTACTCATGCATGCACCTCTCTCTTCCTAATCGCCTAGAATAGTGCGTTGTCTTTGTCGACACGTCGTACCAAATAGTTTGCAGCAAGAATCGTAACAAAGCAGAGTACCGATTGATAAAAGCCTATTGCCGCTGACATGCCGATCTCATTATCGACCATAAGTGAGCGATACGTATAAGTATCTATAACATCAGTGGCCTGATAGAGCAGACCATTGCCTCCGACTAGTTGGTAGAACAGACCAAAATCTCCACGGAAAATCGTGCCTATAGACAACAGCACCAAAACAATGATCGTCGGCCTGATAGCCGGAAGAGTAATATGGAAGATTCGCTGAAATATGTTGGCTCCGTCGATCTCCGCCGCATCGTATGATTCACGATCTACGTTCATGATCGCGGCCATGTAGAACACAGCCCCGTACCCTACTGTCTTCCACGCCGAAGTAATTACCAAAATATACTTCCAATATTCTGGTGTTGTATAAATATCTAGCGGCTCTAGATTTAGCGATCTTAGCAAGCTGTTAATTAGACCGTACTCAAAGCTAAAAAGATTGTATGCAATGGCTCCTACTACAACCCATGATAAAAAATAGGGCAGCAGCAAAACAGTTTGTGATATCTTTCTAAACCATTTTTTCCCAATCTCTGCAAGCAGAATCGCAACAATAATTTGAAGAATATTATTGACAATTATAAAAACAGTATTATAGCCAAGCGTATTCATCGTGACACGAAAGGCATCACCAGTTAAAAAGAAAAACCGAAAATTATCAAATCCTACCCATGGCGAATTGAAGATGCCCAAATCGTAGCGGAACTGCTTGAATGCCAAGACGACTCCCGCCATCGGTAAATAGGCGAAAATAAAAAAGTAAATGACTGCTGGCGCTAGCATGAGAAGCAGCGTTTTGCGACTTGCCATATAAGAGAATATCCCCCGCTTCAATATACAATCCCTTCCTTCACTAATTTGAGAACTGAACTTCATTCTATCTATCTATAATTTAACAGCATGCCTATCCATATTGAACCCATGCAAATATCGGTTTTCTGTAACTTATATCGATCCTGCAAAAAAGTCATAGCCTTAAGCTAAGGATGCAGGTAAGCTTGAAGAAGAGGGGGATGAATTGTGAGGTTGCTAATTGTTGATGATGAAAGATTGACCCGCGAAGGATTGCGTGATGCAATAAATTGGAAAAACCTTGGCATATTCGAAATTAGAGAAGCGGTCGACGGACTGGGTGCTTTATCTATTATGAATACATTCAAGCCCGATATCCTGCTCACGGATGTACGTATGCCACGAATGGACGGTATTAAGCTGGCAACCGAACTGCGCCGGATAAACCCTGGCTGCAAGGTAATCTTTATAAGCGGCTACGCGGACAAGGAATATCTTAAAGCGGCTATCTCTCTGAAAGCCGTGCAGTATGTGGAAAAGCCAATTGATGCAGAAGAGCTAGAGGACGCGGTAAAACAAGCCATACAGGAACGGATGGATGACCAGCTTATTAATGAGAACGAAGCCTTTGCCAGGGCCAACTCATCGCTTGTTCGTCAGCAAGCTACACTTAATTTGATCGGTGAGTCGATCGATGAGCATCAACTCCGCAAACAATTGGATTGGACGGGCTTCAACCTGCCCTCCCCTGTCGTAGGAGCGACCGTACTTGTCAAAATCGTTGACCCAATAGCAGATAATGACCAAGCCATGACCATCATGACAACAGCTGCACACCGATTTGCATGTCCCTTTCTTCTTGCTCCCAAGGACAGCATGCATTATGTTCTTCATCTCATACCTAGGGCTGCCTTCCATCTGGATAAGCCTTCTCTTAGAACGATGTGCCAGGAGCTGGCTTCCGCTCTAAGTACACAATTTCCAAGATTCGCAGTCGCTGCCGGAGATATCGTCAATGATATCCATTCATTCAAACAATCCTACATTAATGCCGTTGTAAGGATTCAAGAGGCATTCTATCTTCCTCCTTGCGCGGTAGTAACCGATAACACACCCTTGCGAAACTTTTCGGAAGAACAAAAGCGACTGTTCATGGACAATCTAAAAGCCGCCCTTAAGCTGGAACAGTTCGACGAGATCGACTCGCACGTTCAACATCTGACCGACACGATAAGGAAATGTCCGATGGAACTCGTGAACGCGACCAAGGATTTGTACCGTAGGATTGCCATCGAATTGGAGGCCTTCGCAGAATCCCGCGGCATCCGGCTATTCACGCTGCAAAATGGAGATTCCCCCTTGGAGTTTATTCTCGGATGCCATTTTATTGACGATGTGCTTGCAGCGGTCAAGTCTAAGCTAAGACAGCTGCAGGAGGAGGTCACCGAACGAAGCAAGAACACTACGGCATCGCGGGTCATGAGATACATCCATGAGCATTACGCGAGAGAAAGCTTATCTGTAGGAGACTTAAGCGAATATATGCAAATGACAAACTCTCATTTGATTGCGGTGTTTAGGAAGAGTACGGGCAAAACCGTCAAGCAGTATTTAATGGAATACCGAGTGGAAAAGGCCAAGCAGCTGTTAATGGAGGATTGGATGAAAATGAGTGTTGTCGCTTCTCGAATGGGGTTCAAAGACGGGGAGTACTTCGCAAAGGTGTTTCGAAAACATGCAGGAATGACCCCCTCCGAATATAGGAATCGGTATCGGCCATGAGATCATACTTCATTCAAATTTATAAAGGCTGGTTGTACAATACCAAATTGAAACACAAGATTTTGCTTACTTATTTGGCCCTGATTATACTTCCACTCGGAATATTCCAATATGTTGCTTCAGACAAAATAGCGGACCTAATCGTCGATCAGATTACCTACTCGGCGGAACAAGGCTTTGATCAAACCTACTCCTATTTCAGTTATCGCGTGGAGCGCATTGCCAAAACAACCGACATACTGCTCACTAATCCTGCTGTATCCAGCTCCATACTAGAGCTGAAAACGAATCATAATATTAACAAAGAGCTTCAGGAATACGACGAGCTCAAGCGGCTACTGATTTCGGTTCGCGATAATCTTGATATTGCCGGCACTGTCATGTACGTTCCGGAAACATTTTTATTCGCCAATGAGATGGAGAACTTCCTGCCCATTAGTCTTGCGGATAATAGCTCCTGCTTTCAACGGTTGAAAATGGAAAAGCAAAAATATATGTGGTGCACTGCCGACACTCTTGCCGGATACTCACCGACCGATGATGCATCTTTCATCTCAGTTGCCAGGAATATTATGGATCCTAACGATTATCAGTCGCCCATTGGCCACCTAAGAGTTGATGTAGAGAAGGAAAAACTAAGAATGATCTTAAATAAAGCAAATGTCGTTAAGAATAGCGTAACCTTTCTTCACGACTCAACATTAGGCGTTATTCTAGCTTCTGACTCAGTCCCTGCTGACCTTGTTCAACCGCTGGCCGATGTCCACCTGCGCGATGAAACGAATATTTTTACTTCGGGCGAAAATTACTATTTTACTCGCCCTGTTCCATCCTCGCAATGGAGTATGGTTACTGTCATTCCGCTTGATGAAGTTGTTAAACAAGGGTTTCAACTGCGCAACCAACTGTACCTTTTGTTGTTTGCTATCGCGGCTGCAGCTTATTTGGTGGCCTACCTTCTTGCAATATCCATTACTCGCCGCATATCAAGGCTGACTAGCCGTATTCGAGAGGTGGAGATCGGCAACATGCTCCCTTTGTCCCCCATCGATGGCAGGGACGAGGTGGGCGAGTTAATCCGAACTTATAACTTCATGATCAAAAAGATATCTGCCATGAACGAACAACAGTTTCGGCTTGGCCAGGAGCGGAAAAGCGCGGAGCTGAAAGCGCTGCAATCACAAATCAATCCACACTTTCTATACAATACGTTGGATCTGATTAACTGGATGGCTACTCGGGGTATGAATAATGAGATCAAGAACGTCGTAAAGACCCTGTCCCGTTTTTACAGAGTCAGTCTTAGCAACGGAAGAGACATCATTACCCTGAAGGAAGAATTGGATCACGTTACATTTTATGTGCAAATCCAAAATATCCGTTATGATTATGAAATCGAGTTTCATATCAGGGTGCCTGAGGATATGTACACCTATTTGATCCCGAAAATAACGCTGCAGCCGTTAGTGGAGAACGCCATTGCTCACGGTATCCTGGGGCGCGAGAGCCGAAAAGGTAAGATTGAAATCACTGCGGCATGGGCAGGAAATGATATCTTGATCACGGTAAGCGATAACGGTATAGGCATGGACGAAGATCAACTCGCAAAGCTCAATGATCACTTCACTAAGCCTGGTGTAAGTGATGACTCCTATGGCAGCAGAAACGTTGATATGCGCATTCGGCATTACTTTGGAAAAAACTATGGGTTGACTTACAATAGCATGGAAGGCAGGGGAACGAGCGTAGATATTCTTATATCAGCGGAGGATGTACTCCGTAACGATGTGTTAGATGACAGTTAACCAGCATCCCATTATGGGCAGCGGAATCTAGGCCATTAGCATACCCCATCAATTCCGCTGCCTATTATTCATGAATATATGCCCTTCATGATTTATTTAATTCAATAAGCCGATTGACTTTCTCACGCAATTGAAAAATATATTCTGATGATCGTGGATATTGCGAAAATGTGATTGGATAGGACAGTCCCTCATGGATTAACTGTTCCACTTTTGATCTGCCAATCGACATTTCAAGCAGCTCTAAAGCACGCAAATCATACAATGCCGATTTCAATACCATCCCCCGTATGGACTCATATGCGTGGCCGTCAGGCGCGGGATATACTAAAAACGGATCGCCAGAGGGGAACGCTTCACCCGCATCCGTTACAATATACGGATTAATCGGTTCAAGGGAATATTGTGAATTATAGAAATTAAAGCTCCAATGCAAGAAACCTTCGATCTGATACAAGTACAACAATATACCCAATATGCGATTTCGCGCTGACGGCATAGCCATAAATCGATTACTCACTTCAAGCGCCTGCACCGTACAGTAATAAGCCCAAAGCTCCTTCACGCCCGAATCGATAAAAGGCTGAATTTTATCAATGCTGGCAATTGGCTTATCGACGACGCCTTCGCGATAAATGTCAAAGCTGCTCAAAGCATCAATTACTCTGCAATCCTTTAACAAATGCTTGATAGAATCCTTCGCCGCCGCATATGTCTCTTTCTGATGATCATGAGGCTCATCCGAAATATGAAACCACGCTTGCTCAAAGATCCCCTGCTGCTTCAACATTGACTTCAACTCTGGCAAAAAACGGCATAAAAAGGTATGATAGGCCTCTCCCGTGGCTGGAGTATCCCAACCGAATATTTGTTTGTCCTCGCCGTCTACCTTAGCTATTATTTTAGGAGCATACTCTGCCCCCCATTGAGTGAACAAGTGTGACAATTCAATATTTGTAATGCCATGCTTCTTGCACAGATCAATCCAGCGAATGAACCTCGAAAAATCAAACTTGTACTCGTCTCCATTTTTCACCACATCAATTAATTGAACAGTCGTTCGTTCGCCCCCAATCGCTGTGTCCAGCGGTGGAGTAAACATCGGAGTTAACAGCATATTAATCCCATGGCTTGCCGCGGAAGCCATGAAATTATCGATGATTGCCCAATGCACTTCACTAAAGACAGGGACCTTGTAATAATCCGCTAAACAATCTGCATGGAACCATTCGGTATGAAGCAGTCTTTGTGCAGGCAATGGTTGTTTCACGGGTTGAATTCGAATGCAGTGCTCCCAGAGCTTAGTCCCATCTTGAGCTTCCGTTGATAATTCAATTTTGTATTCTTTCTCAATTAAGCTAGCGTCCAATTTCACATCCACCCATATCGCACGCCATTGGTTAGGTATCGCCTTAATAGATTCGGTAGATTGCAACGGTTTTAATAAGTCAGGTAACAGCCCAGGCTCGGTCGTCAAATAATTATCATCCCAAACCCCATAGCAAGGAAAAGCTGAAGGTACAAGCTCGACCTTACGGTATAGAAGCTTATCTCGCAGCAAAGATTTCACGCGCAAATGAAATTTGTAGCCCGGAGTTTCATACGATTCGGTCTCACAGCGATATGCGAGCTGGAACGACAGCGTTTCTCCAATAAGCCCCGTCAATACGGCATCATCCGGCACGGAAGATGGTTGTTTGGAGGGGAGTACCTTTTCTAAACTATCGACCAATATAAACTGAAAGTTTGTCATATTGCCTCCTACAATGTTAAATGAATTCCCGGTATTCACCGAGGCTGATTAAGCTACTTCCCTTGGTATGCTCTCAAAATGCCTAAACATGAAATCTAATGTATACCTATAAGGTAACAGCCGCCCCATTAACTTTAAACCTATGTTAATATCGGTTTTCTGTAATTCATGTCGATTCTACAAGAATATCCGTGATCTTTTGATGTGAGAATCTCGGCATATACGAAATAAGAGTCGGACTTATATTTGATAGTTGACGCCCATGCTAGGCGTACCCAAAAGAAGAACCGACCCTCACGGATCGGTTTTAGTTTTATAAAGCCTAGTCATTCGACTGCGTCGATTTTCGTTATCGGACTGCAATGATTGATTCGAACAGGACCTTAGTCCAGTCCACCGCATGTTCTATTAAACCTGTTCCCGGGCATAGACGAACCGTCTCGTAATTTCGAGCGGTCGGGTGATGGCCCCGCCGACTACAACGGATGCGGCGCCTACTGCCAAGCAGCGCCTGTACATCTCCGGCGTTAATACGTTTCCTTCCGCAATGACAGGAATCCGGACCGCGTCCGCCACCGACTTCAGAAAAGCAAAATCCTCGTTATATAGCTTTCCGCCCGAAGTATATGACGTGTAGCCATACAGCGTCGTCGATACGCAATCGAAGCCCATCCGCTCCGCGTCCATAGCCTCTTCGACTGTCGAGATGTCCGCCATGAGCTGTAGATAAGGATTCATTTTCCGGCAATATGCGACCAGTTGACTCAGCTTCAAGTCATCCGGTCTCCTGCGTCCCGTAGCGTCCATCGCGATCATTTCGCAGCCGCTCTCCAGCAGCTCGTCGAGCTCCTTAACCGTCGCGGTGATAAATACATCGCTGCCAGGGTAATCCCGCTTGACGATCCCGATGACCGGAAGCGATACTTCTTGCTTGATCGCGGCGATATCCGCTTTCGTATTGGCTCTTATGCCGAGCGCCCCGCCTTGCGCCGCCGCGAGCGCCAGCTTGCCCATAATGTACGGGCTGTGGAGCGGCTCATGCGGAAGCGCCTGGCACGATACGACGAGGCCGCCTTTAATCTGTTCCAACATCGTCTTTCGGCTCCCTTCCTCTGAGATTCGCCTTATCTGCAGCTTGCGATGGATGCCTCGATTTCGGCATTCAGCGCAGCAAGCGACTCACGATGCTCCGGCCGAACAGGCAGAAGCGGCAACCGCGGCTTGCCCGTCTCGATTCCACGTAAACTTAAGATAAATTTGCATGCGCCATAGAGAGACGGATAACCCAGCAGCCTCTTGATGAAGCCGTTGATGGTGACTTGCAGCAACTGCGCCTCTACCAGCTTCTCCTTCTCATAAAGCTCGTTCAAGGCGCAGAACAGCTCCGGCATAACGCCGTACGTTCCGCCGATACCGCCGTCGGCACCCATAATGCGTCCTGCCAGAAACTGCTCGTCCGGACCGTTGAACACGAGGAAATCCTCGCCTCCCGCTTCCTTGAACTGCTGCAGCTCGAATGTGCTTTCGCCGGACATCTTGACTCCGATGACTTTGTCCTGCTTCGCCAGCTTGCGGCATAGGCTCGCGCTGAGATGGAACCCCGTCGTCTGCGGGATGTTATATATGATGAACGGTAGCTCTGTACTATCGATCATCTGCTGCCAATGATGCTCCACCGCCGCCTCCGGCAGCCGGTAATAAATCGCGGGCACCGCCGATATGGCGTTCGCGCCCCACCGCTCGGCATGCTTCGATAATTCCACGCTTTCGCGGGTAGAATTCGCACCGACATGCACGATAACCGTCAGCTCGCCCTTTACTTCCTCCATAACGGCTTCAAGCGTATGCTTGCGCTCCTCCGCCGACTGCAGGATTCCTTCTCCCGAGCTTCCCCCGACGTACAACCCTTTGATTCCCTTGCCCGCGTAATAACGCGCCAGCTTCTTGACTCGTTCGCGATCAACCTCGCCCGCATCGTCGTAAGCCGAATACATGGCGACGTAAATCCCTTCAAAATCAGCTACTGCCGTCATCTTGCCCAACTCCCCCGTTATAATATGAAATAAGGATATACGGCCCCGAACAAAGCTGCACGATTGCCCAGCTCGGCCATACGGAGCGGCGTCTCGGGTAGTCCCTCCGGCATATAGTCATGGGTATGCCGCCGAATTTTGCTGAGCAAATAATCGCCTTGCTCCGATACTCCGCCGCCGATCACGATCATGGCCGGATCGGCGATAAGCGCTACTTGAGCAAGACCCTTCGCGATCTCCTCCGCCCAGCTCTCGATCAAGGCGTCATAAGCCGCATTGCCGCCCCTCGCCTCCTGGAATAGCTCATGTCCGCAGCCAGAGAAACCGCGAAGCTCGATCTTTGCTCGACGCATCAAGGCGGACATGGAGGCGCGCTGCTCGTACGTTGTTCCCGTTAGCTTGTCGTACAGAGAGTGCCCCAGCTCGCCTGCCCGGTAATGCTCGCCGATGACGAGGCTGCCTTTGCAATACATCGCTCCGCCTATGCCGGTACCAAGCGTTATGCAGAAGAAGCTGTCATATCCTTTGGCAGCCCCCATCCACTTCTCTCCGCAAGCGGCCGCATTCACGTCGTTGGCCACATGTGCTGCCAAACCGAACTGCTCCTCCACCATCGCCTTGAGATTAGCGCCCTTATAATCCGGTATCGTTCCGCCCGCGAACACAATTTCCCCGCTCTCCGGATTAACAACCCCGGCGGTGCTGATTCCAACGCCTTGCACGCCTTTGTAATGCTGGAGCAAGTGTCCGATTATACCGGCCGCCTGTCCCGTTATCCGGAGTCGGGCATCTCCCTGAGGCGTCTCCATCCGGTCGTGAACGATTAGGGTTGCGTTATTGTCTATGATGGCATACTTTATCTCCGTACCTCCGATATCAAGCGCAATATATCGCTGCATTTCCCGTCACGGCCTCTCCTTTATTTCAAGAAAATTCTGAATATATGATTCATCGTTACACAGCGATTTTGTAGATGATCTTCTTTACATCCTCTGCATGCTGTTCATGCGCGCCTACCAGATGCGCATCTTCCGGAAAGCAGACCAGGAAGTATCCGGGCTCGAGCATTCCCTTCAGCTTGGAAGCCGTTTGTACATCGCCGAACCAAATATCTCTTGTCTCGTCATACGCCGTTACATTTGTAAGTGAGTCGATATGGCTGACCTCGATATACTCTTTGCCTTCCAGCACGACGTGGATATCGATATATTTTTTGTGCGCCTCGTATTGCTTCTGCTCCTTTGGAGACGTAACGAACTGCGCGATGTTTTTGCTAAAGGCGTTCGAATCCGATTGCCCAATCAGATTGAATCTCAAGTCTTCCAGAGCCCTTGCCAATCCTGCATGTTGGAAGATATACAGCCCTGCGTTCTCGATTTTATCGTAGATCATTTCGCCACAATATCCTTTTCCATAATCTCTTTCACGCTGACCTTCCTGTCTTCCTGCAGCGACTTCGTGAGGGCGTCCGCTGTCGCGATGGCCGCTCTGGCAGCCGTGCCATCCAGCAGCGGCTTAAATTCATCCTCTGCTTCAACACCTTGCATAATGCCGTGGAAGTAAGTCATCTCCTTCTTCATAATGCCATGCAGCCACTTCGGCGGCGTCGCGCTAGGTTTGCCGTACATGATTGCTCCGTCCATCTCCAGCCCTTTATAAATGCGGGTACGGTCCTCGTCCACCTCTTTGCTCTCATGCAGCAGGAACCGTTCTTCACCTCCCGGCATCTTCAACACCACTTTAACATCCTGCATGTCGATCAGAATGGCGCCTTTGGTGCCTTGGATTTTCACGTAATGCTCGCTCCAGCGGAAGGCTGATCCGTATTGCAGTGTTGCGAAGCGGTTGTTCGCGAACTCAAGTGAAATGAACAGCATATCGTCTTCATCGCCGAATTGCTCGCCTTGGTGGGCTACGTTGCCGCCCATCATGCTGACGCGCTCCGCTGGTCCCATCAGAAACTGGATGAAATCGAGCTCATGGATGTGATGATACAGATGCCCGCCTGAGATATGGCGCAGCTTCTTCCAGCTTACCTCTTGCTGGGGCTCTTCCCAACCGTTTCTCTCCGCGTGGCAGTACAATAGCTCGCCGATCCGACCATCGTTGATCAGCTTCTTGGCTGTACGGACGCCATCCATAAAGTTCATGACGTGGCCGGCCATGAAGATAAGCCCTTTCTCCTTCGTTCTCGCGATCATTTCGTTACAATCGTCATAATTTAATGCAATCGGCTTCTCGCAAAACACATGCTTGCCATGCTCCGCCGCACAGAGTACCGGATGCTTGTGGTAACCGTTCGGAGATGCCACGATGACGGCGTCGATGTCCGCTCTTTGGCATAACGATTCAACACTTGCCTCCATGTCGCAGCCCAGCTCCTCAGCGATAGGACCCGCATGAGCCGGATCGTATACCGCCACAACCTCTGCCCCTTCTTGGGCATGCAGCAGCCTGCCCAGTCCCGCTCCGAAATATCCTGTGCCTACGATACCGTATTTAATTGTTTTCACGTCAAACTTCTCCTCTCCATGATGCACGCTCTATTTATGAGTGTTGAATTTATTTCACAGATCCGTCAGCCAGACCGCCCGCAATCTTCTTCTGGATGATCATAAAGAAAACGACGGAAGGCAAGATGACAATGACCGATGCTGCCATCATTTCGCCCCAATCCAATATTTCGGAGCCCGTCAATGAATAGAGGGCAACGGATATCGGCATTTTGGCGGAAGTGTTAATAAGCAGCAAAGCGAATAGGAACTCGTTCCATGTATTAATGAACGTATAGATGGCCGTTGCCACAATGCCCGGCGACACGACTGGCAGCACAACCTGCAGGAACACGCGCATCTTGCCCGCTCCGTCCACTTTGGCCGCTTCCTCGATTTCCAGCGGAACAGTTTGAAAAAAACCGATGAGCATCCATACTGCGTAAGGAATCGAGAAGGACAAGTACGTAATAACGAGTCCCGTAAAGCTGTTTACCAGTCCGACTTTAATAAGAATGATGGAATAAGGAACAGCGAGCAAGATCGGAGGGAACATGTACGTCGTAATGAGTAGCTTCGTCATTTTTTTCCCCGCGCGCGGGAAGAAACGTACGATACCGTATGCAGCGAGAGACGAAATGACAATCGTGATGGCTGTCGCCAGCAGAGAGACAATCACGCTGTTTCTAATATTGATGCCGAAGTTCAGGTTCGTCATTACCCTCTTGTAATATTCGAAAGTCCACGTCTCCGGGAAGAAAGCGAGTGGATTGCTGGCCATCTCACCCGGCGTTTTGAACGATGAGAGAATAATCCACAGGAGGGGAAAGACCGCGACAATGGATGCCAGGGCAAGAAAGACATACAACAAGCTTATGCCGATTCTGCTACTACCTACCGTTCTCATCTAGTGATCCTCCCTTTCCCATTTATTTAGAAGCCTGAATAACAGCATGCAGATCATTAGCAGAAACAGGAGCAGGATAACCGTAATCGCCGAGGCGACTCCGAGTTGCTTCATCCCCCATCCCGCCTTGTAAGCGAAGATCGGGAGCGTTGTAGTCAAATTCGATGGGCCTCCGCCCGTTAACAGATAGAGCAAGTCAAAGTTATTGAAAATCCAGATCGTACGCAATACGATCAGTAAGCCGATAACCCCCCGAATATGCCTGATCGTAATGGACCAGAACGATTGCCATGCAGTAGCTCCGTCCATGACGGCCGCTTCGTATTGCTCCATCGGAATTGTCTTCAGCGCGGACAGGATGTTCACCATAAACAAGGGCGTGCCGAACCAAATGTTGATGAATACAACCGCTACGAATACGAAGTTCGGATCGGCGAAGAAGTTCAGGTTGTGATCGGTTATGCCGAGCCTCGTCAGCATATTCGGTACAAAGCCATATACATCGTTAAATATCCATTTCCACGAGAATGCGATGACGATCGCCGGGAATGCCCAAGGAATAATGAGAAGCGTGCGGAACACTCCAGAATATTTCGGGATTTTGTTCAGCGCCAGCGCAAGGGCGAAGCCCATAAGCAGTTGACCAACGATGGATAGTACTGTCCACTTGATAGAATTGGTAAAGGCCAAATAAAAATCTGCGTTGGTCAATACAAACTTGAAGTTATCAAGCCATACCCAGTCGTAGGTCGCTCTAAGCAAGTGCTTCGAAGTAAAGCTGAAATAGATGCTGGATAATATCGGAAAAATCAGCAGCAGCACGACGATGAGAACCGCCGGCAGGATAAACATCAGACCCGTCACGTTTATGTTCTTTTGCTTCAAGCTGGTTCCTTTCACCGCTCTCTCCCCTTTCTTCGGTATTGAGAGGAAACGGAGGATGTCTCATCCCCCGTTATTCCGTTATGTTTATCCGTTATTTAGCGATCTGGAAGAGGTCGTTCAACTGCTTTTCTGCACGTGCGGCGGCGTCCTCGACTTTTTCGTTCTTCAGAACAATATCCTGGAACATCGTCTCGATGACGCTTTGGCTCGTAATGATGCCGGATTGCAGCTTCGGACCGTTCTCCATGCCGATCGCCGTCCCTTTATTTACGGCTTCGCCGATAACCTTCACCGCACTGTTGAATTTCTTGATCGTCGGATTGGCAAGATACGCCGGCTCTTCCGCAATATCCTTCAGAGCAGGCAGCATGCCCGCCGGTACGGAATGCAGAAACTTGATATACTTCTCTTTCTCGTACAAGCTCTCCACGAACGCCTTCGCAATCTCTGGATGTTTGCTTTCCTTCCATACAACCATCGGAATGTTGGACGTCTCGATGCCTTGATCGGGATCGGAAGCGTTCACCTTCGGAATCGGCGCCGCATCGATATGATCCAGAAGCGCAGGCGAGTTCGTCTCTACGCCTCCGATATGGAAGCCGCTGTTAAAGTCAAATGCCGTCTTGCCTTGATAGAACAACGTCGATTGATCCAGCGTCTTGAAGTTCATGGAGCCTGTCGGAGATACAGCCTTATACATGTCCGTCCAATATTTAATGCCGTCTATTGCCGCTTGACTCGTCAAATTGGCTTTCCCATCCTCCGTGATGAGCGTCTCGCCAGCAGAACGGACATAGAAGTTCAGGAAACGCGTAGACAACATGTCGCCGATTCCCATAGGTACGGACATACCGTACACGTCCGGCGGACTGTTCAGCTTCACGGCCGCTTCCTTCAATTCAGCCCAAGTCTTGGGAACCTCGAGACCTGCCTTCTCCAACAGATCCTTGCGGTACCACATGACCTGCGCATGGGAGTATAGCGGGATTGAATAGCTCTTGCCGTCCAAGCTGCCTTCCTTAAGCGGAGCATCATAGAAACGTTCTCTGCCGATTTTGTCAATGACCTCGTCGATCGGGATGATCGCATCAGCATCCAGCATCTCTACGACGTGGTTCGGAAGCGCCGTGCTGACGTCAGGCACTTGGCCCGACAGCAGTCCGGTCGTCCACTTAGTATAGAACTCCGCCCAAGCAAACGTTTCAATCGTAATTTTAACATTCGGATGCGCAGCCATAAATTCATCCGCAGCCTGCTTCATGAAATCATTGCGAGGACCTTGCGTAAAGGAATGCCATAATACGATCTCGCCCTTCAGCTCTTGCTCGGCTTCCGCATTCGTTTCGGAAACGTTGTTCGTCGATTCCTTGCCATTGCCGGCACCATTGCTGCAAGCTGCGCTGAATGCCATTACGAGAGCAAACATCATCATCGTCATTTTTCTTCTCATCAGTCATGACCTCTTTCTGTTATGGATTCGTACAAATCAAACAGATTTCCAATCATTCGCACTACCGAAAAATGCTGGTCGCCAGAATTCGACAAAATCGCTTCAAAAAAATAGACGTCACCTTTTACCGTTCGACTACACCCCTTTTACCGCGTCATTGCTTGATTCTTCATATTTCGTTACCGCTTACAATATTAACAATAACGAAAAAAAGTGGGAGTTTGAACATAGTAAACCAACCATAAGTAGCACAAATCGATCACTTGATGGAGTTCTTACAAGCCTCGTACACGCTCACGGTAAGTATAGGGAGTGACTCCAAAATTTTTTTTGAATATACGCGTAAAATAATTTGGATCCTGAATGCCGACCATATACGCAATGTCGGATATCCGCTCGTCGGTCTCCACGATTTTTTTGGCGGCGACCGTCATCTTCAAATCCAGCAGAAACTCGCTTGGCGTCTTGCCGGTATGCTGCTTGAACAGCCTTCTGAGCGTCGTTGAGCTGACATTAGCCATCTTAGCGAGTTCCTCTACGTTCAAGGCCGTATCGTAATGATTGATCATATAGTCAACGATAAACTGGGCTCGATTATCGTTTTTGTTGTCCGAATTGACCGTCCTCGGCTTCGTCGTCCTCTCCGGCGCGGATTCGTCCGAGGAGTCGATCATATACGCTAGGATAAGCTCCAAATAGCCTCTGAGCAGCAGAAACTTCCCTCGCTTGGAGCCGTCCTTTTCCCGAATGATGCAATTAAAATAATAGATAATTTGCGGATCTTGGCACTGTGTCTTCATGTCGTAGCCGACCAGCTTAGACCACATATCGATGTCGCTGGACGGGAACGCCGCCGTGAACCGGATGCTAATAAACGTAAAGTCGTCAGTATGCGCCTCACATTGAAGCTTGCAGCCTTGCGGGATATAGATGATGTCGTCCTTCTGCAGGCGGTAGACCGTATCGTCGATGACGAACGTGGCGCTCCCTTTGCGAATCAGCCGGATCATTGCGTACGGAATCGTTGATTCAAAGTATGTCCAATTGATAGGAAAAGAATATTCCTCTGAAAATAAATAGTTCAAACGCAGTGTCTGAAATACGCTTTGGTCCGCCATCCTCGTTCACCTCATGCATGAATGTATATCGGTTAGCGTACATAATATTTGCAACAACCGCAAGAAGAACCGCTCCGCGCAAATCGATTGGATGCGTAGGAAAGAGCAAGAAAAAAGCCAAGCGAAAATCAGGAGTGGGTACCTGAAATTCGTCGGCTGCAACCTAGGATATCAGGTTCCTTCCATCAGAAGCGCAATTTGCCAGTTTGTCTTTTCTCACATCTTCGAACGCATAAACTACTCTACTTTAACTGGGTCACCATGCTCCCACGAAGCGAGTACATGCAGACTGACTTTCAGCGCGACAAATGTGAAGTCCGCGACAGAAACCTTCACTCGATCGTCTCTCAGCCGATCTCCCAGGTAATACCGAATGACTGCCATTTTTGCATTTTTCCCTCACTAACAGTAAGAAACACACCACATCCATCGAGTGCGTTCTTAAGCTCTAATCTGCAGATTTAGCATCAAAGCTTCATCCTTTAATCCGACTTTCCGCTTTACCACTGCTTGTGATACGGTTCTCCGTATCACTCTAACGACGAAATTTATATTCTCTTTTATTTATCACTCTACATGTCTTACATCTTGTGAAAAATGCATACAATCGGAAATATTGAATTCGATTCAAAGAAATAGCTTGCATCGTTTCGATAACGATGCAAGCTGAATTCAGGGTTATGCTTTGCGAATGGAATTCCAAATTTCTTTATAGTGCGGACTGTGGACCAAGCCAATGATGTTTCCAAAAGGATCCACGACCGATGCAGTGAACCCGGTGGGTTAATGGTGATTGATGTTCCAGACATAGACACCGCATTAGAGTGGGCTGCCAGAGCGCCAGTCGATGTGGTTGAGGTAAGCTGAACATTCCCCCCCTTTGAAGTAAATCGGAGATGAAAATTAGTCAGGTCATTGAAAAAACGGCACGTGATGCTTATGGACGTTTGCCCTACTATTTGGCTGTAAATCGGCGGGACCTTCAGGCTGTCGGGGATGCCAAAGGGATGCGGCTCGAATCGCGTCTGCCTTCATCACCAAGCCCTCCACCATGGGTAAGCGACTTACTCCGTCAAGAACAAGAACCGTGTCGAACGCCTCACTTTTAAAATGCCATATTCATTACTTTCACAACCTTACGTTATTCCTGTCACTGGTTTCAGCATCTGCTTCGACAGCCCTCCCTGCATTGTGTTCAGAGCATAATTCGAAACTTTATTAAATATGAGCTTTAGTCCTCTTTCATCTCCAGCGGTATTTCGATATGAATGAATGTGCCTTCTCCTAATTGACTGCTAATTCGAACGCCATAGTCCGGCCCGTAGTATAAGCGGATTCGTTCCGTTACATTGCGAATGCCATAGCCTACCGACTCAGGATTTTCATTGAGCTTCTTCACTTTATCCGGCTCTATTCCGCAGCCATTATCCTCGATCTCGATATATACACGATCCGAAGAGCTCCAGCAACGCACATAAATGTATAACGATTCATGATGCCAAGCATGAATTAAAGCATTTTCCAAAAAAGGCTGCAGCAATAATTTGAGTGTCAATATTCGACTCGTATCGCACTTTATGTCATAGACAATTTTCAATGCGTCCCCATATTTAGTCCTTTGAATGTCCAAATAAGCTTGAACCTGCTGCAATTCAAGTTCCAGCGGAATAATCATCACGCCCGTATTCATGACCAATCTGTAAAATTTCGAAAGACCGAGCACCATTTGATGCATTTGATCAAGCTCTCCAAGCTTGGCAAGCCTGCTAATCGTTGACAATGTGTTGTATAAAAAATGTGGATTAATCTGATTTTGCAGCATTTGCAGTTCTGCTTCCTTTTTGCTTATATCGCTCATATAAACTTCATAAATTAAACGTTCAATCGTTTGAGCCATCTCATTAAAGGATTGCGCAATTACAGCAAACTCATCATTGCTTTTGAAATTAATGCGTTTATGAAAGCTGCCTTCCTTGAAAGCGTTCATCGACCTGCTTATTTTATTTATTCTTTTCGTCAGCATCTTGGTCAGCGCAAAGCTAATGAACATAATAACGAAAAATGTTATTGCACAGGCGAGCAATGTTGCTTTTCTAATTTTTCCTGTGTTTTTTTCCAGCTCGATTTTTGGGATAAATGCAATGAGCGACCATTCATCATTGTTAATGAGCTGTTCTACAATTAAATACTCCTCGTCGCTTACCTTTTCCGGAATGCTCTCTCTGTCATTGCTATAAACAACCTTTTTAGTTTCATTGTCAACAATAAACAGGTTGCTCATTACGCCCAGCTTTTGTGAATCAAGCGCCCGAAAAACATCCTTCTTTTTAATGTTTACGCGCAGCCAGCCTATAGGTGTAATGCTATTAAAATTTATGAGGGGCATTATGAGCGAAAGCGCACCATTGTCTTTATCCTCCTCAACCTCTAGCCAATATCTTTTTACTGGCATATAGTTCAATTGATTGTACCAAAGCTCACCTCCTTCCTTCGCTTTCCGAAGCTCATAGCCCTTTCCTGTCGTCAACGATTTTTTCTCCTCGGAATAGTACTTTTCATAGATGGTTTGGTTATTCGCATATAGCGTGATCCATAAGAAATCTGTCGACATTTTTAAGGTGGATTCAAACTTCGGAATCAAATATTCATGATAGAAATAATAGCTTTGCTCCGCATCAAATTCTCTAAGAAACGCGCGTTGAATCGTTTCATCCAAGTAAATTTGATCCGCTATTTTATTCAATTCCATAATGGTATACATAATGTTTTCTTTCATTAATTCCAGTGAACCCGACAAACTGGAGCGTGTATGCTCCTCCAATGTTTTCATCGAGCTTTGATAAGAGTACGTGCCAAGAGCAATAATCGCCATCATTACAATAGCCGTATAGGTTGCCAGCAGTTTCCAATAAAAGGAGATAGACTTCAGCTTTCCTTTATGTTTGCTCATCCCTTATTTAGCTGCCTTTCTATATTCGCTTGGCGTTACTTCAAAATACTCTTTAAATTGCTTTGTAAAGTATGGCAAATCACGATAACCAACCGCTTCAGCGATTTCAAAAATTTTCAAACGAGGATTGCGGAGCATTTCCTTCGCTTTGTTCATTCTCGTCTGAATAACGAAATCACTAAATGCGACTCCAGTATTGTTTTTATATAAATGAGCCAAATAATTACCCGAAAACGCTAAATGATCTCCAACATCTTTAAGAGTAATTTTTTTGTCCAGGTTATTCAACACGTACCGTTCAATTTCAGCAACCAGCTTTTGCGGCACAGTTTGTCGTTTGAAATACAGCTTTTCCGAGCACTGAAACAAAATCTCCCTCAGCTTTCGCTTCATCTCAATTAATGTTTCATATTCGAATAAAATATGGAGTCCCTCGTAATTTACACCTAATATATCGTTTACATTTTCATTTCGGCTTTTTAAGTAAATCTCAACCTGAGACAATATATAGTAAATGATATGGTAAACCACAATCGTGCTGCGACTGGATTGGAATAAGCGAAATATTTCTTCTAAGCTATCATGTATATCAACAACCGAGTATTCCGAAATACTATGCAGCAGCGATGCGAGATACCCCTCAAGATCGATAACCTGCAGACTAACCTCTCTCATCGCTTGCTCCGCCGTAATAATTCTGTCCTTGCTCACAAATAGCTTGGATTGCACGGCTTGCCGCGCTTGCTTAAACGATGCTTGCAGATCTGCAGCGTCCGCTACAAATTGGCCCAAGCCAATCGTAATGGTAAACTCTGCATTAGTGCGAACTGTCTCTTGTATCCCATTCAGCAGCGGTATCACTGCCTGCTCATTGCCTTGCAATAACATGACGATTGAGGAGTTGAACCATTTCATCACAATGGAATGCTGATCAAGCTCCATGCAGCTTTGCACGATAGCAACCAAGCTCTCAAACCATGAGTCCTTCTCCATGCCGATCCGATGATCAATCTCGATAACGGCTACCGCGGCCTCGCCATGCTTGATAATTAACTCGTTTATTGGCAATACCTTCGCTACATCCTCTGTATTAATTAGTTCTAGAAACCATTCCTGCAGCAGTTTATTGCGAACGATTGGGGCGTGCGTTTTTTCTTGATCCAGCTCATCTTTAGCTTTTTTCAACAGCTTAATAATTTCTTGATCGTCGACCGGTTTAAGCACGTATCCAAACGCTTTCAAGTTAACCGCTTGCTTTGCATATTCAAAATCAGCGTAGCTGCTTACAAAAATTATTTTCATTTTTTTGTTCAGCTTTATAACCTGTTCCGTTAGTTCCAGACCAGACATAATGGGCATTCTTATATCCGTCACTAAAATATCGATAGGCTGCTCTTCCAAAATCGACAGCGCCTTCATCCCATTATTAACAGTCGCTGCAACCTCCATATTCATGTCATCCCAAGGTATAAAGCGCTTTAAGCCCTCCAAGTCAGGTAAATCATCGTCCACAAGTAAAACTTTATACATTCGGACTCCCCCCCCTGCTTCTATTGTAATTTATGGAGTAACCCTAGTGTAAAGAGAATGATGCAACATATAGATTTGATAACAAATAATCTATCTAAAGCAACCCTCGGCTCCATTAAAGAAGCTGAGGGTTGCTCATTGTACTTTTCTTTTTCGATTATTTATTCAGTTTTACCAGGTTTTCTTTCCATCTTGCTTCTTTAAAAGCAACTACTTTAGCAATACCTGCTTTTTCTGCGTCAGCTTTAGCAGCAGCAAGCAGCTTTTCTACTTCGCTGTCATCCTTCGCAAATACTGCCTTAGCAAGCAATTCTTGCATAATTTCCGCAATCTTTTGATCGGCAATACCTTCATCAGAATCTGGTGCAGGGTAAATATTTTCAAACTCGGTAGCATCAAAGCTTGTTTGTCCGTACACTTCTTTTTGTGCTAATGTGCTCCAAGCAGTCCAAGGACGAACGCCTTCATCTTCTTTCATTTTCGTTTTGTAATCAATCTCTCCGAAGTAATTACCGTTAGCTACCCAGTTGAAATCGCTCGTTAATACCATTTTTTCCAATTCCGCATCTGTATATTTATTAGTCTTAATAACAACGCCATCGTCACCGATTTCATCCCACAGCACCCCTGGAGGACCATCAAAACGAATGCGCTGTCCGTCTGGACTTGTCATCCAATCCATGAACGCAAAGATTGCTTCAGGGTCTTTTGCCTTCTTAGTAATTAAAGTAGAGTTCCAGCCTGTGCGATATTTCGGATCCGGCTTAATTTTGCTGGCATCCAAGCCTTCCTTATGAATTGTCCAAATTGCTTTATATAGCGGTTCTTCATCTACACCTTTTCCGGGCAATGAACCTTCATGTCCTTGATTAAATGCATCCACACTTACTACAACTGCAGCCTTTCCAGAATTGACCTTCTCCATGTATTGATCATAGGTTTGAGTAAAGGCATCCTGTGTAATTAGCTTGTTGCGGAATAGTCTTGAAGTATATAACAACGCTTCTTTTAAAGCAGGGTCATCAAATACGGGAAGCAGCTGGTCGCCATCCTGATAGAAGTATGTTTTATCAACGTTAAAGAATGGTTTGTTTTCACCAAAACCGGAATAAATAACAGGGAAGCCTCTGAATTGCTCTTGTACATCCAATGGTGTAATATCCGGATATTTTTCCTTAGCTAAAGTTAAGTAGTTCTCCAGGTCTGTAAATGTTTCCAGCTTAGGCGATCCAAGCTCTTTATATATTTTTGTATTTATCATCCAGCCCGCATTACCGCCTAATTCACCAGAACCAGTGTACCAGTTAGGGAATTGATACAATTTCCCGTCGCTTGAACGCAGCATATTTATTGCATCATCGCCAAGCCATTTTTTCAAATTCGGATATTTGTCGATATATTCGTCGAGAGCAACTAGCATTCCAGCCTGCACAAGCTGTTCAATTTTAGCTCCTCTATCCATTGTAATAACATCTGGCAATTCACCTGAAACGATCATATTGTTCAAGTTTTGATCGGCTGCGCCGTTTGCCGCTACCCAATTGATTTGAACATTTTGATCATTTTTAATCCATTCAGTCGATAAATCCTCACCCCAAGGAGTAATCGTAACCCAGTCATACACAACATACCATGACATTTCCAATGGATCCTTTTCTTTCTCTTTCTCGGTATCGTTAGTTTCAGCTTGATTCCCTTTATCTTCTGCCGGAGTATTCGTTGATACAGCATTAGAGTTTCCATTATTACTTGAGCTGCATCCTGCCAATACTAACGATACAGCCAAAACCAATAACATGAATATCTGTAATTGTCGTTTCATTTTTTGTCCTCCCTTTTTATATCGAAATATCAATACTATATTAAAAACTGATATCCCTGCAGTGAAATCAGCTTTTAATAACAAGCTAATGCTCTACTCCTTTAACGAGCCTACCAGCACACCTTTCGAAAAGTATTTCTGAACGAAGGGAAATACAACGAGTACCGGTATTGTAGAAATCACCATAGTTGTCATAAGCAAAGACCTATACGTCACTATATTGGCTTGTTGAATCGCTTTTACAGTCGTTTGCTTCAAAAATTGAGACGATTCACTTACAAGATTGGAATTAACGATGTTGGACAGCAGCGTTTGAATAGGCAATAATTTGGGATTCGTAATATAAATGCTGGCATCAAACCATGAATTCCAATGCCATACAGCTGTAAATAACGATAGTGTCGCAACAACAGGCCCTGATATCGGAAGCACAATTCTAAAAAATACGCCATGATGATTGCATCCATCCATTTTGGCCGATTCCTCCAATCCTTCAGGCAATTGAATGAAAAACGTGCGGAAAATAATCATATTCCAAACACTGATTATCCCCGGAATAACCATGACCCAAAATGTATTCATAAGATGCAATTCGCGGATAAGTAAAAAGGTTGGAATAAGGCCGCCGCTAAAGTACATCGTGATCACACAAATCACCATATAATATTTTCTTCCGATTAGTTCCTTTTTGGACAATCCATAGGCAAATAAGGATGTGAAAAATATAGATAAAACTGTGCCTACTACTGTTCTTAATGCTGTAACAACAAATGCGTCTAACAATCGCGAGTCCCGTAATACAACCTGATAATTTTTCATCGTAAAATCTCTTGGCCAAAAGCTTAGTCCCCCGAGGGCTGTATTGTGCCCTGTATTGAAGGAGATGACAATCGCATTCCAAAACGGATACAGTGTTACAAACATCAATACAAATAAGGAGCTATAAATAAACGCCATTAGCGCTTTTTCACTTAAATTCGAGTTCATAGATCCCCCCCCCCCCCCCCCCTACCACAAACTTGAGTTGCTGAATTTTCTAGAAGCTGCATTAGCGAGTACGAGGAGCATAACACTAACAATTGATTTGAATACGCCTACCGCTGTTGCATATGAATATCGTTGGCTTTGAATCCCTACTCTGTACACATACGTATCTACAATGTCAGACACATCTTTTACTACAGCATTTGCGCCTTTATTTGTTAAAAGCAAAATCTCCTCGAAGCCAATATTCAAAGTGTTGCTTATTGCTAATATTAGGAAAATTATAATAACTGGCATAATGCACGGAAGCGTAATTGCGAAAATTTGCTTAAATCGGCTCGCACCGTCTAGCTGTGCGGCTTCGTACAATTGGGGGTCGATGCCGGCAATTGCAGCGACATAAATAATAGCGCCAAATCCAACATCCTTCCATATGCCTAATGAGACGAGTATGCTCCAAAAGTATTCCGGTGTTGACAGCCAGTTGACCGGCGAATCAATGATGTTCAAATACATTAACAATTCATTTATACTGCCATGATCAACTGACAACAAGTTAATTAGCAGTCCTGTCGCTATAACCATCGATATAAAATGTGGAATATAACTAATCGTTTGTACAACCTTCTTAAATGATAGAATTCTAACTTCATTAAGCATCAGTGCCAGTATTATTGGCGCTGGAAAGCCTATTAATAGTTTCAGGAAGCTAATCACAATTGTATTTCGCATTATTATCCAAAAGTCAGACGCATGAAAAAAATCTTGAAAATGCTTCAACCCCACCCATGGACTTGCCATAAATCCATTAAATATATTGAAATCTTGAAATGCCATAAGCAATCCCCACATTGGGATGTAGCTAAATACGATCACGAATAATAATGCCGGGATCACCATTACTTGCAAATCCCATTGTCTAATCATGCGAATGCCGAGTTTATGTTTATTCAAAGTCCCTCACCCCTTTACAGTTTAAGTATACGTGCGTTGCCGCGGCCTAAAAAGATGACAATACATCGAAAATTAGGAGAATTCGCATTTAAATTGGGTACCCCTGAAACAATAACCAGTTGTAGTAACGACTATTCGGTACTATTTGTACCTTCGACGGTATTGGCGTTTCGTGCTAGGTTATAAAAAAATTCATACTATTTTAACGATTTGTTAATTCGTACAATGAGACCAGCAGCACCCCATTACATAGCAAAGGTGGAGAGGCATGGACAACAAACCTGCAACTAGAATCGGACAGATGCTTGACCGAATTAATGGAAAGGTTTTTCTAACCATATCCCTCTTGCTCGGACTTCTCGTTTGGCAGCTGGTATCGATGACGAAAGCCGGAGCCGTTTTCGCGGGACCTGTCGATACGTTCGACGCCTTCATCAAGGAAGCGTCCAGCGGCAGGCTGCTGGAGCATATTTACGCAAGCTTGTTCCGCGTGCTCGGAGGCTTCGCGCTTGCGCTGCTCGTCGCCATTCCGGTCGCCTTCCTGATGGGATGGTACAGAGTATGCCGGATGCTCGTCGAGCCTTGGATCCAATTCTTAAGGACCATTCCTCCCATTGCTTACATTCCTCTCGTTATCGTTGCGCAAGGGGTTGGAGAGAGCGCCAAGATTACCGTTATATTCGTGGCTTCGTTCCTTGTGATGGTCGTCTCGATCTACCAGGGCGTACGAAATGTAGACGTGACGTTGATCAAAGCTTCGCGCGTGCTGGGGGCCAAGGACCGAGACATCTTCTTCCATGTCATCATTCCGGCATCCTTCCCGTTCATTCTGGTCGCGCTGCGGCTTGGACTAAGCGCCGCTCTGACGACGTTGATCGCCGCGGAATTAACGGGCGCTCAAGTCGGCCTCGGTCAGATGATTCAGGAAGCAAGCTTGTACTTCCGGATGGAAATCGTTATTTTGGGCATTGTGATGATCGGCATTATCGGTTTTCTGCTTGATAAGGTCTTATTGTTCCTGGAGAGGAGGCTGGCGGGATGGCAGGAAGTGCGGAGCGTGTAGTGATGCTAAGGGAAGCGAGTACAGAGCAAGCGAAGCCGGAGCCTGCGAAAGTAGAGATCGACGCGGTCCGCAAAGTTTTTCAAACCTCTCGCGGAGAGGTCGTCGCGCTGAACGATACCAGCTTGAGAATAGCGAACAACGAATTCATATGCGTCGTCGGCCCGTCGGGCTGCGGCAAAACGACGCTGCTGAATATTCTCGCTGGGCTGGACGTCCCTACCTCCGGCGAAGTCCGCATCGATGGAGCGTCCATTCACGGACCGAGCAGCGAACGGGGCGTCGTCTTCCAGCAATACGCGCTGTTCCCCTGGCTGACCGTGAGACAAAATGTTGAATTCGGACTCAAGCTCAAAAAAGTGGGCAAAGGCGAGCGCAGGTCCATCGCGAAAAAATATATTGAATCGGTGGGGCTTAAGGATTTTGCAGACGCTTATCCGAAGGAGCTCTCCGGGGGCATGAAGCAGCGTGTCGCGATTGCCCGCGCCTACGCCGTCAATCCTCAGCTGCTGCTGCTCGATGAGCCGTTCGGAGCGCTTGATGCGCAGACGCGGACGCAGCTGCAGGTAGAGCTGCTTCACACATGGGAGCAAGAACAGAAAACCTGCTTCTTCATTACTCACGATGTCGAAGAAGCCGTGCTGCTTGCCAGCCGCGTCGTGGTCATGAGCGCCAGGCCCGGACGGATCAAGGCCATTGTTCCGATCGATCTTGCGTATCCCCGGACACAGGAAACGCGTATGTCCAAGGAGTTTCACGATATCAAGAACGAAATTTGGAGCCTGGTCTATCAAGAATACCTGGACGCCAAAAAATAATAGAAATGAGGGGATCTTCATGAAAAAATGGTTAACGATTGCACTCGCTTCCGTCCTTATGTTCACAATGGCAGCATGCGGCAGTTCGAATGGCGGGAATAACGGGAATGCCGGCGCGAGCGCAACGCCGGGCGCGAGCGCAGAAGCTTCCTCCGAGCCGAGCGCGGAGCCTACCGCCGCTCCTAAGCCGGATAAGCTTCGTATTGCGTACCATCCCAATATGGGCGGCTCCTCCGCAGTCATTACCGGTATAAAGAAGGATTTCTTCAAAGAACAGAACCTCGAGATCGAGCTCGTCAAATTCACTAGCGGTCCTACAGAAGTTGCCGCCATGATCTCCGGAGACATCGATCTCGGTTATGTCGGACATGGCGCGCACTTCCTTGCCGTAGAAGGCAAAGTGAAGATCGTCTCGCTGGACGTGCTGAGCAAAGCCGAGGAGCTGATGGTACGCACGGATTCCGGCATCGCGACGGTGAAGGATTTGAAGGGCAAGACGGTTGCGACGCAGCTTGGCACATCGGGAGAAATTGTGCTCGATCTGGCTTTGAAGAAGGAAGGCATGACTCGCGACGACATTAAGCTGGTCAATATGGACATGGCCGGCGCCGTCTCCGCATTTATCGCCGACAAAGTGGATGCCGCCATTGTATGGGCGCCCTACTCCACCGAAATCAAAAAAGCGGTCGGCAAGGAAAGCATTACGGTACTTGCGAACAGCGCAAGCTTCAGCGAAGAGTTCGTATTCCCTTCCAGCTGGATCGTAACGCCGGACTACTTAAGCAAAAATGAAGACAAAGTCGTTCGTTTTCTGAAAGGCCTGCACAAAGCGATGGACTACCGCGCGGACAATCTGGACGAGGTTGTCGGCTATGTGGCCGAGCTTAATGCGACCCCTGTCGAATCGGTCCAGGAAGAAGTGGACAGCGGCGTTTGGATGACGGGAACGGAGGTCCGGGAGCTGTTCGCGGACGGCACCGCAAAAAAATGGTATGAGCAGCAGCAAGAGCTGTTCTTGTCAAGCGGCAAGCTCGAGAAAGGAGCCCCGGTCGAGGACTATGTCGCATTTGACTTGATGGGCAAAATCGCGGAATAATCGCGTCCCTGCAAAAGTTCCAAAAATTGTGCTTATTCACCTGTGCTAGAATAGTAACGACGATTCGTCGTCGTTACTATTCCATTAGGAGCTGGCAGGCATGATCCTGTTTATATTAGCCGTCATGACGATTACCGGCATCGTGCTTGTGACTACCAGCATGAAATCCTCTTCGGCTTGGTTGACCGGTTGCTTCGCAGGCAGCATCCTGCTCATCGTCGGATTTATGTACTATTTCGCCAAGAGCGGCGGCTTGCCATATCGGATGGAATTTATTTTTTTCCTGCATCCGGATATTCATCGGTACTTCCAGTATTCGACCATTACGATCGACGAGATGAGTCGCCTTCTTTCGATTGGACGCGCCGTTTTTTTGTTTTTTATGGCCGGGTTCGTCATTGGCGTGAGCACGATCATTCGGCCTAGGTTCAAAAAAATCGCTTATGCCGTCTCATTCCTGTTCGCGCTGCTCAGCTATCTGATTTATGAACCCGTCGTATACGCTCGCCTTACCGAACATTTGCCCGATATCGTTCATAGCCGGACAGCGTTCATTATGCGGGCTTCCTATTTGCTTTACGAGCTTATATTGCTCGTCTTGCTTATCCGCGAGCTTGGAACGATGAGGACGCCGTGGCTCCGGAATAAATTCATGATCGTGTTCGTGACCGTCGTCAACCTCGCCGTCATCTTCTTGCTGTTCGGCGTATTGTCCCCGCTGCAGGTCAGCCATGCCGTATCGACGACCTATTTCTATATGGGATCACTCTACTACCACAGCATGCTGTCCGTTATTCAGTGGTACGTCCTCATCGGCATAAGCTTCGTCGTCACGATCGTCGGCGGGTTCTCCCTATGGAGATACAACAAGCTGGTGGGGCAGATCGGCAAGCCGGAGCTGCTCGTGGAGAAAAAAATTCGCCAGAGCGATATGGGCGTTCGCGTCTTTACGCACGGAATCAAAAATCAAATCCTTGCGCAGCGGGTGCTGATTCGCAATCTGAAGAGGCGTATGGCGGAAGCCCCGGAGGCTGAAGATCAGAACGCGGGCCGGACGGAGCACTCGGGGCTTATACGGGATGATCTGGAGAGACTAGCCGCCAGCAACGACCAAATCCTGCAGCGCATGGACGAATTGTACGGCGCGTTCAAGACGAATCGGATGCGCCTTCGGCCGACAAGCGTTCGATTCATTTATGAGCATGTTCTGCCGAAGCTGGATCCGGAGCAGCGGGCTCTGCTCCGGGCCAAGCCGTTCAAGGAGCATCTGATCTTGGCTGACCTCCCTTATATCGTCCAGACCGTCTACAACCTGCTGTCCAATGCCTTCGATGCCGTCCATGACAACAGAGGTCTCGGACGAGCGCCTTCCGTCAGCTTTGACAGCTGCCTGGCCGGCCATTATGTCGTCTTGCAAATCAAGGATAACGGGACCGGCATCGACAAGAACCATCGCCATCAAATATTCGATCCGTTCTACACCCGCAAAAATTCGGACACGAATTGGGGACTGGGTTTGTCCTACGTTCAGCAGACGGTGAAAGCCCACTTTGGCTATGTCCGGTTCGACAGCAAACTCGGGGAGGGTACGACATTTTATGTTTACTTACCCATATACAGATCCGATGATTAACCGCTGGTCCTCTCGCATCATACGGGTTGCCGTCGCCGAGGATCATGACATCCTCAGACAGGATTTCTCGGAAATGATCGAGAACCGTCCCCAGATGGAATGGGCGGGCGCCGCCGCTACCGGCAATGAGGCTGTGGAGCTTGCGCTGCAGGCGAATCCGGACATTATGCTGATGGATATCGAGATGGAGTCCCATCAGGACGGCATCGAAGCCGCGAATCGGTTATCCGTTCTGAGGCCGGAGCTCGGGATCATCTTCTTAACCGTGCACGAAGACGACGAAACGATATACAAGGCTTACACGTTAACCAATGCGAGAGACTATCTGGTGAAGTCGGCCGAGCATGACGAAATCATACGAAGCATTGAATACGCTTATGAGGAGCAGAAGCATGGCTCCTCCTCGATGTCCTCCAAGCTGAAGAGCGAGTTCTCCCGGCTCAAGCAGACGGAGAGTAAGCTGATCTTCTTCATGAGCATCCTGTCCCAGCTTACGCAGGCCGAGCGGGACATCATCAAGCTTCTGCTCGCAAGCTGCAAGGTTGAGGATATGGCCAGGCTTCGCATGGTAGAGCCCGTCACCATCAAATCCCAGATCAATACGCTGCTCAAAAAATTCGGAATGAAACGCACCAAGGAGATTTCCAGTCTGATCCGCGAGCTCAATGTCGCGTTTATATTCGAATAGGGGTGAAACGATTATGCATACGGAACGGAAACCAAACATTTTGTTTATGATGTCGGACGATCATGCTTCGCACGCCATGAGCTGCTACGGCAGCCGCATCAATCGGACGCCTCAGCTGGACCGGATCGCGAATGAAGGCATGCTGTTCGACAATTGCTTCTGCACGAACTCGATCTGCTCGCCTAGTCGGGCAGCCATCCTTACGGGCAAATACAATCATCTGAACGGCGTCAAGTCGATCGAGGACGAGCTGGACGGCAGACAAATGACCTTCCCTAAGCTGCTCCAGGAAGGCGGCTACCAGACCGCGATGATCGGCAAGTGGCACCTCGGGCACGGCGGCAATGCCGACCCTACGGGCTTCGATTATTGGACGGTCGTCCCCGGCCAAGGGGACTACCATAATCCTCACTTCTACGAAATGGGCGAGCTGAAAAAATTCAAAGGATACGTTACCGATGTCATTACGGACTTCTCGATCGATTGGATGGACAAGCGCGACAGGGATCGCCCGTTTCTCCTTATGTGTCATCATAAAGCCCCCCATCGTCCGTGGGTCCCTGCCAAGAAATACGAGTCGCTCTACGAGGATACGGTAATTCCGGAACCGGAAACCTTCTACGACGATTACGCCACTCGTTCCAAGGCCGCTGTCGATGCGCGGATGCGCATTGACAGCCATATGAATGACGAGGTGGATCTTAAAGGATCGCCTCCGGATGGACTCTCGCCGATCGAAGCGAAGAAATGGAGATACCAGCGGTACATCAAGGATTATCTACGATGCGTCGCCTCCATTGACGAGAGCGTCGGACGTCTGCTCGACTACCTGGAGGAGGACGGCATAGCCGAAGATACGATCGTCATCTATACCTCCGATCAAGGCTTTTTCTTAGGCGACCACGGCTGGTATGACAAACGCTTCATGTACGAGGAATCGCTTCGGATGCCGTTCATCGTCCGTTATCCGCGCGAGATTCGGGCAGGCTCGAGAACGGATGCGATGACGCTCAACATCGATTTTCCGGCGACCTTCCTGGACTACGCAGGCATACCGATTCCCGATGAGATGCAAGGCAGCAGCCTGCGACCCATCTGGGAAGATGCCGGGACGCCGGATAATTGGCGCACCTCGATGTACTACCGGTATTGGATGCACCTGGACGAACACCATAACGTCTATTCGCATTACGGCATACGGACGGAACGGTACAAGCTTATTTATTATTACGGCGAAGCGCTGGGCACGTCGGGCTCGATCGAAGAGAACCGCTCGCCCGAGTGGGAGCTGTTCGACCTGGAGCTGGACCCTTACGAGCTGAAAAATGTGTACGGCTATGACTCCTATGCAGATGTCGCGAAGTCGCTCAAGCAGGAGCTTCGCAAGCTGCAGCTCGCCGTACTGGACGAACCCGTGGAAGAGATTTGACTTCCCGGAACGCAAGAAGGCTATGCCCTGTCGGCATAGCCTTCTTACGCGTTGCTAGATGGTATCCGGAGCCGGTATCATATTTCACCTAGGTAGGCTATTTGACGCTTACTATGCTGCGTTTGAGTATTTTGTTCGAGCCAGGTCAATCGTCAAATGTTTGAATAAATAAACCATCCCCTTCCATCCATTCTGCGATAAATACATACCGAATATCTTTTACCTTATGGGATTTAAGTTGATTCCTCAACCACGCCTCGTTTTGTCCAAGATCACGTAGTTCATCCTTCAACAATTCGCCGTCCCTAATAATTTCTCGTTAGGTTGTATGCTTACAATATTTCTCTTGCGACCGCTGCCAAATCCTCTATATCTATCTTGCCGTCCTTCGTTATGTCCGCCATCTTCGCGGCATTCCAATCCGGACTGCCGGCGTTTTTGCCGTAATGGGCGGCAACGATGCCGAGATCTCCGACGCTCACCTTGCCGTCCTTGTTCACATCCTCCGGCAAGCCGGGTACGATTGGCAGGATACGGATGGTACTAGCGGCTTGGGCGGCATTCGTTTCTGTCCCTTCCGAATCGCTTACAATGACTTTCGCCGTTTCGATTTTCCCTGCTGCGTGCATGTCGTCAGCCTTGGCCCGCCATGTCAATTCCATAAACGCACCGTCCGAAGCAAGAGCTTGATTCGCCCCTAGACTCGCCACTATCAATCGGACCTGCCCCGGCATATCACGATTTATCCCGACCACTTTGACAGACTCCTGCTTGGATTCGGCCTTGATGAACTCGAATCGGTCCATATCGTAATGGATGACGATATCTTGGGCTTGTATCGGATTCGTGACATGACTGTAACCAAGGCTGGTAACGAATGGTTCCTCCGATACGACCTCCTCCGGAGCGTCCAGCACGGCCTGAAGCCCTTGAACCGGGACCTTCTCGCCAAACGGGATAGAGCGGCCCTCCAGCTGGAAGCTATAGAAATCAGCGTCATCGCCGTATCCGCTGCCTCCGCCTGCGTTATTGGCGAATAAACCGATTTTCAACTGGGATATCGACTTGTTTTCGATAGCAGATCCTATCTGAATCCAGTTGGACTGATCCAGGCTATAGTAACCGGCATAGCGGCTGCCTTCCTTGGTCACCTTCAAATAAACGGAGCCTTCTTGAACCGAATCCCGAATATACTCCTCCTTCGGCACTCCGTTCATCTCCGAAATGACGGTAAAGATAGGCCCCCCATAACCAGGGTGATGCTTACGCGCGACATAGAAATAATTACCGTCATCGCCATACGCGATCAATCCCGCTTCGGCATAGTTGCAGCTTGGCTTGAAAGCCAATAGACCCTGTTATTTCTTATTTCGTATAGAGAGTCCCGGTTCACTTCAACATCCAAGTAATTAGAGCCGAGCTCTACGACTTTAACTTCAGACATAGTAGGACGCTCATAGTCAACGCTTACGTTTCGGATCTCGATATTTTCGCTCTGATCCACGACAAATGAAGTCATCTTCCCGTGAAGCATAAACAAGGAACCGTTTCCTTCAACGGTCACATTAACCAGATCCTTAAGAAGAAGTCCAATCGTTTTCGTTACATCCGGATTTTCGCTTTCGGAAGCCGTGTTGGAAATATAATAGGGCCGCTTCTCCGCATTTTCCGAATAGAAATCATATCATCTTCCCTCAGGAAAATGAATAACTACGGGGCCTTCGACTTTGGCAGCCGCTGCAAGTGCCTGTTGTACGGGCGACGCTGCATCCTCCATAGAATTCGGAATCGCTCCATAATCCGTTACATCGATAATGACAGGCTCCGGTGCCGCAGCCTCTGCCGAAACGGCCGGGGCTATATTCGTGATCGCCATGACAACAGAAACAATGATGACAAGACTTAATACCTTATTCCAATGCATCACCATATCCACCTCCATTAGAGAAAAAGACGGCTACATATCCGCATGCTTGGATGGTAGCCGTCTTTTCTTGTTACAAAACGTTTTGCGTTTTACCCCAAAATCTTTTTCGCGACCAAAGCCAAATCAAGGAGATCAATGCTGCCGTCAGCCTTGACATCCAAATGCTTCACTTGGGCCCAATCCGCGCTGTCCTCGTCTTTGCCGTAATTCGCGGCGATCAGCGCAAGGTCGCCAACCGATACTCGATCGTCGCCATTGACGTCGCCTTCCATACCCTTCGGAACAGCTGTGATCTCGATACGGTAAGTAGATGGAGCCAGCCCCGTCTCTGTGCCTTCCGCATCTCCAAGAATCGTCTGGCTGACCGTCATTTGGCCTTCTGTCGTCTCCGGCACATCTAATGCGCGGAAGGTCAGCTTCGCCAGCTGGGTATCGCCCGTTATCGGATGATTCGCCCCTTGAGAGGCCATGATCAATTGAATTTGTCCCGGCGTATCCGATACTGTCTTGATGATCGAAATTCCCGGTTGAAGCTCAGCTGCGGAAACGAACGACATGACATTCGGATCGTAAGTCAACACAATGCTCGCCGCATATTTAAGCCCTTCTACTTGCTTGATCCCGTATTGAACCTCGAACTCCTGTCCTCCGACAACGGTGTCATCGCCTGTCAGGCTTGTTGCCGGACCTTCAGGAATAACGACATCTCCGTCCCTCTTCACCGGGATGATCTCATGGATTTGAGGCTTCACGGCTCCATTCCATTGCAGACGAACTTCAAGCACATCCTCCATGTCGGAGGTGTCGATCCGGTTGAAAGATTCGGATAGCGTGCCGGCTTCATGCCAGCCCTTCGCATCTCTTACCGAAACCGCTGCATTGGAAATGCGAGAAGGGTTCTGCAGTATAATGACTTCGCCCAGCTTCGTTTCATTGGACAACTTGTAAGTAAGCTGCCCTGTCGCAGGTTCGCCGCTAGGCGTGTAGAACGTCGACAATTGATGATCGATCGCATATAGCCCTTCATTGCCAGTTGCGCCCTGCGGATTCACTTGAATGGAAGGATTCTCCGATCCAGGGCGATCCAGCCCTTCATTCACGATGATCTCATTTAATGCGAACCATGCGTCATGCGTCTGTGTGGAGATTAATCTGACATATCTGGCAGCCGTTTCTTCTACCTGAACTCGCTTGTACCGGTAAGGAACCTCATGCTCGGGAAAGTTCAGGCTGCGGTCGCCAGGGTTATTGAAGCTGTGAATGGTGATCCAATTCTGGCCGTCCGCCGATAGCTGCAAGTCGCCTTTGCGGAAGAAGTCGCCTTCTCCGTCGCCGATGACGACTGCGACATTGCGTACATTTACGACCCCGCCCATGTCCACCTGCACGTATTTGCCGGCTGTTTGAATACTGCCGAACCATACCTTGTTCACCAAATCCGCATTGTAAACCTGACTAATATTGCCCTGATAGATGCTTCCATAGTTATGCGTAACAACTGGCTCGGTGAACTTATTCAGCTTCACGAACAAACGGCCCAGATCGAATGTGACCGCCTGATCGCCTTTGTTGATTAGCCGGAAGTAAGCGGCATCGTTGTAAGGCGCAGCAGCAGTAACTGCCGTCCATTCAACGCCATTCTCGGAGGACTCCATTACGACTTCCGGATTGGCGCTTGCCAGCGTTACCTCTGCGATCTGCTCGATCGACTGCAGCTTCATGCCCACATACTCCGATGCCTGCAATGTAATTTGGCTAAGATTTGCAATCTCAACGGAAGTCGGCGTTGAAGCAACGGCTGTATCCTTGAGCCCGGGAACATTCGTATAAATGCCCGCTTTGCCTGTGTTCTCGTTAACCGCAAATTCTCTGACCGCCGTCCACAGATCAGGCTTGCCGCCTGGAACACCGGCATGGGTCAACCGATACCGGATATATCTTGCTTCCAGCTCAAGCTCCTTCACCGCAATTTTGAAGCCGGATCGCTCTTCTCCGATTGCCGTCCAAGTCTGTCCATCGGCGGAATATTCCAATATCCCTCGTTGGAAAATGTCATGATCGCTGTCCGTGCGGCCTTGTGTGATGGTGACATCATTCACTTGAACGGTCTTGCCCAAGTCCAGACCGAACCAGTCGCCATTCTTCTGAAGCGTCTGAATGTATACATTCGTACTCAAATCGCCATCGACCATTTTGTTCAGACCGTTAACCGACCCATAAGAGCTAGTTGCGACCGGAATGACGAAGTCCGGATCAATGGAACTATAAATTTGCGCATCCAGCTTATTCAATAATTGTTGAGCAAACGGAACGAGCCGTTTCGCTCCAGCTTCAACGGTAACGTCCGGAGCGTTTAACTTTTTGATTTTGAATGATTTCGATGCGGCCATCGCGCTTGTCGCTTTGGCCAGCTCCTCCCATGCTGCATCCAGCTCTCCGTTCTGTACCGCCAGCGCAGACAGGACCACCGATTTATCCGCTTGAAGAACATGATGCAGTACGTTCAACCAAGGATTAATTTCCTCCAGCATCGCCGGATTTTGAATGTTCGCTCGGAAGGAGTCGATCGCATTCAGCACATGGTCGAATTCCTCGATCAAGGTCTGACCAACTTCTGCAACCGACTGGCCGCTTGCGTAACGAGTTAGAAACGATTCAAGCTCCTCCTTGATATTCTCCGACTCGCCTACGACAAGACCATGACCGCTTGGCGACGGATCGCTAAGATGGTAAGCGATGGCGTTAAGCTCGGAAGCAACCTCGGGAGCTACATAGCCGAAGGAATCGATCCAGCTCTTGTCGACGTTGAAGTCATCCACATTCCATGTGTAGTCCGCAACGGCGAATAAAGCAATTTTCGATAGCTCGGCATGCCCCATCGGATTCGATACGACGCCTGATATATTATGCGTGCCTGGCTTAAGCACCTCTCCCTTGCCAAGCATCAGCCTGGAATCTTTGTAGTCATTGACCGGCCAATTGAGCCACACATACGGATCTCTGCCATGCGCGTCCTTCGGCCATTGCATATCGGCCGTGTTGACGGTTCCGACTACGCCTCTGCCCGTCCACATGATTTCTACATTTTCAGGCACATTGGCAAGCGCTTGAAGATAAGGCTTGCCGCCCGCGCCTGTCCAGCTTTGATTGTAGAATGGAGGGCAATAAATGAGCGATTTCACGTCTCCCTTGCTGGCAACCCAATTGGCAACATCCGTGATGAGCTTCACGTGCTTATCCTTGTCCGTCAACGACTGGGAGGTGCTGATATCATCCATGAACAAGCCGAATTGGCGAACGCCGATACCGTAAAGCTGCTCTAGCTTGGCAATCAACGTCGCGAGCTCGGCGTCGTAATTATTCCAGTTGATCATGTTGAAGCCGGGGTGAATCGCCCATACGAACTGCGTTTTGGATTCGTGTCCGACATCGACCAATTCTTTAATCTTAGCCAGTTCCGCGGCAGGATACAGCGTTCTCCATGCCGAGTTATGGTACTTGTCATCCTTCGGCGCGAAAATGTAAGAATTCATCTTCATCGTTCCGCCGAACCGCATCAAGCTTATACGATCCTCATGCGACCATGGAAAACCGTAGAAACCTTCGATGAAGCCCCTGAAGTTGGTGTCGGCAAAATCTTCGATCTTTACTTCTTGAACCTCGCTCTCCGACGCTTGGTCCAAAATCATCTTAAGCGATGCCAGCCCATAATAGGCGGAATCCGTATCCGCGCCCAAGATGGCGATATGGTCGGCATCTGCCTCTTGATCGTCGATTTCCAGAACGTAAGCATCCTGATTGGCGAAAATATCGGCGTCATAATTGATATGAGCATCAAAATAGGCATCGACATAGCCGTCAGAATCTTTGACGCCGATCAGAATATTCGTCTTATCGGCAACGATGGCTTCCGATGTCGCAGCTTCGATGCCATTCTCGGACAACATTTTCTCAAGAAAATTTTCGGTGTATTCATCGATAGCGCTTTCAAAAACGATATTCACTTCATCGGTTAGCGTGACGTTCGTACCCGTGTAAGTCGTTTTTTGCGGGAGAGGGTAAATTTCGTAGGGGACACTGGCTGCGGCTGGTTCGTTACTAGGAGAGTCTGACGCGGCGCTTGCCGCGCTGGTGAACACGCTCGACAGCATGAGAATACTCGCCAACAGACTAACGGTCTTTTTAGACATCCGATCAAAACCTTTCCATTGATTATATTGGCATGGCCTAACCGCAAATAAGATCGGCGCGACGACTTCCGGAAAAGCTGACGCGCCTATTCATTTGCCTATCCCTTCAAAGCGCCGGCTGTCAGTCCGCCGGTAATCTGCCGCTGGTAAAACACGTAAATCAGGATGACGGGGAACATCGAAATCGCTAGTCCGGCAAACAGCGGTCCCCATTCGGTCCGATATTGCATCTCCGCCTGCATGATGGCGATCCCGACGGGAACGGTGTACTTCTCCGGGTTATTGGTCAAGACCGTAGCCATAATGTACTCGTTCCACACGGTCAAGGTGTTCATAATGCCTACGGTAATTAACCCCGGCTTCGATAAGGGCAGCATGATTCGGAAGAAGATGCCGTAATCCGTACAGCCGTCTATCGTAGCGGCTTCCTCTAATTCCTTGGGCAGCGATTGATAGAAGCCAATCAGGAAAAAAATGGCGAAGGGCAGGATGCCGATGGTACCTACCGAATAAACCAGGATGAGTCCGAATAAGGTATTATCCAATTGAAGATCGCTCAGCAAAAAGAATAAAGGAATCAATCCAAGCGTCGTCGGAATCATCATCGAGGCGATGTAGGCAAAGTAGAGAATGCCTCTTCCCTTAAACCGGAATCGGGCCAATATGTACGCTGTTGTTGCGGCGAGCGCCATGGACAAGGCTATGCTTCCGACCGTAACGATCAAGGAATTGAAGAAATAATCGCCGAAATGCGCGCGGCTCCACACGTTTGAATAATTTTCGAAATGGAGCGCGCTCGGCAAATCCCAAGGCTTGCCCAGCATAACCATTTGATTGTCCTTCAGAGAGGTTAGAAACGTCCATATAACCGGATAAAGGACAATCACAGACCATAGCAAGAGGAAAAAACGAACGACCGTTTTCGAAACGTTCCGCCGCCTCGGCCTATTCATTGACAGCTCATTCATTTGTACACCTCCTTACATTTCGATAGTCTCCCTATGAAGGACTCTTTGCAAAATTAAGGTTGTCAGTAAGGATAGAATTAAGATGACGACGCCAATGGTCGCTCCATAGCTCATATGGAACTGCTTAAAGCCCATCTGATACAGATAGTAGCCAAGAACCTGCGTCTGATTGTCGGGACCGCCTTCCGTCATAAGCTTTACGATGATGAATGAACCGTTCAGCGTTGTAATCGTAATGTGGATAACGGATGTTTTGAACTGCTCCCAGATCAGGGGCATCGTAATGCTCGTGAACTGCTTCCATTCACCCGCTCCGTCTATGTTGGCTGCTTCATATAAAGAGCTGGGAATAGCTAGTATGGATGCGATAATAAGCAGCATATAAAATCCGATCCCCGCCCATACGCTTGGAGGAAGCAAAGACCAGACCGCAGAGCCGGCGGAACCGAGCCAGTTCGTCGTTACGGGCGTATCGGTAAATAGCGAGAGGAATGCATTCAGAAAGCCTAGGCTCGGATTGTAGATAAAGCTCCACAGAACGCCGATAACAACGACGGAAATAATGTTCGGAAGAAAAAAGACGACGCGGTAAAATCCATATTCCTTGAGCTTCAGCCTCGTTAACGCGACAGCGAAGAATACAGCGAACAATAGGATGAGGATTACTTTCCAGAAGATGAGGAAATAGTCATTCGATATGGCAATCGGAATAATCGGATCCGCGAAGAGCTCCTTGTAATTATCGATACCGATAAAGTTCATCGTTTCCGACCCGCCCGACCAGTCGAAGAAGCTTAAATAAAGTCCGCGGATCAGAGGATAGACCGTGAATATACAGAATAGAACGAATGTCGGCAGCAGGAAGCTGGCTACAAACAGCCTTCGGCTCCAAGAGCTTTTGGATCTATTTTTTTTCATCATCGCAATCATCGTCTACTTCCTCCCTTAAGATTTGAAAGAACAATCAGAGGAGCATCGTCCTCTGATTGTTAGAAGGTAGAGAGGTCGTCCTAACCGCGGACTTTCGCTGCCGCTTTTTCCATCCTGTCGATCCACTCGTCCACGGTAATGGTGCCTTGGAGCAACGCGATCGTAGCGTCGTTCTCCCCTTGCTCAAGATCCGAGTTCAATTTGAAGACTGGAGCAACGATCGTGTCGCTGCCGTTGAAATATTTCATGGCTGTTTTGACAACATCGCTTGCGCTGGAGGATTCCAGATCAGCCTTCACGTTCATAAGAGCGCCTGTCAGCTCGGCCCAGCGGACGGCAGCTTTCTTCGTGAAGATGAACTCGACGAATGCTTTAGCCGCTTCCGGGTTTTTCGCTTTTTTCGCAATGGCGATATTGCTCGTGTAAGGAATCGCAACATATTTGCCGCCTGCATTCTGCATAACGGAAGGAATAAATCCGAATTTGAAGCCATCTGGCGTGTCCTTGCTCATTTCGTTTTCCAGCCATAGGCCGTTAGGGATCATCGCATCTTTATGCTGCAAGAACAGCATCTGGGAATCCGTATGGTTCATGCCGAAGGATGCATTATCGAAGTAGCCTTTATCGCGCATCACGACAATCTTCTCCAGCGTCTTTCTTACCGCATCGTTGTTGAAGGAGTTTTCTTTGGCCGCTTCTTGATCCTTCAGGATTTGCGCATTGTCGCCATTCTCGGAGACAAAGCCGGAGTTGAGAAGGCCGCCGACGATGTAGTACGGGTATTTGCCGGTGTGGATATAAGGATTGATGCCATCCGCTTTAATCTTTTCGCTGGTTGCCAGGAAACTGTCCCAATCGGTAGGAACCGTCCAGCCTTTATCCGCGAACAGCTTGGCGTCATAGAAGGTGCCCCAGGAGCCGAATACCATCGGAATGGTATAGTTTTTGCCATTGTAGTCCTGTGGAGGGGCAATCAAATTGCTGACCAGATTTTCGCCATCCGCGTTTTGCGCATCCCTCACCCAGTCTGTAATATCCATCAGCTGGTCATCCTGAACCATCTGCGTTTCGTTCGAGCCCGCGCCATCGATGTAGACGACATCCGGCGGATCGCCTTGGATCCAGCGCGGCTTCATTTGTTCGTTGATTTGGGAGCCGGCCGATTCTTTGATGTTCAGTTCCGGATAAATCGCCTTGAACTCGCCGATCATTTCCTTCCACCACGCATCGCCGTATCCGCCGACAAAGTATTGGATTTCAAAATCCCCCGAGATTTTGGTCTCCCCGGCAGGCGCTTCCGTCGCCGCGTCCGTCGGCGATGGAGACGGCGAAGTCGTTGCCTGATTGTTGTTGCTCGCGTTGTTTCCGGCGCATCCCGATAGAGCTAACAGGACGAGGGAAAGCGCGAGCCCCCCTGTTACTTTCTTCCTTAGTTTTCTACTCATTGCATGTTACCCTCCCCAAAGTGATGTTCGTCTTCCTTAATTACATCAAGCCTTATTTTTGGCGCTCTAGGTGTTTGGTCCTAATAGGCGCTTTCATTATATAACCTGCGGCAGCGCTATCACATGATCTCTTTTGTAGTGAACTTGATCATTTTTGTCCTCAATTGCTCACAAACGCAAAACAAAAAGGGAGATGTAGGATAAACTCCCATACATCTCCCTTTTCCACCCTTTCAACTAACCCAATATATTAAGGGCTATGGCAGCAAGATCTAGAACATCGATTACGCAGTCCTTCACGATATCTGCTTTTTTCGCTTGCGCCCAATCCGGGCTTGACGAATCGTACTGTCTACTTGACGGGGTGCAGTTCAACTACTAATTCAACAACTCTCTGGCAACCTTCGCCAAATCATTCACATCAATTTTGTCGTCATTATTAACGTCTGCAATCTTCGCTGCGTTCCAATCCGGACTATCGACGTTTTTACCGTAATGAGCCGCTACGATAGCAAGATCCCCAATACTCACTTTGCCATCCTTATTCACATCCAGAAGTATACCTGGATCGATTGGCATAATCGTGATGCTTTTGGAAACGAGGGCCGCATTCGTTTCTGCTCCTTCCGAATCACTCACAATGACTTGCACGACTTCAATGTTCCCCGTGGAAGGTGTATCGCCGACTTTTGCCCGCATTGTCAGTTCAATGAACGTCCCATCTGTCCGGATAGCTTGATCCTGCCCTACACTAGCTACGAGTAATCGCACCTGCCCTGGATGATCTGTTTGTATTTGAACGATCTTGACAGACTCCAGCTTGGATTCAGCTTTAATAAACTCAAAACGATCCGAATCGTATCGAATGACGATGTCTTGGGCCTGTACCGGGTTCGTGATTTGACTTAAGCCAAAGCTTGCGATCCATTCTTCCCCCGAAATGACTTCTGTTGGCGCGTCCAACACAGACTGAAGCCGTTCTCCATGCACTTCTTGCAATCCTGCAAAAGCAGCTTGAAGTGTTGAATTAGCTTGATCAACTTCAACTTGAGTAGAAATGTTATCTTCCTTAACCATTATTGCTTCTTCTAACGCTTTAGCAAAGGTTTGCCAACTTTGTATTGTATATTTTGCTTCCTCAACATGAGATACACTTTGAATTGTCGTTATTAGCTCATTTCGATCTACCAAATGAAGTGCATTGTCGATAACACCTAGTTTAAATTTGGCTTGCACAATATAACTTAGATCAGTTGTCACTCCGCCTTTCCATGCTTTAGAGAATGCCTCATCCCAATGTCCGTAAGAATTCATGATAAGGGTACCATCTGGTTGTACGACTATACCAGCGTATCCTGTATCCCCTGAATAAAAGTTCTGTGCAAAATCTTCTTTTAACATGATGCGATATTGACCTTCGTTTTGCTGCATCAAATCTTCATAGGTTCCAACCCAGGCTACCCATTCGCCCGCTCTCCAATCGCCAGGTTCAATGATGCCGTTTTGATTATAATCAAGAGTAATTTCACGGAAAGTTACGACGAGACGGCCGGTAATTGGGTCGTAGACTGCCTTATGCCTTTCCCCTTGCAAGGCTCCTTGGACATCTTCCGGTTCACTCCACGTCTCGCCTTCGTCGTCCGAATAGAACATAACGGATTTATGTTGATGCGACTGGCTTCTAGCCAAAGCTACTATTCTTTTACCATCCGGCGATCGGAACATTCCCACCTCGCATATTTGATAGCTGCTTTCAATCGATCTGTATTCGCTTAAATAGGGTTCCGGCTTGCTCCATTGTTCATTGCCATGTTCATCAAAAGTTAAATACGTTTTGTAATTGGTGTAACCATAATCGTGATATACTCCCATCCATTTGTCCAATAAATTCCCATTTTCATCTTTCAACTGGACTAAACTTGCCATAGCTACGATAGTCTTATGCGGCTTACCATCAACCTCTGAATACCAATGCTGATACTCTGTCCAAGTCTCTCCGCCATCATCGGAATACGATGTGTTCCAACCTGTCGAACCATCTCCCCAGCCTGGGCAACCGGTAATCAGGATAAGTCTTTCTTTGCCGTTACTCATATTTAATTTATAGATCGTAGGCGTTTCTTGAGATTTTGCCCATGAAGCCGGTGTCTCTTTTTCAACCCAAGTTTCCCCCGCATCATAGCTCATTTGCAGGACAAGAGGACCTTTACCATGACCAATTGGATACGCTGTAATCAATGTTTTATTATCGCTCAGCATAACCATATCCGGCTGCCCCAAATATTGTCGCTCTGTACCTTTGCCGTTCTCAATCGTTGTAATATATTCGTCGTCCAAATGATATTGCGGAATTGAATATTGAATATTCAGGTGTTTGGCTACCTTAATCGCTATCGTTTTCTTATAACCGCCAGCCGCGTTTTCAACTGTAATTGTAGCATCGCCTTTACTTATCGCATTCACGATACCACTTTCATTTACAGTTACAACTTGTGGATGACTAGAAGTATAGGTTAACGATTTATCTGGATTGTCAGATATGAGTTCAGCTTGAATTTGATAGGAATCTCCGATATATAGCTCTTTACTCATTTCAGAAATATTCAATCCATTCACGTAGTTTAACGTTTTCACCTCATCTGGAGTCAATGTACGATTAAATACTTTTACTTCATCCAATATTCCACTAAATCCACGTCCACCAATTATTTTTGTTGGAGCCAAAAGCGGTGTCTTCACATTTTGATTCCAAGCAATCGTTGCTTTTAATAGGCCATCAATATAAAGATTAAGATTGGATGCGTTGCTGGTTACCGTAACATGTTTCCAACTATTTTTCTCTAAGAGGTAATTAAAAGTTAAGAAACCTTCTGGTACATGTACAGCCATCTTACTTTCCGTACTATCGCGGCGTACATCAATGGAAGTGGAACTTAGCTGATTGCCGGTAAACGATTTGCCATCCCATAGCGCGGATGCGGTCTCGTTGCTGCCGGAATCTTTTACCCAAAAGGATACTGTCCAATCTTTTGTCAATGTAACTGGCGAAGTAATCTCGACCTTGTCTTCTTTTGCAAATTGAATCGCGTTGCCGGACATACCTTCAACAATTGTTCCACCTGTTAACGTTCCGTTTGCCAATCCCCAGCTATCCGTTATCGTATTAGCTGTAACATGATCAAAAGAATAATAAGACACCTGAGCCTCTGGATCCACTTTTGGCCGTTCTACGATAACTTGAATAGAAGCCGTTTTCGTTGGATCAGCTTGGGAGGCGACTGTGATGGTCACAGTTCCTACGCTTTTACCAGTAACGATTCCATTCGAATCTACGCTTGCAATGACTTCGTTTGCTGATGTCCATGTTACGGCTGGGTTACTGCTATTCGCCGGTGTCAGTATGGCATGTAGTTGTTTGGTTGCACCTATACCAACAGATGTCTCTGCACCTTCTTGAATGGCTATCGATTCTATCGGTACCGGGTTATTTTTCATTTGAATATATTTGGATGTTAGCGTTTTTATTTCTTGGCGAATTTGATCCATGTCTGCCGCAATTTGAGTCTTGCCAGCCGCTGATAAGTAGTAACCTGATGAACTATAATTTGGTTTTATTTTGACTAGCAGTCTATCCACATCAGCATTCATAGCAGGAACTTCTTTTTTCATTAGAATCAATTTATTCACATCGCGTACACCTTCTGCCATTTTCTCAAGTCGTACACTTGATTTGGAAGTCGGATTTGAAGCCGTACGTTCATCTGGGAATATGAGAAACGTATCTCCCGCCTCGAATGCGTTATGTGTCGTATCCTCTAATGGGTTCTCTACCCACGAATCATAGGCCCAGCGCAAATATCCTTCTCCGCCCACAGCATAAGAATACATCATCGTCCAATAGCTTTCTGCAGGCGAACTAAGCGAGAAGTTTCCTGGTATATGACCCGTACAAGAATAAATGGTAGTCCTAAGGCCAAGTGCTTCACGTTGCATAATAAATTGAGCAAACTCTGTTGGATGAGCTTTCACTGCGATCGTTCCAACACTCAGGTCATCCACACGCATTCCCAAATCTTTTTTTGCTACAAAAGCATCCATCGCCCCTGCTGTTTTCAAGCTATCTCCGTGAATCCCTTTCACGCTGTCAATCAGATCAAAAATAGCCGCGCTGAATCCTCTCTCGTCAATCCCCAGATAGGTATGATCAAACCATCCCTTTTCTTCTAGATGTTCAACAAAACTGTTTAAAAATAATTTCCAAATGCGATTATATTCACCCGTTCCCACACTGGAAAACGAAGCACTTACATGACGACTTGCAGCTTCGTCATAATAGGTAAAGGAGTTATGCCAAGGAGCAATACCGTAAGCAACGATTTTATCTCCAAGTCCTAATGTTTTATTAAAATTGACCCATGCATCAAAATCAGAATAATCAAAGGTAAACGTACCATCCGTCTTTTTTGTCCATTTGATCATGGATGGGTAGTGAATTTCGTTTGCGCTATAAGTCTGACCATCCCATGCATCATCGACAATTGTCGTGGTAATGGCATGCCCGCCTAATTGTTTATATTTCTCCATATGTGGAAGTAAAATTTCTAGATGCTTTTGCGAAAAAGGCTCAACACCATAGTATTCGGCTACACTATACGGCGCCTGCCATAATTCAATATCAAAACCATCTTTAAACTCTTCTGCATCAGGCATCATTGCGTCTAATACTTCTAGATTATAGGTAAATTCTATCGGTGTATCTACTTTGTCTGCTGTTACGATAATTTTACCAGCATAGGTTCCAGACGGTGTATCCTTAGGCACATCAAATTCAACCCATACGGGCTGCACCGCATTAAATGGAATCTGTATCGGTGTCGTTTGATATAGAATATCATTACTTTCTGCGCGATTCCCCTCCGGTACAGGTCTTGTTTTGCTGCCATACCCTGGCATACCCGTATACGCTTGTGTAGATTTAATATATGTTGTAGTGATATGAATAGCCGATAAAGTGTTGGTTCCGCTTACAAAATCTGTTGCCTGTACACTTACATTACGCAAGCCGGATTCTAAAGAAATCAATGCAATTTCCGATACGGCTTTATCATTTTTCCATGCATAAATGGATTTATTTACTACACCTAAGTTCTTCACTTCATTATAACGATCCTGTGTGAATTGCGAATTTGTATCAACTATACTTCCATGCATCTGCGGATTCCCCTCGGTTACAGTCACTGTAAGCGTTTTAGACAAGTTGTGTTTTAATGAGCTTATTGTAATCGTTGCCGTTCCAGCAGAAAGGGCTTGAACCAATCCATTGGTACTTACTGTGGCAATATTCGTATCGCTTGAGCTATACTTACGATCGCGAATATCCGCATAATCTGGTACCACCGTAAAATTCATTTGATATTGTGAACCTTCAATGAGTGTAATATTGTCTTGTGATAGTACAATATCACTCACTTGGTATGGCGAATGATAGACAACGACTTTCGCACTATCGATGAGTGTCCCTGTAGCGTTTGGCTCTTTCTCTCCTGTTGCCTCTGCCCGCAAAACATGAGGTCCGTCCGTCAATCCACTCACCGTCGTAATCAAGGTAGAATTGATATTGGAAGAATTGTACAAACTAAACACACCTATTTCTACTCCATCGATCAAGTATCGGACCTTCCCCATAGGTCTATTTTTGCCTGCATAAATATCAATTTTATGACCAATAAAATTCACTTCGTAATAGGTATCGCTTGGGTTGGCGCCTAATGGATTGGACCAGGTATGTTCAGCATTGCCCGCTGCCCAATTGCCCGAAAATGTGAAATAGTTGTTCGTTCCCGTAGTTTTCGTATGGAGGATCTCTGTAGTCTCTACTTCTACTTCAACTTCATCATCGTACACACGTGCGTAGCTGACTTGTAAGCCTGTACCTCCTTCGGGCAAAGTGACATTTACGGTATGAATGCCATTCGTTAACCCTTTTTTACTGTACAGTAGCGTTTCTGTATTAGCAGCGCCTGTAATGAGTAAAGTTTCAGGAGTTTGATCATCCAATTGGAACGTATTTTTCGGGTCGTTTTTGACACCGTACAATTCTACCCCTGTTCCCTTAAAGGTAAACGAATAGGTATGCTTACGGGCCTCTTCGTAATTCGTATTCCACACCCAATGCTGCGTCTTGGCTTCTTCAATTCCTATAATTGATGACTTCCTATCCGCTGCCCATCCCGTTGACCCATTCACATCCGCAGCTGCCGTGTAAGTAAAATAATGATCGCCTGAGGTTACGGTATCATCCACGACAATACTAGATGTGGACTCGGCATATCCTACTGCCGGATTAGCGGTCAATACAGTTGATAATACCATAACGGCTGCCAAAACAATGTGAAAAAGTTTAACCGTCACTTTTTTTAATTTATTCATTGTGCATACTCCTTTTCTTTTTTTAATGTTTTTGATGATTTAAAAACGTCTCGTGCCGTTATGGGTTTCGATGGATCTAGTATCATTGCTCACCTATAAGACGGACTGATTCGAATCGTACCGTATCAAAAGAGAAATGAACATGATCATATTTGAGGAAAGCATGATTATATTTGATAAAATTCTAACTTCTTCTACAACCGTTAGAACATGCATGTCCACAAAAAAGCGCATACAACTCAGCAACCGATCATAAAAAAACTGTTCCCACTCAGTAATAAGCTGCTTTGGGAACAGTTTTTCCTATCAATCAGCCGTCAACCATCGAAAAGTATTCAAAGCACTTGTTACGTTATCTGGAATGGATGCAAACAGATCGTAACCATCAGTCGGAATCAATAGAATCTTCAATGTTAGCGTACATACATCCGGACAACGACATTGCCAGTCGCAGCAAAGATTTGAAAAGTGTATGTGCAGCTATTCGCTTGTATTACCACCATTTAATGGGTATCCCACTTCATCGAAATTTGTATTCTAGGGGTCCCGCCAACAGCTAATATATTGAAACACAAAAAAACGACAATGGACTCATTGCCGTAGTAACTAAAGTCGACCGTACTACCGTAATGAGCTCACCACTTCTAAAGAAATTCAATCCTACATTGGTTTTTACCATCAATAATAAATAAGGCAAACTTGGAATAATCAAACTTCAGCTAAAATGATTGCCCAAGATTTTGGATTGCTTACGATATACCCATCCGGACATTATGATGCTGATTTCATACAAAACGAATAGCGGTATAGAAACAAGAAAATCGGATATAAAATCTGGAGGTGTAATCACTGTTGCAATTATGACTAGCAAAAAATAGGCATATCGCCTCAGTTTCTTTAATCTTTGGGGATTAAGGATCCGAAGTTTGGTTAAAAACATGGTTACTATTGGAAGCTCAAATAATATTGACACCGGAATCAAGATGTTAAACATGAAGGAGAAATATTGAGCGATTCCGTAAGTTTCCGTTAAACCTAAACCTTTGGATACTCCAGAAGTAAAATAGAATGCCATTGGAAAAAGAATGTAGTAAGCAAATGCCAATCCTAACAAGAAAAGTATCGTAGCCCCAGGAATGTAGGCGAGCGTTCCTTTTTGCTCTTCTTCATGTAATCCGGGTTTTACATAGGCCCAGATTTGATACATTATAAATGGTAGAGCAACCACCAAGCCGATGACAAATGAAAACTGAACGTAAATCCGAAGGGCGTCCAAAGGGGAGAAGGCATTCCATGTAATATCTGAAGCAGGGGGGACGCTTTTTAAATAATTGATGAAGGGTTTGGCTATGAAAAAACCGCCCGTCATTGCAATTATTAGTACAATCAAGATCCAAATGATACTTCTGCGAAGTTCCTCCAGGTGTTCAATGAGGGATGAGATTTTTCCTTCAGGCAATACTATTCACCTCACTTGATGTAATAAATCTTTGGATATGATGCTGCAACGCTATCGATGATCCCATTGAGAAAGAGAGCTTCTCATCCTGAATTGTAAAGGATCTGAGAAGCTCTTCTGTTTGGAATCGGTTTTACTTCATGTCTTTTTTATCCTTTTTATTTCTTTCGGGTTCCATATCATCTGTTAGTTCCCTTGTCGACTTTTTAAATTCTTTAAGCGTGGTGCCAAAAGCGCGCCCCAATTCCGGAAGCTTGCTTGGTCCGAATATAATCAATGCCAACACTAAAATCAAAATCAATCCAGGAATACCAATACTGCTCAGCAATTGAAATCTCCCCTTTCCTATTTAGCCGATGACGAACAATCCGGTAATGTACATAATCAACATACCGCATACAATTCCCAATCCACCGGGAAGATCTCCAAAGATGGTCTGATCTTTTTTAGTCATCATTTTCACGATTTCATAAACAACTTGGATAATCGCTCCTGCACCAATGGATAAGAAGATCAGTGCCCATAGATTAGAGTATACAAATCCTCCGATCCATGTACCTATAATAGTAGGACCTCCGGCAATCAAGCCGAATAAAATAAGATGGCCAAAAAGTTTTTTTGGATTCTTATCTTCTCGTGAAATAGGAGCTACAATAGCTAAGCCTTCTGTCAGGTTATGAATCATAAATCCGAGGATTAGAAAAGCACCTAATGCCATTTCACCTAACGTATACGCCGCGCCAATCGCCAACCCTTCACCAAAGTTGTGTAATCCTATCCCAACAGCAATCATATAAGCCAGCGCCAATCGCCCAGAGATGCCGTCTGTTCCCTTAAATGATTTTGTTGCTTTTCGATTTATGGCTACCAGCACGTAGATACTAGTAAAAATACCCAACACAATTATTGCGACTCCACTCAAAACTCCAGGAAGCTCTAAGGAGATTTCCAAAGATTCTTCAATTGCATCCACAGCAAGAAACACGAGTAATCCAACTGTCAAACTGAGGAAAAACTTATATAACCGATCATTAATTTTCGCAAGGAACGGTCTCCATAGTAACCCTAACATAACTGGGATGACACCAACAAATATACCGATTAGCGCAAACATCCAGAATGTAGAACCATCAGATGTCGGTGACAATATGGCTACAGGAATTTCACCTTCAAACGTGCTTCCAATAGAAGAAAGTGCCATTATCGCTAAGGGTTCTTCTTCAACCCAAGGATAATTGATGGTAATTGTACCAGAACCCAGGCGGGGAATTACATCGCTTGGTTCCACGTTAAAATTCACGTAAGCCTCGTTTACTGCTACTTGAGCAATAGTAAAATCCTCGTGCCCCGTATTTTGTACTTTCGCAATAATCTGCCCTTCTTTCAGAGTAAAGCGTTCAAAAGTAAGTTCCTCCACCGGGGGGCCACCCGCTCCAAAAAAGGGAAGTCCTATATTAAAAATCCCATAGATTATTGAAGCCAATACGATGATTGGAAGCAGCCCGGAAATCCAAAGCTTGATGCCATTTTTATTCATCCCTCTATTCGGGACAGATGTCTTTTGAGTATTTTGTAAATTTGCCATTTCTTTTTCCCTCCCTCAACAGATTCGACCTTTACTTCTCCACTTCAAATAACCCTAACCAACCGAGTTCCGTAAATTCATTTACATGGGCATGGAACATAAAAGGACCCGGATGAGTGAATGAGAATTCGATAATTCCTCGCTGCCCTTGGGCCTGCATAATCGTATCGGTTAATTCAAACTGCTCCAGATTCGTGCCGGTAGGATAATAGCGGAACATATCCCCATGCAAATGGAAGGAGTTGATCAGATCAAATTCAGTCATATTGGACAGGTAAATCCGCAGCTTCTCTCCAACCTTCACTTTGATTGGATAATCGTTATAATAAAATGCAACACCGTTTACCGTATAAAATTCGTTTCCTCCATCAAAATTCGTATCGTAACCGTTCATCACCATAACCATCTCTTTGGCTGGGGGGCGCGGTGTTTTCGGATCAATGATAAACGTACCGTACAACCCTTTGGCAATATGTTTTGTAAATGGAATAGTATGGCAATGATAGACATGAAGACCAAAAGGTAATGCATCAAATTCGTAAGTAAAAGTGCCTCCACCGGGCGGTACGATTTCAAAAGAACCGTCCATATTAGCCGGATGAATGCCGTGGAAGTGAATCGTATGAGCATGACTTCCATTATTGATAAAACGAATTTTTACGCGATCTCCCTCAGTGCAGCGAATGGTTGGCCCCGGTACGGCGCCGTTGTAGGTCCATGCCGGAAAGAATACACCAGGCGCCACTTCAATTTCCTTATCCTCAGCAACAATTGTGTATTCCCGAAGTGTCTGGCCATTGGGGAGTTTGCTCTCTTTTCCATAATCAAAATGGGTCAAGAATTTCATCGGATCATGCCCGTGCTTCATCACGGTCGGATTTTTTTTTGTACTCATCATATGTCCGCCGTGTCCATGACCGGAAGATGAAGTTTTACTTCCTTGTACTTCTTCTGCATTAACTTTACTTTGTAAGCTTCCCGGGAGTAGATTTGCTAATGCAAATCCGATAGCCCCAAGGCTTCCAACTTTTAAAAAGGCTCTACGCGATAAATTCTTTTTCTCAATGACTGAATTATTAAGAATTTGGCTTGCTTTTTGTTTTGGATGTTTCATCGTGTAACCTCCCTATTTGTTATCAATGTTTACTATACGCCTTTTTTTTCACTTAATGCCCATTTCTTTACCTCGTACATTTATTTTGCATTAGACCAACTTTAATATAATTGAACCATCATATTCTTGTAAAGATAAATTTTTTAATCCAAACAAAAAAAAAAATTTTCCTTGAATCCGTGATGTTCACTTCTAGTGATTCTCACGCAGGACTTTTTTAATCAAGAAAAACCGGAGGACTGGCTCGGGCTCGCACAACGTGCGCTGAACATGCTAATTGCATACTGATTTCAAGCCCTGATAAGCTGGGGCAAACAAAGAAAAGCCTGCACTATTTCGTCACGGATTCAGGTTTTCTTTAGAGAGTCAGTAGTCAAAAAATGATGATTCGCGTATAATTTGATTATAGGAAAAATATTTGCATTCAGTTAAAAAAGTTTATGTTCAGCAAAAAATAAATGTTCTTTTATTGGAGGGTTCTTTCATGTTGTTAAAAAAAAAGTTTTTCCGTGTTTTATTGGTATTTATTTTAGTAGTGGCAAGTATTCTTGCGGTCTATTGGTATCAAAATTCAGTAACATCAGTGAATAAAAACAGCCAAAGGGATAAAAATGGTGTTTACGTAGAAGTCCTTTTGACGGAATGGAAAATTACTCCTAAGAATTTTAATGTGAATCGAGGAGAAACTGTCTATCTTTCCGTTCTCAATCAGGGGTCATATCCCCATGATTTTGCAATTAAGGAACTTGGGATTAAGACACGCACACTTGCTCCAGGTGAGAAGGAAACCCTTACTTTTGTAGCAGAACAACCGGTAACTTTGGAATCCTATTGTTCTTTGCCTGGACACAAAGAGTCAGGGATGGAGACACAACTGTTAATTAAGTAAACAAAGTGCAAGAAAGGTTGGATATAGAGTGACAACGCAAACTATAGAGGATTATTTGGAAAAAATATATCTGCTGATTGAAGAAAAAGGATATGCGCGTGTCATTGATATTGCATCTTCTCTTGATGTCTTTCCATCATCAGTAACAAAAATGATCCAAAAACTTGATGAAATGGACTTTGTCGTTTATGAAAAATACCGGGGATTCAACTTGACTTCAAAAGGAAAACAACTTGGTAAGGCGCTTGCTGAAAAACACGAAAAATTGGAGGAATTTCTTCGAATCATTGGTGTAGACGAAGTAAACATTTATGAACATGACTTATGCAGTTCATTCCAAGTGATGGAAACCGATTAATAGTCATAGAAATGTAAGCTATAAAACGGAAAACCCCTTGACTTTTGGAAATCACCCCAATAATTCGCGAAGAAT
>NZ_JAVFVT010000044.1 GCF_030929555.1 Paenibacillus sp. LHD-117 | reverse complement strand
CCACGCACCTCGCTAAGCTAGCGGGGTGAGTACTTCCGCATGTTCCAGCGTCTCCTCGTCAAGTAAAAAGTCTCCAGACAATTTCATATCTAAAAAAAGTGGGGTTTCCCAACAGCCTGACAAATGCATCAATCGCCATCAAATGAACCGACGGAGTTACGATGGGCGCCCATACCAAAAAAGGCGCGCCTCCGAAGAGGCTCGCCCTGTTCTCGCTATTTGCCTTAATAGCTGTCTTGCGCATGCTGCCTAATAACGTGTATTTCCAAGTCGCGCACATTCCTGTTCCGGCAAACGCGGCAGTTATCGAGCTTGAACGATTCGCATTCTTTCTAGATACTCGCGTCCTGTCTCCCTAGATACTCGCGTCCTGCGGATGCGGCTCCGTTACGAGCTCCGCCGCCTTGGCGTTGGATTCGACCTGAGCCGGGTCCTTGCAGCCCGGGATGACGGTCGTTACCGCCGGATGCTTGAGGCACCACGCAAGCGCCCAGCTCGCCATGTCCACGCCCGCCGGAACCTCTTCGCGGCCGATGCGCTCGACTTCCTCCAGCTTCAGCCGCGTCGCCTCGGCGTCATGGCGGTGGCGAACGTCGTTGCCCGCGAACACCGCGCCCGGCTTGTACTTGCCGCTGAGATAGCCGCTTGCCAACGGCACGCGCGCGAGCACGCCGAGATCCTGCTCCTGACAGGACGGGAAGACGCGCTCCTCCGGCTTGCGGTCAAGCCGGTTATACACCACTTGAATCGCGCGGGAGCCCACCTTCGTGGACGATTCCGTCTGATGAAGGTTGTCGTTGCTGCCGATGGACGTGCCCAGGAACCGGATTTTGCCCGCTTCCCTCTGCTTGTCCAGCATCGTCCACAGCTCGTCGCTATCGAATGCCTGATCCGGCCCGGAGTGGAATTGGTATAAGTCGATGTAGTCCAGCTTCAGCGCTTTGAGCGAAGCATCGAGCTGCGCGGCGACGCCCGAGGCTTCGAACGCGTCGGTGCGCGAAAACAAATCATGGAAATGATGGCCGAACTTCGTCGCGATGATCCAATCCTCGCGATTGCGGCGGCTGATATAATCCCCGATCAGCTTCTCCGACAGGTGGTCGCCGTAACATTCCGCCGTGTCGATCAGATTGATGCCGAGCTCATGCCCTTTATCCAAGATCGCGTCCGCTTCCGCCTGCGTATACTCCCTGCCCCACTCGCCTCCGAACTGCCAAGTGCCGATGCCGATGACCGACACGTTCAGTTCCGTGCCGCCAAGTCTTCTATACTTCATCCTGCATGTCCCTCCTCATAGTACGAGTCTGTTTCCATTATACCCCTTGGACCGCGGCAATAGTAACGTTGCCCAGACCGAACGGTTCCGGACTCCGCGCTTGCGCTCGATGGCCGCATCGACCGGAAGCCTACACGTTAAGCCTGTATTCGGAAGGACTGTACCCCACTTCCCTGCGGAACGTCTTGGAAAAATAATTGGCGTCGTCGAACCCGGTCGCGGCCGCGACCTCCTTGACGCTCCGCGCCGTCGTCTTCAGCAGCAGCTTGGCGTGCTCCATTCGTTTGCGGCTCACGTATTTGAGCGGCGGAACGCCGAAGTGGCGCTTAAAATATTTGCTGAAATAGTTGGGATGCAGATGCAGCACTTCCGCCAGCTCCTCCAGCGTCACTTCCTGGTCAAGATGTTCGTCGACGTATTGCTGGATGAGCGTGAGCCGCTCCATCTCGTGCGTCTGGCTCTGCCGAATCCGAAGCGGCTGCGCTTCCATTAGGATGGACAGAATGTGGAGCAGCACCGACTTTTCCTTCAGTCTCGCGGCGATGGAGTGGTCCCCATGCGCGGCCACCAGCTCGCGGAACAGCTCTTCGATCACGCTCCGGTCGAGCCCTTCGAAGCAATAGGGCATGTCCAGCCATTGGAATACGTCCGTCTGCCCGGTCACGGCGGTAAAGTGGCACCAATATTTGTAGTACGGACGGTCGTTGATCGCGGAGTAGGACTGCTGCTTGTGGGCGGGCATCAGAATAAGCTGCCCGGGCTCCGGATACAGCTCGCGGTCGCCAATCTTCAGCCAACCATCCCCCTCTAATATAAAATAAAGCTTATTGTAAGCCGGGCGGTAATCCAGCTCGCGCCATCCCGTCCAGCATTGCGTCAGCCTCGCCTCCAAGACTTCGACCTGCATATTCAGCACCATGTCCCGCGCGGCTTGGCCGGCTTCGATCAGGGTCATGCGGCATCCTCCCCGCTACGTCTCTTAAAGTTATTTTTGTACCCGCGATAGTTAATTCATGTATCTGTTTATTCTACCACAACCTTGATAGACTTGGGCTCAAGGTGAAACGGCTGTCGCCGTCCTTGGCGGCGCAGCGCGTTTCATTCCGAGAAATATAGGTCAAGTATGAGAAAACTTATACTTTCCTATATTTGTACAAAACGAATGGAGGATGGAGCATGGGCACTGACAAGCAAGCAATCAAGGAAAGAACGGAACGCACCGAATGGTTCCTGCAGGACCGTTTCGGCATGTTCATACATTGGGGATTGTACGCCATACCGGCGCGCGGGGAATGGGTTCGCAGTTCCGAAGAACTGTCCGTGGAAGACTACCAGCCGTATTTCGACGAATTCGATCCCACCTTGTACGATCCGAAAGCCTGGGCAAAAGCCGCGAAGCAAGCCGGCATGAAATACGCAGTATTGACCGCCAAGCACCACGACGGCTTCTGCCTCTTCGACAGCAAGCTGACGGACTACAAAGCGACGAATACGAAGGCCGGCCGCGATCTCGTCGCCGAATTCCTGGAAGCCTTCCGCGCGGAAGGACTGAAGGTCGGCCTCTATTATTCGCTGATCGACTGGCATCACGAGGACTACCCCGCTTACGGGGACCGCATCCATCCGATGAGGCATAACGAGCAATACAAACGCGATCCCGAGACGTTCGACCGCTACTTGACCTACATGCACGGGCAGGTCCGCGAGCTGCTGACGAATTACGGGAAGCTCGACATCATGTGGTTCGACTTCTCGTACGAAGAGATGCGAAGCGAGAAGTGGAAGGCGACCGAGCTTATTGCGATGATGCGTTCCCTGCAGCCGCATATCATCATCGACAACCGGCTGGAGGGGAGCGGCGAGCATGGAGGCAGCATTTATACCAGCGAGCCTACCGTGTACGCCGGAGACTTCGCATCACCGGAGCAGATCATCCCGCCCGGCGGCGTGACGGATACATCCGGCAACCCGATTCCTTGGGAGGCTTGCATTACCCTCAACAACAACTGGGGATACACGGCCGCAGACCGCCAGTACAAAAGCGCGACGACCATCATCCGCAAGCTCGTGGAATGCGTGAGCAAAAACGGCAATCTGCTGCTTAACGTCGGACCCGACGCGAAAGGCGTCATTCCGAAGGAGTCGCTCGACATCCTTGCGGAGGTCGGCGAATGGATCGCGCTCAACGGTGAAAGCATATACGGCTGCCAGGCGTCCGCGCTGGCCAAACCGGACTGGGGACGCTACACGAGCCGCGATGGCAAGCTGTACGCCCATGTGTTCGAGGAGAGCATCGGACCTGTCGCGCTGGTCGGACTGGCGGGCAAAGTGAAGCGGGCGCGGCTGCTAGCCGACGGCTCCGAGCTGATCGTGAACACGCCTTGGAGCGCGCGCGAATTCAAAGAGGATGCCTTCGTCAGCTTCGCACGGCCCGAGCATTTCACCCATCCGTTGCCGGATAAACGCGATACGGTCATCGAACTGGAGCTAATCTAGCAAAATCCATTCTTGCCGCGGTACAGTCGAACAACCCCCGCCCCTTCCCGTCGCATACGCTAGCGTATCAACAGGAAGGGAGTGAAGTTATATGGCTACATTCAGAGCTAGACTGCGCGGCCGGAACGAAGTTCCGCCGGTCCTCACGAACGCTAGAGGTTCCGCGACATTCCGTGAAATTTTCGGGAGAACCGGCAACGATAACGGAAACGATAACGGAAACGGAGACAACAACCGCAGACGTGTACGCGCCCTTAGATTCGTCCTTGTTCTTCGCAATATTCGTCGGGTAACTGATGCGCATATCCATCTGGGCCGTCCGGGTCAGAACGGTCCGGTCGTCGCAACCCTCTTCGGACCGTCGAGGCAAGGCGTTTCCTTCAGGCGCGGCGTCATCCGCGGCACGCTGAGAAGCAGCGATTTGGTAGGTCCGCTGAGAGGTCGGAGCATCCGCGCGCTGGTTCGCGAGATCGAGCGCGGCAACGCCTACGTGAACGTGCATACGATCCGATTCCCGAACGGAGAAATCCGCGGGCAAATCCGTGAAGTCTTTATACCACTATAGAGACAAAAAAAACATCTCCAACCGGTCGAAAGCCGGTTGGAGATGCTTTTTCTGTGCTTTCATTCACCTTTCTCGATCACGCTGAGCTTGCCGTTCGGCTCCATATAGGCCGACTCGACGTTCTCGAGGCCCGTCAAGCCTTTCACCCGGAGCTCCTGCTCCAAATTATTGCGCGTGATGCGCGCCCGGCGAAGTCCGTTCATCAACAGCTTCCCCCGCTCGACGAGCCGGATGGGGCTGCCCATGACGATCTTCTCGACGACAGGGCTCTTCATTGCCAATATACTCGCCGCGATCTGCATCAATACGAGGCCGGCTATGGCAACAAACAAGATCCAGAAGTCCAGCTCCGGGTCGGCTAGTCCATCCCCGATAATCGCGCCGATGGCAATAACGACGACCAGGTCGAAGTCCGTCAGCCGGCCGACCGACTGACTGCCCATGACGCGGAACGCTGCCAGTCCGACGACAAACATGCCGATTGCCCTTAGGAATGACCATACATATTCCATCGCATGTTCCATGAGCGGCGCCGCCTCTATTGCTCCATCAATTGATGGAGCGGAACTTCCATCTCGTTCTCGCTTTGAAGAAGCGGATAGACACGGGCCGTCTCTCGGTCATGATCCACATGCTGGATGTATACGGATTGCCCCTCGTAAGTGACGTTTGCCATGATCGGCGAATCCGCGATTTCCTGCGCTCTTTGCTTGTTCATTCGATTCCCTCCGTATTCGGAATTCCATCCAAGCTAGTTTGCGCCCGCTTCTGGGAATTATTCCCCTTCACTTGATGTACTTACTGCTTTGCCTTCTTATATTTCCTTGTTCGATCGTCCTCGATGACGCCGCTCCAGTTCAAGCCGTAGCCGAAAGAATAAAGGTTGCTCTCCGAATCGACATGGCATACCATATCATGCGGCACGTCCTCGAGCTGCTCCTCCACTGTCCGCATATTCGCCGGCATGCCCATCGGCAGCAAGCCTGACGGTTCATGCACGCCCGTCAACAGCTCCATCAGCGCCTCGTCCTGCAAGCCGAAGTTCGCCAGAATCGCGTCCGCCCGCTCCTCGAATTCCGCGACGACGGCCGGGTTCGTGAGCAGCATGGATACGATGACCAGCTTGTCTTTCATCATTTCTTTCGTTTCCAGTATGGCATTCAGGTCGAACGTATTGTCCGGCGTCACCGTCTTGCCCTTATAGCTTCGGTTCAGTACGTCGGTATCGCGGGCGTCTCCTGCCAAGCTGATTTCCCTCGCATATTCCGCCTTATAGGTCCGGTACTGGAGACTGAGCGGCACGTAGCCGTTCCCTCCGCTTTCGGCATCCCCTTGGCTGTAGCCCGTACCCGATTTCGGACCTGTGACGAATACTAAGCCGAAATCCGCCTCGCCGGGATCATCCGTCAAGTCGAAATAGTTCGCCGCGATCTCCATGTTCACCGGATGAACGAGCGATTCCGGGGTCGGATTGCCGAACCAGTCTTTGCCCGGCGGCGTATACCGCTTCGGAATGTAGACTTTGCTGCGCGGCTTGAGCGGCAGAACCGCGTCCTTGTTCTTCAGCAGAACGACGGATTTCAGCTGGGCGTCGAAGCCTTCTTTCACGAAGGAAGGCTGGCCCGCCGTCGCGGCGCTTACCATCGGATCCAAGTAAGGATTTTCAAATAAGCCAAGCCTGAATATATTCACCAGCAGCCGAACCGCCGAACGTTCGAACCGGCTTCGCATGTATGCCTCGCCATGCTCCTCCACGCCCATCCGATACGCTTCCAGCACGGGCGCCGCTTCGTTGTTGCCGCCGAATTGGTCGACCCCCGCCATGATCAGCTTGTAGTGGCGCTCAGCTACCGTCAAGTGCTCCACGCCCCACGGCTTGCCGGTCAGGAACGTATCCTTGCCGCCGTATTCATCCGCCGTGATGAGCCAGTCCGTGCAGACGACGCCGTCATAGCTGTATTTCTCCCGCAGCAGATCCTGGATCAAGTAACGGTTGTACGCGTTGCCTACATTCTCCCCGTTCACATCGTCTTGGTTATAGGAGATCGTGTAATACGGCATGACCGCGGAAGCTTGGCCCGTCTTCCCTTCCAGGCGGAACGCGCCCTCCGTGAATGGCTTCAAATGTTCCTCAAAGTTGCCGCCCGGGTAAACCGCGTATTTGCCGCAGGCGTAATGCGCGTCCCTGCCTCCTTCGCCCGAGCCGCCACCCGGCCAATGTTTCACCATGGCGTTGACGCTGTCGAGGCCCCAGCCCCCGCCGATCTCGCGATCACCGGAAGAAGTCTGGAAGCCGTCCACGTATGCGCGCGCCATGTCCGTCGACAATGCCGGATCTTCGCCGAACGTCCCGCTGAAGCGGAACCAGCGCGGATCCGTGGCGATATCGATCTGCGGCGACAGCGCCGTCGTCAGACCCAGCGCGCGGTACTCCTTGGACGCGACTTCGCCGAACCGGCGAACCAGCGCGGGATCGAACGTCGCCGCGAGTCCAAGCGTCTCCGGCCACATGGAGACGCGGCCGCCCGAGCCGGCGTTGAATTCCGCACTGGCGTCGGAGCCGTGGCGCGGATCGGAGCTGTTGTTGGCCGGGATGCCGAGACCGACGCTCTCCGCGAACGCCTGCACTTCGTTGCTCCAGCGCGCCGCGATCTCCGGACTCTCCGCCGTCGTAACAAGAATGTGGCGCAGGCCGTCCTTCGCGAGGAACGCCAGTTGCTCGTCCGTCAGCTCCCAAGGCTTCGCTCCGCTCTCTTCGTACGGCTTGCCTCCGTACGTGCTGGTGAACCAGCCGCCGCTTGCCGCCGGGATGGATTGATGCCGGCTGTACAGCATCAAACCCGCTATCTCCTCGATTGTCATCTGTGAAGCCAGGTCCTTCGCCCGCTCCTCCGGCGTCAATCGCCAATCCTCGTAGCGGTCCAGCTCTCCGCTGCGGTTCAGGTCTTTGAAATACAGGCCGTCCCGCTCCAAGATCGACACACCCGATTTCTCGGAATATCCCAAAGTCGGTCCTCCCGGATTGTTCACGTAATGAATGGTTTGCGTGGTTAGTTCTTTCGACTCAGCTTGATTTTTCATTGCGATTCCCTCCCTTTTTCGCTTCTATTTATCCAAGTCCCAGCTTTCCGTTCAGCTCCGCGATCGTCGCCTCCAGCTTCTCTTCCGTCATGCCGCCGCCCATCAGACCCGACATGGAGCGCAGGCCGTCGAATTTCTTCATTCGCACGACCGCTTCGAATAATTCAACCAATCCGCTGTCGCCCATGCTCTCCGCGAACATCGCGCCCATTTGCTTTAACCCTTCCACGCTATCGTTCATCGCTTTCTCCGCGAACTCCGCCGTCTCGGGAATGGCCATCAGCTCGTAGAACTTCGTGTTGCGCGTCACCTTCCGGAACGGGATGCCCGTCGACACGACGTTCACGGCCGCCGCTAGCGGCGTCTCGGCCGAAGAAGGTCCCGACAGCAGCTCGTACGCGCCGGTCTCGGCGAACCAATCGCCGATCTCCGTATTGAAATAAGCGAAGGAACGTTTATCGAGCGCGAACGTCACTTGAGCCGACTCTCCCGGCTGAAGGCTGATCTTGCGGAACCCTTTCAGCTCCTTGAGCGGTCTGACGACCGTGCTGTCCAGCGGCTTCACGTACAGCTGCACAACTTCCTTGCCTGCGCGTTCGCCGGTATTGCGGACGGTTACCGTCACGGTCACCGTTTCCGTATCCTTCATATGCGCCTTGTCGACGGCGATGCTCTCGTAGGCAAACGTCGTGTAGCTCAGCCCGTGCCCGAACGGGAACAGCGGCTTCTCCTTCTTCGCCTCGTAGTAACGGTATCCCACGAACAACCCTTCCCCGTAAAACACCTCGCTCTTGCCGCCCGGGAAGTTCAAATATGCCGGCGTCTGCTCCAGACGGACCGGGAACGTCTCCGTGAGCTTGCCGCTCGGATTCACTTGGCCGTACAGGACATCGGCCGCCGCGCTTCCAGTGGCCTGGCCGCCTAGGTAACCTTCCAGCACGGCCTTCGCTCCGCCTAGCCACGGCATCGCGACGGGCGCGCCGTTCGACAGGACGACGACCGTGTTCGGTTGCACGGCCGCCACGCGCCTAATCAGCTCATTATGCGAAGCCGGCATGTCCAGATGCTCGCGGTCGAAGCCCTCCGACTCGAACGACTCCGGCAGTCCGGCGAAAATAACCGCGACATCTTTGCCCGCCGCAAGCGTCACCGCTTCTTCGATCAGCGCCTCGTCGACGGCGTCGCCCTTCAGCGGATACCCTTGCGCGTAGCCCGCCCCTCCGGCCGCGGCCGCCGCGATGAAATCGAACGCCGCATCCATCCGGGTCGGAGAGATATGGGAGCTGCCTCCTCCTTGGTAGCGAGGCGTCTTGGCGAACGCGCCGATGACCGCGACGGATTGCTCGGCCGCAAGAGGCAGCAGCGCGTCCTCGTTCTTCAGCAGCACCATGCTGTCCGCAGCTGCGCGTCTCGCCAAGGCATGGTGAGTGTCGCGGTCGTACGCGAAACCGGCCTTTTTGCCATCGGCCGCTTTGAAGATCACGGTCAGCAGCCGCTCCACGGCCGCGTCCAGCACCGCTTCGTCCAGCTCGCCGCTGCGCACGGCACCAACGATCATGGCGTCATGCTCGGGTCCGACGTAAGGCATCTCCAGCTCCAGGCCCGCTTCCAATCCCTTCACGCGTGCGTTGATCGCGCCCCAATCGGTCATCACGATGCCGCCATGACCCCAACGCTCCTTCAGTACCTTCGTCAGCAGCTCGCTATTCTCGGAGCAGAACTCGCCGTTGACTTGATTGTAGGCGCACATGACCGTCCAAGCGTCGCCCTTCACGACCGGACCTTCGAAGGAGCTCGGGTAAATTTCATGCAGCGTTCTCTCGTCCACGATCGTATTGATGGAATTGCGCAGCGTCTCCTGGTTGTTCGCCGCAAAATGTTTCACGGATGTGCCGACGCCCTGCCCCTGCACGCCCAGCACGTGATGCGTTCCCATCTCGGAGGAGAGATAGGGATCCTCGGACAAATATTCGAAGTTGCGGCCGCAGAGCGGCGAACGTTTAATGTTAACCGCCGGTCCCAGAAGAACGCCTACATCCTCGGCTTGGCATTCTTCGCCGAGCGCATTGCCGACCGCCTCGATTAGTTCTCTGTCCCAGGAGGAGGCGAGGCCCGCCCCGCTCGGGAAGCAGGTGGCTGGCACCGTCTTGCTTGACATGTCTCCCGGATTGCTCTGCTTGCGAAGCCCGTGCGGACCGTCCGTCACGACGATCGACGGGATGCCGAGCCGCTCGACCGCCTTCGTCTGCCACATGTTAAGCCCCGAGCACAGGCTCGCCTTTTCTTCTACCGTCATTTGCGCGATAATCGTTTTTACGTTTCTCTCCATCCTACATCCCTACCTCTCTGCATATTAATTCGTTCTAGCGTTGGCTCCGTTATCTAGCGGCGGAGCGGACGCAGCGTGGTTGCCGACCTCCGGCAGCGGCTTGACCGCGATCATGCCCGCCACGACGCATGCCGCCAGCGCGATGTAGAAGAACGGCCAGCCGCCGATCGCCAGCAGCAGCGGCGCAATCGCAGGCACGATGGACTGCGGGAGCGCGTTGGCTACGTTCATAATGCCGAAGTCCTTGGCCGCGTCTTCCTTGCGCGGAAGAATTCTCGCCACCAGCGCCATGTCGACCGCCGAGAAGCAGCCGCCCCCAAGCCCGATAACCGCCGCGGCCACGATAAACGCCAGCTCGCTCGGCACGAAAGCATAGACGAGAATGCCGATGACCATAATAAACGCGGAGCCGTACAGGAACGGCTTCTGCTTGCGGAATTTGTCCGAAAGGACGCCTCCCAGAATACTCGTAAACGCCATGGCGATCATGGAAATAATGTTAATGGTACCGACCGCCGTCGTGGCGTCAGCCTCCGTGTACCCCATTCGGTTCACCAGCATGACCGTCAAATACAAGCTGCTGCAGTAACCCATCATAAGCAGGAACTTGGACACGACCGCCCACGTGAACGCGGGGAACTTCCGAGGGCTTGGGTAAACCCGGCTGAGCTTCTCCCCGATCGACAGCTTCTCGCCCTTGGCCGGCTCGATCTCCGGTTTGACGTCCTTGATGACGAATAAACTAACGATAGGACCCACGATGCCGATCACGGACAGCAGAATCCACTTCGTCTCGGAAGGTACCGAGGTCATGAGCATCATCAGCACCATGCCGACGGCCATTGCGATCGGAAGCACCAGTCCGACAAGGCCGGAAACCGTGCCTTGGCGCTCCTGCTTCACTTGATCCGGTATGAGCGCCGTGTAAGCCGCCATCCCGAAGTTGAAGAACAGCTGAGCGATCGCCCAACCGATCATGATCTGCCAAACTTCCGTCGCCAGCCCAACCGACAGCAGAGCCGCGCAGCCGACGAGCGGGCCGATGAGTATCCAAGTGCGGCGCCTGCCGAACGCCAGCTTCGTGCGGTCGCTGATCGCGCCGCCAAGCGGATTGCCGATCAAGGCGAAGAACGCGCCCACTCCGGCCACCAATCCGTACGAGCCCGTATAGCCGTCGGGATCGATCTCGATCATTTTGAACGTCAATAATAGAATCGCGGGCGTCATGAGCGCCAGCATCATACAGCCGTAACCGAACATAATGCCGAAAGTAAGTCTGCCGAATGGCGTTCTTGTTGTTGCTTTGACCGTTGCTGCAGCCATAGTGGAAACCTCCAATCATATTTGAAAGCGATTACATATAGAATTATATAAAAAAACGCCCCCTTGCGGACAGGAGGCGGCTTGCATTGTTTAGGGGCGATTTTTAATGTCTTTTCGTGTAAACGCTTTCCGTTTCCCGGCGTATAGATTAAAAAACGACATGAATACTCCCGCCACTTACCGATACATTCGCATCGTCTGGAGTGGGGGTTTCTGATGTACATCCCTTATTTCAGGATACTTAACACCAGTGGAGTTGACACGTTGATGGTCTTTTTTCCATCCAACCCCTCTATCCCATTCGTTCCTTGGGGGAATACGTTAGGGAATACTTTTCGCATAATGTTGGGCTGCGCCGTTCACATCGGCATGAATCAAGCCCTTCGCGCTCTTATACAGCCCGCGATATATTCGCCTGCCAGAGAAGAGCTGCATGCTTTGTTCACCAAGCCGCGAAATCGACCGAAAATCTACTAATGGGTCATGATCCAGGAAGCTGGCTTTCGAGGTGTATGCTTCTTCCGTCAGAACAACCGTTATGCCCTGCTCGGCCGCTTTGTATTGGATCATCTTGATCAGCATCCGATGCGGGATATGACAGAAGGACTGATTGTTTCGCCGTCCGATCGCAACCCCTTGCTTCCAACCGTCGTTATGCCCGATGACGATCGTGCCGATCTGCTTTTCCACTGCCAGCTTCACAATCCGAAAGCTTGCCTTGTGGAACAGGTCTTTGATCCTGCGGTGTCGCTTCAGATGCATCCGCTCTAACCGTCTCGATGTTTGCGTTCCTTCGCCAGGCGCTTTGCCCATACGCAGAAGGCTCGTGTAATAGGCCTTCATCTTGTTATAGTACTGATTGAACGACTTGACAATCCCGCCCTTCACCACGACCGGTTTCGAACCGGTGGTAGTGACGATGGTTGCAAGATTGTTGACGCCAAGATCAATGGCCATTAGTAAATCAGAATGATTTACGGCTTTTACGTTTTCTTGCGCTGCTTCCTTCATTTCTTTCTGATATGCAAAAACCAGTTCGACCACATAGCGGCCATAGCTTGGGACTACTCGTATCTGCATCAGTTTGCTATCCGTATGGCCTAACTTGCCAATGTTAAGCTGCAGCTTGGTCTTGGGGAACTTGAGATACTTCCGATCTTTGATCACACAATCCTGATTCGAGAACACTACTTCCTTCACCCTGTTTCGGGCATATCCCGGAATATGGGGCTGTCCATTATATTTCTCGGGATGATTGCGGTAGTCCTTGATGCTGGCGAAGAAGGCGTTCCAATTTTGAAACACAACTTTCATGATTCCTTGACTGCTTTGCGCGGGAAGCGCCCGATAGTCGGTTTGTTCCATCACTTTGAATAACGCGTCCAGGAAGTTATATTGAATAAAAGGAGTTTCCTGGGTCGGCAGCTTGAATGGGCGAGAACGATTCTTCTCGCTTCGTCGCTCGTTCATGGCGTCAATAGTTGAGTTAAGCGTGTCCATAACTTGCTGATGCAACGGCTGCAGCGGTTCATTCCGCCCAAAGGCGGTAAACACTTGACGAATATAAAAGTTCGTCGTGTTGTAGAGATTCTTGGCATTCTGACAAGCCTGGTCCAGGTAAGTAAACAATCGATGACCGGGTTTGATCCAAATTTGGTAGGTTCGATAATCTTTCTTCTCTTCAGGCAAGATCTCACCTCCCCTCCGTAAACGATGCGAATATATGTTCTGTTTCGATTATATCGCATATGTTGTTGGGGAAGAAGAACATTTTGAGAGAAGACTCAGGAAGTCGCCGATTCACCTCGCCACTTGCAGAAGTGAGAGTCCTCTCGGCGCAAATTGATAGACGGGTTAGTAGACGTTCCTGAAAACTGAAAAACCGTTGCCATTGTGGTTGTTCTTGGATGCTTACGGAAGCAGTCGACGCTATTCGGCTCATTTTGTTCGATTTGAGGGACGAAAGTATGGAGCCTTATTAGGCCTTATTAGGCCTTATTAGGCCTTCTCTGCCTGAAAAATCGATTAAGCGTTGTGTGTTCCGTTAGCTATCTAAATGAGCCAATACATGCCTAATAAGAGCGCTGAGTTCCGTTAGATGATCGAATGGTTACGGTACTTCGGAGCGATCTATTAATAGACCGGCGACAGCTCCAGCAGGGAGATGCCGTGCGGCTCTAAGACGGACACGTATTCCAGATCGCCTTCGATATCCCGGTACTGCACCCGAAGCCGCGGGCGGGAAGCCGCTTTGAGGTAGGCGATATCGTCCTGGGTCACGTACTCCGGCGCGCCGAGCTCCGTCCAGCGGTCATAGCTGCTGCCTTGCTTGCGGCCGACTTCATGGACGGCCATGCGGTAGCGTCCCGCCGCAAGTCCCGTTAGCGCGAGCCGCAGCCTGACGGTTTTGCCATCCTTGAAGCCGTTGTAGCGGTTGGTCGCGTCGATGAACGATATATCGCCTAGGGCATACAAATCGTCGAAGTGGCAGTAATTGAAGGCAAGCACCTGATACCCGCCGCGGCCGGCCGTGACGATGTATCGCTCTCCTCTCGCGACCAGCCGGTCGCCAAGCTTCGCGAGCAGCTCGTAAGCGGACATCGCCGCCTTAGGTATGCCGTATTGCGCAATCAAGCCCAGCCCGCCGTGGTACAGCTGCGAAGATGCGGGCGTCTCCTCGATATTGTCGCTGAGCACCCAATAGCCGAAGCCGTCGATCCGGTCTAGGTTGTCGACGATGTTTTTGACGATGTAGGCCGCCTTGTAGAGCGTGTCGTTCGTCAGCTCTCTATGGTATGCGGTGGAGTTCCATTCCGTCAGGTAGACCTCCGCATCGCCGAACCCCTGCTCCTTCAGCAGCGCAAGTTCCTTCGTTAGCGAATCGCGAAGATAATCGGGATTAGGCGATACCTGTCCGAATTCCTCCATGAGAATCCGGAACGGCTCCAGCTTCAACCAGCGGTCTAATCTTTCCTTATCCGCCATAACCGAGATCGATTCATGCGGGTAGAAGTGAAGCGGAATAAAATCCGGCAAGCAGGATTCCCTTCTGCAGAACTCAAAAAACGCGAGCAGCAGCTCTTCCGATTGCATCGACATGATGCGTCCCGGCGCTCCAATGAGAAGCGCAGGCGAAATCGCCTTGAACGTCCGGTACGTCCTCGAATAAAACTCGAAATACTGTTCCCTCGTCCCTGGCCAGAAGACTTCGAGCTCCGGCTCGTTCCAAAATTCGAAGCGCCAGCTTTCCACTTCCTCCGCGCCGTACCGATTCATACAATGACGGACGAATCGGTCCATCAGCAAACACCACTTGTCCAACGACTTTGGTGGGCTGACGCAGCTCTTTCGGTAAAAAATCGTCTTGCTTTTGTCCGCCGCCAGCTCGGATGGCATAAATCCCAGCTCTACGAACGGCTTCAAGCCGATGGAAAGCAAGAAATCGAAGAGCTGGTCCACGAACCTGAAATTGATGGCGGGTTCGCCTTCGGCATTTTCTTGGTAGACCATCATGTCATCGTCAAAAATCCCATGGAAGCGAATATAGCGGAACGGACTCGTTTGCTGGACGAAACGAAGCTGCTCCTGCACGTCGGCATGCAGCCCTTCCTTCGCTTTGCCGATCGTGATGAGCTGCTTCCAAGTATGGCGAAGCGACGTTCCTTCGCCGGTCACCGGCACGGCATGACACTCCGTATCCAGTCCCCCGACTTCGATGTCTTGGAAGGATTGGCCCCTGTGCAAGTACTGGTGGATGATGCCTAACGCGCTGGATTGGCTGAACGCCAAATAATTGGACGAAGGGCGGCCTTTGTCCGTATTCGCTTCTGGCCTGTATTGTTTGCGGTAATCGTTCGGGGTGAGCCCGTATCTGGACTTGAACGCCGAATAAAACGACTTGGCGTTCGGGAATCCATGCTTTAGCGCAATGTCCGCAATCGATGCGTCCGCACTGCGGAGCAGCTCGTCTACCGCGTTTTTCAGCCTAATGCTCGTTATGTAGGTTTGGAAATTCACGCCGATGTTTTCGCTAAAAAATTTGGAGAGATACGGGATGGACAAATATTCCCGTTCCGCAATGGCTTGCAGCGAGATCGGCTCGCTATAATGCTCGTCGATATACGTGATGATGCGGAGCATCCGGTCCATGTATTTCTCGTTCATGGCGCCCCCGCCGTCTTCCGCTTCCGCCTCGAACTGTTTGATGAGCAGCGAGAAGATGCTCAGCATTCGGATTCGCATCTCCAGCTCGAACGTTTCCCCCTGCTTATGCTGGATATAAACCATTTCGGCCATATACTGGCGGATGCGGTCGAGCGCCTGACGCTGCTCTTTTCTTGCGGAACCGGAAAAACATCGGAATTGCTTCGTTTCCGCGCCTTTTAGGTTTTCTTTTAGATATCCGGTAGGAATCAAGAAGGTTGCGATGATGTTCATGCCCATGCCAATGACTTCGTGCACGTGGCAATCGTTGATTAGAAGGACATCGCCTTCCGATAAGGCATATTTCGTTTGATTGACCGTTGCTTCGAGCTCGCCTCTTAGCACGAATATGATTTCGATGCTGTTATGCCAGTGGCTCGGAACGTAATTGACGCTGTGGAGCTGCACGTCGAACGGAAGCGTATCGGTTGTCTCTATCCATTCATAAACGGAGTTTCGCAAGCGGCATCACCTCCCCCATTCTTGACGAATCAGTTTTATTTTACCGACTCTCCCCTTATTTGATGTACACGCTGCCGAACGGCAGCGCTTCCCGTAGCACCCGCTTGAACCAGCCGTCGTCGCTGAGCCGGCTCTCGAGCCCCGTGTCCCTGGAACCCGTCTGAATCAGTACCGGACCTTTGCCCTTCAGCTCCCATTGCACGTTCATATGTTGACTCGCCAAGGAGTTGCCATAGACGGATAACCGGATAGAGGCGTCCTCGGGGTATGCGACCAACGCGCCTTTGTCCACGAACAGCGGCTGTTCCGGATCCAGCTGGATCGCGGCAAGATCGCCGCTGGCCAGCACACCGAGCGTGCCCGGTCCGGAGAATTGGATGCGGATAAGCTCCCTCGTAATCCAAGCCGTCTTCAGTCGCATCACCTTGCTCTTGAACGGCATGCCATCCGTGAGGAATGCGACGTGGCGGAAGTCGAACAGCAAGCTGCCGCCCTCAGGCACGTCCACCGGCACAAGCGAATAACCCGCCGGCAAACCCATGACGAACGCGGCGGGCCCTTGCAGGCGGGAACGGATCCACTTTTTCTTGCGGAAGGCACCGCCGATATCCATGAACTTGTCTTCGCGATTTCTCGGCGAGCCATGGAAAGTAATAATCGACTTCGGATGCAGCACTTGGAGCGCATCCTGCTCCTGCAGCTCGACTCTGATGTGTCCGAGAGGGGATGGCGCGACGATGTTCACGGCAGCGTCACTCCCCGGCCGTCGTCGGCATGACGCCGGCTTTCGCGCCCTTGCTTGCGCCATACCATGTAGCGCCATATCCGGACGGACAACGCATAGGCGGCGATGAGCGCCACGACGATGCCTCCGGCGACTGCCGCTTTGCGGTACATCGACTCCCGGCTCCGCTCCAGCTCGTCCATCTGGCGCAAAAGCCGTTCGTTCTCTTGCGCGAGCGCCTCGTTCTGCTCCCGGTAGGCTTCGTTGCTGCGCTGCAGCTCATCCTGCCGGTCGATTAGTTCCTGGGCTTGCTTGCGGGACTCTTCCAGCTGTCCTTCCATCGCCTTGATGCTTGCATCGTAGGATTGCTGGAGCTCTTCCAAGCGATCAGGCGTTTCGTAAATATCTTTGATCCGGTCGAATACGCCCGCACTCGCCGTCTCCGCCGCCGTTGCGGCCGAAAATAGGAATAAGATTAGTGCCGTCACGAACAGTCTGCGCCTTCTCATCGTTTCACCCCGACTCGTACATATAGTAACGGCGATCGCTGTCTTCCAGCAGTAATACGCCGCTTCATCCGACTATTTGCCGTCCCATTCGTCAATTTATTCTAGCACAGAACGGCCGGGTCATGTCGAAATACGTCCGAATTGGAAAAGGGTTCCGAATCGAAGCGAGAGGTTCGCGAGGCGCATATAATTCACTCTGCAGAAACCCGCGCCGGCGTGACCGCTTCGGCGATGAGCGTCTCCAATTCCGCCGTATATCGGTCCCGCTGCTCCTTGCTCCAGCCGAGCTCCTGCTCCATCGCCCGGATAACGGGCTCCTTCCATGCGCGAACCTCGTCCATGCGGAAAAAAAGGTTGCCGGTGCGGCGGACGAAGAAGTCGGCGGGCGTCGCGGACATTTCGTGCCGTACGGCATACCGCAGCATCGCGGCGAGCTCGGCGGGCAAGCCGAACCGGCTTCCCAATCGATCGGCATGTTCCGCATCCTCGAAGATTCGGCCGACGTTCGAGCCATAACGCTGCGCGAGGAACTTCGCCTCGCCTTCGCCATAGCCGCGTTCCACGCCTTCTTTTACGGATCGGCCTACAAAATCCTCAAATCCAGCCGAGCCGCCTACGTTTCCGCCCGATATCGGGATATCGCGCGTCATGCTCGGACCGAACGTTCGGCCGTTGCTCGCGCCCCCCATCAGCGACGCGACTTTGTTGACGACCGCCTCCGCCATCTTGCGGTAGCCGGTTAGCTTGCCGCCCGCGATGGACAGCAGGCCGGATTCGGACACAAACAACTCGTCACGGCGCGAAACCTCGGACGGCGATTTGCCTTCCTGCTGGATAAGCGGCCGCAGTCCGGCCCAGCTCGACTCTACGTCGGCGGGGGTCAACAGCAGTTGAGGGAACATGCCGTTGGCCGCTTGCAGCAAATAGTCGCGGTCCTCGGCCGTCATTGCCGGATGAGCCGTATCCCCCGCGTAGTTCGTATCCGTCGTCCCGAAGTACGTTTTGCCGTCGCGCGGAATCGCGAATACCATGCGGCCGTCCGGCGTATCGAAGTAGACCGCTTGTCGAAGCGGAAACCGCCTGCCGTCAAAGACGAGATGAACGCCTTTGGTCAGGCGCAGCGTCTTTCCCCGCTTGGAGCCGTCTAACTCCCGGACTGCGTCCACCCAAGGCCCGGCTGCATTGATCACGTGGGACGCGTAGATCTGGTGCGTCATTCCCCCAATGCGATCGAGCACCTCCGCGCCCGAGACGGCTCCATTCCCGTCGTACAGCAGCTGCTCCGCTTTGGCGTAGTTGACTGCCAACGCGCCCGTCTCGACCGCTCTCTTCAGCACCTCGATCGTCAGCCTCGCGTCATCCGTCCGGTATTCCACATAGTATCCGCCGCCCTTCAGGCCATCTCGCTTGAGCAAAGGTTCCTTCGCCAGCGCCTCGGCTGGGCTTAACATCTTCCGCCGTTCCCCGCGCTTCACCCCGGCCAGGAAGTCATAGACCTTCAAGCCGATCGAAGTGGAAAACTTGCCGAACGTCCCGCCTTTGTATAGCGGCAGCAGCATCCACTCCGGCGTCGTGACATGCGGTCCGTTCTCGTATACGATCGCCCGCTCCTTGCCGACTTCCGCCACGACGCCGATTTCCAGCTGCTTCAAGTACCGCAATCCGCCGTGCACCAGCTTCGTCGAACGGCTGGACGTGCCAGCGGCGAAGTCCTGCATTTCCACGAGACCGACCGTCATGCCGCGCGAAGCGGCGTCCAGCGCGATGCCCGCTCCCGTAATGCCTCCTCCGATGACCAGCACGTCGAGCTTTTTCGAAGCCATTTCTCTAAGCATGCGCGAACGGTCGCGCGCCCCGAAGCCCGCCGCCAAACCGTTGTCTCTCGTTTCCGTATTCCCTTTGTTGCCCTTCTCCATGATGTCCCCTCCCGATGATCCTCGTGTATAAGGTATGATTATCTTTACCCAGTTGCTCGCAATATCCGCAAAACACGCACAAACGACGAAAAACCGCTCAGGCCGCCGCCTTCCCAAATAGGAAGTACTGGCAGCCCAAACGGTTTCTCCGAATCTCCGACCTTTATTAACTTGAACCCACTATACCACGCGATCCCGGGAAACGCAATCCCGGCATCGAACCTCGCCGATTAACAAAACGCCATCGCGGCTTTCACCGCGCGCTGCCAGCCGTCGTACAGCTCCCGTCTCCGAGCCTCTTCCATCGCGGGCTCGAACAGGCGATCCACTTGGCGCATCGCCTCGATCTCCGCTTTGTCCTTCCAGAACCCGACTGCCAGACCGGCCAAATATGCGGCGCCAAGCGCCGTCGATTCCAGGGCGACCGGGCGCTCGACCGGCACGCCGAGCAGATCGCTCTGGAACTGCATCAGCAGCCCGTTCGCCACCGCTCCTCCGTCAACGGCAAGAGACTCCAGCTGAATGCCTGCTTCCTCCTCCATCACCGCAAGCACATCCTTCGTCTGGTAGGCGAGAGACTCCAGCACGGCGCGGACGAAATGCGCTTTGGTCGTGCCGCGCGTCAAACCGAACACCGCACCGCGAACGTCGCTATTCCAGTAAGGGGTGCCAAGGCCAACGAACGCGGGCACGACGTAAACGCCTTCCGTCGATTCCGCTTCGGCCGCGAGAGCTTCCGTCTCCGATGCCGTGTCGATCAGCTCAAGTCCGTCCCGAAGCCACTGAATCGCTGCACCTGCCATGAACACGCTGCCTTCAAGCGCGTACTCCAGCTTGCCGTCCAACTCCCAGGCGATGGTCGTCAGCAGTCCTTTCCGCGACATGATCGCTTGCTCGCCCGTGTTCATAAGCATGAAACAGCCGGTTCCGTACGTATTTTTGGTCGCGCCCTTCCGGAACGCGTTCTGGCCGAACAGCGCCGCCTGTTGATCGCCCGCCGCTCCCGCGATCGGGATAGCGCGGCCTAGAATCGACTCGTCCAAGCAGCCGTAAATCTCGGAGCTGGACTTCACCTCCGGCAGCATAAGCCGCGGGACGTTCATCATGCGAAGCAGCTCGTCGTCCCACTGCCTCTCGTGGATATTGAACAGCAGCGTCCGCGAAGCGTTCGACACATCCGTCACATGGGACTTGCCCCCTGTTAAATTCCAGATCAGCCATGTCTCGACCGTGCCGAACAGCAGCTCCCCGCGTTCCGCGCGTTCAAGCGCCCCATCTACCTGCTCGAGCAGCCAAGCGACCTTCGTTCCGGAGAAATAAGCGTCGATCAGCAGCCCCGTACGATCATGAATAACTTCACCGTGGCCCGCCGCCTTTAATCGGTCGCATATTTCGACCGTCTGGCGCGACTGCCAGACGATGGCCGGATGGATCGGCAGCCCCGTTGCCTTGTCCCAGACGACCGTCGTCTCGCGCTGATTCGTAATGCCGATGCCCGCAACTTGCTCAGGCTTTGCCCCTACCTTCTCGAGCACGCCGCGTATGACGCTTTGCGCCGATTTCCAGATATCCATCGCGTCGGCTTCCACCGCTCCCGGCGACGGGTAGTGAAGCTTCAGCTCTTCGCGTGCGATTCCCGCGATGCCGCCCTTCCGATCAACGAGCAGCGCTCTAGTGCTGGTCGTTCCTTGATCCAGCGATAATATATATGTTTCCACAACGATTCCTCCTCATCCCGATAACGCGTCCGGTGCGCACACTGTATAACGAATCCGTTCAACCCGTCAAGCCCTATTCCCGTCCCGCCATAGCTCGCTTCGCGAGGTCGTAATCGCGGCCGCGCCGGCGGCAAGCGCCTCGCTCACATGCTCCTTCGTCCGAATCAAGCCGCCAGCGATGACGGGGACGCCCGTCCGGTCCTTCACTTCGCGGATGATCTCCGGCATAATGCCGGGAAGCACTTCCACGTAATCCGGCTGCGTCTTCTCGAGCAGCTTGTAGCTTTTCTCCAGCGCGTCCGAATCGAGCAAGAACAGGCGCTGTACCGCGATTAGGCCGGCCTGCTTCGTCCTCGCGATCACCCCTGTCCGCGTCGAGATCAGTCCGGCCGGCCGTATCGTTTGGCACAGAAACTCCGCGGCGTATTCGTCGTTTTTCAGCCCGTCGATCAAATCCGCGTGCAGCAGAACCTTCTTCCCGTTGCTCTGCGCCAGATCAACGAGTCCCTTCACATGGCCCAAGTGGCCGCCGAGCAGCACCATGTACTCGAACGGCGAAGCGATGACCGCTTCGACTTCCTTTGGCTTGCGGGCCGCCGGAAGCACGGTTTGTTGCGTCGTCAAAAGCGGCACCCTCGTCCACCTCCCGATGATTCGTTCTACACTCTAAGGTAATACGAACAGCGGGTGCAGCGCAAATGTCCAATATGCTCCATCTCCGCGTTGCCGCATCCGGGATGAAAAAGGTTCGCGCCTATGCTACAATACGGAGATTGCAATCGTATTTATGACTAGGACGGTGAATTGTTGCCTATGTTAATGATCGGAATCGCGGGAGGAACCGGCTCCGGCAAGACGACGGTGGCGCGATCGGTTATCGACCGGATCGGCGCGGATAAAGTAACCTTTATCTCCCAAGACAATTATTATAAAAACTATCCGGACCTCAGCTTCGAGGAACGCGAGCTGCTCAATTACGACCATCCGCTCGCCTTCGACAACGAGCTGCTCATTCGGGATCTCAAGCTGCTCCGCGAGGGTCGCGCCGCGATCGCGCCGGTGTACGACTTCTCGCTCCACGCGCGCTCCGCAACCGAGCAGATCGAGCTGCTGCCGAACAACATCGTCATCTTGGAAGGACTGCTCGTCCTGTCCGACGAGAAGGTGCGCGAGCTGCTCGATATCAAAGTATTCGTTGATACCGATCCGGACGTTCGGATTCTGCGCCGGGTGCTCCGGGATATCGAAGAGCGCGGGCGGACGATCAAGTCGATCCACGACCAGTACTTGAATACGGTGAAGCCAATGCACGAAGCGTTCATCGAGCCGTCCAAAAAATACGCCGACCTGATCATCCCCGAAGGCGGGCATAATCAAGTCGGCATCCAGGTTCTATCCGCGCTTACGGAAAATTATTTGACCGCCGCAAAGTGAAACAACTGTCGCCGTCCTTTGCGGCGCAGATCGTTTCATTCAAATAAACAGGTTTACCTTTGCTTCCGTCGCGTCGCCCAAGTACGCGGCTACGCCGGCATATTCCATGCCGTCCAGCAGCTCTTCCCGCTTCAGGCCCAGCAGATCCATCGTCATCGTGCAGGCGACCAGCTTCACGCCTTGCTCCTGGGCCAGCTCGATGAGCTGCGGAAGCGTAAGCGCGTTATGTTTTTTCATGACGTGTTTGATCATCTGCGGGCCCATGCCAGCCATGTTCATCTTCGACAAACCTAGCTTCTTCGCTCCACGCGGCATCATCCAGCCGAACATCCGCTCCAGCAGCCCTTTATTCGTCTTCACAAGCTCGTCCTTGCGCATCGTATTCAGTCCCCAGAACGTGAAAAAGATCGTCACGTCATGATCGTATGCGGCCGCGCCGTTCGCGATAATAAACGCCGCGATCGCCTTGTCCAAGTCGCCGCTGAACAACACGATCGTTGTTTTTTCCTTTGTCGTCATCCGTCATCCATCTCCTTTTCATTCATCTCATGAATACCCCTGCCGGTATTAAAAAAGGCGCAAAAGACCGGCCGCAAGCATTCGCCGCCGCCAATCTCCCGTATGTCCAGCCAACTATTGCCCGCACGCGCCAGCTTCGCTGATCGGGCTTTATCTGCTTCTTACGAGCAGCTCGACCGCTTCCTTCACCAGCTTGCCCGTATCGCCGCCGCGTTCCTTCTCTTCGACGATGCAGCGTTCCAAATTCGAGGCGACGATATGCGCCATCGCTTTATCGACCGCGCTGCGCACGGCGGAAAGCTGCGTCACGACGTCCTGGCATTCTTTCCCTTCGTCCATCATCCGCATCACGCCGCGAATCTGGCCTTCCATCCGCTTCAGTCTTCTTCTTACCGAATCGTCATACTCGTATTTGTCCACGTCGTATCCTCCCGTTCGCCGCCTCCGCGCCGGTTCATACGGGACGGCCGTTCTTTCGCTCTTAGAGGTACTATATCGGGTTTGTCGCGCAAATTCAATCGCCGGCTTGACCTTCATTACGTTAGTCATGGATGGAGCAGCGATTCGGACCGATCTCCATCTCGCGTTGTTCTTCTACGGTCGGGTTCAGCTTGCCCATGTTCGCCAAGCGAATCGACTGGTAGGCATGCGGCTGCGGAGGCAAATCCCCCGTGACGGCGCGCCTGAACGCGGCTTCGTCCGCCACCGCCAGACCGGCATTGCGGCGGAACAGCTCGCCTAGCTCCGCAGCTACCAGGCCGCGTTCGCCAAGCTCGCCGACCTTGCCGTAGTGCGCGGGCAAGACGAGCAGCTCCTGCGGCAAACCTTTGTACCGCGTGAATAACGTCTCCCGCAAATCATCCGCCCAAGACTCGGCATTGCCCGCCAGGTCCGGGCGTCCGATCGACGACACGAACAAAATATCGCCCGTCAGCAAATACGTTCCGTCAATGAGCAGCGTCGTGCTGCCGATCGTATGGCCCGGCGAATAGATGGCGGCTAGCGCGATGGCCGTGCAGCCGACCGCAATCTCCGCCCCTTCGTCCAGACTGCGGAAAGCAAAACCAACCTCTTCCGCATCCTTGGGCGGGAGCCAATAGTCGGCACCGGTCTGTTCCGCCAGCCTGCGGCCGCCCGACAGATGGTCTGCATGGAGATGGGTATCGATCGCATGCCGGATAACTGCGCCTTTTTCTGCCGCGAAAGCGAGATATCGCTCCGTCATACGCATCGCGTCGACGACGACTGCTTCGCCGCCTGAGATGATCATATAGGACAAGCAGCCCTTGCCGGGACGGACGAACTGATACAGCTCGCCGCCGCCTTTCAGATCGCCGGCCTTCACCGGTTCCATGTGCTCGCTCCAGGCTTTCATCCCGCCGATCAAATAGGATACATCGGGCACGCCCGCTTCCGTGAGCTGCTCCGCCACGAAGACGGAAGACCCTTCCTTGGCGCAGACGACAAGCACGGGCTCGCCATGCGGAATAAGTTTAACGGCCGGTTCGATATCGTCCAGCAGCTCGAAGTAAGGGAGATTGACCGTTGCAATGCCTGCTCCTTCGATTCTCCAATCGGCGTAATTCTCGTTATTGCGCACATCCAGAATAAACAGCTTTTTGCGGCCGAGCACGTATTCGGCCAGCTTGGCCGCTTCCATGCCTTTAACCCCTTCTGCAGACGTCATCAGCCGATCCACCTCTCCACCGGCCCCTCCCACTCCGACATGCCGGGAAACACGTTCCATACGCGATCGAAGCCATATTCCGCAAGCAGTCGGCAAGCCAAATCGCTCCTCGTTCCCGAGCGGCAAACGACATGGATTTCGGCGCCTCCGTACAAGGAACGCAGCTCCTCGATGCCAGTTTCGAGTTTCCCTAGCGGAACGGATACCGCTCCGGGGATATGGCCGAATGCGTATTCCGCCGGTTCGCGCACGTCGAGGATTACGAATGCCGACTCCCCTGCATCCATCATGGCGAGGAGCTGATCATTTGGGGTCGTGGGTGCGTGTTTGCGAGGCGATGCCCCTTCATCCGGCGAAGACTTCCGCACGTAATGCTTCTGCAATGTCCCTTCCTTAATCGTTCCCAAATACTGATGACCCATGCTGCGCGTCCACGCTTGAAGATCCGCGAGCGAACCTTGATCGGTAGCTTCGATTGCGAGCACGCGGCCCGTATCCATCGACTCGATCGTTTTTTTCGTTCGTATGATCGGCATCGGGCAAGCGAGCCCTTTGCAATCCAGTGTAACGTCCGCTTGAAGCGATGATAACGACATGATGATATCCCTCCGTTGATGATTAGTAACTACTCCAATACCCCCGTGGGTATATAGAAACCAAAAATAATGGCGCTTTACAGTGCGGGAACAATTACCGAACTGCGCGCTATACCGATCTCCACATACCCCATAGGGTATTATCATCATAAAACGAATGCCCCTCACTGTCAATAACACGATTCCGTCCTCCCCCTATACTGTCCCTCTCCATCGCCGCTGGCCGGACAATTAAAATCCTCCGACCTGATCGCCGAAGGCGAGTACATGCCGGAGGACTATATCGCTTACATGAGAAAGGAATTGTTGTCCCCGCGAGTACGCAGGACGTCTACTGACATTACACGGACGCTTGCCGATCCAGCAACCTTCAGCCTCAATCCGGCAGCATGGGACGATCGGCGGATTCGCCTGTTATGGGGCCGAGAAGATCGCGTATGGCATATCCCGGACGAATTCCGGCGATTCGCGACGGACGATCTGTCCGCCGGCCATCTCTTCCCAATCTCTCATCCGCGGCTTGCCGCCGAATGGATCGATCGCCAGCTGCTGTTCCATTCGGAGGAATACCGTTCTGCGGGGCGGAATTGTTCCGGTCAGTCTATTGCCACATCGACTCTCGCCGATATTCGGTGAAATAGAATGCCCCTGTCGTATGTGCCGAGTTTCTAACCCTGTCCATCACCCTGCAAACATGCTGCATGGAATCTGAATCTTTCATCGTCGACGCGATTTGATGTAACGTGTTCAAGCTCCCGAGCGCGTGCTCCTTATTGACGACTCCGTTCTTCAAATTGGCAATGACACGATCGATTTCCATGCGGATGAACCATTCCGTCCGCTTCCTCAGCGAGTTTTTGTTCAAATAACGCCCCTCCGTTGTCTGTATTTTTCATCACAGGTTAAGTATAACGGGCTGTCTCACGGAGGGGTGTCGAAGCGCGCGGTCGAATCACAATTCTTTCTGACAATGTTCTACTTGTTCTTGGGACTGTTCTTGGGACCGCGCTATCCTGCGGAATACCCGATTTCGTCCTGAGTCTGTGCCCGCGGCGTCCATTCTCCGCTGAATTCCGCATCCTCGTAAGCATAGAAGTCGGTCAAAATCGCGTTCTTGTCGTCCATGAAGAGCTGATCGGCAATCGACGACGCCAGTCTCGGAACCGCGAACCGCATCCCCGAGATCGCCGATGCGGATAGGCCGCAGCTGACCATGACGGAATAATTAAACGCGAATAACCCGTGCAGCCGCCTCTGTCCTTCTTCGCTGCGACCGGTGAAGGCGAAGCCAGATGAGAGATACGGATGCGCGTCCAGCATCGGGCTCGCGACCTCGGGCGGCGCTTCGTAACGATCGGACCACCTTGCGATGTCGCCTTCGACAAGCAGCAGCTCCGGACGGAGCGTCGGATCGGAGACGAGGCCGGTACTGACGATCAAGAAGTCGAAGCAGAACTCGCCTTGGGGCGTGACGATGACGACGGCACCTTCCTCCAGCCTCGTGTCAAGCCACGGCGAGCCCAGATGCAAATGAAAACCCGGATAAGCCGCCGCTCTAGCGAACGTATCGTTCGTAGGCGGTTGATTATGTTTGTAAAAATGGGACATGACCGCGTATTTGTCCGCGTCGGATAACGCTGGGTACCGTTCGATCATGCCCGAGCTCTCCATCTGGCGGATCGGATTGATCCTTGGCAGCTTGGCTCGGCGAACGAAGACATGCGCCTCAGCCACGCCTTCGGACAAAGCGAACTGGGCGTTGTCGAAGGCCGATGCGCCGCCGCCGAGCACGGCCACTCGCTTGCCGCGCAGCCTTTCGAAGTCGATCGGCTCCGACGTATGGGCATAGAAGCGCCGCGGAACCTTCTGCTGGATCAACGGCGGAACATGCCACTCCCCCCCGCCCTGAATGCCGGTCGCGAGCACGACCTTCCGGGCAAGCAAGCGCTCGGCTGGCGCTCCCGTTCCTTCCAGATGGAGCCTATGCAGCCCTTCCCTTACGGGCTCGATCAGCTTCAGCTTCGCCTCGTTCGCGACCGGCAGCCCCAATACTTTTCGGTACCAACGCAAGTAATTCATCCATTCGCCTCGCGGGATTTTGTCCACTTTCGCCCAGCCTTCTTCGCCGGTCTGCGCTTCCCACCAGGAACGAAACGTCAAGGAAGGAATACCTAGATCGACCGAGGTCAGATGTTTCGGCGTCCGCAGCGTAACCATGCGCGCATACGTATCCCATGGACCTTCCAGCCCCTCCGGATTCTCGTCGATGACCAGAATGTTCGCGATTCGTTCGCGCAGCAGTCCGAAAGCAAGCCCGAGCCCGCTCTGTCCCCCGCCGACGATCACCACGTCGTATACGTGTTCGCCTTCGGCCTTAATCGGACGAACCCATTCCGCTCCTCCGTAAGCCAAATAGTATAAATCTTGTTTGACCCGTTCGTTCAAGGCTTGTATGCTCATGCGGATTCTGTCCTTCCGTTGTGGAATTTAGGTCACGTCACATTAGTTAACGAATTCAATCGTTAATGCCTTAAATCTTTGTCTGCACGCCTTCCCTCGTCATACGCCATGCTTCATTTACGTCATATTTTATAACGTATTCACGTCATTTTAAAGCGTTTCGCCACGATCTGGACATTGAGAACAAATGTTTCGAAAAGCAATGTGCAACATGACCGACATTTTGAAAACGGGATTACCGGAGTGAAGGATCGAAGTTGGAAATGGATGATGACGAAGTGGCCTGGTATTGGTGAGGGGTAGTCATAGTGAGCGGATGCGCGGTGTCGGCGAGGGATGGTTAAGCAATTGGCGGCGCGACGGTGGCGTGGGTTGTGGTGAGGGGGGGTGCACGGGCTAACGGGGTTCGTGAATGATGTAACGGTTGCCAGTGCGCCTATTTTGCCTGAAACGCCGCTTCCCAAATCATAAGGGTTGCCAGCGAGCTTATTTCATCGAAATCAGCCCCATTTCGCCGTTTTGATGCTGCTTAAGCCTCACCGCAACCGTTACAATTTCAAACTAGCACAAAAGGCGGATTTAGCCGCGCTGGCAACCGTTACAAGATCTAACACATGACATGCGACTCTACCGCGACGATTGGGTCGTCAATTGCTGTAAACATTAAATCGACAGCTTCACAAGGTGGTTGGCCCTTAGGAGCCAACCGCCAAAAGCCAACCGCGACGCCCTCGCTTCAACTCACAGAAAACCCATCGCCCGGCCCTTGTCCGCCGCCATCCAGTCGCCGCTGCGGCCCTTGGCGTAATCGGATTTCATCTCGCCGATCAGGCGTCCCAGATCCGCTTCGCCTTCGTAATGCCGTTGCAGGGCAGCCGACACGAACAACTCGCCCAGCTGAGCGAACGTAAAACCTTCGGTGCGGCGGGCAACCTCAGCTAACTGATCTTCGCCCACGATTCGGCCCATCCCCTTGCGAATCAAATACGCATGCCGGAGCGCTTCATCCGGCAGCTTCACCTCGTATGCGCGGTCGAACCTTCCGGCGCGGTTCATTAGCGCGGGGTCGATTTTCTCCGGATAGTTTGTCGTCCCGATCAGGAATACGCCTTCTTTGGACGCCGCGCCGTCCAGCGTGTTCAAGAAGTAGGACCGGCAAGATTCCGGCATGGAATCGATATCCTCGATCACGAGCACCATCGGCGCCATCCGCATCGCCGCCGCGAACACCTCGGAGATCGACTCGCTGCTCGTAAATTCCGTGATCTGCCAATACGCAACCGGGGCTCCGGCGGTCTGGGAGATCGATTTGACGAGCGTCGTTTTCCCGTTGCCCGGCTTGCCGTAGAGCAGAATGCCCCTCTTGTACGGTATGCCGTAATCGCGGAAGAACGCCCCCTCATTCGCAAAAAATTCATCCACCGAACGGTAGATTTGAGACTTGAGCGCCTCTTCCATGAATACGTCGTCTCGCGTGACCGATTCCCGGGGCCGCAGCCTCTCCTGCTCCAGCCCGTCCTTCGTATCGCTGAACAGGATGAGCTTCCGGTTATCCAGCTGTCTTGCGCGCGTATCCGCCAGGAAAGCGCCCAGCGCTTCATCATCCTCCGCGAAAATAATATCTTCGTGCCCCAGTCCGTATTGAGTCTCCCTCGGAACGCGCGCGAAAGCCACTCGGTTGGCATCGTATATGAACAGGTTGTTGCGCGCGGACGGGCGGATTTCGTACCCCGACATCCCCCGATCCCGCTCCGTCTCGTATCGAAACTGAGCGGTCTCCACCAGATCGTAGAGGCTCGCCGCATGCCGGACTCCGTCGTAGCCGCTCCTAAGATCCTCGTCCAATGCGTCCCACACATCGTTATTTTCATCCTGGTAATAGAGCTTGAGCTCGCAGCCGAATCTTTCTTTCAGGAAAAATTGGACCTTGCTCATGATGTCGGCATAATCGAAGTAAACATGTGCGCCCGCGCTCGTCCTTCCCGTCGCATCCGACACTCTGCAGATGAACGGAACTTCTTTGTTGATTGCCATGACCGTATTATTTCTCATGGTTTATACTCCTTTGATCGTCGCCATCGGCCGGCATTTCGCCACGACGGACGCCAAGCCGGCGCCGACGACGCTTTCTACGATTTGATCTACGTCTTTGTAAGCTTGCGGGGATTCGTCGAGAATCGATTCCAGCGCCCGGTGGTTCACGACGATTTCATCCTCCCGGCCGACGCGCAGCGACTCGGCGAATTCGTCCACCGTCACGAGCTGCTTCGTCGCGTTGCGCGAACGCAATCTGCCTGCTCCGTGACAGATCGAATAGTAGTTAGCCGCGCCGGGGCGTTCGCCGACCATCAGGTAGGAGGCCGTCCCCATCGAACCCGGTATGAGAGCGGGATGCCCCGTCTCCGCATACGGTTTCGGATTTCCCGGATGGCCTGCCGGCAACGCCTTCGTCGCCCCTTTGCGATGAACGAAATAAGCAGTCTCACCCTCCTGCTCCTCGCAGGCGTAATTATGCATCAGATCGTACAGCGTTCGCATCTCCGCTTCTTTGCCAAGCGTGTCGCGGAACGCTTCCCGCACGGCATAACCCATCAAATGCCGATTCGCGACGGCGAAGTTGAGCGCGGAATACATCAGGTTCGCGTAAGCCTGCCCCGCCGGGCTGTCCAGCGGCGCGAACTGCAGCTTGGGATCGGGCGTTCCGAGCCCCATCCTGCTCATCGTCTTCGCAACCTCGGTGCCGCAATACTGATTGACGGCTCCTCCCCATGCGCGCGAACCGGAATGGATCATGACGATGACCATGCCGTCTGCAAGCCCCCATTTGACCGCAATGTCCCGATTGTCCTCATGGATGGCTAGCGACTGGATCTCCACGAAATGATTGCCGCCGCCAAGCGTTCCTAGCTGCCTGTGCGCGCGATGCCAGATCGGCTCCGGCAGCCGGTCTAGCTCCGCTTCGTCGAACCGAAAGCCGCCGTATTCGACATGCGTCAGCGAGGTGGCTTTCCTCGGCGTATAAGCATCGGGCACGTATTTGCCCGGCAGGCCGTGCAGCCCTTTGCGCAGCACATGCTCCAGCCTGATGTCCGAGAAATAGCCCCTGGCGTGGTTCTCTACCGGGATTAACCGCTCGATTGTTTTGACCAGCTTGCGCCGCAGCCTGACGTCTTTCAGCTCGCTTTCGTGCACGTTCGTCAGGTGTACGCGCATGCCGCAGCCGATGTCGCTGCCCACGATCGACGGCGATACGAAACCGTCCTCCATGCCCCATACCGCCGTCGTCCCGATGCACGTCCCCACTCCCACGTGAGCGTCAGGCGTATAGCTCATGTAACGGATGTTCGGAATTTGCAGGTTGTTGTTCGCCATCTCCAGCACTTTCGCGCCCATTCCGCGGAACAATACGTCGCTGGCATACACGTGCAGATCTCCTGCGGGAAGATCCACGCGCCTATAATAATTCTGTGTCGTTTTCATAAATTCGTTTTCCCTCTCTCGTCTTCAAAAAAATAGTACGCAAAAAAACCGCAAGCCACGAGAGCTCACGGTTTTGCTGCGCATTAAAGAATAGACTCCGACCGCTTCCCGACCGAATCGATCGAGACTTGCGGATGTTCAAGTCTTACTCCTGCTCAGGCCCGTCGAGGCCAATGGACAATGAACGTATTCGGTTGTCGATTTCCTGGTATGCGACTATCGATAGCGACGATCACGACCATCAGCCTCCTTTCCAAATGTAGTAACGTAATCTTAACCGAGACGCTCAGCAGGTTCAAAGGAATAAACGGTTTAGTATAAAACTCTACCCGCTCACTTGCCCCAAACCTCGCCGAGCGCCGACCGGAACAATCCGTCCAGCCTGTCATCCAGCTCTCCGTTCGCGGGAGCCGCGGCTTCGGCCGCAAGTTCCAGCCGCTTAATCCCGGCATCCAAATAATCGTTTATGACGTGAATGCGAGGCGCGAGATCCAGCTCCTCGCCAGCCATTTTGCGCGCGAGCAGCTCTTGAATCGCATGCTTCAGCTCGCTGCCGTCCGGAACAAGCCGCTGGACCAGCGTTTGGAATTCCATGGGAGGCAACTCCCCGTATCGCAATATCCATTCGCAAGCAAGCACCGGCCGCAGTACGTAAAAATATTTTTTGAGCCTCACAAAGTCTCCCTGCAAATAGTCCCGGTAATTGCCGCGCGCCATGTTCAAATAATGGTGCATGCAAGATTTCGGCGAGAACGCAAGCGGCGACATGCCGCGTATTTGCTCCGCTACGCTTGAATATTCCGAGTATCGGATAGGAGACTGAAGCCATTCCAGCAGCGGGGGGTTCGATTTGCGAAATAATTTAAGCGCCTTCCGAAGATCCCATCCGCTAATATCGAGGCTTTCGCTGATCGGCCGCTCGATGACGTCCTTCTTGTCGAAGATCGATAGATACCATTCCCTCGGCCTGATATAAAGGAACCTCACATCGTAATCGCTGTCCTTGGACGGGAACCCCCACGCCCGGCTGCCCGACTCGCAAGCGTAGAGAATGCGGACGTTCTCCTCGCGCTCCAATCGGTCGAGCTCCTCTTTAATGATTTTTTTCCTATCGGATTGCACGTCCACGTTCCTTCGCCCCATTCCGTGTTGTTCTTCAAATTTGATATACGCTTATTCTGACCTAAAAAGGGGCTTATGAACATGGCGCAACTATGGCGAAACTTTACGATCACGCAAAAAACTACAACTGGCCAGTTAACCAACAACCGTCGGAATTAGGTTCGCCAGGCGGATTTATTGCTCTCACAAGGTGAAACGGCTGGCGCCGTCCTTTGGCGGCGTGGCGCGTTTCATTCCGAGAAATATAAGCCCAGTATAGAGAAAACTTATACTTTCTTATATTTTAAAAAAACGCCGCCGCCGCTAATCGTTAGCGGCGGCGGCGCTTCGCATAAAGCGTCACCGGTGTTCATAACATCGGATAGTTCCGGTTATTCGATAACAAGACCCGCCAGACGGATCAGCCTTAGCAGCATGACGGCCGCCTCGGCGCGTTTGGCATCGTCGGACGGACGGAACATGCCGTTGTCGTCCCCTTGGATAATGCCCGCTTCGGTCATCGTCTCGACGGCTTCTGCGGCCCATGACGCAACTTCGCCCGTATCGCCGAATGGTGCCTCGCCGCCGTTCAAGTCAGCCTTCAGCTTCAGCCATTGAAGCGCGCGAAGCATCATGACCGCCATCTCTTGGCGGGATACTTGCGCATCGGGACGGAATGTGCCGTCGCCGTAGCCGCCTACGATACCCGCCGCCGATGCTGCGGCGACCGCGTCCGAATACCACTCGCCGGAAACGTCGTTGTACTGGTCGTTGCCTTCAGGCGCTCCTCCGAGGCCCAGCATTCTGGCGATCAGCGCCGTGAACTCGGACCGGGTAATCGGACCTTGAGGGTCGAATTGCCCGCCTTCGCGTCCCTCGATAATAAGCATCGAAGCTAAGCGTTCCACATCTGCTTGCGCCCAGTGAGCTTTCATATCCCCGAACGAAACGTCAACGAGGATTGCAGCGTAGCTGCCCGTCCCGCCGTTCTCCAGCACGAATTCCCATACGCCTTGCGTTTCGCGGAGCTTGGCAGGCACGTATTTCAGTTTGCCTGTTTTCTCATCCATTAGCACAAGAACCGTACCGGCTTCAGGTTTATTATCGCCAAATGCCACAACCGTCGGCGTGCCGTCCCATGTCACGCTGCTTCGTTGTCCCGATTGATCCACAGCTTCGATGCGGAACAGGACAGGAAGCGCTTCGGAGGATGCTCCAAGCTTCTTGATCGCGGCCGCGATGGAGGAATCGGCTTGGCCGTTCTCGATCTCGAATACCACGAACGGAGAAACCGTGCCATCGATGGCTTCCAAACGGTCTCGAACGTCCGACAACGGAATCGCGATGGAGCCTAGTTTCGTTCCTAGCTCGAACACGAGCTTGCCATTCAGCTTCAGCATACGGTCCAGCCACTGCGAGCTGACCTTCAAGGAGACATCTTCATACTGTTTCAAAATAATCGAAATTTCGCCGTTCGCGATATCCTGCGCCGTAATCATCGCGTTCAGGCGGATCCCGTCGATCTCCAGCTCCAAGACGTAATCGTTGTACACCGGTCCGGTTGGAGCGGAAGTCACCTTAATGTTCAACAGGGCAGCCGGGCTGACGTTGCCCGCAAGATCCGTAGCGGTGGCGGAGAGCTCGGCGTCGCCAAGCTCCAAGCTTGGCATGACCACGCTCCACTTGCCGCCCGCGTTGGCCGTCGCCGTCGCCATGATCGCTTCTCCCGTCACCGTTACGTGTACCGTCGTACCCGGTTCGGCCGTTCCTTCGATGGTCGGCGTGCCCGTTTGGAACACTTTACCGTCCGCGTCCAAGAAGACAGGAGCCGCAGGCGCGGTCGTGTCGACGTTCACCCCGGCTAGATCGATTGCCGGCAGCGCAAGCGCCAAGGCGTTGCCTGCTGCGTCGCTAACCTGCGCACCGCCTAGCGCAAGGACGGAGGCCGCGCCAATGCCGTCCGCATCCGTGTCGCCTGCCGCTACCGTATATTCATAAACAAGCTGCGTCGATGGATCCGTTCCGCCCGCGTAACGTGCTTGAACGGTATTGCCGCCGATCGAGAGCGCGATCGACGACTGTCCGCCGGTTTCATCGACGACGACAGGTTCGCTGACGTTCAGCTTAAACGTCAGCTTCTGGGCGACGCGGTAATCTCCGTCAACCGGTCCTTCGATGCTTACGATCGTCGGAACGACACCGTCCACCAACAGTTGGCCATTGATGCCGGCCGGCAGACCGACCTTCAGCGGATTGCCCTGTGCGTCTTGGATGACAGCTCCGTTCAGCTCGATCGCCGTGCCTTCAATCGCGATTCCATTCGTATCCAGATCGCCCGCGGCGATCGTGTAGCTGAATGCCAGCTTCGAATCCGCGCTTGCCGCCGAATCGAATGCGGCTTGTTTCGTCGAGCTGCCAATGGCAAGTCCGAGCGTTGGCGTTCCGCCTGACGTATTGACAGTCACGTCCGAGCTGATGGCGAGATCAATCGTTAGTTTGTCGCCAAGCTTATAGCTGCCCGCCGTCGAATCCACGCTGTTAACAACCGGAACGACGCTATCCACGATGACGCCGGAAGTGTTACCGACGCCGGCTAAATGCAGGCTCGCCGCATTGCCGTTCGCGTCCTTGATCGTGCCGTCGTTCAGAGCGATCGCTGCCGTGTCGGCCAGGTTGACCGGGCTTCCATCCGCGTTGTCCGCCTGCACCGTGTAGGCGAAGACGAGCGTATCGGTTCCGCTGCCGGACTGATAGGCCGCATGGAACGTTTTGCTTCCGAGCTTGAATGCCAAGGAAGGCGTATTCGCTCCGGCTGGCGTAACCACAGATGCTGCTTCGTCATACTTCACTTCGAAGGCCAGCTCATCGCCGGCACGGTAGATCCCGTCCGCGATCGTGACCGAATCGACGGCCGGAATCGTCGTATCGACCTTCACATTCGCACGTTCATAAGGAGCCGGTATCGCGCCGGCAGCAGCGTTGCCCGCGGCATCCGCGATAGTTGCAGCGCCGAGCTGCAGCGCCGAACCGATCGTAATGCCATCCGAATCTACCAAACCGTCTGCCAGCACGTACGAGAATACGAGCGTATTCGTGCCGGAACCGGATGCAAACGATGCTTCCACCGCGCTTGATCCGATCGTCAAAGGCAGCTTCGGCGTTCCGCCGGTTAGCGTCACCAGCTCACTGTAGGTAATACTGAACGTTAACGTATCGCCCTTCAAATGCGTACCGTCGTCAACGTCCACCGATTCAATGGAAGGCGCAACGCCATCCACGGCGATGATCGGCAGCGTGATGGCCGAAAGCGTCCGGTTCAAATCATTGCCCCGCAGATCCTTAATGGTCGAACCGTTAAGGGTCAGACCGGCGCCCGCAATCGCGATGCCATCGGCATCCAGGTCGCCGGCGACGATCGTGTAGCTGAAGGATAGCTCGGTCACGGCCGTTCCAACCGCACCGTCGTAGACGGCTTGTTTCGTCGCGCCGCCGAGGACCAGACCTATCGATGGCGTACCGCCGGCCGTGTTCACCGTCACCTGCGAGTCGGTCGTAAGCTTGAACGTCAGCCTCTCGCCGACGATGTAGCTGCCTGCAGCAGGAGTCGTAGCTCCACTAATAAGCGGAATCGTGCTGTCCACGATCACGCCCGAAGTATTCGCTACGCCGGACAGATCGAGATCGGCATCGTTGCCGCTAGTATCTTGAATGGTGCCGCCGTTCAGTTGAATAGCGCTTGTACCGGTCAAGTCAACCGCGCCGCCATCCGCATCGTTGGCTCGCACCGTATAGGCGAAGACGAGCGTATCGGTTCCGCTGCCGGATTTGTACGGAGCTTCGAATGCCGAGCCGCCGATTTCGAAAGCCAGCAACGGCTTATTGGCTCCGGCGTTCGTACCGACCGAAACCGCCTCGCTATACGTCACGACGAAGGAGAGCTCGTCGCCCGCATGATAGACGCCATTTGCAATTGTCACGCTGCCGATGCCGGCCATAACCGTATCGACCAGCACGTTAGTCAGAGTGTGAGGAGCAGGAATGACATTCGATGCCGCATTGCCCGCGGCATCCGCGATTGTCGCGGCCCCTAACTGCAGTGCCGTGTCAAGCGTAATGCCGTTCGCATCGATAAGACCGTCTTCCAGCGTGTAGGCAAAAACCAAGGTACCCGTACCCGAGCCCGATTGGTACAGCGCGTCTTTCGTGACGGCGCCGATTGTAATCGCCAGCTTCGGCGTTCCCCCGGCTACGATCACCGGTTCCCCGAAAGCGACCCGAACTTCGATCGTGTTGCCGGAACGATACGTGCCCGGCGTCACGTTTGCAGATATTGAGGCGGGAGCCACCGTATCGACTTTAATGCCTGACACGATCGGCAAGGAGCCTACCGTCAGAATCGCGTCATGTCCCGCGGCATCCCGGATCATTCCGCCGTTTAATCCGATCGGTCCCGGCGTTAGGAACGAAATGCCGTTCGCGTCGTCATCCCCCGCCTGTACGGTGTAGCTAAACGTCAGTTGGTTCGTGCCCGAGCCGCTCACGTAATTCGCGAACCGATCTTGATCGCCGATATCCAGACCGATCCTTGGCGTTCCCGTTACCGTTACCGGCTCTTGGAAAGTAACTTTAAACGTCAAATCGTCTCCGGCTTTATAAAGGCCGGAAGTCGTTTCTGCGACAAGACTATTCACCGAAGGCGGAGTCGTATCAACGATAATGCCGGACGTATCAATGCCGCCTTGCAGCGTAAGCACGGCATTGTTGCCAGCCGCGTCCCTAATGGTGCCGCCGTTCAAGGACAGAGCGCCAAGCGCGATGCCGTTGGCATCGTTGTCCCCGGCTTGAACGGTGTATTTGAACGTCAATAAACTGCCTGTAACGGAATCGAACTCTGCTATCGCCGTCGATCCGTTCAGTTCGATGCTAAGCTCCGGTGAGCCGGTGACGGCGACATTCTCGTCCATCTGAACGCCGAACGAAAGCTCTTCGCCTGCCGAATATACGGAATTCGCAGGCACGTTCACCGTGGAGATAGCCGGAGCTTTCGCGTCCACCAAGATGCCGGAGGTATTGCCTGCCGATAAGGCAAGGGAAGCCGGAACGCCCGCCGGACTTTCAAGCACGGCTCCGTTCAGCGACAGGTTCGTTCCGACCGTAATTCCGTCGGCATCGAGCAAGCCGTTTTCGATCAAGTATTCGAATACAAACTTGTCGGATCCGCTCATTCTGGCGAAAGCCGCTTGTTTCGTCGAGGCTCCGATCGTAATCGGAAGCGACGGAGTGCCGCCCGCCTCATTCAGCGTAACGTTCAGATCGTAATCGACCGTGAACGTCAACGTATCCCCGGCTTTATACAAGCCATCCGCCGGTATCAACACCGCCTCGACGCGAGGCAGCGGGTGGATCGTAATTGACGTCGTAGAATCGTTGTTCGCTGGATTCTCGTCGTTGGCATAATCCACGTCGGCGGTAAGCGAGCCATTGCCTTTCGCGTTCGGGCCGACGTCGAACGTCACCGTCAAGGTTGAGGTTTGTCCCTCCCCGATGGCCGTGGATCTCGTGCAAATGCCTGTCGCCGGCGTGCAAGACCAACCGCTTCCCGAAATGCCAGTGATCGTTACGCCGCTTGGTTTCGTCAGCGTTACTGTTACGTTTCCGGACGTCGACACGAGCCCGATGTTCGTTACGTTAACCGTATAAGTCGCTCCTGACTTTGTCTCGTAATACAAACCCGTTGTTTGAATCGAAGGTTGAAGATCGGCATGCGCCGTTACTTCAAGCTCCAACGTAGACGCAATGGTGGCGCCGCCCCCGTTCGCCGCATCCGGGACGCTAAACGTGTAGGTCGCTTTCCCGTATTTCGCGGTGGCCGGTGTGACAGTCAGCGTTCGTGTTTCACCGCTTCCGGTAAGCGGCAAATCGCTAGCTATCAGATCGACCGGTTGCGCGGAAGAACGTACCACGTTAGGCACAACGCCGTTTCGGAGTGTTAACAATTGGGTGAATGTCGTATCGTGTTTGAAGGATTTTTTGCTCCAGCCCTCTACCGCGCCGGCTGCCGTCTCGTTAGCAATCAGTCGCGGGAACCCGCGCTGATCGTTCACTTCACCCGCAAGCACCGGCCCGCCTGCTCCGCGCGCAGGACTTGTCGCCGTTAATCCATGTGTAAGCGTATAACCGCCATTATCGACCGACAGCGGATTCAAGCCTGCATCCGCTACCGTTTTGTTGTTCCCAGCTCCCGCTGCGCCGGAGAAAACGCCAGCCGCTGATGTAACCACATTGTAGGAGCTGAAAGACGGATTAAGTTGAAGATTGGCAGGATCGCTCGACGTCCCCAAACCAATGTCGTTATTGGCAGGTACGGCAATCGATCTATTCCCCGAAACGATAGACTTGATTAGCTCCGGCTTTCCTGCTACAACAAGCAGTCCCCCGCCAGCTTTCGTCTCGCTATCGTTATCCGTGATTGTCAAATGGACGTATTTCGGATTGGCCGTCACGCCGGCAGGCTTGTCCACCGTCGTAGCGATGCCGCCCCCGCCGTCACGCGCGAAGTTGCCGCTGAACGTGCTGTTCGCGATCAGCGTATCCGACACGCCGACCGCGATGCCGCCGCCGATGCCGAAGCCGGTATACGCTCCCGAGGTGCCGCCTTTCGCTTCGTTGCCAATAAAGGAACTGTTCCGAATCTCGACCTTGCCATTGCGCCCCGCGGGCAAGAACCCGATGCCGCCGCCGGCTCCTTTGGTGGCGATGTTGTCTTCGATCGTGGAGTTGTTGATCCGAAGATCGAGATCCCCGTCCAGGAACAACGCGCCGCCGCTACCGTCCGCTGCATTCCCGACCAGCGTGACGCGATCGAGAACGAGCGCTCCGCCATCCGCGCCGGAAATATACAGACCCGCGCCGTTGCCGCCGGTGGCGGCGGTATTGCCTTGCACGACAACATCTTGCAAGGTTAACGTGCCTGTTCCCGTATCCGCGAATACGCCGGCGCCGCCGTAATTGGCTTCATTGGAATCGCCGTCCATAATGGCCAGATTTTGCAGGGTAACGTTTCCAAAGCCATCGTTCATCGATTCGTTAATAATAAGAACCCTATCGCCGTTGCCTTTCAGTCTCGAACCGCCGTCATGGCTGCCCGTGCCCGTAATGGTGGCTGCCGCCGTTAATTCCAGCGGTGTACCCGCCAGATCGTAGTCGCACGCGGCTAGCGTGATCGTCTGCACGCCCGCCGTGCTGTTGCTGTTCGCCACGTCGGCGCGCAGGGCGCTGACTTGGGCTGGCGTACAATCTGTGGCCCGAGCATCCGCGCTCAAACCAAAGTACGCGGCAGTCGCGACGATAACCGCGACAACCGCCCATACAAACCGAGACACGCCTTTTTTTCCCATGATCCTATGTATCGAAGCTGCCATATGGTCCCCTCCTTCTCCCTCCGCATATTACCTAGGAGGGAATATCCCTTGCATCGCGATTATGAAATACATCCCGAGGTAAGGCTGCATATTGTTATGTGGAAGACTTGATCCTGTAACGCTTACCGCCTCCGGATTCATGACTACACCGCTTGCATGCGGACCATACAGCAGGCCTCCGCGCCTTCCCGCGGTCGTGCTGGGGAAAGCCCCATCCGGATTGCCCTGAACCGTCATCGTGGATCCAGTCCTAATCGCATGGTTATGCGCGGGCATCTCCGATGTGAGCAGCGTTACGTATTGCGTTCCGCTCGACTCTCCTATAGACCGTTCGGACAATCCAGCCCCTTGCCCGGAATGCATCGGCGCGCTGTCTTGCAGATTCGGCAACGCAAACGTCGACTTGCCGTCGCCCCCGTAAAACGTGCCAAGCAGCGAGAACAAAGCCGTATTCTGCGAGATGGGCAAAAGCTGACCGTTGCACAATGCCCAGCCGGTAGGGGCGAAGTTAAATCCTACGATGCGTATTTCGCCAACAAATGGATCTGCCACTTTGCAATACCTCCTTAAAACTTTTAATTTCTCGACGGAAAGATGCCAACCAATGCAATACAATATGAGAGTGTCAAATAGGGTTGCATATTGGTATGCGGCTGCGAGCTCCCGCTGCTAGCAATGACTTGCGGGTTCATTGCCACGCTGCTAGGATCGACAGTACCCCAACTATGATAGGCGCTCACGGCCGGTGCCGCCCATACCTGTCCGTCAGGATTTTTTTGCGTGGCCGCGGCCGAGCTGGCCTGAACTATATGCGTATGGGCTGGAAGCTCCGATTGAGTAAGCGTATGCGCTTCTTGCCCGCCACTCTGTCCTTGCTCGATCCCTCTACCCGGATGGACCGGCACGCGCCCTCTCAAGTCCGGCAGTGCAAACGTCGTCTGGCCATTCCCCCCATATGTCGTTCCAAGCAAAGAAAACAATGCCTGATTCTGGTTGATCGGCAGAAGCTGCCCGTTACACAACGCCCAACCTTTGGGCGCGAAATTAAACGAATACAAACGGATTTCCCCTAGAAACTCGCCCATTCGTGCTCCTCCTTCTAACATTACAAATACTAGCTTCCGATCCAACTAATTTTGCGTCGGATATACCCCAAATAAGGAAATGATGAAATTGACGCATAGGTACGGCATCATATTGTCGTGGGGCTGACTCCCTCCGGCGATACCGATCGATGATGCGGACATGTTATTGCCTACGACACCTCCGGCGCCTGTATAAGAAGCCAAAGTGGACAACGCAGGCACGGCGCCTTCCGGATTGCTCGTATTACCCTGCTCCTTGCGGGCAAGCATGTAATGGTTATGCGCCGGTATTTGGTTCGTCGTAAGCGTAACCGTCTCCGTTCCGGCCGCTTCCCCGATCGTGTAGGTTTTGGTGATACCCGGCCCCTGTCCATGATGAATCGGAATGCGACTCTGCAGGTTCGGCAGTGCAAACGTTTCTTGCCCATCCCCCCCATACGTCGTGCCGATTAAAGTAAATAAAGCGTCATTCTCCGCGATGGCTATTAAATCACCATTACAAAACGCCCACCCCGCTGGAGCGAAACTACCGGCAAACATCCGAATTTCCCCTAAGTACGGCTGTCCCATGACTATTCCCCTTCCAATCTACTAAATCCCTTTACTCTTCCTCTACCAACCGATTAAACACGGCCTCGTACCGATACCCCTCCGCATCCTGGCTCACCGGCACAAGAAACATGTCGCACGGCCCAAGCCCGGCATGCTCCAGCGGGACTAACTGCTGCGGAATAAACGGACTCCGTGGTCCCCGGAAGACGAGGGTAAACGATTCATAACCCGACGCCTGCCCTCGATCCTGTACGTCCTCAAGCACTAATTCCAGCAGCGGCTCGACGCCTTTTACCGCGAATCTAGTCGCGGCCGCCTCTTTATATTGTTGTAGTTTAATAGATGCCATCCGCTTCCCTGCCTTATATCAAAAAATAAAATTGCGAGAACCGCTTTCCAACACTGTTCTCCCTTATGTATTATAGTTGATAGAGACGATTATCAACAGCTATTTACATACTTAATTCTCGAACTTTGCAATAAATTTGCTATTATTCACAGTACTTTCGGAGGTGCCCATGAACGGTCACGAAAATAATCAAATGTCACGCCGCAAATTTCTAGGTTTCCTCGGTTCCAGCGCGGCCACGATCGCCGTGGCGTCAACGGGTCTGGGACCATTGGTCGAAAAAGCCGAAGCGGCCGCCGGCGGTTCACCCGCGGCGCTGCCTTTCCCATCGCTGAAGCCGATGAAGGCGAGCGAATTAACCGCGCCGATCGGCTACTCTATCGATTCGATTCAGCCGGTTGGCTCAGGCGGAGGCAATCTCGTATTCATGCAGGGTGCCAGTGCGAACGAAGGCATCTTGTGGGTCAGCCGCAGCCTTGCGGGCGCAAGCGACCCGCGCGAGCGCGGCGCTTCGATCATTGGCGTCAAACGCGAGCCGGGCGGCGCTTGGAAGGCGGACAAGTCCGTCGCGGGCTCCCGCCGCATCACGGCCATGGACCGCGTCCAGTTGACCGGTCCGGCCAAAGGCTCCAAAGCCATGAACGGTTCATCCGTCGCGCAAGGACTATGGAGCAACGGCTCCGTCGGCCGCACGCCGTGGGGCACCGTTCTTGCCGGCGAGCGGCCAGACGATGCCGACGCCATTCGTGCGGGCATCAATCCGCCGTCGTACGGCTGGATCGGCGAAGCCGATCCGAAGGACGCGGGCTTCGGCGTGCGCAAACACACGGCGCTGGGACGTTTCGCGCATGGCGATGCAACCGTCGTTGTCACGAGCAGCGGACGGATCGCCGTTTATATGGGCGGCGAACATGCGCTGTACAAATTCATAAGCAGCGCCAAATACGATCCGGCTAAAGGCAGCGGCAACTCCGCCCTGCTCGAGGATGGCAAGCTTTACGCAGCCAATCTTAGCGCAGGCCGCTGGGTCGAGCTGACGAGCGAAGCCGCCGGCCGCGTGCTTGCCGATCCTGCCTACCGCGTCCCGGCTGGCGTCAATCGTTTGCGCGAAGAGCTGCTCGTCTTGCTGAAGGAGCAAGCGGGCGTCCTGACGAACGCTCACGAAGCCGCGTTCGTGCTCGGCGCCACCAAGCTCGAAGGGGCTTACGGCGTTGCCCTTCACCCTGCCGACGGGTCGCTGTTCGTCGCTCAACGCGGCAACGACGGTTCCGGCAACGGCCATGGCAGCATCCTTCGGATCGTCGAGAACGGCAATGACGCGGAAGCTGTCGCGTTCGAATCCGATCTCGTCGTCGCCGGGGGACGTCAGGCGGCGATCAGCTCACCGGGCGCTCTCGCGTTCGATAACTCCGGCAGGCTGTGGGCCGCATCCGGAATCGCCGCGGATCAGCTCCACCAAGGCGCGTTCGCCGCGTTCGGCAGTAACGCTCTATACGCGTTAACTCCCCAAGGCGAGTCGTTCGGGCAAGCGCAAGCTTTCGCGTACGCGCCGGGCGACGGCGCAATGTCGCTGCCGGCCTTCGGCCCTAGCGGCACCCTGTTCGCTTCCGTGATCGGAGCGGACGGCAAACAAAGCGGCGTCTACGCCTTCCGGCAGCTCTAATTCATCTTTCACGCAGAAAGCCCATTCCATCGCGAACCGTGGAATGGGCTTTTTTTGGTGTAGAGCGCAATAAACGCGGACTTTCAAGACCGCGTTGCCCCTTTGAATTTATTGATTTCTGTCCATTTTAAACAAGTCAGATTCATTGTAAACTAGGATGCAACACCCTACAATGCGCAAGGAGATGAACATCATGATTCTGAATAACTCCGAGATTCAGGCTTATCTGAAAAGACTCGGCCTCTCCGAGATCGAAAGGCCGACGCTTCCTTTTCTGAACCGGTTGCATCGCGCCCATGTGGAGCGGCTGTCTTGGCAAACGATCGACATTGTCGCCGGCAAGCCAGCCTCCATCGATCCCAAGCAATCAATCGAGCTTATCATCGGCGGACGCAGCGGATACTGCTTTCATTTGAACGGCGCTTTCGGGACACTGCTGCGTTCATTGGGATTTAAAGTCCATTGGCATTGGGCGGGTGTACAGCCGGCCGGAATGGAACCGCGTCTGAACGGCTTCCATCTGGCGATGAGCGTCGGAACGATAAACGAGGAAGGCGACGAGGCGTTGTGGATCGCGGACGCCGGACTCGGTGATATGCCGTTCGAGCCGATTCCGCTGGCGGCAGGCATTTACAAACAAGGTCCCTTCACGTACACCGTCACGCATTCAGAGCTGTCGAAGAACGGTTGGCGGATCGAACATGATCCCCTCGCTCATTTCGTCGGGGTGGATGTGGCGTCGGATGTCTTAGAGGACTTGTCGGTTTTTTATCCAAAACACGAGCATTACAGCACCTCACCGGAATCGCCGTGGATTCGGACATTCCTCGTTCGCCATAGACATGCGACGGGAAGCAACGAGCTGCGCGGCTGCGTATGGAGCAGACGCGACGGCGACCGTGTGGAGAAAATCGAGCTCTCCACCCAATCGCGGTGGCGCGACGTACTCGGAGACGTATTCGGTGAACGGCTCGTCGCCTACGATTCGGCGGGTCGAGACGCGTTATGGGGCAAGGTCCACGCCATGCACGAGGAGTGGAAACGGGCGCAGGAGTTGGCGGGGAACGTCTGAGGCGGGTACGACCCGGGTCGCCCGTGGCAGGCACATGTGGGAACTTCTGCAATCCGCGGTTACGAGGCGAGTCGGCTTTGACTACGACCAATTGCACAAGTTGTGCAGAAAAAAACCGCGAACCAACGTGAATCCGTTGCTCGCGGCTTTTCGATGCTGGCAGACTCTAGTCAAGCTGAACCGTATACCACAGCCCGTATAACAATAAGGCAAAGGACAAATATACGATCGCGATTAGGAACCATTTTAGGACAGAGAATCCTCCAATTTTGATAACGCCATAACTTCCCCAATAAGCGGCCAGCCCGACGGCGATCCCGCCAAGAAACCAGATCGGCGCCCGCAGCAGGACGATGTAAAACAAGAGACAGACCAGCAAAAAGACGTACGGCATCCAGGATACAATGGTTTTAAGCGTCTTTTGCATCGAAGTTCTCCTTCCGCAATGCGATTACTGTTATTGCTAATACCATTCTAGATGCAGGGAACGATTTCCTTTCTTGGGGAACTTAACGCAGGTCATCATTATTAGCGCGAAAAAAAAGCGCCGGTTAATGAACCGGCGCGGCAGCGTTCTGGCGGTATTCGGACGGCGTGCAGCCGGTCTTCTTGCGGAAGATCTGGGAGAAGTGGCGGACGTCGGAGTAACCGACGCGATCCGCGATTTCGCCGATCTTGAGCTCCGATTGGCTCAGCAGCTCCATCGCGCGGTCCAGGCGCAGCTGCGTCACGTATTCCTTGAAGCCGCCCCCCGTCTTCTGCTTGAACAGCTGGCTGAAGTAAACCGTGTTCAAGTAAACGACGGATGCAACCTTCTCCAGCGTCAGCTCCGATGCGAAATGGGAGTGGATATACTGCATCGCCACCTCGACCGCCTTTTCCCCGCCGCTGGCATAATGGTCGTACACCTTCGACTCGGACGACTTGTGCATCTGCTTCACTTGCTCCGGCACGGATTCCAGGTCGGTAATCCGCTCCGAATGCAGCACCTGGAACGGAATTTTGAGGTAACGCTTCAGATGCGACCGAAGCTGCTCGATAAGCGGCCCGAGACCGGCCGCTTCCCGCAAGGTGACCAGCCCGAGCAAGTTCTTGGAGTCGATGCTGGCCACGAACCCTTCACCGGCCGAATCGATCAGCTCCGACATGACGTTCTCCACGATAAAATGCTCGAGCTTCAAGTCCGATTCGCTGTCGAGCCTCAGCATGAGCAGATGGAAGTACGGGTGATTGCCGACAAACGGCGACAGGTCGATGCCGCCGAGATCGAGGTCGGACGCCCAGCGCGCGAAGATGGCTTCCCGAAGGAACCGCAGGTTGCGCGCGAGCAGCTGCGTTTCTTTGTTCCGTTCGTTCTCCTTCTCAATCTCCTCGCCAATGTCCTGGATCATGTCGATCAACAATTCCTTGCCGATCGGCTTGAGCAGGTAGTCCTTCGCCCCGAGGCGGACGGCTTCCCTCGCATAAGCGAATTCGGAGTAAGCGGAGATGACGACCCACTTGATATGCGAATGCCGCTTGCGCGAAATCTCGATCAGCTCAAGTCCCGTCATGCCCGGCATGAGCACGTCGGTCAGCACGAGATCGATCGGCAAGTTTTTCAGCAGCTCGACAGCTTCCTCCGGGCTGGCCGCCATCAAGACGCGGTGCTGCGGAAATTGCCTGCGAATTGTCCGCTCGATGCCGCTGCGTATGACTTCCTCGTCGTCGACGACCAGAATGTTCATCCGGAAGTCCCCTCTCCCCCCTGTATCGGGAATGATGCGATAATTACCGTGCCTTCGCCCATCTCGCTCTCGACGCGCAGTCCGTATGCTTCCCCGAACATGAGCCGAATCCGCCTGTGAACGTTCAGCAGCCCGATGCCCCTGCGAGCCCGATGCCCGCCTTCGCCTTCGGCCGAGCCGGCTTCCTCTTGGACCGGCGCTTGCGGCGCCTCTTCCAGCATCGTCCGAATCCGCCGCAGCGTATCCTCGTCCATGCCGATGCCGTCGTCCTCCACGACGATCTCCAGCTTGCCGCCATCGGCTTCCCTGGAATAAACGTGTAGCGAACCCGGGCGCTTCAGTGGTTCAAGCCCGTATTTCACTGCGTTCTCGACGATCGGCTGAAGAATCATCTTGGGCACTTCCACGCCCAGCCATCTCTCTTCCACCTCGATGGACGTTTGCACCCTGCCGCCGAGACGCGTCTCGATAATCGTAAAATAATGCCGGAACTGCTCCAGCTCCAGCCGAAGCTTCGCCATCGACGCTTCTTCCCAGTCGCTGCTATAGCGGAAGATGCGCGACAACGCCAAGATGACGCGGCCAAGCCTGTCGTTCTCCCGTTCATCCAGCATCCAATAGATCATGTCGAGCGTATTGAACAGGAAATGAGGGTTTACTTGCGACTGCAGCGCCTGCAGCTGCGCGTTTTTCTCGCTGATGGACGACAGCTTGATGCGTTCGATCAGATCGTCCATCTGCTGCACCATACGGTTGAAGGAGCCTACCAACACATTGATCTCGTAGTAGGACTGAACCTGCACCTCGCCCTTGAAATTGCCCAGCTCCACCATCTTCATCTGCTGGATGAGCCGCTTGAACGGGGAAGAAAAGGAGCGCGACACCAGCGTAGCCAGCACCGTCGCCGCTACGATCAGGATAAGCGAAAGCGAGATTAGAAATTGCTGCGTATCCTTCAGCTCCAGCTGTAGCTCCTTATTCGGCGTGATGCTGATCATCGTCCAATCCGCGATGCCGATCCGAGCCGCGGTCATCATCGCGCCGGGAACGCTCCGCGCCACGATCGCGCCCGGAGCGATCTTGCCGGGCCAGCCGGCCGGGATATCCCCGATCTGGGTCTCCTCCGCGACCTTGGAGCGGATAATATCGGCTCCGTCCGCGTCGCGGATGACAACTTGGCTGTCTGCCGAGAGACTCGCGTTCGTGAGCGCCGACGCGATGGCGTCGGCATCCGTCTCGATGAGCACGATGCCGATGGACTTCAGCGAGGACAACTCGAACAGTTGACGGCCGAACGCAAAAACGGGCCGATGTATGCCTGCGCTCATAAGCGACTCCGGATATACCCCTAGCCATTTCATTTCACCCGTGGAGCCCTTCAGCTCCGTAAACCAACTCGTCTCGGAATACTCCCGGACGGAGCCTCCGTTGGTCCGATCGAAGCTGAACACTTTGTCGTACCGGGTCACGATATGAATGCCGACGTTATCGCTGCGCGAATAGAAGATCGCTGCGATAATGTCGCTGATTTGCTTCTCCAGCTGGACCGCCTGAACGGAATCGGCCGTGCTGTATTGCTTGAGCAGGCGGATCAGCTCGTTGTTGCTGTTCAGCGATTTGGTGACGCTGTCATAACTTTTGAGCAATAGATCGAACAAATCGACCGTCTGAGAAATGTTTTTTTCGGAAATGGAGCTGACTTTGTCCCTGACCTGCTCCGTCGCACGGTGGTAGAACACCACCGTTACGACGAGCAGGAGCCCAAGCATACTGAGCAGGAACATCGGGAACAAGCGGCCGTGGATCGATTGGAATGGTTTCATGTTTCCTATCTTACCCCTTAACGGCGCCAGCTACCATCCCTTTCGTAATACGCTCGGAGAGCAGGAAGTAAATGATGATGACCGGCAGCGCGCCAAGCACCAGGTAAGCGCCGATGGCGCCGTAGTTGACGGAATATTGGCCGACGAAGCTGTTAACGCCGAAAGGCAATGTTTTCAGCCTCTCCGAAGAGATGAACGTTGCGGCCAAAATATATTCGTTCCAGATATTAATGAACGTCAGGATACACACCGTCACGATCGGCGGTATGGAAACCGGCAGAACAATGCTGCGGAAAATCCGGAATACGCCCGCGCCGTCGATGATCGCGGATTCCTCGATCTCATTCGGGATCGACTTCATGAAGCCGCTCAAGATGAACACGGAAATCGGCGTTTGGAAGGCGATATACGGCAAAATCAACGACAGATGCGTGTTTAGGATGTCCATGTTCTTGAAAATAATCATAAGCGGCAAGAGCGTGCTCTGAAGCGGAATCATCATGCCGAGCAAGAACAGCAGCAAAACCATTTGGCCGTATTTCCACTGGAACCGCGTAATGGCGAAAGCCGCCAAAGAGGCAAGAAGGATAACGCTCACCATCGTGATCGAGGTGACGATCAGGCTGTTGCTGAGATACTTCCAGTAGTTCCCGCTTTCGATCGCCGCCTGATAGTTCTCGATCTGCCACACGTCGGGGAGCGAGAAGAAGCTGCCGGACAGGATTTCGTCGTTGGTCTTGAAGGAATACAAGAACAGCCAGACGAGCGGATAAAGCTGCGTGACGAGCAGGATGCCCAGCACAAGGTAAATGAATGGTTTGGCTACCGAGAAGCGTCTGCCGCTTTCTGGTAGAGTCGCGGATCGGCTCATGTGAAGCGCCTCCTTCTTACGAATACTTTTTGTCCAGACGAGTGAACAGGAAGTTGATGATGACAGTCGCGATCAAGCAGACGGCGACAAGGAAGGTCGCAATGGCGCTTCCGTATCCGAATTTCTGCGACAGGATCGACATCTTGTACATATGGCTGGCGATAACGTCCGTCGCGTTGCCGGGACCGCCGCCCGTCATGACCATGATCAGGTCGAACGATTGCAGGGAACCGATGAACGACAATACGACGGAAATTTTGAAGATCGGAATGACCATCGGAAGCGTTATATAGCGATCGGCCTTGAAGCCTTCGGCGCCATCGATTTTGGCGGCTTCGTAAATGTCGGCCGGAATGTTCTGTACGCCAGTGAACTGGATCAGAATGTGGTAGCCCAGGTATTGCCACAGACCGACGACGATAATCGCGTAGATCGCGTATTTCGGTTCGGTCAGCCAAGCGTGAGCCCAGCTCTCCAGTCCTATTTTCTCGAGAATTTGGTTAATCATCCCGCCCATGGAGGCAGGGTTATAAATCGTCTTCCACAATTGACCGATAACGACGACCGACAAAATGACCGGCAAGAAATAGCTGGAAACAAGAAAATTCGCTTTGCGCACGTAGCGGCTGATTAGAATCGCCACGAACAGCGCGAGCGGCAATTGAATGATCATCGAGAATCCCGCGAGCAGGAAGGTGCGCAAGGCCGCCGGCCAGAACACCGGATCGTCCGTCAGCATGTAGGTAAAGTTGTCGAGTCCGATAAAGGACGAATCCCCTATTCCGTTCCAATCCAGCAATGAGGTATACACAGATACGAGGATCGGCACGAATACCAGTCCGACATATAGCAGAACGCAGGGCAGCACGAACGCCGCGATGGTCCACTTGGACACTTTCAGTACGTTCAAGGCATCCATCTCCTTCTTCAAAATCTTCGCCCGATGACGCAATGGGAGGGAGCGCTTGTTCAGCAGCCCCCTCCGTCATCGCATTAACGGTTTTTCTTTGTCTAGATGTTATTTCTTGTTGTTTTCTTCGTACGCTTTTTGGTGCTCTTTGGCCACTTCGGCCCCTTCTTTCTTCGATACGAACAGGTTTTGAATGCTCGTCAGGTGAACTTGGGACGTACCCGGGTTCATCGTGTTGTCGAAGGAGATGTCGCCGCCTTTTACGTCTTTGAACAGATCCAGCACTTGTACGGCCATGTTGGAGTAGCCAGCCGCTTTGAAGTCCTCGTTGATCACTTGACCCACGCCGACCGCGCCTTTTACTTTGAACGCTTCGATCGGGTAGTTCAGCATGAAGTAGTTCAGGAAGTCAAGCGTAACGTCCAGGTGCTTGCTATTCTTGGATACCGCGAAAGCGGAGCCTGGAGCCAGCATGAATTCGTCCGGATTGCCTTTGCCGTTAACCGTCGGGAACTTGAAGACGCCGATGTTGTCGTCTTTGTTCACCTCGGAAGTCTCGATGCCGCCCGTTGCCCAGCTTCCCATGTAGTACATAGCAGCTTTGCCCGTCTTGAACAGATTTTCGCCGGCGTTGTAGTCGAAGGAAGTCGCGCCTTCTTGGAACGCGCCCGCTTGAACCAGGCTTTGGAATGCGTCGACCGCTTCCGCGAACGCCGGATCTTCAAACGTCTTCTCGCCGTCGACTACCGATTGCAGGAAGCCAGGTCCGTTCGTGCGGAGCAGGATGTTCATGAACAGGAACGAACCCGTCCAGGAATCCTTCTCGCCGATCGCCATTGGCGTGATGCCTGCCGCTTTAAGCGTCTTGGCTGCTTCGACCATTCCCTCGAATGTCGTAGGCACTTCTACGCCGGCTTGTTGGAACAACGCCTTGTTGTAGTATACGAGTCCGATGTTGTTGCCGTCAGGCAAGGCGTAGAGGTTGCCGTCGAAGGTATAGTAATCTAGGAGGCCTTCTTGGAACGTGTCATTCAGTCCGTTTTTCTCCACCATTTCGTTCAGCGGAGCGAACAGGTCTGCTTCTACGAACGGCTGCATTTGAGCCGCGGGGTTCACGATCGTGATGTCCGGCATTTCTTTGGATGCCGCTTGCGTTTTCAGTTTTTGCTTTTGCTGGTCCGTGTTCAGGGAGTCCAGCTCGATTTTCACGTTAGGATGATCCTTCTCGTAGTTCGCTACGATCGTGCGGATCATTTGGTATTTCGGATCGGACGGATCCGGATAAATGTTTTGGAAAGTGATTGTCGCTTTCTCTCCGCCGGCATTGCCGCCGTTGTTGCCGCCGTTCGCGGCCCCTTCGTTCGTTCCTCCGTTATTGCCGCCGCATGCGGTGAGCGAAGTCGCCAGCGCGCCGGCCATCAGAACGCTCAGTACTTTCGTCGTTTTGTTCGCCATTTGTGTATCCCCCTTAATGGTTATGGGGTTATTATGCTCTACATCGCCATGTCAAACAATGAAGTTAATTAGGAGTTGATGTTTGTTTTTTTAAGATTAAATAAATGTTGACGGCTAGTATTAAGAAAATATATTATTTCATACAATCTACTGTTGGTGAAATATTATTTCACTTATACTCACTTTGGTGAGCACAAAAACACAGTAGGAGGAATGGAATAATGAAAAAACGACAACGAGCCGCCAGCCTGATTCTTGCCATCATGATGCTGCTATCGCTGCTGGCGCCGTCCGTCACCGCCGGTTCGATGGATCCGCCGAGCGTCACGTTCGGCACGGTAGTCGATCAGCGGCAATCGGAGCTTGCTCCGGGAGCAACCTACACTTGGTATGACATGCAGACACCAAGAGGTAGCCAGAAAGCACATTTCGTGGAGTTCGACCCGAAAAACCCGAACCTCGGTTTGGTAGCCGGCACGAAATCCGGCAAGGTTCGCGGCATGGAGGGCGTCACGCAAATGGCCGCTTATGCCGACGCCCCGGGCAACCGCGTCATCGCCGGCATTAACGGCGACTTTTACGAGATTAGCGGCAACGCGACCGGCGTGCCGAACGGCTTATTCATCGGAGAGGGACGGATTCTGAACAGCTCGACGAGTTCTTACGCATTCGGCTTGAAGGCCGACGGTACGTCGATCTACGGCACGCCTTCCTTGACGAAGACCGTAACGGTGAACGGAACGGCTGCTCCGCTTACGCACATTAACCGTCACCGCGGCGACAATCAACTCGTTCTTTATACATTCGATTATTACGCTTCGACCATGACTTCCGCCGAAGGCGACGAAGTGCTCCTCGATATCGTGAGCGGCGAACCGAAGTCCGGCGCGCCTATGCAGCTTCGGGTAGTCGAAATTCGCACGGGTCAGGGCAACGCTCCGCTTGCGGAGGGACAAGCCGTCTTGTCCGCATCGGGCAGCGCGCGATCCATACTCTCCGGCCTGAAAGCCGGCGACGAGCTTACAGTAAACGTGGAGCTTGCCGGCGAATGGAGCGACGTCCAGGTCGCCATAGGCGGCATGGGGCCGCTCGTGAAAGACGGTGTCGTTCAAAACGGTATTGGTCCAACCGGCGTCCATCCCCGGACCGCGATCGGAACGAAGGCGGACGGCTCCATCGTCCTCTTCGAAATCGACGGCCGCCAGCCCGGCTTCAGCGAAGGCGCGGAGACGGAAGAGCTTGCGGCGATGCTTGCCGATATCGGAGTCGTTAACGCCATGAATCTTGACGGCGGCGGCTCTTCCACCTTCGCGGCCAGGATGCCGGGCGAAACGGCGTTCCGCGTCATGAACAGCCCGTCGGACGGCGGCGAGCGCAAGACGGGCAACGGGCTTCTGCTCGTGAACAAAATGCCGGAGCTCGGAACGGCCGCAAGCCTTGTCGTTCAGCCCGGCGCGGAGCGCGTGCTCGCCGGTTCCTCCCTCCCGTTCCGCGCGAAGGGAATTGACGCGAACGGCCATCCAGCTGCTTTCGGCGGTACGTTGACATGGCAGGTCGACTCTTCGCTTGGCACGATTGAGGCCGATGGCACGTTTATAGCCGGCGAGAGCGCCGGTACGGGAACGATCACCGCGGAAAGCAGCGGGCTGACCGGCACCGCCGAGCTCGAGGTCGTCGATACGTTAACGGCGTTAAGTTTTCCCGACGAAGCCAAAACGTACGAATCCGGCAAATCGGAGACGCTTTCGGTCGTTGCCAAACGAAACGGCCAAGTCATTCAGGCCGACAACGCCAGCTTCGAGTGGAGCGTCGAAGGCGATATCGGAGCAGTCGACGCGAACGGCGTATTCACGGCGACAAGCGACAACGGCAAGTCCGGGCGAATCATCGCCTCCTTTGGCGATCTGGAAGCGTCCATGAACGTCAGCGTCGGCCTCCCTCCCATCGTCATGGAGGGGTTCGAAGACGGACTCGGCAAATATATGTCTGCCGGAGCAGCTTTTAATAGCGTTACGATTACACAGGAAACGAATCCCGACTTCGTTCGCTCAGGCGCTTCGTCGCTGAAGCTGGCGTACGATTTTACTGGCAAAACGGGTACTTCGGGCGCCTATCTGCAGGCCAAAACGACGGCAGACCGCTTGCAAATCCCAGGTTATCCGCAAAAAATCAGCATGTGGGTATACGGCGACGGCAAAAAACATTGGCTTCGCATGCAGCTTCGCGACGCCAACAACGCCGCCATTCCGCTCGACTTCACGGATCAGACGACCGGCATCAACTGGACGGGCTGGCGTTACGTCGAAGCGACGATGCCGGCTGGCAAAACCCCTCCTTTCACCAGCGACATGCCGGTGAGATACATGGAGACGAACAACTCGAAGAAGGACGCCGGCGCGCTCTATATCGACGACATCCGCGCCGTGTACGGAACAACAGCCGAGGACATCGTGCCTCCGATAATCAAAAACATCTCGCCCGCGAGCAACGCGACCGTGAAGAACGCCCATCCCACGATCAACGCCGTTGGCGAGGACGATGGCTACGATCCCATGCAGCATCCCGCGACGACGTTGATCGACCCGGAGAAAATCAGGGTATACGTGGACGATCAGCTCGTTCAGCACGGCCTCTATCCGCCGAAGGGCACGATTTCGTACTCGCCGATCGAGCCGCTAAGCGAAGGCAGACACAAAGCCAAAATCGCCATTCGGGACCTCAGCGGTAACCAGACGATCAAAGAGTGGTATTTTAACGTCAATCTCGGATCGCCTCAGTTTCTGTACGAAACGCCAACCGAAGTATTTGCCGGGGAAACCTACGATGTGACGATTACGGCGGAAACCGCCGCCAAGCTGGTAGGCGGGCATGCGGAATATCAATTCGACCCGGCCGTTATGCAGGGCTTCGAGGTCATTCGCGGACCTAAGCTGACGGAGGAGATGCTTGTCGCGACCGTTCAGGCCGAGCAAGGGCTTGTCCGCCTCGACTTCTCGGCGCTTCAGTCCGCCGCGCTTGCGGACACGGACGTACTTGCCCGTATCCGATACACCGTGAAAAACGATGCGATCGGACCGATCGGACTAGAGCAAGCCAAGGGCGAAGAAGTGACGCGCAATCATACGATCCAGTTCAAGTCCGGCTCCATCGTCAAGGTTGACGGCGACGGCACGCCAATGCCGTTCTTCGGCGCCCCTCTGGAGTCGACGGTAAAAAATCGGTTGAAGCTGCTATGGAACCATGCCGACGTGGCAATCGGTTCCCCCGCTTCTTTTACGGTGACCGAAGCCGGCGTGCCGGTTCAAGGCGCGACGCTTCTATTGAACGGTTCCGAAATCGCCGGCGCGGTGTCGGGAGAGAACGGCATCGTCGTGACGAGCGATGCGGCGATTGCGGCAGGCTCTTATTTGCTGCAGGCGAAGAAGGATTCCGGGTACAGCCCGGTCATGACGTTCGTCGTCGCACCTCTGGTCGGAACGGCGACTCCGACCAATATAAGCGCGTCCGTCGGCGAAGACGCGATGACCTCGCGCAGGTTCGCTTGGCAAACGCATTCGAATACGGCAGCGACCATCGTGGAATGGGCTCCGAAGGCGGAGTTTACGGACTTCGGCGCGGACAATATTACGCGGACGGAAGGAACCAGCAGCCTCTACACGACCAATAACGATGGCACGTATCGCGTACACAAGGCTAAAGTGGCGGGGCTATTGCCGAATACGGAATACGTCTACCGGGTTGGCGACGACGACGGCAACGTCAGTGCGCAAGGATCGTTCCGCACGGCTTCCGCATCCGCTTCGGACGATACGCTGAAGTTCCTGTTCCTCGGCGATTCGCAAGCGACCGACCAGGCAGGCTTCGATCAATGGGGGGATGCGTTGAGCAAAGCGGTGAACGATACGCCGGACGCCGACTTACTCATCCATGCGGGCGACTTGGTCGACCACGGGCACGAACAGGAGCAATGGAACATGTGGTTCGGCGCCGTGCAGGATCTCCTGTTGGACTATACGCTGCAGACCGTGGTCGGCAATCATGAAGTAACGGGCACGAACGGAACGGGCGATTATTTGGCCCACTTCAACAACCCGCAGAACGGCCCGCAGGCCGCGATGGGCAGCACGTATTCGTTCGATTACGACGACACCCACTTCGTCATGCTCAATTCGGATACTTCGTTAGAAGGGCTCCGGGAGCAGGCGGAATGGCTCAAACAAGACTTGGCCGCGACGGATAAAAAGTGGAAGGTCGCTGTCTTCCATCAGGGACCATACGGCAGCATTTACGCCAACACGAACGTGCAGCAGTACTGGGTACCGGTTTTCGACGAATACGAGGTCGATCTCGTGCTGAACGGACACGACCATATTTACCTTCGCACCTACCCGATGAAAGGCGGCGAAATCGTCGGCGAAGGAGAAGGCACGCGGTACGTCATCGGCGGTTCTACGGGACCGAAGTTTTACGCATTGACGGAACGGTACTGGCAGGAGTTCGTGTACGATGAGGACAAAAACATCTTCACGTCGGTTGAGATCGATGGAGACACGATCACGATTACCGCCAAAACGGTTGAAGGCGAGCTGGTGGACAGCTTTAGCATCGTCAAAGAGGATGCGCCGGAGCCGACGTCGACACCTGCTCCGACGCCTATACCTACCCCATCGCCTTCGCCGACACCGGACTCGGGCCGACTGGAAGTGCTGCCGGAGCAGCTAGAGGATGCAGATGACGGCGAGGATATTGTTATTCGAACGGACGTAAGGCTCGAGAAGCTTGTCCTGCCGGGCCATGCGGCCGAGCTGGCCGGTTCTTCCGCTGTCATCGTGGAATCGGGCAATTTACGGATCACGATTCCTTCGGAATGGCTGAAGGAGCTGGCCAACGAGTTGCCTGCCGATGGGCTGGAAGATAGCTTCATCGAGCTATCGATCGATCAAGTAGGCAGCGAGCAAGCCGCGGAGCTGCTGGACAAATCCGCGGACGAAAACAATGCGGAGATCGGACTTTCGGGAATGATGCTTGACTTCAATCTGACCATCACGGATCCGAACGGAAAGCCGAAGACGATTAAACGATTCGACCACCCGCTAACGATCTCGCTCCAAGCGAATCCGGACACCGACAAACGGCTCGCCGGCATCTATTACATCTCGAATTCAGGCAAGCTTGAATACGTCGGCGGCGAATGGAAAGATGGCTGGATCACGGGAACCGTATTCCATTTCAGCAAGTACGCTCTACTTCAATATAAGAAAACGTTCATGGATGTCGGCTCTTCCCACTGGGCAATCGACGAAATTACGGAGTTGTCGGCCAAACACGTCGTGCAAGGCGTCACGGATACGCTGTTCTCCCCTAAGCGGAACATGACGCGCGCCGAGTTCGCGGCTATGCTCGTACGGGCATTAAACCTCGCGGGCACGGCGGAATCCCCGTCGATTCGATTCGCGGACGTACCGACCGATGCCTGGTATGCGGCCGAAGTCCAGCTTGCGGCGCATGCCGGCATCGTCACCGGATACGGCGACAACCTGTTCAAGCCGGATGCCGGAGTTACCCGCCAAGAGATGGCGGCGATGATCGTACGCGCCTACGAATATTCGACGGGCAAGACGGCAGGAGATGGCTCTGCGCCTCCATTCTCAGACACGGCCAACGTGCCGCATTGGGCGCAAGAAGCGATCGGCGACGCCCATTCGCTCAGGTTAATGCAGGGGTATCCGGACGGCGCGTTTAAGCCGGACGGCTTCGGCACCCGCGCCCAAAGCGCGAAGCTTCTGCACAATTTGCTAGAATCGATTTGATTGTTTAAAAAAGCTGCTGCCCCGGTTCAACCCGGTGCAGCAGCTTTTCTTTTTACGCCAAAACCTTCAGCCTAAGAAACCGAAATAAAAGTAAAGGACTCACCGTCATCCAGCACTTGAAATCGTTGGCATATTTGTTATAATGGCAATAGTTTTTAGGAGGTGCTTTATTTGATCACCCATTACATGCGTTTACGGTAAAAAGAGGTGCGGTACAGGTTGACTCATCCGTTTTTTTGAAAGCGTGATCGGGTCTATTTGTGGTGCGCCTTTTTCATTTACCTAAACAAATGAATGAGGTGTTTTTGTGTTGCGTAAAAAGAATAAAAAGCCGGTCGTTGCCGGGTACAGTTCCTGCACGAATCCAAATAAAAGCGGAGGCAGCCCTAACTTCTCCGGTCAGCATTTCCTGCATAACAAACGCGCGGTGCGTGATTTGATCGAAACGGCAAAAATTACGAAAAAAGACGTCATCATTGAAATAGGGGCCGGCCTCGGCGCGATCACGCTGCCTTTGGCGGAGAAGGCGAGGATCGTCATCGCTTTTGAGAACGATGCCGCGTATGTTCAAAAATTGATCGGCAAGGTGGAAGGCGAATCTAATATTAAAATCGTTCATGGCGATTTTATGCGGGGATACCTTCCAAGAGAGCCCTTTTGCGTCGTATCGAATATCCCTTTTTCGATTACAACTCCAATTCTGAGAAAGCTATTGGATGATCCTTCTACCCCGCTACAGCGAGCCGCCATCATTTTAGAGAAGGGAGCGGCCAAACGGTTTACCTCTTCAGTCGTGACGAATCCGCAGCTATTAAGCTGGAGGATGAGGTATGACATGGAACTGGTGCAGACACTCCCCCCGGGATATTTTTCGCCGCCTCCGAAGGTGGAATGCTGCATATTATCGATAAGGAGAAAGGCATGTCCTGAAGTTCCATGCCGCTTTGGAGCTTTGTTTACGGGTCTTGCTGAATATGGGCTAAGAAATCCGAAGTTACCTTTCGGCGGAGCGTTCAGTACCGTCTTTACCCCTCCGCAATTGAAACATTTGGCGTCGAGCCTTGGGATCGACCGGGATAAGCCGGTTTACGCATTAAACGAACGCGAATGGGGCGTTATTTTCCATACAATGCTGGACCATGTCCCTTCCTATCGGTGGCCGAAAACTTCGCATAGCCAAAAACGGAAGCGAGACTAAGCTTCGTTGTTGTAAAAATAAACAGCCTGCCGAATAAACCCAAGCAGGCTGTCCCTTTATTTGTGTTATACCCCCTCTATTCCTTTCAGCTTAAACTGGAACAGGGCCTTTGCGGATACATACAATTACGTTATCTTCTTCAAACCATTGAAAAGCAACGTTAAATCCTTGAAAGACGCCTGTGTTTTGCGGTCCCGAAAACGACGAGAGCACGGCTGCGCCATTCGGTACGACATGAAACAGATCTCCCGCGTTCGCGTCCTCCCGCTCAATCGCGCACCGGAAGGGAATCTGCTCTTCAAGCTCCACTGTTCCTATCGTGACTGCGCCCGTAACCGGATCGACAATGACGCCTTGGTACGTAAGATTCTTCGTAATCGTGCCTTGGACGGTAACCTTCCCCGGAGAAACGCCAAAGATATTTGCAGAGACTGTTAATTCCTGTACAGGCTCCGGTGTTGCGTCCAGCGCAAGCGGCGTAATCAATGTAATAAGGTGATCAACGACGGCTTGACAGCAGGTTTGCGGATTGGCAATAGGACAAGATAGCTGAAGAGCGTCCAGCCCCATGAAATTGTCACTTAGAGAACCGGCATCATTAACCCTTGCGCGAACCGTAAAAGTTCCGGAAGTCGTGAACGTATAAGCCCATTGAACCCAACCCGTACTCCCGGTTGTAAGAACCTCGGCAAGATATGGGGTTGCAATGACCGTGGCGCTTTGCTCGTCTACGAGCTGCACTCTAGCAGAACCATCGGATGGCGGCCCCTGGAATTCGCATTGGAAGAAAGCATACCCTGAAATAGTCTGGCCTGCTGTCGCCGTAAAAGTTTGGATGATCGTTGTCGTTAAAGTGCTGTCACCCGACTTCAGCAAAGCGAAAAAATTGCCTTCGACCGGGTTAAAAGATAAAAACGGAAAAAATGGCGTAGTGAACGTGGGAACGACCGTTGCAGAACCCCCCGAAGGAACTGTTAAGCTCCAACCGGTAAAGTCGCCTGTCTCAAAGCTGGGATTCACAATTTGCGACATCTCTTTTCACCTCCTCGCAATTTAATATCTTACAGAATCAATATATTGCGCACAGACAAGCTTTGCTTGTACGTATTCATCGGCCTTTCTATATCAGCCTTCATCGGAATCAAAAATAGTTGTTTAACGTCATCACTTGTCTATACCGATACGGCTCCCCGCCAATATATATACAAGATAGTCCTCTTGCCTACTTTTCACTAGATTCCAGCAGAGAACCTAAATCTAAGGAGGAAGTAAAAAATGGATGGTATCTGCCCTATTGCCAATCCTCAATCCTGCTGCCAAGTCGTGGTCGAACATCTGACGCAGCTCGTTCCGCCCGCAAAATTCAACCCGGATAATCCAAATGAATTTCCGGTCACTCATTTTATTGTCATCGACACCGCAATCGAAGAAGTATGTCCGGAGAAGGTGACGATCTGCGGCGTCGTCCGTAAAACGATCGTATACACCGCCGTTCTGCAGGACGGAACGGAAGTGGAAAATTTCAAGAAAGAAGACGACATTCCGTTTCAATGCTTCATTGACCGCGATGACGCCAACGTAGGAGACGCCTTCGAAATTGTCGGAAAGACCGTACTCTGCACCGTCTTCGCCCGCCCGGCAAATTTCGGCATTCAAACTAATCCCGTCACTGGAGCAGAAATAGTTGTAGCCTGGAAATTTATAGAGAAAGAAATCCTCAAAATATGTATCCGAAAATCCATCAAGCACTGTAAGAAGGAACCCCATAAAGTGGAGTGCTGCTCCGATCTCTCATGACACGGAGGAATGGTAACTAACACGCAATATATGTAAAAACAGCCTGCCGAGTAAACTCGAGCAGGCTGTTCTTATTGGGAAAGAATTTACGATGAAACCTTCGATTCAATCAGAGCTGCCGCGCCGGCTACGGCAAGAGCGACCAGTAAAGGGTACGACTGCGGAACTAGCCAATAGAGAGCGACAACAAGCAGTGAGACCCAAATACCTGAGCACCAATAGCAGCTTAGCAAATACCCGATCCAAGAACGAATCCCCGAAGCCGGCAATTCAATCCGTTCTACCATTGAACCGTCTTCCTTGTGTTCTACGGTAATGCTCATGAACGGCTTTCGGATGAAGGAAGTGATTTGATCAAACACGATTAAGCGCGTCAAACGAAAAGCGGCAAGCACCAATATTACAAAATGAAGCCATGAAATATCTGACATCGGTTCCACCTTTTTTCGAGTTCATGATACGCCGTCTCTTGTTTCATGATTATTGCGGTAGAACTGGTCCTGGGAAAAAGCCTTTGCGGATACAAACCTTCACGACATCTTTTTCGGCCCATTTCCATGCTACATCAAAGCCTTCATAGACTCCTGTGTTTTGAGGTCCAACCGATAACGAACAAAGCACCGCCGCGCCATTCGGCACTACATGGAACGGATCTCCCGCGTTCGCGTCTTCCCGGTCAATCGCGCATTGGAATGGGATCTGATCTTCTTTCACCACCGTTCCAACAATGAATTCTCCTGTTTCCGGATCGGCAACGACGCCTTGATAAGTGATCGTCTTCTTGATTAAGCCGCAGACGATTACTTTCTCAGGGCATACGCCCTCGATAGTCGCCGTAACGGTCACATCCTGAACAGGTCCCGGAGTGAAGCCGAGCGCAAGCGGAGGAACCAATTGAGTCAGATGATCAACGACGATTTGACAGCAGGATTGCGGGTTGGCAACAGGACAAGACAGTTGGAGGGCGTCCAATCCCAGGAAGCTGTCTGCTACTGAATCGAGAGCATTAGTAACCCTTGCTCGGACTGTATACGTTCCTGCAGTCGTAATCGTATAAGACCATAGTGTCCAGCCAGTGCTTCCCGTTGCTACCGATGCAAAAAATGGGGTTGCGACGACAGTAATACCTTGAAGAATCTGTACTTCGCCAAAATCATTGAATGGCAGACTGTCATTTCCTTGAAAGAATGCATACCCGGATATGACTTGGCCTGCTACCGCAGTAAAGGTTTGCTCAATCGTTGTAAAAGAATTGGGACCGTCCGTTTTCAGCAGAGCAAAGAAATTGCCTTCGATTGGAGTAAAACTCCCGAATACCGAAACGACATTTGCTGTCCCCCCTGGTGGAACCGTTACAACCCAACCGGTAAAGTCGCCCGTCTCAAAGCTGGGGTTAATAAGTTGCGACATTCTATTATTCCTCCTCGTGAAGATAAGATTACTTTCAGAATTAATATATTTGTCGCTGACAAGTTAGGTATGGATGAATTCATCAGCGTATCAAAAATAGGCCTTCGCCAAGCCTGCATTGATTCTTCATTAAAAATCAGGCATTTAACGTCAACGTTTGTTCCTTCCTGCTCTGTTATTTTCTCATAAGATAATGAAATGAAAGGTCAATGCCGCCTTTTTAAAGTAGAAATAGATTCATACTAATAAAGGAGGTTCAAAATAACGATGGGATGTAATTGCGGAAATAATTCCAAGATATACTATGCTCAGGGCGTGACGAGACGGGTGATTGTTCAACCAAGAGTGAATGTTCATCCAAATAAGTTGATTTCCAAAGCTCCCTCCATTCCGGATAACCAACCGAAAGAGTCATTAAAGACGGAGCTTGCTTCACAAGAAACCGACCAAAACCAGCAGTAACGAAGCTTCACACTAACGAATACCAGTTGAATCGGGCAGACCCATGACTTTAAAGCATGGGTCTCTTTGTATGTATGCGATCCGAATTGCTTTCTCTCTAGTTATACTTGGCAAACGTCTGCTAGGTATTTGCAATGTAAGGATATTAACCTAGCAATTTGTGCTCCTTACCTGTGTAGTATATATGGAGCATATGAAAGGATGTGACAAGTCGTTGAGCAAGCTTTTGCTGAAGAAAAAGACTTCGATTAAGCGAATTTTCAAAAAGAAAATCAGCCGTTCCGAGTGCAAGAAGGAATCATGCAGTTCTGAGAACGAGAATAGTCACATTTGTCCCAAAAGCAAAAAGAAATGCTGCTGCAAACGTAAAAAGAAATGCTGCTACAAATGCAAAAAGAAATGCTGCTACAAATGCAAAAAGAAACGCTGCTACAAATGCAAAAAGAAATGCTGCTGCAAATGCAAGGTAATTTGTCCGCCCGGACCCGAGGGGCCGCCGGGACCAGAAGGTCCGCGCGGACCAGAAGGACCAAGGGGACCAGAAGGACCGAGGGGACCAAAGGGACCAGAAGGACCAAGGGGACCAGAAGGACCGAGGGGACCAGAAGGACCGAGGGGACCAGAAGGACCAAGGGGACCAGAAGGACCAAGGGGACCAGAAGGACCGAGAGGACCAGAAGGACCAACGGGAGCTACAGGGCCAACGGGTCCTACAGGGCCAACGGGTCCAACAGGACCGCCGGCGCCAAAAATGCCGCTTGAATGCCATGTCATGATCGATCATAAAACACAATTGGTTCCGCCTGCGGTAAAAGGAACCTCCTGTGCGGAAGTATGCGTCGAGGCAGTTATTGAAAAAGTATGTCCGGGGGTTGTCGTGATTTGCGGCGTCCTCCGCAAGAAAATAACGTATACGGCAGTTGACGGCGGAATTGAAATGCCGTGCCATACGATTAAAGATGACGTTCCGTTTCAATGTTTGATATCGAGAGATGACATAAAAGAATGCGATAAGTTCGAGATCAAGGAAATTACGGTTTGCGAAGTGTTTGCCCATGAAGCCAACTTCGGCGGTCCTATCCATCCAGAGTGTGGTGAGCGCATACTGGCATTTAGATTTGTCGAGAAGGAGATCATTAAGATTGCCATTAAAAAAAAGAAAAAACATGGGACTATTGAATGCACAGAAAGACCGTTAGACTAGGAGCGTTACAGAAGATAGACCCACTGCATAGGGGAAATTCACGCCTCCCCCGTACCGTGGAGACAACCAATTTTATGTCAATTCAGATATACAACAAAAGCAACTCCAGACATAAATTCTGGAGTTGCTCTTATCTTACACTGCTAGACTCTTGATTTATTTCGTCGCTGCGGATTGCTGAACGAATTGCTTAAGTCCGTCCACGATGGCTTGCGCCATCTTGTTCTGCCCTTCCTCGCTCAGGATGACGGCTTCTTCCGCGGCGTTGGTCAGGTAGCCGGTCTCGATCAGAATCGCAGGCATTTGGCTTAACGTCAATACTTTCAGCTCGTTCAGCCGGACTCCCCGGTCTCTGAAGCCCATCGCATCGACAAGCTTCTGATGGATCGAAGTAGCAAGCGCCAGGCCGTTATCGTAGCGGTAAAACGTCTCCGAACCCGAGACGCTGCCGTCTTCGTAAGAATTGCCGTGAATCGAAAGCAGGACGTCGGCGTCCCAATCGTTCGCCATTGCCGATCGGTCCTCGATCTCCACGAACGTATCGTCCGTGCGGGTCATTCGAACCTCGAACATCGGATCCTGCCGAAGCAGTTCGTTTACTTTCAAGGCGATCGCAAGATTGCTGACTTTCTCCTCGACGCCGCTCGCACCCGGCGCGCCTGGATCTTTGCCTCCATGGCCCGCGTCGATCATGATTTTGAACGTTTCCTTCGCGATCTCGGTTTCCGCGTTTCCCGAGCTCACTTGAGCCGGCTCTTCTTCTCGCCCGTCCAGCGCTTTGGTCATTTCGCCTGAATTTTTGGTGAACTGGCTTGCCGCGATCAATACGACTCCCATGAGGACCAGCAGAACGAGCGGGAGCACCGCGAATCTAGCAATCTTTTTACTTCTCCTATGTCTGATCATGAAGATGACGCCCTCCCGAATGTGGATAGATGATTGCCGCCTCTTAGTTATAACATCGGAAAATCACGGGAACGTCAACAACTTGTAACGAAAATGTCTCTAAACTAATTCTAGCACGAAAAGCATAGAGTGAGAGAGTCTGAGAAGCGCGTGGCAAAAAAAAAACATCTTCCGCCAAACCGGAGGGAACGTCTTGCAACGTCCCTCCGCCTGAGAAGATGTGTGGTCTGTTTCATTCGTTATTTCAGGAAATCAACGACGATGAGCTGGGCAGCGTAACTGTATTTGATATCAGAATCTTGGGACGGCTTAGCTACGATCGGGCCATCATACGGCTTCCTCCCATGGATGAGCAAGGCGCCGCCATCCGGGCTCCACGAGAGCTGATCCGCGACGAAGCCGCGATAGACCGTTTTTTTGCTTAGCAAGTTATTTCCTTGCAGCTTTGCGACGTCGACGGTCGCTTCGGCGGTCGCGTAGGCAATGTATTGACGATCGTCGGACAATGCGAAGCCGTCGACTTGGTCAAGCAGCACGGAATAACCTTCATTCCGAAGATCATACGAGAACAAGGTGCGGTCCGTACCGACGAACGCAACCCGGTCGCCATCGAGCCAATCAACCGCACCGCTCTGGTTCAGCGTATGCTCGTATTGGGTTTCGAACTTGTTTTCCTTCAGCTTGCCGAGCTCGAAGCTTAGCGGATCGTTTTTCCCCTCTTTCACGATCAGCGCGCTGCTTCCGTCATCCGACAGCCTAACCGATAAATAAAATGCCGTCTTGATCTGATCCGGCATCGCGTACGTTTTTTTGGTCCCGCTCTCCGTGTCATAGGCTTCGATCCAGATCTCGCCTTGCTCCGATATCGAGAAATAGGAAACAAAACGGCTATTGTTCGACCAAGCGAGCGTACGCGCGCCCAGTCTCAGGACGGATTGAAGCGTATCGATCGATTGCCTCTCCCCATCCGGCAACGGCTGAAGCGTTAACGCGGAGTCGCCATTCTCCTTGTCTCCGTAAGCAAATCCGGTAAAGTACCGGCCATCCGGAGATAAGCTGCCGAAATCGATGATATGGGCTCCCACATCCAGCACCCTTTGCGACTGCTCGAAAGGCTGAACGTATCGGTCGACGGCAACGCTTCCCTTGTTGTCCCATGACAATCGGATCAGCTCGTCAGGGCTCGCCCATCGGATCACGCCGCTGTACTTCTCGTCCATGGACGCCAACCGGTATATCGTATTCACTTCGAAAACATCGCCCCCGGCGTCGGCTGGCGTAGGTTCAGCCGTATCGGGTATGACGATCGTTTCCGTGCGCAAGCCGCCCGCGCAGCCGGACAGCAGCAGAAGGGCCAGCAGCAGGACCGCAAGCGGTCCCGATGGCGTTACCCTATTGTTTCGTTTGCGTATTGGGTTCATCCTTGTCTCCCCGCTTCCATACCGGGCAATTCAACCGTTACGACGGTTTCCCCGGCTTCGCTCGCGACGCGGATCAGGCCGCTTAGCTCGTCTGCTATCGATCGGGCGATGGCAAGGCCAAGCCCTACGCTGCCTTGCTCCCGGGCCGAATGTTCAACACCGTTGAACGGCTCGAAAATATGCGCCAGCCGTTCCGGGGCGATCGGAACGCTTGGGTTTGCGATGACGATCCGGACGCACCCGGTCGCAGACGCTTCCGCCTTGGCGCTAATCTCCGAATGCGGATCACTGTATTTAATGGCATTATCGATTAAGTTGATGAACAACTGTCTCAGCTTGTCCGGCTGCGCCTCTACGTAAAGCTCCGCTTCCGACTCGCAACGGATCGTCTTCTTGTAGCGCTGCGCCTTAAAAGACATGGCGTCGCATACGTCCCTCAGCAGTTGCCCGGCTTCGATCCGGCCGCTGTCCTCCCAGCCCGCCTGCTCCTTCGACGTTTCCAGCAGGGATACGACCATGCCGTGCAGCCGCTGGCTTTCGTCCACGATATGGTTCATCCCCTTGCGGAAAAACGCCGGATCGTTTTCCCCATTCTCCCTGATCAGCTCCGCATACCCCAGAATGGAAGTCAGCGGCGTCTTCAGCTCATGGGTCACGTTATCGAAAAAATGTTTGCCCTGCAAATGCAGCTTCTCCAGCCGGTCGCGGTCCCGCTCGATCTTGCCGATCTGGCTCTTCAGCTGCCCGATCATCTCATTGAAATTATCCGCCAGCCGCCCGATTTCGTCGCGCCTTCGCATCGTCAAGCGGACATCCAGATTCCCCTTCATCACTTCGGTCGACGCGCCCGCCAGCTTGGCGAGCGGAATCGAGATATGACGCGACAGCAAATAGGAGAACAAGAACGCCGCCGCGAAGATCGCGAGCGCGATGTAGAACACGGCGCTGAGAATGCGGTCCGACTGCTCGTAAAGCAGATCGAACGGTTTCGAGTAGCGGAGAATGCCGACCTTCATGCCGTCGATCATGACCGGATAAGCGTACAGCACGGATGCCGTGCCGCCGTCGTACGAAATCGTATAGGCCGTCGCCCCGCGAACGGCCTGCTTCAGGTCGTCTTCAGCCGCGTCGGCGAAGGCGAAAGTTTCGGAGGCCTGGATGAGCTTGCCGCCGACCGTATAAGCGCCGACTTCGCTGGACGTAGCGTAACGAAGATCGCCGATCATCTCCTCCGCGATCTGGGCGAAATAAATGTCGTCGTTCGCGAAGTGGTTGATCAGGAACGCTTGCCGCACGTAGTTGTTGCCCGTTTTTTTCAGCCCGATGAGGTCATCGGTAATGATCTTCTGATTGCTTGTCTGGATAATGCTCGTAACAGTCCAGCTTAACAGCAGGAAGGAAACGGCGAAGATGAGGAAAAAACCGACGATGAACTTGGCGCTGATGGACCGAATCCCGATGCGCATGGCTTAATCCGCGTCTTTCTCGAACTTGTAGCCGATGCCGAATATGGTCGTGATCAGCTCGTTCGCGTCCAGCTTCTTGCGCAGCCGTTGAATATGATTGTCCACGGTTCTTGTTTCCCCGATATAGTCGTAACCCCAAACGAGCTCGAGCAGCTCTTCCCTGGTGAAGATTCTGCCGCGGTTCGTGCATAATTTCATGAGCAGATCAAATTCCTTGGGCGTCAGATCAGCCGTCTCCCCGTTGTTCTTGACGAGCCGCTCGCCCCGGACGATGTCGATGTGCCGGATGCGCAGCGCTTCTCCCGCGACCTCTTCCTTCGCGCCGTGGTTCGCGTTCGCCTGCGCCACCCGGCGAAGAATCGTCCGAATGCGGGCGATGACCTCTCGAAGATCGAACGGTTTCGTAATATAGTCGTCCGCCCCGAACTCCAGGCCGAGTATTTTATCGGTAATGTCGGATTTGGCTGTCACCATGAGGATCGGAATGTTGAAGCTTGCGGTCACTTTTTTGCATAGATCGAGCCCGCTCGCATCCGGCAGCATCCAGTCCAGAACAAGAAGATCGGGGCGGAACCGCTCCATCTCGCGCATGCCTTCCGCTCCGCTTGCCGCCGTCCGCGTCTCATACCCTTCCTTCGTTAAGCCGTAGGCCAGCAGCTCGGCAATTGCCGTTTCGTCCTCGATGATGAGAATTTTGGTTTTGTCCATGATTCGATGATCACCCCGCGCGTCCCATGAAATGGTGTGAACTTGCAACCATCATAGCACGAAGAAGGCGGCACTTAAAAATGACGCATGAAAGGCGCCAAGGCGAAACGGCTGTCGCCGTCCCAGAAGTAAACACGTTTAGGGACAGCTTTTCTTCGTCTACATGGGGTGCAATGGGCCGTATGTGTACGAAAAATCGTACTCACGCCGACCATTAGGGGGGCATCGGGCCGAATGTATACGAAAAATCGTACTCACGCCGACCATCCGGGGTGCAACGGGACGAATGTGTACGAAAAATCGTACTCATGGCGCCCATTCGGGGTGCAACGGGACGAATGTGTACGAAAAATCGTACTCATGGCGCCCATTCGGGGTTGTATCTATTAAGCCCCCTAATCAAGTTGGAGAGATAGCAGGGAAATAAGGTACAATCTTGATGAAGGGGGCGGGGATGATGAGACAACGGAACAATGCGTTCAAAGAGGTACGATATAAGGCA
>NZ_JAVFVT010000043.1 GCF_030929555.1 Paenibacillus sp. LHD-117 | reverse complement strand
AATAAGAATGCGCACATCGAGTCGTTCCATAGTGTATTGGAGGCCGAGTGCCTGCAGCGGCACGAGTTCATGAGCTACCAAGAAGCGTACGACACGGTGACGAAATACATCCGCTTCTATAATGAACGGCGGATGCATGGCAGTCTGTACGATCTAGCGCCCGAGCAGTACCGTGTTGCCGCGGCGACTGGTGAAGTGGAGCCTTTAATCGTGAAAGTCTGAGCAATTTTAAGCAATACTGAGGAGCACGTGCGTTAAGTGTCCTAGACTCAAAAATTCAGGGGTTGAACCGCTCTTTCTCCTACATCGTTACGATTAAACCATCAAATCATCACAGGCTATTCACTCGCTTCAACGCCTACACCCCGACCGGCAGCTTGCCGCCGTAATATTGCTTCAGTACGTCGCCCGCCTTCTTGCCGTAAATGTCAAAGCCCTTATTTCCCCCTGCCTCTTCCAGCGCGTACAGCTTCGTGCTCCAGTCCCACCAGAAGAAGCCGGCGAACCAAGGCTCATCCCAGAATGACTGCAGCGCCGATTGGTAGAAGTTCGCCTGCTCGTCCTCGCTTGCAGGCAGCTCCTTATGCAAGAAGTCCCATGGCATCGTGGCGCAGCCGAGCGCGCTGCGGCAACCGATCTCCATGAATACGACGGGTTTGCCGAACTTGCGGGACAAAGCGGCCAGCTTCGCCTTCTGCTCCTCCCAGCCCTCCATCATGGATTCCACGCTGTCGCCAGGCCGTTTGCCTACTGGATAATAAGCGCTCGTGCCGATGTAATCGACCGCGTCGAACCAGCTGATGCCCTCTTCCTTGCCATGATTGCCGTTATAGATGATAGGGCCGCTATAGATGGATCTTACCCTCTCTATCAGCGCCCGCCAGTATTCGGACTTCGATTCCGTCTTCACCATCTCGCAGCCGATGCAGAACATCTCGCAGCCCAGCTCTTCCGCCAGCTCCGCATAATGGCAAATGAAGTTCGTATACGACTTGAACCACGCGTCCCAATACGGCACGCCCATCGCATCGTCCGGAAAACCGATATGCGCCCGCCAAATTCCGTCGCGCGAATTGACGACGGGCTTGAGGCAAACCTTAAGCCCCAGCGCCTTTGCTTCCTTCACCGCGAACGCGATGTCGCGGTCCGTCATCGTATAACCGTAATCGAACGGGATGCTCGTCGAATAGACGTGATCCTGGTACGTCCAGAAGGAAAGCGCGATCCACTCGCTGCCTGTCTCGCGAAGATTCCGCAAGGAATCCACCGCGTAAGGCTGGCGATAATCGCCGCGCCCTGCCCCCCAACCGTAGGTCATGCCCTTGAAAAAAGATCTTGTTGTCATATCCGTTTCCTCCCGTATATTAACCTACGACGCCCGTACGCTCGACGCTCTCCACGAAGTAGCGCTGGACGAACAAATACATGATGATCAGCGGCGCGATCGCGAGCAGAATGCCCGTATCGACGATCATGGCGACATGGTTGGGGTCCGCCCGCATCTCGGAGCCGGAGCCGAAGCCCAGCAGCGTCGGCAAATATTGATTCGTGTCCGCCGGCAGCGACGCCACTTTGATCGACATAAGCGCGCTGTCGCTCATGAACAGCGAAGCGTAGAACGTGTCGTTGTATTGCCAGACGAAGGCGAACAACATGACCGTCATTAGCGCGGGGACCGCGTTCGGCATCATGATGCGAAGGAACGTGCGGTACGCGCCCGCTCCGTCGATCAGCGCCGCTTCTTCGATCTCCTTCGGCAGCCCTTTAAAGAACTGGCGGAAGATGTAGATGTAGAGCCCCGACTTCAGCCCGTTCGCCAGCGCCGACGTAATGATCGACGGCCAATACGTGTTGAGCAGATTGACGCCTTCCTTGCCCGAAAACAATCCGATCAGACCAAGCACGTCGAAGCTGCGGAAATGCAGGTACATCGGCACCATCAACGTATTCATCGGCACCATGATCGTCAGGACGACGAGTATGAACATGATGTTGCTCCCCGGGAATACGAATCTCGCGAAGCCGTAACCGGCAAGCGCGCAGGATACTGCCTGAAGCAGCGTCATGACGGCGACGAAGACGATCGTATTGCCCAGCATGGGCCAGTAGTTCAGAATGTCCATCGCCTGCTTCAAATTGTCCAGCGTAAAGTGAACCGGAACCATGTAGATCGTGGGATTGTAAATGTCCGCGGGATCCTTGACCGCCATCGAGACGCGGCGGAACAAAGGATACAGAATGACGAACGAGATTCCGGTCACCAGCACGTAGACGAGCAGCTTCCAAGCCCAGTCCACCGTCCGGTTCCGAGCTTTGTTGAACTTGTAGACCATAGCTTCGTTCCCTTTCATGCTCTGCGGCATGGCCATGCGATTCCCCCCTTGCCCGTCGTCAATTGTAGTAGAACACTTTCCTCGACACCATGAAGCCGATCACGACCAAAATGACGCCCACCATGATGGTGTACAGCCAGGACATCGCCGCGCTGAGCCCGAAGTTCTGGGATCGGAACGCCGTCTCGTAGATCGTCACCGTGACCGGACTGTTCGAGAAGGAGTCGATGATCGTGTAGATGATGTTCGTCAGAATCAGAGGGCTTACCATCGGGAACGTGATTTTCCAGAAGGACTCGTAGCCCGTGGCGCCTTCCATCTTGGCCACCTCGTACATCGCCGGCGGCACGGACTGCAGCGCCGCCAGGAAAATCAGAATCTGCACGCCGGAGCTGCGAATGATTTCGTAGATGCGGCCCGTGCCGTCCACGATGTAATTAATGAACCATTCGGGCAAGCCCGCGCTGTCCAGCATGAACACAAGCGTCAACGCGTCGAAGCCGCTCTGCGCTTCGCCAAGCTCCTGCGCCACCTCCGAGCTGCCGGTCATGCTGATCAGGCCCGCCGTCTCCGCCGCGGCGATCGCTCCGGATGCCAGGATGACGGGCAAGAAGAAGATGGCGCGCGCCGCCGCCCTGCCGCGGAACCGCTGGTTGAGCAGCGCCGCCGAGAACAAGCTGAAGAACAGAATCATCGGCACGTTCAGCGCCATCTCGGTCACCGATTCCGTCAGAATGCGGTTGAAGTTCGCGTCCACGAACAGCGCGTCCCGGAAGTTCTGCAGTCCGATGTATTCCAGCGCGTAGCCGCCCGGAGCGACGACCAGCTTGTTGAAGCTGAACTGCATGGATTGGACAAGAGGCGTCGCGAACAGGAAGATGAACCCGATCAGCCAGGGCAGAATGAAGGTGAAGCCGACAAGCGATCTTCGTTGCATCAGCGTTAATTTTCTGGGATTCATCGGCCTCGGCCTCCTATCGCGAAGTTATGCCCTTCGATCGTCGTTCCGTTCACGGTTGCCGCCTTGTCGGAGTAATTCACGTATACGGAAATGCCGTTGTCGTAGCGCGTCTCCGTCACGTCGTCCGAATGCCTGAGATGATCAGCGATACGGGCCGTCCGTACGCCTGACAACGCTTCGTTCGCCCGGTTGTACATTTCGACCGCTTCGTCATACCAAGAGGCGTATTCCGTCGAATACATGGCGTCGAACGTGGTGAACTTCAGCTTGGACGACGATTCGTGCGTCCACAGAAAATGCGGAGCCATGCCGAGCTCGATGGATTGCAGCGTATGAAGCGCGATATCTTGATCGTTGCTCAAATTAATCGGTTCTCCCGCGTAATCGGCGTAGCCGTGCAATACGATCTGGTAGAACGGAATCGTCTCGTCCGTCAGATTGAAGCCGCTGTCGTCCGTCGGAACGTTGATCAGCCGGTCGGCGTAAGGGAACGCGTAGGCGTTGCCTCCCGCGACCAGAAGATCGGAGTAGGCATCCTTGATCTCGCCTAGCTGCTCTTGCACGATTTGTTTGGCCGTGTCGCGGAAGACGATGCGTTTTGTGCGGTAATCCGCGTGAAGCTTATCGCCGAGATCCCGCAGCGCGAGCCCGCTGCCGCTCAGCTTAAGCTTGTCGAAGCGTTCCAGAAACTTCTCGGCGTAATAAGGAAGCTTAGCCGGCGACAACAAATAATAGATGCCGAGCTCGTAGTCCATGGAGTTGAACGCGCGATTGTACGGCGTCCGCTCCGCCTGCTCCCGGGTGACGAACCGCGCGGCATCGGCGGCCGGCGCGAAGCGGCCGTCCTCGCGGAACACGTGCTGGAACGCCACGTCGGGATACAGCTTGCCTCCGAGTCCTTCCAGCTTGGACGCAAGCTCCCTCATCCCGGCCGCTCCGCCGAGAATGCTCTCCGTCTTCACCCTGTCGGGCGCCTCGTGATTTACGCCTTCGCCGAACCAGCCCATATATCGCATCCGAACGTTCGTAATGCCGTCGCCGGCAAGCCGGTCGGCGATGGCTCCCGCTTGATCGAACGTCGTCATGGATACGAGCCCTTGATACGGAACGCCCAGGAACGACTTGCGTTTGTCGACCGCTCCCAGCATGGTGACGAAGAACGGAAGCTCGCTTTCGTCAGCCAGAGGTTTCAGCACGCCGCTTGCCTCGAGCCCGTTGCGATAATGCTCCGCCATGCCGGAATAATCGGCTTTGTCCCCGGACAGGAAGCTGTAGCGGACCTCGATATCGCCGGCGTAACGTTCCTCCGTCAGCAGCTGGATCTCCTCGACCCGATTGCCCTTGTATAGCTCCAGCTCGTCTTCTCCGCGCAGCGCGAACCCGGCGAACACGTTATTGTAGGAATTGTTGCGCCCGCTGACATCCGCGTTCACCGTCGCGATGCCGTCGCCCTTCTCTACGACCGCATACCATGCTGCGTCCCCGGACTTCAGCCCGAACACCGGCAATCTCGCGCTCTGCGCCACTTGTCCCCGGCGACCGCTATTGTCGTTCTCGTCCTCTCCGTACACCCGCTGGGCGTACACCTCTTGATTGCTCTTGCCGTTGTTGAGGTAGATCAGACTGCCGGAGCCGTCCGGCACCATCATGTAGCCTTGCTCGCCTATGCCTGCCGCGCCGAAGAAGCTCAGCATGTTCAGCATCCGGATCCGATAGCCTTCGCTCTCCTGGATCTGACTGGTCGGCACGGATACGACAAGCGATTCTCCATCCAGTCTGACGTCAAGCGGGATCGTAAAGCTCGGCTTGTCGGATCCGCCGGCGGCGCCGATGCCGTTATCCTCGTTGTCGAAGGCGAGATCCTCTTCCGTGTAACCCGCCGTTTGGAAAATTTCGATCATGCGCTTCAGTACCAGTTCCCTGGCGACGGCGGTATCCAGCCGCTCCAGGACGTCCGGGTTGGACTTCTGGGGCAAATACCGCGTGCTTACGTATTTGGCCCCCGCCTCGTCGACCTTGCCGTAAATTTTTTCCTCCATGCGCGCCTTGCTGATCAGCTTGGGCAAAGCTTCGATGCCGAGCGACATGTCGCCGAGCGTATACGTCACGCGCAAGCCCCCGGCAATCGCTTCGGCCTGGAACTGGCCGCGGCTAACGCTCTGGCCGAAGCTCGAATACGTTTCCAGCCTTCCTTGGTTGTCGCGGAAGGAGAAGGCAAGCTGCGAGGCGAGCGCCTCCTTCTCGTAGGAAGAAGCTTTGCCGTCGTTATCGCGGTCGGCCGGATTGCTGCGCCACACGTTGCCGCCGCGTTTGTCGAGCACGGCGAACTCCGCCGTCTCTTCGTTAAAGTAAAGCCCGAGCTCCGGTGACTCGGCTGCGAGCCTCATGTCCGGCACGAGGCCGTCTTGCCGAAGCGACAGCTCCGAAGTCTGCGGCGCCTCTTGCGCCTGAACGTAAGCGGCCGGCTTGATCGCCGGGACGCCACGGCTCCCGAAATAGATCCAGGTCGCTGCTGCCACAGCCGCCAAGAGGCAGGCCAGCGCCGCAACCCATTTGATTCTTAATCGTCTCACGCGGGCTGCCTCCCTACATTCGGAAAATGAGTTCTCTATACACGTCGTACACGAAATAATACATTTGCATGGCGATGCTGAAGATGAGCGTCCCGAGGAACACCACGATGCCCATGGCGATGACCGTCAGCAGCAACGTCATGACCGTCTTGACCGGCGTATATTGATGCACCGTCATGATGCCGACGAAGAGCAAGTAGCAGAACCAGACCGCCGCGATGCTGTTCGCCAAATAATAGAAGGCCGTCTCGTCGTTCGTCATGAATCGGCTGACGAGCGTCAGCGGGAGATTGACGAGCGCCAGCGGGAGCAGGGCATACCCCGTCGCCATGACGATTTCCTTGAACTTGCCTTCGCCCTCCATCAGAGTCGTCACCGACCAATTGGCGATGCAGAACAGCAGGAACGGAAGCACCGTATACTGAAGATCGTCCAGACTGTTCAAGTAGCGAGGATCGTTGTAATTGACCAGAAATCCGGCGAATTGCCGCTGAAGGATGACGCTAAGTACCAGCAGCAGCACAATGACCGCGGCGATTCTGAGCTTTCCTTTGTTCTCGTATTTCATATCCCAGAATCCGTCGAACGGATGCAGGATGACATGGAACGGAAATTTATAATGCTCCGGCTTCACGCTTCATCCCTCCCTTCTTCGCTCGTTTCCTTGCGATCACGAACGCGGCAAGCGCAAGCAGCGCGATGGCCGTCCCCGACATAAACGTGCCGAAGTGCTCCTGCATCGTTTCCCTGCGGTATCGTTTGTAGGCGATGGAATAATAATCGCGTTGCATGCCGAGCTTGAAATAAGCCATCGCTTCCTTGTTCCTCTTCTCCATCAGCAGCGATTTGCCGATGCCGATGTACGCGAGGTCATAGTTGGAATTCAGCCTCAGCACTTCCTCCCATTGCTTGACCGCTTCCGCGTCGTTGCCTTGGTAACGCAGCTCGGTCGCTAGCCGGACCGTGCTTCCGAACTTGGTCGGGGTGAAAACGACGATATTGTTTTTGCCCCGGTCGAGCACGGCCAGCTTCTCGCCGATTCTCTCCACCGCGACGGGCGTGTTGAACACGCCGAGCTGCGTGCCCTTGCCGCCGAAGGCGTATAGCAGCTCTCCCTCGTCGTTGTACGTGAACAGCCTGCCGCGGAACGTATCGAGCGCCGCGTACATGCCTCCCCCAAGCACCTTGATGTCGGTCAGGCGCGAGGGGCCGGCGTTATTGCCGAAGATGCGGAACCTCACGTCCCCGCGCACCGGATAATAGCCGAACCGCTTAAGCACGTCCTGTCCGGACGGATTTAGCCGCCGGATGGGCGTCTCGGAATTCAGATCGACGCTCGTCGCGTAGACGAACCCCTTATGGTCGATGTCGACGCTCGAGAATTCCGTCGGAATAAACAGCTGCATCCGCTGCCGCTGCGCGTCCGTCGCCAGATTGCGCCACAGCCGCTCGGAGAAGGTCTGGGTCACGCCGATCGTGCCGGCATACCCGATGAAGTCTCCGTTCTCGTCGAACTGCATCAGTCCTTCGAACACGCCGCGGGCGACGACGAACACCCGGCCCGCCCGGTCGACCGTCACGCGAGTGGGATGGAACTGGAAGTCGGCGGGCAGGATGTCGGATTCCGGCTTGCCGATGATGCGCAGCAGCTCCCCGTCTTCGTTCAGCACGACGATCCGGTTACGGTCCGTATCGGCGACGTAGATGACGCCATCCTCCGATACGAAGAGACCGCCGGGGTTCGCGAAGGCGTCCGGCTTTCCTTCGTTGTCGAAGCCGTTGATCTGCCCTAGCACGTTCCACTCCGCGTCGGTACGGACGATGCGCTCGTTGCCGCTGTCCAGAATGTAGACATAGCCGTCCGCCGTCGCGTACAGATCGTTAGGGCTCTTGAATTCCCCGATGCCCAGCTCTTCTCCCGATACGGACCGTTCCGGCAGATAAGGAGCCGGCAGCGGAACCGAGTCGCGGTAATAATTGTAAGTGTAGGCTTCGTAAGGCGCGTCCGCCGCCGCCGTCAAAGGCAGTGACGCGAAGGCGAATATCGCGGCCGCCAGGCCGATTAGCCATGTCCTTGCTTTCATGGTCATGTTCGCCCCCTATTCCTTCATGCCGGATGTCGCCATCGTCTCGATGATCCGGCTCTGCGAGAATACGAACAGCGTGATGGGCACGCTCATGAGGATAAGCGCGACGGCCGCCCCGACGCCTGCCCTTGCGATGCCGCCTTGGATGATCTGGTTCGTGGCGAAGTGAAGCGTCTTCAGCTCTTCGCTGTAGATGAAGCCGTTGCCGTCCGTTCCCCATAGCAGCTGGAACAAGAGGATGATCAGCGTCATCCAGGCCGGCTTCACGTTCGGCATGATCACGGTCCAGAAAATCCGATACTCCGACGCGCCGTCGATCTTGGCCGCCTCGATGAGCGCGTCCGGAATTTGCTCCATGAATTGCTTCATCAGATAGAGCCCCAGCGGGAACGCGAACGCCGGCACGATGACCGCCCAATACGTGTCGACGAAGCCGATCCACGACATGATCATGTAGTTCGGGATCGCCGTCACCTGCGGGGCGAACATTAGCGCCAGGACGACCGTCGTGAACAGAAGCGTCTTGCCCGGGAACTTGTTCTTGGCGAGCGGATATGCCGCGGCGGAGGCCAGCAGCACATGTCCCACCACGCCCATGCCCGTAATAAATACGGTGTTGAAAATATACCGCGAGAACGGCACCCACGACTGGCCCAGCAGCGTCATCAGATCGACGAAGTTGGTTAACGTGGGATTGCGGACGAACAGCGTCGGCGGGAACAAGAAGATTTCGTCCAGCGGCTTGAACGCCGCGTTGATCGCGTAGACGAGGGGCAGCGCCATGAACGCTCCGACTACCCCCAGGAACAGGAACATCACGATGTTGCCCATAAACGAGCGGTTCATTCTTTTTTTGCGCAAACGTAAGGTCAGATTCATGCCCGATTATTCCCCCACCCTCCTGAGAAGTCGTTGAACGATCAAATTCGTGCCGACCATCAGCGTGAACAGCACGGTCGCGATGGCCGAGGCGAAGCCCATCTCGAAGCGGATCGTTCCGAAGTCCATCAAATGCGTCACGATCGTCTCCGCCGCGTAGTTGACGCTCGGGAAGCCGGCCAGGTAGATCGAGACGTCCGCGACGGCAAACGAGGTCGTCAGCTGGATGACCGCGCCGAACATGAGCTGCGGCTTCATGGACGGCAGCGTAATATACCACAGCTCCTGCCACCGATTCTTGATTCCGTCGACCGCTCCCGCTTCGTACAGCGTCTTGTCGACCGTCTGCAGACCGGCGATAAAAGCGAGGAACCCGGTGCCGAGGCTAAGCCACAGCTGCACGAGAATGATGATGGCGAGAATGTACACTTCCGTCTTGAGCCACTGGATCGGCTCCAGGATGAGCCCCCAGCGGATGAGGAAGCCGTTGGCGATGCCGTACCGGTCCCCGGAGAAAATCATTTGCCAGATAAAAAACACGTTGCCCGATATCGACGGCGCGTAGAACACCAGCGTCATGAACGCGCGCACCTTGGGTCTCATGTCGTTGATGATCCAGGCGAAAATAAAGCAGGCCATGTAACTGAGCGGTCCCGTGATCGCCGCGAACAGAAGCGTGTTTTTAATCGCGATCAGGAAGATGTCGTCCTCAAGGAACAGCCTCGAATAATTTTGCCAGCCGATGAATTTCGGGAATTCCAGCATGTTGAAGTACGTAAAGCTGATCAGCAGCGACATGACGACCGGCAGCACGGTGAACAAGCCGAACAGGATCATGTATGGCGCCATAAGCACGTAGGCGTGTTTATTCGCTTTGGCCTCTTGCAGCTTGACGCTCCACCGCGAAGGGGGACGCGTCGCCGGAGACGCGCCCGGCCTCGCCGGTCCGTCTTCCTTCAATGTTAGCTCTGACACGCGCATCCCCCTCTCATGGATCGAGACCAAATTCCATCCGCTTGTTGCGGATCTCTTCCTGCATGTATTGCACGTATTCCACGATCGTCTCGCGCGGCTCGGCTTTCTCGCCCTTGATCGTAATGCCCATCGCCTTCTGATCTGCGCTGTTCACCACGACGCTGTAGAAGGCGTTGAGCAAGTGCCGTCCCGTGAAATAACCGCCCGGAACTTCCGGTATGCCGCGCACGGACTCGAATTGCGCCTTCAGCTGCTCGTAGTCGTTAACCGGCCAAGGCAAGCTGTCCAGCGCGTTAATGTTGGCTGTCGGATAACGCGCGGCTGCCCCCATCAAGCTCTCCATCTCGCGCCCGAACGTCGTCTGGATCTCGTCGCTCGTCCACCATTTCATGAACGACCATGCCGCATCCTTATCCTCCGCGTCGTCCAGCATGATCGTCGCGCTGCCGCCGCTCGGCACGTCGCGCCGCACGCTGCCATCCGCCTGCGCGGTGCCCGGAATCGGCACGAAGCCCCACAACCCGCGAATTTCCGGGGCGAATACGGTCAATTGGTTATATGTCGTATAGTCGGCGATGCCGATCGGCATCTGTCCCGTCCGGAACCGGTTAGGGAAGTCGAATTCCCGCTCCAGCTTGTAGTCGGTATAGAACTCGGTCCACGTCTTGAACGTCTCGATGCCGACGCGTGAATCCAGATCGGACTCCTTGCCCCCGTCCCGGTAGAATTCGCCGCCGTTCTGCATGAGCAATGCGGCGAACAGGGAGTTCGGCGCGATGTTCTCGCCGGGATATTGAGGCTGCATGACAAGCGGGAGACCGAATTCCATATGATGTTTGTTTAATACCGCGAAGAGCTCCGCCACGTCGTCCCACGTCTCCGGCACGGACAAGCCGAGCTCGGCTAACACGTCCTTCCGGTAGAACAACATGTTGAACGTCTGCGTCTCGGGCAAGGCGTACACGCCGTCCTCGTAGCGGTACGGCACCACCGCGCTCGGGCGGAAGCGCTCCATCACTTCTTCAAAGTCGGGGAAGCCGCTCAAGTCGGCGGCCGCGCCGCGCATCGCATAGTTGACCGGGATATCGTTGCCGATCTGCATCGCCACGTCCGGCCCTTGCCCCGCGAGCGTCGCCGGCAGCAGCGTATGCATCTGCACCAGCTTCAGATTGACGTTGATGCCCGTCTCCGGCGTGAACGTCTCGTCGATCATCGCCTTCAGCGTATTGGCTTGGTCGCGCCCGCTGCCGATCCAGACCGTTACCGTCCTGACGTCCTTATCCTCTGCCACGTTGCCGATCTGGTTGTAATCGATGACAAAAGAGTTCACGAACGTCGTTGCCTCGTGCTTCAGTTGGCTGAAGAACCCCGCGCCTGTCTTTGGCAGCTTCTTGTCCGGAGACGCGACGTACAATTCGTCGATCTCCAGCGGCATTTCGCGCGTGCGCAGCAGCCAGGTGCCGAGCCCGCCTGTATTCGACTTGTAGGAGCCGAGCCTTCTTGGGATCGTGTAGGGCTCGTCGATCATTTCGTCAAGCTGTACGGACATCGTCTTCAGCAGCGCCTCGGCATCGCCGCTTCCGCCAGAGAGTCGGCGAAGCTCCTTGCTGATTCGCTTCAACCGATCGCTCTCCGTCCGGAACGTTTCCAGCATATCCGGAATCTGCTGCTCCACGCGGTAATCGCGGAATTGATCCGGCGCGGCTCCTGTAATCATTAATATTTTGCGATACATGGCGTTGAGATTGAACAGGCTGTCCTCCACCTCGCGGATAAGCGGCGCGAACTCGCCGAGCGTCGTCTCCAGGCGGATCGTCCGCTCCCCCTTCTCCAAGTAATACAGATAGGGATCGTCCCCGCCCAGCACATCCATCCGGTAACCGCTCTTGTAGCGAAACGGAACCAGCTCCATCTCCTTGAACGGCAATTTCCCGTCGATCGTCAGACGGCGCGTGGAGTAGATGCCTCGCACGAAGTTTTGCTGCGACTTGAACGCGATTTTGTACAGGCCGGTCTCGGGCACGTCGATTTTCCATTCGATCCATTGCCCCGGAACCCGCCAATTGTATCCGCCGATCGTATTGACCCGCGTCTTGGAGGCGCTGTACGGCTCGACGGCGGGACTGGATCTCTCCGTCTGCGGATAGAGGGTCGGCGACGACTTGGCCGCGGCTTGCTCGCCCTGTACCGTGAGCAGGATGTTTTGGGTTTCCCGTGCTCCCGCCTGATTATAGGCTTGCAAGGCTTCCTCGTAGGTCGGCGCCGGCTCCTGCCTGAACAGCTTAAGCTGCTTGATGACCATCGGCTCCCGCTCCGACACGAACGAGATCGTATGCTTGCCGGCTTCAAAATGGAATTGAAACGGCTCTGCGTAATAGCCTTCGACATCCTTGAGGAGCGCCTCTCGCCACTCCGGACGCTCGACCTGACGAGGGCGAAGATCGTTGCCCCGATTGTCCTGCTCGACCTCCTCCAGCTCGTTATCCCAAATCCGGTCGAATTGCAGGTATGCGGCTTCCTCGAACGGCAGCTCTCCGTCGATCAGCAACGCTCGTTCGATGCCTGAGCTTTTCCCTTCGATAGGATAATAGAGGACGGACATATGATAGAGTCCCGATTCCGGAACTTGGATTTCCCATTCGACTCGCCCCTGCTCGCCGGTAAGGAGCACTTCTCCCTCCATCCCCTCGAAACCGCCGCGCGTTTCGAAGCCGGTTCCCTGTACGGCTGCATATTGAGAAGCATCTACGACGATGTCACTCTGCGGCGATATGGCGCCCTCGCCCTCGTGCTGCGCCAAGTATTGAGCATAATCGACGCCGCGCGAGCGATCGCGGGAGCTTCGCTCATCTAAGGCGCCATTTGCCGAATCCGCCTGAGCGGCTTGTGCCTCCCCTTCGGCCGACGTCAATGAAACGGGGCCCGGCAAGCCGACGGCCAGCGAGATGCAAAGCGCCGCGAGCAGCGCTCCTCTTGCCAGTTGTTTCGTACGCAAAGTCAGCCCTCCTTGAATGTGGTGTCGCCAAGAAACGGCGAGAGGCGCGCCGGATTGCGGCGCACCTCCATCCTGCTTTCTGCTGCACGGCTGTTGCCTTTATTGGCTGAGCTTGGCGAGCGCGTCGGCTCCCTGCTGCTTGAATTTCTCGATCGTCGCCGTCACGGATTGGTTGTTGATGATGATATCGTCCATAATGCCGAAGAACGGATAATCCGGAATGCCCTCCTCGACGGATATCATGCCCGTGCCGTTGACGTGCTCGATGGCCATCTGGATGTCGGCTTCCGTCTTATAGCGCGCTTCCAGCCAGTCTTGGCCGAGGTATTCTTCGGTCGGCGGCACGTTGCGCATTTCTTCGAAAATATGGTAGACGATCTCCGGATCCTTCACGCCCTTCGGAATAAACCATCCGTTAAGCGCGCTGTTGGCGTAAGTATGCATGCCATCGCTCTGAGGGCCCTTCGGAACCGGCACGACACCGGCTTCGAACGTCAGGTCGCCGATGTTCCAGTCGTATTGAATCGACATGGCCACGTCGCCGTCCTTGAACGTGTTCGTCTCGTTCCAGTCCATTTTGTTGCCCGTCTTGACCTTCAAGATGTTCTCCACGTTGACCAGGCGGTTTACGAACTCCAGCGTCTCGATCATCTTGGGATCGCTTGCCTGATCAGCCAGCGTCGCGTCGTTGACGAACGTCACGCCGTTGGAAGCGCCGAAGTGGCGAGCCATGTCGGCCGGCCATCCGGAGAGGCCGAAGGAATCGATTTTGCCGTCGTTGTCCGTGTCCCGCGTCGCTTCTTTCGCGAGCTCCAGAAATTTGTCCCATGTCCATTGTCCGTTCTTGTAGAGATCCTGAGGATCCTCGAGGCCAAGGCGCTTGAACAAGTCGCGGTTGTAGTGAAGCCCTACGACCGATACGAACGGCGGGCTGAACGCGTATTCGTCTCCGCCGAGCGCGGGCAGCTTGGTTACGAGCTTCTGCTCGTTGTTAATGTCGTTGCCCGGCACCGTGAATTCGCTGAGCGGAAGCACCAGTCCCGACTTGACGGGAACGATCGCCCGTTTGAATTCCATGATCGCCACGTCCGCGAAGGGCTCGCCCGCCAGCACGGTCGTCGTGAATTTGTCCATGTACTCTTCGAAAGGTATGTTTATGAATTCGAATTTGAAATTGTAGGCTTTCTCCAGCTCCGCCATCTTGTCGAGGCGCGCGATCTCTCCCGCCGTCTCCCCTTTGGGTTTGTCGTCCCACCAAGCCGCGATGCGGATCGTCCGTCCCCCAAGATCGATGGGCTCCGGAGTGGGCTCGGCTTCGGGCGCTTTCGTCGCCGTCGGATTGGCCTCTGCCGAAGGAGCGTTCGTGGCGTTACCGGAGCCTCCTCCGTTCCCCCCGCTGCAAGCCGTAACGACCAGCGAGCAAGCTAATAACATCATTGTAAGCACTTTCATTTTTTTCATCGTTAATCCTCCCCTAATTGTTTAGACAGAAATTAAGGCAAGTCGTTCTAAGTTGTCGTAAACTAAAACCACCTTTTAGAAACCGCTTACAATCCCCCTTAAAAAAATTTGAAAACGGTATCGGTTATTCCTACCTGACAATCGGCCCTAACAGCCGGCTGCACTAACATCATAACACCGAGCCAAACAATCGTCAATATAGTTTCGCAACAAAATATAACTTTGTTTTTCTTTATGTTATATTTTGTTTGGTTATTACCTAACGAATTACGACATGTTGCGCGCGAATCAGGGGTTACAATAAAAAACGCGCCCCATTAGGGACGCGTTGCCATATAACTTTGAAGCCCACGGCGTTCGTTAGTTCGCGGACGGCTTGGAATATTGTTCACGCACGACCAACTCGCCGGCAATGAGTTTGCGCTCGTAGGCGCTGTCCGGATTCATGATGCGCCAAATCATTTGATCGACGGCGCGTATGCCTAGCAACTCCTTGTTCACGTCGACCGTCGCCAGGATGGGATGCGTTTCGTTCGTGTTATCGAAACCCGTCACAACGCAGTCGACCGGCGTGTCGAAGCCGCGTTTGCGCAACTCGTCCACCAGGAAACCCGCGTTCGTATCGTGCGCGCAGACAAACACTTCGGGGAGTTCGGCAAGCGATAGTTTGGGCATCATCATGTAAATGTCGACCGCTTCGGGACTGATCAGGAGCGGATCCTGCTTCAGCTCGATGTCATGCTCTTCGAGCGTCGTCTTAAAGGCGATCCATCGCTCGTAATAGCTCGGTGCGTCCTTGATGCTGCCGACGAACTGGAACTTCCGGTATCCCTTACTGATCAGCTTGGTCATCAGCTTGCGCATGCCGCTCCAGTTATCCGCGAACACCGTATCGCACTGAAACGCGGGATCTTCATGGTCCACCATGGTGACGGGAATATTCAAGCGGCCGATGTCGAGCAGGATCTGCGTGGAGATGGAGCCGACCGTGATAATGCCTTTGATGGCATCCGGATTCAGCAGGCTGAACATCTTGTCCGTCGTGGGCTCCGTCAAGGTGACGATATCCAGTTTTTCTTGGTCCAGGCGGTTCGTAATGCCTTCGAATACGGGGCCCCAATAGACCGAGTCCCTGTTCTGATAGCGTATGTTCGGGAACAAAATGACGATGGAGCCCGACACCGTATGCTGCTGCGTTGGTCTGACTTCGATGCTGGTTCTGGCGGGCTCGCCAGCGGCGAAATAGCCGAGCTGGCCAGCTGCCTTCAGAATAGTTTCCTTTGTATGCGGGCTGACCCCCGGCTTGGAGCTGAGCGCCCGCGATACCGCGAACTTGGATACGCCGACCAAATCCGCGATTTCTTGCATCGTTACTTTATTCCTCATCCGCCTCATCCGTTCGTTAGCTTCGTTATTTGTCGTGCCGTATTTGCCTGTAAAGAGGTTGTTCTTGAACTCGCACTGTATAGTCCTCATGTAATGATACTATAGGCCTGTGCAATTTGGAATACTGCGAGAACCAAGCAGGTCGTGGCGAGAAATCCTTTATCTTGGCCTATTCAGGATGAGCGGCCGCGGTCAAAAATCGGGAAGCTCGTCGAGCGTCATGACGTATTCATGCTCGAGCACCTTGCGGATATGCTCCTTGCCGTTATGCGAGCCATCGCGAATAAATTCGCCGGTCCAAGTGCAATACCAGCTCCAATTCGCCTTGTATTGCACGAGCCGATCCGGGTCCGGGATCGCTCCGTTCTCGGTCATGGCGACCAGCTTCTTGTCGCCAACCAGCTTTACGAGTTTCTCATAGGAAGCGCTGACGGGACCATAGTCGCCCGGCTCAGGATAGGAGTCGATGCTGACGATATCCACGACGTCGTCTCCGGGATACCAATCAGCCGATTCTGAGTTCCAAATCCAGATCAAGTTATCGATGCCGTGCACGCTCACAATCCTGTCGTAAAGCAGCCTCCACAGCTGCTTCGCGGACTCCGGACCGTGAGCGCCCCACCAGAACCAACCGCCCTCCGCCTCGTGCAGCGGTCTCCATAGAACCGGTATGCGTGCCTCTTCCAAACGCTTCAACTGCTCGGCTATCGCGTCGATATCGCGCAAAATGAGCTTATACCCCTCGGATTCCGGAGCGGCAAGAGCACCCGGGAGATCGAACGTCGTGCCTTCCTTGTAGAACCCCTTCCACCAAGGCTGTTGTTCGGAATTCACAAGATTCGCCGGCGCGTTCCAATGCCAAGCCAGCGTCGTGATACCGCCAAGCTCATGCCACTGCTGGATATCCTCGATCTCCTTGGAGGTAGAGCCGTTCTGCCGCCGCGTCGGCGAATATTCGATCAGGTCGAATCCCGCGATCGCAGGCAGCTTCCCGTAGTCCCACTTTAATTGCAGAGCATCCTTCAGCGTCTGTTGTCCGGATAAAATAACCTTGCCGTATTGCGCGACAAGAAAGTCATGAAGCGCCATGGCCTCCGCCGAAGCGTTCGGGTTCGACAGCACCCGCCGAACGTCATGCTCCGCACGAGGTTCAGCCTTCGCGATCGTGACATAATCGATATCGTACCAGCCCCAATAGGAATGGATGGACAGCTCGTTTTCCCCTTCCTCCAGCCAAACCTTGCCGCCATCGCTTTCGGTGAACGTATCGGACGCCGCCAGCTTCAGGTCGCCGAAAGGCTCGCCGTTCAGAGATAGGCGCGCGGTTTTGTCCCCGCTAACGCTCCGATACCCGATACGCAGCTCGTAGAGCCCTTTCTCCGGCGCTTCCAGCTTCAACGTCAGCTGATCGTCTTCCGCGTCAAATCCCGTCACGTATCCTTCTCCCGAATAACCAACCGAGTCCGCCGCGACATTCACTCCTCTCATCGTCCCGTCCTCCGCCTCGAATCTCCGGACGTTCTCCTCGTTCCCGCCCGAGCAAGCCGTTAGCCCCCATGCCGCGAATGCGACGGCGGCAATGCCAAGTTTCAGCCTCATCTCCAGCGACACCGCCTTCTTCTACCCGAATGAACTGCGCAACGTTTTTGAACTTTACAGGAACCAATCAAAACATTAATATTGTTATGTAATTTGTTTTGTTAAACATAACTTTATAGGCAAACGAAACGCACGTCAATAGCGGGAGCAGATTCCGCAATTCTCGGTAACCTGAATTTCGCGAGAAATCAAACAACTTTTGATAACGCATACATTTTATTGCAGCCTAACGGAAAGGAAGTGGGAAGATGGATACCTCCAAACAAAGGAAATGGCTTGCCGCTTGTCTCGCTGCAGCCTATCTCGCGCCGACAGCCGCGGCTGCGGAAGAAGCCCCGCCTGCTCTCAGCATGCAGCATTATGTCGAGGCCATGCAGCCGGGGTGGAATCTCGGCAACACGTTCGAGGCGAGCGGCGGAGAAACGTCTTGGGGCAATCCGGAAACGACCGAGGAGCTGATAAACCACATTGCGTCGATCGGCTACAAGAGCATTCGAATTCCGATTACATGGAACCATCGTACTGGCGCCGCCCCGGAGCATGCCATCCAACCCGAATTTCTCGCCCGCATGCACGAGGTTGTCGACTGGGCGCTGGACGCCAATCTGCGGGTTATCATCAACCTGCATCACGATTCGCATTGGATCATGCCCATGACGGAGCATCCGGATGCCGTCATGACCAAATTCTCGGCGATATGGGCGCAAATTGCCGACTCGTTTAAACATTATCCCTCCGATCTCAGCTTCGAGGGTTTGAACGAACCCCGGTTTTCCGAGGATTGGGGCAAGGACTCTCCGGACTATTTTGCCATGCTGGACTCTCTCTACGTCTCCTTCCACGATATCGTTCGCCAGTCGGGCGGCCATAACGCCACGCGTCCGCTCATTCTCTCCACCCTGACGGGCTCGCCCGCGCAAGCAAGGCTGGATGAACTTTACCGCACGATCGCCAAGCTCGACGACCCTCATCTGATCGCCACCATTCATTACTACGGCTTGTATCCGTTCAGCGTCAATCTGGGGGGCTACACCGCATTTAACGACGAAGTACGAATGGATATCGTTCAAGCCTTCGATCGGACCCATGCCTCGTTCACGGCCAGAGGCATCCCCGTTATCGTTGGCGAGTTCGGCTTGCTCGGCTTCGACAAATTTATCGATACGATACAGCAAGGCGAGAAGTTAAAATTTATGGAATTTACGACCTATTACGCCAAAGAAAAAGGCTTCACCCACATGCTCTGGGATAACGGCCAGCACATGGACAGGCGCAAGTTAAGTTGGTTCGACGAGGAACTGGGCAACCTGCTGAAGGCAAGCATGTCCGGACGCTCCTCCACCGCCGCAACGGATTCAGTCTACATCGGGGAAGACATGCCTCTCGAGGATAAGAGGATTCGGCTAAACCTTAACGGAAACGAGCTTGCAACCATAAGGATCGGCGATGTTGCGTTAACCCCTGGGCGGGATTACGTCTTGGACGGCGACACGCTGACCTTTAAAGCCCGGCTGCTGGAAGACTCGCTGCGCGAACATACGCTTGGGGAAACCGCGATCGTAACGGCGGCCTTTTCTGCGGGGGCGGATTGGACCTTTCACGTGATCCAGTCCGAGGCACCGAAACTTAGGAGCGTGAGCCAATTGGCGTTGACGGGCTTCTCCATCCCGACAAGCTTTAACGGCGACAAGCTGGCAACTATGGAGGCGACTTATGCCGCGGGAGGCAACGCCGGCCCGGATAGCTGGACCTCCTTCAAGGAGTTCGGCGCTTCCTTTAACCCAAGCTACGATAACAAAGAGATTAGGCTGCTGCCGCGATTTTTTGAGGACTTGGCCGATGGCGAGATTATACTGAAGTTCCACTTCTGGAGCGGTCGAATCGTAAAGTATACGTTAGTAAAAGAAGGCAAGAAAATCGAAGGCATCGCGGACGGAGATCTAGAGCGTTCAGTGGATGCCGGCGTTGCAGGGCCAGGCTCGTCCGAGGATGGCTCAGGCGTTACGCCTGATGGAGATGCCGGTTCGTCTAACGGCTCGGCGAGCGGAGAAGCGGACGGAAGTCCGAGCATGAACCGCGGTACCATAAAGTCTGCCGATGGGGATGCTGCGGACACCGCATGGCATATCCATCCGGCTCTGCGGTTTGCCCTGTTCGCGCTGATTGTCCTGCTGGCCGCGGCGGGAGCTGCGCAGTTGTACGCGGCCGCAAGACGCAACAAAACCTCCGGACGCAAGTAGCGCCGGAGGTCTGCTTATATGCTCCTATTTCGTTATCGCTCGCGTCGCCTACACCCGGAACAACCCGTAGCCGTTCAGCGGAACGACCGGATTCGCGTCCTTCAGCAGGCCTCGGGACTCGCCGCGGAACGAGACGTCGGCCAGCCACTTCGTGAACGGCGCGACGTTCATCTCCGCCATCTCCTCGGGGCTGAAGAAACCTGCGGCGTCCACCTCGACGCCGTCCGGAGTCGGCTCGCCAGCAACGTAGTCCATCGCGAACGCGATATAAACGTTATGGATCGCCCGCGGCTGATCCCGCAGCGCCGCGACGCCCGTCACGACGGCTTCGACGCCGCATTCCTCCATCACTTCGCGCACGATCGTCTCTTCGATCGGCTCGAGCTGCTCGATGTATCCGCCGGGATTCGTCCAATAACCCTTGCCCGGCTCCTGCGCCCGCCTCACGAGCAACAGCTTGCCCTCTTTCTGCACCAGCGCGCCGACCCCGATGCTGTAGCTGCCCCAATGCACGAAGCTGCAGGACGTGCAAGCCCTTCTCGGCGTACCGTCGACATCCCTTGTTTCCATTTCATGCCCGCAGGCGGAACAAAATTTGATTTCCATGTCTTTCCATTACCTTCTTTCCATGCTGTAAAGTTGATTACGTTCATCCCTGCGCGTTTTTGAACTGCTGATGAAACATGCCGTAATAAACGCCGCGCCGCTCCATAAGCTCGTCGTGTTTGCCTTTCTCCTGCAGCTTGCCTTGGTCGACGACCATGATCGAATCCGCATCCCGGATCGTGTTCAGCCGATGCGCGATGATGAACGTCGTCCGCCCCTTCATCACCTTCAGCAGTGCTTCCTGGATATGCAGTTCCGTTCGGGTGTCGATGCTGCTTGTCGCTTCGTCGAGAATGAGGATGGACGGCTTGGCCAAAATAACCCTGGCAATCGCCAGCAGCTGCCGCTGCCCTTGGCTTAGATTGCCGCCGTTCTCGGTCAGCTCCGTGTCGTATTTGTTCGGCAGCCGCTGGATGAACGCGTCCGCGTTGGCCATTCCGGCGGCCTCGGCCACTTCCGCGTCCGTCGCGTCCGGCTTGCCGTATTTGATGTTTTCCTTGATCGTGCCGGAGAACAAGTACGTATCCTGCAGCACAATGCCGAAGCATTGCCGCAGACTCTCGCGCGTATATTCCTTGATGTCGCGGCCGTCGATAAGGATCCGGCCGCCGGTCGCATCGTAGAACCGGGTGAGAAGGTTAACGACGGTCGTCTTGCCCGCGCCAGTCGGCCCGACCAAAGCCGTGCTGCTTTCGCTCGGGGAATCGAAGCTGATCCGCTTCAGAATCGGAACGTCCTCACGGTAGGCGAAATCCACGTTGTCGAATACGACATGTCCCTTCGGATTCGCCAGTACGACCGCGCCGGGCGGATCCTTTTCCTCCTCCTTCTCGTCCAGCACCTCGAACACGCGCTCCGCGCCCGCCACGCCGGACTGCAGCACGTTGTAGATTTGGGCCATCTCGTTCAGCGGCCGCACGAACTGCCGGGAGTAGCCGACGAAGCTGGCGATGAGCCCCACGGTCACATGCCCCTTCACGGCCATGATTCCGCCGATGATCGCGATCACCGCGATGCCGATATTGTTGATGACGCCGAGCAGCGGCATGAGGAAGCCGGACCAGATTTGCGCCTTCAGCGACACCTGCAGCAGCTTGCCGTTCACTTCCTCGAACTGCTCGATCGACCGGCGCTCGTGGTTGAACGCCTTGACGACCGAAAGCCCCGTGATCGTCTCTTCGATATGGCCGTTGAGTCGTCCCAGCTGCGCCTGCTGCTCCTTGAACAGCGGCTGCGTCCGGCGCGTCACGAACTTTGCGAGCAGGAAGACGAGCGGCACCGTGACGAGACTCGCCAGCGTCAGCAGCGGACTTAAGACTAGCATCATCGTTAGTGAACCGACGATGCCGATGCATCCCGCCATCAATTGAACCGTCGATTGAGAGACCGTGTTGCTGACGTTGTCGATGTCGTTCGTCACTCTGCTCATGAGCTCGCCATGAGGCCGCGAGTCGAAAAAGCGGAGCGGCAGCTTCTGCAGCTTCCCGAACAACGTGCCGCGAAGCCCCTTCACGACGCGTTGGGAAAGTCCCGCCATCAGCCAGCCCTGCGTGAACGACAGCGCTCCTTCGCTTACGTAAGCGGCAAGGAGCACGAGAAGCACCGTCTCCAGCAGGCGGAAGTCGACGCCTCCGCCGTCGGCGGAAGTCATCGCGTCGATGCCCATGCCAATCAGGTAAGGACCAGCCACGGAAAGCGCGGAACTGACGACGACGAACAGGAAGATGAGCGTCAACAGCTTCCGCTCGTTGCCGAAATAACGCCACAGCCGCAGCATCGTCGACCGGAATTGTTTCGGCTTCACCGGTTTCCGGACTGCCGCCCCCGCGCCGGGTCTTCCGATTCCCGGAATGGCCGGCGGCACCTGCCCGCTCTGATTTCCATCCTGTCCAGACTTAGCAGACATCGGGCTTCAGCTCCTTTCCTACCTGGGATTCGTAGATTTCCTGGTAGACCCGGCATCGGTCCAGCAGCTTGCTGTGCGTGCCGATGTCGACGATCTTCCCGTGGTCCATGACGATAATGTTATCCGCGTCCATCACCGAGGTGATCCGCTGCGCGATCAGGATACAAGTCATGTTTTTGGCGTACGCCTTCAGCGACTCCTTGATTCTCGCCTCCGTCGTCATGTCGACCGCGCTCGTGCAGTCGTCGAGAATAAGAATGTCCGGCTTCCGGATCAGAGCCCGCGCGATGGATACCCGCTGTTTCTGTCCCCCGGACAGATTCACGCCGCGCTGGCCCAATACGGACGCGTACCCTTCGGGCAGCTTGGCGATGAATTCATGCGCCTCGGACAGCTTGGCGGCGGCGATGACCTCCGCTTCGGTCGCATCCTCCCGGCCCCAGCGGATATTCTCCATGATCGTTCCGCTGAACAGCATCGTTTTCTGCGGCACAATTGCGATGCGCTCTCTGAGCATGGCGGGATCCAGCTCCCTGATGTACGTGCCGTTTACTCGGATGGTACCCGAATCCGCATCGTAAAAACGCGGGATCAGCTCGACCAGGCTGCTCTTCCCGGCGCCCGTCGAGCCGACGATGCCGATCGTCTCTCCCGGCAAACACCGGAAGGAGACGCCGTCGACCGCCGCGCTTCCCGCGCTTCCCGCGGTTCCGTCGTACGAGAACGTTACGCGGTCGAACTCGATCGCTCCCCTCGCGTCGGAAGCCCATTGTCCATCCTCGCGCCATGTCATCGCGTTCTCCTGCTTGAACACCTCGCCGATTCGCTGCGCGGACGCCTTCGCCCGAATGAACATCGTAAAGACCATCGTCAGCATCATGAGCGCGAACAGAATTTGGGTCATGTAATTGACGAAAGCGACAAGATGGCCGACCGGCAGCAGCGACGCGTCAAGCCATCGGCCCCCGAGCCAAAGGACGGCCACGATGCCGAAGTTGACCGTGAGCATGATGGCGGGGTTGAACACCGACATCGCTCTCATCGCGTTCGTCGAGCGTGCACGCTGGTCCTCGTTCGACCGCTCGAACCGGTCCACCTCGTAATCGAATCGGTTGAACGCCTTGACGACGCGCACCCCCGACAAATATTCCCGAACCGTGCTGTTCACCTTGTCCAGCGACTGCTGCACCTTCATGAACCGCGAGAAGCCGACGCGAATGTTAAGCGTTACCAAAACGATGACGATCGGCACGACCACGAGCAAAATCATGGACAAATTCCAGTTGAGCCGGAACGCCATAATGAGCGCGCCTATCCCGAGGATCGGCGCTTTCACGAAGATTCGCATCATGCCGTTCAGAAAGTTCTGCACGAGCGTCACGTCGCCCGTCAATCGCGTAATGAGCGAGCCGCGGTCGAACTTGTTCATGTTGTCGAAGGAAAGGGATTGGATCTTGGCGAACAGATCCGACCGCAGCTCCGTCCCGAACTTCTGGCTGACGTGGCTGGCCACGACGTTGCGGATGGAAGCCGCGACCGCGCCCATGGCCGTAATGAGCAGCATGAACGCGCCCATCCGGAGCACGTAATCGAGATCGTTATTCGCGATGCCCTCGTCGATGATATGAGCCAGCAGCGTCGGCATCATGAGATCCGCGCCGGATTCGATCGCCACGAAGAGCACCGCGATCGAGAAGCTTTTCCAATATTTTCGAATATAGCGGGCGTAAGGCATTGGAGTTAGTCTCCTTTCCTTGGCAAATGGGACGACAGCTTCTCCATCAAAGCGGCCAGCTGACGTTTCTCGTCCTCGTCGAAATGGGCGAAGGGCTCTTCCAGCGACTCCAGCCAAGCCGCCTCCATGCCGGTGATGATCGCCCTGCCGTCCTGCGTAAGCTTGACGAGCTTCACCCTGGCGTCCTCGGCGCTGCTCTCGCGAACGACGTATCTCATCTTCTCCAGACGGTCGATCATCTGGGACATCGTGCTCGCCCGCACGTCGAGATGCTCGGCCAGCTGCCCGATCGTCCGGCCGGACTTGCACTTCAAATGCCGAAGCAGCATCCACTGCACCCGGGTGAGCTCCGGCTTGTTCCGATGGAACGCCTCCGACCTCAGGTAGCGGTGGATGCGCTGCATGTGCTCGACGAAATGTTCGAGGATGACGCGGTTGTCCGCGGTGTCGCGGTTATCCGCGGTGTCGCGGCTGTCCGCGGCGGCGCGGTCGGCTGACCCGACGCGGACGGCTGACCCGGCACGGCCGGCATCGTCGTTATGAGCGTCCCGGATATCGGTAGATTCGCTTGCCTCCAACTCTGCTCGAGTGCCGCGTTTCTCCCCGCTCTCCCTGTTCTTCCTGTTCTTCCTGTTCTCCCAGTTCTCACTTTCCTCCACGGGCTCCCCTCCTCTCCGATTGTTTATCGCTAAACATATTATATAGCGAACCTAAATAAATTTGAACAAAAAAATAACGTGATTGTTTATGACCGCCCAATAACGAGGGCAGCCATAAAAACAATCACGGAATAGACACGGCGCGTCGCCCGCATATACTCTCTAACGGAGCACAGCGCCGCTATTTGGTGCAAATGACCGCCATTTAAAACGTAACGGACTCCAGAGCCGTTATTTGCTTGGAAGAAGGCTTCTAACCTATACCAAGTTCGAAATAACGACATCTGCATCCGCTAGATTTACAAAAAGCCGTTTTTTGTTTCAATAGCGTCTTTCCTGTCCGTTAGCGGAAGCGCCACGCCGTGTCGCCCTCACCCATGTCGCACCGACCCACGCCGCGCTGACCCGCTTTTCGCCGGATCCATCACGATCCGCTCCATGCCGCACCAACTCGCACCGCCCCGACCCAAAACCTACTTCCCTCTCAACGCCCGTTCGATCAACTCCGGATCCATCACGATCCGCTCCATGCGTTCGCGATTCACTTCCGCCATGATTTGAATGCCTCTGTACATCGACGCGTACACGTCCTGCCCGATGTTAACCGCATCCGACCGCTCCGCGATCGTCAGCAACCCGACCGACATGCAATACAGCGCGAAGCCCTTCTCCCAGTACTCGGAAATTTCTTCGGCTGACAGCTGCTCAAGCGGATTCGGCCTCGGCACGAACGGGATCACGTTATCCATTCGCGAAATCGCTCCTTCTTGTTCCAATCTCGATGTAAACCCCCATCTGGGCAAAATAAAGCCCCGCTTCCTTCACCGGATAACCGAACGTATCGCGCCATTCTTCCGCGTACGCCAACACCTGCGGCTCATAAAAATCGACGAAAGGCCCCAGCTTTCCTTCCGGTATGCTGTCCGTCTTGAAGTCGACGATCACCCAGCCGTCCTCCTCCTCGAAGAGAAAGTCGATCACGCCGCGAAGCAGGAGCGTTTGTTCGTCCGCCGCCGATTGCTTGCGGATCATCAGCGGCACCTCGAACAAGCGGCGCTTCGCCCGCAGACTTCGCTGCCAGATGCCGCTCGCGAGCACGTTGCGTACGACCGCGGCCGCTTCATCGACATGCATGGCGGCGAGGCCTTCTTCCTCCGCCAGCATCCGCACGGCATCGTCGAGCCTCGCCTCCGGCAACCCCTTGCCGGCCAGCTCGAGCGCCCGATGCACGACGCTGCCGAAGGAAAGTCCCTTGCCGGTCGCCATCCACTCCGGCGGTTCGCCCGCGATCTTCGTACGACCTGTGACGGACGCCAGCTCGTAAGATGGCGCGCTTAAGCTCGCCAGCTTCTCCCGGCGCGCGGCCGCCATCGCCTGCAGATCCGGAGCAATCGTCACAGGCTGCTTCCTTGTCGGCTCCAGCCCCGGATCGTCCAGCTCGCGCATGAGCTCCATGCCTTCAACGAGTCGGGACCATGGACAGTTGGCCGGCTGCTCCGGATAGAGGCTGACTACCAACATTTGTTTCGGCCGCGTTGCCGCCACGTACAGCAGCCGATCCTTCTCCGCGTTCGCGAACAGCCGCTCCCGCTCGTTCATCGCCTCCCAGCCCGGCGGCTGGGCGACCGTCTCGCGTTTGTACTGCCCCGCATTCCGGCTAATCGTAAAATACCCCCGGGCCGTCTCCCCCGAACGGTCGATATATTCCGTCGCGTCATGATCGGATTCGCCGCAAGGGCAAGCGAGGAACACGACCGGCGCTTCCAGTCCCTTCGCTTTGTGCAGGTTCATGATGCGTACCGCGCCTCCCCCGCCCGCGTACAGACTGGACGTCTCCAAGCCGCGGTCCGCCAGCATGTCGCCAATGGCTCGGCTTAAGGCCGGCCAGCTCGAAGCCGCGCGCGGATCGCTTTGCAGCAGCTGCAGCATCCGAACGAGCGTGCCTGCCCGAATCGCGCCCGCGGGCAGCGTAGACACGTACGGCACTAAGCCGAGATCGTCAACGATGCGGGAAAACGCCGAAGCCGCGCTCGAAGCGCCGCGGATCCAATCCCGGTATGTTCGGAGCCGTACGAGCGCGGCTTGAACGGGGCGAGACTCCTCAGAGCAGTCATCCCCCTCCGGGATGCCGTGCATCGCGATTCGCCCGACCTCCTCCTTGTACCCCCACAGCGATCGGTCGCTGATCCCGAACAACATCCCGCGCAGCACCCCAAGCAAAGCCGGCGCATCCTCGGGATCGTCCAGATAACGGGCCAGCTGCCATAACGCGACCAGCTCCTCGTAGACAGTGCTGCTGCCGGACGTATCCGACGGCACGCCGTGCAGGTCGAGCTGCTCCGCGTACAGGTGGATGAATTCGCGCGTCTTCGTCAGAATGAGGAAGTCGCTCGGAACCGCTGGGCGACTGCCGCCCTCCCGCTCCTCGATCCGAATGCCGCCTTTGCCACCGCAAGCCCAGGCGATGTATGCTGCGATACGTACGGCATCCAGCCGCGCGACGGCCGCTTTGCCGCCAGGCACCTTCGGATAGGGCAAAGCGTATACGCCGTGCGGAGATTTTTTGCCGCCTGCCGGATTGTCCGATCTCGTCTCCATCCGCACGAACGCGGCCTGTTGCTCCGTCTCCTCGGACGGAAGCTTGCCGATGAACTGCCCGTTGACGAAATCGCCGACCGCGTGCGCGGACCGGAAGTTCGCCGTCAGCCGCAGCACCGCCCCGCAAGCCGCGATCCGCGCCTTCACCTCGTTGTAAATGGAGATATCCGCGCGTCTAAACCGATAGATCGACTGCTTCGGATCGCCAACGACGAAGAGCGAACCCGGCCGCGGTGTCAGCTTTCGCCAATCGCGTATATGGCCACCGCCCTCCGGCTCGCCCGTCAACAGAAACATAAGCTCCGCCTGGATCGGGTCCGTATCCTGGAATTCGTCGACGAGCAACCGCGTATAACGCCGGGCAAAATACGATCGAACCTCCCCATCGTCCCGAACCAGCTTAGCCGCTTCCATAAGCAGATCCTGAAAGTTCAGCTTGCCCGCCGCGAACCTTCGCTCCCGGCAATATTCAAGCGCGGGCCGCACGAAGGCGATCAGCTTCGGGTACAAATACTCCCGCCATTCCGCGAGCAGCGGAGCAAGCACATCCCGCTGCCATTCGGGGAACCTTTTTTTCATCTCGCTTGCGTGTTCCTTGGATGTCCAGCGGTTCAGCGTCACGTCGAGCTTCCGGTCGAAATCCTTCGCCAGCTCCAGCATTTGCACGTCATCGAACCAATCGATGTATTTCAGCTTCTGCCGGCTTTGCCGGACCAGCTTCTGCACCGCGTCCCAGCCGCTCGGCGGCTCCGATGCCGGAATATACGGCGCGGCCGCGTCAAGAAGCGGAAGCAGCGTCGCGCGAATACGGTCCATGTCGGGACGAGGGCGTTCTTCGCAAGGCAGCTCTACATCGGCGAAATAAGAGACGCGCTCGTACACCTCGCGCAGCGTGTTTACGTCTACACGCAGCGCGAGCAGCTCCTCCAGCTTTTGCCGGCCCGCATCGTCCAAGCCATTCATTGATTCGTCCCAACAAATCGACCGGAATGCCTTGTCGCCCTCCTCGTCCAGCTCCTCGAACGACGGATCGAGTCCCGACTCGATCGGCCGCTCTCTCAGAAGCGATCCGCAGAACGAATGAATCGTGCCGATGAAGATGAGGTCGAGATTGGCGAGTGCTTCCGCAAGACGAGCTGCCAACGCGTCGTTAGCCGCACCGGCTTGCGTCAAAGCCATGTTCAGCTCATCCCTCAAGCCCGGCGATTCCTTGGCGCCGCCCAAGCTTGCCGGTTCCGGCCGATCCTCGCCGCTGCCCGTCTCCGCGTCGGCCCCCGGATCTCGCGGCCCATCTCCGCGGCCTGCCGCTTTCCCATTAGCGACGGCGCTCCGGTATGCCTTCTCTAGCGCGAGCCGGAACCGCTCCTTCATTTCGTCCGCCGCTTTGTTCGTGAACGTGATGGCGGCGATCTCCTGCACGCGGACGCCCGACGCGATAAGCGCGAGTAGCCGCCCGACGAGGCTGGTCGTTTTGCCCGAGCCCGCTCCCGCTTCCACGAGCAGCGTCGTCTCCAGATCCGCGAGGATTCGCTCGCGGTCCGCCTGATCCGTTAGTTGAGACGTTCCATTCGACTTAGCCAAGCTCCTCCACCTCCAGCAGCGTTCTTAGCAACTCAGCATTGTCCGGCAGCTGCCGCTTCTCAGCCATTCTCTCCGCATGCGCTCCGCAAACCGATTGATAGTCGCACCAGCGGCATTGCTGCGGATCCGACGTCGGGATGTAGACGCCGCTAGCGCGCGAGTCAAGCAGCCCGTTGACAACGGCGGCCAGCTCATCCCTCCGATTCTGCTCTCTTCTTACGAATTCGCCCCGCCCTCGTACGGTCGGGAAGCTGTAATCTGCCTCCGCTACCTCGGCTAACGCATCGTAGCCGGACTCTCGCAGCCATTGCTCCGCGGCAACCGCGTAGATCGCGTGCTGCAGCTGCGTGCCGCCGCTGAAATAATCGTTCGGCTTATACTTGGACGGACTTCCCGTCTTATAGTCGATAATCCGGTAACGATGCGGTCCGATGCGGTCGATCCGGTCGATGAAACCTTTCAGCCTGAGTCGCAGTCCGTCAGCCAGCACGACCTCCATCGGCTCCCCGTTCTCCGCCTGCAGCTCCAGCTCGAAGAAAAGCGGATGATCGGGACTCGCGGCTTCCGTCTGATAAAAGATTTCCGCGTCCCGCCGAATCTCCTCCGCTTCCTTCGCGAACACGTGCGGGCTCGGCGCCGGTATCGCCGCCGCGAATTCTGACAGCACCGCGCCCAGCAGCCGGCCGAGCCGGTCGCGGTCATGAGCGGCAGGTTTAGAGCCGTTCCCAGTCGCCTCCACCATGTACCGTCTGTACGTCTCGTGGAGCAAGGAGCCTCTCTCGTTCGCCTGCAGCCAGCGGGAACGGTCGAACTCCGCGGACTCCTTTGGACGCAGCTTCAGCACATAGCCAAAATAATACCGAAGCCCGCAGCTCGCGTATTGCTCCAGCTGGCTGACGCTGATGTAGTCGTGTTTAGACGTCATTTCTTGGCCGCCATGCGCTCGCCCGGAGCGCAAGCTCCCGCTTCCTTCCGAACCTTCTGTCCCTGCTTGTGCCTCAGTCATGCCGCTCGCACCTTCAGCGCTTGCCAAATCCAACTCCAGCCACCCGTCATACGCCGACAATTCGTCCGCCTGCCGGAGCAGCCCCGCACGGTAACCTTCGGCCAGTGCGGGATAGCTTCGGCGAATGGCTTCACGCCCGTCAAGGCGCTCGCCGGCGCCGTTCGCCAGCAGCTTTGCCCAGGCGTCGACGGCATCGAGCGGTTCGCGGCGGCTCTCCATATCCGCTCCTTGCCGCACATCCATCACGCCATAAGGCTCGCCAAGCGCTCTCGCGAGCGCGCCAAAATCCTTCGTTTCGTCACTTGATTGAAGCCGGTACATCTGCAGCATTTCGAAAGCCGCGCTCCGGCTCTTCTGTTCGCCCGAATCGTACGACGAGCAGCTCAGCCATACTTCGCCCCGAATGAGGCCAATCCGCGATTCGCGTTCCAGCCTTTGCGAGCTAGCGCGCTTGCTCCTCGCCTCCAAAAAAGGCGACAGCCGAAGCCGCTCCTCGTCCAGCAGCACCGGATCCTGTCTCGTCGAGACGCTCCATGACCGTTCGTCCATGCCGACGATCCATGTCAGGGCGCGTCCGCTCCAGCCCCCGTCCGCCAGCGAGCTGACGTGAACCGCTCCCGGCTTCGGCGTCGGAGCTACGCGGATGCGGATGTCGTCCAGCATTCCGCGAACGTAACGGATGGCGAGCTCCTTCGACATCAGCCCAGCCGGCGATCTCGCATACCGAGCCGCCAGCTCTTGCAGCGACGAATGGACGGCCTGATCCTCCGGCGAACGCCTCGCTGCGTACCTGTCTTCGACGCCTGCCAACCATTCCAACAGCCGGATGGGATGCCAATCATCGCCTCCGTCCGGTAGGGGCACTAGCCAGCTTTTCGCATGACCGTACAACGCCTCGCCTTGCTCTTGCTTCTCCTCCGGCAGCCGATTCGGCTCCAGCAGCGCCAAGTACCTCTCCTTCCCCCAACCAACCCCGGATCTCTCAAGCAGCCGGATCCAGGAGCTTTGCGTATAACGTTCGTCTTCTATTCTCAAATGCCCATGCCTGAGCAGCTCCGCGAGCTTGGATACAGGATAACCCTCTTCGATCCAATCCAGCAGGCCGACAGCCGCCTGCCCCGCCGGGCAATACACGAGCGGCAGCCCGCCAGACAACGTCGCAGGCAGGCCCATCGCTTCGGCTTGCGCGTAAACGATCGCCGCATACGTCTCATAGTCCGACAATAGGAGCTCCGCCCGGTCGAACCTGGCATCCGGCTCCGCTAACAGTCTGCGCAGCCCCTCGCGGACTTCCGCTATCGAGCCGGATGCGCCGAACATGCCGAACGAGTTGGCTGCGAACGCCGCATTAACGGCAAAAGGCGTCTCGGCTTCCAAACGAAACAATCGACCGCCCGCGATTTTCTCGATCATTTGCCGTTCCGCTCGCGTCCAACCCGTCGGTTCCATGGCCAAATAGATCGTCTCTCCCGAGTCCGCTGCCACGTAAGGCAACAGCCCCGCAACATCCGTCATGTCTTTATCCGAAAGATACGTCTCGTATCGCGATAGCAGCTGCTTCACGTATTCCGCCTTGCCGGGATTCGTAAACGCATCGGTTAGCAGCTCCGCCGCCGTCAGCCCCGCCAGCCGAAGCTCGACCACCGCGCGATGGACACCGTCCACGATGCCGGGCTTCAAGTCATCCGCACGCACGTAGCCTTCGGGATACTCGGCCGCCAGCTCCTCCATCAGCATCTTTACAATCCAGAAGGTCTGCCCTTCATCAAGCAAAGCGATTCCCTTCACAAACAGCTCCAGCTTCGACCGCTCGGCCGCAATCCCACGCACGGTGGCGACCCCAGCGTAAGCGACCGCGCCCTTGCGTGCGCATAGTTGCTCCAACAGTTGCTGCCCCTGCGCATACGTTCCGGTCAACAGCACCTTCGGCTTAAGCGGGTCTTCGGACAACTTCTCGTACAACCGATCGATCAAATCCATAGGCATGACGGTCACCTCGCGTTTGGATTGGAAAATGTTCACTTCTATTCTAGCATCTGAATAGAAAACGTCCCATTCCAAATATGGAAAAGAGACGTTTTATTGGGAGGATGAGTCCCTGTTCTTTCAATTGTATACTAACGCTGCGACAACAAGGTGTCAGGGAATGGGTGTTCGTAAAATTCAAACTCCCTCATGCAGTTACTAGCTGTTCCTTGCATACCCCTACCTTGTCCAAATACAAACAGTTATCGTGCAAAGAAATATCGCCCGGATGGAATCGATCTCTTGTTAAGCTTGCCTCAAATTCAAGATCGTGATATGTACATGCTTCATCTGGAGAAATACCAGGCTGAAAGGAGATCAGTTCAACTATGTAGTTTATTTGATGTGAGTGAGTAGAAAGGACCTGTTCATATCCCGTGCGAGGATTTCTGTATCGTGTGTGCGGGGACGCCCCAGGCGTTAGTACTTCGATCATGCTTTTAAACGCCGTGTTACAAGCGATCCATGATTGATGTAGTTCTGATAATGGCAGAGGGTCTGCGCCCACGAATCCCGGTATTCGGGATCTGGCATTTATCCTGCGATGAATGATCCGGGAATCGGATACAGTCAGAAGAACAAAATCGACTTCAAATCCATGAGAAATGAAATGCTGAATATCGTGCTCCACTCCCCCGAGCGTCGCTCCTTGAATAACGACGACAAGATCACCATTGGGCACCTGCTGCTCGAGTACCAATTTATAGTCAGATGCAAGCAAATGAACAAGGCCTTCAGTCGTCTTCCATAATAGATCGGTTGGATTGCCGACTGAAGGCTTTTTTAGCTTTGGTGCAAAAAAATATTCATTTAGAATATCTTTGTCGATAGAAACGAGCTGAGAATTTGCATATTTTCGTTTAATGAGTTTCAAGTAAGTGGATTTCCCAACCGCAGGAGGCCCAAACAATACGATCAGTCTTGCCAATTCATGTCCCTCCTGATTAACTCCTTGACTTCATCGAAAGTGGTTCCTAATTTGCCGAATAATCTCTTATTCAGCACTTTAGGGGGGATGGATTCGAAGTCGATGTTCAATACCATATGGCCTACGCTGTAGGCTAACATCTCCTTAAGATGCACTCGATCTTCTCCCTCGTAATCCCGTTCGATTCGATCGATCTCTTCATCCATATACGCCAATATCCCGTCTATTCCCCAATCGCTGTAATCATCAGTGGCGGCAACAAACGCCGGTTGCGTCGTTATTTCTTTTATAGCTGAAACATATTGTCTATGTGCGATTATTCCATTGTTGTTCTGATAATTGCCCTTCCTCACGGTGCGGGTGAAATGCATAGTCACCGGATTCACTTTTATAACCCGTTGTACGTTCCCGCTATCATCAGAGGAGAGGATCATGACATCGCCATTATCATTCTCAAACAGCTTAGGAACCCCCACCTCGGACCAACCATTGTCGACGAGCTCTTGGACCGTTTTTAATTTGGCGCACATGTTAACCCCTCCTACAAAAATTAATATTGAATTATCTCAATCAAGTTATTAGTATCATTTTCCAACTTGACAATATCATAACATGCCTATTTTAGTAGTGCAATTAATAGACCGCCACCAGCGTTGAATTATGGTTGTGTTGATCCTTTCCTTCCACAAAAAGAAATAGACCGCCCCGGTCAGGGTTAACGGTCTATTCCTTTATCCTTCCAACCATATTCGCTATTACCCAGCCTCATCCCACAAACGCCGTACATTTTCCATACCGATTAAAGAGGCCGACTTGCATTCTTCCATGCCTTCGAACTCTACCGTAATATTTCCGTCATAGCCGGATTGCTTGATAAGTTTAATGATTTTGCGTATTGGCAAATCACCGTGACCTACGATGGCCCCCCGCAAGTAATTTCCGTTCGCGGTCGTAAACCATTCGCCGCCTCCGGGATGCTCGTCATAGGGACGGAAATAAAAATCCTTGAAATGGATAAGCGATGCATAGGGAAGATTTTTCATCACGCCGATGACCGGGTCCTCATCCACGCACAAAAAGTTGCCTATATCTAGAGTCGTCTTGAAGTTAGGACGGTCTACCGCATGCAGAACCCGCTGAACGCGATCGCTCGCTTGCACGCTGAACCCATGATTCTCGATTGTCGTTGTAATCCCGTACTGCGCGGCATAATCGGCAATGATTCGGCTGCCTTGTACGATGAGCGGCAAGCTGTCCTCAAACCACTTAATCGTCATTTGTTCGGGTTGTATCGTAAATGCCGTGACATCATGGCGCATATGCTTCACGCCGAGTCGATTCACCAAGTCAACATGCTGCTTGACGCGAGACATCTCGGCCTCGAAGTCTTGCTCCGTATGCTGCACAAAATTAGCCGGCATCGAATAATTCGATAAGGTTATGCCGGCTTCCCGCGCTTTCTCTCTGACTTCGTCGGCTAACTGCGGATTGTCTACCAGGGTGTAACCATACGGAACCATTTCCATATGCTCGCCGCCATGCTCCGCAATCCACTGAATGACGTCCAAAATGGTCATCTCTTTCGCGTTTAGAGCCTTCAGCAGACTATAAGAGCTTAATCCTACTTTCATCCCTTCTCACCTCTACTATTAAATGAAGGAAACATGCTATCGCATGACAGTCATCCGGAACACATGCGCGATTGGCGCCGATGCCGTAATGGCAGCGAGCGGCAGTTGAACCGAGATTCCATCTGCTTCTCGCGTCCAGGTCAATTCCCCTTCCATTCCAAGAAGCTCGATCGTTTCCAGCGGACCCTGATAAGGAATGGAAATGGTCTCTGAAACTTTCGTATCTGCCGAAGGGTATAGATAGGCGCAATAGACCTTATCTCCTTTTTGCGTGAAGGCATGGCTCCCTGTATAATACGGCGCGCAAATGCGCGTGCCATAAATAGCTTCTCCGTTCACCTTCAGCCATGCGCCTAGTTCTTTCATTCGTGCGATTGCGCCTTCCGGCAGCCTGCCGTCAGGCTGCGGAGCAACGTTTAACGCCAAGTTGCCGCCCTTAGCGACGACCTCGAACAGAATCTTTACGAGTTGGCGCGTTGATTTGTATTTATCCTCATAGCGGAAAGAGAACGAAGTGCCCATTGTAATACAGCTTTCCCAAGGCACGTTCAAGGCCGTTGACGGAATCGTCTGCTCGGGGGTGACGTAGTTCTCGTAAGGCCCTCCAACGGTGCGGTCCGCCGACAGCAGCCACGGCTGCTGCTCTCTCGCTTTCTCCACGATCTCGCCAAGACGTATGTCCTGCCCGTCGCGTATCGGCTTCACCCAGCCGGCGTCCAGCCATAACACGTCGATCCGGCCATATTGCGTCATCAATTCGGTAATCTGTTCATGCGTAAACCGAACGAACTTTTCCCACAGCTCGGGATGCTGTCGCGGATCATAGGTCGGCCCCCGTCTTGTATTCGTAAGGCTGCGCTCCATATCCGGAGCCCAATAGTAAGGCGTGTGCCAATCCGCTTTGGAGAAATAAGCGGCGATCGCCAGTCCTTTGGCCCGGAAAGCATCGAATACATGGCGGCATATATCGGCGTATTTATGGGTATGAAACGGAGTTTGCTCGCCGGTAGACCGGTAATCCGTCGTTTTCGTATCCCACATGCAGAAGCCGTCGTGATGTTTCGTCGTAAAGATTAAATACTTAAACCCGCCTTCTTCGGCCAAATCTGCCCATACGTCGGGCTGAAAGCGCACCGGGTTAAACGTCTTGTTCAGGCCAAAATATTGCCGCTTGAACGTTTCCCCGTCCGTTTCCCAATCGATGCCTTCGCGCGACCAATCCGCATCTTCATCGCTGAGCGCCCAGGATTCCACGACGCCAAGCTGCGAATACGGTCCCCAATGCATCATCAAAGCCAGCTTCTGGTCTTTGAACCATTCCAGACGCTCCAGCGTGATTGGATTATCGGGGCGTACCCATTCCTTCTCGCTGCTGAAATTATGCACGCCTTCATGCAATTCTTGTTCTTCGTTCTCTTCTTGCACATGATCAAGGGTTTGATCGCTCACGTCGCAAAACCTCCTAAAAGTGCGTGTTAAAAGTGCGTGTTCAAAAAGTCCGGTTTTCAGTACCGAGAAGATTGAATGAAGCTAGAAACTGAGTAGCGGAGCGTAGCAGAGCTACGTGAGCAACGGAAGTTTCGGCTGAGTTCAATATTCGACGTCGAATCGGCATCTTGAGATTCTACGTAATGGAAAGCGGACTTTTTGAACTACCATGGATTGAGGCCGCTCCACCGACACTCTCTGTCTGTGGAGCGGCCTCTTCGTTCCCTTATTGGGCGCCTAACGCTTTCTGATAAATCTCGATATACTGACCGAGCTGCAGGCCGTCGAAGCCCTTCACATAGGCGTCCCAATCCTTGCCGATATCTTTGGAGCCCGTAATAAACTGCGCCATATTCGACTTCGTGTAATCCACGATCGTCGTTTTCAGCTGAGCTGCGATTTCCGCATCTTCTTGAGCGATAAATACGCCGTTTGGATACATTTCTTTGGAATGGAAGGACTCATATTTCTTCGATTCCGTATTGAGCCGCGTCCCATAACCGCCGTCTGCAAGCGGATCCTGAATCGCCATCCAAGAGGAACGGTATTTATACGTGCGGAGGGAAGGTCCGATCTGCTCCCAGCCATCGTTATGCGTTTGCTTACTCTCCTGTTGAATGTGAGCGTATTTGGCCTGATTGCCGTCGATGTCCATTTCCCCGTCCTTGGCCTTGCGCCAGCCCTTATCTTCAGGACCATTCTCTTGCAGCACAATCGCTTCTTCCGTGTACAAATAATCAGCCAGCCTGATCGCAGCGATCTGCTGCTCTTCCGTCGCTTTGTTCGTAATTGCAAATTGCGATTTGCTGATGCCGGCGAAGTTAAGCGACTGCTGGACGCCATTCGGCCCTTTAAGCGGAGGCAGCGTCACGTAATCTTTGTGGCGAGGCTGCTCGTTTGTCATATTATAGCCATAGCTAATGAGCGCTGTTGCTACGGCTCCCATAACGTTATCCGGTTCCCGATTCGCCAGCTGCTGGATCGCGTCCGCGTTTTGCGTAAATGCAGCCGGATCGATTAACCCTTCCTTGTACAATTTGTTCAAATATTCAAGCCCTTGCTTCCACTCGTCTTTGTTCGCCGTGAAGTCGACCTTGCCATCCTTCACGGATAAGAAGGTGCCGGCGTTCTTTTCGGTATAATCATCCACGATAAATGAATTCATCAAGAAAGCGGATACGTTCCCCGTCCACATTTCATCGGAGCCCGTTAGCGGAATCTCATCCTGCTTCCCGTTGCCATTCGGGTCTTTTTCCTTAAATGCCTTCATCACCTGGTAGAACTCTTCCGTTGTCGTTGGCAGCTGAAGCCCAAGCTTATCGAGCCAAGCCTTGTTGATCCATAACTTTAAAGCATTGTCGCAATGGTAACATTCATTGATTTGCGGCAGGGCATAGATGTTTCCGTCCGGAGCCGTAATCGACGATCTCATATAAGGAATTTCTTCAAGCGCCTTTTTAATCGTAGGAGCATACTTGTCGATCAAATCGTTCAGAGGGAGGAAAACGCCCTGCTTCCCGTACTTCATCTGTTCCTCTCTGGTCAGGGCACCGTGCAAGATCACTTCCGGATAATCACCGCTGGCCAGCATCAGCTGTTTGCGGTCTTCAAGAGCATTGTTTGGAACGAGATCCCAGGCAATCTTTATGTTGGTCTTCTCTTCCAGATGCTTCGTAAATGCGTTGGTCTCCATGTTCTCGATCGTAGGAAGCTGAGGGGCAAACATTTTTAGCGTCAGTTGCTTATTCACGATCGGATACGAACCTACAGCCGTGAATACATCCTCTTGCACTTGATTGTTCTCTTTCTGACCGCTTTCCTTATTGCCATTTTCAGGCGCCTCCGTGCCCTTGCTGCATGCAGAAAGGAACATGACAGAGCTAAGTACGATGCTCAATAAGATTGCACTTGAATTTTTCCATGTTTTTCTCATCGAAACGACTCCTCCTTGTAATAATCTTGACACTCCCTCTGGCATGTACTGGCTTTATTTCCGAATCGATATGACCGCCCCGGCCCCAAAGGCGACCCATCCCCCCTTTCACGGAATCATTCCTATTTAGCCTTTCAACGAACCGATCATGACTCCTTTAACAAAATACTTCTGGACAAACGGATAGATAATGAGCACCGGCCCGCTTGCAATGACGATCAATGAATATTTCAACAAATCCTTTAATCCCTGCTGGGCCAGCATCTGATTCGCATTCGCGATCATGGACGCATCCACCGTGTTCAAAATAAGCACGTTGCGCAGCACGATCTGTAATGGGAACAGATCTGGGGAGCGCAGGAATATAAGAGCATCAAAATACGCATTCCAATGGCCTACCGCATACATGAGCATCATAACGGCCAAGATGGGTTTGGAAAGCGGCAATACGATGCTGAATATAAACCGAATGTCGCTGCAGCCATCCAAATCGGCCGCTTCGGACAGCTCCTCGGGAATGGTCGACTGGAAGAAGGTTCTCGCTATGATGACTTGAAATACCGCCAAAGCTCCCGGCAAAATCATCGCCCACCGGGTATCCAGCAGATTTAGATCCTTTACGACCAAATAAAACGGGATAAGCCCTCCCTCGAACATCATTGTAATGACTAACAGCACCATGAAGAAATTCCGTCCGTAGAACGTCCTTCTTGCTAGCGGATAAGCAAGCATGACCGTCAGGATCACGTTAATTAACGTGCCGGCAACCGTGTAGAACAGAGAATTCAGAAACCCGGTACCGATCTGCGGGTTGCTGAATACGGCCTTATAGCCGTCGAGCGTAAAATGGACCGGAAACAGCCATACTTTGCCCGAGACTACGGCTTGCGGCGAACTGAATGAAGAACTTAAGATGTAGAGAAGCGGCAGCAGCACGACTAACAGGACCAAGGTCAGAAACGCATATACCAAAACCATGAATACGCGGTCTCCGGCCGATTCTCGAATGGATACGGTTTTAGCCATATGATCTCCTTTCCGAAAGCTACCACAAACTATTGTTGGACAGCTTCCTCGCGATAAAGTTTACACCGACAAGCAAAACGAGATTAATAACCGAATTAAACACGCCGATAGCTGACGAGAAACTAAAGCTCGAGCCAAGAAGTCCGACTTTGTACACGTAAGTGGAAATGACCTCGGAAGTCGCAAGATTGAGCGGATTCTGCATCAGATATATTTTCTCGAAACCAAGTTTCATTAGGTTGCCAAGATTAAGAATAAGCAAAATGACTGATACCGGAATCAGAGTCGGGATGTCGACATTGATTATTTTCTGGATTCTCGATGCTCCGTCGACCTTTGCCGCTTCGTACAGCTCAGGGTTGACGCCCGCTAGCGCCGCAATATAGATGATGGCCCCGTATCCAGTGTGCTGCCATACATCCGACCAGACATAAATGGATTTGAACAACGACGGTATACCCATAAAGTTTGTATTTTCCACGCCGAGCATCTGAAACAGCTTGCTGACTATACCAACATTCGGAGTCAAGTTAACGATTATGATGGATACCATAATAACCGTCGAGATAAAGTAAGGCGCATAAGAGACCAGCTGCACGCTTTTCTTGAACAGGCCATTGCGCACTTCATTGAGGGCAAGCGCCAGGATAATTGGTGCAGGGAACCCGACGAGCAAGCCGTATAGGCTAATGCCGAGCGTGTTTTTCATATACAGCCAGAAGTTCGGGGATTCAAAAAACTGATTAAAGTACTTCATTCCGACCCACGAGCTTCCCCAAATGCCTTTGATGACGTTGTAGTCTTTGAAGGCGATCATGATGCCGGCCATGGGGATGTATTTGAAAATAATGAGATAGGCAATCGGCAAAAGGATGACGATATACAATTGCCAGTGGCGCGCCAGCTTACGTATGGGTGCATACCTTCTCGTCGTCGGAATAAGAGGCATCGATACGGGGTGCAATTCGTTATCAAGTTTTGACATGGACTAGCCTCCTTTTCAACAGCCTGGTTTGTTTGCCCTTTCATGTGATCATCATATAAGCTCCCGGCTCCCTGCCACAAGAAACAATAAATTTTCGCTTAACCTTTTTCGCGATCGCCGCTGCACAAGAAACGGCAGCACCTGATAAAACCCGGTGCTGCCGCCTATTCGTCAACCATTTTTCTTCTCTATGATTAACATTTTTCTAGAACTTAACCCTTTTCTACACCATGCTCCGCTAACTGTTTAGCTGCCTTTGCGTCTCTGTACGGTATTCGCCCGGCGAAGACCCGACGACTTTCTTAAAAACCCTCGTAAACGATATCGCGCTCGTATAGCCGACCTCCTCCGCGATGTCCTGAATCGGCCGCCGCGTTTCTGCGAGAAGTCTTTTCGCCTCACTCAAGCGGATATCGATTAAGAAATCGATGAACTTATGTCCAGTTGTTTCTTTGAACAGCTTGCTCACATATTTCGCATTAATGTTGAATTTCTCGCTTAAATATTCAAGCGACATGTTCGGATTAACGTATTCCGCCTCTATGAAGCGGCGCATTTCCATAATGTTACCCGCATGCTGACCACTGTAACGTAAGTCTGCAAGCGTATTCCCAAGCTCTGTCATTTCACCGATTATGGCTTCGCGCATTTCATCAAGAGAATTGCACTTATCCAGTTTATCCGTCAAATTCTTTAAGACTCCCGTTTCCCACATGACCTGATGCTCCTTGCCCATCCCCGACAATTCGCGTCCCAAACTGTAGATCAAATAATTAATAATGTTCATGATCTCATCCTTGGTCAACAAGCCTTGCTTCAGCTGGTTAAACATATCATCCAATAGCGCTCTCCAATTATCATCCGATTTGCGGAACGCATGTGCAGCAGATCGAATGATCCCAAGATAAGAGTATACTTCGACTTGGCTTTGACTCATCCTGTCTTCGCGCGTAATGAGGCGATTTTCACCAAGCACCATCTTATAATCAAGCGCTTTCGACGCTTGATTATAAGATTTTGCGATTTCGAATAAATTTACGGCCCGATCCCCGATCCCAACGCTAATTGTAAATTTCATATTCTGCTCTGTCCAACCGCGGATACTGTCGCATAGCCGAATTAGCCAATTGCCGTCAACCTCGTCTCCATTCTCGAACAGAAGGACGCTGAGACGGGATGAGGCTGTCCATTCAGCCCAGCATTCGTATCCGAACTTTGAAGATTGTTCATAAGTAATGCTGCGCAAGGCGAACTTAAACAAATTTTGATCGCTGCGCGAATAACGGCTGCAAAATTCCCCATACTTGTCCATTTCCAGAACGATCATGGAATGACAATCCGCAGGCGCGGGAAGCTGCAACCGTTCGGCTTCGCGCCGCCAATCTTCCAGTGTCAGTGCTGTTCCTTCTTCGATCAGCTGATGGAACAGGTTGCGGGTACGCAAATGCAGATCGTCTTTGTATTGCTGCTGATGCTGCTTGGCCTGCTCCGTCAAATTATCGAGGGCCGATTCGATAAATGCGAATTCATCCATTCGCCCGGAACGCGCCCCCCCTCCGGCAATTGGCAGCATATACCCGCTAAAACGTGAAACAATCTGTTCAACCGGCCTAGCGTTGCGCCTCGTTATAAAAATCATCCATAAGAGACCTGCCCCAATCATGATCAGTCCGATCACAAACCACGCATTGTACAGCAATGACACCGTATGTATGAACGCGCCTTGTGCAAATCCGCTTACATAGGACCAATTCGTATACCCCGATTTATAATTCGCATAGATGCGCATCGATTCCAAAGGCTCTTGCAGAGAAAGCAGTCCGTTGCCAGCCCGGTCATGAATCTGAATGAAGCTCACTTCCGAGTCGTACAGCTCGTTAACAAATCGCTGCAAGGAATCGGCCGCCACATTCACGACGATCATGCCTTTTTCGTTCGTCATGAACGGGGCGCCTCTCACCAGACTGACTACCTTCTTGTCCTTCAAGCCGGCAAACTGTCGAAACATCCGTACATCCGACCACTTTTGCGAGATCGACGCGCGGTTCTGCTCGATAAAGGATTTGTCCGGATACGTTGCGATATGGCCATTCGTCGCATTGCTTAACACAACCTGGTCATCATAGCGTACAAGATAGATGGAATCGATCATCGGATAATAAGCGATCATCTCTTTCATTTTCATAACGGCACTAATGTTGATGTACGGATCGCCGTCCTCCTTGCTATTGAAGAAATCGTTAAGCGGCTTGCTGTTGATGGATTCTTTCATGACCATATTATCGATAGCCCGTAAAGATGTGTCGATTAAACGAATCGCTTGCGTAGACAACATGTTGTTGGCATTGATCGCTTCTTTGCGCCCCTGATCACTGATCAGTTGAAAAAAAACGAAAAAAGTAAAGGTGACTACGATAATAAATATCGGCATATAGGACAGAAGCAGTCGATTAAACCACGATTTGCTCATCATTAGCCCCCATTTTTTTCCGGAATGAACGGCTCCATCCGCTTTCTGGTTGGTAACCTCCTGTTTATAAAATTTTAATATCAATATTCAAACAATACAATAAGCCAAATTGAGGAGTCCTGTTTTTGTTTGCGGTTGATTCGGTCGAAAGCGCCAACGTAGGGCCTACGTATACGAAATTTCGTACACATTCGGCTGGGGAGCGCCAAAGTGGGGGCCACGTATACGAAATTTCGTACACATTCGGCGCGGAGCATCAAAGTGGGGGCTACGAATACGAAATTTCGTGCACATTCGGCCGCGGAGCGCCAAAGTGGGGGCTACGTATACGAAATTTCGTACACATTCGGCCAGGGAGCGCCAAAGTGGGGGCCACGTATACGAAATTTCGTATACATTCGGCCGGGGAGCGCAAAAGTGGGGGCCACGTATACGAAATTTCGTACACATTCGGCCGAGGAGAGCCAACGTGGGGCCACGGATACGAAATTTCGTATACATTCGGCCGAGGAGCGCCAAAGTTGGGGCTACGAACACGAAATTTCGTACACATTCGGCACGGAGCATCAAAGTGGGAGCTATGTACACGAAATTTCGTATACATTCGGCCGCAGAACGCCAAAGAGGGGGCCACGTATACGAAATTTCGTACACATTCGGCCGAGGAGAGCCGATGTGGGGGCCACGTATACGAAATTTCGTACACATTCGGCCGCGGAACGCCAACGAAGAACACCCCCTATAATGGACATTGGAGTAACACCTTGGTGTTATTCCGATGAACGCTATAGGGGGTGCTTTGGGGGTTACACTTTGATTGTGCGCTGCTCGGCATGGCTCAGATAAGCCAGTTCGATCAGCCGAATGGTTTGAAGCGCCTCTTCCGGCTTGACGGCTAGCTCTTCTAGTCCCACTATGTGCCTGTAAACATTCTCGTAGTAGGAAGTGTAGGATCCCGGCAACGTCTCTACCAATCCTTCGACATGCAGATTGCCCGCGGACGTGTTGATGGTGCCCCACCATTCGCGAGATTCTTTTCCCCAATGGGCCGACTCTCCGGGGCTTCCGCCTGCAATAAGCGCGGCCTCTTGCGGGTCCGTTCCGTATTTGACGAACGACCCTTTACTGCCATACAGCGTATATCTCGGGCTTCGTTCGCGGACGAAACGAGACGACTTCATGACGACCTTCAAGTTGCCCGGGTAGCCAAGTGCTACATCGAAATAGTCGTCCGTGATTCCGCCTTCCCTGGTCACGCGAATATCGCCGGATATCGTCTCCGGAACTCCGAATAATTGCAGCGCTTGATCGATAAAGTGGCTGCCCAAATCGTAAAACACGCCTGTCGCCGGGCCGCTTTGATCCCGCCAATTGTCGGACTTCATGATCGGATTAAAACCGTCCCAACGAAATTCGCATTCGGCCAACTCGCCTAACAGCCCCTGCTCGACAATGCTCTTCACGGTCAGGAAGTCGCCGTCCCAACGTCTATTGTGGAATACGCTCAGCATCTTGCCCTGGCTTTTGGCCAGTTCGATCAACTGTTCCGCTTCCTCGCTTGTCGCGGTGAACGGCTTCTCGACGACAACATGTTTGCCCGCCAATAGTGCATCCCGCGTGAATTCAACGTGGTTCGTGCTCGGCGTCGTCACGACGACGAGATCGATCGTCGGGTCGGCGTACAGCTCCTCCACGCTCCCGACGACGTCTACCCACGAATAGCGGACCTTCGATAGCTCGCTTTTCCGCTCGACCACTTTTGCGAGCCTTAGACCAGGCACTGCGGTGATGACGGGAGCATGAAACGTTTTTCCGGCAAACCCGTATCCGATAAGCCCTACTCGTAATTCTTTGGACAAGTTAATCTACCTCCTATAGCTGTCCAAACATCCATTTCATCGTCCGTCGACAGCTTAAAGCAAGCCCATCTCTTTCAAGTTCAAATAGCTGACGGTGGCGGTCTCGATCCCGGTAAGGTTACGGAGCTGGTCCTGCTCGACCGTCATCCATTCCACACCGATTTCCGTGGCGGCTTCAATCGATTCCTTGATGTTCACCACGCCCGTTCCGACCGCGGTCCACTTGCCGACCTCGTCGGTGCCGTAAACGTCCTTCAGATGGATGGCCGGCACGCGGCCCGCCATCTTGCGAAGAATATGCGCCGGATCGGCGCCGCCAAGCGTAATCCAAGCGACGTCCATGCGGAAGTAGAGATGCTGGGGATCCGTGTGCTCCGCCAAAATATCCAGCGAGTACACGCCGTTAAACACGTTTTGGAACTCGTGAGCGTGGTTGTGGTAACAGAATCGGAGGCCCTCTGCCTTCATTCTTGCGCCTGCGGCATTATACAATTCGGCGTCGCGAAGCAGCTGCTCCCGATTATCCACGACGTCCCACCAGAAAGTGATATCCTTCGTTTGCAGCGCGAGCGCTTCCCGGATCACTTGATCGAGCAGCTTCTCGTCGCGCAGCTGTTCCTTATTTATGCTGTGCGTCGCGACTTGAAGTCCCATTTCATGGAACCTCGCCATGTTCGCTTTCACATCGCCTTTTAGGAGCTCGCCTCCGCCTTCGATCCCCTTATAACCAATCTCGGCAACGCGCTGCATCGTTCCCCAAAAATCCTGCTTCGATTCCTCGTTCACGATTCCGATTAATGCAAGCTTAGGTCTCGTCATGGTTTGGTTACGCTCCTTCTTTGGCAAATTGGCCGTTCTCTAACATCGTAATAAACGGACTGTCCGTAAAACCTTCGAGCGGCAGCTCCACGCGCGCGTTGCGGCGCACCGATTCATAGAACGCGAAAATAATTTCCGAAGCGCGGAGCGCCTTGGCGGAAGAAACCTCGGGCTCTTCGCCTGTCCCCAAGCAGTCGATCGCATGGCGGACATAACCCTCCATCTGCTCGGACATCGAACACAATTCCATCTCCGGCTTCCAGGATGGATCTTCGTAACGAATGCCTCTGACGATTTGGCCGTCCCACATGACTTCGATAAAACCTTCGGTGCCGTGCACGCGCACGCCTGCCCAGGTTTTTGTCATATCCGAAGGCGGTTCCCAAGTATCGATGGAGCCCGAGTAGACGTTGGCAAGAACGCCATTCTCGAATGCGATCAGCCCGGACGCTCCGCATTCGGAAGGTACATTGAACCAGTTATACGTTTCGGTCGTGTCGACGGCGCCGAGCACCGATTTCGCCGGCGTTTCATCCATGAAGCTCATGGCCTGGTCAAACGTATGGATGCCGCAGTCCAGCAGGTTCGGCGGGGAATACAGGTCCATCCGCACCACTTGACCGATTTTTCCTTCCTTGATCAGACGGCGCACCGTTTGATTCCCTTTTGCAAAACGGCGCTGAAGCGAGAAGGTCAGCTGGCAGCCCGTCTCCTTCGCGATCCGGTCCATCTCCTGGCATTCTCCCCAGGTCGCCGACATCGGTTTCTCGCATAGAACGGCCTTCGCGCCGGCTTCCGCGCAATCCCGGAAAACAGGCAAGTGTAACCCCGTCCATAAACAAATCAGAACGACGTCGGGTTTCTCCTTCGCCAGCATTTCCTTGTGGTCCGTGTAGGTCCGCGCTCCAAAACCAAACTCGGTATTAAGTCTCTCGGCCGACTCGGCCGAAATATCGGACAGCGCGACAACCTCGCATCTGCTGTCTGCTTGCACGCCGACGGCATGCTCGTGCGCACGTTTGCCACAGCCGATGAAAGCTACTCTATAGGAAGGTGTGTTCATTTTGGAATCCTCTCCTTAAATGGTATTTATCAATCCGTAAGGACCTTGCAGAACATCCTGGGCCGTCTTTTCGTCTTCGAAATAAACCGCTTTCAACAATTATTCTTGTTAGGCAGCCCTCCTTTGTATACATAACCATCATCCATGTTTTTTCATCGAAACGTTTCGATTACTACAGAGATACACAGCTTCATCTCTGCTATTAATTAAGATTTTGGAGGGGGTTAGCCAAAACAACTCGTTAGAAAACCCTTTCATACATAGATGCAACATCGAAACGTTTCTATAATTTGAAGAATACACCATGCTCCCTATGAAATCAATCTTTTATTTTTATCCACTCTTATTCATCTAACGAACGAAAAAAAACATCAGTGGAGTTCACCCTAACGGTCTCTTTGGATTTGAAGGCAGCAAAGAAGAACAACCCCCAAAGTGCAGTTGTTCTTCTCACTTCAAATATCTTTTTTCAACCTGTGCTGTCTGCCAGTGCCGGCGCGAGAACTCGCCCTCGCCAGCACCGGTTATCAAACTTTCATTCCATTTGCTCCTCTCCAACGAAAATTTAGAAAGGTGCCGCTTGGGTAATGTTAAGTAGATCCTCATTAGAAAGAAGCGGCCTTACGGAAGCAGAAGCATTCGCCTCTACCTGTTCAGGTGTTTTCGCGCCAGGAATCGCGGAGGATACAGCCGGATGATTAAGAACGTAACGCAGCGCTACTTGACTTAGTTTACGTTGCTCATTTTCCAGTGGACGCAAGCTGTCTACCTTTTTTAGACTTTCTTGAAACCATGGCTCATCCGGCCAGTTCTTACGAATATCCCCTTCAGGAAATATAGTGTCTTTGGAAAACTTGCCCGTAAGCAATCCCATCTTTAACGGTCCTCTGACGACGACTCCGATTTGATTTTCTTCGAGATAGGGAAGAACCTCTTTTTCCGTTGAACGATTCAGGATGCTGTAATCCAGTTGTACCGCATCAAGCCCGGATTCACGATTGAAATGTTTGATATAATCGAAATTCTCAGTTGAGACGCCAACGCTCCTTACTTTTCCATCTTTCTTCAGGATCTCAAAAGCACGCATGAATGCTTCCGTCTCCTCTTCTTTGTCCCACCAAAGATGACAGAAATAAATATCAATGTAATCCGTTTCAAGACGGCGCAGGCTTGCTTCACACGCTTCAACAATCTTCTCTGGCTTATCATAAACCGGTGCTCCTTTGGGATCGCGGTGATGTCCCCACAATCCCCCTTTTGTCGAAACGATGATTTTATCCCGCCTTTCTTTAATGACCTTTGCGACAAGCGTTTCACTATGTCCGCTTCCATATACATCCGCTGTATCAATAAAGTTGATTCCGAGTTCCAATGCCCTGCTCATCGCATTGATGGACTGATTGTCCTCGACCGGCCCCCAGGCATCACCGCCAATCGCCCACGCGCCGAATCCAACTTCAGAAACTTCAATCCCTGTTTTTCCAAGTTTACAATAATTCATAATAAGTCATCCTTTCATTACGGGATAAACATCTGCGATCAGGTTTCATTTCTTCGATTACCGTATCTTCATAAGCGTGTCTTGTTCCGTTCATTGTTGCTCCCTCCCCTGAACTAGCTGCCAAGCAGCTTTCAGGTTAGATAATAGTACATGAGAATAGAAATATGAAGTACGCACTTTCTTTTTACCTGGTAACCTTGAGGTAACCTTGAGGCCTCTTTTTAGGTAGCATATAATGAAGTTAATAGATAAAGTCAGACTTGAGGAGAGACTCGAATGGAAAAAACGGAGAATCAAGTAAACGATTTTCATTGTTCGATTGAAAAATCACTTGATATTGTCGGAGGAAAATGGTCTTTTCTTGTCATCCGCGAAATGATGTTTCATGAGAAAAAAAGATTTGGCGAATTAAAACAAGTCTTGAGCGGGATTAGTTCCAAATCGTTGACCGATACGCTTCGCCATCTTGAAGATAAAGGAGTTATTACCCGGACGGTCTATCCGACCGTACCGACAACGGTAGAGTACGCTCTTACCGATAAGGGACATGCCCTTCACGGAATCATCCATGAAATGAAGAAATTTGGGAATCAGTGGGCCTAGTGAGTATTATTGAACAAAAAAATCAATGTCCACACTCGACTAATCTTTGTTAAAGTGCTTGATTACAACATTTTCAAAGATCGAGGTGCCACCTTCGGAAAAAAGAGTAATTGCTTTATCGTTTGTTTCAGGGAATATTTCGTTGGAAAAAACGATTTCACCATCATCAATAAAAACTTCAATACTTGTTTTATCAATAAGAATCTTTAAGTGGACTTTTTTCTTTTCCCCCTCAAATGGCGCTCTGCTTTCAACATTTCGATTACTATTGTCGGGCTGCTCTGTAAAAGCTCTATTGACGTAAGAATATTGACCTTCCACAAACACTCCGACATCTACATGGCGGGTTTTATTTGTTGATTCTCGAAGTCTTAATCCTACATTCTCCGGGATAAATTCCTTTCCATCAAAGTTTCCGGTCCAGTAGGCGTAGGTGTTTGGTTTTCCTATCGATTTACCATTTGCGCTGGCTCCAAGCACCCATTTCAATGTACCATCATTCGCCCGCATCATAAAAAGATCGGGACACTCCACAATTCCGATATTTTCCGTAATGAAGCTGCCTGTATAGTGCCAATCTTTTAAGTTGCGAGACTCGTAAAAACCTATTTTCTTTCCTTCCGCCATGGCCATCACCCATTTATGAGCTTGGTGAATTTCATTCATGTCGACACCTCGCTTGCCTATTTGCCCCATTATTAAAAAAAGAAAACGCCAATTTAAAATTGGCATTTTCTTTTTTTGTTATTTAGGAGGCTTGTTATCAGTTAATCGTTAATTGTCAATTGCCCTTGTTCCAAAATGCTGTTTTGAACAACTGAAGTCTTGGAACCTTTAATCTTCATCAAGAAGCTCGGTGCAAAAGTGGAATGATGATCGTCAAAGTAGCCTCTATTCGTCATATAGCTTGTGATGACCACGTTATTGCCTTCAACTTGCGGAATCGCAAAGTGAGCATAAGTCCAGGTAATATCATAAGGATCAAGATCTTGATGAAGAACAAGTCCCGTGTCGTTCAATGGTTTGTACGGTCCTTTTAAAGAATCCGATACGTACCCCAACATGTAGATGTCTTCTTTATCGATTCCATCAATGAACATTTTAGATCCTCTTGAGCTTGTGAACAAATACCATTTTCCATTCAGTTCGAATACGTTGGCGCGTTCAATCTCATCCGTTACGGTATTGGATGCAAGCAGCGGCTTCATTTCTTTTTTGAACGTATAATCGTCATTCAATTCAATGATACCGATTGCGCCATTCGCAATTTCCGCATACGGCTTGGCAGGGCTTTGCAGTAATTTGTTTTTCTCAGCCTGGAAGAAGGCTTTGTTGCCGCCATAGTAAGCTTTGTTAAATAAGGATTGTTCTCCTTGGTAACCTGTTTCCGTTCCGGTATTCGCTTCAAAAACAAGATATTTACGGCCGTTTTCCTCCACGTAATGAGGGTCTCTTAAAGTATGATTATCGATCGAGTCTCCCTTGCTGAAACCGGTGATATCGACGTTTTGATAAATTTTGCCGTCTTTGCCGTCATAGATCGATTTGAAATCTTCTACGCCGTCCACTTTCAGCGTATCGTTATCCGGTTGAGACACGTTGATTTGAGCCGTCGTTAAGGTTTGTTTCCCGTAAAATCCCCGACTCGGATCCCAAGGGTGACGATTGGTGTAGAACAAGCGAACTTCGCCGTCGGAAGTCAACGTTGCGGAACCCGACCATTCTTCGGCTTGATTGTTTAGAATCGTATCATTCGGTACGAATTTGTCGCTATCCTTAAATACCCGGCCGGCATTTTTCCAGCTGTCAATCGATGTATCCCCTGCCTTCTTATAGAACAAGTAAATAAATGTGTCCGATCCTACTTTAGGGTCTCCCGCCAAACCAAAAACGATTTGGTAGCCATTATAGTTTGCCACGGTTCCGTCCGCATTCTGAAGCGGCCAAGTATCCCAAACATCCAATTCAATACTGTTGCCGTGCTCATCGTATTTGATTGCGGCTGGAATATTCTTAATGGTTGAAGCATCGAACGCGGGCACTTTGAATTGTTCGCTCTTCTGTTGTTCAGGCAATTTCAACATGTCAGCGCGCGTGATATGGGAGAAGCCATATCCTTTTTTATGATCTCTGTTGTCTATTTCTTTCGCAAATGCTTGAGTTCCTCCTCCTACCAGCAATATCGTGGCGAAGGTTGCTGCTGTTGCTTGTTTGATCATTTTCTTGAAATTCATAATCGAACTCCTCTCATGTTCTGTTCTCTCTTTCAATGTTAATAGAGACGAATCGTTATGGACATGTTGTGAATTGATCTATCTACGGGCTTATATTGATTGGGTTATTGCATCTTCGTTTTTTCCCATGACTTTTGGAGCTCCTGAAGCAATTGATCGCGGCTAATCTGGTTGCCTACATAAGCTTGCATGAGATAGCCAAACTCCTCTCTTGCCCTTGGAGGAAATTTAAACCAATTCCATGACAATGTTTTCTTCTCATTGGCGTAACGAATTAGATCATCCGAGAGCTGTCCTGAACGGTCCGTTTCTATATGTCTAAACGCCGAAATAAAATGGAATCGTTCCTTCATAAACGTTTTTCCTTGTTCCGAAGAAACCATCCAGTTTAAAAATTTTTTTGCTTCTTTCTTTTTCTCCGGAGAAGATTGTTTATTTACAGCCCAATTATTGGATACGCCGACCGGCAACGCATCGTTTCCGGCATCATCATTAATCGACAGGGGTAAAAAACCGATGTTCATCTTCGGTGTTATTTGATCAATCTTGGATTGAACCCAATTTCCTTGTTTCAGGATCGCTGCTTTGCCTGTTGCAAACAACTCAACTTCCGAATTATAGTCTGTCGTAAGAAAATCTTTATTGCCGTATTGAACGGTCAAATCCAACATTCGAATCATATCTTCAAACTTTTTGTTCCCGTGCATGGTCTGCGTTCCATCATTTAATGCTTGAATAAAAGCGTCCGGGTCGTCTTGTTGCGCGAAAGCAATATTCAACATGAGAACGAAAAACCAACTATCCGAATAGCCGACCGCAAACGGAGTAATTCCTGCGGCATGCAGCTTTTCCGCCGCTTCCTTTAATCCGGTAAAGGTTGTTGGCGGCGTATCGATCCCGGCCTTTGCGAATAAATCCTTATTGTAGATAAGGCCATAACCTTCAAAATTGATAGGCATCCCGTATATTTTCCCGTCCATTTTCATCGGCTCAAGCGCCTCATCAAAAACTTGTTTCACCCATGGTTGATCGGACAAATCCTCGAGGTACCTTTTCCAGACTGCCGCTTCTTCATAACCGCCATTAGGAAAGATATCGGGACCTTTATTTGCCGCAAATCTCGCTTTCAATTCGCCAAGGTAATTTGCCCCTCCGCCAAAGGTTAAAACATTTATATGAACGTTCGGATTTTCTTTCTCGTATTCTCTTACCATCTGCTCGAACGGTATGGAAATTTCCACTTTTGGATTAAGCACCTCTAAAGTAATGGTCTCATCGGCAGCTTTAGCAACCGATTCCTCCATCGGACGATTATCCTCTCCGCATGCAGAAAACGACAGGGTGATCAATCCGGTTAAAATAAATGTAATAACCCTTCTTCTCATGATTTTCCCCCTGCATTCCGATATTCAAGAGGCGTCATGCCGACGTTTTTTTTGAACAGTCTCGAGAAGTAATTCTCGTCCTGGTAACCGAGCTTTAGTGCAATCGAGTACATCTTCTCATCCGATTCGCTTAACCACCGTTTGGCTTGATTAACTCGTAATTGCGTGACGTAGCTGGATAGAGTTATCCCTATTTCTTGCTTGAATCGCCGCGAGATATGTTCACGGCTTAGGAAGAAACGGGTCGACAGTTTGTCCAAACTTAACTCTTCCGTATAATTTTTTTCTACAAAAGCGACAATGTCATGCATGCGCCTTGCATCATCCAAATCCGCCAAACGATGTATGGCTCTGAAGTTTTGTTCGACCATTGCCCTCTGTGCAGCTTGAAAAGAATGCGGGAGCTCTTCCAACGATTCGATTGGATGGCCGCTAACCAGACGAACGGGAATATCAATGTGCTGGGTAATCCATTCCTCTACCCTGATGAACTGGCCGTGAACCGAAAGGATCACACAGCTATTAGGGTCGTTCTGAAGTACATAGGCATTCCCCCACTCCCGCATTGCCAGTTCATCGGTCAAAAGCCGAAGATAGGGATCCGGGCGATGGGTTTGGTAAAAATACATCATCGTAAGATCGTACGCATCCGCTTGCGGGAGAGACAAAGCGATTTCGCCGGAATCAAACGGTTCACCGTTGCTGGCAGCGGTAATCTCCCTGTTTAAGCGAAACTGCTTAACATCCTCATAGAAACCCGACTCCGTCTTGCGGCGCTCTTCCTCTCCCGTTTCCCAGGCTTTTACCGCTCCCGCCAAGGTTTCATTCAGCATTTCATCTTCGATGGGCTTCATCAAATAATCAAAGCATCCGAACTTGAACGCATTGCGCATGAAACAATAATCGTCAAACCCTGAAATCATGATCACTTTTCCCGGATAAGCATTGGCATCCAACCACTCGATCAACTCAATCCCGGTATTTTTGGGCATTTTCACATCAGTCATGATAATTTCCGGACATTCCCGTTCAATTAGCACTTTAGCCTCTATGCCATTTTTGGCTTCGAAAACATCGGTAATCCCGTGTTTCTCCCACTGTCCCAAAAAACGAATAATTTTTCTTACATTGATCTCATCGTCTACGATAAGAGCTTTCATCACGTTATTCCTCCTTTAGGTAGCTCGGAATCACCAGCCGCACGGAGAAACCTTGTCCCTGCATAGAATCCAGTTCAATTCCCGCCGACTGATCATAATGAAGCACCAAACGATCATGAATGTTTTTCAAGCCGATATGCTGGGGTGAATAGTTCCCTTCGTTAACCGGCGCGTAGATTTTGTTTTTTAGTGCCACTAACTCGTCATCCGTTATGCTTCTTCCGTTATTTTCAACAACCAGATTCAAACATTCATCTCGAATCTCGCCGTAAATATGCAAGTGGGCTTGATCAAACCCCTCGTCGTAACAGTGTTTAAAGAAGTTTTCAACGAGCGGCTGCAATATCATGCTCGGAACCGGAATAGGAAGAATGGCTTCGGGCAACTCTATCAAGAAGCTAAAATCGGTTTGAAAACGTTCCTCTTGCAGGTTCAAATACGCTCTTACGTAATCCGCTTCACTCCGAACCGTAGACTTTTGATCCACACGAATGGAGTAACGCATCATTTTGGATAAGGAGGTTATCAGTTGATATACTCTTGGCGATTCGGAAAGCAGGGCAACCGCAGCAATGGATTGTAGCGCATTGAATAAAAAGTGTGGGTTGATCTGAGACTTTAGCGCCCTGTGCTGGTTTTTCCTATTCTCGATCTCAAGCTTGTACTCCCGATCGATGTGAAGGTTGATCCGGTTCATCATTTCCTTGATGTGCCTTTCCAGATTACCGATTTCATCCTCCCTCTGATCATCAAACTCGGCATTCAAGTTACCGCCTTCAATGCTCAGCACTTTTCGGCTAAGCAGCTTTATTGGCCGTGTAACTTTGTATGAAATAATCGCTACCATGATCAAGCCAAGACCGACCACGATTACACCAACGATGATATTCGTATAGGCGGTTTCCCTTACGTTTTCAAATAAAAATTGGCTTGAGGTTATTTTAGTAAAGCGCCACTCCTGTATCGGTTCCGGCAATGTTCTGGTGAAGACAATATCCCCTTCTGGAGATTGTGCGCCTGCGGCCGACGAATGGATTCTGTTTTGCAATTCGGCCGGAACCGTCTTTCCGATCAGGGCTTCATCGCTTGCATAGATGACATAGCCGTCCGAATCGGAAAGCAATACGGTTTCCTTATTTTTTTGAACAATATGATTGGAGATGCGAGCTATCTTGTCCAAATCAATGTCTATCGTGATGATACCGAGAAATTTTTTCGATAAGGCATCCAATATTTTATGATGAACCGTCAATACCATCGATTTGTCCGACTCGGGTATAAACGACGTATTGTTATAGTTCTCGATCCGATGAGGCGGTTCGATCAGATAGTTCCGATCAGAATTTATCAGCTTCTGAATTGAAGCTTGCTTCAATAAATCCGGCTTCCGCTTACGGGCGCTTAACACGGCATTATAAACGGTAAAAGAGCTTTTCCCTTCGTCGATGTAAAACCGAATCTGCCGAATCTCGCTTCTCATCAAATAAAAGGTAGTCATGCCTTTATTGATTTCAAGCTGGTTGAAATATAGAGAACTTTCAAAACCTTGTTCAAACACCCCGAACAAGTCTGGATTTCGATATAAAATATACGGAAGATTAATGATGTCATCAAAATATTGCGCCAGATCTTCTGACGCCTGTTGCATTTGCTCGCGGCTGTTCTCAAGTTCATGCCGTTCCACATTCTCTTTCGTTTGCCGATAGATCAACAGCACGGACAGAAAATACGGAAGGATTATAAAAATAAGCAGCAAGATTAATAAGCGGGTTTGAATGCTTTTCACAATATGCTCCTTTTATTAAAAATCTCCTTTTATCATTATAACTTCCCAGCATGGCGAATTGTTTTCCAATACACGGAATATAATTATCTCTTAATGAAGGATTAGTAAATTTTAATATATAAAAAAATACTTGTTATTAAGTAACAAGTATTTTGAGGAAAAAATCTACTCCATATGATTCGTTTTTGCAACGTTTTTTGGGAACAAACGACTATGGATACGAGGATGTTAAAGAAGGGATCGCGGAGGCTGAAGACTAAAGTGTCATAGCTTGACCAAACCTTGCCAAATACTCTTCCTTTTCTTTATAATCCGGCATTATGCTTCCTACACGTCTCCAAAATGACCGATCATGATTCATATGAGTGAGATGACAGAGTTCATGGATGATAACATAATCAATCACTTCAACCGGTGCCATGGCCAAACGATAATTAAAGGTTACTTTTTTGTCCGAGCTGCAGCTTCCCCACTTGGTTTTAGATTCAACGATCTCAATCGTTTTGGGTTTTACTTTCAGCTTAGTTTGATATATCTTGATGCGTTCCCCTACAATCTTCTTGCAGCTTGAGAAATAGAACTTCTTAAGACTATTTTTCAGCTCTTCTTCATTCAGATCTTTCGTCTCGATTAACTCATGGAGAAAATAATATCTCCCAAGATGAAGGAACTTTCCTTTATCTTGATACTCCCTTGTCGTAGGGATATTAAGTGCTTCCACAATCGAATTCAATTGTTCCAAGATCCGTTTCCCATACCGTTTCACGGCGCTCGTAACCATCTCGTTGCTTGTGCCATTAGGAGCTTTAACGGTTATGAGACCCGCAGAATCAATATGAACCGATATCTTTTTTCTAATGCCATATAGAACGTTAAATTCTATCGTATTATTTTCAAATTCAATTTTCATAATCATCATCCTTCCTACTTAAAGAAAGGATAAAGAGATGGGGGATAAAGGATTTATCCTCTACTCCGCTTTCCCTTTAACCGTATTTTCATGACTTAATTTTGATTTTAACAAAAAAATGTTGTAATCCGCAGAAAACTTGATTTTCGGGCTTTTCACCGATGGTCTTCCGTTCTGGAAGGCTCCATTCCGATGGTTTCTGTTGATGTTTTACATCAATTTTACATCAACATCAATTCGATTTCGGATTTAGTTGGGGCGTTTAGGGCGGTTGGGATACCACATTCATCCACCCACTGTCATCGTAACCAACAAGCAGAAGACGACCTTTCCCGGCTACTTAGGCACGAGTGACATTGAAATCGAGGCTCTGGAGCAGAGTATATCTCCGTCAGACCTGCTTGTAATGAAAAAATCCTGCGAGTGGAGCAGGCGGTTAATGGAATTCATCCATCGCTAGACGCAACGAACCCTTACCGCTTAACTCAGCGGTGAAGGGCTCGCTGCTGTGAATTGAGAAACTGACAAGTGATCTGTGGCGGATATTCCGGGAGCATGGTGAATTGCTTGACTGCCCAAGTCGTTACTTGTGGCCAAGCAAACAGCATGATACCCGTAGGAATCTGCTGCCGAAGCCTCAACCGGGAAATGATAAGGGATGGTTCCCATTAGCAAAAAGAAAGATACGAGCCAGCGTATTCCTCTTGCAAAGCTTCTTGATCTTGACATTCCTTTGTTGCCTCCTCCGTTGTCGCATGCCGACTTCACTGCAATCGTAGCTTTAGACATTTGACGACAGGATAACAAAGCGCTCTCCTAAAATTCTCACAAAAAAAGAGAGACACGAGGTCTCTCTTCACGCATCATACGGAATCGTCCACCTTATAATTTCAAAACCTCCAGCAGCTTATAGATCATCGCCGCCGCTTCCGATCGGGTTGCTTGATGATCGGGCCGGAAAGTTCCGTCCTCGTAGCCGGTCAAAATTCCTGCCGCAACTGCCGCCTCAATCGACGCTCGGGCCCAGTCCGGAATGGCCGCAGCATCTTTGAAGCGATTTGCACGATTCACCTCTATGTTCGCGTCCACGTTCAAGGCGCGTGCGATCATGACGGCCATTTCCGCGCGAGTGATCGTTTGATCGGCTTTGAACCGTATAACCCCTTGCTCCGGATATCCGCTGATGAGACCGGCTTTCACTGCTGCGGATACGGCAGATTTGGCCCAGGCCGGAATCTCGCTGTCATCCGCAAAATCCGAAACGTTCGCGGGTGCCGTAAGCCCCAGCGCTTCGGCAAGCATTTTCGCAAATTGCGCCCGCGTTACCGCTGCATCCGGACGGAACGTTCGATCCGGGTAACCTTGAATCACTTTCATACCAACTAACCGGTCGGTATAAGCCGTCGCCCAATGCCCTGCCAAGTCGGCAAACGATGCCGGCTCAACCTCGAATACGGCGAATTTCGTAAAATGATTGACGCTTACCGTTACCGTTCCGTCCACGTTAACCTTACCTCCGATATAAATCCAGCGCTCCTGCTGCTCGTTGTAGTAATAGATAGCCACTTGGCGCCCTGCCTTGTCCTTATCGTAGAAAAACGTCATTTCTACCGGTTTGCCGAACGTACGGCCGGTTGAGCTTGTAAATTCGACTACCGGACTTGCCGCTTTGAGCGAGCCTGTCGGCGGAGCCTGATCAGGGGAGACAACAGCCGCGGATATATTGCCGTCCGCCGGCACCGCTCCTGCCTGAACCTTCAGCCTGACTACGCCTTTCAGTTCGCCTGTTCCTCCTTGCTCCGGAGTTACGTTCATTTGCAACAAACCATCGCCGTTCGGGACTGGACCGGCTGACGGAGCCGGACCGCTGCCACCGCTGCTGACAGGAGTCGCGCCAACCTGAGCGGAATTTGAGCTTTCCCCAATCGAGTTGTGAGCGGTGACCACATAATAGTACACGGTTCCGTTTGATAACCCGGTATCGGTATAGGCCGCCGATGAGAGATTCGTCGCGATCCGCATATGCGGGCCTCCACTGGACGCGCTGCGCTTCACGGAATAAAACTCTGCAGTCCCAACGGCATCCCACGTTAAGGCAACTTGGTGGTCGCCTGGCGTAGCCGCCAATCCCGCAGGCGCAGTCGGCACCGAAAGCGGCGTCGCACTCGCCTGATTCGACCGGCCGATCTCTCCGGTCTCATCGGCAGCAGTTATAATGTAATAGTAGGTCATGCCGTTGATTACGCTCGTGTCGGTATAGGTTGCCGACGCGCTTGACGCGATCGTTTCATACGGCCCCCCGTCCGTCGTGCCGCGCTTCACGTTATAGTAGACGGCTTCCGTTACGCTCGTCCATGCCAAATCGACGAAACCGTCTCCCGCCGTTGCGCCGAGTACCGCATCCGTACTTGACAGTCTGTTCACGATGATCGTATACGTCTTCGTCATCGACTCGTCGAATGACGTAATCGCGATCGAAACTGGGTTCTCGCCTACACGCAAATTAGTAGTGTATGATGTTACTCCACCATATACAACTCCGGTCACCGTTCCGGACGCATCCGATACGCTGACCGTCGACAGCGGGTCCGCCGGCGTCGGCGTAATCGTTACGGACTTCACATTCGCGGCGACAGATACCGTAAAGGATACCGTGTTGCGGTCAAACGCTGGGCTGAGCCCTCCGGCAGAGAGCATAATCCCGTCTGCATCGGCGACGTTGTCAGGCATATATTTGGTGACTTTCGATTCCTGACTGACATATACAATTCCGGTGCCGTCCACGGCAATTGTCTCCGGATATTCCGCAGCCCAAAGGGTAAGAAATTGGCCGTCTGAATCGAACTGCTGAATCCGGCTATTGCCCGTATCTGCCACATATACGTTCCCGTAGCCGTCTACTGCCACTCCTCCCGGGCGGCCGCCGCCAAATTGCCCGTTGCCGCTGCCATTGGTTCCCCATGCGGTCACAAATGTACCGCTCGAATCGAACTTCTGAATCCGCGTATCCGCCACATATACATTCCCGATTCCGTCTACCGCCACTCCTATCGGGCCGTTAAATTGCCCGTCGTCGCTGCCCCAGCTTCCCCATGCGGTCACGAATGTACCGCTGGAATCGAACTTCTGAATCCGATTATTTTCCAAATCCGCCACATACACGTTCCCGCTGCCGTCTACCGCCACTCCCGTCGGCCAGTTAAATTGCCCGTTGCCGCCGCCAGTGCTTCCCCATGCGGTTATGAAAGTACCGCTCGAATCAAACTTCTGGATCCGGTTGTTTTCAGCATCTGCCACATACACGTTCCCGCTGCCGTCTACCGCCACTCCGACTGGAATTGAAAATTGTCCATTGCCGCCGCCATAGCTTCCCCATGCGGTCACGAATCTGCCGTTTGAATCGAACTTCTGAATCCGGTTATTATTCGTATCCGCCACATACACGTTTCCGCTGCGATCTGCCGCCACATAGCTAATGTCCATGGATGGAGAGCCGAACCCTCCCCATTTCCCCAGAAAATTTCCGCTCGCATCGAATTTTTGAATCCGGTTATTGTTACTATCCGCCACGTACACGTTCCCGCTGCCGTCTACCGCCGCTCCTCTAGGAAATTTAAATTGTCCATCGCCGCCGCCATTGCTCCCCCATGCGGTCACGAATGTACCGCTCGAATCGAACTTCTGAATCCGGTTATTATTCGTATCCGCCACATATACGTTCCCGCTGCCGTCTACCGCCACTCCTTGCGGACCTGAAAATTTCCCAATGCTGCTTCCGGTTCCCCCCACTAAGGCAAATGCACCTTCCGAATCGATCTTCTGTATCCGGCTATTGCCCCAATCCGCCACATAGATGTTGCCGCTGCCGTCTACCGCCACTCCTTGCGGACCTGAAAATTTCCCGATGCCGCTGCCATGGCTTCCCCATACGGTCACGAATGCGCCGCTCGAATTGAACTTCTGAATCCGGTGATTATTCGTATCCGCCACGTACACGTTCCCGCTTGCATCTACCGCCACGCCTGCCGGTGCTGAAAATTGCCCGTCGCCGCTGCCAAGGCTTCCCCATGCGGTCACGAACGCACCGTTCGAATCGAACTTCTGAATCCGGCGATTTCCCCTATCCGCCACATACACGTTCCCGTTGCCGTCTACCGCCACACCTGCCGGCTCGATAAATTGCCCGTCGCCGTTGCCATAGCTTCCCCATGCGTTCACGAATATACCGCTGGAATCGAACTTCTGAATCCGGTTATTATTCGTATCCGCCACATATACGTTCCCGCTGCCGTCACTTGCGATCCCGACCGGATAGGCAAACTTGCCATTCATATCATATTCCCAAGTACCGCTGACAGGTACAGGATGATATCCGTGGGAATCTGCCTCCGAAGCCTCAGCCGGGAACTGATAAGAGATCGTTCCCATGAGCAAAACGAAAGTTACGAGCCAGCGTATTCCTCTTGTAAAGCTTCTTGATTTTGACATTCCTCTGTTGCCTCCTCCATTGTCGCATGCCGACTTCTCTGCATTCGCAGTTTTAGACATTTGACGACAGAATAACAAAGCATTCTCCCAAAATTCTCACAAAAAAAGAGAGACGCAAGGTCTCTCTTCAAGCATTATATGGATTCATCCGCCTTATAATTTCAAAACCTCTAGCAGCTTATAGATCATCGCCGCCGCTTCCGCCCGGGTAGCTTGCTGATCAGGACGAAAAGTTCCATCCTCATAGCCGTTCAAAACTCCTGCCGAAACGGCCGCCTCAACCGATGCTTGGGCCCAGTCCGGAATGGCCGCAGCATCTTTGAAGCGATCTGCTCCGCCATCGGCTGAGTTCCCATCCGCACTCAACGCGCGCGCGATCATGACAGCCATTTCCGCTCGGGTGATCGTTTGATCGGCCTTGAACCATATCGCCCCTTTATCCGGATACCCGCTTATGAGTCCGGCTTTCACCGCTGCGGCTACGGCAGATTTGGACCAGATCGGAATTTCGCTGTCATCCGCAAAATCCGTAACGTTCGCGGGCGTCGGAAGCCCCAGCGCTTCGGTAAGCATTTTCGTAAATTGCGCCCGCGCTACCGTTGCATCCGGACGGAACGTTCGATCCGGGTAACCTTGAATCACTTTCATTCCGACTAACCGATCGGTATACACCGTCGCCCAATGCCCTGCCAAATCGGCAAAAGGTGCCGGCTCGTATTCGAATACGGCGAATTTCGTGAAATGGCTGACGCTTACCGTTACCGTCCCGTCCGCGTTAACCGTTCCTCCGATATAAATCCATCGATGCTGCTGCTCGTTGTAGTAATAGACGGCCGCTTGACGCCCATCGCCGATTTTCTCCTGATCATAATGGAACGTAATCTCCACAGGCTTACTGAACGTATGGCCGGTCGAGCTTGTGAATTCGACCACCCGGCTTACGGCTTCAAGCTCGCCTGTCGACGGAACCTGATCGGCGGCGACAACAGCCACGGATATTTTACCATCCGTCGGCACCGCTCCTGCCGGAACCTTCAGCTCGGCCAAATCTTTTATTTCCCCTGACCCGCCTTGCTCCGGAGTTACGCTCATTTGCAGCGGACCGGCGCTATTCGGGACTGGATCTGCTGACGGAGCTGGACCGTTGTCGCTGCCGCTGCTGCCGCTGTCGCTTCCGCTGACAGGCTTCGCGCTAACCTGAGCGGAATTTGCGCTTTCTCCAATCGCGTTGTGCGCGGTGACCACATAATAGTACGTGGTTCCGTTTGTTAAACCAGTATCGGTGTAAGCTGCCGATGTGAAAATCGTCGCGATCGTCACATAAGGACCTCCGTCGGTTGTGCTGCGCTTCACGGAATAGAATTCCGCTGTCCCCACGGCACTCCACGCTAAGGCAACTTGGCGGCTGCCTGGCGCAGCCGCCAATCCCTCAGGCGAAGTCGGTACAGAAAGCGGCGTTACCGGAGCCGAGGCGACGGACGCGGGTGAAGTGCCATTCGCGTTGACCGCGACTACGGTGAAGGTATATGCCGTTCCGTTCGTCAGACCCGTTACCGTGATGGGGCTAGACGAACCGGATCCCTCTTTGACGGCCTGTCCATCTTTCCAAGCCGTAACCTGGTATTCCGTGATCGGTCTCCCGCCATCATTCGAAGGTGGCGTGAAACGGATCGTCGCCAGTCCGTTGCCCACGGAGGCGGTCACTCCCGTGGGTGCTCCCGGTATCGTTCCGGGACGAACAATCGACAAAGGCGTTGCGCTTACTTGCTCGGACCTCTCACTCAAGCCTATCGAGTTCCCGGCTTTCACGATAAAGTAATAGGTTGTGCCGTTCGTCAGGTTCTGGATCGTGTAAACAGAGTCCGCTACCGTTGCAACTGCAATCTCCCCAAACTCTCCTGGAACGTCTGCCAAATAAACCGCATAGTAAGTCGCCCCCGTCACCGTGTCCCATTCAAGCGCAACCTGACTGTCTCCTCCAACCGAAACAAGGTTCTGCGGATTCGCAGGTACTTCAGAAACCGGCGCCGCCGTGACCGTTATCGTTGCCGTGCCGCTCTTGGAACTATCCGCCGTCGATGTTGCGGTAATCGTGTAGTCGCCCAAAGCGGCGTCGGCTGCGACCTTGACCATCCCCGAAGAATCGACGGCGACTTTCCCGCTCGCATCGCCGCTTGTCCAAGCAACCGTCTGGTCCGCTCCTCCCTCGACGGTTACGGTCGCCGTCAACTGCAGGCTTTCCCCTTGAGTAACAGTTGCGCTGGCCGGGCTTACAACCACGCTCGTGACGGAGGGAGTCGGCGTCGAGTCGCCGATCGTGATGGTTAAGGTCGGATCGGTTCCCGCACTCATGTCGAACGTGAATACTTGATCTCCCGCATCCAAGGCGGCCAAATATTCCTTCTTGATTGTCACCGTGTCGCCGGTAACGGTGTAGTCGGAACCCGAAATCAACGGCGTACCGCCATTCGAGATCTTCTGAAGCGTATTACCGTTCAGCGTCATCGTTGCTATGACGTTCGCCTGCGCCGATGCGTTCTTGTCGAAGGGAGCCGTCTCCGGACTGATCACGCTGTCCAAGGTAAACCTTGATATCGTGACCTCAAGCATCCCTTTTTTCGTCGGATCGGTCTTCGAAGTCGCCACTAGTGTGAACATGCTCTTGTCGGCCGCCGAATCGGTGACCGTAACCTCCCCTGAATCCGCATCCACGCTGACGCCGTCAACCGCACTCTGCAAGCTCCACGTTACCTGTTCACCCGTCAATACCGCACCGTTTTGATCTTTAACCGTAACCGTATACGTTTCCGTCCCCGAATGACCGCTCTGCAAGTTGATCGGCGTCGGCCCCGAGATCTCAACCGTCGACACGACGGCAACATCGGCGGTCGGCGTGAAAACGATCATCTGCACTTCGCTCGGCAGCGCGGCGGCCGTCGCGGCCGTCCTCACCCGGATCGTTTTCGTGCCGGACAAATCCGGCGGCGTCGAACCGGCCATCCATGTCGATCCGCCGTCCAAGCTGTATTCGTAAGCGTCCGTCAACCCCGTTATCGTGTCCGCCGTATCGTCGTATTCGAGATTCGGCGCAGCCGCCGGCGGAGCGATGACCGCGACCGAGCGGACATTCGTATGATCCGAAGCTTCTCGAACATAGACGTTACCGGCAGCAAAGGCGATGCCCAACGTCTCCCCATCGCTTGCGGTGCTCCAATTCCCGTCCGTTCCATCCGTAGAATCTAGGCTGTATTCCATGCCGGAGGTCGTGCCCGTGATTTTGCCGGCCGCCACGTTGACGGCCACATCCAACATGTGGTCGCTCGTACTGGCCGCAGCCCGCGTAACGTTCACAGTGTAGGTTTTCGTCGTGACCCCATCCTGGCCCTTGACGACGATCGGGATCACATTATCCCCTACAACTAGCGGCACCGTAACCGCATGCCCGCTCGTATCCGGATTCCCGTTCACCGTCATCGTCGTCGCGCCGTCCGCGAGCGTCGGCGTAATATCCACGCTTGCAATAGGGTAAGCGACATTGACCGTATAGTTCGTGTTGTCTGCATCAAATGACAGCGATCCTTCGCTAATCGTCAAACCGCTCAAATCCGCATACGAACCGATCGCGATTCGGCTAATCCCGCTTCCTCCCGCGAACAACGTGCCATTCAGATAGGCGAAGTCATTTGCAAAATACGGGCTGCCGTCAAGCTTTTTCCACATGCCGTTCCGGTTGGTCCATACGCCGTCGTACGCCCCGACATAAAGCGTGCCGTTTAGCCCGAACATGGAGTAAACGACGCTCGGCGAGCCGCTCAGCGGCGTCCAGATGCCGTCTTTATAGACTTGTATCCCGGAAGAGCTCTCTACATACAGAGCACCATTCAGGTTGACGAAGTGATTCACGCCGGCAGGCGAGCCTGGAACGAGCGTCCAGCCGCCTTCGCCGTACGTCCATATATCCTGAGAGGTCGCTCCGTACAGCATTCCGTCCGTTTCGGCCAATACTCGGATACTACCCGTAGGCATCGTCCCCGTCGTCTCCGACCAAGTTTCGTTAAGGAAAGCGTACACTTTCAAGTTCGTAGCCGCGTACAACGTACCGTTCACGTACGCCAATGATATAACGTTATCCGGCGAGCCCGGCATTCGTGCCCAATTGCCGGTTTCGAACGTCCATACCTCGTTGACATCGGATGCCGCCATCGATCTTGTCCCCGCGTAGAGCGTGCCGTTGGCCTGGATCAAATCGAACACGGTGCTCATCGAGGTAACGATCTCCGTCCATTCTCCGTTGCGATTAGACCAAAATCCGCTGCCCGCCCACGAATACAGCGTTCCGTTCAAAACTTCGAGTTCCTTGATGTATCCCGGCGTTCCCGGTATATGTGTCCAAGTCCCGCCGCTGTAAGTCCACATCCCGTTGCTGCCGACATCCGAAACCATAGCCACCAGCATGCCGTTCAGGGGCGCCAACGCGGTTACGTTGTTAGGCGATCCATCGATTTTCGACCATGTGCCGTTCTCATCCGTTTTCCAAACGCCGTCGTATTTGGACAGCGCATAGACTGTGCCTTCCACAACACTCAAGCTGTTCACATAACCAAGCGAAACGCCCGTTTGCGAAAAATTACCGCTTGCGTCCATGGACCAAATCGCTTGACTCCTTTCATTCGTGACCACATGCAAGGTCCCGTTCGCATAAGCGAAGTCCGTCACAGAGACTAACGAATCAGGTGGAACGAACACGTTCGTCCATGTTCCATCCGTCTTATCGTACTTCCACACGCTTTTATCGCTTCCGGCGTACAGCGTACCGTTCGCGTTCGCCAGCGCTGTTACCCGTCCTAAATTACCGCTCGTCGCCGACCATTCGCCGCTGTTGTCCATCTGCTTGACGCCAGAAGAGTGGTTCGCGGCATAGAGAATGCCGTCTATGTACTCGAGATCAGCCACGAACCCGTATACCTCGCTGGATGGAATCAATTCCCCGCTCTTGCCCATCGACCAGACGGATTGACTGCCGGAAGAGCCCGCGTATAAGGTTCCATTGGCGTATTCAAGGGTACGCACGTTCCCTGGCGAGCTAAAGTGCCCCCACATGCCGTCGCCGTATACCCACAAGCCGCTACCAGGAGAACCCGCGTACAGCTTTCCGTTCGCCGCGACCAGCGACGTGACGTCGGCAGGGGGTTCGAACGGCACATCCGTCGTCCATGTCGGCGCTGCCGAGCTTGCCGTCATCGCCGGACCGGACAGCACCGATAAGACGATGGCGGGCAGCAATAGCCATGCCGAGACCCGCCTCCGCATTGTTATCCCGAACCCAATATAATGCTGCTTCATCAAAGCACCTCTAATCAATAGAAATCAACAGATTCGATCTATTGACGATAGGGTACCAGACGATTCTCCCAAAATTCTCACAAGACGACGACAACCGGCATGAAAAAAAGAGACTCCGCTTCAGAGTCCCTTTGAGCAAACCCGATATCATCGACTCACAACAAACTCCGCACGCGTCACGGTTTTATCTGGTTTGAATGTTCCATCCGGATAACCGCTGACGATTCCAATGCTTACCGCTTGCTGGATGTTAGCTACTGCCCAGTGTCCAGAGATATCTCTAAACTTAATCGTCGGTTTGGTGTCTGGCGTTGGCACAACTTCCGCTTGGCCTACATATGGATAACCGAGCCGCCAGCTCACGAATCGATTCCGCCGGCTCAATGCCGAGCTCGGCCTTCAGCCGCTTGGCGTATTGCTCGTAATGGTTCCGGAACGAAACCGCTTCACCGCTTTCCGCGTACAGTCCGAGAAGCTCCGCGTTCATCTCCTCATCTAGCGGTGAATCGGACAAATAGGAACGAAGCGTCTCCTTCGCGGCTGCATATTCCGCGATTCCGCGGTAATAGGCCGCCAGCATACGGGCAAGCGAGGACTGCTGCGCCGACACTTCGGCCGCAAGTCCCGAGCTCCATACGTAGTCCTTGCTCCCGAACAAGGCTCCGCGGCAGAACCGGAACAGCTTCTCGCCCTCCGCCGCGTTCCGTTCGTCGATCGCGGACGTCCGGCTCATAAAGTCCCGGAAGCTTTCCAAATCCGTGAAGGAAGGGGAGATGCTGAACAGGTATCCTTCGTTGCTGTGAGTCAAATCCACCGGCAGTCCCGCTTCCTTTAACGCCTTTTTCAGCCGGTAGACCGCATTGTGAACGTTGTGGAGGGCGCGGTCCTCCTCCATCTCCGTCCAAAGGAGATCAGCCAGCTGCCACTTGCCCGCCAGCCGGTTCGGATTAGCGAGTAGATAGGCGAACAGCTCTTCCGTCTTCCGGGTCGGCCAGCCGATCAGGCTTCCGTCCGCCTTCCTCGTCTCGAACGTGCCAAAGCAGCGGACGGGCGGTTCCTCGGCGGCTGACGAAGGCCGCAGGGCGGAGCGCAGCGAATGGTTCTTCGAGAGTCGGGCCACGACCCTCTCCAGCTCGTCCGACGTAACCGGCTTGAGCAAATAATCGACCGCGCTTACGCGGAACGCATCGACCGCGTAGCCGGGATAAGCCGTCGTGAACACGACCTGAAACTCTTCGTCGATCGCCCTAAACTTGTCCGCCAGCTCAATACCGCCCATCTTCGGCATCTCTACGTCAAGAAAGACGGCGTCGGGCTTCAGCTGCGGATACCGCTCCAGCGCATCGAGCGGACTCGTGAACGCTCCAGCGACCTCAAGCAGCGGATGCCGTCCGACGAGCCTCTCCATCAGATCCAGAGTTGGCTTCTCGTCTTCCACAATGATCACGCGAAGCATGCTTTCTCCTCCTCTGGCTTCAGTTTGCCGCCGAATGCCGATCCATCCAGTTCAGCATATCCGCGAAGAAACGCTCCCGCCCAAAATCGTCGAACAGGCGGTGACGCATGGCGTCGTATTCGTAATTTTGTTTATCCCCTGTACCGACCGAGTGGTAAAATTCCCGCAGCTTCGCGGGGGGAGTAATCTCGTCGCCAAGTCCGTATTGCAGCAGCAGTGGGAGCTGCATGGACTTTACCTGTTTCATGACCCGGGATACGGCTTGCATCATGCCGAGGCCCAAACCCGGCGTTACCGTGTCGTGCCGCAACGGATCGGACGCCAGCCGGGATCGGATCTCGGGATCTTGCGTCAATAAATCCGGGCTCCCGGCTTTATGAACGGTCAGATCGGGTTTCAGTTTCCCCATGAGAGAGATGAGACATTTTTCATAGACGGTCATTTCATAGGAAATGGCAGGCGCAATCAACGCGAGCCCCGAAATCCCATGACCATGAAATAACGAATAATCCGCGCTAATGAGTCCGCCCATACTATGTCCGATCACATAAACGGGCAGCCCGGCTGTCTCTGAAACGACCAACTCCCTGAACGCATGCAGATCTCCCCGATACTCCTCCCATTTGCGGATAAACCCCCGGATCCCCGGGCTTTTGCCATGTCCCCGCAAATCGTGGGCATAGACGTGATACCCGCTCTCCGCCAATCTTTCAATCAGGTTCTGCAGGCCGCCGCTGTGATCGCCGTGTCCATGTACGGCAATGACCGTCCCTCTAGCCGCTTCCCTTGATGCAAGGACTTTCCTGTAAAACAATTCAACGCCGTTCACCCCATAAAAAGTTCCTTCCGTAACAGTCAAAACAAGTCCCCCTCGCAACTATACGATAATACCTATTTTACGAAAGATAGCATAGCCTGCTCCCAAAATCCTCACAAGAACGGACATTCGCTTTCTTGCGTTCGCCGTCCGTCTAAACCGCGTTCGATGCCGACGCACCCTGCTTCGGCAAATAGACAGTCACCTTCGTCCCCCGCTCCAATGCCGAATCGACCGTCACGCTCGCGCCCGGGATAGATGCCAGCCGCCTGCGGACGTTCGTCACCCCGATGCCGGCGCCTTCCGGACGTTCTCCCGCACTTAGGCGGTAGAGCAGATCATCCGCCATGCCGACGCCGTCATCGCCAATATCGAATCGGATATAACCATCGCCGTCCGAGATGGTCAACATTACCGTTCCGTTGCCTTCTTTTTCGAACAGGCCGTGCCGGATCGCGTTTTCGACGAACGGCTGGAGAATAAGTGAAGGAATGACGCTCGTTTCGAGTCCCGGATCCATCTGCAGCTTGTACGCCAGCCGCTCGCCGAATCGGGCTTTTTCGATTTCCACGTAAGCTTTAATAAGATCAAGCTCCACGCTTAGAGGCACGAACAACGCCTTTTGATCACGTTCAAACACGATTCGCAAATAGCGGCTCAGCATGGACAGCAAATAAGCGGCCTTTTCCCCGTCTGTATAGCAAAAAGAGACGATGCTGCTGAAAGCGTTGTACAGAAAATGCGGTTTGATCTGCGCTTGCAGGAATGCCATTTCGTTCTTGACGGCCAAGTCCATCGAGGTTTTCATCGACAATAACGTCCGAACCCTTGCGGCGAGCGTCTTCGGATCGAACGGCTTGGCGATGAAGTCGTTCCCCCCTGCCCGGAAGCAAAGCTCGATATCGTGCAGGGAATCCTTCACCGTCGCGAACAGAACGGGCAGCTCCAGCACTGAGCGCGTTTCCCTGACGGTCCGGCATAGATCGATGCCCGACATTTCCGGCATCATGACGTCCAGGATCATCAGATCGATCCGAGGATGATCTTCCAGCTTGCGGAGCGCCTCCTTCGCGGAAAAAGCCGTCAGCACGTTATATTCGTCTCCAAGCAGGTTGAGCAGGATACGGATGTTGGACGCCTCGTCGTCGACAACGAGCACGGTGTACTCCCGCGTCTGATCGACGATATCGAGCTCTATCAGATATTCCGTGCGTATCCGTTCCGAAGCAGCGGCAACATAACCTTCTGCGGATGTCCTGGTGCCCGGATCTGCTGCCGGGAGGGTGAACACCATCCGCGTGCCTTGCCCCGGCTCGGAACGCTCCACGCGAATTCGGCCGCCCATCCGTTCCACCAATTGGCGGCTGATGTACAGTCCAAGCCCCATTCCCGTGTACCCATCTTGCGGCGCGTGTTCCGCTTGCTCGAAATAACCGAAGACCGCTTCATGGCTTTCCTTCGGAATCCCGATCCCCGTATCCTCGAGCCAAAGGGTTACCTGACCGTCCGAGACGGTCGCGCCGACCGCGATCCATCCTTTTTTCGTATGCTTAATCGCGTTATGGATCAGATTGTACAGCACCTGACGCACCCGATTTTCGTCCGCACGGACGAACGTGGCCGGCACAATGCGGTTCTCCCATCGCACATCCTTACCCGCCAGCTCGAACTCCAGCACCTGGAACGCCGTCTGCGCGGCGACCCGCAGGTCCAGGACCGATTCCTGAAGCCGCAGGTCCCCCTGCTTCAACCTGACAACGTCTACAAGGTCGTTCACAAGCGCGGACAGCTTCGTCGACGTGTCCTGGATGAGAGACAGCTCTCTTCGCTGTTTGTCCGTAAGCGCGCCCGCCTTCCCGTCGAGCAAGTAGGAGGCCATATTCTGGATGCCATGCAGAGGCGTTTTCAGCTCGTGCGACGTATTGGCCAGGAATTCATCCTTCAGCTTATCCCGCAGGATCAATTGCTCCGTCAGTTGCTCCGTCCGGTCCGTGGCGCGGGTGAGACGGAATGCGAGCAGCGTGTTCATGAACGCGATCGCCACAAGGAACGCGATCCGCCGCCCAAGGTCCGTATCCACCCATCCGATGGAATAGAAGAACCCGACCAGCAATATCGACACGATGGACACAAGCACGCCGCAGAGCAACGCGGTTTCCTTGCGGTCCAGCTGGCCGTCCTGCTTCGCATATAACCGCACGGCCCGGTACAGGTAGAACGCGACCAGCAGCAGCGCATAGTTCCAAGGCATATTGCCGGCGGCGGAATACATCTCGTATGGAAGCGCCGCGACAGCCGCGAGATAGACGGCGAGCGGCGCGACGAGCGCTTGCAGCAGCTTACGGGACAGCAGCTTGCGGTCCAAATGATGAAGGAAAATACCCAGCACCGCGATATTCGATAACCCGCCGATCAAATAGAGCTTATCAGCCCATTCATAGGAAAATCCCGGCGCAAGTTTGAGCAGTAGGTTATCTCCGTCGAACGCAATGAAAGTCAGGAAGGTCAGATAATAAAGACCGCTGTATAGATAGGCTTTGTCCTTCAGCCTCATGACATAGATGCTCAAGTGGTACCCGCCGAACAGTAGCAGAATGAACAGACCGAAAAACTCGAAAGCGAAAAAGAGTTCATCCTTGCGGAGCATGTCCGCCTGCGACCCGAGCTGTAAATCCTCGAAGCCCCCTATGCCCGCGGGGTTGTCGCTGGCCACCTGCAGTACGACATCCAATTCCCGGCCTTCCGCACGGAAGAATGTCGTATAAGGCTTGTTTTCCGCTCTGTATTCCTGTGGATTGTCGGACGGGTTCCCCCCGTTCCCGGTCTGAATGCCGTTTACGTACAACCGGTGTGCTCTGTTAATGTTGTTCACCCGGATGCCGTAGCTGCCGCCGCTTTCCTGCAGCTTGACTGTCAGCCGGTACGTGCCGTACGGCGTCCGGCTCGCCTCGTCCGGCGGATTTCCTCCGAACCAGGCGTTCGGAATGCTGGCGATGATGGTCCGGGTACCGCCTTCTCCGCCACTGCGGAAATCATCCGGCGACAGCAGATGGTTCGGGTAGAACGTCCACTCTCCGTCGAGATTGACAAACCCCATCTTGCCGAAATCCCATCCGCTTAGATCCAGAACGCCATGCCTGGCCTCCGAGGCCGATCGGTTCGGTAGCATATAATCGTAGATCCCTGTCAGCAGAAGAATCGAAATAAGCGGAATTAGCGTTAAGCCTAACGCCCGTGAGCCGAAACGCACTCCTTTTCGTAAATCAAAGCTTTTCAATGCGGTTCCTCCCGCCTTCCCGTTTTCGCCAGCATAACATCTTTCGCTCCCAAAATACTCACAATGCCATTATCACTGAAAGATTGACAGCCTGCCACGAGAAACCGATCCTATTACCAGAAACATAGATTTTGACCCAGTTATACCACGACTATCTCCAAAAATCTACAACATATAAAAAACTCAAGTAATGATCAACCGATCAACTTGAGTTCTATATCTTTGCTTTTAACATCAAGTCGCTGCTGGTTCGCGTCCAGACGATCGCGCGGGATTGCTTGGCGGTATCGCTAATGCGCCTGGACGCAGCAAGCTATCAAACCGTGCCCCATGTGCATGACGAAGTCGGTGCGGAGCTCGGCAGCCCCGAGGAGCTCGACCGGATGTTGGCGATCATGGCCGAGCCGATTGCCTGGGCACCGGGGCTTCCGCTGAAAGGCGGGGTTCGTGACAGAGTTCTATATGAAGGACAAACGGACTACCCCTCTTTTAAAATGATATCGACTTTATGTTTGCATTTTGGACAAGGCGTTGTAGCAACGAACCGTTTCTCTTTATTTAGCTCAATGATGTTAATTAATTGAATAAAAATCCCCGGTAGTGAGATAAGACCTAGTGAAAGACTGACATAGTTAACGGTGCTACTGTTATTTAGTTCTTTGCCATTGCCATCTGCTAGTATGCCCCAGATGAACCTAAATTTCGAAAGCCCATAATATCAAGCAACTCGAATAGGGCGATCAGGAAACTACAACCAGTTATGGGTGGGGTGTTGTAGCAAATGCCCGTCTAATCGCGGTATTAGCAGACA
>NZ_JAVFVT010000042.1 GCF_030929555.1 Paenibacillus sp. LHD-117 | reverse complement strand
CTGCATAGTAACAGCTCCTTTTGCTATGTAGCTCTGAAAATGGTTGTGTTCTTACTTCCCATTTTTAACCTACGACGTGAAGCACATACGGGGCTGTTTTTACGTTCATCATAGCTAGTTCATCGAATGGTTACGGTCATTTCGGAGCAATCTACTAGGATATAGATGCTGAGATGTTGCCGTTGACTTGTTTTGCAGGTTTTCGATGAAGCAAGTATAGCATATCGCCTAAGGAGAATACCTGAGTCTTTGGCTGATGGAACTGAACCTTTCTCGGCCCATTCTCCCGAACGCAGCCGCACGAAGCGACACGCAGCCTCATGCAACCTGTCTCGTCATTTCGAAACTTATCTTTCAAAATTTATTTATAGGGAAATTCTCCTGCTAACTCCCCCTTATCCCTATATCTTCACTATTTAGTTGGAAATTGTCCCTCTAATCATGCTGGATTGCCTGCTTAAATTAGAACCGCTAAGCATTAGAGGGACATTTTCCTTTTAAAATCATTCGGTGGAAGGTACAGCGAAATTAACAGGAGGATTTCCGACTCTTTGGTTATAGGCAAACAAAAAACCTCCGCGGCTTTTGCCGATCGGAGGTTTGGTCTTATGGCAGCGCTTCGAAGACATGCAAACTTCGGCCTGTCGCTTACTTCATCCTTTCGCCGGATCTTCCAGCAGCTTGCGGATATGGCTTTCGATCTTCGCCGGTTCGTCGGTGGAGCCGAAGCGCTTCACGACACGGCCGTCGCGGTCCACGAGAAACTTCGTGAAATTCCATTTGATCGACTTCGATCCGAGCACGCCCCTTGCTTCGTTCGTCAGCAGTTGGAACAAGGGATGCGCGTCCTTGCCGTTTACGTCGATGCGGGAATACAGCGGGAAGGAAATGCCGAAGTTCAGCTCGCAAGCTTGCGCGATCTCCGCGTCGTCGCCTTTCTCTTGATTCGCGAACTGCGCGCACGGGAAGCCTAGCACAGAAAAACCTTGATCGGCGTATTCGTCGTGAAGCTTCTGCAACCCTTTGAACTGAGGCGCGAAGCCGCAGTCCGTTGCCGTGTTCACGATCAGCATCACATCGCCTTGATATGGAGCCAGCGTTTGCTGCTCGCCTTTGATCGTCTTGACCGGAATATCGTAAATGGACATGATGCCACTCTCCCATACCTCTTATTTAATTAAATTGTATACAATATAATTAAGTAAGTCAACACGCATTTGTCGGTCTCGCCGACAAACTACCCGCTAATCGCGCCGATTCTGGCGACTTTGTCGGTCTCGCCGACAAACTACCCTCTAATCGCGCCGATTCTGGCGACTTTGTCGGTCTCGCCGACAAACTACCTTCTAATCGCGCCGATTCTGGCGACTTTGTCGGTCTCGCCGACAACGAGTTTACCAGTCCGGCGATGCCGTAACATCGTTTGCTGCTCCCATGCCAGTAGCCGCCTCGCGCTTTCTGCGCGAGGCGGCATGCATTCGATTAGCTCAACTCAACCGCATGACTGCGATCATTACATTTCAAAATAATGCCACTCATTTGCCGCCAACCTCAGACGCCAACCGGCAACTCGCTCATGCCCGAGCCGTTGCCGCGCCCAAGACGCCAATCAGGGCGCCAAGCACCGCCCCCGCCGCGACTTCGCTTGGCTGATGGCCGAGCGACTCCTTTAGCTTTTCCTTGCGCCTCGCATGATAGATGCCTGGATGATGACCGGCCAGCTTCTCGACATCCGCATCGAGATCATTCACTTGGATGGCGATCTCACCTGCATGCCTGCGAATGTTCATCGCGTCGTACATAACGACTATGCCGAGCATGGCAGCTATAGCGAACTCCGGCGTGCGGACGCCGTATTTGACGGCCGTGTAAGCGGCAAGCGCGCTCACTCCGCTCGAATGCGAGCTCGGCATGCCGCCTGAGCCGACCAACTTGCCTGGCCTCCATTCGCCCTCCTGCCAGTAATGAATCGCGGGCTTCAACAGCTGCGCCGCTCCAACGGCCGCGATCGCGGTAATCAATCCTCGGTTTGCCATCTTGCTCCCCCCAGACTTCGATTCCTCGTCAGTGTTCCCAGAGGTCGCCGCAAGCATGCTCGACGAGCCCTTCTCATCATTTTCGACAGCGTAAATTAGCAAAAAAACCGGCCCCTCCAAGAGGGACCGGTCCAGGCGAACCATACCGATTATCGACGGGACGTAATTTCGCGACCATTGACGGGCATTTATTTGCCCAGCAGCTCCAAATGTTTGCCGATATGCGCCTTCAAACATTCCGCGAATGTTTCCTCTTGTTCGGCGAGCGTGCGGAAGAACTCGTCGGCAAACGTCTTGCCGCCGTCCTCGTCCTTCGCTTGCAGCAGCAGGCCATACGTGATGTGCAGCAGCTGGCGCGCGTTGTTTTCGTTCATGTATTCGGGCAATTGCCCGTCGCTTACGCCGGCAAGCGGTGCGATGGCGCCGATATCCGTCGTGACATGGTAATACGCGGTTGCTTCCTCGAAGTGATCGAGGGCGTATTGATGCATGCGGCGGTACAAAGACGGATTCGTGCGGGCGACGACGCGAACCGCTTCCAGCCAGTTCGTTCCCGCAGTTTTCAAGTGGAACAAGCCGTTCGTATATTTCCCGATGAGCGGGAACACGCTGAACTTGTCGCTGCCGGAATGAATGCTCAGCTTGTAGCCGAAGTGGACCGCGATCGCGGCGTGGCTCGCCAGCTCTCGCTCGAACTGCGCGATATCGCCGATGTAATCGATTCCCTTCTGGAACTCGCCGCAGAACCGAGGCGCCATGCTGAAAATCGTCACTCCGCGATGGCGCAGCTCGTTCGCCACCATATAATGAGCTTCGGGCGACGTCGGCGTTTCCGTCTCGTCGATCGAAATTTCAAAGTCGACCGCCCGGTCCAGCGTCGAGATATAACGGTTGTAGATTTGCTCCATGAAATCGATCGCCTTATCGTAGATGAGCACGTCCTTCATGAGCGACTCGCGCGTAAACCCGAGGTTCGCGCCCGGCACCGCGGACACATCGTTCAAATAGCGGGTTTCGTAGCGGCTTCGCAAACCTTCGGGCAGTTGCGCGAACTTCTCCTCGATCTCGGCAGCGGACAACCCGGCGATCGTATTGTCGATCTTCTCCGAGCAATCGAGCGTCAGCATCGTAAAACCGAGACGCAGCGCGTATTCGATGTCCTCTTCCTTCTTCAAATGGTCGCCGTCGGCGCCGTAACCGTCGCGGTATCCTTCCTGAAACACGGCATAGGCCGCCGCGTCGAGGACGTCCTCGTAGTTGCGGCCCGTCAGCGCGAGCTCGCGGATGCTCTGCTGCGCGAGCACCGGCCGAATGTCTTTGCCCCGGATTGTTTGGATATGGCCCGGACTGGCGATGCCGAGACGGTCGCCAAGTCCCATCGTCGCCACCTTCGTGCCAAACGCTTGGGGAGCCGTATAAGAGAAGAAGCGGTTTAACGTCAGCCGGTTCTCATGCGTGAGCGGACACAGCTTGCCGCCTTCCGCCGGTTCGCCGGCCAATTGCTCGTATAGCTCGCCGTCGCCGGCGACGAATAGCTTTTTGCCTGCGGCCGTGCGTACAATCGCGGCGGTTGCGCCTCCTGCCTTGGCGATCGAGTTCGGGTAAACTTGAATATCGGAAGAAGCGAGCGCGGACAGATTGCCTGATTGCAAAACCTCGACTAATGGTTTCATTGCGATATGCCTCCCTAAGTCTTTATTATCAGATGAGGCTATCATAGCGCAATTAACGCAGGTTTTCTTCTCATATCTTCTTATTTGTAACGTAAACTGTTCATTTTTTGCGCAAAATGATACGATATTCGTATCTTTATTAAGGAGTCGATTCGAATGCCCGATACCGTCACCTACGGCAACGAGGAAGAAGGGCCGTTCTACATGCAGCATATCCGCCGCACCGGCCCGTTCGAGCGAACCCAACACATGCACGAGATGTACGAGCTCTATTACTTGTACGAAGGAGAACGTTTGTATTTCATTCGGGACCGCTCGTATTTGATCCTGCCCGGCGATCTGGTACTCATTAACCGCCGCGATCTGCACGCCACCTCGGACTCGGGCGACTTCGGACATGCCAGGGTCGTCGTCAATTTCAGCGACCTCTTCCTCGAAGGAGCCATGCAGGAGGCGCCGTTTCTGCTGGACGCGTTCACGAACGGTTCGCCGGTGCTGCGCCTTGATCTCCCGACGCGCCGAGCGGTCGAACACATCCTTGGGAAGATGACGGCCGAAGTCAAGGAGCACTCGCTCGGGCAATCGTTCGCGCTGCGGCATTTTCTCATCGAACTCCTGCTGTACGCTGCTCGTTTCGCGCGCGTTCATCCCGCGACGCCGCTCGACCATGTCAGCCCCCTCCATCGCAAAATATCGTCCATCGTGCGCCACATCAATACGAGCTACACGGATGAAATCCGTTTGGAGGAGCTGGCGCGGCGTTTCGAGATCAGCCCTGCCTACTTGAGCCGCATGTTCAAGGAAGTAACCGGCTTTTCGCTCGTCTCCTACATCAATTTCGTAAGGATCCAAGCCGCGCAGCGGCTGCTGGCCGAGTCGAACGAGAAGGTCATCACGATCGCGGAGCAAGTCGGCTTCGGCTCCCTCGTGCAGTTCGGAAGAGCCTTCCGCCAAATTGCCAAAACGACGCCTCTTCGGTATCGGCAACTTTCGCGGGGTTAATCCGCCGGAATGCCCAGCGATCCGCGAATCGCCGCAAGACCTGCGTAGCACGGCCAGGACCCGCAAGCGAAAAAAGCCCCGACCGCTTCGCGCGGGCCGGGGCCTTCATCATGTTGCACCGTATGACGATGACTTGCTAAAACTTTGCGATTCGCCCGAACGACCCCTTCGGCTCTTGCGCCGCGTCGAAGACGAACACGGATCTAATAAATCGTTCTGCCGCGTTCATCCGGAATGCCGGACTTCCTGTAGAAGTAAGTGTTGACGACATCCCGCCACAGCTTCGCGTGCTCCGCTTGTTCCGCGGCGCGATCCGCTACGCTGCGGAATCTCTCCTCGTCGATCTTGCCCTCGAGTGTAAGCCAAGCCTCCCGGGCCGCTTCCGCCTCCTCGGCGCCTTCGAAATGCGTATCGTAAATATGCTGGATGACCGTTTTGCCCGACTTTAGCACATGAGTATAAGGGACGTGGTGGAAGAACAATAGCAACTCGTCCGGACATGAGTCCAAGCTTTCGTACAGCTTGGCGTTCTCTTGTGAATATTGCGACGTATACCCCGTACCCGTCCTCGCCGTCCGGTCAACCCCGATTCCTTTCCAATCCGCAAAATGGTACGTTCCCCACTTCGAATATTCGTAGCCGTCCACATCAGGACCGTAATGGTAATGAGGCGTAACCATCCAGCCTACGCCCAGCGGAGACGTATAGTTCTCATAGATGCGCCAGGAACTCGTCAGCCAATCTATGATAACCGACGACACGTCGGGGTCGCTTCCGAACGTTTGCCGAATCCACTCGTCCGCGATCGCTTCCGAACTCAGGTCCGGATTCCACATTAACCGCCCGTAACCGTACAAGTTCGCCTGCGCGAGCGTATGCCCCGTCCAGTTGTCGTCATCCCCGACGTTGGTTACGGCTGTCACCCCGCTGTAACGATGGTCGTGCACGCGACCCGCAGCGAGGTCTGCCACGCGAGTGCCCTCGCCATTCAGCTTCGTATCGAACCCGAGCACTTCCTTCCACTGCGGTATCAAATAACAGACATGCCGCTGCTGGCCCGTATATTCCTGCGTAATTTGAAACTCCATAAGCTGGTTGGTCCGAGGCATCGCTCCATACAGCGGCGATACGGGCTCCCGTACCTGAAAGTCCATCGGTCCGTTCTTGATCTGAAGAATGACGTTATCCCTGAAATTGCCGTCCAGCGGCCGGAAGTGGTCGTACGCCGCCTTTGCCCGGTCGGTCGCGCGATCCCGCCAATCCTGATGGCAATCGTAGACGAAACAGCGCCATAACACGACGCCGCCATGCGGCAGAAGCGCGTCCGCTAACAGGTTGGCTCCGTCCGCGTGGTCGCGCCCGTACGTGAAAGGCCCCGGCCTGTTCTCCGAATCCGCCTTCACCAGGAAACCGCCGAAGTCCGGAATGCGATCGAACACATCCCGCGCTCGCTCTCTCCACCACGCCCTCACGCCTTCGTCCAGCGGATCCGCGGTAGACAGGCCGCCTAGCTCGATGGGAGCAGCGAAGTTTATACTAAGATACAGCTTGATGCCATACTTCCGGAAGACATCCGCCACCTTGGCGACATCCCCCAAATACCGTTCCGTGATCAGCAGCGTTTCCTGCCGGTGCACATTGACATTGTTGATCGCGATCCCGTTGATGCCGATTGAAGCCATCATGCGTGCATATTCGACGATTCTACCCGTACCCGCCAGCAGCTCATTCTCGCGATAAAAGATCGACTGCCCCGCATAGCCGCGCTCGATACTGCCGTCCAGGTTGTCCCAATGGTTGATCATCCGTAACGGAAATGCGGGCGCTTCCGTCACGTCCAATCCGGCCACAAACTCGTTTCCTGACTGCAATAAACGCAGAAAGGCGAAAACGCCGTACAGCAAGCCTCGCCCCGTCTTCGCGGCGATGGCGATATAGCTCCGTCCGCCGCTCTCAGCGGACCGGATGACGTACGTTTCTTCCGAAAGCTTGGCCGCTTCGTCGCGGGACAATACCGCGTCGATCAGCGGCATGGAACCTGCGACGCCGACTGCCAGGAATCCCCCATTGCCTTCTCGTGCAGCAGCTCCATCTTCATTTATTTTCTCCGGCTTTCGTCCGGTCAATGACTCGAGTCCGGCGGCAAGCTCCTCCACCGCAGTCCGGCAAACCTCGTTTTCTTCAGAGCAGGCTGCTCCGCTCACGATCTTGTTGACATACGGCTCCCAGCCGGCTGCCAGCGTGACGCTTTGCCCGCTTCCGCCTCCATAGCCAAGCCATGCTTTATATCCTCTGCTACTGCTGCTCATGCTCGTTCCCCCCAACCTCATCTAATTATAGAAGCTGTGGCCGCGTCTCTTGCACCCGACAAATTATAGGTTTTACCCCAAAAATTTAAGTTCAATCGAAACGAAACGGGCCGGTATCCGTTCATTCCAGCGATTAGGCCATTTTGCCACGAATGGGACCGGCGGTTAATTGCTATTCTAAAGGGTGTGGAAGGAGGTGCCCGAGTCCAATGACATCATCCAAAAATCGCAGGGAAAATGCCTGGCATCAACGCAAACATAATCATAAGCCGACGCATGGCAAAGTGAAGTCGTTCGAGGAATTAAGCGAAGGCACGGACAACTCCAAGTCCTAAGGCGCACAAGGTGAAACGGTTGTCGTCGTCCTAAAAAAGGGCTGCCCCATTGGTCGTTCCGACCTTTTGGGACAGCCCCTCCGAAACTTGAAGCCTATACCACTTTCATCCAAATCTCTTCGTCTTGTTCATCGAACGAGATCCGGAGCTCTTTATCGTTCAAGTACCACAAATTATCGTCTTCCATATAGAACAGAATGCCTTCGATCTCGTGCCGAAGCCCGACGCTTCTCGGCGTATCCTTCGTAATGCCAAGCGATAACCCCGGATGGACGCTCCCGCAGCCTCCCAGTCGAACGAAGATCCTAAGCGCATCCCCGTCCGACAGGTCCATCTGCTCCTTGTACCAACGCGCCGCCGCCTGTTCCACCACTAACTTCATCGCTGTCATCTCCTCGAAGGTATCGTTATCTTTCATTATAACCCGCCGGAAAAATGACGAAAAGGGAGCTTACTATTGGTATATTCAGCATTCTTGTTGGTCATTCATCCAATATCGCGTACATTCGAGCCATCGCTTGGCCTGCTGCGGCTGAACCATCGCCACGCGGTTTCGATGTCGTCCTGCTTCAGGCAATCCACGTTATAATCCGATCCGCTGCCAAGCACTCGCACGGTTAGGGAATTAAGCGCCTTTCGCTTCTGACCGTCGGTGCGCGTTACTTTCATCATGACGATGCGAGGCTTGCGGAGACTATACGTCGTACGGCCGATGAACCGTTTCCGGAGCGTCAACTGCCCGTCTTTCAGCAGCATGCCCGCCGCGCGATGACGGCCTCGGCACCAGGCATACATCACCGGCATCAAGAAGAGCGACCAAGCTCCCGCCGCTCCGAAAAAGCCGATACAAGCCGCGCATATCGCAACGGCAATGATGTATGGCACTCGGACGTAGTACAGCATCGCCCTGGGAGGCGAAGCGGACAGCTCCGCGGGATCGAACACACGCATGCCCGGCACGAAACGCGCCAGCAGCGAATCGATGTCCGCGAACGCGACGAACGGATGAAGCATCAGTTGCTCCTGCTTGTCGGAGGATACGATTTGAAGCCTCACCTCCGCGAATCCAAACCACTGCCGCAATAGGCTCTCGTTAATGATGACCGCCTGCACGTTCTTCGGATCGAACACGTACGACTTTCTCTCCAGCAAGCCGTACGAAATGCTCACCTGCTGACCGTCTCTGCCCATCGTAAAGCCGCTGAATTTCAGAATAAACAGCACGATGGACAACACCCACGTCAGACCGATCACGAACATGGCGATAATAACAATAAACAGGACGCTCGGCATCAAGCTGCGGGAATCCTCGATCAGATGTTGAAAGAATCGATCGGGCAGCAGCAGCTCCAGAAAATCGTCGGCGAACGAATACAAGCCGCCGATAAACGCAAGCGCAAGTCCGAAGTTTAGCGATGTCGCCGCAGCTTTGAACAGCTGAAGCGCATCCAGCGTGACGGAGTCCGTCTTGGAGGCGGTCCGGACGACCTTGGATGCCGTAGGGACTCTCTCGGCAGTTGGGCGTGCTGCCGATTGAAGCTCGGAAGGATTTGCGGCGGCACGATCGGTCGTCGCCGTCACTTCATCATGCGGCTTGCCTTCATCGACATCGCTTATTGTAACCTTTGCAAATTCTCTCAATTGTTGTTTGATTCGATTGGCGTCAGCCACCGACAAGGCATGCAGGATGCCGTCGGACTTCTGCCCGCCGCCCGGCGTCTCGATCTTGAGCTGCGCAATGCCAAGCAGCCGTTGAATAAGAGGCTGCTCTACGTTGACGGAATGGATCCGGGAATAATAGATCGTTTTCTCCCCGCGGAACAGCAGTCCCGAGCGGATGACGATCCGATCCTCTTCCAGCCAAAAGCCGAATCTTCTCCACTGCAGGTAGCTCATGGCCACAATTAGAACAAGAAGCCCGGATGCGCCCGCGATCCAATACCATCGCAGGACCTCATCCCAATTCACTCCTCTGAGCAGCGCGATGAGGATAAGCGGGATAAAACCTTTAATGAAGTTTAATACGCCGAACGCGACATAAAGCGGATGAAGAGTCCTGCGCTCACTCATCGCTTTCGTCCACCTTGGCCAGCATGCCGATTCTGCGCTTCAGTTGCTCCGCTTCGTCCCGCTTCAAGCCGCTGATCTTATGCGTCGTGGCGGCGGTTACGACCGACACGGCAGCCAATTGGAACTTGCGCATGAGCGGCCCGCTGCCGAGCTCGACATGCTGCACGCGGACCATGGGTACGAGCACGTTGCTTACGAAAATGATGCCGGACTCAATCTCTAGCTCCTCCTCGAACAGCTCGAAGCGGAAGCGCGCGTATTTCACCTTGGGAACGATCCATGTAAACACAAGAAGCGATAACGCCAGCAGCCCGAGACAAATCCAAACGGGGAGAAGCGTCCAGTCGAAAGCTATCGCCAGTCCGAGATAAGTCAGGATAAGGACAAGGAAAATGCCGTTCGATATCAATTCGGAAATGCGATATACCTTCAAATAATCGCGATGAAGCCTCTTCGTCAGCTCCCTGTTCATAAGAATTCTCCTCTCTGCCAATCCCTCCTATTACACCAATTTTCCAATCCGGAGTCAACCCGCAACGAGCTCGGCAGCCCCCCTTATCTCCCATTCGATCGGGGCCAGAACTTCGAATGCTCTCGGGTAGGTCACTTTAGCGATTATGACCACTCCCGGCTTCCGCAAAACGGCCTCAAAATCAAAATCATCATTTCTATATACGTAGGGAAAGCTCTCGTCCCCGTTAATAACATCAAAAACAAGAAGCTCAACCGGTTCCCGCAGGAAGGAGTTCTCCAGCGGAATGCCGCTCGCATCCACGAGCAGGTTGGCGCCCAAATAAAGCGAAGCCGCCTCCAATGCAGCTTCCGGATCGATTCGCAGCTCGCCGCCGCCGAGCGCCGTCTTGTCGAGCTGCTGGGCCGCCGCGTGCGCCGCCCGGTTGACCGCGCGCTTGCTCTGTGACAACGTCTTCATGGCCATTTCCTCTTCGACCCCCATGAGATGAACCGCCATCCAGACGGCCATCATCATTACGATAAGCAGCAGCTTGTACATGGGCGGCCTCTCCTCCTTCACGCGTTACGGCACATACTCGCTCATCTTCATCCCGTAAGCCCTCATCCGCTCGTCCGGCGCAATGGGCGTTATGCCGAGCAACGAGTCGATCATAAACAAATTCTCGTACGGGTAACTGATCGCGAGCGAAATGCCCGTCCCCCTTGGCACGGGCATGCCGGGATCGGTGGCGGACACGCCGCTGGTCGTCGCGTATTCGTACCGAATAACGTCCGGTTGCAAGCCGAATCGTCCTAGACGCTCCACGGACTGCTGCTGCATCGCGGCGCTGACATACCCGTACGTTCCGCTCGCGCCGACCTCCAGCAAATAATCGACTTCCTGCTGCAGCACCGCCTGACGGACGATAACGACATGTTTGTAGATCGGCGAGAACATCATCCAGCACATCATCGCCGCGAACAACACGAAGAGCAGCAATTGCTTCACGGGCTCATCCCCTTTATGTAATCGCTTATGGAAGCGCCCGCTTCATTCGTCTGCCGTTTCATGCCGCCTTCTCCCTCGGCAACCGCCGTATAAATAAGCAGCACCGTCAATAGGAGCAACATCGACATTAACAATGCCCGCACAGCATGCACCTCCGTAATGATTAACCATCGCAACCATTGCCGCTATCGACCATCATGGTACGAGCTGGCTAATCCTCGTATTCGCGGCGTTTCCTTGCGATTGCACTTGGCTTCTCGTCCCCGTCGTATCTTGGGCGATGATCGAGTTGAACAACACGATTACAACCACGAGCATCATGACGGTCATTAGAATATTTCGCATGTGTTTTCACCTCCTTTGCAAGCCCCCCGGCTTACCCTAGCGATTCGAAAAGCTTCTGCCCCTCCCTAATCCACGGGAAGATAAACACTTGGAACGTATATAAGATCGGAATACCTGCGAGAAGGAACAATATGTACGAGGTCGATTCCTTCCGCCCTTCTTTCGCCAGCTCCAGCTTATCTTTGTAATCCGCAATCCGAACGCGCAGAAGCTCGTAGTATTGACTGCTCTCATGCAAGCGGAGCGCGTCCAGCGTCTCGACGAAACTCATGCCGTCATCCGTTCCGAGCCTTGCCTTGAAGCGCTGAAGCGCGATTGCCGGGTCGTGATACCACTCCGCCAGAAGCCTCTCCATATCCGTTTTCATCGCCTTCGCGAACGGGACGCAGCGCGTCAGCTTGGCATGGATATGAAGCGTGGATTCGGACAAGTACAGGAGCTGATTGCTCACCGTATAAATTTCCTTCGTGATTTGCAGCGCACGAAGCTGCCTGAGCGTCCTAAGCCAAATCCGATCCCCGTACAACAGCCCCGCCAGCAGCGCGGGAGCGCCGGCCATGAGCTGGAAAACGGGATCCGCTGCGTTCAGGCGGATCGCGGCGAGCGCGGCAAGCGATACCGCGATGAACGCGCCGATCGCAATTCCGCGGGCGAGCACGTACCATGCCGGATCGGCCGTAACGCCGCAGCCGGCTAGCAGCATTTCGCGTTCCCGGAACGCGGCCGATTCCCTATCGACCCGGAGCAGTCGCAGCCAGCGTTCCGGCGGCGAGGCGGTACGCCAGGAGAGAAACGCGAGCCTGCTCCACCTGAGAGGCCGCTTAGGCAGCAAGGAGAGCAGCGCGTAGCTGCCGACGGCGGCGAACAGAAGCTGACCGATGATCAATCCGACCTGCAGCACAATCTCCAATTCCTCGAACATGGCGTTCGCCTCCTTTTTAGTGCGTGTGAACAACCTCTGTTACATTTTTTTGCGGGAAAGCCATAACCCCATCAAAAACGAACCGAATATGAGGACGATCGCGTTAAGGAGGATATCCTTCCCTTGCGGGTCTAGCAGGTAATAATAATAGGCGTTCGCGCGGTTGTACTTTACGTTGATACCGACGAACAAAGCGAGAAACAAGACGGGCGTGAAGTTCGCGACCCGAATCTCGAGCAGCCGATGCCGCTCCTGCTCGTTCGACCTTCGTGCCTTGCGCATGTCAGCGAGCAGCTCGCGCAAGCCGTCGGATACGGTAACGCCTTCGGTCAAGGCGACCCGCATGATATTCACGAAGTAATCCGCCCAAACATGCCCGAGCGACGAAGCCATGAGCCTAAGCGAAGCATCATCGTCTCCCCTTACGGACAGGTTGCGGTACAGCTGCTCGAACACGGCTTGCATCGGGCCAAGCAGCCTTTTTTCTTCGATGGTTCGCTGCAAGGCCGTGCGGACATGCCGCTCCCCGGTAACCAGATAACATTGATAGAACAGCTCCACCGCGGGCAAAAAATCAAGCTGCGCTTGCATCCGCCGATGGATGAGCAAGCCGCGGAGCGCAACATACGGCGCCAGTCCCATGACAAAGCCGAAGAGAAGCGTCCCTTTCGCCGTCTGAAAGTAAGCGCCCCCGACCGCGATCCCGCATAGGAGAAGCAGGAACGAAGTCGCCGCGAACAGGTCGGCCGTCATCTTGAGACGGAGCGTCTCGAGCAGCTCGGCCAAATGGTTCCGCAGCCGCGTATACCCTTTGAATTGCCGGATGAGCAGGTTGCGCATGCTAAGGGGCGATTCGTACTTCAATCGGCTTCTGAGCTTCCGCCTGCCGATAGCCAGCTCCAGTAGGTTCCCGATGATGTACGAGAACAAAAGAAACAATAGCGCGGCGGTTGCGGTCATCGATAGCTGGCTCATGGCGCATACCCCGCGGCAGCCAGCCTGCCCGCCTTCTTCTCCGACGGCGCATGATCGAACCTCCAAACATCCGAACTTTCGTTGTAGGTCGCCCAGTCCCGGACCTCGGCCTCGTCGCCGTTCCAGGACAGCTCCCCGATGCGAGCGATAACCCGTCGTCCGCCCGTTACCTTCATCTCGATCCCTACCTCCGTCACGTATTCGGTGATGCGTTTCGCGAGCCGTTCCGCGTTCATCGCGCGGCCGTCTAGCATACACATGTCCGTAATGGCTTCAGGCACGTCCTCCAGCTTGTTCGCATGGACCGTCGTCATGCTGCCGGAGTGCCCGCGCGTACATGCACGGACATAAATATTGGCGTCCTCGTCGCGAATCTCGGCATGAACGATTCGCTGCGGCGATTGCCGGAGCGCGAGCTTGAAGGCTTGTTCCGACGAATGGGCTCCGTCTTCCTCGGACGACTCGTATTCAACGATATTTTTGTGAGGGAAGTCTCGTCCCAACATCATTTCGAATCGGCCTTCGATCGTAATAATACGTTCTTCGTTCGGCAGCTCCGCGATGAGCGCTTTGATCAGGTTGGTTTTGCCCGAATTGGTCGCCCCGATGACGACGATATTGAACCTTGCCGCGAGAATCGCCCGCAGCAGTGCCGCCATCCTCGCATCTAACGTCCGGAATGGCCATTCGGCCAAAGCCGACAAACTGAACGTTCGCATCGTATAGAACCGGATGGTCAGCGTAGGACTCGATGTGAAACCGAAGCCGGTCATCGTCACGCGCGAGCCGTCGCGAAGCATGACCTCCGCCCAGCGTTTGCGAGGGGTAATCCGATCGTTGTTGAACAACACCAGGTTTTGCTGAATGCGCTCCACGTCCTTCAATTCGGCGAACGAATAAGGCGATAAAGATGCGAAACCGCCTCTCACTTCGTAAATTCGGGTGCCGACGACCTGGATCTCCTCAAGCCCTTCCCGATTCGCCAGGACAAGCTCCAAAATATTTAATCCGACGACTTCGGCGAACAACGCTTCGGCCAGCGTCGCATACGGATGCCGCCAGCCCTCCGCGTGATGGACGCGCAGCCGGATCAGCCGCTCCTCGATGATCGCCAGCACCTGCTCCCTCTCCTGAGGAAACCCGAGCACGGCGCGATTCAGCGTCTCGCTGTAGCCTCTCCGCTCCTCCTCCGTCAGTCCTCTCGGCGCGCTGAGATAAGAGCGGATATCATCGGCAAGCTTCTCGAGCTCTTCTTCCGAAGAGAAGACGTCTATCTCATTCCCGATTTCCTCCTCGGCCGTTTGCCGCTCCAAGCTTCGCCCCTGCGTCCGCGCGGCAAACTCCGCCGGCGAAAATTTTAATCGCTCACCGCTCATGCCGAACCTACCCCGCCCCGCATGTTCGCCAGCTTCAAGTACCACGGCTGTCTATCCTTCCGCGGGAAAGCGCCCAAACCGTAACGATTCGCGAGCAGCCTCGCGGGAGCGGCCATCGCCGCTTTCCCTCCTTTGTCCTCCTTCAACCAATCGCCAAGCGCTCCTTTATCGAGGCTCGCGTACAACGCGGGAGTAAGGTGCAGCTCGCCAAGACTTGCCGCGCCCAGCTCCCTGCTTATCTGAGCGGGGCTGAACGAGGCATGTCCCGAAGTTCCGCGAACGACGACACATTCGTATTGCTCCGGCTGCACCTGGAATAACGGCGATACTTCTCCGATCCAGCGTCTCCCGTCCTCTTGGAAATGGGACAAAGCGCCCGTCGTCACGACGATCCGCGTGGCGGCCCTGCGGATCGAGCAGACCGTCGCGGCGTTATCCCAATAAGCGCCCAGGTCTAGCACGACAAAGGAAAACGCCTGCTCCGCCACGTCGAGCAGATGCTCCAGCTCCTTATCGGAAAAAAACTCCGCTTGCTCCCGGTTCACGCTGCCGAACAAAATATGCAGATTCGGCTGCCGCGGCAGCGCGTGCGTCGCCCGAAGGAGCATACTCGGCGTCATCGAAGCCGAACGAAGCTCCGGCTGCAGCTTGTCCAGCGTCGTCTCGGGTTCGTCCACGCCAAGGAACCGGTACAGCTTGGCGCTCTTGAGGTTGAGACATAAGTAGCCGATCGGCTTGCCCGTTGCTTCCGCCAGCCTCACCGCCGCAGAGAACGCGGCGGTTGTTGTGCCGATATTCGGCGTTGTCCCGATAAAAGCGGCCATCGGTGCCGACTTGGATTTCATCGTTCCGTCCCCTCCTTCCCGGGCATGTTCGTCTGTGCTTGCCCCATCCGCTCGAACGAAGCCGGGCTGTACGCAATAACCAGCTTCGTCGTTCCGCCCTTGCACAGCTTATCGATGACAAGCCACTGCGACTCGGTAAGATTCAAATTAATGAATTCGATCGTGCCGTTGGCGTCCCGCCTGGCCGCGTACATCTCTTCCTTGTTGCCCTCCGCCAGCGACAGCAGATGTGGTTTCTCCATATTGTCGATCTCCACGTTTCCGGACGTCTTCACGGAAGCGACCACTACCGGCTTGTCGAACACGCGTGCCGATTCGCCTTCTTCCCCCGAGGAATAAAGCATGACCAAATCCCCCGCGCGAATACCGCTCGAGATCGAACGGATGTAGTCCTTCGGCAGTTGAAAGGTAGACTCCAGCTTTCCCGGCTGAAGCCCGTATTCGTTCAGCTTCCATTCCAGCACCGGCTCTCCCCTGCCCATCGGCACGATGGCTTCCTTGCCTGCCGCGGCCTGCGGCTCCGTCAACATATCCGCATGATACGCGCCTGCCGGCAGCCGCAGCCGCTCCAGATCTCCCGCTTCGATTCGCTCTCCCGCTGCTATGAAACGGCTTGGCACGACGACCGCCACCGTTTCTTGACGCTCGACCTGCATGCGCTGAAGATCATACAAAACATAGACCAGCGCCGCCGACAACGCGGCCGCGGTTAGACTCAACCACATATTCCTGCTCATGCCCAATCCCATCCGCCTCCTTCCGAGCAACGAAAAAAAGAACGCACACGACAGCCGTCTCCGGCTGAACGCATGCGTTCTTCGCATTCATTCGCTCATATCATTAAACGATAACAATCAATTGCGTATATAATATCAAGAAATGTCATGATTTGTCTACAGCTTTTTGTCGAGACATACGACTAAAAATCGATTAAACCTACGCTGATGAGCAAAGCATCGTCTACCTTGCGCATCGTTTCGTCGTCCAGATGCGTGATTTTATCCGTCAACCGTTGCTTATCGATGGTCCGGATCTGTTCGAGCAGCACAACCGAATCGCGGTCGAAGCCGTGAGTCGCTGCATCCATTTCTACATGCGTCGGCAGCTTTGCCTTCTGGATTTGGGCAGTGATGGCGGCTACGATGACCGTCGGGCTGAAGCGGTTACCGATGTCATTCTGTATCACGAGAACGGGACGGACTCCGCCCTGTTCAGATCCTACGACCGGGGACAAATCGGCAAAAAACACATCTCCGCGTTTTACGATCAAGCTCTACACCCCGCTAACGAGACGGCCCAACGTGTGGTCGGCTTCTTCCTCCGCTTGAAAAGCTTCCGAGGCCATGTTCAGGTTAATTTTCGCCATCTCCATATATCCCCTTTGCATGGATTCGCGGATTTGGCGTTTTTTGCGCTCCACCAGATACAGCTTCATGGCTTGTCGGATGAATTCGCTGCGATTGGAATTTTCCTTGGCGACGATGCCGTCTACCTCTTCCAGCAGCTGATCGGGCAAGCTGATCATGATCCTTTTCGTATTATGCACATTGGCCACCGAACTCGCACCCCCAAAACTTTTCCAAAGCCACATTACACATTATGACAAAATACAGCCTCCGCTATACTTCAACATATCTATGTCGGCAATATATCAAATATGCTATATCCGAATTTGCATGCGGCATGCAGCACGACCACATACTACATTCGATATTAGTTCCAAATTTCCTGTAGTCTTACCATAAATTCATAGTTGTAAAATATTCCAACGACATTGGCGGCTACGCCAAGCCGTTGCAAACCTGAACGACCGCGCCGGATTCCGTATACACGCGCGTGACGCGGGCCGCGATCATGCAAGCGACCTCGTAGTTGATGGTGCCGAGCTGGTCCGCAACCTCTTCCATCGGTATGGACTCGTCGCCTTGCCGGCCGATCAACACGACCTCTTCTCCCGGCTCTACGGAGCCTTCGGATTGCGCGTTCAGCCGCGTGTCGTCAAGCGTGATCATGCATTGGTCCATGCAAATCGTGCCCCGGATCGGCAGCTTGACGCCGCGGACGAGACCGTTCGCCTTACCGGTCAACATTCGGCTGTAGCCGTCGGCATATCCGATCGGAAGCGTGCCGATTCGCTCCTCCCGCTCCGTGAAATAACGTGTACCGTAGCTGATTCCCCAGCCCGGAGGCGCCTGCTTCACGTGGGTGATTCGCGTCTTCAGCGACATGACCGGCTCCAACTTGATCCGATCCCGATTCACTTCGCCCGACGGATAAAGGCCGTACATGCCGATGCCAAGGCGCACCATCCCGCCGGCCCATTCCGGCGTATCGATTCCCGCCGCGCTATTCGCCGCGTGTACGATCGGAATCGTCCAGCCGCGCGACTTGACCGCTTCCGCGATGCTCGAGAACCGGTCGTATTGCAATTGCGTATAGCTTTTGTCCAGCTCATCCGCGCGCGCGTAATGCGTGAACAAACCTTCGACCTCAAGCTGAGGCGTGTTCAAGCACCGCTCGATAAACGCAAGCGTCTCCTCATGTCCCAGCACGCCGAGACGGCCCATGCCGGTGTCGACCTTCACATGAATTTTCAGCTTTCGTCCATCCGCGTCCGCAGGCAGCGACTCCGCCGCCTTGCGTACGTCTTCCCTGAACAAGCTGATCGAAATGTCCTGCTCCCGCGCCAGATCCAGCGCTTCCGCAGGCACGTATCCGAGCACGAGAATAGGCGCCCGAACGCCGCTCTCCCGCAATTGGAGCGCTTCGTCCAGGAACGCCACGCCCAAGTAATCGACGCCGAAACGTTCGGCGGCTTTCGCGATCTCTACCGCTCCATGACCGTACGCATTCGCTTTCACGGAGGCCATCAGCCGGCAGCCTGCCGGCAGCGAGCCGCGAACAGCCGACAAGTTATGCCGCAAAGCATCTAATGAAATCTCTGCCCAAGTGGGGCGATAATACGAATCCAAGTCTTCCACCTTCTCCTCATCTGAAACGCAAGAACAGTCCGAGCAGCAAACATCAATAAAATCAATGTTAAACGTTGCTGCTGGGACTGTCAATGAAATGCGCTCCAGAATCGGCTAGCACGTCTTGGAAATCGCGCTTTTATGCCGCTTCGGCGAGTCGTTTATTTGGCCATTTCGCCTTGGACGGATTGCGCGACCTTAATCATTTCGGTCTCCGGCAAGTTATCGCTGGTAAGGCGGAATTGCTGGCCTTCGTACGTCCATGTCAACGTCTGGAGCTCGCCATCGCCCGTCATCTCGCCGATATTGTAGCCCAGATCAACCATTCGTCCCGGCACGAGCGTCGTCGCCATGTCTTTCGGCATCGTCTGAATGAGCGTGTAGCTGTACTCGCCGTCATAGACCGTCATCATGCCCGGATTGCCACCGAACTCGATGTCCTTGGTGTCCTTCACCGCTACACCTTCGGGCCAGTACGATGGTCCCATTGCGATGAAATCGATCGGCGTTTCGCCTTCGGCGTCCGTTGACGCATCTTCGTCTTCCGTGCCGGCCGTTTCGTCGTCGCCGGCTTCGTCTTCTTTGTTGCCGCTGCCGTCCACCGTGCTTTCCGTGCCTTCTTCGCCTGCGGCACCGTCGTCGCCAGGCGCGGAGGCATCGTCGCTGTTCTCCGGCGTCGCGATCGTCGGCTCATCGCCGTTGCCCGCCGAAGGCGAAGCTTCCGCCTGCATGTTCGCCTCTGTCTCGAACACGCTCTGCTCGAACTTCGTGCCGAATTCGAACGTGTCGAACTTCACGTCCACGACGACCGAAGCGTTCGTGTCGCTCACTTCCACTTGAACCGGACTGAGATCGGATTTGTCGAGCCAAATCTTCTGGCGCGCCAGCGATCCGTTATTGTAGCTGGCCATGACGTCGAACACGTACGCGTCCTCGTCAATCGCGAACACCCTGGAATTGTCCACGATAATGCTTTGCGCGAGCGTCTGGTACAGATACACTTGGCCTTGGTTTTGCGGCCAATCGCTTTGGAACCGGAATACCTTGTTCAGCTTCGGCGTCAGGACGAACACGCCTTCGTCGTTGCGCAGCACGATCTGCGTAATGTCCTTCTCTTGGTTCGTCAGCTTAATGCGGTAAAAATGCGGCGTTTGGTACGATACCTCCACTTGATACGTCAGCGGCTGCTGGCCGGTATGCAGCGTCATCGTGCCGCTTCCCTGATAACTCTCCATGCTGTTCACGTACTTCTCGAGCTCCTTCACCACGGACTCGGCGTCCTTCGTACCGCAAGCGGACAAGATGAGCGTGAATACCATCATTATTGCCGCCGTCCATGCCATGCGACGCATGAAATCATCCCCTCTGCAACATTAAATTTTACTGGATGATAACATGTCTATGAGGGGACTTGGACATTTATGCGGACTAGTTTGACAAGCATAGCGGGCCGGAAATCGCCCGCCGTTGTCCCTTCCGGAAAAGCCATGAATAATGTAGAAAACGGTAAATCGTAACCGCCGCCTTCGCTCGCGTCACAGTGTGAAGTAAGGTCGAAGTAAGAGAAGAAAACATTTGACAAGGATAATCCTCTGCTGTATATTGATAACGATTATCAATATCATATACATAGGAGTGAAACAATTTTGCTGAAATCCAACAAGTTAATCTCGCTTATGCTTCTTTCGCTTGCCATCGTATTGGTGCTTGGAGCTTGCGGACAGAACTCGAACAACGGCGGGAAGAATGCCGGTTCGCCGAACAACGAGGCCGCCGCCGTGACGACCGATAACGCGAACGCGGGCGGGGACGGAGAAACGGTTATTTTCCCAGCTGCCAACGGCGACATCGAGGTGCCCAAAAATCCGCAGCGCATCGTAGACGCCACCGCCTTCAATACCGGCTATTTCCTGGCGCTCGGCATTAAGCCAGTCGGCATCATGGAAGACGCCATGGCCAATCCGTATTTCGAAGGTATGCTGGGCGGCGTCACAAGCTTAGGCAACGCCCCGACGCCCGAAAATATACTCGCGCTGGATCCCGACCTGATTATTGTATATACCGGCACGGAAGGCATCGACAAGCTGGAAGAAATCGCGCCGGTCGTTGCGATCGAATATGGCAAAAAGACGTACAAGGAGCAAATGATCGAGTTCGGCAAGCTGACGAACAAGGACGCGGAAGCAAAAGCATGGATCGAACAATGGGAGAAACAAATCGCGGAATTGAAACCAAAGGTTCAAGAAGCCGTTGGCGACAAAACCGTTTCGATCCTGAACCCTTACTCCAAGGGCTTGTACGTTTTCGGTCACAATTTCGGCCGCGGCGGCGAAATTATCTATGGCGAGTTCGGCTTGAAGGCGCCTGCCGAAGCGCAGAAGCAAGCCATCAACAGCGGAACGGGCTGGGCATCGATCTCCCTCGAGACGATTCCGCAATTCGCGGGGGACATCATTTTCACTTGTCCGTGGTCCGGCGACGATGCGGATCCGAGCGCCGTGTACGACAACGCCATCTGGACTGGCCTCCCGGCGGTCAAAGCCGGTAACGTGTTCCAGCTCAATCCGGCGGCCGACACTTACAACGATCCGGTGTCGCTTGAAGCTCAGTTGACATTCATTTCGGAAAGTTTACTGTCCGTAAAGTAAGACGCTAAATAAATATGAAGGAGCCGCCCGGCGTTTGACGCCATGGCGGCTCCTTCTGCTTATGATACAATTACATGCATAAAGGCATCTGTTCGTGCAACCACGAGATGCCAATCTCCGCGATACATGCAGTTTTGCATTTGAATGATGAGCATCCAGAGGGGAAGAACCGAGATGAGTTGGAACTGGGAGAACATGCTGCTGCTGGATCGAATGAACGATTTCGGCCAACCGGATCCCATGTACGCTTTCGCGCTGGACGAGCTGCTGTGCCGAAGCGCGGGCAAGGGCGGTCCGGCCATTTGCCATCTATGGCGTCATCCGCATGCATTCGTGATGGGACTTCGGGATAGCCGAATGCCCTATGCAAGAGAAGCTCGGCAATGGCTGGAATCGAGCGGCTGGCGGGTGATCGTCCGCAACTCAGGCGGTGCCGCAGTTCCGCTCGACGCGGGCGTGGTCAACGTTTCGCTCATCCTGCCCAAAGCGAATGCGATGGAGCTGCACTTTCATAACGACTTCGAGCGGATGTACGGGCTGATTGCACGCGCGTTGCAAGGAACCGGCAGAACCGTAGAGAAAGGCGAGATCTCGGGCGCTTTTTGCCCAGGAGACTTCGACCTCAGCATAGACGGCTACAAATTTTGCGGCATCGCGCAAAGGCGGCAGACCCACGCGTCCATCGTGCAAGCGTTCGTCGTGGCCGAAGGCTCCGGCCGCGCCCGCGCCGAATTCGTCCGCTCCTTCTACGAAATCGCGTCCGGCGGCAACGACACTCTCGGCCATCCGATCGTGGCCGGAGACAGCACCGCGAGCCTAGAAGAGCTTGCCGGCCTCGGTCCGCAAGGAGCGCATGCCTTCGCGACGGAAGTCAAAAAGACGATCCGGGACGGTCAGACCGCGGAAGGCGTAGCTGAAGCCTCGTCCAGACTTGTAATGCCGAGCGCGGAACAAATAAACGCGATGATCGAATCGTTAAGAACGCGCTACGAGAATGCCGAGTAATTGATTCTAAGACGAAGCTAATCCCCGATGCGCTATCCGTCCCCGTCGGCAGCGTACAGCCCTTCCAGCTCCTTCAGCTTCCCTTGCAGCAAATCGATCGCTTCCAGCGGCGCCAATACTCGCGCCTGAGCGCCAAGCGACCATACGGCGTCCACGTAATACGGAAGATCTGTTTTCGGAACTTGAACGCGGACGAGTCCGCTCCCGTCTTCACACCGCTCCAGATGCGGGCCGAACCACCGATTGGACTCAAGCTGCCACGCGCCTTCCGCAGTAAGCTGAGCGACGAGCTCAACTTTCTCCAGATGGCTCTGATCCGGCTTATTTTGAAGCGTCAGCGATGCGAGCTCCTCCCTATACGGAATATCGGGCCGAAGCTCGGCCGTTACGATCCGATCGGCGCGGAATTGTCTCATTTCCTCCCGTTTCATGCAGTAAGCCGGGCAATACCAATAACCGGAGCTGGCATATAGGCCGATCGGCTGCACGTCCCGCTCGGATTCCCCCGCGCTCGATCGGTAGCGGATTCGAACGACCGATTTCTCCATGATCGCCCGCAGCAGCGTCTCGAGCACTTCCGCGGACATGCGGCGGTAAGGACTCCATATCATAACCCGCTCCTTCATCGCATCGATTTTCCCGCGCGCGTCGGCCGGCATGTAATGATAGAACTTATGAAGCGCCGAATCCGCTCCTCCCCCGAATGGCAACGATCCAAGAAACTGCAGCGACTGGCAAGCAAAAAAAATCGCCACCGCCTCCCCCTCAGTGAAGCTGATCGGAGGCAGCATTCGCTCCCGCAGCAGACGGTAACCCCCGCCCCTGCCTTGAACGGTATAGACGGGTACACCCAGCTCGCTCAGCTCCTGCAAATCCCGCGTGACCGTCCTCGTAGACAAGCCGAACTCATCCGCCAGCTCCCTTACGGTGAAGGACTTGCGGGCATTTATGATCATCATCATTTGAATCAGCCTTTGCGCTTTTTGCATCCTCCGTTGCCTCCAGTCCGCATCGTCTTCCGACCAGCCAAACGCCAACGAAAATACGTTTGCCTTTATTGTAGAGGATACTCAACAAATAAGACATAATTTGTCTTATTTTAACGTTATGCTGTACGTAGAATAGTTGGAGAGGATGATCTGGAATGAACGGAACTCAAAAGGTAGCAGATACTCGCGAGGTTAAGGTTAAAGAACAGGAGCAAATCGGATTCCTTTTCGTGCACGGTGCGGGCCTGAGGGGGAATGTATGGCGGAAGGTGGCGGAAGAGATCGATGCCCCCTTCCTGCTTGCTGATTTCCCGCTTCGTGATGGCAGCGAGCTCGATCGGAAGAAGCTTGGCTTAAGCCAGTACGTTCAGTCGATTAAGGAACAGCTCGGCGAATGGGGTACGCGAAGGTTCATTATTGTCGCGCATTCCATCGGCGGCGTCCTTGCGCTGAAGCTTTGCGACGAGCTGGGAGACCGTGTCGCGGGCTTGGCTGCGGTCGGCGCCGCGATTCCGCGCGACGGCGGCTCGTTTCTGTCCGCGCTGCCCTTGGGCAAAAGAATGATGTTCTCGGCCATTCTCACCCTCGCCGGAACCAAACCTCCCGAAGCCGCCATACGCGCAGGGTTGTGCAACGATCTGGCCGCCGAGCAATCGGATCAAGTCGTGAGGGGCTTTTTGCCGGAAGCTGTTCGTCTTTATAAGGAAAGATGCGAAGCAGTCTCGCCGAAGCTTCCATCGCTTTACGTCAAGCTGCTGAACGACCGTGAATTTCCGGCCGACTTGCAGGATCGTATGATAGCCGGCTTGCATGAACCGCTCGTTGCCGAGCTGAACACGGGACATTTGCCCATGATCAGCGATCCGAACGGGGTACGCGAAGCGCTTGTCCGGTTTCGCGAAACGATTCCAGCCTCTTAGGAGGCTGTCCATTATCGCAGCACGGCTGCTCCGCACATCTTTTTTTCGCGCGATTCCCTTCAACCCCGCCGTCCGTCCGAGCCCATCCCCGCCTTAAGACCAGTTACAAGAATAGACCGGGGACCGTTACGATTCCTTCGTTTGCCCTCTACAATTAAGTCATAGATGAGCAAGACGAAAGGATGAATGCGAGATGAAAAAATTGTTTCGTTCCACATCGGACAGTAAATTAACCGGACTTTGCGGAGGACTTGGACAGTGGCTGGGCATCGATTCCAACATCGTCAGGATGCTGGTCGTCATCGCGGGTTTCTTCAGCTTCGGCAGCGTAATTCTCATATATTTGATCGCTAGCCTGTTTATTCCGAAGGCCCCGTACAATGACTTCCGTTTCGTCGACCACTACTAGGACCGGGTCAAGCCCCCAATAACCAATACACATAAGGGAGAGAGATTAAGATGGGAATTTTACAACGCGTAATGAACATGACGAAGGCAGCAGCCAATGAAATGCTGGACAAAATGGAAAATCCAGTCATGATGCTGAACCACTATTTGCGGGATTTGGACGAGGAGATCGAGCGCACCGAACGCACGTTGGCCCAGCAGCAAGTACAGGAGCGCCTGATGGGCTCCAAGCTGGAAGAGCTGCATGCGCAGGCGAATTATTACGAAGGCAAAGCGGTGCAAGCCGCAAGAGAGGGCCGCGAAGCGGAGGCTCGCATGGCGCTGGAAGCGAAGCTGCTCTATCTGGAGCAAGCGGAAGAAACGGTTAAGCTGCGCGATCTGGCGAAGCAAGCCGCCAACGACTTGCAGCTGCGCGTAGAATCGCTGAAGGAAGAGAAAACGCGCCTGCAGGGCAAACGCGCCGAGCTCATGACTCGCGTTCGCCAGATGGAGGCAAGCGGCGGCACTGGCAACAACGGTGCGGGCGGTTACGGCGCGGCTCGTCTGCAAGGCAGCTCGGCTGCAAAAGGTTTCGAGCGCATCGAGCAGAAGGTCATGGAGTGGGAAGCCGCTCGCGAGCTTGCAAAAACAGCCCCAGGCGGAGGCGGCTTCGGCGGCAGCCACGCGCCTGTCGACCTGAAACACGAGCAGCGTTCCGCGCTTGTGGAAGAGCAGCTGCGGCAACTGCTGAAGAAACCCGGCAACTAGCCTTCATATAGCGGGACCGCCATGCATTCATGCATGGCGGTCTTTTGCGAATTGCGGTAAGGCAACGCGTAATCGCTGAAGTCGGCTACCTGTTATCGTTTTAACGATGGGGAATTTGACTGACAACTTGGCTCAAAGCCTCGTTAATCGGTGTAGCAGGGCGGCCAAGTAAATTTTCTAAATCGTTACTTTCTATCTCTAATCCACCATCTCGACTAACAGCTAACTCATTCGCTGGTACAGTTTTTAATAATGCTTCTATAACCTTTGCCCCTAATTGTCCTGTTGCACCTGTCACTAATATTTTCATTTTCTACTCCCCCAAATAAATGATTTTTTGTCTAGCTACAGCGGCAAGAACATGGTCATTTTTTTGACAAGCCTTCCAGCATTTGACCAGTGATATTATGAAGCTTTTGAGCATTTTCTTTATCAAAAGTTTTCATCGAAAGACTTACTTTTTTTCGCTGTTTAAAAGCAGATAAAGAATGTTTAGGCGGATTATCTAACAAATCAATAATTGGAAGAATAGCTTCATCTACTGGTTTTCCTATTGTTTTATAAATGAGCTTCATGATGCTCTTCGTAACAGGATGATCAATAGCTTCAAAGGTACCTGAGGTTTGTACAGCCCAAGGGTTAAAAAGAATATATTTTATTTTTCCAATCGTATCGTTGTGAGCAAAGGCAACACCTAGCAAGTCGTTTAATCGGCTGCCGTGATATTTAGCTTTTGCACCGCTATAATTCCGCTTGTTTTGGATATCATCTAAGTTAACCGTTCCGTTCATTCCCGGAGCGCAAACATTAAGAATAACGGGGCTGTCTCCCTGTTCCAAAACCTCTTTTAATCCATAACCAAGAACAAATCTGCTCAAATAGGATAACCCAAAGCTAAACTCAATTCCCTCTTGGGTTTCAAAATACTCTTTGTTGGTTTTGTGGTTGGTTGCACAAAAAACAATCTTATCTAATGAATCGAACCGGCTTTTTACTTCTTCAATAATCCGCTTGTTTTCTTTGACCAAACTCAAATTTGCTTGAAGAAATATAGCTCTATCCTCTGCTCCGAACTGTCTAGCATCCCTTAAAAAGAGGTCTCCTTTAGCAGATGAGCTGCCGACAACGATTACTCGGTCGCCTTTATTTAAGAAGTGATTTGCAATCCCTTTTCCAATTCCATCCGTTCCGCCTGTTATTAATATGGTCTTCAAAGTGTATGCTTCCTCCTTTTTGTGATATATTAAAGCAACAAGTGTTGGCTTAATAAACATACACCGATTATATAAGCAGAACAACCAACAATAAGGCCGTAATGTTGCCATAGCAACTGGATTAAAATGGTTAAGGTTAGGAGTGATGAAAATGGGGACAAAAGTAAGAAATTTACGAACGACATTAACAAAGCAGTCTTTGATTAATGCCTTTGTAAATCTGGTGAATGAAAAGGATTTTGATAAAATAACAATTGCGGATTTGACAAGGGGAGCGAATGTAAATCGTGCAACGTTCTATGCCCATTTCAATGATAAGTACGAATTATTGGACTATATTGTTGATGAATCTGCTTCAAACATCATTGCAAAACATACAGCAGAAGTAGAGAAATTTGAAGACATTATTTATCAACTCGTTCTAGCTGTATGCGAATTTAATCAACAACCGAATATTCAATGTCGACGCAGTTATTTAAATTTAATCCCTCAATTGAAAGACAAAATGTTAATTGAGTTGAAAAAATATTTATCGAACATTTTAGTTTACAAATTTACAGATATAGAGATGAGTTTTTATGTACCGATCTATGCCAACATCATACTTGAGGCAGGATACTTATGGGCTTCTGGTCAAGTATCTTTTGATAAAGAGACAATTGCCAAGAAAGTCTCGTTATTTGAATTAAGATGAATCAATTTCTAGGATGTATTTATTGTCATCTAACAACTACTCATAAATCATCCGGCGCGTCATCCCGCCGTCGACGGTAATATGCGTGCCGGTAATAAAATCATTCCGCGGATCGGTAAGATAGAGGCACGCTCTCGCGATATCTTCAGGTTTGCCGACCCTCCCCGAGGGATGCTGGCCGTGATCCTCGGGCCGAAGCTGCGCGTAGTCGCCCGTCTCGATCCAGCCCGGACAGATCGCGTTCACCGTAATGCGTTCGGGTCCAAGCGACACGGCGAGCGCATGGGTCAGAGACAGAATGCCGCCTTTGGACGCCGCGTAGGCTTCCGAATTCGCTTCGGACATAAGCGCCCGCGTGGAGGAAATATTCACGATGGCGCCACCCCCGCCGTCCCTCCGCATTAGCTTCGCTCCTTCGCGCGAGCAGAGGAATGTCCCTCTCAAATTCGTGTTCACGACGCTGTCCCACTCCTCAAGCTCCAGATCGTAAGGAGATTTCCATATGCCGAACCCCGCGTTGTTAATGACGCAGTCGACCCGGCCCAGCATCGCTTCGAGGTCCGCGAACATGCGGCTGATTTCATCCGGCTTGCTGACATCCGCCGTGAAGGCCACGGAATCGAAACCTTCTTCCTGCAGAAGAGCCGCCGTCTCCTCGAGTCCCGCTTCGTTCCTGTCCGCTATTACGGCAAGCGCGCCTTCGCGTCCGTAAGCTTGCGCGAGCGCCCGGCCGATTCCGGCCCCTGCCCCGGTGATCAAAACGATTTTCCCGTCATGTGTTCCATGTGCCATACGATGATTCACTCCTTTTCTCCTTCGAAAGTTATCGTTGTGTCCATTTTATCATCCTAAATCAAAAAGCAAAAAAGCTCCCCGGTAAGGGAGCTCTGATGCAGTGCGCAATGCATTACACGATACGTTACGCTCTTGCGGATGATGCGTGCACGGATGCGGATTCAACGCCTGCCGTTAATGCTTGAGCAGCTGCGCGATCTCGCGCTTCAGGGCCAGAAACTCCGGATGTTCGCGCACATCCTCGCCTCGCTCCGCGGGCAGCTGTACCTTGTATTCCTTCAGAATGCGTCCCGGATTGGCGCCCATGACGACGATTCGCTGGGACAGGAAAATCGCCTCGTCGATGTCATGCGTGATGAACATGACGGTCGTCTTCTCCTTCTCCCATACTTCAAGCAGCATCGCCTGCATTTCTTGTTTCGTCTGCGCGTCCAGCGCGCCGAACGGTTCGTCCATCAGCATCACCTTCGGTCGGTTCGCGAGCGCCCTCGCGATGGCAACCCGCTGCTTCATGCCTCCCGAAAGCTGCTTCGGATACGCGTTCGCGAACGATTCCAGCCGAATGATTCGGAGCCAATAGTTCGAGATTTGGCGGCGGATGAGAATCGGAATGCCCTGCAGCTTCGGTCCGTATTCAATGTTCTCTCGAACGGTCAGCCACGGGAACAGCGTATACCCCTGAAATACCATTCCGCGATCCGGTCCCGGGCCCGCAATCTCTTCCTCGTCCAGCGACAGGCTGCCCTCGGTATGCTCTTCGAGACCGGCTACGATACGCAGAAGCGTCGACTTGCCGCAGCCGGATGGACCGAGTATCGTCAGAAACTCGTTATGCTCGATCGTCAGGTCGATGTCGCGAAGCGCTTCGAAGGTATGTTTTTTGGATCCGTACACCTTTTGAAGTCCTTCGATATGGATACGTCCGCGCGTCTCTTGAACCGTCTCTCCGTCATGGCTCCTCGCGTCTGAATCAGCTTCCTTGACGCTTATAGCTTTAGCTAGCTGAATAGACATCCCTATCGCTCCTTTGTCTCGAATATCGGCAATGGCGAGGCCATTCGCCAGCCTCCGGTCGCCGTAATGTCTTCCGCGCCGTTCAAATGAGCGGCATAACCTTCGCAAATAAAGCCCGGCACTTCCGTGCCGTCCTCCAGCTCGACCTTGCCGATGCCAAGCGGGGCCGGGATGCCCGCCGCAAAGCCTCCGAAGGAAGCAAGCGGCATCTCCCAAACCTCAAGCTCGATGGCGGAGCCGCCTGTCTGGCGTTTCACCATGCCGGGTTTCGGCGGAACCGTCGGTAGACGAAGGAGTTGGTAACTCGGCGCCGACCTCATCCTGCGCAGGAACCGCGCGCCGCACGCGTTCATTTGGGCTTCCAGCGGGTAACCCTGCATATGCAAGCCGCAAACCGCGACATGCGTCATGCCGGGAGACGGGCTGGCGAGTTCGGCAAGCGCAGGCTCCGCGGGATCGGTATCGGGAGCCGGATCCGTCTCCAGTCGACCGTCAGAGACCGTCGTTTCGCCCGTCCACCGAGCACCCAACTCCCACAGCAGGCTTTCGTTCTCGGCGAGCGCGAACAGCGTGACTCCGAACGGAAGCTCGGTCGCAGCTTCATAGGCCGGCAATGCGACGGCGCACAGGTCGAGCAGGTTGCAATGGTTCGTGTATCTGCCCATGTCCCTGTTCGTCCCTACCGGATCGCGCAAGACTTCCTCCCGCGTCCACGTTCCGCCGCAGGTCGGCAGCAGAAGCGCCGCCCCTTCGAGCAACCCGCGCGCCTCTAGCTTGAGTCGCTGCAGCTTGTGCATGGCACGGAATACCGAAGCCGCGTCATGCTCCTTCGAAGCCCCCGTGCGCAGAATCCGTTCCGTAACGGGGAAAGCCGCTCCCGGATGTTCTTCGATGAACTCGCCAAGCGCCGCCCAGCGCTCCGCCACCCAGGGACCATCGTACAGGATGGCCGCGGCTTCGGCGAACAACGCGGTATCTACGCGATGGATCGGCGCGCCCAGACGATCCAGCTTCTCCACCGTGCTTCGCCATGCGGCGCGGTATTCCGAAGCGAACGGACCGTAGAATTCCGGGTCCGCCGAGGGCAACAAAATCTTGGCGGTATTCGCTGGCCGGATCGATCCGCCAGCCTTGGCTCCGCCAATGGCGACGAAGTCCGAAACATCGCCATCTGCGGATTCACCCGATAAAGCGGAACCGGATACGGTAAACGCCGCAACGTCCCGCGACCAAGGGTCTTCGGCGTGAGGCCCGCGCGCGATCCCGTCGACGAGCCGCGCATCCGCTAGCGAATGGGCGAATACGGTGATGCAATCGAGACTGGCGCAAGCGGGCACGACGCCGAGTGTCGGCCATGCCCCAAGGCTCGGCTTCCAGCCGACGAGCCCTTGAAGCGCGGCCGGGACGCGGCCGGAGCCGGCGGTGTCCGTGCCGAGCGCGAACGCCGCTTGCCCTCGAGCCACGGCAACGGCCGAGCCGGAGCTGGAGCCGCCGCTGATCAGCTCGGGCCGCAGCGCGTTATGCGTCTCGCCGTAAGGGCTTCTGGTCCCTACGAGCCCGGTCGCGAACTGATCCAGGTTCGTCTTCCCGACGGGAATCGCTCCGGCGCCGATGAGTCTTGCCACGACCGGCGCATGCGCGGCCGGTTCGTAGGCGAAAGACGGACAAGCCGCCGTTGTCGGCACGCCTGCCAGATCGATGTTATCTTTGACAGCGAAAGGGATGCCCCATAACGGAGCTTCTTCGGGATCGAGCTCGGAGAGCCTTTCCAAATAAGGTCGGATGCGTTCCCGATCGGGCGGAGCGATCCAGATGTTCATTCCCGTGTCCCTCTCGGCTTGCTCTACGATCGCTTCGATCACGGCTTCCGGCGTTGTTTCGCCGCTGCGGTATGCTTCGCGAAGCGCTTCAATCGTCCAACTTGCAGCCGGTTTCCCATTCCCCATCAGACCAGCACCCCGCTTTCTTCCAAAATATAAGCGAGGAGCTGTCCGGCCTGCACCTCGTCGCCCGGCTTCACGAAAATCGAATCGATGATTCCCGAGCACGGGGCTTCCTGGGCGAACTCCATCTTCATGCTCTCCTCGACGACGATGACTTCCCCTCGTTCCACGCGCTGGCCCGGCTCCACCTTCACCTTCCAGACGCTCCCCGGCATCGAGCAGCGTACGGCGACCGCGCCTTCGGGAGCGGCTTCCTCTCTCAACTCCGTTGCCGACTCCTGTTCGGACACGTACTCTGCGATGCCAAGCTCCCGCCAACGCTCCCGTTCTTCGCGGAAAGCGGCCTGCTGCGCGGCCTTGAAGACGCCTGCGCTTTCGCCAATCGAATCAAGGAAGGTTAAATATTCGCCGAGATCGAACGTCGTCTCCACGATGTCCGCCTCGAACCGTCCGCGCAGGAAATCTTCCCTGAGCTGCAGCAATTCGTCCGCTTCCACCGGATAAAATCGGATTTGGTCGAAGAAACGAAGCAGCCACGGGCTTCCCGGCTTGAAGCTCTCCGTCTCCCTAAGTTTGTTCCACATCTGGATCGTCCGGCCGACGAACTGATAGCCGCCCGGTCCTTCCATGCCGTACACGCACATGTACGCGCCGCCGATGCCGACCGCATTCTCCGGCGTCCATGTTCTTGCCGGGTTGTATTTGGTCGTGACGAGCCGATGGCGCGGATCCAGCGGCGTGGCGACCGGCGCTCCGAGATAGACGTCGCCGAGCCCGAGCACCAGATAGTTCGCGTTATACACGACATCCATGACGTCCTCGATGCCGTCCAGGCCGTTCATCCGGCGGATAAACTCCAGATTGCTCGGACACCAAGGCGCGTCGGGCCGAACGTTGTTCTGGTACCGCTCGATCGCCAGCTGCGTCTCGGGATCGTCCCAGGACAGCGGCAGACGGACGACGCGCGACGGCACTTTCATCGATTCCAGCGGAGGCAGGCCCGCGTCGAGCGCCAGAATGCGGCGGCAAGCCTCCTTCGCGCCGATCCGCTCCGGATCATAATGCACTTGAAGCGATCGGATGCCCGGCGTAAGATCGAGCACCGGAATGTCTCCGCTGTTCTTGATCGCTTCCATAAGCGCATGCGCTTGGAAGCGAAGCAGCAAATTCAGCTCCATCTCTCCGTATTCGACCAACAGATTCGCATCGCCCGCGCAGCGGATGACGATTTTGAACCGTCTGCCCGCGCTTTCGCTCACGAGAAGCGGATAATCCGAGCCAAGCTCGGCCTGCTCCATCGCAGCTAGCGCATCGAACGCGAGCTCCTCGTCTCCCGCGGCGCCAGCGACATTGCCTATCGCATTCAACAGCCCTTCTTGTTTCCGCCGAAGGAGCGCAGCCTGCTCGAGCGTGATCAGCTTGAATCGCACGGAATCTCCCGGGCGCAGTTGGCCGAGCTTCCACAGCTCGGCCGTGGCGGTCGTGACCGGGCAGACGAACCCGCCGAGGCTGGGGCCGTCCGGACCGAGCAGAATCGGCATGTCGCCGGTCAAGTCCAGCGTCCCCACCGCGTAGGCGTTATCATGAATATTGGATGGATGGAGACCCGCTTCCCCGCCGTCTTCGCGCGCCCATGCCGGTACCGGGCCGATGAGTCGCACGCCCGTCCGGGAGCTGTTGAAGTGGACTTCGAACCGGGTCTCCGCAAGCTCCCGGAGATAATGCTCCCGCAAGTATTCGCCCGTGCAATGCGGCCCCGGGACAACGCCGATCGTCCATTCCCTCGTCATCGGGACGATGCCGGAGAGCGCGGGACGATTCTTCAACGCGGCCAAAGACGAGTCGGACGCAGGACCGGGAGGAAGATCGGCAGCAAAGGTGACGTCAGAGCGACCGTTGCTCTCGGAACCCCATCCGATAAGCGCACCAGAAGGTACTCTGTGCACGCCCAGCACGTCTCCGGTCCGCAGCGCTCGGCCGCCGTAGCCGCCGAAGCCGCCAAGCGTGAAGGTCGACGAGCTGCCGAGCACGCCCGGCATATCGAAGCCGCCTTCTACGAGCAGATACGCTCGCATGCCTTCGGCCGCTTCGCCGAACGTTAACGTTTCGCCCCGTCTGGCGATCGTCGGCACGCCGCGTTCGACCGGCTGTCCGTCCAGCTTCGGCGACATCTCCGCGCCGGTGACGCAGAACCGAATGTCGTCGCGGAACCTGTAGGATCCGCCGCGAAGCGTGAGCTCCAGGCCGCTTGCCTCCTCATGGTTACCCAGCAGCCTGTTGCCGATCCGGAAGGACAACGCATCCATCGGCCCGCTTGGCGGGACGCCAACATCCCAATAACCCGAACGTCCGGGATAATCTTGAACCGTCGTCTGCACCCCGCCGTCCAGCACCTCGAGCGCATGCTCCGCCGGCGAGAACCCGTTCAGCATCCGGGTGTAGACGTTGCCGCTGCGGCACTCCTCTCCGAGCAGCAAAGCTTGAAGGTACGACAGATTGGTCGTGAGACCGTGGAACCGCGTTTCCGCGAGCGCCACGGACAGCTTATCCAGCGCTTCCTCCCGACTTCCGGCGCGGACGATAATTTTTGCCAGCATCGGGTCGTAGAGCGTCGTGACGGTCATACCGTCGCGAACCCAAGTCTCGACGCGCGCATCGCCCGGGAACACCGCGCGATCCAGCTGGCCCGCGCTCGGACGGAAGTCCTGCAGGCAGTCCTCCGCATAGATTCTCGCTTGAATGCTGTGTCCTTGCGGGGAGCCGACCAGTTTATCCAAGCCGGTCAACTCGTCCGCCGCTTCGCGAACCATCCATTCCACCAGATCGATGCCGAGCACTTCCTCCGTAACGCCGTGCTCCACCTGCAGCCGCGTATTCACTTCAAGGAAATAAAACTCGCAAGCATCCGGGTCGTACAAAAATTCCACCGTTCCGGCAGAACGGTAGCCAACCTCGGCCGCCAGCCGTTTTGCGGCGGCAAACATCGATTGGCGCACATCCTCCGGCAGATTCGGTGCGGGGCTCTCCTCGAGCACCTTCTGGTTGCGCCGCTGCACGGAGCAATCCCGCTCCCCGAGCGCCGCGACTTCGCCAAAGCGGTTGCCGAAGATTTGGACCTCGACATGTCTCGCGCGGGCGATGTATTTCTCCAGGAATACGCCGCCGTTCTTGAAGTTCGTCTCCGCCAAATGGCGGACCCCTTCGAACGCCGCCTGGAGCGCTTCCGCATCGGCGCATACCCGCATGCCGATGCCTCCGCCGCCGGCCGTGCTCTTCAGCATGACGGGATAACCGATCCGGTCAGCCGCGGACAAGGCTTCGGCAAGCTCTTCGATCAGCGGAGTCCCGGACAGCATCGGCACGCCCGCGCGTCCCGCGATCTCTCTAGCGGAATGTTTGAGCCCGAATTGCTCCATCTGCTCCGGAGTCGGACCGATGAACGCGATCCCTCTCTCCCTGCACGCTCTCGCGAAATCGGCGTTCTCGCTCAGGAAGCCGTAGCCGGGATGAATAGCCTGAACCCCCGTCCTCTCCGCGATATCAAGGATACGAGAAGCATTCAAATAACTTTCCTTGGCCGGCCCTTCGCCGATCAGCACCGCTTCGTCGGCCAGATCGACATGGCGGCTGTCCTGGTCGGCTTTCGTATAAACGGCCACGGACGCGATGCCGAGCCTCTTCAGCGTGCGCTCGATTCTTACGGCAATGGCGCCGCGATTGGCGATGAGAATCTTGTTGAACATACGGCTATCCCTCCCAGACGATGACCTCGATCGGCGTTGGATTATAAGCGTTGCATGGATTGTTTAATTGCGGGCAATTGCTGATCAGCACCGTCGTCCGCCTGAGCGCCTTCAGCTCCACGTAAGCTCCTGGAGACGATACGCCGTCCGCGAAGGTTAGTCCGCCATCCGGCGTGAGAGGGACGTTCATGAAAAAATTGATGTTGGGAGCGAGATCCCGCTTCGAGTACGGCTCTCCGCGTCCCGCCAGCTGCAGCATGAAAGTATCCCGGCAATTGTGCATCGGCAGCTTGTCATGGGCGTACCTGACCGTGTTGCTCTGCGCCGAGCAGGAGCCGCCAAGCGTGTCATGTCTGCCGCAAGTGTCCGCGACGAACTCCAGCAGTCCGTTGCCCGATTCGGCGCGAAGCACGGAGCCCGCCGTCAAGTACACATTGTTTTGGCCCGTAATGGTCCGGATCGCGCTGTAATGATCCTCCGGCGCGTCCGCGTCGTAGAACAGCGTATCCGCCGCTTGGTTCCCTTCCACATCTACGATCCGCAGCACCTGTCCCGGTTCGATGTCGTAGATCCAGCCGTCGCCGGCTTCCACCGTCGCCGCATAAATGGCCTCCTCCGGCTTGCGCCCGCTTTCTACCCGGTTAAATACCGTCATAGCCCTCTCCCCCTTTGTCGCTTCCGTCATCCGGTTTATTTCGTTTATCCCAATAATGCGTAATAGCTCTCCGTGTTTTCGTAAGCCCGCCTGTTCTCCGGACGGAAATTCAAGCAAAAATCGTCGTTCGTTACCGCATCGGCCCGCGTCGCTTCTACCTTGACCGGCACGGATGGGTATCCTTCCCTCGGATCGAGCGGCGACGGCGTATTCGACAGCACGACCAGCACATCCATCTCGGTTCGCAGCGTGATCGTCGCCCCCGCTACGCAGTGGCCGGTATCGTAAGCCATAGATCCGTCGCTTGCGCATGTCACCTTCGAGAACAAATTAACGACGGGAACCAAATCCCGTTTCGTCAGCCCGTTGCGGATCAGCTCCACCGTCAAATTTTCTTGCCCGCTGCGCAGCCAATCGTTGCGAAGCGCCTGGTACGTCGTTTTGCCGTATTTGGCATCCGTCGACTCTCTCGTCGTATATCCCCCGATGGGATCATGCCAGCCCAAGCTGTCCTCGACGATGCCGGCCATCGCCCGGCCGTTGTCGCTCATAAGCACATGCCCTATGGTCAGATGGGACGTATGCTGCGCTTTTAGCGTGTCGGGCATGTTGTATCGCTCCGTCAAATCCTTCAAGTTATAGAGCAGCAGCGACACGTTCGCGCCTTCACCCATAGCCGTGAACCGCAGCAGCTTGCCGCGGCCGACCGCGCCGGACCATTTGGCCCCCGGTCCCAAAGTCATTCCCCACATAGCGTTCATGTCATTTCCCCCTCGCTAATAGCCTGTCATGCCTTGCAGTCAATCACATCCCTTACGCCCAAGGGAATAACCGTTTATTCAAAAATGCGAATATTCTGTCACTTATTAATCCAAGCCCGCCGATCACGATAATTCCCACGAAGATTTCCTCCGTATTCAGGAATCGCTGAGCCTTCATGATGGCATAACCAAGCCCGCTGTTAACAGCAATCAGCTCCGATACGACCAGATACGTCCACGCCCAGCCCAAGATCAGGCGAAGGGTGTTCATCAGCTGCGGCCGTATGGCGGGGACGATGACCGTCTCGATCATTTTCCATCGTCCCGCTCCGAGCGTAGCCGAAGCTTGAATCAGGTCCGGCGGAACGCGACGGGTAATATCTGCCACCATCAGCACCAGCTGGAAGAAACAGCCGATGAAGATGAGCCATATTTTCGCCCACTCCCCTATTCCGGCCCACACCATAATAAGCGGGATGAAGGCGACGGCCGGCATGTACCTGATGAACTCCATGGGAGGTTCGATGAACGCCTCCCCGTACTTAAACGATCCGGCCAATATGCCGAGCGGGATGCCCACGATGCAGGCGAGCAGGAAGCCGGCCGTGACGCGGAATACGCTGATGCCGATATGCTCCCAGTATTCGGGACTGGTCAGCTGGATGCCCAGCTCGGCGATAACCTTATCCGGCGTTGGCAGGAAGGTCGGGTTTACCGCCTCTGTGTAGCTGAGTAAAGACCAACCGACAAGCAAGAACAGGAACGATGCCAGCGCCGTCAGCGCGAACGGCCGGGTGCCTAATTCCCTGAACATTTTGCTGCTGAGCGGCTTTCGCCTCTTCGATGTTTGCGGCTTCATGGCGTTCACCTCTCCGCGACGGCTTGAACGAATTTCGGCTCGAACAGCACGTTAATATCTTTGATTTCGTCCACCATATCCAAGCTCTTCAGAAATTCCGCCGTCTTCTTGCCCGTGTAGCTCAGCGACGTGTATTCTTCGCGCGCCTCGAACGCATGGACGTTGTCTTCCGCGCTGAACAGCTTGATGCTGTCGAGTCCCAGCTTGAAGTCTTCCGGCGTCGTCTCCGCCTTCTCCGCCAAGAGAGCGATCGCTTCCTCTTGATTCTCCTCGTAGTAGGCCAGCGCCTCGAACCAAGCATCGATAATGGCCTGCACGTCATCCGCCCGCTTCTCCACGACTTCCTGGCGGAACACGAGCAGATCCGGGATCAGCCCCGGCGTATCCTTCGAGGAGAACAACACCTTACCTTTGCCTTCCTTCACCGCGATCGTCTGGAACGGCTCCCACAGCACAGACGCGTCCGTATTGCCCGAGATAAAAGCAGGGCCCGCGTCGTTGACCGTCATATTGACGAAGTTGACATCCTTCTCCGTCATGCCGTTCTCCGCCAGCGCCGTCAGCAGCAGCAGGTGATCGACCGTGCCGAGTTCCGTCGCGACCGTCTTGCCTTTCAGCTCCGCGATCGACCCGATCTCCGTTTTGCTGACGATCGCGTCGCCGCCGTCGGAGTTGTCGTTCACGAGGACCGCCTTCAGCTTGATGCCTTTGGAGAGCGGAGCAAGCGTATCGCTCAGCGTCTGGCTGTTCGCGTCCACCTTGCCCGTGGCGAGCGCCTGCAGCGAATCGCTGTAGACCGGGAAAAACTCCAGCTTCACGTTAACGCCATGTTTCTCGAACAATCCTTTCTCCTCCGCTATGTACCACATGTACCAGCCCGGCCAAGGGCTAAGCGCGAGCGTGATCGGCTCGTCGGAACCTCCGTCCCCCGAATTGCCGCCCGAACCTTCGCTGCATCCGGCCCCTACCAACCCCATTAGCAATAGAACCGCCAAAGCAAGACCCGTTTTCCATCTTTTCATCATCGTCACAGAGCTCCCTCCAATTGGTTGTGATTCGCCGCCTTCTCTCTCCTGCCAGCAACCGATGGCTGCAAAAAATAAGAAAAAGCCCGGGAGATAATCTCCCAGGCTTTTGTCCTTCCGTGTATATGGAAGCGTCCGGCCGCGATTGGCTTATAGGCTTCCATACGCCGTCTCTCGGACCAGGCTTCGACTGCTGCGCAGCGAACGGAACCCTAGACGGCTTGGCGTTCCACTATTCTATCTTTTGGGAACCGATATTCTAATGTTATGTTTCCTGACTCTTGTCATCATTATAGTTGCGACTCCGCGTTTCGTCAATCATAAATGTTAGATAATCTTACATTTAAGTTTTGCGGCCTATACCGCGATTTTTACCCGATTCGTAAAAATAGTTGGATGCAGAGAAGCCGCCCATATGCCAAAATAGATCTGGAAGCGCTTCCGGAAAACGAATGCCAGGATGACCCCTATTTCAAAGGAGGAATGAATGGTGAACCGTAAGTTTCGCTTTTTTTGCGTTTATCTGCTCTTGATCAGCTTCGGCGGGAGCGTCTTTGTTTTCCCTGCCTCGGCGGCGCCGGTAACGATCGACAACGGCTTTCAGTTCAAGGATACGAGCGGCAATCCGATTCAAGCGCACGGCGGCGGCATTTTGAAGTCGGGCAGCTACTATTACTGGTTCGGAGAAAATCGGGACGGCACCAATTACGTTTCCGTCTATCGGTCCGCGGACCTCAAGAACTGGGAGTTTCGCGCGCATGTCCTCAGCAAAACTTCGGCGCCGGAGCTTGCCACGGCGAACATTGAACGGCCGAAGGTTATTTACAACGCCTCTACCGGCAAGTACGTCATGTGGATGCACAAGGAAAACGGCGTCGATTACGGCGAAGCCAGAGTCGCCGTCGCTTCCGCTTCGAGCATCGAAGGCCCCTATACTTACCATGGCAGCTTCCGGCCGCTCGGCTACGATTCCCGCGATATGACCGTCTACAACGATAATGGCACCGCTTATCTGATCTCCGCCACGCAAGTGAACGCCGACCTCAACATTTACCGCCTCTCTTCCGATTTCCTGAGCGTCGACTCGCTCGTCACCACCCTATGGGATAACCAATACCGCGAAGCTCCCGCTTTATTCAAGCGCGGCAGTACTTACTTCCTCGTCACGTCCGGCGCGACGGGCTGGAACCCGAATCAGGCCAAATACGCGACCGCATCCAGCATTACCGGGACATGGAGCTCGCTCGTAAATGTAGGCAACGCTAACACGTACCAGTCGCAATCGACATACGTTCTTCCGGTTGAAGGCTCGTCTGACACCTCCTTCCTCTACATGGGAGACCGCTGGGCAGGCGCATGGGGCGGACCGGTCAACACGTCGGAATACGTCTGGCTGCCGATCTCGTTCCCCACGTCAACTTCAATGTCTCTGAACTGGTATGACCAGCTTACGATCGACGCGGCGGCAGGCACGTTATCCGGATCGACCAACCCGCCGGTCAACACTACGTCCTGGTACAAATTCAAGAATCGGGGCAGCGGACTCATTCTTGGCGTTACGAGCGGTTCTACGGCCAATAACGCAGTCATCGAGCAGTATTCGGACGGGGGCTGGACGAGTCAGCATTGGCAGTTCACCGACGTTGGAGGCAGGTACTACAAGATCAAGAATCGAAACAGCGGCAAAATCTTCGACATCACGAGCGGAGCGACCACCGACGGAGCGACCTTGATTCAATATACCGACAACGGCGGATTAAACCAGCTGTTCCGCGTCATTAGCGCAGGCAGCGGCTACTACAAGCTCATGAATGTGAAAAGCCGCAAAGTCATCACCATTACGGACGGCTCCACCTCGAACGGCGCCGACGCGATCCAGATGACGGATGACGGCGGAACGGATCAACAGTTTTCGTTCGAGACGACGAGTTAACTAGCTACATCGGCAATCGGACAGCCGCAAATTCTTGCGCTCATCGCGTGGGAAGTTGCGGCTGTGAAATTGTTCACAAATTAGCCATTGTCATTTTTGCCAAACTGGCATATGATAAGAGCAAGATAAGATTGTGAATTAAATCACATTACGGATTAGATTGTGAAAACATTCACGATTACTGACTAGGAGGCGTTAAATATGACACTTATGACAAACCCAACCCGCATTGCCGTGATCGGTTGCACGCACGCTGGAACAGCCGCGATTCTGAACATGGCGAAGTTGTATCCGGACGCAGAAATTAACGTATTCGAGAAAAATGACACGATCTCGTTCCTCTCGTGCGGCATCGCGCTGCATGTCGGCGGCGTCGTGAAGAAAGCCGAAGACCTGTTCTACGCAACGCCTGCGCAGCTTGCGGAACTCGGGGTGAAGACGCATATGCAGCATGAGGTGCTCGCCGTCGATACGGAAAACAAGAACCTGCAAGTAAGGAATTTAACGACCGGCGAAAGCTTCGCGCATTCGTTCGACAAGCTCGTCGTCACGACCGGCTCGTGGCCGATCATTCCGAAGCTGGAAGGCATCGGGCTGGACAATATTCTGTTATGCAAAAACTACGGCCATGCCCAGACGATCATCGAGAAGGCGAAGGACGCCCGCCGCATAGCGGTCATCGGCGCCGGCTACATCGGGATCGAACTCGTGGAGGCGTTCGAAACGCTTGGCAAACAGGTGACGCTAATCGATAATATGGACCGAATTCTTTACAAATATTTGGACCGGGAATTCACGGACGTGACCGAGCGGGAGCTTGCGGACAGAGGCGTGGAGCTTGCCCTCGGCCGAACCGCGCAATCGTTCAAGGGCGACGCCGAAGGCATGGTGGCCGCGGTCGTCACGGACAACGGCGAATTCGAAGCGGATATGGTCGTCCTGTGCATCGGTTTCCGTCCCAACACGGAACTGCTTCGCGGACAGATCGACATGCTGCCGAACGGTGCCATTCTCGTTGACGAATACATGCGCACCAGCAAGCCGGACGTATTCGCGGCCGGAGACAGCTGCGCGGTCCGTTACAACCCGACAGGCGCGCACGCCTACATTCCGCTGGCGACGAATGCCGTTCGTATGGGCACGCTCGTCGCCCGCAACCTGATGGCTCCAACCGTCAAATACCTGGGTACGCAGGGTACGTCGGGCATCAAAATATACGATTACAACATCGCTTCGACCGGATTGACGGAGACGGCCGCCGTTGCCGCGGGCATAAATGTGAAAAATGTCACAATACAAGACAACTACCGTCCGGAATTTATGCCGACGTACGAACCCGTTACGCTGAAAGTCGTCTACGACGCCGAGACCGGTCGCATCCTTGGGGCGCAGGTGCTCTCGAAGGTCGATCTGACGCAATCGATCAACACGCTGTCGGTATGCATCCAGAACGGCATGACGATGGATCAGCTCAGCTTCGTCGACTTCTTCTTCCAGCCGCACTACAACAAACCGTGGAACTTGCTGAATCAGGCCGGACTGCAGGCGGTGTAGGGAGCGAGTCGGACGGAATCACGAAAAGAACTTTAGTGCATCTGATGTCGCCGCAACGGCCTGGCCCGCGGCGCATTAGATGCATTTCTGCAATTAGTCCGCAAACCTCAGACGGGGTGCGGCACTTTTAATGTCGCCAGCATATCGTTTGACGTAACGTCAAGCGCAACCTTTTTTTCCATGAATGCTCCAGGCTCTTGACCGATAATGGATCGGCAGCGTGAACGGTGTAAACAATCCTGTATTCTGTGCATCATTTTGCATGTGGATTGAAAGCATATCTATAATTCCTGCATTCCCTGCAGCAATTACCTGCTCAACGCTCTACAAAGGCTAGAAAACTTAAAAAAATCATGTACGAAATGCTGGAATAGCTCTAACTCAATGGGGTTCAATCAATATTTACTGTACCAAATGCAGCAATCTACGAGACGTTCCCAAAAACAAAACGGAGCGTCGCGCCTCGTCGGCACCGCTCCGCTCCGTTCTGTTACTCTCCGTTCTGTTACTCTCCGTTCTGTTCCACTCTGTTTCGCAAATCGGCAGAAGGTTTATTCGCTTCTCTTCAAATGGTACACCTTGCTCGCAAAATCGCCATGGAACTGCGGCTTCGCGAGGCCTGCATACATGAGCTCGTCGCCGCCGTAGCTGCCGCCTTCCCCCTGCAGCTCGTAATCGGCCGCTGGATCCAGCCCTTGCATGCAGAATCGGCCGAGCGGCGGATTCGCCTCCTGCAGCACGGACACGAACACGACCGCCGCCTCGCTTTTGTCCTTCGACACGTACATCCAAGCAGTATCGTTGCCTTCGAACGGGCTGAGCAGCCGGTAGAAGTCGCCGAATTGCACGAGATGGCGGATCTCCTTGTACTTGGCTACCTGCTCCTTCACGAGCTCCTTCTCTTCGTCCGTGAACTGGGTCAGGTCCAGCTCGTAGCCGAAGTTGCCCGACAGGGCCACGTTGCCCCTTGTCTCAAGCGAAGTGATCCGGCCGACCTGATGGTTCGGCACGGCGGATACGTGGGAGCCCATCGCGCTGATCGGATAAACGATGCTCGTGCCGTACTGGATCTTAAGCCTCGAGATCGCGTCGGTATTGTCGCTCGTCCAAGTCTGCGGCATGTAGTACAGCATGCCGGGATCGAAGCGTCCGCCGCCGCCGGAGCAGCTTTCGAACAGGACATGCGGGAAGCTCGAAGTGATTTGCTCCAGCACGGCGTACAAGCCTAGCATGTAGCGATGCGCGGTTTCCCGCTGCCGTTCGGCCGGAAGCAGCGCGGAGCCGATCTCCGTCATGTTGCGGTTCATGTCCCACTTCACATACGTAATCGGCGCGCTGGACAGAATCGCGGTAATGACCTCGACGATGTAGTCCTGGACATCCTTCCTCGACAGATCAAGGATAAGCTGCTGGCGGGCTTGCGTCCGTCTGCGCCCTTCAACATGCAAGCACCAATCGGGATGTTTGCGGTAGAGCTCGCTATCCGGGGACACCATCTCCGGCTCGAACCATAGTCCGAATTCCATGCCCGACGACGTCACCCGCGATACGAGATCCTCGAGGCCGTTCGGCAGCTTGTTCCGGTCGACGAACCAATCGCCGAGCGATGAATTGTCGCTGTCGCGCTTGCCGAACCAGCCGTCGTCCAGCACGAACAGCTCGATGCCAAGCTCCTGCCCCGCCCGCGCGATTGCTTCGATCTTGCCAGCATTGAAATTGAAATAAGTTGCTTCCCAGTTGTTGATCAGGATCGGACGCGCTTGGTCGCGGAACGCGCCACGGCACAGGCGGGTCCGGTACAGCTCATGGTAGCTCCGAGACATGCCGCCGAGACCCTCGCCAGAGAAGACCATGATCGCTTCCGGCGTCTGGAACGTCTCGCCCGGCTCGAGCAGCCAGCTGAAATCGAAGCTGTTCAGACCCGCGAAGACGCGCGCGGTGTGGAATTGGTCCACCTCGACCCCAGCGGCGAAGCTTCCGCTGTAGACGAGGCTGACCCCGTAAACGTCGCCGTGCTCCTCCGTCGAGCCTTCCGAGAGCAAAGCGATGAACGGGTTCTGCATATGGCTGCTGGAGCCTCTGCGGCTCTCCACCGCTTGCAGGCCGGGCACCAGCTTGCGCTTGTGCACGTAACGTTCGCGCGACCAAGCGCCAGACAGCTGGAGCAGCTCGAACCGGTCATGCGGCAGATCGAAGCTCGCGCTGTAAGCGCGCAGCAGCTTGATCGGCGTTTGGCCATCGTTGGCCACATTAACGGAACGGGCGATCGCGTTGTGGTTCGCGAATGCGGTGTAGGACAACGTGACGCGAAGGCCGGAATGCGCGTCCAGCAAGTCGATCTCGAGCGTCTCCGCCTCTTCGGCGCTTTCGGCATAAACCGCCGGAAGACCCGGCAATGCCGGCTTGCCCGGCACGATGCGATGCGAGTCGTAGACGAACTCCGTGACGGTCGTCCCGTCGGCAAGCTGCGCCTGGAAGGCCGGCATGCGGAAGTCGGAGCTTCCGTACACGGGGTATTCCTGCGGCATGACGTCCAGCGACAGCTCGCGCTGCTCCAGATCCGTGCTCGGGGAGAAGGACGCGCGCTCCTTCAGCTCCAGCAGCCGCTCGAGCGCGGTGCCGCGAACCTTCCTGCCCCAATAATAGTGGGCCAAATAACCTTGTTTCGTCACGCCGAGCACATAGCTAGCGCCGCCGGATTGAAGATGGAAAATGTGGCTCTTTTCATCATAATGAATGGACATGTTGAGTAGGCCTCCCTATTATTAAAAATCGGTTGTATACGCGAAGAACTGCCAATCTCCGAATAATCGTAGCCGGACGAGTCGAAGACGGGCTTGGCGTAAGGACGCGCTTGCTCCGCTCACTCCACGATCTGCGGTAGCCGGCTTCCGCAGCTTTCCCGGACGACCATCGTGGTGTTCACTATCGCGTGAATAGCCGGCTCGCGCCCCTGGATCCGCTCCAGCAGCAGCTGCACGGCCGTACGCCCCATAAGCTCGGTATGCACCTTCACCGTCGTCAACGGCGGGCTCAGATAAGCCGAAATTTCGATATCGTCGAAGCCGATGATTGCCATGCCGCCGGGCACCGCGACTCCCGCTTCATGCAACGCGCGAAGGGCTCCGACCGCCATGGGATCACTGCCCAGCATACACGCCGTCGGACGTTCGTCCAGCTCCAGCAGCGCTTGCATGCCGACGTATCCGCCGTTCGAAGACCATTCGGACACGATGTCGTATTCGTCCCGGTACATCCCATTGGCGCTCATCAACGCCTTGAAGGCGGAACGGCGCGGATCGTTGGCCGGGACGCGGTCGGCGTCGTCCGAGATGCCACCCGGTCCTAGGCCGTGTATCGTTTCCGGACCGCCGACATAGGCGATTCGGGTATGGCCGAGCGCAAGCAGATGCGAGAGCGCCTCCCGGGTCGCGGCTTCGAAGTTCAAGTTGACCGAATCGCACGCGGCAGGAACTTCCGGATGGTTCACGAACACGATTCGGTCCGGATTTCCGTAGAGTTCGATAACGTCCTCTACGCGGAGAGAGCCGACGGCGATGAAGCCGTCCAGGTGATGACAAGGCGACAACTCGGAGCCGCCGCGCCCCCGAAGCACCTTCGCGATCGTCATGCCTAGCTCCTCGCATCGCAGCTCGATTCCCCTGCGGATGGACGAGAAGTAGGGATCGTCGCGTTCGTCCTCCAGGGAGGACCACATCAGCAACCCGATCTGCTGACGGGAGAGATGCTCTTCCTGCTTCAGCTTCTTCAGCCTTGCCGGTTTGTAGGCGAGTCTCTCGGCGATGTGGAAAATACGGGTCCTCGTGTCCTCGCTCACGGCCAGCGTCGCGTCGTTGTTGAGCACGCGGGATACCGTCGCGGCCGATACGCCCGCCTCTGCGGCGATTTGTTTGATCGTTGCCATTCCTTCGCTCCCGTTCTTCGTTCGTTCATTTTATCTGTTTTAGTTAATAATTTTACTAAACAATTTCTATCCTAACAGACGAAGCTGAAGAAAACAAGACGCAATAAGTTGCAACAATTATGCTCATAGATATCGTCTGAATAGTGTAACAATAATCAAGAAATGATATCACTTTCTAACGAGGCCATTCTGAAATGTAATCCATTAAAGGTCGTCAAGACCAAAGCGAGGTGCGGCAAAATGAAGCGATTAGCGATTCTATTCATCATAACGGCAGCATTCTTGACGGGATGCTCGACCGGGGAGAATCGGCCTGGCAACGATCCGGTCGGCAGCGCGACCGCGAAGCCTTCGGCTTCCGGAGCCGAGAGCACGCCCGGACCGTCCGCCGAACCAAGCCCTTCCGCCGAAGGCGGCGGACAGGACAAGAAGTTCGGGACGCCGCAGGATGCGGCCGCTGCGATTATGCTTGCCTTAAAGGATTCCGATCCGGAAACCTTGAAGTCGTACGTTCATCCGGAGAAAGGCGTGTTGTTCTCCCCCTATGTGCATGTCGATGCCGCACAAGCCAAACGGTTTTCGCCGGAAGAGCTTCCGGGATTGGCGGATGACGTGCTGCACGTTTGGGGCTCGTACGACGGATCCGGTGAACCCATCGAGCTTACGTTCGGCGATTACTTCAAGAAGTTCATCTACGACAAGGATTTCCTTTACGCGGAGAAGGTCGGCTGGGACGAAATCCTAGGGAAAGGCAATACCGAGCCGAACTTAAAGGATGTGTTCCCGGGCTGCTATGTCGTCGATTACCATTTCAGCGGCTTCGACGAGCAGTATGAAGGCATGGATTGGGAGAGCCTCATTCTGGTCCTGGAATCACATGAAGGCGGCTGGTACCTCAGCGCGCTCGTCCATAACGGATGGACGATTTAGGAACGAAAGAGGGGCTGTCCCGAAAGTCATAGATGACTTAGGGACAGCCCCTGCGTGTTTGAAATTTCATATACATTCAGCCCGTTGCACCCCAGTTGGGCGTTGCACATTCGGTCCGATGCACCCCGAATGGGCGTCGTGAGTACGATTTTTCGTACACATTCGGCCCGATGCACCCCAGTTGGACGTTGCAAGTACGATTTTTCGTACACATTCGTCTCGTTGCGCCCCGGATGGGCGTTGCGAGCACGATTTTTCGTACACATTCGGCCCGATGCACCTCGAATGAGCGTCGTGAGCACGATTTTTCGTACACATTCGGCCAGATGCACCCCGGATGGGCGTTGCGAGCACGATTTTTCGTACACATTCGTCCCGTTGTGCACCCTCAAATCGCCCGCCTGCCTACGCCGAACGCGATATCGCTGAACGCGCCTAGACCGTATTACGCCCTGCCCCTGAAATCCGAGGGGGTTGCACCGGATGTTTTCTTGAAAACCTTGCTGAAATAAAAAGGATCCCTGTAACCGACAACCGCCGAAATCTCCGCTATTGATAAGTTTGAATCGCGGAGCAGCTCCTTAGCCTTCGCGATTCTTAGCTTTTCTATATATTTGGCCGGAGAATACCGGGTTCGTTTTTTAAAGTTTCGAATGAACTGAAACACGCTTAAATTGCTCATCTTCGCATAATGATCCATGGCATGCTCGTGATGAAATTGTTCGTTCATAACCTTGATCACGGCTTCCAGATCGCTGTTTTCGGATTTTTTTTCGCCGTTACCCGAAGCGTCCGCGCCCCTCGACAGCCGAGTTAACAGTTGAAGAAAGTAGCTTATGCTCAATTGATGGTAATGGGGCTTTTTCATCTGCAGCTCGTGGATGATGTTTTCGAAAAGCTCGATATACTCCGCGCGCATCCCCGCCTGAAAAAAATGGCTGTCGTTGAACCCCAGTTCCTTCATGAAGCTCTCCGCCTGCCCTCCCGTAAAATGGATCCAATAGAGCTCCGCTTTGTCGGCGGCCTCGTAAAAGTAATGCTGATGCTCGCCGGGCCTGTACAGGACGATGCTGCCGGCCTTTGCCGTTACGGTGCCACTGCTCGTGATGTAATGGCCAGCCCCGTTGATCAGGTAAATCAAATAAAAATCCATTCTCGTACGCTCCAAGGATACGTCCAGACCATCGTGCTTCAAATAACCGCAGCAGTTAATGAAATAAGGAGCAGACAATTCCTCGTGGCCTAAGTAGACGTTATCCTCCAGAACCGATCCGCTGTAGCCATGCATGCCGATCAAACCTTTCACATCAGATAAGAGCAAAATATTGCAGGTTAATGCCGATTATGTTCATGTACTTCCATACGGCTAAAGATATAATAAAAGTGTATCAATATCAATCTATTTCTTTGATGGATGCATGAGAAACTTGGTCATAATATCGCAATATAGTACAGGTTTTTTAGAGCGGGAGGATCATATGGATAAGACGATTAACGTAGCGGTAATCGGCGTAAGCGGCCGCGGTTTGGGTCTGATGAGCAACATATGCGACATGGAGGATGTAAAAATCACCGTCGTTTGCGATTTGTACGAGGATCGTATGGAGAATGCCGCGAATTTGGTGATGGAGCTGCGCGGCTACAGGCCGGACACATGCGGGGACTATAAGGAGGCGGTAAAAAGAAGCGACGTGGATTGCGTCATTACGCCTTCTTCCTGGACGGCCCATAGAGAAATCGCCATTGCCTCCATGAAAGCCGGCAAGCCGGTAGGCATGGAGGTCGGCGGCGCCTGTTCCCTTCACGAAATATGGGAGCTGGTACGGGTCAGCGAAGAAACAGGGGTCGACTGCATGATGCTGGAGAACTGCTGTTACGGCAGAGAAGAATTGACCATTCTGAATATGGTGAAGCAAGGTCTATTCGGCGAGCTTATCCATTGCCAGGGCGGATATCAGCATGATCTGCGCCACGAAATCGCCACGGGACTCGAGAACCGCCATTATCGTTTCCAAAATTACTTGCACCGGAACGGAGAAGTTTATCCGACGCACGAGATCGGGCCGATTGCCAAATACCTGGATATCAACAGGGGCAACCGATTCGTATCTTTAACCTCCATGTCTTCGAAAGCCAAAGGCTTGCGCCAGTGGATCGTCGACAACAAAGGCGAGAATCATGAACATGCCAGCCTGGACTTCGCTCAAGGCGATGTCGTTACGACGATGATCAAATGCGCCCATGGCGAAACCATCTTCCTCATTCACGATACTTCGCTGCCGAGAGTTTATTCCAGAGGCGGAAGAGTCCAGGGCACGAAGGGCATCTGGATGGAAGACAAAAAGTCCGTTTATATCGACGGCGTATCTCCATCCGAGCACGAGGCCGGGGAAGACGCCTGGGAACCCCTTGAGAGCTATATGGACAAATATGAGCACCCCCTTTGGAAGGAGTTCCGAAGCTCCGGCGTAAAAGGCGGCCACGGGGGTATGGATTTCCTCGTGCTGCGGGCGTTTTTCGAAAGCGTACTCAACCAAACTCCCGCGCCTATCGACGTTTATGATACGGCAGCCTGGATGGCCGTTACCTGCCTGTCTGAGGAATCCGTAGCCCTAGGCAGTATGCCGGTGGCTTTCCCCGACTTTACCTGCGGGAAGTGGATCGACCGCAAAGACGAGGCCCCGTCCAAATACGGATTAAGCAAAGTATTTCAAGAATGCTTCGAGGCATAGAACTTTCTCTTACTTTCTTATATTTCAAACAAGGCATGGACCCGGGTTCTCGCGAACCGGATCCATGCCTTGTTTTGTTGCCGCTTGCTCTATTTGTCCTGCTTGCCTTCCTGAACTCCGCCCACGTTGCCTTTCTCCTGGGCTCCGCCGACGTTGCCTTTCTCCTGGGCTCCGCCTACATTGCCTTTATCTTGGGCTCCGCCCACGTTGCCTTTCTCCTGGGCTCCGCCAACGTTGCCTTTGCCTTCCGATTCCGCACCCTTCTCATCGGGCTTTTTGTCCGGCTTCGGCATCGGCGTCGGAGCCGCTGTCGGCGCGACGGACGGTGCCGGCGATGGCGCTGGAGCAACCGTCGGAGGAGGTGCCGGCTCTTGACGGGTATCCTTCTTGGAGCGTCCTGGCCACTGTTCGCCGTGCGCGCTCTTCAGCTCCTTGTGGAGCTGCTCCGCCGACTTTCCTTCGATCGCGATGCCTTGTTCCTTGGCGATCTGCTGCAGGCGCTCAAGCCGCTTCGCATGATGCTCCGCCTTGAACGCTTCCCATCTCTCCGGATTCGTTTTTCTCGCTTCCTTCAGCTCTTGCTTCAGCTGGTCCGCCGATTTGCCGTCAGTTTCGAGTCCGAAGTAGGCCGCCATCTCGCGAAGCTTCTCCAGGCGATAAGCTTCGAACTCCGTGCGCGACATCTCTCCGCGATGATGCCCGCCTTCGCCTTCGACCTTCTGCGAGAGCAATGGACCCTCCGCCGATACCGAAGCCATCGTTGCCCCCGATACACGTTCTGCCGCCGCGGAGGACGTCAATCCGTACGCGGACGATAGAATAACCGCCGCCGCTAGCGCGCACGATATTTTTCTGATCATCATATGTTTCTCTCACCTTTCCATCGCATTGGTATGCCGAGGCGTAATCGCCTCATCTGGATTATTTTAACCAACCATACCCGCGAATAGACATGATGCGACAAATTATGACTCCACTTCCCCGTTTTCCAGCTTGCGCAGCTTCTCGATCAATAGCTCCCGAGAGAAATGTTCGCCGATGAAGACGGCTACGTCCAATACCTCGCCTTGCGGCTCGATTCGAATGAAATCCGTTTCCTTGTACGCATATTGGAACAAGAACCGGCTTCCGCTCGACGTATCCGAGAAAGAGACAATGCCCTTCGCCCTGTAGATGTCGCTTGGCAGCCCGTTCAGCAGCCTCTCGAACGCCTCGCTGTCGACAGGTCCGCGCAAATAATGCGTAACCGCCATGACATGGGAGTGGCTATGATGCCGATTGCCTTCCGTCTCGTGATCGGAACTCCGCCCGCCAGCCGCGCCAGCCTCGATAATCATTTCGCCGGTTCCCCCAAGCAGCCTGTCCCACTCCTCTGTCTCGCAGCGGACGGTCGGAATGATCGGCGCATAGGCGTTCATGTCCCGTAGAAGCTGCTGCGCTTCCACCAGCTCTTCGGGCGCTAGCCGGTCCGATTTGTTCAGCAGCAGCGCCGTTCCGCAGCGAATCTGATCCCGCATCAGTTTGAACGTGCGACCTTTACCGTCGCGGCTTCGGTCCAGCAGCTGCGGGCCGTCCACGACCGCGATGACGGACTTCAGCTCGACCGGCCGATACAGCGCCGCCTCCGTCACCCCGTCCAGCAGCTCCATCGGATTGGCCGCTCCGGTCGCCTCGATCACGATGGCTCCCGGACGATGCTTGCGCATGAGGCCGTCAATCTCGAGTCCGAGATCGCCGCGCATGCTGCAGCAGATGCAGCCGCTCAGCAGCTCCGCCATCGGCACGCCGCCTTCGACGAGCTGTCCGTCCAGATTGATGTCGCCGAGCTCGTTCATAATAACGGCCGGCTGTAGCCCGCCGGATTTCAGCCGCTCCAGCAGCCGTGTCAGCAGCGTCGTCTTGCCGCTGCCCAAAAATCCCGTCAGCACGTAGACGGGAACCGGCGCGTGCCCTTTATTCGTTTCGTTCGTCATTTGCTCCCCCTTGGTTTCTCCCCATTTGCCGCTTCGGCTAATTTTTGCGGATGTTATTGGTTTGCCGACTTGGCCTGCGCCGCTTGCACACTCTCCGCGACCTCTTCCGGCTCCGCCTGGCCGGCGAGCAGCTTCTTCAACCCTTCGTTCAAAACATTCGACGCTTCAGTGGACAAATAGCCGTCGTATACAGGCGTGAGCCCGACGCTGTTCACGAGCTCGTACACTTCCGCGAAGATCGGCGACACCTTGTTTCTCTCGAGCTGAATTTTGTAGCTGACCAATTGGTTGCTCTCGAGCGTCCTTCTCTGAGCGTCGGGACCAGACATCGCGTAGATCAACCGCAGCGCGGCATCTTTCCTCGCACCCTCCGCCTTGCTGCCGAGCGCCATGCCGGAGCCCACGACGCCGGACAACGCGCGCTCGTCGCCTCGACCTTCGGGCATCGAAGGCATCACGGTCGCGCCTAGCCGCTGCAGCTCGTCTTCGGTCGCATTCGCGGCCAGATTGGAGAGCGCCCAGCCGCCGTCTATCATCATTGCCGCTTCGCCGCGCGCGAACATGAGCTCCATCTCCAGGTTATCGATCTCGCCAAACCCTTCTTGGAAGGCACCGGCTTCGCCAAGCCTCTCCATGTACGCAAGCGCGTCCACGAATATTTGATCCGTGAAGGCCGCCCCGTCCTGCCGGACCGCTCTCATGAACCAATCGGTTCCCGTGACCCGGTCGGCCAGCGAGCTGAAGATGCTCGATTGCGCCAGCCAGCCGGCCTTGTTGCCAAGGGCGATCGGCGTAATGCCGTTAACGTTCAGCTTGCGGATAACGTCCTGCAGCTCCTCCCAGGTCCGCGGAACGGTCAGCTTTTGATCCAGGAAAATCGATTTGTTGTAATAGAGAATCGACGTAGGCGACAGCCCCATCGGCGCGCTGTACGTATTATCGCCTTCCGTGAACGCTTCAAGCGAACCCGGCAGGAAGCCGTCCCTCCATTCCGGATTGTCGCTTAAGAGCTCATTAATCGGCTGAACGAGGCCCGCCGCGGCGTAATCCCTTGTCATTGCCCCGCTCCACATGACGAACACATCCGGAAGCTTGTCCTCTTCCGCAGCTTTGCCTATCTTGGCGCGGTATTCATCCGGATGGATGATTTCGATCTTCAGCTCGACGGTCGGATTCGCTTCCTTGTATTCCTCGATGATTCCGCGCATCGTCTCGGAACGCAAATCGTCCCCGTGGAAATTATGCCACAACGTCAGCTGCGTCTTCTCCTCCGCGACGGCCTCGGTCCGATCGTTATTCGTACCGCAAGCAGCTAGCACGGCCAAGAGCAATGCCCATAAGCCGACCGTTGCGATTATTTTCCTCAAATGACACGTCCCCCTTTATCTTCAGAACCTTATGTCCATTATAAAGTTATTATGTCGAAATGTGGAGTCCGGCGCCAACACCCGCTTCTAGGGAAGCGCGCAATGTAAAACCCCCAAGCGGAACCGATCCGCTCGGGGGTTTTCATGCTATTTCAGCTAGTGGATACGCGTTCGGCGGTGATTAATAGCAGAGTGTTTTCACAATGATAACCAAAAGGATGAAGAGGACCAGAATGGCTCCAGCGTTGTTGAATGCGCCTCCTACAGGACCGCAAGCTGCACCTGCAACTGGATAGTGGTTGTTAGCACCGCCAGAAACGTTTGCTGCGTAGTTCATGAAATTTTCAGCTCCTTTATTGTTAAGGTACAGTATCCTATGTATATTTCACCCGAATGTATAGGCGGAGAGGAAAATTGTGCGTTTGCACATTTTGCGCCGAAACCCTCACCAATCGAACCCCGTCGCGGCCGTTGTCCATGCGATTCCCCACACTTGTCCCGCAAACTGGGCTTAAGCCGAAGTTATATGCCATAGGAACAGATACCCAATCACGGATAACCAAAGGCGCATAACCTACAGAGTACTCAAAACGTAAGGAGGTGCATGTAACAATGTCCGGTTGCGTTGGTGGTGCTTATAATAACGTCGGAGCCATTCTGGTTCTCTTCATCCTTCTGGTGATTATCGCTTGTAGCTTCAGCTTCGGTTCTAAATGGTATTAATCCATGTCTGATTGTAACCTCCATGCATGAGGACATGAGACGCAGCAGGCATCTTGGCGAAAGACCCGTGCCGCACGGGTCTTTCCTGCTTTTTGGATCGGGGACAAGCCTTCCCCCCAACTAATAATGGGAGCGGCATCCCGCATATAGTATAACGATGCATTATAGGCGGGAGAAACGGTGAAGGAGGTCTCGCATGGCAATCGGAACGGAGCTTTATCGCAAAACATTGCTGACGATCGCAGGCAACCGGGCGGTTCGGGCGCTGACGGTCAAATACGGCAAGAGATTGGCTTCCAGGTTCATCGCCGGCCAGCAATTGCCGAAAGCGCTATTTCAGGTGAAGGAGCTGAACAAGAAAGGGATCATGGCCACGCTCGATCATCTTGGTGAGGGCATCCGGCAGCTGCCCGAGGCAGAAGCGTACCGCGACGCCTACATAAGACTGCTGGACGGCATCGCGGACAAGGGCGTCGCCTCCAACGTCTCCCTGAAGCCGACACAAATGGGGCTTGCCCTCGACCGGGAAGCCTGTTATCGGAACATTAGGGCCGTAGCGAGACATGCCGCCTCGATCGGCAACTTCGTCCGACTCGATATGGAGGATTCGCCTTATACGGATGCAACGCTCGACATCGTGAGGAGGCTTCATGCGGAAGGGCTCCGCAATGTCGGCACCGTCCTGCAAGCCTATCTTCGCCGGACCGCTTCGGATACCGAACGCTGCATCGATGACGGCATTAGCTTGCGGCTCGTGAAGGGCGCGTACAAGGAGCCCTCGTCCATCGCCTATCAGAGGAAAGACGAGGTCGCTCAGCAGTTCAAGCATATGATCCGCCTCCATCTGGATCAAGGCGTCTATACGGCAGTCGCCACGCATGACGACGCAATTATTCGCTACGTGAAACGTTACGCGCTCGAACGCCGCATTCCGAAGTCCGCGTTCGAATTCCAAATGCTCTACGGCCTCCGAATGAACGAGCAGGCAAACTTGGCGCGCGAAGGATACCGGATCCGCTGTTACGTTCCGTACGGGGAGATGTGGTACCCCTATTACACGCGCAGGCTCGCGGAGAAGCCGGCTAATCTATGGCTTGTGCTGCGGAATATGTTCCGTTAGTCATGGAGAAAAAAAGAACGCTTCCACATATAGTCAATAAACGTTATTTGTTGTAAAATAATGAAGCGTTCCAGCAACTCTATCGCGAAGGAGGCGAATGTCTATGAATCTATGCGAGTGCAGAAACCGAATCGAGCGGCTCCGCAGGATCATGGAGCTCACGTTCGACACCTACGGATCGTTTACGGCCCCGTCCGTCCTCGAGGCGAGTCAGTCGCTTGACGACGCCCTTGTCCAATACAGGCAATGCCCTCAGCTCGAAGCTTGCAATTCCTCCGGTAAGGTGAGCTGGCAAGAAGTCGATCAAGTTCAGCTATGCTCCCTGCCGAAGAAGAAGAAGATCGCGGGATAATTACACCGATCAGACCGAGCCCGGATTGCGAGATTCGCCAGATAGGCTGGATTGGTGTGGATCGTGCGACAGGTGGAACCCGTTCTCGGGGGCTTCCAGCTGCGCAAGCGTCAGCGTGCTGCGTCTGATCTCCACATAAGAGCCGCGTTCGCGGTACGTCGCCGGCAACCCGATCTTGAATCCGCGGTCCGCAAGTATCGCCAGCCAATCCGCCTTCGTTCGTTTCATGCTCCACCCTCCTGCCATACGGTATGCGGTGAGCGGCCGACGTGTGAGAAAAGCGCTTCCTTGCAAATTCTCATATGTTATTCCGATATGTTCGGAAAATTATTCGTTCTTATGCGAAAAAAAAGAGACGACGAGGTCGTCTCTCTCCCTTATGCGCTCGCGAGGCGAGGCGATTAGCCGATAACCATCCGTTCCGTCCGGCGTCCGAAGAACGAAATATTCTTCGGGGTTGGCTCCTCCTCGGACTGGGCCGGCTTAACCTTGAAGCCATAGGCTTCGAGCTTCTGCAGCGCCTTCGTACGTTCTTCCCCTTGGAGTACGGGGATTTTTTGGACATCATCCATGGTTCCGTCCTCCTCCAGCATCGTTCTTCCCATTATAATATATTCTGGCCAACAATTCACGCAGAACTTGATCAGCCTCCGTCATCGTCTCGTCGATGAAGCGGCTCGATTCGTCATGCAGACCCGGACTAAAAATGATCAAAGCGAGCATCCGCTCCCGCGGCATTTGGATCTCGGTAGCGTAGTAAACCCTGTCCCGCTTCTCGTCGCTGCCATGGTTCGAGAACACGTAGTAGTTCGTTTGCATGAGAATGGCCATCAGAATGCCAGAGCGGAGCATGCCGTCCAGCTTCTCCGCCTTGTCCTCGGGCAGCTCGTAATCGACGCGGATGTCGAGATAGGTCGCCATCATGCCAAGCGCGATTCTGCAGAACGCGAATTCCACGGCGTCCTTGCCCGTATAATGAACGGCGCTCTTCGCCCGCAGCCGGGACTGCAGCCGTTCGGCCATCAGGATCGCCGGCATCAAGTCATGCGAGGCCAGCGCCTTTTGCGCTTCACGCAGCTCCTGATACAATCTAGTCGGCACGTTGTAGTAATGCTGCGAGAAAATGTTGACGTTCTCGCCTTCCCTGGCGTATTCGCCGATATTTTTGACTGCTATTCGCGTATTGCCGCGTCCGATCATGATCTCGTAATGGAATAGCTGAGCCGCGATCGCGTACGGGTTACGCTCCACGAACGATCGCGCCGCCTTGCCAAGCAAATATCGCAGCTGAAGCGGCCTTTGCTCCTCGTTCAGCAGGGACATGATCCGTTTCTCGTCTTCGAGCAGCGTCTCCAGCTCCGCCACTCTGCGCTGATGATAACGCAGGAAGATGGCCACAAACGTGCCGGCGAAAAAAAACACCGACCAAAACGGGACGGAAAACATAAAGTTGTTGTTCAGCCATGCCAGCACCGGCTCAAACCATGTTTTCTCGGCGTATTTCTTGACGATCTCCGAGCCCCAGAACCACAAGACAAACCCCACGACAATCAACCAATCCGACCAGAACAGCTTCTTCCCCATAAGCGGCCCTCTTCTTCCCGAAATAGATGTCTCTACTATACCAGAAAAGGTTCGATGAACGAACCCTACCATGGTCATTAATGTGAGACCAAAATGCATCCCCATGCTACAATGGATGTCTATTAGAATAGTTTTACCAATCTCATAAGGAGTGAAAGGATGGAGCCGTTAACCGCAAGAGCCTTGTTGCTGCGCAGCCGGGGGAGCAGCGACTCGGGAAAAGTATCGTTTATTGAGTTGTTTTTCGACTTGATCTTTGTCTTTGCCATCACGCAGCTGTCGCATTCCTTCCTGGAAAACTTCACGCTGGAAGGCGCCGTTCGACTAGCGCTCATTACGATGGCCGTCTGGTGGGCTTGGATCTTTACCGCTTGGGTCATTAACTCCCTGAATCCCGAAAGCCAACAGGTGCGCGTCCTGCTGATCGCACTAATGCTGCTGGGGTTGATCATGTCCTCTTCGATTCCGAAAGCGTTCGAAACGTCCGGCCTTTATTTTGCCGCCGCCTACACGTTGTTTCAAGTGGGACGGACCGCGTATACGGTATGGCTCCTTCGCGGCGGGCTTCATGAACTCCGGGTTAATTTTGTCCGTATACTCGCTTGGCTGACGTTGTCCGGCGTGTTCTGGATTGCCGGAGGAATCATAGAGAGTGAATGGCGGATGGCTTTATGGATCATTGCGCTGTCGATCGAATACGCGGCTCCTTCGTTAGGCTTCTGGACGCCGCGACTCGGCAGAACGCCAACAGCGGTCTGGAACGTGGAAGGATCCCATATGGCCGAACGCTGCGGCCTGTTCATCATCATTGCGCTGGGCGAATCGATTCTGATAACGGGAGCGACCTTCGCCAAGCTGGACTGGAGCCCGGCCACGTTAGCCGCCTTCGCGACCGCTTTCGCCGGCTCGGCCGCGATGTGGTGGATCTACTTCGGTTCGACCGCCAAAACCGGACATCATTTTATCGCCCATTCGTCCGATCCGGGCCGCGTCGCCAGATCCGCTTACACGTATACGCATCTGCTGCTGGTCGCGGGTATTATCGTGACGGCCGTCGCCGATGAATTGCTGCTTGCCCATCCCGTCGGCCACATCGACACCCAAACGATAGCCGTCACTCTCGTAGGACCCGCCTTGTTCATGCTCGGCAACGCCCTGTTCATGCGGATCGTGTCGGGCGTCGTCTCGTCGCCTTACCTGATTGGCCTGCTCGCGCTCGGAGTCCTCGGCTTCATGTCCGCTTTCATGAACGCGCTGCTCCTTACCGTACTGACCAATCTTGTGCTGATTGCCGTCTCGCTGTGGGGATCGTTTTTCTCGAACCGGCTGTGCAGAATACAGCCCGCATCGGCAGCGAAACAGCTCACCGGATCCGTCTAATTCAAGAAATATATGCGAGGTGATTCCATGGATGCCAAACGCGCGGCCGCCGAACGGGCGGTCGAATGGCTGGAAGACGGCATGACCGTCGGTTTGGGTACCGGATCGACCGTTTATCATTTCATTCAAGCGGTCGGCAGGAAAGTCGCGGACGGGCTGACGATCAAGGCTGTAGCCACTTCTGTCCGCTCCGAGCAGCTGGCAAGGCAATTGGGCATTCCGATGATTTCGTTCTCGGATGTCGAGGACATCGATGTCACGATTGACGGCGCCGACGAAGTCGACCCGGAATGGAACTTAATCAAAGGCGGCGGCGGCGCGCTGCTGCGAGAAAAAATCGTCGCCGACGCAAGCAAACGGCTGATAGTGATCATCGACGAATCCAAGCTTGTGCGGCATCTCGGCCAATTCCCGCTGCCCGTCGAGGTGGTCCCGTTCGCCTTTGAGCTCACGCAGCGGAAGCTGCGCCAGCTCGGCTGCGAGCTGAGGATGAGAATGGCTGCTGACGCTCAGCCCTATAGGACCGACAACGGGAACTTTACGATGGACTGCGAGTTCGGCCCCATCGAGCAGCCCGGGCTGCTCGCCGACGCTCTCCACCGCATTCCCGGCGTCGTCGAGCACGGGTTATTTATCGGGATGGCCGCTCAGGTCATCGTCGGCCGTTCGGACGGCACCGTAGACGTGCTTGATCGGCCTCGGCCGTAATTCGGATTTCGTCTTACTCCCGACAACAAAAAAGAGGCCGCGCAGAAGTTCCTCGGAACTTTTGCTCGGCCTCTCATTGTTACCGCTTAGGCGCGGTCGCTCATCATCGAATTACTTCGATAATGAGTTCATCACATCATGCCGCCCATACCGCCCATGCCGCCCATGTCAGGCATGCCGCCGCCAGCGCCTTTAGGCTCCGGTTTGTCGGCAACAACCGCTTCGGTCGTCAGGAACATAGCCGCTACGGATGCAGCGTTTTGCAATGCGGAACGCGTTACTTTCGCAGGGTCTACGATACCTGCGTCGAACATGTTGACCCACTCGCCGGTAGCCGCGTTGTAGCCAATGCCTACAGGCTCGTTTTTCAGACGCTCAACGATAACGGAACCTTCTTGGCCCGCGTTCGCCGCGATCGTGCGGATCGGCTCTTCAAGCGCGCGCAGAACGATGTTCACGCCAGTCGCTTCGTCGCCAACAGCTTCTACAGCTGCTACAGCTTTGTATACGTTAACCAGAGCCGTGCCGCCGCCGGATACGATACCTTCTTCCACCGCTGCGCGAGTGGAGTTCAGGGCGTCTTCGATGCGGAGCTTGCGCTCTTTCAGTTCGGTTTCGGTAGCCGCGCCGACTTTGATAACCGCTACGCCGCCAGCAAGCTTCGCCAGGCGCTCTTGCAGCTTCTCTTTGTCGAAGTCGGAAGTCGTTTCTTCCAGCTGCGCGCGGATTTGGTTCACGCGAGCGCTGATGTCGGCAGAGTTGCCTGCGCCGTCAACGATGATCGTGTTTTCTTTGGTGATACGGATTTGGCGAGCGGAGCCCAGTTGGTCTACCGTCGTCGATTTCAGCTCTAGGCCGAGCTCTTCCGTGATCACTTGGCCGCCTGTCAGAGCAGCGATATCTTGCAGCATTGCTTTGCGGCGGTCGCCGAAGCCAGGAGCTTTAACCGCTACACAAGTGAACGTGCCGCGCAGTTTGTTGACGATCAGCGTCGCTTGCGCTTCGCCTTCCACGTCTTCCGCGATGATCAGAAGCTGCTTGCCGGATTGAACGACTTTCTCCAGGACAGGCAGGATCTCTTGGATGTTGGATACTTTTTTGTCCGTGATCAGGATGTAAGGGTTGTCGAGCACCGCTTCCATCTTGTCCGTGTCCGTGATCATGTAAGGGGAAACGTAACCGCGGTCGAACTGCATGCCTTCAACCACTTCAAGCTCCGTGTTGAAGCCTTTGGATTCTTCAACCGTGATAACGCCGTCGTTGCCGACTTTCTCCATCGCTTCCGCGATCAGTTGGCCCACTTCCTCGTCAGCGGAGGAGATGGAAGCGACTTGCGCGATCGATTGTTTGCCTTCGATTGGCTTGGAGATCGCTTTGAGCTCGTTGACAGCCGCTTTAACGGCTTTCTCGATGCCTTTGCGAATGACCATCGGGTTAGCGCCGGCAGTTACGTTTTTCAGACCTTCGCGAATCATCGCTTGAGCCAGAACAGTTGCGGTCGTCGTGCCGTCACCAGCCACGTCGTTAGTTTTGGTAGCTACTTCTTTGACCAGTTGAGCGCCCATGTTCTCGAACGCGTCTTCCAGCTCGATTTCTTTGGCGATGGACACGCCGTCGTTCGTAATAAGCGGGCTTCCGAATTTCTTCTCGAGTACCACGTTGCGGCCTTTAGGACCGAGCGTGACTTTCACCGCGTTTGCAAGAGCGTCGACGCCGCGCAGCATAGAACGGCGCGCTTCTTCGCTAAATTTAATTTCTTTAGCCATGATCGATTACCTCCCGAATGGTTAAATTAAGTATGTGTATGCGAACTTAGCCGAAAATCGCGTGGATGTCGCTTTCTTTCATGATCAAATACTCTTTGCCTTCGTATTTGATTTCCGTTCCCGCATATTTGGAGAACAGAACGCGGTCGCCTTCTTTTACTTCCAATGCCACGCGTACGCCGTCTTTCAGCGATCCGCTGCCTACCGCGATGACTTTGCCTTCTTGCGGCTTTTCCTTCGCCGTATCCGGCAGCACGATGCCGCTCGCAGTCGTTTCTTCCTTCGCGATTGGTTCGATCAATACGCGTTCACCCAATGGTTTAATCATTGAAAATAGCCTCCTTCTAAATTTGTCGCTTATTGTACATCGTTAGCACTCGTAAGCGTTTAGTGCTAACAGCCATTTTTATCATACTCAACTTCCCAATCAATTTCAAGTGCCTGACCTTATTTTTGCGCGAAATTTACATCCCAAAAATAGAGACCGCTTCCCCGTTACTTGAGCGCGGAATCGATCGGCGTCGCCAACCCGCTCCATGCGAGCACGGATGTCCAAGGCTGGCCGGGCTCGGTCCAGAACGGATCCGAAGCGGGCAAGCCGAGCGGCAGAAAGACGGCCGCGCACAGGTAGGTGCTGCCCGTCGAAATATACCCTTCGCCAAGGCCGGGCTGATGCCCGCTTAACCCGATCGTCAGCCAGCCGTCTTCCGTGAAGGTGCCGGGCGCGTCCAGCGTTCGCCCGATGATCGCCGTCAGCGCACTTCGCACCGCGCCCGGCGCCAGTCCTTCCAGCAGCTCCCCGCGCAAGGCGCTCTGCGCCAAGCTTTGGAACGCGCCGCAGCGGTAGGCCAGCGATCTTCCGATCGGAGGGAACGTGCCGTCCGGCGCGATCATCCGCTCCTGCACGGCCGCGAACCGCCGCGCGCGAGCGATAGCGTTCGGGTAATGCTGCTCCCAAGTTTGGTCCTGCTTATGTACGGCTTCGAGCACGTCCAACAGCATCGGCTGGATGACGAAGCTGTTGTAGTAATCCCAATGGAAATGCGGACCGTCGCCATATGCGCCGTCTCCGACGTACCAAGCTTCATGCTGCCTGAGCGCGTAGTCGATCCGCATCGGATCCCAGTCCGGCTCTCCCGCAACATAGAGGAACGCTTCAATCGTTGCCGCGAACAATAGCCAGTTGTTCGCGAACGGCTTGCGCGTGCGAGTCGCCTTCAGTCCCGCGACGATGTTGCGCTGAACGTCCGGCGCAAGCTTGCCCCACAGCTCCGAAGGCGCGCGAAGCAGCGCCTGCGCGAGGAATGCGGCATCCACGATCGGCTGGTGGCCGTCCGTGAAGTTCAAGTAATCCGGGGAAGCCGGGTCGACTCCCGCCTCGATGGCTTTGCGCGCCAGCTCCGCATACCGCTGCCGTAACGATTGTTCCTCCGCGTCCGAACCGCCTTCGCGCCGCTCCAGCCAGGGAGCGATGCCGCAGAGCAGCCGCCCGATCGCCTCCAGATGAGTAAACTTCATCCGGTCGTCCAGCAATCCGTCCTTCGCTTCCACCGGCATGTCCCTTCTTAGGCGACGCTCCGCCGCCGCAACCAATACCGGCTCTGCAACCGCTCTCATTCTGTCCAGCCAATAGGCGCGGTCGCCCGCCGTTTGTTCCCTCGTCATTCCTTGCTCCCCCTTCAAGTGATGAATTCGAACGTAAAGACCGCTTCTACAACGGCCCCCCTCATTCCTGCCACCGAATGAAAATCAAGCGTATGCCAATGTCTCTCTTGGTCGAAATGGTCCCGATCGCTTCGCGCCGTGACGACGGGCTTCCATAGCCGAGCATCGTATCCGATCCGCAGGAGGCGCTTGCCCTCGATCGTCAACCAACCTTCTTCCCCGAGCTTTGGCTCTTGCATCGTAACGAAACGTTCGACAACCTTGTTCACGCTATCCGCATCCGTCTCCGGCGAAACTTGACCGAACGAAATCCGGTCCGTCAAAATCAAACTCGGCTTGCCCGCTTTACGCCAACGGAAGCTTCTCGCTAAGCTAACCAGGCCGGCCGAAGCAGGGTACAAGCCGCTTAACTCGAGCGCGAAACGATCTTCCTCGCCGCCGACGTTCGCTTCCGTCACTCGCGCTTTCCGCTGCTCTCCCGCTTCCTGCAGCTGTCCGTTCACGATCGGAAGCGAATGGCCTTGCGAGCCGTTGCACCAGAACGTATACCGATCTGGACCGAAGTACTGCTTCGTGTACACGCCGCTTCCCAAATCGGCCAAATACGCCTCGCCGTCCGCGTGCAGAATAAAATGGCCGCAATCGTTATGGTTATGCGATTCGCCGTTATGGCCGCCTTTGGCCGCGAAGCAATACGAGGTTCCCCTCTCGGGAACGTAACGCGACAGGAACCAGCCCGCGTCCGCCAAGTACCGGGCTTCCGTCGGCCAATCGCCCGCTTCGGCCTCCGCTATGACAGCCCCTTCCCTCGAAGAAGAAGCCCAGATCAAATTACGAAGGGCATGCGCCCAGCGTCCGCAATGATCCGCCGCGTACGGCTCCCGAAGGGAAGGGTTCGGCAGAGCAACCTCCGGATACTCGTCGCGCAGCCGCATCGTCAGCCCCATGTACACGCCGTTATACTGCGGCGAATCCGAGAAATTGATGACCGTATCGCCGCCGGAGAAGCAGCGCTGCTGGAACAACGCGATCTCTCTCGCCTTTGATCCCGAGAAACCGTCGAACGCCCCGCTAGTCGCTGTCTTTAGCAGATCCGCGTAATAGACGTAATAGCCGAATCCGTATTGCCAATAGGAGTACCCCTCGACGCATGCGCCGTCTTCGCCGTATCCCGCCAGGAAACAATCCATCGCCGCCTGCACCTTCTCCAGCACCCGAGCTAGTCGGTCCGCGTCGGCAATCGCATATAGCGCCGCGGAGCCGATAGATCCCGCGCATACCGAGGACCAGTTGTTCTCCAGCTTCTCCCACGGATAAGGCCCTTGCTCGAGATACGGCTCGAACAGCCGGCGCTCCGCCTCCTCCGCGATCCGCTTCGCAAGCTCCGGCTCAAGCGCGTCGCCCAGCAATGCGGCCATCTCGCAAAGCGCGAACCCCGTCTCCGCCGCGAACAAATCGATGTTGCCGTACGGACCGCGCTTCTCGCCGTAATGGGCGGGCAAACACCACGTAAATTCCTCGCAAACCGACCATGCCGTCTTGTGCAGCGCATCCAAATAAGCCGGCGAGGACGGCCTCAACCATGCCATCAAAGCAAACGCATTCAGCCGTTTGCGCTTCTCGAAGTAAACGCGCTCGTAAGGAAGTCGTTCCCCGGTTTCGCCATAATCGCGGAACAGCTCGTCGGTGAGCAGCGGCTCCTCCTCGCCGAGCATGCGATCCGCCTCCGACTCGATCTCGCCTACTAGTCCGGACAGCGAGCCGTCGCGCAGCAGCCTGTCCGCCATCCGGCGCGAATCTTCCGCGCCGCCGAGCAGCTCGAACCCGCGCGCCCGGCCATGCAAAGCTTCCCCTAAACCACCCAATCCTACATTTCCCCGCTTCATCGCGTCCACTCCCTTATTTGCGCAGTTGGCTCCGGTATTCGACGGGCGTAAGCCCCGAAAACGATTTGAACAATTTGATGAAGTAACTCTGGTTGTCGTAGCCTAACGTTTCGCATATTTTGCCAACCGGCGTCGCACTTTCTTCTAGCAGTTCCTTCGCGCGGTGCATTTTCATTCTCGTAACGTATTCGATAAACGTCTCTCCCGTTTCCTTCTTGAACAGCCTGCTAAAATAGCTCGGGTTCATAAAAAGCTGCTCCGCGACTTCTTCCAGCGTAATTTTGCGATCCAAGCGCTGCGTGACGTACTGGCAAGCTTCCGCGATTTCCGCTCGTTTGCTCGCGATTCCCCCGTACATGTCGGCCGCTATGATGGACAGGCAGTGGCTGATCATCCATTCCTTTAGCTCCGTAATCGTGTCCAGCTCCAGCGCTTCATTAGGAAGCACGTCGCCCCTGCCCGCCGAACGGTAGTCGAGCACGGATTGCAGCTTCAACCTCGTATCCAGCAACAGCCTGAGCACCCAATCCTTGACGACCGCGGGATCCGGACGCCGCCGTTCCGCTTCTTCCAGCCAGCCGGATACGGCGGATTGGATTTCCCCCACCTTCTTGCCCAGAATCAAATCCCGCAGCTTCTCGCTGCATTTCTGGAAATCCTTGAACATGTCGTAGCTTTCGGGAGCCCGCCCCTCCGCTCGCGTGATCTCTCCGCCTTGTCGGTAGAACCGGGCAACCCCGTCCTTCTGGATGCCGAGCAGCGACGATTTGATCCCTTCCGGTGCCGGGCAGCCGTCGCCGATGAGAAACGACATTGACAGCTTTAAGGTTCGAACCGCCTTTTGAATCGCGCGCAGAAGCTCTCGCGTCTTCTCGTAGCCGTTCACCTTCAAGCCGCCTTGAAACGCCGCGAGCAGCACCGTTTCTTGGGTACTGTACTGAAAATGGACGGCCTTCAGGCCGAACTGCTGAATCGTCTCTTCGAGCACGTTGTCCAGCGCGAACCGCAGCACTTCTTCGGATTGAAATCGTTGCTTCGCCGCCCGGAACTCGTCGACGAGCCCGATAACCGGGATGATCGTTTCCCCGCCGCGAAGCGGCAGGCCATAACTTTCGAGCTCCGACTTCCACTTCTCGATATCCAGCATCGGCTGCTGAAGCGTGGCTCGTATGAACTTCTCCTTCATTAACGAGCGGTTGCGGTCGACCAGCCTTTCCATCCGGAGCTGCTTGGTTTGATGCTCGCGCTCCTCTTCCAAGCTTGCGATGAATTGCGAGAGCAGCGCGCGGATCGCGGCCGGATCCAGCGTATCCTTGAGCAGGTAGTCTTGCACCTGCAGCTTCATGGCCTGCCTGGCGTATTCGAATTCGTCATGGCAGGACAGAATGGCCGCACGCAAGCCCGGCTTCGCGTCCTTCAGCTTGGCGATCAGCTCCAGTCCGTTCATCTGGGGCATGCCGATGTCCGTAATGAGAATATCCGGCATTTCCGTCGCGGCCGCTTCCAGCGCCCTTGCCCCGTTCTCGTGCATGCCGATGACGGAGAGCCCCATGCTCTCCCAGTCGATGGCATAATGAATTAGCTCCAACACGGGATAATCGTCGTCCACGAGCATCACTTTATACATCCTGGTCCACCTCCGCCCTCTGCTTCGGAATGATCATCGTAATCGTTGTCCCGGCGTCCTCGGCGCTGTCCACCTCGATGCGGAACGATTCGCCGTACGTCATCCGCATGCGCTCGCACACGTTATACAGGCCGAAGCCGGAGAGTCTGCCGCTCGAATCGCCGTTCGCCTCGGTTAGGTCCGCGCCAGGCTCGAGCTTAGACCGCAAATGAGCAAGTTTGACCTCCTCCATTCCCGAGCCGCTGTCCCGGACACTGATGACGACATCCTGGCTCGTAGTGCTGGACGCGATCTCGATCGTACCCGCCCGCTGGCTGAGCCCGTGAATGAGCGCGTTCTCGATAATCGGCTGCAGGAAAAATCTCGGAACCAGGCACATCAGCGTGTCCGGCGCCGGATCAAGCCGAAGCTCCGCCTTCTCCTTCTGGCGCATGTTCATGAGCAGCACGTAATCCGCGATGGTCGACAGCTCTTCGTGCAGCGGAATCGTATCCTTGCTTTGGATAATCGTCATCCGAAGCAGCTTGGACAAGGAGCTGATCATCTCCGCGCTGTCCAAGTCGCCGCTCTTCATGACTTTCATCCGAATGGAATTCAGCACGTTGAATAGGAAATGCGGATTGATCTGCGCCTGCAGCATCGCCAGCTCGGCTTTGCGTTTCCTTGATTGGGTTAACGTAATCTCCGCGATCATCCCCTTCACCCGGTCGAGCATAAGGTCGAACGACTGGCCGAGGTAACCGATCTCGTCGCTGCCCCGTATATTCGAACGGACCTCGAGGTTCCCGCGCTGCACTGTCTCAGCCATCTTCCCTAGACGTACCAGGGGCCTCGTGAAGGTCCCGAGCAAATACAGGAACAGCAGCACAAAAACGACAAATGAGAGCAGCTGCAGCACGGCCACGCGGTTGAAGATCGAATTCAGCTTAAACACCGCTTGTTTATAAGGCGTCAAGGAAACGAGCTCCCAGCCCGTCAATTTTTGTTTTTGCGAAGTCAAAATATAACTTTCGTCCCCGACGTTCACGATCTCGGGCCTGACGGACGATTCAAGATTCGCGGAATGCGAGAAGCTTTCCCCGATCTTCTCCTTGTCGAGATGCGACATGATGCGCCCGCCGCCGTCCAGCAGCATCGTCTCCTGCCCTTCCGACAATCGGCCAAAGATGCCGCCGACCTGCTTCTCCATGATGGTCACGAACACGTACCCGTACGGCTTCACTCCTGCGCGGAGCGTACGGCCCATGGAAATTTGATAGGGACTGTTCACCCGTTCGATGGGAAAGACGGTCGGGGACGTGCCGATCCATAAGGACTGCATGCCCGTCAGGCCGTCCAATTGTCCGAACCACGGTTCGTCCTTCAGCGCGATCGGATCGAAATCGGATATCGGGTAATTCGTGAATTTGGTTCCGTTTTTGAGTAAAATCGTTACGTAAGCCGAATCGCCTTGAATGGTCAAGAAATCGATTTTGCTCAAAATTTTGGCTTGATCAAGAAACCGCTCGTATTCCCCGTTTGGACCGTCGTACGTCTTCCCGTTCGCGATTTCTTTGAGCACGACGCTAAGCGAGGAATCATTCTGCACGCTGTTCGCGATATAAAGCATGTAGTCGAACAGGTTCGTCACGTAGCCGTCCACGAGCTGCAGCTTCTGGCGCGATTGCGCGACCGCCTCTTCCTTGACGGCGTCCTTGGTCAGCATATTATAGATCGCCAGCGTAATGAACGCGGGAACGAGAATGCAGACGACCGCCGTGACCATAAGGCGGAAGCGGAACGATCTGGACCACAGCCAAGGCTTCGTGGGAACTTGCATGCGATTTCCTCCCGGGATGTCGATAATGTCGCGTCAGCGGCGCGGTTGGAAAAAAAAGAGGCGCAGTTCTTACGCTGCACCTCTCATTTTTAATAATACAAGTATAGCCTATTAAAGGATGTTCAAAAAGATCCGCTTTTGATCACGATGCTTACCTGAAGCATATTCGACATCGAATCTTGAATTCAGCCGGAACTTCCGGTGCTCACGTAGCTCCCACTACGCTCCGCTCCTCATTTCCTATCTTCTTTCAACCTTCTCGGTGCTGAAAACCGGACTTTTTGAACCTTTATTATTATTTGTTGGCATCAATGATTTTTTGGACACGATCGTTCAGCGCCGCGATGACTTGGTCGATGTCCTGCTGACCGTAGATCAGCTTCTCGTATTCCTCGTTGATGACCTTGTACATCTCGGATTGGTACGTCACCGGAGGAATGATTTTGGAAGACTTGGCGTTCGACAGCGTGTTCACGAGCGAAGCTTTGTTGACCTTCTCCGGATTTTTGGTGCCGCTCAGAATAATGTCGATGATGCTTTCCAGCTGCGATTGGTCTACGCCGTTCCATGCCGGGATGTTTTTGCCCTGCGCGATTTGGCCATCCGTCGTGTACCAGCGAACGAACTGGTAAGCCGCTTCCTTGTTCTTGGAGCTTTCGGCCACGGACACGTAGTCCGTCGTAACCATCGTATAACCGCCTTCGTCGGCTGCGTCGTTCTTCGGAATCGGCGCGACCGCCACGTCGAAGTTAAGCGGGAATTGCTCCGTGCCGCCCAGCTCGGTGTTCATCCAGCTGCCGATCATGATCATGCTGACGGCCTGGTTGAAGAACTGATTACGGTAATGAAGTTTCTGGGATAGCATGTCGGTGTACGGCGTAGCGGACGCGTCTTCTTTCTCCATCTGGACTCGAAGCTCGAGCGTCTTGCGGAACAGCGGATTGTCGAAGTTCATCGTTCCATCTTCCTTCAGGAATTCCGTGTTGTCAGGTTGGTTCGCCAGCGCCAGCTTCATGAATTCCATCCAGCCGCCGTTTTGCGGACCGTGGAAGTACGTGCCGTAATGTTTGCCCGCGCCTTCGCCGGTCGTCAGCGTTTTCGCGTAAGTCGCGAAGTCCTCCCATGTCCAATCGGTCGGAACCTCGAGGCCCGCTTTATCCAGATCCGTTTTGTTGAGCAGCACGTACCACGGATTGAATTTGCCCGGCAGCGCGTACACTTTGCCGTTCAGCGTCGTATCCACTTTATAGTCTTCGTTCACTTTGTAGCCTTCGGCCGCGATAAATTCGTCTAGCGGCGCAACCATGCCGAGGCCTACGCGCTGCGCGTAGCTGGCGGGATCGGAGAACATGATAACGTCCATCTGCTCGCCCGAAGAAGCCGCGAGATCGAGCTTCTGGATCGCTTCCTGGGTATCGCCTTTTTCGCTGAGCACGTTCACGTTGACTTTGATGTTCGGATATTTTTCCTCGAAAGCGGCGACCGTCTTGGCCCAATTGTACGTGGCTTCGTTACCGAACGTATGGAGCTGGATCGTGACCGGCTCGTCGCCCGCCTTCGGCGGTTCGCTTGGCGCCGTCGACGCGCCCCCATTGCCCGCTGTATTGCCGTTGTTGCCGCCGTTGTTGCCCGCGCATCCCGTCAAAGCCATGACGGCCGACAACGCGAGAACGAAGAACATCTTTTTCCCTTTAAACATCCGTACCCCTCCTTGAATGTATCTCCATTATACGTTAGAAAGCCGACCCCATCGTCTTTATTCGCCTGTATCCGCTTTCTTGACTTTATTGTAGCAACCGCTTACAGCCGCTCTATACTACGATCTTGACTACAATTACGACTATTTTTACCACATCAACATCTCCAAACTATCTAAATAGGATTAGATAGTTCGGATGTTGATTGGCGATAAAACCTACCATTAAAGCGCGGTCGCTCATCCTCGAATTACTTCGATAAAGGTTTTATCACCACATGTTGATTGGCGATAAAACCTACCTCTGAAGCGCGGTCGCTCATCCTCGAATTACTTCGATAAAGGTTTTATCACCACATGAAAATTCCCTACCTCTGAAGCGCGGTCGCACATCCTCGACCAAACTATCCTTTTACGCCGCCGAGGGCGATGCCTTCGATCACGCTCTTCTGGCCGATGACGAAGATGATCAGCAGCGGCAGAATCGCGGAAACGGCGGCCGCCATCATTAAGGAATAAAACTCTCCGTTGATCGTCGTAAACTTCTGCATCGCGAGCTGGATCGTGTACAAAGCGTCCGTCCTCAGGAAAATGAGCGGATTCTGATAATCGTTCCACGTCCAGATAAAACGGAGAATCGCGTAAGTCGCGATCGCCGGACGGACCAGCGGGAACGCGATGCGCCAGAAGATACGCCAGTGGCCCGCCCCGTCGATTTTGGCCGATTCGATGAATTCGTTATGGATGCCCATGAAGAATTGCCGTAACATGAACGTTCCGAGTACGCTGAAGCTTCCGAGCATGATGAGGCCGAGATGGCTGTCGAAAAATCCGATTTGCCGGTACAGGATGAACTGCGGCACCAGAATCGCCTGCTGCGGAATCATGTACGTCGCGAGCACGATCAGAAACAGATATTTGCTTGCGCCGAACTGGATTTTGGAGAAGCCGTACGCGGCCAGCGCCGATACGACCGAGGAAATGGCCGTCGTCGCCACCGTTACTTTGATCGTGTTCCAATAATATTTGTAGAACGGGAATTTGCCCACCCATACTTCCTTGTAGTTTTCGATCGCGTGCCACTGCGTGGGCAGCCACTTGATCGGGTACGTGAACACTTCGGCTTCGATCTTGAAGGAAGCGGACAACATCCACAGGAACGGCATCAGGAACAGGATGCTTAAGGCGAACATCAGCGCGGTCACGATGCCCTTTCGAATTTTCGCGGTCGTTGTTGCGGTCAAGTTTCTCTCCCCCTTAAATAGTTGTTCAAAAAGTCCGGTTTTCAGCACCGAGAAGGTTGAATGAAGCTAGGAACTGAGGAGCGGAGCGTAGTGGTAGCTACGTGAGCACCGGAAGTTTCGGCTGAATTCAAGATTCGATGTCGAATCTGCTTCTCGATTTACTTCGTGATCAAAGGCGGACTTTTTGAACTTCAATTCTAGTAGTTCACCCATTTTTTTTGTCCGATCCATTGAAGCAGCGTAATGGCGAGCACGCAGAAGAACAGGACGACCGCCATGGAGGAGGCGTAACCGATCTTCAGGTTGACGAACGCCGTGTCGTACAGCTGCCAGACGATCATGCTGGTGGACGACAGCGGGCCGCCTTTGGTCAATACGGCGATCAGGTCGAACACTTTGAAGGTCGAGATGATACCTGTGACGAGCAGGAAAAACGTCGTCGACGACAGCTGCGGGAACGTGATGCTTTTGAATTTCGTCCAAGTGCCCGCCCCGTCGATTTCCGCCGCTTCGTACAAGTCTCTCGGAATCGATTGAAGGCCCGCGATGTAGACGATCATGTTAAACCCGATGGCCGTCCATACCGAGATCATCATCAGGGAAACCAGCGCGTATTTCGGATCCGCGATCCACTTCGGCGGATTCTCGATGCCGATCGACGTCAGGAATTGGTTCACCGGTCCGGCCGACGGATTAAACAATACTTGCCATACGATGGCCACGGCCACGATGCTGGAGATGTAAGGCATGAAATATGCGACCTTGAAGTAGGCCTTCATGTAAATGTGTTTGTCGATCACGATGGCCAGGAACATGGAGATGATCAAATAAACCGGAACGGCCAGCAGGAACAGCGCATTGTTGCGCATCGATTTCAGGAAGATATCGTCCTGGAACAGCTTTTGAAAATTTTCGAGGCCCACCCACTTGATATCTTTGATGCCCGCTATGAAATTCCAATCGGCGAGCGATAATAAAAATGTCGCGATAATGGGAATAAGCGTCAGCACGGTAACGCCGATCAACATAGGTCCGATGAACAGGAATCCCGCGATCGTTTCGTGCCGCTGCAAGCGTCCGCTTCCCCGCTTCGGCCTGACGCCCGTTGCCGCGGCCGCCGAACCCGTCGCCGTCTTTGTCGTTTGCATCTCTACCTCACCTCTTGTCGTTGTCATATACGTATTATAGAAAACAACCCGGGCTCGGCTTTAACGCTATTTTGATTGGCTATGCCGTTATTTTGACTTTTTCTCGGAGGGTGCAATAATGTACTATAAGCCCTTTAATCCGAGTTGTAGTATATGAGAATAGCAAGAAAGAGGGGTTCTCATGGATATTACGACTTTTTTGATTTACTGCATGATTGCTACGGTTACGCCCGGACCTACGAATATCGTCATATTGTCCACCGTACATAATCTTGGGGCGAAAAAGGCGATGAAATTTACGTATGGAGCAACGATCGGTTTTGGTTTATTACTGGTTATTTCCGCAATGTTGAATACGATTCTAATAACGGTCTTACCGAAAATAATGACTGTGATGCAGATCTTCGGAAGCTTTTATATGCTCTATCTTTCTTATCTGATCTTTAAAATGGATGCATCGAACCCGGCCGTAAACCAAACGGCTACGTTCTTTTCCGGCTTGCTTATGCAGTTTCTTAATCCTAAGGTCGTACTATTTGCATTTAGCGTAATTCCCGCTTTCGTTATGCCCTACTATAGCTCAAGTACAGCGATGTCCATCAGCATTTTAGCAATCACAGCAATTGGGTTTTTATCCTTTATGACATGGGTGCTTTTCGGTACGGTCTTTAAAGCGTTTCTACAGAAGCATAACAAGGTTGTTAATGCAATAATGGCAATATCTCTCGTTTATGCTGCAGTTATGATTTGGATGTAGGCGGTAGGCTTATGTAGAGAGAGGTGAAACAAAATGAACAAATTTATTTATAGAAAATCGGCCGGTATTACCGCGTTATCGGCAAGCATGACTGATTTTACGTATAAAAAGCATGCTCATCAAGAATATGCCATTGGTGTTACGTTACGTGGGATTCAGGAGTATAACTTGGAGGGCAGTTTACAATTATCCTATCAGAATGGCGTTATGTTTTTTAATCCGGAACAAGCCCATGATGGAATGGCCCATGATAGGACGGGTCTCGATTATGTCATGCTTTATATCGAGCCCCAATTGTTATTGGAAGTAATCGAAAAAAAAGATATTCCAAGGTTTTTAACCCCGATTGTGTATGATGTTCGGCTTGAACAACGAATATTAAGCCTGACAGAAGCAATATTGAGCGAAAAAAACGAGGCTTTATGCAATGAATTATTTTTGTCCCTCGCGGACGGTCTCGTTCAAACAAAGCTTTCGACTGATGGAAAGAAGGAAAACGTCCTGATTCGAAAAGCAAAGGATATGCTTCATGCCAACCTGGAACATGTTTTAAAACTGGATGAAATCAGCAGTGAGCTTCAGTTATCGAAGTTTCAGTTTATCCGATTATTTAAGGCACATACCGGAATTTCACCTTACCAATACTTTCTTAACTGCAAAATCGAACGCGCCAAACGTTTAATTGAGAAGCATAAAGATATTTATTCAGCAGTTGCCGCATGCGGTTTTGTTGATTTGACCCATTTAAATAAACATTTTAAAAGCGTATATGGAACAACCGCATTTGAATACATGTCACATATTAGATGAAGGGGGAAACATCAATGACTCACCAAGTTCCGTTCCAACAAGTTGATGTATTTACGGAAGTTCCATTTCAGGGAAACCCCGTTGCCGTGGTTCTCGATGGAAATGAACTGTCCACGGAGCAGATGCAAGCTATCGCAAATTGGACGAACCTATCCGAAACCACCTTCGTATGCACGCCGACAGACCCGCGGGCTGACTATAGATTGCGTATTTTCACCCCTAAAAGCGAGCTTCCTTTTGCAGGACACCCTACTATAGGATCCGCTTTTGCTGTTCTTAAAAATGGACATAAACCGAAGACAGAAGGATGTTTGGTACAGGAATGCGGCAGCGGCTTAGTCTCAGTTTTTATGGATGGAGATAAACTATTCCTTACTATGCCTGAGCCGAAGGTACAGAACATACAATCTGCTGATTTAGTTGAATTTGCAGATGCCCTGGGAGTCCCTTCGTATAGCGTAAAAGCAAGCGCAACGATTGATGTAGGAGCAGTATGGATTACGCTGCAACTATCCGATGCCGACGAGGTCCGAAGCCTGCGCCCCAATATCGCGAAACTTTCTACATTGATACCGCCAGGAGTAACAGGCGTTACCGTATTCGGATTAGCTAATGGAAATACAGGGTCTGATCTTGAAGTACGGTCATTTGCCCCTACTGTCGGAGTAGATGAAGACCCGGTGTGCGGCAGCGGCAATGGATGCGTGGCAACGCTCGTTAGAAAGCTTGAACTTATCAAACAACCAAACTATGTCGCTAGTCAGGGATTTTGTGTCGGGCGCAATGGGAAGGTCGAGGTTCAATTTCAGGATAACGGAAAAATCTTAATCGGCGGTTATTCAGTTGCTTGTATCGAGGGTGCGTTAACATTAGCTTAATATGGACGAAAAGGCAGCCGGTTCGGCTGCCTTTTGCGTTGAACTGCCGGGCAGGACAGTTTAGTTTTAAAAGTACTTTCCAAACAAGTCTGTGGTAATCTAGTCGAAGCACGACACTTGTGGGGGTGAAAGAAACGATGGAAAATTCTGTAGTTATGCAAGCAGAACGAATTGCAGGCGATTTTCTTCTGGAACAAGTAAAAACCTCATATCAGATCATAGGTAAAGGCATCACAAATCAGGTTTGCGTAGTCGAAACGGAGAGTCGCAAAGTCGTTGTCCGCATGAACGATAAAGATTCATTTCCAAGCTTTATCAAAGAAAAATGGTGTATCGAGCAAGCAGCCGCAGTTGGCATTCCCGGGCCCGAGGTGTTGTCCGTTGGTATGGTTGATGAAACCGCATATATGATTCAAACTTTTATCCATGGCGACAACGGGGTAGACAGTAAGGTTCCCAAGTCCGATGTTTGGAGGCAGCTTGGCGAGTATGCCAAGCTTATTCATTCGATTCAAGTGAAGGGATATGGAGAGAATCTGATTGATCCAGAACATGGTGAGTTTCAGTCACCTTCTCATGCCGGATCAGATGGCAGTTGGCAAGGGTATGTGCAGTATAATATCAATAGTTTGACTGAGCATGATCGCTTGATTGAGCTTGGAGTAATCACTCAGATGGAATCGCGGAGAGTAAGAACGCTGTTCGAGAATTTGAAGAAAAAAACGTTCCGCTTCGGTTTAAACCATGGAGATATCTCTTTAAAGAATACGATTGTCAATCAGGCAAACCAAGTTATATTGCTGGATTGGGGCAATGCAGAAGTAAGCGTGGTTCCGCATTCAACTGTTGCTCAATTGATGCATTACCAAATCCTAGGACTAGAAGAAGGCCCGAGTATTGAGGAATTCAACGTGTTAATGGACGGGTACGGAATAAGTGAAAAAGACCTTTCTGAAACGAGGCATTTGCTGCTATTAAGGGCTTTCGATACCCTCAGGTGGGCTATTGATCAAAGTCCTGATCTGATCGATTCCTACGCTGCGTTCGCGAAACAAGTAGTTGACATGATTATGGTTAGCAGAGATTAAGCGATGTGTATCTCAATCTAACCAAGGGTTTATAGTGTAATTGAATTGCTGAATTTAAACGTTTAAAATTATTAAGGGTGAACGCCCTATGTATACCGTAAAGATGATCGTGGACCGAAACTTTGTCATCGCCAATACCGGACAGGTTGAACCACGCTTGGCGAACGGTGGAGCCGAATTGGCACGAACGATTTCGTTGAATGACCCAAAGCAGCAGGTGCGGGAGTCATGTAACCATTCCATGCTCTAACGGAGCTCAGCGCTCTTATTATGCGATTATGAGCCTCTCTGGATATCTAACGGAGCTCACAACTCTTAATCTACCTGGAAATAGCAATTTTTCAGGTAGAAACACAAAATAAGGCATCATACTTCCGTCCCTCGTATTTTAGGGATTATCTCACGAATGCTCACTCATTCGCAGGATTTCAACATGATGAATTTCAGGTGGGGCGGATGGTTTTCGGCATAGACGATCGTCGACGG